>NZ_CP165644.1:0-2100846 GCF_041200005.1 Leptotrichia rugosa
GTGCAGGAAGCTGAAAAATTATGGGAAAAGTTAAAAAAATTAGTAAAAAAAAGTGTGGAAGAAGTAATTTTTGAAACATTTTTTCAAAATGTCAAGGCTGTGGAAATTGTGAAGAATACGCTTCTGTTATCCTGTAACTCAAAAATTATTAAAAAAAATGTGGAAAACTACAGAATTGAAATGGAAGAAATCTTAGAACTTGTAACTGATGAAAAAATGGAAATAAAAATAGAAATAAAGAAGCAAAAAAAGGAGATAAAACATCCTGAAATGAAGATTTTTACCACAAAGGATCTGGAAAAGCCTAAAATTAAAAACGAAAAAATGGCAAATACTGGTTTAAATCCAAAACATAGGCTAGACAACTTTGTAGTTGGTGAAAATAGTAGACTTGCATATAATGCTTGCCTTGCTGTAGTAAAAAATCCCAAACCTGTTTACAATCCTCTTTTTATCTTTGGAAGTTCTGGACTTGGAAAAACTCATTTAATGCAAGCTGTAGGAAATGAAATTCTTAAAAAAAGTCCTGAAAAAAGAGTGTATTATTCTACATCCGAAGAATTTGCAAATGAATTTTTTAAAGTTTTAAACAGTGGAAGAATCCAGAATTTTAGGGATATATTTAGAAATTTAGACGTACTTTTGTTAGATGATATTCAATTTTTTGAAAAAGTTTTTGGACGTGGTGAAGGGACTGTGGAAGAAGAGTTTTTCCACACTTTTAACAAATTACAGGAATTGGGAAAACAAATTATTATGATAAGCGACAAATCTCCTAAAGAAATAAAGAATTTATCTAAAAGACTGGAATCTAGATTTTTATCTGGACTTACGGTAGAAATCCAGCGTCCTGGCTTTGAAACTAGAATGATGATTTTAAAAAATATTGCAAAAAGTCAAGACATAGAAATTGGCGATGATATTTTGGAATATATTTCAGATGCAGTCGTTTCAAATGTTAGAGAACTTGAGGGAATTTTGACGAATTTGAATGCTAGAGCAAAGCTATTAAATGAACCTATTACAATAGATCAGGTTCAGGAAATGCTTTCTCACAACATAAAAAAGGAGCGCTCAAAGATGACAGCTCAAAAAGTGATAGAGATGATTTCATTGCATTATGGTGTAAGTGTTGACGATATGAAATCTAAAAAAAGGCAAAAAAAAATAGTAGAATCTCGACAAATTGCAATGTATATACTAAAGCATAATGTTGAGTTAGATTTAAGTTTAACCGCTATTGGCGGGCTTTTTGGAGGAAAGGACCACAGTACAGTAATAAGTAGCATAAGAAAAGTAGAAAAATCAAAAGAGGAAGATGACGTATTCAAAAAAGAAGTAGAGAATTTATATAAAAAGATATTTAAAATATAGAATTTTTTTTTATTTAGTGTGTGGAAAAAAATTTTAAAAATGTGGAAAACTATGTGGAAAACTTTTGAAAAATTTAGATAGTTTTCCACAATGTGGAAAAAGTTTTCCACAGGGAAAAAATTATTTATAAAAAATTAAATAAAAATTATTATATATTAAAAAAAATAAAAAAATAATTTAAAATGTAAAAAATTTTTTGGGAAAAATGTGGAAAAAAGAGAAGTTTTCCACAATCTATATTTTTTATGAGAGTAAATAAATCCTTATTTTTAAACGGAAAGAAATAAAAATGTGGAAAACTATGTGGAAAACTGGATTTAAAAAATGTGGAAAACTGACAAGATTTATTTTAAATGTTGAAAACTTATAAAAATTTAAATTATATATAAAAAATATTATAAATTTAATTAAAAACAAAAAGAAAGAAATGAGTTTTCCACAAAATCCAAAAATAGTAAAATTTTAAAATAAATTTTTAGGATGTTTGAAATCCTCTAAAAACAGGTATAAAATGGTATTGTGGAAACTATGTGGAAAACTATGTGGAAAAAGTTTTCCACAATAAAATTGAGTTTTCCACAATTCAATTTTAAACATTAATATTATTAATGATTAAAAAAATTGACTAGAAATTTTTAATAAAGTATAAATTTTTTGGAATTTATGATATAAATATAAATAGTTAAAAATAGAAAATCAATAAGGGAGAAAAAAATGATAATACATACAGAATTTATAAAGTTAGATCAGTTGTTAAAGTGGGCAAATTTAGTTGAATCGGGGGCTATGGCAAAAATGGTAATTTTAAATGGTGATGTGAAGGTAAATGGGGAAATTGAAACTAGACGAGGGAAAAAAATATATCCAGGCGATGTTGTGGAATTTAATGGAGAAAAAATTGTTATGGAAAAAGAAGTTTAAAAAAATAAAAAAGGGAAAAATATAATGTATTTAAGTCAAATAAATTTTAATAATTTTCGTTGCTTGAAAGATGATAAATTGCTGTTTAATAGGAATTTTAACTTAATTTATGGGAAAAATGGGCAAGGAAAGACTTCTCTTATTGAAGCTGTTTATTTTCTCGCAACAGGAAAAAGTTTTAGGACAAAAAAAATTAAGGAAATGAGAAAGTATAATGTCCATAGAACAATTGTCTTTGGAAAATTTGAGACAAATGATGGAAATAAAATTATTGCAATTGATGTCAACGAAGAAAAGAAGGATTATTACATAAATAAAAGTAAAAGTAAATATATAGACTACATCGGAAACTTAAATGTAATTTCTTTTATTCCAGAAGATATTGAGCTAATTGTGGGAAATCCTAATATCAGAAGAGGCTTTTTTAATTATGAAATTTCACAGGCGAGAAAAGATTACTTGAAGTCGATTGTAAATTTTGAAAAAATACTAAAAGTCAGAAATAAACTTATAAAAGAAAATAAAACTTGTTGCGAAATTTATGAGATTTACAACAAAAAATTTATTGAAGAGGGTGTGAATATTATAGTTCACAGAAGAGAATTTATACAAAAGATATCGGTTTTGCTAAATTTTAATTACCAGAAACTGTTTGACAAAAAAGCTAAGTTAAAGTTAAGATATGACTGTTTTTTGGGAGATGTAGAAAAAAAAAGTAAGTCTGAATTAGTGGAAAAATTTGAAGAGCAGTGTTTAAAAAAAATGGGGAGGGAAAATTTTTTGGGATACAGTTTGCTGGGACCGCAAAAAGATGATTTCGTCTTTGAGTTAAATGGAAAAAATGCAAAATCTTATTCTTCTCAAGGAGAAAAAAAATCAATAATATTTTCACTAAAAATTTCTGAGATTGACATTTTGATGGCGGAAAAAAATGAATATCCGATTTTTATTATGGACGATATCTCTTCATATTTTGACGAAATTAGAAAAAATAGCATTTTGGATTATTTCAAAAATAAAAAAATTCAGTGTTTTATAACTTCGACGCAAGATTTGAAAATTTTTGGAAAAAAATTTATTGTTGACGGTGGAAAAACAGAAGTGGGGGAATAAAAATGGAAGATAAAGTCAATAAATTAGGTAATTTAGCTAAATATATACATGATAAGAAAAAAATTTCTTTTTTTAATAATGAAAAATATATTTTGGAGAAAATAAAAAAAAATTGGGAAATATTTGTTGGTGGTCCAATTTTTGAAAGGTCTGAGCCAAAAAGTCTGTTTCAGAAAATTTTGACAGTAAATTTGACAGATGCAACGGTTTATCACACATTTCTTCTGCATAAAAATGTGGTAAAGGACAGAATTAATAAATTTTTGGGTGAAGATGTCGTAGGAAATATTGAGATTCATAAAGTAAACTATAAAATAAAAAGAGAAATTTTAGATGAATTAATTGAAAATGAAGAAAATTTTGGAACTTTAAAAGTTGGAGAGATGTTGAGAGAACACGAAGTTACTAAAAGAAGATGGGGAAATAATAAAAAAAAAGTTTTTACTAAAAAATTTACAAAAAAAGGTAAAATTGATATAAATAAAGTTATTTTGCCAAAAGAAATAATCGACAAAATTCATAAAGCTATGACTGAAAATCCAAATCGCGATAAAAAACTTTCAGAAAGATTGGAAAGAATTTTGATAAAGATGGAAAAGCGGAGAATTTGTCTAAAAGAGCTTGGGTATGCGGAGTGCAAAATGTGTAAAAGTCTATTTAAGCCAATGAAAGATGAAAAAATTTGTTTTGAGTGCGAAATGGCAAAGAAAAATAAAATTTTTGAGAGTATGCTTCGGCTTATTCAAGAAAAACCATTTACTGGGGAAAGACAGGCACTAAAAATTATAAAGACGGATAAAAAGACATATTACAAGGCACGGGAAGTTTTGGCACAGCAGATTTATAATGAACTTTTATACTTTTGTATTGAAAAAAATAAAGAAATTGGCAATAATGAAGAATATAGCTTTGAAATACGAAACGAAGCTAAAAAAGAAATGGAAGATATGATAAAAAATTATATTGATTGCAAAATTGGAAGTGACAATAAAGAAGTTTTTAAAATTGAGCGAAAAAGAATTTTGTCAAAATTAAAAAAAGATGTGGAATTCAGAATGAAATACAGATACAGATAAAAATAAAATTTTTGAAATTGAAGATAAACTAAAGATTTGAAAGAAAGGGAAAAGTCAAGTGAATGTGGAGCAACTGCTTTTAGAAGCGGATAAAATGATAGAAAAAAAGGAATATGATAACGCCATGCTTTATTTAAAAACAGTTTTAGAAATAGATGAAAGCAATTTTGTGGCATTGACTGGAATAGTTGAACTATATTCTGAGTTTGAAATGTATGGGGAAGCAGTAAAATATGCAAAGAAGCGTTATAAAAAATATCCTAAAAACAAAGATACCATTTTTTCTCTTGGATACATATATCAGACATTGGGAAAGTTTAAAAAAGCGATTTCTGTTTACAAAAAATTTTTGGAAGAGGAGGACAACTATTTTGTTTACTTGAATTTAGGAATGTGCTATTCCTTTTTAAAATATTTTAAAAAGGCAATGGAATATGTGGAAAAAGCTATTGGATTGGAACCAAAAAGTGTTGAAGCATATGTCCAAAAAGGTGATATTTTTACAATGATGAAAAAATATGACAGTGCAATCTTGCAGTATAAAAATCTTGTAAATTTTAAAGGAATAAAATTGGCTAAACTATATGCTCGAATGGGAGATACAATGGTTTATTCAAATGATGTTAAGAAGGCTATAAAGTATTACAATATCGCTATAAGCTGTGAAGATGTGCAGGATTACATATTTGAAGATTTTTTTGAAATTTTGCTTCAAGCGAAGGAATATAAAGAAATTGAACTGTTATTTTTAAATTATGAAAATTCAGGTTTATCAAGAATAAAGATGTTAAATTTAAAGGGGCGATATTATCTTGCAAGAAAAAAATTTAGTGAAGCTGAAAAAATTTGTCGAAAGATGATAATGATTGAGCCAGAAGTTCCTAGACATTACTACAATTTGATATTTGTTTTGGAAAAGGAACACAAGTATGACGAAGCTTTTGAGTGCATAAAAAACAATAAAAATATTTTGACAAATGAAAATATTTTAGAAGAACTCAAAAAAAAGTTGAATGAAGGTAAAAGAAAATATAAAAAAATTTTAAAAAATAAAAAACAAGAGGTTACAGATGAATAACTATAAAATAAATAAAAATTATGAAAAGGAAATTTTGGTAAAAACATTAGAAAATTTTGATAAAATTGGTGAATATGTCGTGGAACCCGGTCGGAATGAGATAAAAAGAGTTGTTATAGATGAAAAAAATTTTTGTAAAACGCTAAACATAAAAAAATTTAAAAAACCAAATTTTATTTCAAATGTTATTTATAAATATATAAAAGGATCAAAGGCTAAACGCTCTTTTGAATATGCCAAAAAGCTTTTGGAAAAAAAAATAGGAACACCGGAGCCAATTGCTTATTTTGATAAATTTGGAAAAGATAAAAGGGATTATTATATAAGTGAAGATTTAAAATATGATTTTACCTGTCGGGAGATATTTTGGCCTGAAGATTACGAAGAAGTTAAAGAGGAGAATTGGTACAAAAAAATTGAAGAAAAACGAGAAAAAGTTATAAGACAGTTTGCAAAATTTTCGTATGAACTGCACGAAAAGGGGATTTATTTTGAGGATTATTCGCCAGGAAATGTTCTAATTATAGAAAAAAGCAAAAATTATGAGTTTTATCTTGTGGATTTGAACAGAATGAAATTTGATGTTAAGATGAGTATTAAAAGTCGGATGAAAAATGTTTCAAGAATGATGGAAGATGAAAAACTGGCTAAAATTTTTTGCAATGAATATGCAAAATATTGTAAACTACCTGAAAAAGTTGTCTACAAAAATTTGAATAAATTTATAAAAAAACATAAAAATTATGTGTTTATAATGGATTTAACTAGACCAGTTAGAAGAGCTTTTAAAAAGAAAAAATAATTTTAAGAAAAAATTTTTTTAGAAAGGAAAAAAGATGAGTAAAAATTATGATGTAATAGTAGTTGGAGCGGGACATGCAGGAGTGGAAGCAGCTCTGGCTTCAGCAAGACAAGGCCTAAAAACAGCTTTATTTACTATTTATTTAGACAGTATTGCTATGATGTCGTGCAATCCGTCAATTGGAGGACCTGGAAAAAGTCATTTGGTGTCAGAATTAGGGATGCTTGGCGGAGAAATGGCAAGACATATCGATAAGTATAATTTACAGCTTAAAAACTTAAATCATACAAAGGGACTTGCCTCAAGAATAACGAGAGCTCAAGCCGATAAATATAAATATAGAATTAAAATGAGAGAAATTGTGGAAAATCAAGAAAATTTAGAGGTTGTTCAAGCAATTGTCGTGGATTTAAAAGTTTGTGAAAAAAAAGTCTGTGGTGTTGTGGACAATTTTGGAATCGAATATGGGACAAAAGCGGTTGTGCTTTGCACAGGAACATTTTTAGGCGGAGAATACATTATGGGAGATGTTAAATATTCTTCGGGAAGAGTAGGGGAACCTGCGAGCGTTGATTTACCCAATAGATTGGAAGAATATGGATTTGAGCTGGACAGATACCAGACTGCAACGCCACCTAGAATTGCTAAAAAATCAATAGATTTTTCTAAAATGCAAAAACTGGGCGGAGAGACAAATCCAAGGTATTTTTCTTATGAAACTGAAAAGGAATACAGTGAAATACTTCCCACCTGGCTTACATTTACAACACCAGAAACGATAAAAGTTGGACAGGAAATGTTAAAATATTCGCCGATTGTAACTGGAATTGTGAGTACAAAAGGGCCTAGACATTGTCCTTCGCTTGATAGAAAAATTATGAATTTTCCGCAAAAAACCGACCACCAGATATTTTTGGAGCAGGAATCTATAGAATCAGATGAGATTTATATAAACGGATTTACGACAGCTATGCCGCCATTTGTGCAAGAAGCTATGCTGCATACAATCACAGGCTTGGAAAATGCTCAAATCGTGCGATATGGGTATGCTGTGGAGTATAACTTCATTCCAGCTCATCAGCTCAATTTGACGCTTGAAACGAAGGTTTTGGAAGGGCTTTATACTGCGGGAACGATTAATGGGACAAGCGGATATGAAGAAGCGGCGTGTCAAGGATTTATTGCAGGTGTGAATGCGGCTAGAAAAATTTTGAGAAAAAAAGAAATTGTGATTGACAGAAGTGAAGGATATATTGGAGTTTTGATTGACGATATAATTAATAAAAAAACGCCAGAACCATATCGGGTACTGCCGTCAAGAGCTGAATATAGACTTACATTAAGACAGGACAATGTCTTTATAAGACTTCTCGAAAAATCAAAAGAAATCGGAATTTTGGACAAAAATACGACAAAAAAATTGGAAGATGCTGTAAAAGAAATTGACGATGAAATAAAAAGACTAAAAGAAATTACAATTTATCCGACAAAAGAAAATAACGAAAAATTAAAAAATATTGAAGGTGGCACAGAAAATAGCATGAATAGTCCCGTTTCGGCATTTGACTTTTTGGCAAGAAAAGAAATTAATTATGATAATTTAAGTGAGTTTTGTGAAACTTTAAATTTATCAAAATTGGCGAAAGAACAAGTTGAAATAAATGCGAAATATAAAATTTTTATAGAGCGGGAAAAAGCTCAGATTGAAAAATTTAAAAAGTTGGAAGAGATGGAAATTCCAAAAAACTTTGATTATGAAAATGTAAAAGGACTGAGTAATATAGCAATTTCTGGATTAATCTACGGAAATCCTAAAAATATTGGACAAGCTAGTAGAATCAGTGGGGTAACCTACAATGACATTTCAATTTTAATTGCGATGTTAAAAAGTTTACAATAAAATTTTTTTGTAATGCTAGAAACTTTTTTGAAAAACAAAATTATTAAGTTAAATAAATTTATAAATAAAAAAACAAAACTAAAAATAGAAAAAATATAATTTTTCAAAATTTTTAGTTTTGCGTAGTCACAATTTGTTTTAATTTATTATTTTTTACATTAAAGTATACCTTAATTTTTCAAAATAGTCAATGAAAAGTGAGCAAATTAATTATATAAATTTGTAAAATTTTTTGAATAGTAGTATAATAATTATATATTAAATTTTTTTATCATGAAAGGATGAAATTTTATGAAAAATGAAAGATATGAATTAAACAAAAATCTGGCACAAATGTTAAAAGGTGGAGTTATAATGGATGTTTCCACTCCTGAACAGGCAAAAATAGCTGAAGCGGCTGGAGCGGCGGCGGTTATGGCACTTGAAAGAATTCCAGCTGATATTAGAGCTGTGGGTGGAGTTTCAAGAATGAGTGACCCTAAAATGATTAAAGGTATTCAGGAAGTCGTTTCAATTCCAGTAATGGCAAAAGTTAGAATTGGACATTTTGTAGAAGCGCAGATTTTGGAAGCGATAGAAATTGATTACATAGATGAAAGTGAAGTTTTGTCACCTGCTGACGATAAATTTCATGTAGATAAGAAAAAATTTAAAGTTCCTTTTGTATGTGGAGCAAAAGATTTGGGAGAAGCTCTTAGAAGAATAGCTGAAGGAGCTTCGATGATAAGAACTAAAGGTGAGCCAGGAACTGGGGATATTGTACAGGCGGTAAGACATATGAGAATGATGAATCAAGAAATAAGAAGAATACAAAATATGAGAGAAGATGAACTTTATTTTACTGCCAAAGAATTACAAGTTCCTTTTGATTTAGTAAAATATGTTCACGAAAATGGTAAATTGCCAGTAGTAAATTTTGCAGCAGGTGGTGTTGCTACTCCTGCAGATGCTGCACTAATGATGCAGCTTGGAGCCGAAGGGGTATTTGTCGGATCGGGAATATTCAAATCTGGAGATCCTGCAAAAAGAGCTCAGGCGATAGTTAAAGCTGTTACTAACTACAACGATCCAAAAGTGTTAGCTGAAATTTCTGAAGATTTGGGAGAAGCTATGGTTGGAATCAATGAAAATGAAATTAAGTTACTTATGGCTGAAAGAGGTAAATAATGAAAATCGGTGTATTGGCTTTACAAGGAGCTTTTGCAGAACATAGAAAAATGCTGAAAAAACTTGGGATACAATCATTTGAAATAAGAAAAAAATCTGATTTAAGCAATGCTGTTGATAATAATGATATTGATGGGTTAATTATTCCAGGTGGAGAAAGTACAGTTATTGGAAAGCTGCTTTATGACCTTGATTTATTTGATGACATAAAAAAACTTATTTTGGAAGGATTGCCTGTATTCGGTACTTGCGCAGGATTAATTCTTTTGGCAAGGGAAATTGAAAATGACAGTCGGACTTATTTGGGAGCGATGGATATAAAAGTTAGAAGAAATGCCTATGGAAGACAGCTTGGAAGTTTTTTTACTGAAAGTGAATTTAAAGGGATTGGAGTTATTCCAATGACATTTATTCGAGCACCATATATTTCAAGTGTGGGAAAAAATGTGGAAGTTCTTTCGGAAGTTGATGGGAATGTTGTCGCAGCAAGGGAGAATAATATTCTTGTGACTTCGTATCATCCTGAGTTAAATGATGATCTTAAAGTACATAAGTTTTTTGTTGAAATGTGTAAATTAAATAAATAAAAATAACAAAAATATATTTAAGAAAAAATTTTTATCATTCTTTGGATTGGTGAAGTTAAATATTTAGAAGCAAATAAAAAATATTTATTAGTGTATTGTCAAGTCAAGTACAATAAAAAAGTAAAAATAATAAAAAAATATCTTTTAAGAGCAGAATTTTTTCTGTTCTTAATTTTTTTCTGCTATAGTATTATCAAAATGGTATTTTTCTGCATCTAATTTTTCTATCAACTAAAGTAATAATACAGGTTTCATTTTTTCCATTTTTTTTACTGCACCAATTTCATAATATCCCTTTTTAGCAGGAAGGAAAACTTTATATTTTGTAAATGACACAGATTTACTCTGTTTTTTTTTATGCATTTTAGTGTTGCACTTGATTATACAGTACAACCCTAAAAAATATCAAAAAAACACTTGACATAAAAATAAATATATAGTATAATTATTTTTGTAAATTTGTTTAGCCTTGGTGGCGAAATCGGTAGACGCACAGGACTTAAAATCCTGTGGAATATTATTCCGTGCCGGTTCAAGTCCGGCTCGAGGCACCATAGTGTTTAGCTTGTCGCGGGATAGAGCAGTCAGGTAGCTCGTCGGGCTCATAACCCGAAGGTCGTTGGTTCAAATCCAGCTCCCGCCACCAAATTATGCCTAGATAGCTCAGTTGGCTAGAGCATACGGTTCATACCCGTAGGGTCGGAAGTTCGAATCTTCTTCTAGGCACCATTTTAAAAAATAATTTTAAGTTAGGAAGTTAATTAGCTTTCTTTTTTTTTATTTAAAAAACTTGACTTAATTCGATATTTGATGTATAAAATTTAAATAAATAATAACAAAAGGAAAATAATTATGAAAATTTTAATAATGAGATTTAGCTCATTTGGTGATGTTTTATTGACGACACCTGTGATCAGAGCGATTAAAAAAAAATATCCAGATGCCACAATTGATTTTACCGTCTATGACACTTTCTCTCAAGCGATTTCGCTTAATCCAAATATCCGAAAACTTGTGGTTTTTGAAAAGAAAAAAAGTAAGGATAAAGAATATATAAAAAGTATAATTTCTCAATTAAAAAAAGAAAAATATGATTTTGTGATTGATTTACATTCTAAAATTTTGTCGAGAATAATCGGAATAAAATTGAAAAATTCTAAAACTAAATATTTTTGCTACAAAAAAAGAAAATGGTGGAAAACTCTTTTGGTTAAAGCAAAAATTATTGATTATAACGCCGATTGCACGATTGTGGAAAGTTATTTTTCTGCACTAAAAAAATTGGGAATTGAATTTTCTTGGAAAAATAAAAAAAATGGACTTGGGGATGCGCTGGAGTTTTATGTGGAAAATTCTGTAGAAAAAAATTTGATTGAAAAATATGATTTAAAAAATGAAGATTATTTTGTCCTTGCACCTGGAGCTTCTAAATTTACGAAAAAATGGCCATTTTACAATGAATTGGCGAAAGATTTGTTAAAATATTTTTCCAAAAAAAATATAAAAATTTTTGTGATTGGTGGAAAAGAAGATAAAAAAATTGTGCAAGACGATGAAAATGGGAGAATTATTAATTTATGTGGAAAAATTTCTTTTAAAGAAAGCGGAATTATTTTGAAATATGCAAAAATTGCTGTTGTAAATGACTCTGGACCATTTCACATAGCTCGTGCTGTCAAAACTCCAACTTTTGTATTTTTTGGCCCGACAGATCCAAATTTATTTTCTTTTGAGAAAAATACTTTTTTAATAAAAAATCCAAATTGTAAACCTCACTCGCTTTACGGAGATGATAAATTTCCTAAAAAATACGAAGACTGCATGTCAGGAATTTCTGTAAAAGAAGTGCTACAAAAAATAATTTTTGAATATGAAAAAATTACTGAAAATAAAAATAATTTGAAATAAGGAGAAAAAAATGAAAATACTCGCAATCGAATCTTCCTGCGATGAAACTTCAGTCGCTGTAATTGAAGATGGAAAAAAAGTGTTGAGTAACATCATTTCAACACAAATTGACATTCATAAAGAATTTGGTGGAGTTGTGCCTGAAATCGCCTCTCGTCACCACATCGAAAATATTTTGCCAGTTTTTACACAAGCGTTAAAAAAAGCAGATATAACTCTTAAAGATATTGATTACATCGCTGTTACAAATACACCGGGACTAATTGGATCACTTTTAGTCGGACTTATGTTTGCAAAATCAGTAAGTTTTGCCAACAATATTCCGCTTATTCCAATAAATCACATAAACGGACACATTTTTTCAAGTTTTATTGAAAGTGATGTAAAACTTCCAGCAATTTCACTTGTCGTTTCGGGTGGACACACAAATTTGTATTATATTTACGAAAAAGATGAGAAAATTGTGACAGAGCTTTTGGGAGAAACTTTAGACGACGCAGTTGGAGAAACTTATGACAAAATTGCTAGAATTTTGGGACTTCCATATCCTGGTGGTCCGCAAATTGACAGACTTTCAGTTGATGGAAAAGATATTTTAAAAATCAAAAAACCTAAAGTTGACGGATATAATTTTAGTTTTAGCGGAGTTAAAACTTTTATTACAAATTATGTGAATCACGAAAGAATGAAAAAAAATGAGATTTCAAAAGAAGATATTTCAAAGTCGTTACAAGAAGCTATTGTAAACATTTTGTATGACAAAGTGGAAAAAGCGGTAAAAGAAAAAAATGTAAAAACTTTGCTTGTAGCTGGAGGAGTTTCGGCGAATAAAGGTCTTCGGAAAAAGTTTGAAAATTTTTCAGATATTGAAGTTCATTTTCCCAAAATGGAATATTGTACGGATAATGCGGCAATGATTGGAGTTGCGGCTTATTACGAACTTAAAAATAAAAAAATTGATGACAAAAAAAATAATTACGATGTTGATGCGATTTCTACAAAAGAAGAAAAATAAAAAAATACAATAAAAAAAATAAAAAGGAGAAATTTTATCATGAAATTAATCGTAGGATTAGGAAATCCAGGCGAACAATACAAATTAACCAGACATAACATAGGATTTATATTTATTGACGAATATTTAAAAGAAAAAAAAATTACAAATTTTACTGAAAAATATAAATCTCTTTTTGTAAACACAAATTACAATGGTGACAAAGTTTTTTATCAAAAACCCTTGACTTTTATGAATTTAAGTGGAGAAGCAGTTGGAGAAGCGGTAAGATTTTTTAAGATTGATCCCAAAACTGAACTTTTTGTAATTTACGACGATATGGATATGCAGTTTGGAAAATTGAAAATTAAGCAAAATGGAAGTGCTGGAGGACATAATGGGATAAAATCCATTATTTCGCATGTTGGAAATGAATTTGTGCGAATAAAATTTGGAATTGGAAAACCCAAGACGAAAGAAGAAACATTGGGATATGTGCTTGGAAAATTTACACCTGAAGAAAAGGAAGTTTTAAGAGATTCGAGAGAAAAGATTTTTAATTTAATTGATGATATAAAAGACAATATGCCAATTCAAAAATTGATGAATAAATATAATTCTAAAAAATAATTTTTTATTTTTTTAAAATTGTATATAAAAATGTTGACTTATAAAGTTATTGTGCTATAATAACTTTATAAAAAATTAAAAATCTGCAACAACTGTATTTGAACAAAATTTCTAGAAACTTAATGAACAGAATTTAAAAATACATTAGTTGCATGAAAGGATGTAAAAATGAAAAAAATATTGATTATTTTGTCACTGCTTATGACATTTGTGCTAGGTTGTGCCAAAACTGTTAAAACTTTTGAAATCAATGCAGAACCAGGAACTAAAGTTCCAAATTTTGAACTAAAAGATTTTAAAGGAGTAAAGACAAAAAGTAGAAAAATCTTTAATAACGGTAAACCAACTTTGTTTATAGTGGCTGCCGAATGGTGTCCAGATTGTCATATGGAACTACCTGATGTACAAAAGTTTTATGAGGAAAATAAAGACAATGTAAATGTGGTAGTTGTATTTACAAACAAAAAATCTTCATTATTAAATGCAAAAAAATACGTGGAAACACAGAAGTTTACTTTCCCTGTGTACTACGACTTTGATGGTTCAATTTCAAAAGGATTTAAAATAACTGAAGTTCCGACTAACGTTAAAATAAATAAATCTGTAATAGAAGATTTCCAAAAAGGAACTATGCAAATTGATGGATTAAACAAAATGTTTGAAAAATAAAAAAATTTTTTATAAAAATGAAAAATACAGGATTTTTATTATTTTAAATAAATTTCCTGTATTTTTAATTTAATAATTTATAAAATTATTTTTGTAAAGAAAGAAAATATTTTACCAATTCTTCTTCAATTTTATCGTTAAATTTTCCAATTCTGTAATTGTATTTTAAATCTTCAAAATTATCTGGATTTTTTTCCATTTCTTCTCTCACAACTTTTGGAAACTCATTCCAGAATAATTCATAATTTTCTCCCTTTTTGGCAAATAAAGACGGTATTTTTATTTTTTCTCCTTCTTTTAGATTTGGAAAAAACTCAGCTCCAGTTTTTCTATTTCGATAATCTATTTTAATTTTATCGTTCAAATCGCTAAATTTTTTCAAAAATGTAACCGCAGCTCTGCAATCTGGACAGTAAACTTGCGCAATTGCAATAATTTCTATTTCTTTTTCAATATTTTTTATTGCTTTTACCGTTTTTTCCGAAAGCTGAACTTTTTCTATAATTCTTAACTGTTTTTTATCTTCCTGCTCTTCTGTAACTTCATATTTTAAATAATCTTCAAATGTAGCCATAAAATCTTTATCCTTTCAATCTTTTAAACTATTCAATGATATAATTGAATACTATCATATTTAATTTTATAAGTCAAGATTTTTTTTATATAAACATGGCAAAATAATTATTTGGTGAACTACTCCCACTTATAGAAAGCCTACGATTTCTTGCTATCTTTTTATTAAAAAAATGAAAAAATTAACTTAAATTTCACTCTTTCGTTGTAAAATACTTATTTTTTTGGTATAATTTTATTTATAAAGTAAAAATTTTTTAAATAAGGAGAGAAAAATGGATTATGGACAGTTAGTTAAACTGATTAACGACATTAATAGCTTTATTGCTAGTAATATTCTGATGTGGGGGTTGCTTGGGGCTGGAACTTATTTGAGCTTCCTTCTTGGATTTCCACAAATTACAAAAATAGGCTATGCTTTTAAAATGGTATTTGGAGGGCTGTTTAGAAAAACTGAAAATTCTAATGAAGGTTCTATGTCTTCGTTTCAAGCATTGGCGACGGCTGTTGCGGCACAAGTTGGAACTGGAAATGTGGCGGGAGTTGCTACTGCCATTACTGCCGGGGGACCTGGTGCAGTTTTTTGGATGTGGGTTTCGGCATTTTTAGGAATGGGAACAATTTTTACAGAAGCGGTTTTGGCGCAAAAGTATAGAAAAAGAATTCACGGAGAACTTGTTGGAGGACCTGCATATTACATTTCAAGAGGACTTAAGAAAACAGGAAAATTCGCCAAATTTTTAGCTAGTTTCTTTTCTGTGACAATTATTTTGGCACTTGGATTTATGGGAAATGCAGTTCAATCAAATTCAATAGCTGCGGGAATAAAAGGAATATCTGGACTTGAAAATATAAATCCTGGTATAATAGGAATTATAGTTGCGATTTTAGCCGCTTTAATTTTTATCGGTGGAATGAATAAAATTGCGAAATTTGCTGAGTTAGTAGTACCTATTATGGCTGCGGTGTATATTTTGGCAAGTATTTTGGTACTGCTGATATTTCATAAAGAAGTTATACCTACATTTACTTGGATTGTAAAAAGTGCATTTAGTCCTAATGCAGTTGTGGGAGGAATTGCTGGAGCCAGTGTGAAAGTGGCTGTTCAAAAAGGAATTGCCAGAGGTCTATTTTCAAATGAAGCAGGAATGGGTTCAACTCCTCACGCTCACGCTGTGGCACATGTAAAACATCCTGCAGAGCAAGGGCTTTCAGCTATGGTTGGAGTATTTATTGATACAATTTTGGTGTGTAGTGCAACTGCGCTATCTATTTTAGTTACAAAGGCTTACATTTTAAAAGATGCAAATGGAGATTTTCTTGTGGGAGCACAACTGACGCAAGGTGCTTTCAAAAGTTCTTTTGGAGAATTTGGAGCAATACTTTTAGCCGTTTGTCTAGCATTTTTTGCATTTACAACAATAATCGGGTGGTATTATTTCGGAGAATCAAATATCAAATTTTTATTTGGGAAAAAGATGCTCTTGCCATATAGAATTGTTGTAATTCTTTGTATAATAGCAGGTTCTCTGCAAGAAGTAAAAATTGTATGGTCGCTAGCTGATATATTTAACAGTTTAATGGTGCTTCCGAACTTAATTGCGATTGTCTGGATGTCATTTGAAGTAAAAGCGCTTTTCAAAGATTATAAAGAAAAGTTTGCAAAAGGGAATGTAACTTATGATTATAGTGAAGAAGATAAATAATTTTTATTAAACACAAAAAATTAAAAAAAATAAAAAAATAGAACTATCTGAAAAATAACAAAAAGATAGTTCTTATTTATTTTAAATTAAATGTAAAATTAAGTTTTTTATCAAATGAAAAAAATCACTTGACAATTTTTAGTAAAAGTAGTAGTATTATTATATCAAAATGAAGTATATACTTATAAATTATTGGGAGGAATCATAAATGGCAGTTAAAGATTTGGACAGTTTGAAGGAATTGATTGCTCGTGTACGACGAGCGCAGGAAGAATTTTCAACATTTGACCAAGAAACAGTTGATAAAATTTTTAGAAAAGTAGCTCAAAAAATTAATGATGAAAGAATTACGCTTGCAAAAATGGCAGTGGAAGAAACAGGAATGGGAATAATAGAAGATAAAGTTATCAAAAATCACTTTGCTTCGGAATATATTTATAATAAATACAAAGATGAAAAAACTTGTGGAGTTTTGGAAGAGGATAGATCTTATGGAGTTAAAAAAATAGCTACTCCAATAGGAGTTATAGCAGGAGTTATACCGACTACAAATCCAACTTCAACAGCAGCTTTTAAAATATTATTAACATTAAAAACGAGAAACGGTATTATTTTATCACCACATCCAAGAGCAAAAAAATGTACGATTTATGCAGCAAAACTTGCATTGGAAGAAGCTATTAAGTACGGAGCTCCAAAAGATATAATCGGATGGGTGGATGAACCAAGTGTGGAATTATCTAAAGAACTTATGGAAAATGCTGATTTAATCCTTGCAACAGGTGGACCTGGAATGGTTAAAGCGGCTTATTCATCTGGAAAACCAGCAATCGGAGTTGGAGCTGGAAATACACCAGTTATAATTGACGAGACAGCTGATATAAAAATGACAGTAAATTATATCTTAATGTCTAAAACATTTGATAACGGAGTAATTTGCGCAACTGAACAATCTGTCATTGTGGACAATAAAATTTATGACAGAGTTAGACAGGAATTCTTAGACAGAGGTGCCTATATATTAAACGAGGAAGAAAAACAAAAGGTTAGGGAAATTTTGTTTGTAAATGGCAGATTAAATGCGGAAGTAGTTGGAAAAGGTGCTTATATAATTGCACATATGGCAGGACTTGAAATTCCTCATACTGCAAAAGTGTTGATTGGAGAAGTTGAATCGACAGGAATGGAAGAACCATTTGCACACGAAAAATTATCGCCAGTACTTGCAATGTACAGAAGTGAAAACTTTAAAGATGCACTTGATAAAGCGGAAACATTGGTTGAATTGGGAGGACTTGGACACACTTCAGCTCTTTATGTAAATTTGGCAGAAAGAGAAAAAATCGATGAATTTGGAAGAAAAATGAAAACAGGAAGAACACTAATTAATATGCCGGCTTCACTTGGAGCAATTGGAGATGTGTTTAACTTTAAATTGGAACCATCATTGACACTTGGATGCGGTTCTTGGGGTGGAAACTCAGTTTCTGAAAATATCGGAGTAAAACATCTTATCAATGTTAAAACAATAGCGGAAAGAAGGGAAAATATGTTGTGGTTCAAAGTGCCTCAGAAAGTATATTTTAAATATGGTTCACTTCCAACAGCTTTGGAAGAATTAAAAGGAGAACATAAAAAAGCCTTTATCGTAACAGATAGCGTGTTAGCAGAATTGGGATACACTGATCACATTACAAAAGTCTTGGAAGAAATCGGAATTGACTTTAGAATTTTCTCTGATGTAAAAGCAGATCCATTACTTAGCTCAACTCAAGAGGGAGCAAAAGCTATGCTTGAATTTAAGCCAGATGTAATTATTGCGCTTGGTGGAGGTTCAGCGATGGATGCCGCTAAGATTATGTGGGTTCTATATGAATATCCAGAAACTAAATTTAAAGATTTGGCAATGAGATTTATGGACATAAGAAAAAGAATTTTGCCATTCCCTAAAATGGGACTAAAAGCTAAATTTATTGCAGTTGCAACATCAGCTGGAACTGGTTCAGAAGTTACACCATTTTCAATTATTACAGATGACGAAACTGGAGTAAAATATTCACTTGCAGACTATGAATTAACTCCAAATGTGGCGATAAATGATCCAGAATTAATGCTTTCAATGCCTAAAGGACTTACTGTGGCTTCAGGAATTGATGTATTTACTCACGCACTTGAGTCTTATGTTTCAGTTATGGCGACAGAATATACAAAACCTTATTCATTGGAAGCGGCTAGATTGGTATTCAAATATCTTCCAGAGTCAGTTGATGGTGGAGCAAAAGCTATAAAAGCTAAAGAAAAAATGGCAAATGCTTCTTGTCTTGCAGGTATGGCTTTCGCAAATGCATTTTTGGGAATTAACCATTCGCTTGCACATAAATTAGGTGGAAAATTCCATATTCCTCATGGAATTGCAAATGCACTTATATTAGAAACTGTAATAAGATATAATGCTGCTGACGCACCTACAAAAATGGGAGTTTTCCCTCAGTACAGATATCCAAACGCAATGCAAAGATATGCAGAAATGTCTGACCATTTAGGATTTGGAAAAGATGTACATACAAAAGAAGAAAAAATGGAAAAATTAATTGACGGAATTGTTGAAATTAAAAAACGAATTGGTATACCTATGACAATTAAAGATTGGGGAGTGCCTGAAAAAGACTTTTTAGAAGCGGTTGATGAAATGGCATTGAATGCATTTGATGATCAATGTACAGCAGCTAACCCTAGATATCCACTGATTTCTGAATTAAAGGAAATTTTACTGGAAACCTATTATGGAACAAAAGATTATAGAAAAGAAGAAGAATAATTAGTTTTCTAAATTAAAATTTTCTAAACTGAAACTATTTTAATAAAAAGATGGCAAGAAGTCTCCAACTTCTATAAGTGGGAGATGAATTGCATTTTTGATTAACATTTATAGCAAAATGTATTACACTAAATATATCAGGGTAGGAACTACCCGAAGAGCTTGGTAAATATATTTGGCTAACAAAAGCAGATACTTCCCAAGAAGCTCCCGCTTTTAGAAGCGGGAGTAGTTCACTAAAACTGCACTTAAAATCTTAAATACAAGATAAGAGAGTGTAGTTTTTTTATATTAAAATAAAAAATATTTGTATACAAAAATAAATAACTTGCAAATATGTATTTTTATAGATATAATAAGATATATAAAAATTTTGGAAAAGAAAGGGAGAAAATCTAAGTATGAAAAATATTTTGAAATTTTTGATTAAACGGATTTTGATGGGGCTTGGAACACTTTGGCTTGTCGTTACGATTACATTTTTTTTGATACATATGTTGCCCGGCGATCCATTTCAAGATGAAAAAGCGATACCACCTGCAATTAAAGCAAATTTGATGGCAAAATATCATTTGGATAAACCTTTAGGCGTTCAGTATGTGGAATATTTAAAAAGTGTTTCAACTGGAGATTTGGGAATGTCTATGAAGGCGTCTGGAAGAACGGTAAACAGTATGATAAAGGATGGATTTCCAAAATCAGCTGATTTAGGAGCAAGGGCTTTAATTTTTGCACTTATAGTGGGAATTCCTTTAGGGATTATAGCTGGACTTAATAGAGGAAAATATCAGGACAAAATTGCGATGTTGATTGCGATAATTGGGATTTCTGTGCCAAGTTTTGTATTGGCGGGTCTTTTGCAAAAATATTCTGTTGATGTTCATAACAGGATTTTGATTGGTAAATTGCACTTGCCACTTTTAAAAATTTCACTGCTTGGTTGGAGAAAACCTGAGAATAAAATAGTTCCTGTAATTTCACTGGGGCTTTATACGATAGCGCTTGTGGCTAGACTTTTGCGGGATAAAATGATAGAAGTGATGGGGCAGGATTACATAAAACTTGCGATTGCAAAAGGTGTGAAACCACGAGATGTGGTTTTTAAACATGCTTTGAGAAATGCAATTTTGCCGATTATTACGATAATGGGACCGACAATTGCGGCGGTTCTTACAGGTTCGTTTGTAATTGAGCAGATGTTTTCGATTCCGGGACTTGGAAAATATTTTGTTGGTAGTATTAACGACAGAGATTATACTTTAATTTTGGGAGTTACGGTGTTTTATGCAATCTTTTTGATTTCGATTATGATAGTTATGGATATTATCTATGTTTTGGTTGACCCTAAAATTAAACTTGGGAAAGGAGAAAATGAGTAAATGACACAAGATATAAAAAATAATGATTATTTGCCAAAACCAGAAGACTTTGAAATAGTGGGACCAAATTTGGCACAAAGTGAAGTTATTTACAAGCCAAGTTTAACTTTTTGGCAAGACGGGCTGAGAAGGTTTAAAAAGAATAAATTGGCACTTACATTTTTAGTGATAACTACGGTATTTCTATTTTTGGCAATATTTGGACAGATGATGACGAAATACACTTATAACAGCAATGACTTGTCTTCTAAGTTTTTGACTCCAATGGAAGGAATGAAAAAAGGTCACTTTTTGGGAACTGATAATTTGGGAAGAGATTTATTTGCAAGACTTTCACAGGGAATTAGAATTTCTATGGAACTTGCGATTGTAACCGCTGCTATATGTGTTGTATTTGGGACAATTTATGGAGCAATTTCGGCATATTTTGGAGGAATTGTAGATACAATTATGACAAGATTTGTGGAAATTTTGATGATTATTCCTTCTATGATTTATATAATTTTACTTATGGTAATTATGGGAAATGGAATAAAGACAATAATTATTGCGATGTCGCTTACAAGATGGTTAAATTATTCACTGTTAGTTCGTGGAGAGGTTTTGAAAATAAAAGAAAATGAATTTGTATTGGCTTCAAAATCGCTTGGTGGAAATTTTTGGTGGATAACGCTAAAACATTTGGTGCCAAATACACTTAGCATAATAATAATAAGACTTACGACGGATATACCAAATATTATTTTTACGGAAGCATTTTTGAGCTTTATTGGACTTGGAGTACCCATTCCACAGGCTTCGCTTGGAAATTTAGTCTATGACGGGTCGTCTAATATAACTTCTTATCCGTATTTATTTATTATTCCGTCAGTTGTAATTTCACTTATTACATTGTCATTCAATATTATAGGAGATGCGCTAAATGATGCACTAAATCCTAAATTGAGAAGTTAAAATTTAATTTTTTCTAAAAATTGGGAAAGGAAAAAATGGAAAAAATGGGAAAAAAATTATTGGAAGTAAAAGATTTAAGTGTTTCTTTTAATACTTACGCAGGAGAAGTTCAGGCGCTTCGTGGAATAAGTTTTTTCGTTGAAAGAGGAGAAACTTTGGCAATTGTCGGAGAGTCTGGAAGTGGGAAGTCGGTTACAGTTCAGACAATTATGAAACTTATTCAAATGCCGCCGGGAGAGATAAAATCGGGAGAAATTTTGTTTGACGGAGAAGATTTGGTCGCTATAAGTGATGAGAAAATGGCAAAACTTCGTGGTGGAAAAATTGGGATGATATTTCAAGATCCAATGACTTCACTAAATCCAACAATGAAAATTGGAAAGCAGATTATGGAAGGAATTTTAATTCATAAAAAAGTAAATAAAATTGAAGCTAAAAAGAGAGCTATTGAAATGCTTAAAAAAGTTGGAATTCCAAAGCCAGAAGAGCGATTTAATCAATATCCACATGAATTTTCCGGAGGAATGCGGCAAAGGGTTGTAATTGCAATCGCTCTTGCATGTGAGCCAGATTTACTTATCTGTGATGAGCCAACAACGGCGTTAGATGTTACAATTCAAGCACAGATACTGGATTTGATAAATGAAATAAAAAAGGAATTAAATATAGCGGTCATTCTTATAACTCACGATTTGGGAGTTGTAGCGCAGACGGCGGATAGAGTTATTGTTATGTACGCAGGAGAAAAATTGGAAGAAGCGCCAGTCAGAGAATTATTTAGAAATCCAAAGCATCCTTACACTTGGGGACTGTTAAAATCACTTCCAAGACTGGATATGAACTCAAATGAAAGGCTTACTTCAATTCCTGGTACACCGCCAGATTTGTTAAATCCACCAAAAGGAGATCCGTTTGCGGCTCGTTCTGAATATGCGATGAAAATTGACTACGAGAGAAAGCCGCCTATGATTGATTTAGGAGGCGGACATTTTGTAAAATCGTGGCTGTATGTCAAAGGAGCTCCTAAAATTGAATTTTTAAAAGATGAAAAAAATGATGACTAGGAAGTGAATTATGGAAAAAATAATAGAGATGAAAAATTTAAAAAAATATTTTCCAATGAAAAAAAAGACTGTATTAAAAGCGGTTGACAATGTGACGATGGATATTTACAAAGGAGAAATCCTAAGTCTTGTCGGGGAATCTGGAAGTGGGAAAACAACGCTTGGAAGAACAATTAGTAGACTTTACAAAAAGACAAATGGAGAGATTTTGTATAATGGAAAACCTGTGGAAGATTACACCTTAAAGGATTTCACAAAAGAGATTCAGATGATATTTCAAGATCCGCAGGCATCGCTAAATCCCCGAATGACGGTAGGAGATATAGTCGCCGAAGGGATTGACATTCATAAACTTGCAAGTTCAAAGCAGGAGAGAATGGAAAAAGTTTATAGTTTATTGGAATTAGTTGGATTAAATAGGGAACATGCCAGTCGTTTTCCACATGAATTTTCTGGAGGACAACGGCAAAGAATTGGGATTGCTAGGGCACTTGCTGTAAATCCAAGTGTTTTGGTGTGTGATGAGCCAATTTCGGCACTAGATGTGTCAATTCAAGCGCAAGTTGTAAATTTATTAAAGGATTTGCAAAAGGAGAGAAACTTGACTATGCTGTTCATTGCGCATGATTTGTCGATGGTAAAATATATTTCAGACAGAGTGGCAGTTATGTATCGGGGAAAAGTTGTGGAACTTGGAACACCTCACGCAGTTTACGGAGATCCTGTTCACAGTTATACAAAATCGTTGATTTCTGCCGTACCAATTGCAGATCCAGATTATAAAAAGACTGAAACAATTGACATGGACGAATCGTATTTGCGAAGTCCAATTGGAAATGTGACTGAAATTAATGAAGTTCCAAGTGAACCGGAGCTTACAGAATATAGACCGGGACATTTTGTGGAAACGGCATTTTTGAGAGAAAAAAATTTGATTTAAATGTCATTTTAAATAAAAAAACAAAATAAAAATAAATAAATAAAAAAAGGATGGTAAAAAAATGAAAAAAATTTTATTACTTTTAAGTTTAGTTGCGTTTTTTATCGTTTCTTGCGGAAGTGGAAGCGGCGATAATGAGCTAATTTTAAATTTAAAAGAAGAAGGAAAATCTTATGACCCAGAATTAGCAAATGATTCAACAGGAGAATTTGTGGACTCTCTTGTGACAGAAACACTTACAAGACAGGCAAAAGATGGAAAATCATTGCCAGGGGTAGCAAAAACTTGGGAACACAATCAAGATTCAACAGTTTGGACATTCCATTTGAGAAACAATGCAAAATGGTCAAATGGAGATCCGATTACAGCGCAAAACTTTAAAGATGGATGGGTAAGAGCATTAGATCCAAAAACTGCTTCAAAATATGCGGATAAATTATTTTACATAAAAAATGCAAAAGAATTTAATTCAGGAAAAATCAAAAATCCTGATGAATTGGGAATAAAAGTTGTGGATAACTACACTTTAGTAGTAACTTTAAATGATCCATTGCCATATTTTGACTCAATTGTGCGAATTCAAACTTATGCGCCGCTTAACAAAGCGTTTTATGACAGAGTTAAGGATAAATACATGACTAGTAAAGAAACTTCAATTTCATCAGGTGTTTATAAAATAAAAGAATGGACAAGAGATTCACAAATTGTCTTTGAAAAAAATGAAAATTACTGGAATAAAGACAGCATAAAACTTGAAGGTGTAAAAGTTGTGTTTATAAACGATCCAAATGGAAGCTTGAACGCATTTAAAAATGATGAGATAGATTCGACAAATATTTCTATTGAACAAGCTAAAGAATTTAAAGATGACAAGAGAAAAATACTTACAGATGATGGTTCTGTCTGGTATATGACTTACAATATGAAAAATAAAGTTCTTGCCAACAAAAAAATAAGACAGGCGTTGTCTCTTGCTGTGGACAGAGAAAAATTGGTGTCTGATGTGCTTAGTGGAACTGGAAAACCTGCTTATACATATACTGCAAAAGGCGTTGGAATAATGGGAGTGCAAAAAGATTTTTCTGAAGAAGCTGGAAAAGTTTTTCCTGCATTTGATGCTGCAAAAGCGAAAAGTTTATTAGCTGAAGGATTAAAAGAGCTAAATTTACAAAAGTTGCCGACACTTGAAATGATTTTTAACGACAGTGGAAATAATAAAATAATTTCAGAATATATTCAAGATCAGCTTCATAAAAATTTAGGTGTCGATATAAAAATACAAGCTATGACTTTTAGCGAAAGACTTGCCAGAATGGAACAGAGAAACTATGAAATTGCACTTGCTGGTTATAATGGGGACTTTAATGACGCAATCACTTATTTGGACAGATTTGTTACAAAAGATGGAAATAATTATTCAGATTACTCAAATCCAGAATATGACAGATTGGTTAAATTTGTAAAATCTTCTGGAGATCAAAAAGCGAGAGTGGCTTCAATGATTCAAATGGAAAAAATTCTTGCTGACGATATGCCAGTTGGAATACTTTATTACAGACAGAATACAAAATTAGTTAATCCAAGAGTTCACGACATAGTATTTAGTCCAATTGGAAAAGATTATGTATTGGACTATACTTATATCAAATAAATTTTAAAAATAATAAAAAAAGAAAGAGAGGATTTTTAGATGAAAAAATTATTGTTAACATTGGCAATGTCGCTATTTCTACTATCTTGTGGAAATGGTGGAAATGACCAAAATACATTTTCATTAAACATTGTGGCAGAACCAAGTTCAATTGATCCGCAAATTACTACTGACATTCCTGGAGGAACAGTTGATGAACTTATTTTAGAAGGATTACTTCGAAAAGATAAAAACGGAAAATCGGTTGCAGGACTTGCAAAATCGTGGGAAAAATCAAAAGATGGATTAAAATGGACATTTCACTTAAGAGATGGAATAAAATGGTCAAACGGAGATCCAGTTACCGCAAAAGACTTTAAAGCAGGATGGCTTCGTGCGCTAAATCCAGCAACAGCGGCAAGTAACGCAAATATGCTATTTGTAATAAAAAATGGAGAAAAATATAACGCTAAAAAAGCGAGTGCCGAAGAAGTTGGAATTAAAGTGGTTGATGACAAAACTTTGGAAGTTACATTGGAAGCGCCAGTTTCATATTTTGATGATTTGGTAACATTTAAAGCATACATGCCTTTAGATGAAAAATATTACAACCAAGTTAAAGACAAATATTTTTCAGAAGCTAAATATACAATAGCAGTAGGTCCTTACACTTTGGACGACTGGACACATAATTCAGAATTGAGATTGAAAAAGAATCCTAATTACTGGGATGCGGCAAATGTTAAGACAGAAAATGTAGTTTTAAAAATGATTGACAGTAATTCATCTGTAAATGCTTTTAAAAATGATGAAGTTGATGTTACACCAGTTACATTTGAACAAGCTAAAGAATTTAATGGAAAACCTGAATTAGTGACAGCTAAAGATGGAGGAATTTATTATTTGTTATTTAATGTAAACGATCCAGCTTACAAAAATGTGAAAATCAGAAAAGCTATTTCAATGGCAATCAATAAAAATGATTTGTTGACTAAAGCACTTTCAAATTCTGAAAAAGCGACTAAGACTTTCACACCGCAAGGAATTGGACTTAACGGACTAAAAGGTGATTTTGCCAAAGAAGTTCCAACAGATCAGCCAAAATATGATGTGGCAGAAGCTAAAAAATTGTTAGCTGAAGGAATGAAAGAAGCAGGGATTTCTAAATTGCCAAATATAAAAATATTATTTAACGACAGTGGAAGCAGAAAAGCGATTGTGGAATATATTCAAGATAATTTAAAAACTAATTTAGGCGTTCAGGTTGATGCGGAAATGGTTACTGGAAAAGAGCGTATAAACCGTACAAAAGAAAATAACTTTAATATTGCTCTAATGAACTGGACTGGAGATTTCTTAGATCCAATTACATATTTAGATTTATTTGAAAGTACAAATGCAAATAATCGTGGAAAATTCGTAAATTCAAGATATGACCAGCTTGTAAAAACTGTAAAATCAACAGATGATCCGCAAACAAGAGTACCAGCGATGATAGAAATGGAAAAAATAATTTCACAGGAAGCTCCAGTTGTAATTTTATTCCAAAAACAAAAACAATATTTAGTTAATCCGAGAGTTACTAATTTAGGATTTGTTTCAATTGGTGGAGAGTTCTTTATAAGAGATGTTGTATTAAAATAAGTGTTTTAACAATATTTAGCAAGAAGTCTCCTTCTTCTATAAGTGGGAGATGAATTGCAGAGACAGAGTAAAATAGTTAGGGGTAAATAAAAAATCTTATTTTAAGTTTTTCATTCAATCCAGAAAGTTACTAAAATATTTTTTTTATTTTTTAAGCAGAAGTGCTCATCGCCGCACCCCTGCACCCCGGCTAGTCTTCGACATTTTTATGCACTGCCAAAAAACTCGCTTACGCTCAGACAGTTTTGTCAGCACATAAAAATGCTCCGACGGTTTAAATTTTACTGTTATACAAAAGGTGTCGTGATTTTTTTGGAGTAAAGACGACTGTTTGAGCACGTTTAGTGCGAGTTTCGGCTTTGCTTCAAAAAAATGCTTAGACGAGCGTGGGGATTATAAGGGGAAATGGCGGTCCTTTCCCCTTATGTAAAAAAATAAAAAAATAAAAAAATAAAAAAATAATATTAAACAAAATAACATCTTGTAATCAAAAATAAGCTAAAAAATTTGAAATTAAAAAATCTGCCCCTAAAATTTTTAAACCATCGAATTGCAGAATATAGCTTGAAATAACAGCTCTTATATGGTATAATACTCGTAGTCAGGGCAGGGACTGTCCGAAGAGTTTGGTAAATATATTTGGCTAGCAAAAACAGATACTTCCCAAGAAGCTCCCTCTTCTACAAGTGGGAGTAGTTCACAAGATTGAAATACATCGTGTCAAAATAAAGAATCTAAAATAAATAAAAAAGTCGGGAAAAATTTCTCGGCTTTTTTAAATATGATTTATAAGTTTATCAATGTCAGAATAAACATTTCTGTAGTTCACAAAAGGTCTTTTTAGCACTAAAACAGCTGTTCCAAATTCTTTACAGGCATCAATTTTCTCTTTTTCTCCGCCAGTTTTTCCACTCTCTTTTGTAATCAAAAAATCAATTTTAAAACTTTTAAGCATAGCTAAATTCAAATTTTTGTCAACAGGCCCTTGAATTGCAATTATATTTTTAGGTAAATATCCAAGATTTTCCGCCTTTTGAATGGAAGCAGTTGTTGGAAGTATCCGCACAAAAAGATTATTTTTTTTACTCATAGCTTTTATTTCTTCTAGATTATTCGATCCAAGTGTACTCAAAATGTTTTTATTTTCATATTTTGAGATAAATTCATTCATTTGACTCAAAGTTTCAAATTTAAAGACGTTTTCATCTCCATAATCAAGCATTTCCCGCTCAAATCTCAAATATTTAGTCCCAAGTTTTTTTGTAACTTTCAAAATGGAACGGCTCACATTTGCAGCATACGGATGACTTGCATCGATGATAAGATTTATATTTTTTTCGGTTATGACTTTTTCCATTTGCTCTTCATCCAATTTTTTACAAATAACTTGAATATTTTTTTTGCTATCCAAAGTATATTTTTTCAAAAGTTCTCCACCGTAGGAAGTGGCAGTACTAACAAGAATATCCTTTTTATTTTTCACACTAACAAGTTTTTCCAAAATATCTCTTCCGTCTTTCGTTCCGCCAATTATCCAAATCATGTTTCTCTCTTTCCAAAATTTTTTATTTATTTTATTATAATTTTTAAATAATTCTATTGAAAAAATTTACCATTTTCAAAATAAAATACTCGGCATTCTCCATTTCCAATAAGTTTTCTCTCATCTAAATCGTCTGCTTCCCTGTTTTCAATATAGTTAAAGAAAAGCTCTAAAACAGTTCCGTGTGTGACAATCAAAATATTTCCGCTTTCGTGAACTTTCACGATTTTATCAAGTCCTTGTAAAAATCTAGTTAGTCCATCTTTCAACTCTTCTCCGCCAACATTTGTCGCACAGTAATTTTTTACATCATAAAAATAGTTGTGAGCTTCCTGCGGAGAAAAATCAAAAATCTCGCTAAAAGTCATCCCTTGCCATTTCCCAAAATAAATTTCATTAAGCTCGGGAATTTCTTGAAGTTCTGGTTTCTCATTTTTATTATCTTCCAAAATAATTTTTGCAGTTTCAACTGTTCTTCCCATTTGACTAGTATAAACAGCATCAAATTTAACATCTTCCAATTCTTTCGCAGTTTTCTTAACTTTTTCAATCCCTTCTTCTGTAAGTGGCGAATTCATTTGTCCCTGAAATTTTTCCAGGACATTCCATTCAGTTTGTCCATGTCTTACAATGTATAATTTTAATTTATTTTCTTTAATTTCTTTCATTTTTTATTTTTTTTTCCTTTCTCTTTTTCTTTCGTTTCTTTAATTTCTTTAAGTTATTTCTTTTCTTTCTTTTATATATATTTTTTAAAATTTATTTCTTTTTTTTTAAAATTTTAATTTTTAAATTTTAAATTCTTATATTTTATTTTTTAATCAAGTCAATTAAGTTAATCAAACATCTGGATAAGTTCTCACATCTTCAGTTATTCTACAAGCCGCTTCTATGATTGGAAACATCATAATAGCTCCAGTTCCTTCGCCAAGCTTCATATTCATCAGAAGTGGCGCGGTTAAATTAATCTCACTCATAATATATTTCATCCCTGGCTCACAGCTCAAGTGCGAACCAATCATATAGTCACGAGCATTCGGACATAATTTTTGTGCAATTAATGCCGCAACAGCTGAGATAAAGCCGTCTATGACAACAGGAACGCCATTTTTAGCACAACCTAAAAAAGTTCCAGACATTCCTGCAATATCCAGTCCGCCAACTTTGGAAAGCACGTCAATCGGATCTTTTTTATCAATTTTTTTAGTCAAAATCGCTCTTTTTACAACTTCTTTTTTATGCTCCAAAGTCTTTTTATCAATTCCGCTTCCAAATCCAACAATATCGTCCAGCGGCAAATCTGAAAAAACTTTTAAAATAGCGCTACTCGTCGAAGTATTTCCAATCCCCATTTCTCCAGTCGCAAAAAGATTATAACCTTTTTTCACAAATTCGTCCACCATTTTTATTCCAATTTCAATGGCGGATACAGCGGTTTCATAACTCATAGCAGCTTCGTCTGCAATATTATTCGTCCCAAATGGCATAAGTTTTTTGTCAATAATTCCTTTAAAATCAAATTTTTTTGAATTGCTTGAACTTTCATCAATTCCCAAATCGACAACTTTTACATCAGCACCAAAACTTTTGGCTAAGGAATTTATTGAAGAAGTGCCGTTTAACATCGCTTCTACGACATATTGAGTTATGAATCTTTTGGATTTACTCACTTTTTCACACTCTACACCATTGTCAGCCGCCATAACGAGTACCATTTTTTTCTTAGGTCGATAATTTTGCCGCATTCCTTCTAGTTTTATTGCCAAATTTTCAATAATTCCAAGTCCTTTCGGAGTTTTTAGCAAAGAATCAAGTTTTTTTTCTTTTTCTTCCATTCGTTGTCTATTTGCCGCTTCAATTTGGGTCAAAGTTTTTTTCAAAATCTTCATTTTTCTCCTAAATTTTTACTTTTACAAACTATTTTTTATTTTCTCAAATGCTTTTTCCAACGCAAAATAAAATTTTTCATAGTCTTCGTCGGAATGAACATAGGAAATAAAATGAGCTTCATATTTTGACGGCGGCACAATAATCCCATTTTCTAACATTGTGTCAAAATAAATGGCAAACATTTCATCACTTGTGTCAATCGCATCTTCCAGATTTTCTATTTTATCCTTTGCAAAAAAGATTGTAAATAAGCTATTAACATAGTTCACAGTCGCAGGAATTTCATATTTTTGAATTAAGTTTTCTATTTTAGAAACCAATTCTTTCGTTCTTTTCTCCAAAGTCTTGTAAATTTCAGGATTTTCTTTCAAAATGGAAATCGTTTTAATTCCAGCGGCGACAGAAACTGGATTTCCAGAAAGAGTTCCGGCGTGATAAACATTTCCAACTGGTGAAATCAAATCCATAATTTCTTTTTTTCCGCCAAACGCACCAACTGGATATCCGCCACCAATGATTTTCCCAAGAGTCACCAAATCTGGCTGTATTCCAAACACTTCACAAGCGCCACCAAGCGAAATTCTAAATCCAGTGATAACTTCGTCAAAAATTAGAACAGTATTTTTTTTACGAGTAATTTCTCGCAAAAATTCCAAGAATTCTTTTGAAGTCTCAATAACTCCCATATTTGCTGGAATAGGCTCAACAATGACACAGGCGATGTCTTTTTCATCTTCAATAATTTTTTTTATCTTTTCAAAATCTCCAAAAGGAGCAGTTATCGTGTCTCGAGTTACGGCTTCGGTAATTCCGTTGCTGTCCTGATGCTCAAAAGTAAGAAGTCCAGACCCTGCTTTTACAAGCAGTGAATCCGAATGCCCGTGATAACATCCTTCAAATTTCAAAATTTTATTCTTTTTTGTAAATGCCCGAGAAAGTCTTACAGCCGCCATCGTAGCTTCAGTCCCAGAAGTTGTAAGCCTAATTTTTTCAATCGCAGGAAAACATTCTTTTACAAGTTCTGCCAATACAACTTCTTTTTTTGTCGGAAGCCCAAAAGATGTCCCTTTTTCCATCTCGGATTTCACAACTTCAAGAACTTCAGGGTAATTATGCCCAAGTATCATAGGTCCCCAAGATCCAATCATATCAATATATTCATTCCCATCTTCATCAAAAAGTTTGCTTCCTTTTGCACTTTCAATAAAAATGGGATAGTCTTTTTTTACGGACTGAAAAGCTCTGACTGGACTATTTACACCACCTGGAATAGATTTTTTTGCTTCTTCAAAAATTTCTTTAGATTTATTTGTATTCATTGATTTTCTCCTTCTTCAATTAAGTTGGCAAATTCCAAAATATCGTCCGCAACAATAGAATCTAAGCCATTTTCTTTAAGTTTTGAAATGTTTTTAACTCCGTATCCAGTTTTCACAAGAACAGTTTTCATCCCAAGCTTTTGTCCAGGAATCAAATCTGTCACTCTGTCGCCAATCATAAAAGAAATTTTTTCATCTATTTCAAATTCTTTTATTGCCAACTCAAAATTTTTCGTATTTGGTTTCCGACATTCGCAATTTTTTTTGTATTTCCCAATCCCATCAGGATGATGCGGACAAAAATACGACTTTTCAATTTTAATTCCCTTTTTTCGCAAATCTTCTTCAATAAATTTTTGCAATTTAAAATAATCTTCTTCGCTGTAAAATCCTTTAGCAATCCCAGCCTGATTGGTAATAATGACAAATTTATAACCCAAATCTCTCAATTTTGCTAGCCCAGAGACAACATTTTTTTCATATTCAAATTCTTCAATTCTATGCAAATAATTTTTTTCAACATTAATCACGCCATCTCTGTCGAGCAAAATAAATTTATTTTTCATATTTTTTTTAAAACTCCTTCCTTTTCACAAACAATTATGCTTACACAAATTATATAGAAATTACTTCCAAAAATCAATAAATTCTTTTTACATTTCAGTTGAATTATGCTCTAATTTGTGCTATACTTTTTACTGAGAAACTAAGAAGTTTTTAAGGGAAAAAGATATGAAAATAAAAAAAATCGTTATAATTCGAATAATATATATTATTGTTCTGTATTTGATTTACAATATACTGTTAAATCAATACGATTATGTAACAAGATATTTGACAAATTTTATCTTTTTGGTTTTCATATTTATAAAATTTATTTTTGGACAATTGGATTTTTATGCTGAAAGATTTAGATTAAAAAATATTTTTGTAAATTTTTCAATTGATGCAATTTTTGCATTTGTGTTTTTTATCTTTTTAAGAAAATTAGAGATATTTTATGTTTTTGGTGCAGTTTTTATCTTTCAGACAATATTTCGAAAGATAATATCTTCAATTTACATGAAAAAGAAAAATGTCTTAATTTTTGGCTCAAACCACATTGAAAACAACATTCAGCAAGATATCATCAATAGTTTGGACTATAACTACATCGGTTATATTTCCAACAACAAAAGCCGTGCAACAAAATATTTAATTGGAAATTACGACGAGATGGAAAAAATAATAAAAGAAAATAAAGTTGATCTTCTTGTAATTGTAAAAGATATGCAAAGTCCCAGTTTTAAAAAGTATTTAAAGCGACTTTTTGATTTAAAAATAAATGGGTTAAAAGTTTTGAGCTATGAAATATTTAATGAAGAAATTCAAAAAAAAATAGATGCAAGTAAAATTGACGAAGAGTGGTTATTGCAGTCTAATGGTTTTGATATTTTAAATGATGGAATGCAAAAAAATATGAAACGTGGAGTAGATTTAGTCATAGCTTCAACACTAATGATTTTGCTCTCGCCAATGGCACTAATCGTGGCAATTTTAATAAAGTTGGAATCAAAAGGTCCAGTTATTTTTAAACAGGTAAGAATTGGAGAAAATATGGTTCCATTTAAAGTTTATAAATTTAGAAGCATGAAAATACATGATCCCCAAAAATATTCAAAATATGCACAGGACAACGACAATAGAGTGACAAAAATCGGAAACTTTATAAGAAAGACAAGAATTGATGAATTGCCACAACTTTTCTGCATTTTAAAAGGAACGATGAGTTTTGTGGGTCCAAGACCAGAATGGGATATCTTAGCCAAAGAGTATGAAAAGCAAATACCATACTACAATTTAAGACACATGATAAAACCTGGACTTACAGGCTGGGCGCAAGTGATGTATCCTTACGGCGAAAATATTGAAGATACAAAAAGAAAGTTAGAATACGATTTATACTATTTAAAACATCAGGATTTAATTTTAGATGTTTTGATAATCTTTAAAACAGTCAAAGTGATACTATTTGGAAAGGGAAAATAATAGTTAAATAAAATTGGAGGATTTTATGAAAGGAATTATTTTAGCGGGAGGAAGTGGAACAAGGCTTTATCCTTTAACAAAAGCAATTTCAAAACAAATTATTCCAATATATGATAAACCTATGATTTATTATCCATTATCAGTATTGATGTTAGCAAATATAAGAGAAATTTTAATTATTTCTACTCCTAGAGATCTTCCAGTATTTGAAGAATTGTTGGGAGATGGAAGTCAATTGGGTTTAAAACTGGAATATAAAGTGCAAGAGCATCCAAACGGCTTAGCTGAAGCATTCATAATAGGTGAAGAGTTTATAGGAAACGACAATGTCTGTTTGATTTTAGGGGATAACATCTTTTACGGAAGTGGTCTTTCAGGATTACTGGAGGAAGCTTCAAAGTTAAAAGAGGGAGCAGTGGTATTTGGTTATCCTGTAAAAGACCCGAGGGCCTACGGAGTTGTAGAGTTTGATAAAAATGGAAAAGCAATTTCGTTGGAAGAAAAGCCAAAAAATCCAAAATCAAATTATGCAATACCAGGATTATACTTCTATGATAATACGGTTATTGAAAAAGCTAAAATTATAAAACCATCCTCTAGAAATGAATTAGAGATTACAGCGATAAATGAAGAATATTTGAAAAAAGGTAAATTAAATGTTAAAAGTTTGGGAAGAGGAACTGTGTGGCTAGATACAGGTACTCATGAAGCTTTGTTACAAGCTGCCAATTATATGGAAGCTATTCAAAAAAGGCAAGGATTTTATATCGCTTGTATTGAGGAGATTGCTTATCAGAAAGGGTGGATAAAAAAAGAACAATTATTGCATACGATAAATGAATTAAAAAACTGTGATTACAAGGTTTATTTAAAAAATTTATTAATTTAAAATTTTTTCATAATTAAATCAATATTGGAAAAGGAGAAAATAATGACATCAGTAGTAATTATGGCTGGAGGAAAAGGTGAGAGATTTTGGCCGAAAAGTCGAGTAAATATGCCAAAACAATTTTTATCTTTGACATCAGATGGAAAATCTATGATTCAACATACCGTGGAAAGGTTGAAGGAATTAGTCAAAATAGAAAATATATACATTGTTACAAATGAGCTTTACATAGATTTGGTAAAAAAACATATATCTAATATTCCAAATGAAAATATAATTGTAGAGCCAATAGCTAAAAATACAGCTCCATGTATTGCTTTAGCGGCAGAATACATAGCAAAAAAAGATAAAAATGCTAAAATGATAGTGTTACCTTCAGATCATTTAATCAAATTCAATGAAATTTTTATTGATACTTTAAAAACAGCTTTGGATGTAGTTGAGGAAGGTGAAAATCTTGTAACAATAGGAATAACTCCAAATTATCCTGAAACAGGATACGGATATATAAATTTTAAAAAAGCTCAAAATCTTGAACATAATGTCTACGAAGTTTTAAAATTTGAAGAAAAACCAGATTTAGAAAAAGCAAAGGAATACTTAGCAAGTGGTCAGTATCTTTGGAACAGTGGAATGTTCGTTTGGAAAGTTTCAACAATTTTAGAAAATTTCAAAAAATTTTTGCCTGAAATATATAAAAGTGTAAAAAGAATCGGCGAAACTATCGGAACCCCAAATTATGATAAAGTTTTGAAGCAAGAATTTTTAAGTATTCTTTCAGAATCAATAGATTATGGAATTATGGAAAAAGCTGAAAATATTTATGTAATACCTGGAAATTTTGGTTGGGATGATGTTGGAAGCTGGTTATCATTAGAAAGAATAAATAAAACAAATCAAGATGGAAATGTAATAAATGGAAATGTAATTAGCATTAAAACTAAAAATTCAATAATTCAGGGAACTGAAAAATTAATTGCGACAATTGGATTGGAAGATATAATAATAGTTGATACAAAAGATGCAATATTAATTTGCAACAAAGATAATACCCAAGAAGTAAAAGCGGTAATAAACAACTTAAAAATATGCAACAGAACAGAATATTTATAAAAATAAATAAACTTTAGGAGGATAAAATTTTTATGAAAAAAGCTTTAATAACAGGAATAACAGGACAAGATGGTTCGTATTTGGCAGAATTATTATTAGAAAAAGGATACGAAGTATATGGATTAGTTAGAAGAAAAAGTAGAACTAGTTTTGGAAATATAGAACATAGAAAAGATGAAATTAAATTTATATATGCTGATATGACAGACATTGTTTCATTAGTGAATGCTATGAAAATTTCTCAAGCTGATGAGGTATACAATTTAGCAGCACAGTCATTCGTTGGAACTTCTTGGGAACAACCGGTGGCGACAGCTGATATTGATGGAATTGGTGCATTAAATATGTTAGAAGCAATTAGAATTGTAAAACCAGAAGCGAGATTTTATCAGGCATCTACAAGTGAAATGTTTGGATTAGTTCAAGCAATTCCACAAACAGAAGATACACCATTTTATCCAAGAAGTCCATATGGAGTAGCTAAGTTATATGGACATTGGATAACTAAAAACTATAGAGAAAGTTATGATATGTATTCTTGTTCAGGAATTTTATTTAATCATGAATCTGAAAGAAGAGGAAAAGAATTTGTAACAAGAAAAATTACAGATGCAGTAGCTAGAATAAAATTAGGAGTTCAAGATGTATTGGAACTTGGAAATCTTGATGCAAAACGTGACTGGGGGCATGCAAAGGACTATGTGAGGGCGATGTGGCTAATGTTGCAGCAGGATAAAGCCGATGACTATGTAATTGCAACAAATGAAACTAGAACAGTTAGAGAATTTGTGGAAACTGCGTTTAAACATGTAGGTATTGATATTGTTTGGGAAGGGAAAGATGAGAAGGAAACAGGAAAAGATTCTAAAACTGGTAACGTTGTAGTAAGAGTTAATCCTAAATTTTATAGACCTGCAGAAGTTGATATTTTAATTGGAAAACCTACAAAAGCTGAAACTAAATTGGGATGGAAAAGAGAAATACCGTTTGCTAAATTAGTTGAAAGAATGGTTGAAAATGATTTGGAATTAGTTAAAAAAGAAATTAAATTGAAAACACTTTAAGGAGAACAAATGAAAGCATTGATAACAGGTGTTGATGGTTTTGTAGGGAAATATTTATCTGAATATCTTTTAGAACAAGGTTATGAAGTATATGGAACAACAATATCAGAAAATTATAAAAATAACAAAATTAATGTAAAAAAAATGAATTTATTGGATACAGAACGGATTAATAAAATTATAAATGATGTAAAACCAGATAAAATATTTCATTTGGCAGGACAAAGTGCCGTAGGACTTTCATGGGAAAAACCTGTTTTGACTGTAAATATAAATGTAAATGGAACATTGAATTTACTTGAGGCAGTGAGAAATCACAGTAAAGATTCTAAAATATTAATCATTGGTTCAAGTGATCAATACGGTCCAATAAAACCAGAAGAATGTCCAATCAAAGAAGGTAAAGTTCAAAATCCACAAAGTCCTTATGGTGTAAGTAAGAAGGCACAGGAAGAAATGTGTAAACTTTATGTAAATGCTTATAATATGAATATAATAATGGTAAGAGCCTTTAATCATATTGGAGCAGGACAAAGTAAAAACTTCGTTGTAGCTGATTTTGCAAGTAAAATTGCTCAAATTGAAAAAGGAAGTGAGCCTATATTAAAAGTGGGAAATTTAGAGACTTTTAGAGATTTTACAGATGTTAGAGATATTGTTAGAGGTTATACCCTGCTTTTAGAAAAAGGGAAAATTGGAGAAATTTATAATATAGGTTCAGGAAAAGAAGTTAAAGTAAGTGAAATTTTAAAAAAATTGATAAGTATGTCAAAAAAAGAAATAAAAATAGAAATTGATCCTAATAAATTTAGACCTGTAGATGTACCACTTGTAGTGTGTGATAATAGTAAAATAAAAAGAGATACAGGATGGGAGCCAGAGTTCCTTATTGATGATACATTGGAAGAAGTATTAGAATATTGGAGAAGTGTTATTATAGAAAGGAGAGAATAACAATAGAAGTTATTCAGTTGTTATGTTTGAAAGAATAAAAGAAATTTTAAAATTTAAAGAAATGATAAAAAGTTTCACAATAAGGGAATTAAGAACCAGATATAAAGGTTCTTTTTTGGGTTTTCTTTGGACTTTTATTAATCCTTTGTTACAATTATTAGTTTATTCGCTAATATTTCCATTTATTTTGAGAATAAGTGAAAAAAATTATGCAATGTTTCTATTTGTAGCACTTATTCCATGGGGGTTTTTTACAAATTCAGTACAAGGAGCATGTAATTTAGTTATAGGAAATAGTAGTTTAGTAACTAAAGTTTATTTTCCAAGAGAAATTTTATCTATAACACACACATTAAGTGGACTTTGTAACACAATATTCAGTTATATGATAGTTTTTCCGATGTTATTGATATTTAAAATACCATTAACAATAAGTTTGATATGGCTTCCATTAATATTATTAGGTCAAACTATTTTAAATTTGGGATTCTCTTTATTGGTTTCAAGTATTAATGTATTTTTTAGAGATTTGGAGTATTTGATAAATGTTGGTTTGATGGCAGTATATTTTATGACGCCTATTATGTATAATATAACTATACTTCCTGAAAAATATCAAAAAATATTGTTATTTGTAAATCCAATGGCAGGATATATTGTGTTATACAGAAATATTATGTATTATGGGATAATGAAAAGACCGTTATTATTAATATATGTGCTGGCATATTCTTTTTTTGTTTTTTTTGCAGGATATTTTGTTTTTCAAAAATTGCAGAAAAAATTTGCTGAAATATTATAAGAATAGGAGCGTTTTAATGGAAACAGTTATAGAAATAGAAAATATTACAAAAAAATTTAAATTGTATTCCGATAGACCTATGTCTTTAAAGGAAAAAATAATAAAGGGATTAAAAAATGAATACAAGGAATTTTATGCATTAAAAGATGTTTCTTTTAAAGTAAAAAAGGGAAGTACAATAGGGTTGATAGGTAAAAACGGAAGTGGAAAAAGTACATTATTAAAAATGATAAATAGAACAATGTTTCCTGATAAAGGTAAAATAAAAATCAAAGGGAAAATAGCGAGTTTGATAGAATTAGGAGCTGGATTTCATCCTGAATTGTCTGGTAGAGAAAATATTTATAATAATGCTACTATTTTTGGTTTTACTAAAGAAGAAATTGATAAAAGAATACCAGAAATTATTGCATTTTCTGAGCTAGAAGATTTTATTGACAATACTCTCAGAACATATTCTTCTGGAATGTATGCAAGATTAGCGTTTTCAGTAGCAATTCATGTTGATGCTGATATTTTATTAGTTGATGAGATTTTAGGTGTTGGAGATATAAATTTTCAAGCAAAATGTGCTAATAAAATTTATGAAATGAAAAATAAAGGAACTACAATAATATTGGTTACTCATGATATGTCAACCATTGATAGATTATGTGATTATGCTGTGTGGTTAGAAAAAGGTAAAAAAATATTAGAAGGAAGCCCTAAAGAAATTGAAAATGCTTATTTAAAATTTATGGCTGAAAAACAAGAAGAGCGACAAAAAGAGGAAAATCTTAAAAGTAAAGAAAACAATACAGGAAAAATAAAAATTTTAGATGATAAAAAAATAAAAATAACTCATTTAGGAGAACATTTTGGAAATGGAGATATTATTTTTACTAGTTGTAAATTATTAGATGAAAAAGGTATAGATAGACGCTCTTTTAATACGGGACAGAATATAAAATTACAGGCTGAATATTTATGTCAGGTTGATCCAAAAGATTTACAAGTAAATATTGGATTTGAAATTAGTAATACTCAAGGAACATATATATATGGAACTAATACTTCAAGAGAAGGGTATAAAAAACTTAAATTGCAAAAAGAAGGAATAATAGAAGTTGAATTAGAAAATTTAAATTTATTGCCAGGAGATTATAATATTGGTATCGCAGTTGCTGATTTAGAAGAAAAAGCAAGTTATGATCATTATAGAAGTATTGCACAATTCAAAATGTATAGTAATATACATGATGTAGGATTATTGCGATTGAAACATAAATTTATTTTAGACAATTACATTCTATCGGAGGAATGATATATGGAAAGAAGAGAAATATCAAATATTTTAAAAACGAAATATGAAGAAAATTTAGAGAAATATAAATATAATTTTAGTGAACAAACTTTTCATGAAATAAGTTCGAAATTATTTGAAAGTTCAAAACATTTTGTTTCAACTTTTGATTATGATTTTGGTAAAGGAAGGACACCGCTTCAAAAAGTAAAAAATTTTATAAAAAGAGCTATTAGAAAGTCAACAAGATTTATGTTACAACCTTATGCAGAAAAAATGTATAGATTTCAAGAATTAAATGGTGAAATAACAGGTTCACTTACAGAGTATGCTAAATATAGCAATAATATATTAAAATATTCAAAAAGAGAAATAGAGAATTCAAAAAGAGAAATAGAGAATTCAAAAAGAGAAATAGAGAATTCAAAAAGAGAAATAGAGAATTCAAAAAGAGAAATAGAGAATTCAAAAAGAGAAATAGTAGCAATAAATGAAGAAATGGGAAATAAATTTACAGATACTCATAATCACTTAGCAAATTTTGAAAATACTTTATGGAATATAATAAAAGAAAAAGATAAAGTTCAAGAAGAACTTTCTAAATACGAAAGTTATTCACAAGCAGGAGAAGATAAAATTATTGAGTTCATATTGTCTTATTTAGGAGAAAAAAATGTAGGGCTTTCATATTTGGATATTGGATGTAACGATTATAAAAGCTTAAGTAATTCTTATGCGTTATACAAAAAAGGAGTAAGAGGTGTTTTAATAGATGCCAATCCAATTTATATTGATGAAATAAAAATGTACAGACCAGAAGATATTGTTTTAAATTGTGGAATTGGAGCTAAAAATTCAGAAAAAATGAAATTTTATATACTTAATACACCAGGATTAGATTCTTTTGATTTAGAGTCTATAAAAGAAGCTCAACGTCAAACTCCTTGGATTGAAATTGTTGATGAGATTGAAGTACCAGTTTATACATTAGATGAAATATATGAAAAATATTTTGCTAGTGTTCCTACAATTGTTTCATTAGATGTTGAAGGTTTAGAGATGGATATATTGAAATCTACGAATTTTGAGAAATATAGACCATATATTTTTATTATAGAAACAATAGAATATCGTGAAAAAATATCTGTGACAAAGAAAAGAAATGATATTATAAATTTAATGTTTGAGAATGATTATATAGAGTATGCTTTTACTGGAGTTAATTCTATATTTATAGATAAAAGAAGATAATAGAAAGGAGTTTTAAAGTGAACATAGGAATTGATTTAAAGCCCTTTTTTTCTGGTTCAAAATACAGAGGAATAGGAATGTATTCTAGAGAACTTATTTCTGAAATTTTAAAAAATGGGAAAGATATGAAATATCACTTTCTAAATTTATATGGGGATTATCTTGGAGATCCTGTTATAAATCAACACAGCTTTTTGTATCAGTATTATACGGGGCCTAAAATTATAGATGTAGGGGAAAAACAACTTTTTGATAATGATTTAACAGAAGAAATTATAGAAAAATCAGTAAAACACTTTTTAGAACAGAGTAAAATAGATATAATGTTATTTACTAGCCCAAATGAATATGGAAATTTTTATAAAGCAGAATGGTTTAAGAATGTGTACACTGTAGGGATTTTATACGATTTAATACCTATGATTTTTCCAGAACAATGTTTATTTGATCCAGTTTATAAAGATAATTATGAAAAATCAATTGAATTTATAAAAAAATTAGATCTATTATTAGCGATTTCTGAGTCTGCTAAGAATGATGCTGTCAGACTTTTGGGGATAGATGAGGAAAAAATAGTTGTAATACATGCTGGAATTAACCAGGAATTTAAAAAATTGGAGAAAATAGAATTCAAAAAAATAAAGGAAAAATTTAATATAAAGAAACCTTTTATCTTATTTGCTGGAGGAATTGATTTTAAAAAGAATATAGAGGGATTAATAGAAGCATATTCTTTATTACCATTGGACTTAAGAAATAAATATCAACTTGTAGTAACTGGAAAAATGGCAGAACAGACAAAAAAACATTTTATAAAAGTATCTGAAAAATACAGAGTTGAAAATGAAATTTGTTATACAGGTTATGTTTCAAATGAAGATTTAATACAATTATATAATATGACAGAATTACTAGTATTTCCATCTCTTTATGAAGGATTTGGATTACCAGTGCTTGAGGCAATGGCGTGTGGTACGAGAGTAGTAACTTCTGATAATTCAAGTTTAGTAGAAATTGCAAAAAATCATGCTACTTTGGTAGATGTAAAATCTCCAAAAAAAATTATGAAAGGGATAAAATATGTATTTGATAATCCAGTTCAGACTTTAGATATTGCAAAAAATTCAATTGAGTATGCAAAAAGTTATACTTGGAAAAAAGTTACAATTAAGACTTTAAATGCAATAGAAACAAAATTTAATAGAAAAAAGAGTAATAAAGATAATTATGAAAGATTAGTTATTACAGAAAAAATGTTAGAAAATATTTCGTTACTTTTTGCTAAAAATAAACTTTCATTTGATGAAAAAGAAATTCAGAAGATAACAGATACTTTAATAATATTACAGGATAACAAAAATGATAATGTAATACAAGGAAATAAGAGAATACTTTATGATATGACAGTTGTTCATGAATGGCTGAAAAATAAATATAGTACTGGAATAGGAAGGGTTTGTAAAAAATTATTTGATTCGATGAGAGAAAAGTGTATTGTGCTACCAGTTGTTGTAAGTCAAGATTCTGATGAAAAAACACAATTTGAACTAATATCAATGGATGATTATACAAAAACTAAAGAAAAAGTAATATTAATGGAAAATGATATTTTTTTTATGCCTGAATTCCAAATTAGAGGATTACAGGTTCCGAATGAACATCCATATGCAAACAGATTAAGGGAGAAGGGAATAAATTGTTATGCAGTAATATACGATATACTACCGTTACAGTTTCCTGAATATTTTGAAAATAAAACAAGTCATGATTTTAAAAAATATATAGATGAATTATTAAATAATTATACAGGAATTTTAACGGACTCAAAAACTGTTGCAAATGATGTTATAGAATATTATGAAAAAAAATGTTCAGGTAAAATAAAAGAAGATTTAAAAATAGGATATTTTCATTTAGGACAAGATACTTTTAAAGAAAATAAAAATTTAGAAATTGGATATGAGTTATCTCAGTTTATGGGAGATGATAGAAATATTTATCTGATGGTTGGTACAATTGAACCTAGAAAAGGACACAAGCTAGTTTACAATACATTTAAAAAGATGTGGGAAAATGATTTTGAAGGGAAATTATGTATAATAGGCCATGTAGGATGGAAAATGGAAGAATTTGTTGAAGAGATAAAAAAGTCCAAGGAATTTAAAAATAAGCTCTTATTTATTGAAGGTGCTTCAGATTCAGAGCTCGCTTTTGCATATAAAAATTCAGATGTTTTAATCCAAGCTTCAGCAGGTGAAGGATTTGGTTTACCGTTAATTGAAGCAGGATACTATGAATTACCAATAATTTGTTCTGATATACCTGTTTTTCATGAAATTTCTAATGAAAATGCTATTTTCTTTAATAGAAATGAAGAAGATTTAGAAAATAAAATTCGATTTTTTGAAGAAAATAGAAATACAGATAAAGTACCTAAATCTAAAAATATAAAGTCTTTAACTTGGAATGAAGTATCTGATAAAGTTTATTCCATGATAGTAAAAAATGAAAATTGGTATGCAAATATAAGAAAAGACGGAATTATTGAAAAATATTAAACGAGGAGATGTTATAATGAATAATAAAAAAATATTAGTAGTATATCCTCATAATTTTTTACAAGGATTACATGGGACTAATATGAATATATATCAATTATTAAAAATATTTAAAGAAATAAATTATGATGTAGATGTATTTGCATACGAAGGTTTCACTCCTGATTCAAACTTTTCTAATTTTAATGAACAAAATAGTGAAGGATTAGTTAATAAATTATACCTATATGATTTTGGAAAAAGTAAAAAAAATTCTAGATTATCAATTGTTAGAAAAATAAAAAATAAAATAAAATTTAAAAATGAAAATCATTTACAAGATTGGACTAATCAGGAAATACAAGATTTTTTTGATAAAGTTACTTATGAGAATAAATATGATATTGTTATTATAACTTATTCTTATTTAGCTAATTTAATTATAAAAACTAAAAATAGAGTAAATTATAAAAAAATTTATTACATGATAGATAGTATGTTTCTACAACAGTATTTATGGGATAAGAAAGTTAATAAGAAATTAACTTTAGGAAAATTAATGGATGAAGAGTTAGAAAGATTAAAGAATTTTGATGAATTTCTTTGTGTTTCGAATGATGAAAAAATTTTTTATGAAAAATTATTGGAAAAGAAAATGTATTTTATTCCACATTTTTCAAATAATAAAAGATATGCTTTAAATTTATCAAATGAGAAAAAATGGGATATATTTTTTATAGGTTTTAACAATCCTTTTAATGTAGAAGGACTAAATTGGTTTTTAGAAGAAGTTTATTCTTATCTTGATAAGAATTTGAAAATTTTATTAGTTGGATCAGCTACAAATAATATAAACAGATCATATTCTAATGTAGATATAATTCAATATGTACCTGATTTAGAGGAAGTATTTGAAAATATTAAAGTATCAATATGTCCAATGTTTAGAGGAACTGGAATAAAGATAAAAGTAGTTGAATCTATGGAGAAAGGAATTCCGGTTGTTTGTACTGAAAGAGGAGTAGATGGATTACCAGATAAAACGGAGTGTGGATGTCTTGTCACAGAAGATCCAAAGGAATTTGCCGAATATATAAATAAATTAGTTAAAGATAAATATTTTTATGATGAAACTTCTGAAAAAATAAAAAAATATTATGATAAAATTTTTGATAGGGAAAAGTATAAAAATAAAATAAGTGATATATTATTTTAAAAAAAGAGAGGAAGAAAAAGGTTATGAAATCTATACATACTAAAATAAAAGATTGTATAGGAATTATATTAATATTTTTAGTATTTAACTTTATCATTTCTTTAAATGTAAAAATATTAGCCATAAATCCTGATGAAATTAATGTTTTGGCAATTCCAGCTAAAATTTCTGGGAATCAATGGTATTTAGCAAGTAAATTATATTACGGTTGGGGAGGAGCAATATTTTATTATCCTTTATTTGCATTAATTAAAAATCCTATTACAATCTATAGAGGTATAATTCTTGTAAATTCGATATTATTATCTTTTATACCATGTATTTCATATATAATACTAGAAGATTTTTTTGAAATTTATAATAGAAAAATAAAATTGTTAATTAGTTTTTTTCTTGGAATATATCCAGGCACTTTTTCTATGGCTCAATATGGTTGGAATGAAACATGGATTAGATTAATAACTTGGATTATATTATTTATATTATTAAAATTAATTTATGAAGAAAAAAATAGAAAAATAAAAAGTTTTTTATTAGGAGTATTGTTGGCTTATAGTTATACTATACATGGTAGAATGATAGTTCTAATTCCAGTTATAATTATTATATATCTATATTTTTTTATATCTAAAAAAAGAAGTATTTTAAGTATTTCTTTTTATTTAATCGGATTTTTATTGACATTTTTTATTGATAAGATTATAAAAGGAAAGTTACAAGTATGGTTTTTTGTTAGTCAAAAAGGTTCACTTATAAATACTTTTTCAGACACAGTAAATAATAGGTTAAATGTTATAACAGATGTAAATACAATAATGTCAATACTAAGAGCTATATTTTCATATTTGTTTTATATTAATATTACGAGTTTTGGAATTTTTGCTTTAGCTTTGGTATTGTTAATTAAATTATGGAAAGAAAATAACACTCAAAATCTAAAATATACTATAGTAGGAATATTTTCTGTAATAGGGATTATATTTTCGTCAATTATCGGAGCTCTTTTTTTTGCGAAGGATTTTACAGGTACAGATAATTTTTACATTTATGGAAGATATACAGATCATTTTACTTCAGTGATTATACTATTTATTATTGTGTTGATTATAAAGAAAAAAATAGATATGAGTAATATATATCAAGCTATTACAATTACATTAGTTCATAGTGTTTTCTTTTTATTAATAGAAAGTAATGATGTTAATTCTAAAATGGTAGATGTAAATATAACAACTTTAATGTCATTTTCTCCTAATTATGTATTTGATACTCCTGAAAAGTTTTATATGGTTATTTTATTGCTGGTTATAATAGCAGTATATATGTTATTTATATTAAATACTAAAATATATTTAGCTTTGATAATGGGTATATCAATTTATGCAATTTGTGATATTAATTTAGGATACAGAAGAATAGAAAAATCAGATAAAACATTTGAAGTAATAGAAAATAAATATCAATTATTGCAAATGATAAAAGAATCTAAGAAAGAAAAAATATCTTTAAATTTTATAACAGATGGACAAATTCCACCAGCAATATATCTTATGATTTTAAATGGGTATAATGTAAATTATACAGAAGAATTTGTAGAGCAAAACATTTTTTCGGACAGAGAAGAATTAAGTTTAGTAAGTGAAAGTAAGGAATCATTTATGCTTGATAATAATATTTATAAATTAGATATAAAAAATAATAAGAATAATAAATTTGATTTATATTATAAAGGAGATGAATTAAAGAATATTTTAGAAAATAAGAAGGTGAAAGCTAAAAAACATAATACTTATGTTATTCCTTTAAATAATATATTTACAACAAGTGATTCTAAAGAATTAAATAATGGAATTGTAAAATCTCACAGTATAATGTATGGTCCGTATATAGAATTAAGACCTAATCATTATCAAATTATTATAAAAGGAGAAAATTTAGATAAAGATACAGTATCCTTATATATAACATATAAAAATAAAAAGAATAAAAAAATTGCAATGGGTTATAAAGTTATAAAAAAGGAAGTTAATCAATTTATTGGTGAAATTGAAGTAAATGATTTTATTCAGGATTTTGAAACTATTATAGAAAATAACTCTAATGAAGATGTTAATATAAAATCTATGACGATAATTGTTAAATAGAAAGAGGTAAAGTATGCAAAAAGAATACATGGAAATAAAAGATAAAAGAATAATATTACCTAAACATGAACTTTATAGAATAACAGAGAAAAAAAATAAATATTTAATATGTATACCAGTATTAAATGAAGGAAAAAAATTTATAAATCAATTAAAAAAAATGAAAGAATTAAGAGTAAATGCAGTAGCTGATATTATTATATGTGATGGAGGAAGCACAGACGGGAGTGCAGATATAGAAATGCTTAAAAAATATGGGATTTCAGCGCTTGTAATAAGAAAATCACCTGGGCATATGAGTGATCAGCTTATGTTAGGTTATTACTATGCATTGGAAAATGGATACAAAGGAACAATAACAATTGATGGGAATGGAAAAGATGGAATTGATGGAATTTTTAAAATGGCTGAAGCACTAGATAAAGGTTATTCGTTGATACAAGGATCACGTTATGTTAAGGGAGGGATGGCTATAAATACTCCTAAGTTAAGAGAAGTGGCAATAAAGTTAATTCATGTTCCAGTAGTAAATACATTATCTGGATTTAAATATACTGATACAACTAATGGATTTAGGGCGCACAATATAGAAGTATTTAAAGATAAAAGAATACAGCCGTTTAGATATGGCACATTTCCTACTTATGCTCTTATTCATTATCTTACAGTAAAAATTCCGCAATTAGGTTATAAAGTTACAGAAGTTCCGGTTCTTAGACAGTATCCAGCTAAAGGAAAAATTCCAACTAAAATTAGTCCTATAAAAGGGAATATTGATTTAATAAAAATTTTATGGAAAATGTTTAGAAAAGAATATGATCCAAAGGAGTAAAAAATAATGAAATGTGTATTGATAGGTTATGGATATTGGGGAAAAATATTAGAAAGATATATAAAAGAAAGTAGTTTTTTTAAATTATCAGGTATTTATGATCCGTTATTAGAAGATAAACTGGAAATGACAGAAATATTAACAGATAAATCGATAGAATGTGCTTTTGTGTGTAACCCTATTGATGAACATTATTCAACTGTAAAATTATTACTTGAACACGGAAAACATGTTTTTTGTGAAAAACCGTTGTCTAAGAAGTTAGAAGAATCAATGGAACTTTTAAATCTAGCAAAAAAAAATAATCTGACATTATTTACAGATTATATATATACAGTTTCTCCTTCAATAAATGAAATCAAAAAAAAGATATCAGTTTTAGGAAAAGTGTTATATTGTGAAGGTAACATCAAACAATTTGGGAAATTTTATCAGAATGATAATGTATTTGAGGTTTTAGGTGTACATATGCTCTCAGCTATATCATATATATTTGATTCAGAAATAAAGATTACTAATATTATATCTAAAAAGAAAAATTTTCAGGGAATAGTTGAAATTGGATCATTAGAATTTAAAATAGAAGAAATAAAAGGTATAATCAATTGTAGTTTATTAGAAGAAAAAAAGGAAAGGAAAATAATCTTTATATGTGAATATGGAAACATAATTTTTGATATGTTAGGCATTCCGACGGTATCTATTGTAAAACATAAAGAATCAGAAAATGGTTATAATAATAAAATAATAGAAAGCAAAGTATATGATGAAAAAAATAATATATGTATTTCATTGAAGAGTTTTGAAGAACATATAAATAATAAAAGTAGTAATGATATTGTAACTTTAAATGTTGCTAAAGCAGTTGAATTTATTAAAAATTTGACATAAGAAAGGATTGAAATGTTAAAAAAAATATCAATAACTGAAAAACAACTCAAAATATATGGAATTATTTTGTTTATAATTAGCACAGGGATTTATTTTTTACTAAGTAATCATATTAAAGTATTATATGTTTATTACGATGAGTTAAGATATTATGGTTTTGCACGAAATTTTGCTAACGGAAAAGGATTATTTCTTTATAATATTCCTTATACAGATCAAAAAATTTTATACGATATATTTCTTATTCCAGCATTTTGGATTTCTGATAAATTTAGACAATTATCAGCAATAGCATTAATAAATTCTATTCTAGTTACTTCTGGTATTTTTCCAATTTATATATTAGGGAAAAGGATAATAAAGAATAATTTTAATCTTTTATTATGTTTAATATTGTATTGTTTTTTTTCTGATTTAAATTTTTCGCAAACCTTTATGAGCGAGAATCTATTTATTCCTTTAGCTTTATGGGGCATAGTTTTATATGATGGATTATTTTATAAAACTAAAAATAAATTTTATAGTATATCAGTAGGAATATTTACTTATGCTTTATATATGACTAAAGAAATTAGTATTGTTTTTTTAATAGCTTGGTTATTAATTATACTTATAAAAATGATAAATAATGGAATAAAAAATTCTAAAGAAGAAATTATACAATTTTCAATAATAACTATAACATTTGGAATATTATTCTTTTTAGTACAAAATACGATTTTCAAGGGAATGGAAAATACATATGGAAGCCAAATTCAAAATGTTTTTGCTGTAAAAGGAGGAATTAGGTATGTTTTATATGCTTGCTTCATATATTTTGCAAATATAATGATTTCAATTTTATTTGTACCGATTATTATTCCAATATTGAATTATAATTCATTGAATGATAAGCAAAAAAATTTATTTTATCTTTTAGTTTTTTTAGCTATATCTAGTATAGGTATAGTAACTTATACTTGGTCTTTTATAGAAAATTTTGGAGATGAAATTCCAAGAACACATTTAAGATATTTCGGTTATTTATACATACCATTTATTGTATTATTTTATAGTATTATTGAAAAAAAAGAAGAAAAATGTAAAAATATAAAAAAAAATCTATTTCATATAGTAATTGTCTTAATTTTAGTCATTTTAACTATAATTTTCTTTAAATCTCCTAAAAATGATAGTGGTCTAGATCATTCTGTTTTAAATTGGGTTTATGTTATTGCTTATAATAAAATTAATTTTATAAAATGTGCTATGATTATATTTTTAACTACAGTAATTATAGTATTTTACAGAAATAACAGTAAGAGTAATTTAATAATAGGAATGCTTTTCTTTATTATATTTTTAGGATTAGAAATTGTAAACAGTAGAGAAATTATTAATGTCAATAATAGAACACATATATCTAAAAGTCAAGCATTAGAAGTGATAGAAATAAATAAATACATAAATAAAAATTTAGATAAAAATTTTTTAATTATAAACGAATCTCTTAACGATTATCAAAGAATACTAGATACTTATATGTATGCACCAAATGTCTATGCAGTTTATGAAGCATCATATGTTGGAGAACAAGAAAATAATGGTGTAGATTTATCTAAAAAACAACTGAAATCATTAATAAATAATGTGCCATACTATAATTTGTCAAAAATTGATTATATTATCTATCCAAATAAATTAAGTAAAAAGTTTAAACAAAAAAATATAGAATATGTAACAAAATTAGATTTTGGAACTTTTAGTGTATTAAAACTTAAAAATAATAAATTGTTGCCTAAATTAACAGAAAGTTTATTAGGCTTACAATTTTATGGTGATGGTGCATTTTGGGAAAAAGGTACAGTTAAAATTCCTACTAATGGAGTTTTATATGGACCATATATTGATTTACCGATAGGAAAGTATAGGGTTGAGTTCACATGTGAATTTCCTAAAGGAGCTATAGGAGAATTCAGTGTGTTAAAAGAAGCAGAAGTGCCCAATAATTATATAACAAGTATTTCAAGTAATGAAAAGACAGTAGTTATAGAATTTGAATTAAAAGAAAAAGCTCATAAAGTTGAATTCACAGTACGGAATAGAAATAAATTTTCTTTTGCTGTTGAAGATATACAGTTGCATAGAATAGAATAATAACTAGAAATGATGATTTGTATTTTAATATTTTACAAAATAAAATACAGAGAAATTACTAGCAAAAATTTTTTCAATTAGTATTATTGGTATTAGAGAGTATGAGAGTATGTAAGTAAATTTTAACAATTATGATTGATTCAAATTTTTAATATGGGAGTAGTTGTACTTAATTATATTTTTTCAAAATTTTTTATTTTTAATAAAAAATAGAAAAAAGAAAAAGGAGAAAAAATGGAACAAATTTATGACAAAATTATAATAGGAGCAGGAATATATGGTATGTATGCTGCAAAACGAAGTTTAGAAAAAAATCCTAATGAAAAAATATTGATAATAGAAGTAGAAAAAGAGCCATTCAATAGAGGTTCTTATATAAATCAAGCTAGGCTGCATAATGGTTATCACTACCCAAGGTCTTATTCTACAGCATCAAAATCAGAAAAATATTTTAATAGATTTTATAATGATTTCAAAGAAGGTATCAATGATAAATTTGAAAAAGTTTATGCAGTAGCATCTGACTATAGTTGGGCAAATGGAGAACAATTTCAGAAATTTTGTGATAATTTAAATGTAAGATGTGATGAAATTCCTAAAGGGAAATTCTTTAATGAAAACACTATTGATAAGGCATTCTTGACACAGGAATATTCATTTGATGCTAAGATAATTGGGAAAATGCTGTATAAAGAATTAGTAAGATCAGGATGTAATTTTAAATTTGAAACGAAGATAGTAGAAATAAAGAAAGAAGAGAAAGAATATGTATTTAAAACTTCAAATGGGGAAATATATTCGGCACCGTTTGTTTTAAATGCAACCTATGCGGGAATCAATATAATCCATGATTTATTAGGATTTGAATATTTACCAATAAAATATGAATTTTGTGAAGTAATTTTGTGTGAAGTTTCAGATAATATTAAAAATGTTGGATTGACAGTTATGGATGGGCCTTTTTTCTCATTGATGCCATTTGGTTTAACAGGTTATCATTCTATAACAACTGTTTCAAGAACACCACATTTTACAAATTATGAAAATTTACCACCATACGATTGTTGTGGAGATGTAAAAAAGCAAAAACATCCTGAACATTCAAAAGGTTGTATTCATTGCGGAATTTTTCCAGAAACAGCATTTGAAGAAATGGTTCAAATTGCAAAAAAATATTTAAATGAAGATATAGAAATAAAATATGTTAAATCATTATTTACTATAAAACCTATTTTAGTTGCTTCTGAGATAGATGATTCAAGACCGACAATTATAAAACAATATTCTCAAAATCCGGATTTTTATACGATATTTTCTGGAAAAATAAATACGATGTACGATTTAGATGAAATTTTATAGAAAAGTAAACAATAAAGTCTTAGATTTATATAATATTATTTAAATAAAAAAGGAGATTTTATGAAAAGAATAAGAAAGGCAGTGATACCTGCGGCAGGATTAGGGACAAGAGTATTACCGGCAACGAAAGCTCAACCAAAGGAAATGTTAGTTATTGTAGATAAGCCAGCATTACAATATTTGGTGGAAGAGTTGATTATTTCTGGAATAGAAGAAATTCTTATTGTTACAGGAAGAAATAAGAGTTCGATTGAAAATCATTTTGATTATTCCTTTGAGTTGGAAAAAACGTTAGAAGAAAAAGGGAAATTAGAATTACTGAAAGTAGTAGATAATATTTCAAAATTGGCGAATATTTATTATGTAAGACAGAAAAAACCATTAGGATTGGGACATGCAATTGGATGTGCGGAAGCTTTTGTAGGGGATGAACCATTTGTAGTAGTATTAGGAGATGATGTCATTTACACTGACGAGAGCAAAGGAGAGAAACCAGCTGCAAAACAATTAATTGATAAATATGTTAAATTAAATGGTGGAAATATTTTGGGAGTGCAAGAGGTACCAGAAAAAGATGTAGATAAATATGGGATTGTGAAACCTTTAAGAAAAATTGATGAAAGAACGGTTGAGGTGGGGAATTTTGTAGAAAAACCGTCACTGGAAGAAGCGCCTAGTAGATTAGCGGCATTAGGGAGATATGTATTGGAACCAGAAATTTTTGAATATTTGAGAAATACGAAACCAGGAAAAGGTGGAGAAATTCAAATAACGGATGCGATTTTGAATATGAAAAATGATGGAGGGAAATTGTATGCGTATAATTACGATGGGTTGAGATATGATACTGGAAATAAATTTGGAATGTTTGTAGCGAATGTGGAATTTGGGTTAAGACATTCTGAATTAAAAGATAAGGCAAAAAAATATTTAAAAGAATTGATAAAAAAGCTGGATCAAAAATTACAATAAATATTACAGGTTAAATTTAGTGATGTGGAGGAAAAGATGATAAAAAATTTAGAACAAAATTATATATCAGTTGTTTTAGTTATAAATGATGATAATAATCAAGTAGAAAAAAAAATAAAAGAGATTAAAGAAGTTTTGGACAGTAATTTTAAAAACAATGAAATTGTAGTAGTAGATAATACTACTAAAATAAATCCTTTAGAGTCATTAAAATTTTTAAACTTTAAACATACAGAAATAAAATTACCAATAAAACATAGAACACAACAGGCTTTAAATGCGGGAACGGCAATAGCGATAGGTGATTATATTGTTGAAATAGAAGATATTTCATTTGATATAGATTATAATAAAATAATAGAAATATACAAAAAAAGTCAAGAAGGATATGATTTTGTATTTTTAACACCAAAAAAATCAAGAAAATCTTCAAAAATATTTTACAAAATTTTAAATAAATATTTTAAAAATTCTTTTAACGAAGATATTAGTTCATCTGTTATGACTTTGTCATCAAGAAGAGGTCAAAATAAAGTAGCTGAAGTAGGAAAAAGAGTTATTAATAGGAATGTTGCTTATGTAGTTTCAGGATTGAGAAGTTCTTCTATAGTGGTAGACATGAATTATAAAAATAATAGAGGATTTTCAGAAAATTTAATGTTGATGTTTGATACTTTAATTTACTATACAGATGCAATTATGCTGTTTACTCAAAGATTAGCTTTTGGATTTTTTGGATTATTTGGATTAGGAGTTGTTTATAGTTTAATTACGAGAATTGTAAAGGAAACAGTAGAAGGATGGGCCTCGTTATTTATAGTGTTGAGTCTAGGATTTTTTGGAATATTTTTTATTTTAAGTATTGTAATAAGATATCTACATCATATTTTGCAAAATTCGTTAAATTCAAAAGATTATATTTATAGATCTGTAGATAAAAAATAAGTTGGTGAAATATGGATTTAATAAAAAAATTAGCAAACAAAGAAACATTTTTATATCTCGTTTTTGGAGTATTAGCGACAGTTTTAAATATAGTGTTATTTCATTTATTTGTAAATATATGGAAATTACCAACAGGAGCAGGTAATATATTAGACACTATTATTTGTATATTATTCCAATATTTTACTAATAGAATATGGGTTTTTGAAAGTAAAAGCAAGGGAAAACAAGCAATAAAAGAATTTATTCAATTTATTCTGGCAAGAGGAATAACAGCTATTATAGATCAAATTTTTGTTGTAGTTGGAGTAGACTTTTTTGTAGCAAAATATATTTCTCATTCACACCAAGAGATGTTTAGTGTTGGAATAAAAATTATCTCTAATATTATTGTGATTGTATTAAATTATATCTTTTCTAAATTATTTGTATTTAAAAAATAGGGTTATATAACATGGAATTAAAGTTAAAGTTTATATAATTAAAAAACAATAGATAAAAGAAGAAGGAATTTTAAAGAATGAAATTTTATTAAATATTGTAGTTATTATATTAAATATACTTTTTTAAAATTTTGTTATCTAGGAATAAATGAAGAAATAGTGATTCAAAATTTTAGTAATATTAGAAGAAATATCATAGAAAGGAGTGTATGGTATTTTATATAAATATATATTATCATACAAGAATAAATGAATCAAAGTAATCTAAATTTTTTAAATTTATTAAAAATAATCAGTGCGTGTATAATTGCATTTTTTTTACATTGGAATTATCACTTTATTCAATTTTTAGGAATAAATATAAAAAGTTCTATTTTATCATCAAGAATATTTTTATTCTTATTACGTGGACCAATAGGATATATGTCGGTGGAATTATTTTTTATAATATCAGGATTTTTATTTGCTTATGTATACATTCCTAGAATTATAAAAAAGGAATATACTTTTGATGATTTTATTTTTAAAAAATTTATTAGAATTATGCCATTAGTAGTGTTAACCTCTTTTATTTGTTATATTTTAGCATTTATTACAAGAATTAATGATATAAAATGTTGGTCAACATTTTGTGGAAATAATATAAATATAATATCTTTGGTATATGATTTTTTATTTTCAGGAAGTCATGTTATTAATAATAATTTATCATTAAATGGTCCAATTTGGTATATAAACGTCTTATTAGTCTGTTATGTTTTAGCCTATGGAATTAGTTATATTTATATTCATTTTTCTAATAAAATTATTTTTATTTTTCCTATTGTACTAGGAATTATAATTTTTGAAACAGGTTGGCAATTTCCTTTTCTGACTTTAAGTACTGCAAGAGGATATATAGCATTTTTTGAGGGAATCATATTGTATTTTTTGATCAATAAAATGGATGAATTAAAAAAACAAGTAAAGATATTTTTAATTTGTATATCCTTAGTTATAATTATTATATCATTTGGATATATTTTCTTTCATTTTGAAAATTATTCTAATTTTATAAGTAATACAAATGTATTCGTAAGCAATTTATACATATTTTTTGATTTTATTATTTATCCTCCTTTGTTATACATACTTTATAATTTTGAATGGGTTAATAATTTTTGTAATACAAGATTTATAAAATATTTAGGGAAAATTTCTTATGGAATTTATTTATGGAATTTTCCAATACTTGGAGGAACATATTTATTAATAAGATTTTTAAAATTAGAAGATGAATATACTGTAAAATATTGGTTTTTAATATGGATAATTATGGCGGTATTACATTTTATTTTATCAGTATTATCTTATAATTTTTTGGAAAAAAGATTTTATTACAGAAAAAAGTCTACTAGAAAATGATTGTATAAATTTATTAAAAATTAAAAATGAGGGGAATATGAATAAAAAAACAATAATAATATCCGCTATCAATTTCAGCGAAGGCGGTCCTTTAACAATTTACAAGGAATGTCTTAGATGCGTGGAAGAATATCTTTTAAAGGATTATGAAATAATAGCTCTTGTGCATAATAAAGAACTTTTTCTGAATTTGATTCTAGGATAAGATTTATTGAATTCAAGGATTCTAAAAAAAGTTATCTTAAAAGAATATACTATGAGTACATTTATTTTAAAAAGTTGTCAAAAAAATTTAAGCCATATCTATGGTTTTCTTTACACGATATGACACCAAATATAACAGCAGATAAAAGAGTGGTATATTGTCATAATCCAATGATGTTTTATAATATGACAAAAGAAGAGAGAAAAAAATCATTTAAATTATTTCTTTTTTCAAAATTTTATAAGTATATCTATAAAATAAATATAAAAAAAAATAATTATGTTATTGTACAACAGGATTGGATACGAGAGAAATTTAAAAAAGCTTTTAAAATAAAAAATGTTATTGTGGCACATCCAGAAGTTAATTTAGGTAATTTGAAAATAAATAAAAATATAAAGATTGAGAAAAATAGTTTTCTTTATCCCAGTTTTCCACGAGTTTTTAAAAATTTTGAAGTGATTTGTGAAGCCACTAAAATATTGGAAAATAAAGGAATCAAAAATTTTAAGGTTTATTTGACGATAGACGGGAGTGAAAATCTTTATTCAAAAGAGATTGCCAAGAAATATAACCAATTGGGATGTGTTAAGTTTATAGGGCTACAGCCAAGAGTAAATTTGATTAAAAATATGGTTGTACACTTGTGACGTAAGAAGTGAGTTAGACCATTAAGTATAGTCAGCATATATAGAAATATGTATGTAGAGATAGCGACTTAAAAAAGCTATCCAATACTACTCGAATTGCTGGGAACCCCTAAAGCTAGTATAACTACAACATAGCAACTCCACCTTAACAAATTAAGGAGAGAGGCAAGTGTGAACGTTGTGAAAGCAGAAAAAATATACTAGATGACATAAGGTTAAACCCTAAGTGTTAAGATAATGGGCAATCAGCAGCCAAGACCGGAAGGTAAGGTTCAACGACTATTCCTCCTGAGGGAAGTACACGAAAAGCTTCGTGGAAGTGGGTAGACCCAAACAGGTAGAGCTGTGGGATAAGATATAGTCTGTGCTTAATAGAAATATTAAGAAGTTCATAAGAGAACTGCATAAGTGGTAGCGTACTTATGTGAACGACAATCTCTAAAACGACTAAGTCGGTTTTTAGGTTCATATATTTAGAAAAATTTTACTTTTTCATTTACTTACAGTATAAAAAATAGTATACTTAGGTATAAGTAAATGGAGGTGAAATCAAATGGAAAAAGCATACAAGTTCAGATTTTATCCAACTAAAACTCAAATAGAAAAGTTAAATTGTACTTTTGGTTGTGTAAGATACATCTATAATCATTTTTTAGGTTTAAAACAGGAATTGTATAACAAAGAGAAAAAATCTATGTCATATAGTGAGTGTAGTAAAGCGCTAACAGTTTTAAAAGAAGAAAATAAATGGTTAAAAGATGTGGACAAATTTTCTTTACAAAATTCTTTAAAAGATTTAGATGTAGCCTATAAGAACTTTTTTAGTGGAAAGGGTTATCCAAAGTTTAAATCTAAGAAAGATAATAGAAAATCATACAGAACTAGTTATACTAATAATAATATAGAGTTTTTAGGTAAATGGATAAAAGTACCTAAGTTAGGAAAACTAAAAATAAGAGATAAGATGAAGCCACAAGGAAGAATAATAAATGCAACAATAACACAAGCACCTAGTGGAAAATATTATGTGTCTCTATGTTGTAAAGATGTAGAAGTAAAAAAACTAGAGAGCACAAATAAGAATGTTGGAATAGATTTAGGTATAAAGGACTTTGCGATTACCAGTGATGAAACCTTAATAGAAAATCCAAAATATTTACAGAAATCTTTGAATAAACTAGCAATATTACAAAGAGAACTGTCACGAAAACCAAAGGGCAGTTCAAATAGAAATAAGGTTAGGATAAAAGTGGCAAAATGCTATGAAAAAGTAACAAATCAAAGAAAAGACTTTTTGCAGAAATTATCGACAGAGCTAATAAGAAAATATGATATTATTTGTATGGAAGATTTACAAGTAAAAAATATGGTAAGAAACCATAAATTAGCAAGAAATATACTAGATGTATCATGGAGTGAATTTAGTAGAATACTGGAATATAAAGCGAAGTGGTATGGAAGAACAATAGTAAGAGTAGATAAGTTTTTTGCAAGTAGTCAAATATGTAACTGTTGTGGATATAAGAACGAAAAAGTAAAGAATTTAAGCGTAAGAGAATGGACTTGTACATTCTGTGGAGCTGTACATAATAGGGATATAAATGCAGCAAAAAACATATTAAAAGAAGGACTAAGGATATTAGAAATAAGTGCTTAAATAAGAATATATGAACCGTAGGAACTATGGGGATAGCTTGGTAAATTTAGTTGGCTAAAAAAAGCAACTACTACCCAAGAACCCTGCGACGCAAGAAGTGGGAGGTTCAGGAGATATTATAATAAAGTGGAAACGGTAGTATTTCCTTCTAAAATTGAGACTTGGGGATTGCCAATTACAGAAGCAAAGGAATTAAGAAAAAAAATAATTTTAGCTAATTTACCTTATGCGCATGAAACTTTAGGAGATTATGAAAATGTGTTTTTCTTTGATCCGAATTCATCTAGAGAGTTGGCAGAGAAAATGGAGTTAGTCATTAAAGGAGAAAATATTAAATTTGATGGAAATAGTGAGAAAAATATTGAAGAGCCTTATTGTAATAACTGGAAAGAACTTTTTGAGATAATATTAAAAAAATAATACGGAGATGATATGGAAAAGTCATTTTATGAGATTTGGAAACTTGGAATGAATGTTATTAAAACGAAAATATTTTTTCCAAAGGCTAGATTGATACGGTTTCCTTTTGATATAAGGGGGAAAAAGTATATAAAATACGGGAAAAATTTTACGACTGGGACAGGATGCAGAATAGAAGCATATAAATTTGATGGAAAAGTACCTAATTTAGAAATAGGAGATAATGTTCAGATAAATGATTATGTACATTTTTCGTGTGCAGAATCTTTAATAATAGGAGATAATGTACTTATTGCGAGTAAAGTTTATATAACTGATTTGAATCATGGAAACTATTCTGGCAAAGATCAGTCTAATCCACAAGAAATAGTGAAGGGAAGAAAGATTTATACTAAGCCAGTGAAAATAGAAAATAATGTCTGGATTGGAGAAAATGTATCAATTTTATCTGGGGTAGAAATAGGAGAAAATGCTATTTTAGGTGCAAATTCTGTTGTAACAAAAAATGTTCCTAAAAATAGTATTGTTGCTGGAAATCCTGCAAAAGTAATAAAAGTTTACAATAAAAATACTGGAGAATGGGAAAAAGTATAAAATAGTTTTGAAAGGTTTAAAGTATGAAAAAAGAAAAATGTGTAATATATTTTGGGTTTAATAATCCTTTGAAATTTAAAAGAGGTGTTGAAAATGAAATTTTATTTCAAGCTCAGTCTCTAAAAGAAAATGTAGAAAAATACTATATTTTTTTTGATGATGAAAGTATTAAATTTGATTGGCATGGAATAAATTGTATTGGAATTAAAAAAAATAAATTTAGATTTTTTTATTTAAACGCATTAATTAGGAAAAAATTTAATAATAAAAAATATATTATACATTCTCATAATTATCTTATGAGCTTTTTCTTATTTAGAAAAACGGATATTTTTACGGTAAATGACGGACTTTATTATCAGGCGAATGAATTAAATCATAAATTAAAAAATTTATTTAGAATTATTGAAAAAAAAGTGTATAAAAAATCCAAATTAATTCATTTTATTTCTAAATTTTCAAAGGAAAAATCTTTATATTACGGGAGTAATTATAAAATAATTTATATAACTACCCCTTTTGAAAAAGTGAAAAAAGTTGATGAAAAAATGAATTGGGAAGATGATAAACTTAAAATTTTTACTGTTCGTAGCATTGAAGAGAGAGCGAATATCGAGTTATTAATAGAATTGGCAAAAAGGAATCCAAATTATGATATTAAAGTAGCTGGAAAAGGACCTTTGTTAAAAAAATATAGAGAAGAAATAAAGCAAAAGCATTTAAAAAACATTGAATTGTTAGGTTATGTTTCAGATGAAAAAGTTAGGAACTTTTATGAAACAGCTAATTTAATAACAGTTTTGGCAAAATATGGAGAAGGATTTGGGTTGCCGATAATTGAAGGTTATCTTTATGATAAGCCAGTTTTTGCTTCGGATATTTGTGCTATACCAGAAATTATAATAAATAAAAATTTTTTAGTGAAAAATAATGTTGAAGATTTAGAAAATAAAATAAAAAAGTATTATGGGGAAATTCCAACTTATAATTTTAAAAAATACTATGAAGAAAACTTTTCTTATGATAAAATATTAGAAAAATATAAAAAGCTATATGATAAATTTTTTTAGGAAAGGGGAAATAATAAAATGCTAAAAAAATTGGAAGTTCAAAATTTTAAAAATTTTGAACATGTAGTATTGGATTTTGGAAATGTTGGAGAATATAATTTCAATGAAGAAATAATAAAAAATGGAATTATTTCACGGTCATTAGTGTTAGGTCAGAATGCTAGTGGAAAATCTAATATTGGATTAGCAATTTTTGATATAGTGATTCATTTAACAGATAAAAATAAAAAATTGAAAGATTATAATAACTATCTGAATTACAATTTGAAAAATTTAAAAAGTGCAGAGTTTTGTTATACTTTTAAATTTAATGATGATGAGGTTAAGTATGAGTATAAAAAAATTGAAAGTGAAGTTGTAATCGAAGAAAAGTTATTTATAAATAACGAGTTATGTTTAGAGTATAATAAAGAGAAAAATATTATTCAGTTAAAAATAGAAAGGTATGTCAATAATTTTGAGAACTTCAATACCGAATTTTCTGTAGAAGATTTTGAAAATATTTCGTTATTAAAGTATGTAAAAGGAAATACTTTACTTATAAAAAATGGAATTTTGGAAAAGTTTTTTAATTTTGTGGATAATATGCTATGGATTCGTTCTTTACAAGAAGGAAATTCATATATGGGTTACAGAAATGGTAGCCAAAATATAATGAAAAGCATAATAGAAGCGGATAAAGTAAAGGATTTTGAAAAATTTTTAAAAAAATTTGAAATAAATCAAAAGTTAGTTCAAAATGATGAAGAAATTTTTGTTGAATTTGAAAATGGAAAAAAAGTGAGATTTTATGAGATTGCATCAAGTGGAACTAAAATTTTAGCATTATTATTTCTTTGGATGGAGGTTACAATAAAAAATGTTAGTTTTTTATTTATAGATGAATTTGATGCGTATTTTCATTATAAACTATCAAGAGCAATATTAGAAAATTTATTGAAAAGTGATAAAATTAAACAACTGGGACTTTCATCGCATTCAACAGCCTTAATAGATAATGAAATTTTAAGACCAGACTGTTATTTTATTTTAAATAATAAAGGAAATGTAAAACAATTATCAGAAATTAGTAATCAAAAATTGGAAGAATACCATAATATTGAAAAAATGTATCGTGCAGAGGTATTTGATTATGAATAATTCAAAAATATTGATATTGACTGAAGGAAAATCGCCTGATAAGTCAGTTATTCAAAATATAAATGAAAAGTTTGATATTGGTGGAGAAATTATTTGGACAAAAGTTGGAACTGTTTATGCATTTTATAAATTGCTGAAAAAAGAATATGAAAAAACTCCATATATTGAGATGGCTAGTTATATAAAAACAAGATATAAGAGTAAAATAAGTGAAGATTTTTTAAGTTCTCAAATATCAAGAATATATTTATTTTTTGACTATGATATTCATTCGGAATTAGATAGTGAGTATGATGATCTTGAAAAAATAAGTGAAAAAATAAAAGAAATTGAAGAAATAAGTAAATTCTTTGCAAATGAAACTGAAGAAGGGAAATTGTATTTGAGTTTTCCAATGATTGAAGCATATAGTAAACCGGTAGGAGTAAATTTTAAATACAGAAAAGAAAATTTTGAAGAATTATTGAAAAATTTTTCTAATTTTAAATCAAAAATAAAAAAAGAAACTAGAAACAGAGGAAATGCTTATATTAATTCAAAGTATTTAGAAATTATAAAATTTTATATTGAAAATTCAAAAAAATTACTAGATTTAAAAATTGAAGAAATAGAACGCATTAAAGTTTTGGAATTTGAAAATAATTTATTAAAGAATAATAGAAAAATTAATGTATTTTCAGGAATTCCTATTTTTTTAAAAGAATATTTTGGAATGAAAAAATTGAATAAAATCTTAATTGAAAAGAGTAAAAAAGAAAGTTGAGATAAAAAATGAAAAAAATATCATTAGAGTTACAATGGGCAATTGGAAAAAAGACAGGAGTAGGTTGGTATATTTATAATATTGTAAGAGAATTAAACAAATCAAGAAAAAATGAATATGTAGCAGAATTTGTCAATTTTTTGAATAAATATGATGCAAGAAAAGAAATTAACTGTGATATAGAAATTAAAGAAAATAAATTGATGCCATATAAAATATATAATTTTTTGACTAAAAAATTAAATATTAGTCATAATTTAATTTTTGGAACGAAATCAGATATTTATCATTTTTTTAATTTTACAATTCCAAAAAATATAAAAGGAAAAGTGATAAATACAATTTATGATACTGTCTTTATTTCTGCACCTGAAACAATGGGAGATAGAAAAACACTTAAAGAGTATAAATATGGAGCTCAAAAGTCAGATTTGATAATTACAATTTCCGAAAGTGCTAGAAAGGATATTGTTGATCATTTGAAAGTACCAAAAGAGAAAATTAAAATAATTTATCCAGGGATTGATTTTGAAAAATATTCTCGAGAGACTGAAGAAAATAAATTACGAAAAATTAGAGGAAAATATAAGTTACCTAAAAAGTATATTTTGTATTTAGGAACGATTGAGCCTAGAAAAAATATTGTTAGAATAATAAACTCTTTTTTAGAGTATAGAAATTTAACAAAATCGGATATAAAATTAGTCATTGCTGGTGGAAAAGGTTGGAAATATGAAAAAATTATGAAATCAGTAGATCAAAATAAACAAAATATTATTTTGACAGGATATATTGAAGAAGAAGATAAAATACCATTATATAAAATGGCTGAAATTTTTGTATTTCCTTCACTTTATGAAGGTTTTGGAATGCCTGTATTGGAGGCTATGGCCTGCGGTGTACCAGTGGTTACTTCAAATGTGTCTTCACTTCCAGAAGTAGCTGGAAAAGCAGCAATATTAGTAAATCCATTAAAAGAAGAGGAAATGACAGACGCATACAATAAAATTTTATCAAATGAAGAATTCCGGAAAAAAATGATAGAAGAAGGGATAGAACAGTCTAAAAAATTTCAGTGGAAGGAATCCGCAAGAAAACTGGAAAAAATTTATGAAGAATTATAAATCGAGAGGTTAATAATGAAAATACTACTAACAGGCTCAAACGGCCAACTGGGACACGATTTCAAAAAATTATTTGATAGAAAAAATATTGAATACATCGCAACTGATTCTAAAGAATTGGACATCACAAATGATGAGAAATTAAAGATATTTTTTCAAGAAAATGGAGAAGTTACTCATGTAATAAATTGTGCGGCGTATAATGATGTGGATAAGGCAGAAAATAATGAGAAAGTTTGGCTATTAAATGCTAAAGCTCCTAAAAAGTTAGCTGAAATTTCTAAAGAAATAGGAGCAATCTTTGTAACTTATTCGACGGATTTTGTGTTTGATGGAAACAAAAGTTCTCCGTATTTGGAAGAAGAAGAAACGAATGGATTATCAGAGTATGGAAAATCAAAGGCTAAAGGTGAAAAAGAAGTTTTTAAAATATATGATAAATCTTTTGTAATACGAACTTCATGGGTATTTGGAATAGCAAATAACAATTTTAATAAGCAAGTTATAAATTGGAGTAAATCAAGAAATGAATTGAATATTGTGGATGATCAAGTGTCAGCTCCTACGTATTCGGTGGATTTGGCTAAGTTCTCCTGGAAACTAATTCAAACTGAAAAATTTGGTTTATATCACATTACAAATGATGGAATCACAAGTAAATACGATCAAGCAAAGTATGTTTTGAAAAAAATTGGTTGGAATGGAACGTTAGTGAGAGCTAAGACGGCTGATTTCAATCTTCCTGCAAAACGACCGGCTTATTCAAAATTGGATTCTAGTAAAGTAGAAAAATTGTTAGATGAAAAAATCCCAAGTTGGCAGTCGGGGATTGACAGATTTTTGGAAGAGATGAAAGAAAATGGGGAGTTGTAAAAATTTATATTAAGCTGAGTTTTTCAGCTTTTTTTATTGAAATTTTTTAAAGAGTAAAACTAGAATTTTTATTTTATCGAAATTTAAAAAAACTATTCAAAAATTCAAAAAAATAGTTTATAATTAAATAAATAATTTAGAACGGAGAAAAATAAATGAAAAAAGCAAATATGTTAATTTTGTTAGGATTTTTAAGTTTAAGTGTCATTGGAAGTGCAAAGCCCCAGCAGACTTTTGAAGAAAAAAATTATTTGATTGAAATGACACAAGAAAAATCAGAGTTGACTAGTGAAAATAATTCTAGCAGTACCGAAGAAAATAGAAAAGAAGAGCAAAATCTTTTGGGAAAAAGAAGAAAAAAAGAGAATGAAAATACATCATCAAACGAAAAATCTGGAAAAAAATCACTTTGGAGCAAAATAGTGAATAGAAAAAAAAGTGATAAAAATGAAAATTGGAAACTAGTTTGGAATGATGAATTCGACTCAAATAGCTTGGACACATCTAAATGGAGTTACTGGGGAGATAACAACATTCCTTGGAATGCAGGAAATTATTTGGATGAAAACGGTAATTTGGTGGATCAGTCTGGATTTAAAGTTAAACATTATTATTTGAAGGACAATGTTAAAGTGCAAGATGGAAATTTAATCATTGAAGTGAAAAAAGAAAATAATAAAACTGTGAATATTGATGGAAAACAGAGAAAAATATTATATAGTTCTGGAGCGGTTCACACTAAAGGTAAATTTTCCGTACAAGAGGGAAAAATCGAAATGAGAGCAGCAATGCCTAAAGGTGTGGGGACTTTATGCTTTTTGGATGTGTATGAATGGTATAGTCAAGGAACAAATAAATTGGCAGATGGAGAAATTGATATTTTTGAGATTTATGGTTCTGATTTGTCGAGGGTAACTGGAACAGCGCATGTTTTAAAGACAACAGAAAATAGATACGAAATGTTTGATAAAAATGATGAAAAAATTAAAAAAAATGAAGATTTGACGCAATTTAACACTTATGCTGTCGAATGGGATTCTAAAGAGATAAAGTGGCTATTTAATGGAAGAGTTTATAAAAAGAGAACTATGAAGGAAATGGAGAAAAAAGCAGGAAGAAATCCTTATAATCAGCCATATTTTATTATGATAAATGTAGCGCTTGAAAATCAGACTGGAAGCGATGGAGATGTGGATTTTCCGACAGAGATGAAAGTTGATTATGTGAGAGTCTATAAAAAAGATAAATAAAAGGAGTTTTGATGATGGAAGCTAAAAAATTTAAGGAAAATGATGTAAAAATATTTGCTGGTTCTTCGGCAAAAAAATTGGCGCAAAAAATAGCGGATTATGTGGGACTGCCGCTTTCAAAAAATAAGATTCAAAAATTTTCAGATGGGGAAATATTTACAAAATCGCTTGAGAGTGTGAGAGGGAGTAAAGTTTTTGTTGTGCAGTCGACTGCAGGGAAAGTGAATGAAAATTTGATGGAACTTTTGATTTTTATAGATGTGCTAAAAAGGGCATCTGCTAAAGAAATTATAGCGATTATTCCGTATTTTGGATATGCGAGACAAGATAGGACGATAAATCCACATGATCCAATCACTGCAAAATTAATTTCAAATTTGTTGGTTGCCGCTGGAGCAACAAGAATTGTGACGATGGAACTACATACAAGACAAGTACAGGGATTTTTTGACATTCCAGTGGATCATATGGAACCGCTTCCGATTTTGGCAAAATATTTTGAAAAAAAAGGATTTTCTCAAAGTGAAGATGTCGTTGTTGTGGCACCTGACATAGGTTCACTAAAAAGGGCAAGAGGTTTTGCCAAATGGCTTGAAGTGCCACTTGCGATTGTGGAAAAGAGAAAAAATGGAGATGGAGAATTTGAAGTTGAAAATTTAATTGGAGATGTATATGGTAAAAAGGTCATTTTGATTGACGATATGATTAATACAGGAAAAACAGTTTGTAATGCAGCAGATGCGTTAATTAAAAACGGTGCAACAGAAGTGTATTGCTGTGCGACTCATGCGGTATTTTCAGATTATGCGGTAAAAAGACTAAAGGAATCTGTAATTAAAGAAGTTGTCGTAACAGACACAATTGAGTTAAGAGAAGATGAATATTTTGAAAAACTTACTGTTTTATCAACTGCTAAGATTTTTGGAGAAGCGGTAAAAAGAATAGTTATTTACAAAGAGATGAGTAATTTATTTGTGAAATAAGGAGGAAAAATAGACAAAATGAGCCATTATTTTTCTGAAGTGCAAGATGTGAAATCAGTAAAAAAAATAATAAATTATGAAATTAAAAATGAAAAGTTTGAGTTTTTGACTGACAATGGAGTTTTTTCAAAGACAAAAGTTGATTTTGGGACTGATGTGATGTTGCGGACTTTTTTGAATGAAAATAAAAAATTGGGAAATATTCAAATTTTGGATATTGGTTGCGGATATGGCGTTGTTTCCGTTGTTGTAAAAAGATTTTTTGAAAAAGCAAAAATTTTATCGACGGATGTCAATGAGAGAGCGCTGGAATTGACAAAAAAAAATATACAAAAAAATAATAGGACAGATGATTTTGAAGTTAGAAAATCTTTTGTGTTTGACAATATTTCTGAAAATTTCGATGTGATTCTGTCCAATCCCCCGATTAGAGCAGGAAAGCAAGTGATTTTTGAAATTTATGAAAAAAGTTTTTTTCATTTGAACAAAAATGGGAAATTTTACTGCGTGATTCAAACTAAACACGGAGCTAAAAGTACGAAAAAAAAATTGGAAGAACTTTTTGGAAATTGTACCACGCTTGTGATTGAAGCTGGATATAGAATTTTTAGATGTGTTAAAAATAGTTAAATAATTAGTTGAAAAAAGGAGTACAATTTTGTACTCCTAATTTTTTTAGTATTTAAAAATTACATTTGAGCTTTTTGGTCTTGAAATTTCTTTTTTAGCTTTTACATAGTCAATAAAAATAGGGACGTCGCTTAAATATGTATTTGTTCCACCACGAGTTTTTATGATTTCACCAAGAGTTTTGTAACCGTCTTTTCCACTTGCAATGTATGAATTTGTTCCCATTACATAAGTTTTATTTGCGTCAATTGGAACCCATTCATTTGATTTTCTGTCAAGTACTTCGATTTTTTTGACTCTTGTTCCAAGTTTTCCCGCTTTTGTAGCTTCATATCTGATTCCTGCACCATAAGGGAATGATCCAGTTGAACCACCTGTAAGTGAATAATCTATCGCATCTTCAAGCACCTGTTTTACTTCTGAACCTTTGATTTCAAGCGTATAAATTGTATTTGTGGCAAAAGGAAGCAAAGTATACGCAAGGTCATAGTTAAATTCTCCTGGTTCCAGAGTAATTCTTATATTTCCGGCATTTCCAATGACAAAGTCGATATTTCTAGTTCCAATAGTTTTTAATTTATCTAAAACTGATTCCATGACAAGAGTTGTTGCAAGAGAACCTTCTGGATTTTTTGCGTCTGGAATACGGTTTTCAGAACCACCTGGAATTTTATCTAAAATTTTTCCAACTGATTTTTTACCCATTTCATTTTTTTCTTTTTTGTAACCTTCTAATAATTTTTCAGCTTGAGGTTCATTTTTTACGAATTTAATATTTTTATTTTCATTTACAAATTTAACAACTTTATCTTTTTCTGCTCCAGTCAATTGAACATTTTTATTGTCTTTATCTTTTACTTCGAAAAAGTTATCTCCGATTAAGAGTTGTGGATTTGCTACAACATTTGTAACAACTCCTTTTTGATTAAAGTCTAATTTTAATTGACCAAGTAAATAAGCATAACACCAAGCTTCTACTACATAAGTTGGTTCACCGTTAGCGTGGTCAATTTTTTTTGGATAATCAGGATCTGCCACTTTTAGTCCAAATTGTTCAAATTGAGAACCCAATAAATAGTGTGTGTCTCCTGATACGATTAAATCAATTCCTTCAACTTTTTTTGCAATTTCAAGATTTCTTTCGTATCCTGCATGGGAAAGAAGGATTATTTTGTTAATTCCTTTATTTTGAACTTCTTTTACATATTTTCTTGCTGTTTCCACTTCGTCGTAAAATTTTATGTCATCTCCAGGGCTTGAAGATTCTTTAGTTTTTTTCACAACTTCGATTCCAATAATTGCAACTTTTTCGCCATTTATATTTTTAATGATGTAAGGTTTCCATTTATTTTCTAAGATGCTTCCTTTATCAGGTACGACATTTGCTGAAACAACTGGAACTTTTAGAACATCTAAAAATCCTTTTAATCCTTTATTTCCATCATCAAATTCGTGATTTCCCAATGTGAATGCGTCAAATTTGATTTCGTTCATTATATTTGCGTCCGCTTTTCCTTCGAATAATGTGAAATAAAGAGTTCCTGTTTGTGCATCTCCTGCATGTAGAACAAGAGTATTTTTGTTTTCTTTTCTGAATTCATCAATCGCTTGAGCCATTCTGGCCATTCCGCCGATATTTACTGTAACAGTTTGGTCTCCTAATTTTAATGGCATTTTTTCTTCTTCCAGATGCGAGTGATGGTCGTTGATGTGGGCAACATTTAACTCAAAATTTGAGCTAGTGCTTTTTTTATTTTTAGTCGCTTTTGCTGTTGCGACGTTTTGTGCAGCTGCAAATATTGTGATTGTTAGCGCTAATAAAAACAATTTTTTCATAGAAAATTCCTCCAATATTTTTTTATATTTAAATTATAGTATAATTTTATAAAAAAATCACGAAAAATTTTGGGTTTTTATAAAAATTTTTTTTTATATTTTGGCTTTATTCCATTCATAGTAGCTTTGATTTAAGCTATATGCGCAAAAACCGTTGTTATTCAATATTTTTGCAGCAATATTGGCATAGGCGCAGTTTCTTCCACGGCAGTAGACGATTATTTTTTTATCTTTTGGCAAATCTTCCAAGTTTTCTTCTAAAATTTTCATTGGGATATTTATTGCATTTTCAATATGCTGTGAATTAAATTCATCTTCTGGTCGCAAGTCAATTATTACAACATTTTCTTCTTCAACCATTTTTTGCGCTTTTTCAACGGTTAAAATTTTTGTTTTGCAACATTTTTCGTAAAATTCGTCGTGAATTTTTTGTACATCGGAAAGCTGTGTTTCACCGACATTTATCAGAAGATAAACCAAATCGATAATTTTTTCATTGGCAATTTTATAGACGACAAAATTTTTCTTTTTTTCACAAGAAACCAAATTTCCATCTTTCAATATTTGCAAGTGGCGAGAAGTGTTTGCAATTGTCATCCCAGTTTCACGAGCAATTTTTTCCACAGTTTTTTTCCCTTGCGAGAGCAAATCCAAAATTTCAATCCGCTTGTCACTTGACAGACATTTCCCAATTTTTGACAGTCCGCTGTAAAGGCTGTTTTTGTATTTTTCACATAATTTATCCATAATCAACCTCTTTTTTATAAAATTTTTTATTAAATATATTTTTATTTTTAAATAAAATTGTTGACAAAGTTTTTTAAATATGATATTATTCAATTAGTTAATTGAATAGTTGAATTTCTAAAATCAGTATATCATAATTTTTGGAAAAAATAAACTATAAAATTTAAGAAAATAAAATAATAATAAAAGAAAGAGGCGATGTTTTATGGCAATAACTTTAAATAAAGATAATTTTGAAGCAACAATTTCAAACGGAGTAGCTTTGGTAGATTTTTGGGCAAGCTGGTGCGGACCTTGTAAAATGCAGCTTCCTATAGTTGAAGAGTTGTCAAATGAATTGGGAGAAAAGGCAAAAGTTGGAAAAGTAAATGTTGACGAACAATTGGAGTTAGCACAACAATTTGGAATCCAAAGTATTCCTACATTGATTTTATTTAAAGATGGAAAACCATTGGAAGTTATGGTGGGACTTCAATCGAAAGAAACTTTGTATGAAAAAATAAATGGAGCGTTATAGAAAAAATCAAAATAAAAATTAAAATCAAAATTTAAGTTTAAAAAAAATCAAAAAAATTGGAAGAAAAATTATGAATTTGAGAAATTATCTTTATTTGTAATTTTTCTTTTTTTAGAAAAGGAGAGAAAAATGTTATACGATTCAGTAATTATAGGTTCTGGACCAGCTGGACTTACAGCTGCAATCTATTTGGGACGGGCAGGATTAAAAAGTATTATTATAAATGGAATGGAGCCAGGAGGGCAGCTTACGACTACGACTGAAGTGGAAAATTTTCCAGGATTTCCTGAAGGAATTGACGGCTCACAATTGATAGAAAATATAAAATCTCAAGCAAAAAAATTTGGAGCGGAATTTTTACAAGCACAAGTAAAAGAGATCGAGTATAACGAAAGACCTTTTAAAATTCACTTGGACAACAAAAATATTATTGAAGCGAAAACTATAATCGTATCAACTGGTGCGAGTGCAAGATATTTGGGAATTGAAAATGAAAAGGAAAATATTGGAAGAGGAGTAAGCGCTTGTGCGACTTGTGACGGATTTTTTTACCGTGGAAAAGAAGTCGTTGTAATTGGCGGAGGAGACACTGCGATGGAAGAAGCAACTTTTCTTACAAGATTTGCGACAAAAGTGACAATTGTTCACAGAAGAGATGAATTAAGAGCATCAGCAATTATGCAAAAAAGAGCTAAAGACAATGAAAAAATCGCATGGAAATTGAATTACACTCCTAAAAAAGTTTTGTCTGATGGAAAAGTTACAGGAATTGAATTGATAAATAATAAAACTGGTAAGACAGAAGTTTTAAAAACAGACGGAATCTTTGTGGCAATTGGACGAAATCCGAATACAAAATTTTTAGGAAATGCTGTTGAATTGGATAAAAGTGGATATATTTTGACAAAAGGGAAATCTTCCAAGACAAATATTCCTGGAATCTTTGCCGCGGGAGATGTGTGTGACGCTAGATACCAACAGGCGATAGTTGCTTCGGGAAATGGAGCAATTGCTGCTCTTGATGCAGAAGAATATTTAGTAGAACACAGTTTATAATTTTGAGGTTAAAGTTAAAAATGGAAGAAATACTAAATTATGAAAAATTAAGAGAAATTATTGCTGATAAAAAATTATTCTTGCTTTATATTTCAAGTCCAAGTTGCAGTGTTTGCAAAGCGGACTTTCCAAAAATTAAAGAAATTGCAGAAAGAGAAAATATAAAAAGTTATAAAATTGATGCGACAAAAGTAAAAAAGGCTGTAGGTCAACTATCGCTTTTTTCTGTTCCCGCTGTTCTCCTTTTTTATGAAAAAAAAGAAATTCATAGACAAGCAAGAATTATAGATTTTGAAGAATTGAAATTTAGAATTGAACAAATTAAATTAATACAACTTTAAGATTACCTAAAAATTTAATTTAAAAAATTGACATTTAGTTGAATTTGGTATATTATATTTACTATAATTAAAAACTAAGTTAGGAGATGTAAAAATGAGTACAGAAATTACAGAAACAAATTTAGAAACAAATTCAACTTGGAAAACAAAATTGAAAGCGATGTGGTATCCTTATGGCATCAGCAGCTGTAGGAGGTTCACACATCGTATCATCGGCACAAGCGGGAGCAATTTACGGATGGCAATTACTTCTTGTCGTTATTTTAGTAAACTTGTTTAAGTATCCATTCTTTAGATTTGGTGTTCAATATACACTGAATACAGAAAAAAGCTTGGTTGAAGGATATAGCAACAGAGGAAAAGCTTATCTTTGGATATTTTTCATACTAAATGTATTTTCAGCAATGGTAAATACAGCAGCTGTAGGTATTCTTACAGGAGCAATTATGATGAATATCATTCCAAAAAGTTGGGGAATTTCAGTTGGGCAAATCACAATAATATTAATAATTTTAATTTGGGCAATGATAATCCTTGGAGGATATAGCGTTCTAGATGGAATTTCAAAATTTGTTATGATTACTTTAACATTAGCAACAACAATCGCAGTAATCATCGCCGCTATTAAAGGTGGCCGTCATATTCCAGCAAATTTTGTAGCACCTTCACCATGGAATCTTGCAGCACTTCCATTTATTATATCATTAATGGGTTGGATGCCTGCACCAATAGAAATTTCAGCAATAAATTCAATGTGGCTGGAAGAAAAGAAACGTACATCAGAAGTTTCATATGAAGATGGATTATTTGATTTTAATGTTGGGTATATTGGGACAGCTATTCTTGCAGTTATCTTTTTAGCACTTGGAGCATTAATCCAATACGGTTCACCGGAAAAAGTAAAACCAGCAAGTGCCGCTTATATCGCACAACTTATAAAAATGTATATGTCTGAAATTGGTTCATGGTCAAGATTGCTTATTGCATTTATTGCGTTTATGTGTCTTTTCGGAACAACAATTACAGTTATTGATGGATATTCTCGTGCAAACGATGAAGCATTGCGTATTCTTTTAGGAAAAGAAAAATCTTCGCAAAAAGCTCTTAATATCTGGTTTACAGTAACTTCAATAATCGGTATTTTAATCGTGCTTTTGTTCTCAGGGAATGTTGCTAAAATGATGCGTTTTGCAATGATCGCTTCATTTATCTCAACACCAGTTTTCGCATGGTTGAACTTGCAACTTGTTAAAACGGGAAAGCACAAAGTTTCAGGAGCATTATACTGGCTTTCTGTTGTAGGATTAATTTACCTTTCAGGATTTGCAATTTTCTTCTTAATTGCTTATTTTGGAAAACTTGTATAAAATTTTTAAAAAGTAAAATAATAAAAAAATGGTCAATTAAGTTAAATTTTTGACCATTTTTGTTATTTCATATTTTATTTAAATTTTTAAAGTCCAATTATTTCCCAGTTATCATGACTTTTTCCATCAATTACACCATTTTTAACTTTTTTAATATAATCTATCATCATATTTTGAATAGTTCCGCTTTCTGATCCAACCTCATCTTTAGACGACCACAGCATTTTTATATCTTCTTCTTCAAATATGCCATCTTTTTTTATTAATTGCTCAAATCTGTAAAAGTTCATCCCAACTTTTATTTTCATCTCGGGAGTAATTTTTTTTCCATTTTCAAGCGTCAAATTTGTAATTTTTTGACCTTTCGGATTTCTTAAGTCAATTTTGTATTTTACTCCGCCAAAAATGTCGAAAGTAACATATTTTAAATTTGCTCTTTCTTCGTTGTAACGATAGTTTTTATCGCCTTTTTTTATTGTGTCAAAGTAGTCGGCTGACCATTCCATATATTTTTTTAATTGTGCTCCAGTCATTTCAAAGACAGTTACATCTCCTCCAGTATATCTGTAGTTATAAACAATGTCTTTTCTCTTTATTTCGCCTTTATTAAGTTTTAGATTTTCATAGTCGTAAGAAAATGAAACAACTTCGGCTTTACTGTAATATTTTTCCACATCGGTAATAAACGACGACATACCAGTATCTTTTAGAAATGAAATTGAGACTCCACAAATTTTTCCTTGTGGCACCATATCATTTAGCACAACTCCGATTTTTTCGTCAGCAATCTTACGAAGTCTGTCGTGATAGGGTTTATAGATTTTTTCTACTACTTTGTCGGCTTCTTCTTTTGCAACAGAAACCGTTTTTGAGTCTTTATCCAAAAGTTCCACTTTTTTTCCATTTATATTAAATTTCAAATCAATTTCAGAAACAACTGTTCCATATCTGTGCGGTTCTGTGATAAGAACGCCGTTTATAATATTTTTAGATACATTTTGGTGCATATGCCCAGCTAAGATGACATCTATTTCAGGCACAGCATTTGCAAGGTCTCTCACGCCAGTTTCGGCTATGCTGTTTTCGTTGTCAATTCCCATATGAGCAACGACAACTATCGCATTTGCACCTCGTTTTTTCAAATTTTTAATTTGTTCTTTCGTTTCGGAAATTGCAGGCACAAAGTGAAAATCCTTCAAAAACCCCGTATCTTCTTCAAATTTTTGTGACATAGGCGTTGAAAGTCCAATAATTCCTATTTTTACGCCATCTTCTTCAATAATTGTCGTAGCGTCCAAATATCTTTTTTTATCTTTGGATAAATTGAAGTTATTTTTGTTTTTGTCGTTATAAAATAAATTTGCAAGTAATTTTTTTGCTTTCATATCTTTTAAAATATTTGTCAAAATTGGCATTCCAAAGTTAAACTCGTGATTTCCTGGCACAAAGATGTCACATTTCATATAATTTAATATTTGCGGAATCGGATGTCTTTTGTCATTTGCAAAATATTCAATCCAGTTGTCTTGAATGGCATCTCCAACTTCCATGAGAAGAACATTTTTATTATTTTTTCTCAATTTTTTAACATAAGTGGAAATTTGCGCATAAGAACCCGAATTGTCTTCTTCGTCAGCGGCGTAGTTCCAAGGCAAAACTCTTCCGTGAACATCGCTCATTCCGATTATTTTAATATTCACTTTTCTTGTAAATCTTTTTTTTATAATTTTCTCTTCCTTCTTCCAAACTAAATTCTCTTTCATATTTTTCCTGATTAATTTTATCTTTAATCTCAAACACCTTTTCCAATTCAATCCCGTATTCATTAGCGATGGCAATTGTGTAATAAAACACATCAAAAACTTCCTCTTCGATAGTTCCTTTGATATTTTTTCCATTAAATCTCGTGTTTTTTCTAATATTTTCAGCAAGTTCCCCAAATTCTTCAATCAATTTTAAGACAATTCTCTGAATATTGTCCTTCTTTTCTCTTTCATTTCGCAAGTCTTCTTTTTCTTCCAGAGTCCCCTGTTCAATATGTTTAATTAAATATTGAACTTCCTTTAAAGTCATCATAATTTTTCACCCATTTCTTTACCATCATTTTAAAAAAATTATACAATTTTTTAGAAATATAGTCAAATCAATTTAATAAAATTTGGCAAGAAATCTCTTATTTTTACAAATAAAATTGTTATACAAAAACTTTGTTAAAATTTTAACTTACTTTTTTTATTTCAAAATTATTTTGTTAGTTAAATTATATCTCAACTTGTTTCTCTAAAATTTTTTTGTTGAAAAAAATATCAATATATGATAAACTAAGAATTAGTATAAGTAGATTTGGAGTACAAAAAAATTTACTGGACAATTTTTTTAAAATTTGATACAATAAAAAGGATCCGAGGTGATTTTCAATGGCAAAACAGGATGTTCTTGAGCTAGAAGGTGAAATAATCGAGGCGTTGCCAAATGCGATGTTTCAAGTAAGGCTTGAAAATGGACACGAAGTTTTAGGACATATCTCAGGAAAAATGAGAATGAACTATATAAAAATTTTACCAGGGGATAAAGTTACGGTTGAAGTTTCTCCGTATGATTTATCGAGGGGTAGAATTGTATATAGAAAAAAATAAAATCTGGAAGGAGGGTTTTTAGTGAAAGTAAAAGCTTCAGTAAAACCTATGTGTGACAAATGTAAAGTTATTAAGCGTCACGGAAAAGTAAGAGTAATATGCGAAAACCCTAAACACAAACAAATACAAGGATAATTAATATTTTTTAAAATATTTAGGGCGAAAAAAGTTAAAAACAAACTGATTAAAAATTTTTATTATAAGACTTTTAAAGATATTTAAAATAAAAATTGTAAAAGTATGTTTAGCTGTAGAGCTTATTCCTTATAGCATTTGTGAGGGCATATTGAAGAAGATTAAAAATATCAAAAACGAGGAGGAAACAATTTGGCTAGAATAGCGGGAGTAGATATTCCAAGAAATAAAAGAGTAGAAATTTCATTAACTTACATTTTTGGAATTGGAAAAAGCACTTCAAACAAAATTTTAGAAAAAGCAGGTGTTGACAAAGACACCAGAGTTAAAGATTTAACAGAAGAACAAGTAGCAAAAATCAGAAACTTTGTGGAAGAATATAAAGTTGAAGGTGAATTGAGAAAAGAAATCAGACTTAATATAAAAAGATTACTTGATATAAAAAGTTACAGAGGATTAAGACATAGAAACGGTTTACCTGTAAGAGGACAAAAAACTAAAACGAATGCAAGAACAAGAAAAGGGCCAGTAAAAATGGCAATCGCTAAGAAAAAATAATAAATTATTAAGTTAAGGAGGAAACCATAAGTGGCTAAAAAACCAGCAGTTTCAAAAAAGAAAAAATTAAAAAACATTCCTAATGGGATAGCATATATACACTCTACTTTCAATAATACTGTTGTAACAATTACAGATGCAGAAGGAAAAGTAGTAATCTGGAAATCAGGAGGGACTTCAGGGTTCAAAGGAACTAAAAAGGGAACTCCATTCGCAGCTCAAATAGCAGCTGAACAAGCAGCACAAGTTGCAATTGAAAATGGAATGAAACAAATCGAAATTAAAATAAAAGGACCAGGATCTGGAAGAGAAGCTTCTATAAGATCAATTCAAGCAACTGGATTAGAAGTAACAAGAATAGTTGATATAACTCCAGTGCCTCATAATGGTGCAAGACCACCTAAAAAGAGAAGACCGTAATTTTAAAAACTAAGGAGGAAATAGATAAATGGCAAGAAATAGACAGCCGGTTTTGAAAAAATGTAGAAATCTTGGCTTAGATCCAAGCGTTCTAGGAGTAAATAAAAAGTCAAATAGAAATATTAGACCAAACGCAAATAGAAAATTAACTGAATATGGAATACAATTAAGAGAAAAACAAAGAGCAAGATTTGTTTATGGAGTTCAAGAAAAACAATTTTATAAATTATATGAAGAAGCAACAAGAAAAGAAGGAGTAACAGGGGAATTATTACTTCAATATTTAGAAAGAAGATTAGATAATGTAATTTACAGACTAGGATTTGGTGGGACAAGAAGACAAGCAAGACAAATCGTAAGTCACGGACATATTTTAATTAACGGGAAAAGAGTAGACATCGCTTCTTACAGAGTAAAACAAGGTGATGTTATTACTGTAAAAGAAGATTCAAAAGAATTAGCTATTATCAAAGAATCTGTTGGACAAAAAACAGTTCCAGGATGGTTATCACTTGAAGAAGGTTCATTAACTGCAAGAGTAATGGAGAATCCAGGAAGAGATGCTGTTGACTTCGAAATTGATGAAGCAATGATTATCGAGTATTACTCTAGATAATAATATTTTGTTCGAAGGAGATGAATTAGCTTTGTTAAAAATTGAAAAAATAGCTAAAAATGTTAAATTAACAGAAGAAAAAACAGATAATTACACAGCAAAATATACATTAGAGCCTTTATACAGAGGTTATGGAAATACTATTGGAAATGCACTTAGAAGAATATTATTATCTTCAATACCGGGAACAGCAATAAAAGGAATTAAAATTGATGGGGTTTTAAATGAGTTTTCTACAATAGAAGGTGTAAAGGAAGCAGTTACAGACATTATTTTAAATATAAAAGAAATCGTTGTAGAAGCTGATGAGCCAGGTGAGAAAAAAATGAGTTTATCTGTAAAGGGACCTGCTGTAATAACAGCCGCCGATATAAAGATGGAACCTGGCTTAAAAATTATAAATCCAGATCAAATTATAATGACTGTTACAGTTGATAAAGAAATCAATATGGAATTTCTTGTAGATTCTGGAGAAGGATTTGTAATTTCAGATGAAATCAATACAGATGGATGGCCAATTGGATATTTGGCAGTAGATGCAATCTATACGCCTATTAAAAGAGTAAATTATACTGTGGAAGACACAATGGTCGGAAGGGTTACAAATTACGATAAATTAATTTTAGAAGTTGCAACTGACGGAAGTATTGAAATAAAAGATGCGCTGTCTTATGCAGTAGAATTATTAACTTGGCACATAGAACCATTTGCAAATATTGGAAACAGTATGAGTAAATATCGTGAAGAGGAAGTGGAAACAGTTGTAGCGAGCAACGAATCTGAATCTAGTGTCGAAGATATGAAAATTGAAGAATTAGACTTTACTGTTCGTTCTTATAATTGCTTGAAAAAAGCTGGAGTCAATACAATTTCTGACTTGACTTCAATGAGCTATAATGAACTGTTAAAAATAAAAAATTTAGGTAAAAAGTCTTTGAATGAAATTATTGATAAAATGAAAGAGCTTGGTTATGACCTAAGCGAACATGTTTCGACTAACGAAGAAAATTAAAAAATTTAACTAAAACTTTTGACGAGGAGGGAAAATGAATCATAATAAATCATATAGAAAGTTAGGGAGAAGAACTGACCATAGATTAGCTATGCTTAAAAATATGACAATTTCTCTAGTAAAAGCTGAACAAATTGAAACTACTGTTACAAGAGCTAAAGAATTGAGAAAATTTGTTGAAAAATCTATAACTTTAGGAAAAAAATATAATAACTCAACTGATGCTGCAAGAAGAGTGCATTTGAGAAGACAAGCCTTCGCTTTTTTAAGAAATGAAGAAGCAGTTGGAAAAATCTTTAATGAAATCGCTCCAAAATATGCTGATAGAAACGGTGGATACACTAGAATTATTAAGACAGCAGTTAGAAGAGGAGATTCAGCTGAATTAGCAATTATTGAATTAGTATAGTATTTATAAAAGTGGCATTTTGCCACTTTTTTTTTGAAAAAATTTAGTAATTGTCGACAGTTCGTAAGTATGATATAATAAGTACATAAAAATTGTAAAAAAGAGAGGAAGATTATGAGCGAAAAAAATTTATTTGAAGAAATGCTTCCTGATTATTTGCCGGAAGAAAGAAAAAAAGGCGATATAATCGAGGGCATGATTTCAAGAAAGGAAATTGAATTTGGATATTTAGACTTAAATTCTAAAAAGGAAGGAAGAATTTTGGTTCGTGAAATTGAAGATTTTAATATTGGAGATAAAATTGAAGTTAAGTTTATAAGAGAAGATGAAAACAGTATCATTGTTTCAAAATTTTTATTGGACAAAGCTAAAGAATTTGCTTCGTATAATGTAAATGACATTGTTACGGGGGAAATTTCTAAAAAAATCAAAGGTGGCTATATCGTAAAAATTGGAAAAAATGAAGCATTCTTGCCATTTTCACTTGCTAGACTTGAAAAAGATAAGGATTATACTGGACAAAAATTTAAATTTTTGATAAAAGAAAAAGATAAGAATAAAATCATGATTTCTCGAAGCGATTTAATTAAAATTGAAGAAGAAAAATATTTTGAAAAAATAAATGTCGGTGATATTGTGACTGGTAAAATTAAAGAGGTGTTGGATTTTGGACTTGTTGTGGATTTGGGAGCTGTAAATGGATTTGTTCATATTTCAGAAATTTCTTGGAATCCAGTTGACGACTTGGTTGAAAAATTTGGAATAAATGACGAAATTAGTGCAAAAGTTATTGAAAAAGATACGGAAAAAAATAAATTAAAATTGAGCATAAAACAGCTTTCGCAAAATCCTTGGGAAACTTTTGAAGAAAAACATAAAATTGGAGATACTGTAAAAGTTAAAGTGACAGAAATTCTTGATTTTGGAATTGTTGGAAATATTTTGGGAAATGATATTTCAGGATTTGTGCACTTTAGTGAACTTGCTTGGAATAAAGGTGCAAAAGAATTGAAAAACTATAAAGTTGGTGACGAATTTGAAGCAAAAATTATTGAAATTGAGAGCGCTAAAAGAAATGTAAAATTGAGTGTAAAACAATTAGTTGAAAATCCTTGGGAAAAAGTGAAAGAAAAATATAAAATTGGTGATGTTTTGGAGAGACCAATTTCTGAAATATTTGATTTTGGGCTTCTTATCGAAGTTGAAAAGGATGTGGATGGGCTACTTCACATCACGGATTTGGCTTACAAAAAAGTTTCAAATTTGGCGTCAAAATATAAAGTTGGCGATATTATTAAATCTAAAATTATTGGATTTAACGATGAAAAAAATAGAATTTCCTTGAGCGTTAAAGCGATTTTTGATGAAAAATGGGAAAATCTTGAAAATAATTATGATTTGACTCAGGCTTTAAAAGGAAAAGTCGTGAATGTTCAGGATTATGGAATTTTTGTGGAAATTGAAGAAGGAATTGAAGCATTTATCCATAAAAATGAATTTTCTTGGAATAAGAGCGAGAAAAAATCCTACAAAGTTGGCGATGAAGTTGAATTTAAAATAATTGTAATGGATAAAATTGAGAAAAAATTGGCTGGAAGCATAAAACAGCTTACAAAATCTCCTTGGGCTGAAGTGACAGAGCAATATAAAGTTGGAAATATTGTAAATACTCAAATTGAAGAAATAACTGAAAATTTTATATTAGTTAAATTGACTGACAGATTTAATGGAATTATTCCAAAAAGAGAATTATCAGAGCATTTCTTAAAAAATATTTCTGAAAGTTTTAATGTGGGAGATAAAGTTACTGCGATAATTACTGATATAAACGACAAGAAAAAATCAATTGCACTGTCAATCAGAAGAGTTCATCAAATGGAAGAAAAAAAAGAAATGGAAGAACTGTTAAAAATTTATGGAGTGTAATTTAAAAAAGTAAAATAAAAAATATTCATATTTTGATAATTTAAGAGCTAATTTTTTGTATTTTTTAAAAATTAGTTCTTTTTATTTTATATTTAAATTATAAAAAATTATTTTTAAATTGCTAATTTTATTGTATAATTATAAAAAATGAAAATGGGGGAAATTTAATGAAAATATTACATTTGGCTGATTTGCATATTGGGAAAAAAATTAATGAGTTTTCGATGATTGAAGATCAGAAATTTATTTTGAAGAAAATTTTGGAAATTATGGACGATGTGAAACCTCACGCCGTTATAATTGCGGGAGATGTCTATGACAAAACTGTGCCAACGATAGAAGCTATCGAACTTTTGGATGATTTTATTTTTGAAATTTCTAAAAGAGAAATTAGTACATTTATAATTAGTGGAAATCACGATTCGGCGGAAAGACTTTCGTTTGGAGCAAAAGTTATGAAATTTGGAAAAATTTATATTTCACCTGTCTTTGATGGAAAAATTTCAAAATATACATTGTCTGATGAAAATGGCAAAATTAACTTTTATCTGATGCCGTTTTTAAAACCTATGAATGTGAAAAAATTTTTTTTGGATGAAGAAATAAATTCTTATGACGATGCGGCAAGATTAATTGTAAAAAATATGAATATTGATGTTTCCCAAAGAAATATTTTAATTGCACATCAATTTGTGACTGAAACTTCTCAAAGTGAACTTGAAGAAAAAAATGTCGGTGGACTTGACAACATAAGTGCTGAGATTTTTTGTGATTTTGACTATGTTGCCTTGGGACATATTCACAAAGCTTATAGTATTGGGGAAAAGAAAAGAATCAGATATTGTGGTTCTCCATTGAAATATTCGCTTTCTGAAGTAAATGTAGAAAAATCAGTCACAATTGTGGAAATAAATTCAAAAGATGACTTTAAGACAGAAATTGTTTCGCTTGTGCCGCTGCGTGATATGCAAGTCATAAAAGGGACTTTCGAGGAAATTACAAAAAATTCTTTTTATTGCGATATAAATACAAAAAATTATATTTCCATGACTTTGACTGATGAAAATGAAGTTCCAAATGCGCTGCAAAAACTACGAGATATTTATGAAAATATTTTAAAATTAGACTACGACAACAAAAGAACTCAGAAATATAATAAAATTGATTTTGAAAAAATTAAAAAAAGAGATCCATTTGAAGTTTTTTCAGAATTTTATGAACTGCAAAATAATCAGAAGATGACTGCGGAACAAGAAGAAATAATGAAAAATTTAATTGGTGAAATTTGGGAGGTAGAATTATGAGACCTTTGAAACTTAAAATTTCTGCTTTTAAATCTTATGGCGGGAAAGAAGAAATTGATTTTGAAAAACTGGGAAATGATGGAATTTATTTAATCACGGGAAAAACTGGTGCTGGGAAAACTACTATTTTTGATGCAATCAGTTTTGCACTTTTTGGGAGTCCGAGCGGTAAAATTGACGAAGTTTCAACTTTAAGATCCAAATATGCGCAAGAAGATATACCAACATTTGTAGAACTCACATTTTCCTACAAAAATAAAATTTATTATATTAAAAGAAATCCGTCTTATGAAAGAAAGTCAAAAAGGGGAAAATTTGAAACTGTAACTGAAGCTTCAAAAGTTGAATTTCATCTGCCAAATGGAAAAATTTTAACTAAAAAAAATGAAGTGAATGAAAAAATAAAAGATATTCTGGGAGTTAATGAGATTCAATTTAGACAAATTTGCATGATTGCGCAAGGAGCTTTTGCAAAATTTTTGTTTGCTAAAACTCCCGAGAAAGAAAGTATTTTTAGAGAAATTTTTAAAACGGCAAATTATGAAACTTTAGAAAAAAAAATGAAGGAAAAATATAAAAAAGTTGAAGACGAAGATAAACTTCTGACGGAACAGATAAAAAGTTTTAAAGAAAGAGTGGAATGTAGCAAAGATTTTGAGTCAGATTTTTTTGAAGAAAATAAAAAAAATATAGATTTTTCTGAATTTTTGAATGAATTAATTTTGTTTCAAGAAGAAAAAAATAAAAAGTTGAAAAGCGGAATTGAAGATATTGAAACCAATAAAAAAATTGTAGAAAAAAATTTGGACATTGCGAAAGAAATTGAAATAAAAAAAGAAAAATTAGAAGAATTAAAAAAAGAAAAATCAGAAGAAGAAATTAATTTTGAAAATTATAAAAAAAACTTGAAAAAACATGCGAATGAAGAAAATAAAATTTATGAATTAAATACGAGAAAAGAAATTATAAAAAATGATTTGGAGAAATATTCAGAATTAAAAAATTTAGAAGATGAAAAAAGTGATTTGGAAAAATTGGTTTTTGAAAAAGAAAATAAAAAAGATGATTTAAAAAATCAAATTGAACTTGAATCAAAGAAATTGGAAATTTTAAAAGAGAAAAAGGAGAGTTTGGAAAAATCTTCTAGAAATATTTTTAAACTTGAAAGTCAGTTGAAAGAGTTAAAAAATCAAATTGAAAAATTGGAAGAGTTAAAAAAACTTTTTGAAGATTATTGCGAGAAAAAAGAAAATAAAAAAAATTACGAAGCTGAAGTTCAAAATTTGGAAAAAATAGAAAATAAAATTTTAGATGAAATTAAAAAAAATAATAATCTTTTAAAAAATAAAGAAGAAGAATTTACAAAATTTGAAACGATTGAAAAAAATTTTGCAGATTTTTCTTTGAAAAAAAATAAAATTTCAAATGATTTAAAAAATTTGGAAAATCTAAAAACTTTAAATTCTGAAATTGACAAAACTTCGATTGAATATAATTTGAAATTAAAAGAGTTTAAAGAAAGTCAAGAAAGTTATGAAGGTCAAAATAAAATTTCTCGAAATTTAAGAAAAATTTATAATAGCAATCAAGCTGGATTTCTTGCCAAAACTTTAATTGAAAATAAACCTTGCCCAGTCTGTGGCTCAAAAGTTCATCCAAAACCAGCTTTTACTTTAGAAATTGAAAATATAAATTTGGAAGAAGTGGAAGAAGAAGAAAAAAAATCCAAAGAAATATTTTTAAAAATGAATGAATTAAGTGCAAATTGTGGAGAAATTTTAAAAGAAATTGAAGTCAAGAAAAAAAATTTACAAAAAAATTTGAGAGATTTTTTTGAAATTGAAAATATTGAAAAAGAAAAAATTGGAGAATGGATAGTTAATAAATTTTCTTCTTTGAAATATGAAATGAAAAAAATAGATGATTTGATTGAAAAAGAAAAAGATAGGGAAAAAGAAAAAGAAAATTGTAAAAAAGAAATTAAATTATTAAAAGAAGAATTGGAAAAACTAAATTCTTCTCAAAAATTAAATTTAGAAAAAAAGACAAAGGCAAATTCTTTCAAAGTGGAAGCAGATACTAATTTTAAAAATGTTGTTCTTGAAATTGAAAAGCGAACGAAGAAAAATTTTGAATTTGAAACTGAAAAAATTGAACTTTTAAAAAGAGAAAAAGTTTTGTTAAAAGAAAAAGAAGAACTGCAAAATTTTATTAAAATTGAAGAACAAAATAATTTAGAGCTAAAAAATTTGAAAGAAGAGATTCCAAAAAAAGAAAAAGAAATTGAAAATAAAAAAAGTAATGTGATTGAATTGGAAAAAGAAATGACTTCGCTGGAAACTGATTTGAAAAATTGCAAAAAAGATATTGAAAAAATAAAAAATAATCTTGAATTTGAAAATGAAGAGTTTGCAAAAGATAAAATTTTAGAATTTGAAAACGAAATTTTTAAAATTAGAAAAAAAATAAAAGATGAAAAAGCTCAATTTGATGAATTAGATAAAAAATTGGCTTTGCAGGAAAAAGAAATTTTTGATTTAAAAAAAGAAATTGAAAAAAATAAAGATTTTAACATAGACTTTCTTTTGCAAGAATTTGAAACACTAAAAAATAAATTGAAATCACAAACAGAAGTTTTTCAACAAAATAATTCTAAACTTTCGATAAATCAAAAAATTTTAAGTGAATATGAAGAAAAACTTGGTCAATTAAAAGAAGCTCAAAGAAAAAATACTTTATTAAAAGCTCTTTTAGACACAATTCAAGGAAAAATTTCGGGAAAAGATAAAATAAGATTAGAAACCTACGTTCATATAAAATACTTTGAAAAAATACTTTTTAAGGCAAATAAAAGATTTTTTGCGATGTCAGATGGAAAATATGAATTAAAAAGAAGCAAAAGTTCTTTTGGAAATTCTAAAGTTGGACTAAATTTGGATATTTTTGACTACCGCAACGGAACTGTCAGAGGAGCTGCAACGCTTTCGGGTGGAGAATCATTTTTGGCATCATTGTCACTAGCTCTTGGATTTTCTGATGTTGTTCAGGAAATGTCAGGCGGAATTCAGCTTGAAACTTTATTTATTGATGAAGGATTTGGAACGCTTGATGAAGCGACATTGGAACAGGCAATGTCTGCGCTTAAAAGTCTTTCAACAGACAAAAAGCTCATTGGAATAATTTCACATGTGAATGAACTGAAAGAAGAAATTGACAAGCAAATCATTATAACAAAGGATACTGCTGGAATTAGCCATACAGCAATAAATATTTTATAAAAAAACAGGAGTTATTAAAACTCCTGAATTTTTGAGAGTGCCCATAATTTTGAGTTTACATAAAATTACGGACACTTTCTCTTAACCTAAATTTTCTCCATTACTTGCAATTACCTTTTTATACCAGTCAAATGATTTCTTTTTATAACGTTTTAATGAACCAGTTCCATCATCATTTCTGTCAACATAAATATATCCGTATCTTTTACTCATTTGAGCCGTTGAAGCTGAAACCAAGTCAATACAGCCCCAAGAAGTATATCCCATCACTTCCACTCCATCTTTAATCGCTTCTCTCACTTGTTCCAAATGTCTTCTCAAATAATCAATTCTATAATCATCCTCAACAGTTGGTCCATTAGGCCCGTCAACTAACACATCTTTTGCTCCAAGTCCATTTTCCACAATAAATAACGGAATTTGGTATCTGTCATAAAAATCATTCAACACAATTCTAAGTCCAACTGGATCAACTTGCCATCCCCATTCACTTGCTTCCAAATATGGATTTTTCAATCCACCTAATAAATTACCTTTTCCACTTTGATAATCTTGTGGATTATGTGCCGCAGCAACACTCACATAATATGAGAACGATACAAAATCAACTGGATTTTCAGCTAATAATTTTTCATCATCTTCAGCAAATTCAATATTTATATTATTTTCTTTAAAATATCTTCTTGCGTATGCTGGATATTTTCCTCTCACATGCACATCAGCAAATAAATAATTTTCTCTTTCAAATTCTCTTGCAGCTAATGTATCAAGCGGATGTGATGTCATTGGATAAGCTGGCATTGATAAAATCATACATCCTATTTTAAAATCTGGATTAATTTCATGTCCAACTTTTGTGACTAATGCAGAAGCTACTAATTCATTGTGAACTGCTTGATACAATTCCTGTTTAGTAGGTTTCACTTCTCCATCAGTTGAAATTCCTCCACTCATAAATGGAGCGTGTAAAACAGAATTTATCTCATTAAATGTCAACCAGTATTTTACCTTATCTTTATATCTTTCAAACACTGTACGAGCATATCTTTCAAAAAATTCAATTAATTTTCTATTTGTCCATCCATTATATTCTCTTGCTAAATGAAGCGGTGTTTCATAATGTGACAATGTTACAAGTGGCTCAATCCCATATTTTGCCATTTCATCAAATAAGTTATCATAAAATTTTAGCCCTTCTTCATTTGGCTCCAATTCATCCCCTTTTGGAAAAATTCTGCTCCAGGCAATCGAAATTCTAAACACTTTAAATCCCATTTCTGCAAACAAAGCTATATCTTCTTTATATCTGTGATAAAAATCAATCCCTTTTAATTTCAAGTTATCTTCTGTAGGCTCCTTCGTAATCAGCACTTCTCCATCAACATTTGCTCCACCTTTTGGAGTTACATCTTGTACCGATAATCCTTTTCCGCCTTCGTTATACGCTCCTTCAAGCTGATTTGCAGCAGTAGCTCCTCCCCATAAAAATCCTTCTGGAAATCTTTTATTAGCCATTTTTCTCCTCCTAATCATTTATTTTAATTCTAACCTTTTTTATTCTTTTTTATTTTAAATCATTTTTAATAAAATATCAAAATTTTTTGAATTTTATTACTCATTTTTTTAGTAATTTTACTTTTAAAACTACCTAATTACTTAACAATTGTAATTAATTCATCTCCAAATTCAACATTTTCCTTTTTCATTTCAAGTACGTCTAAATATTCATCAGTATTAGTAACAATTATAGGCGTTGTCAATACATATCCAGCTTTCTTAATTTCATCAATGTCAAATTCTAACAGTGAACTACTCCCGCCTTTAGAAGCGGGAGCTTCTTGGGAAGTATCTGCTTTTGCTAGCCAAATATATTTACCAAGCTCTTCAGGCAGTCCCTGCCCTGTTTCTTTATTTCCTAATATTTCAACATTTCTTTTCCAACATCTCTTATATTCAGTGCCGCATTATAATCTCTATCAATCTCAATTCCACAGCACTCACATTTATAACTTCTTTCTGATAATTTCAGCTCCTCTTTAACGTTTCCACATTTACTACAAGTTTTCGACGATGGAAACCACTTATCTATCTTCAAAAATTGCTTTCCTAAAAACATCAGTTTATACTCAACCATCCTCAAAAACATTCCCCATCCATTATCTCCTACACTTTTCCCAAAATTTAATGCCTGACTCATCCCTTTCATATTCAAATTTTCAACAACCACAGCATTATAATCTTCAGATAATTTTTTCGATAATTTATGCAAAAAATCTCTTCGACAATTCTTGATATACTCATGTAATTTTGATATTTTCATTTTTTGTTTATACCAATTTTTAGAAAATTTCACTTTTCTTGACAATGATTTCTGTAATTTTTTCAATTTTTTCTCCAACATCCTAAAATATCTTGGATAATCAGCCCTTTGGTTTTCAGAACTAACAAATAATTCAGACATTGAAAAATCAAGTCCAATTACTTTATCATTACTTGGTATTTTTTGAATTTCTTTTTCAAATTCCGTCAAAACAGAAACATAGTAATTTCCATTACTGTTTGTTAGTGTTACCGACTTTATCTTGTAATCTTCTGGTATTTCTCTATGATATTTTAATTTTATTCTTTTCAATTTTGGCAAGACCAAATATTTATTCTCCTCAATTCGTATCGAATTATTCACACAATTTGTCGTATAACTTTTAACACTATTCTTTTTAGATTTGAACCTCGGAAATTTCGCTCTCTTCTGAAAAAAATTCGTAAACGATTGTTTTACATTCAATTGAGCATTTGAAAGTGCCAGACTATCTACTTCTTTCAAAAATTGATTTTCATTCTTCAAACTGGCAGGTGTAATTATTTTATTTTTTCCAGTCTCTTCATAAATTTTATTCGCAGTGTACAAAATTGTATTGTAAATAAAACGAACACATCCAAAAGTCTTGTTTATCAATAATTCCTGCTCTTTATTTGGATAAATCCTGTATCTGAATGCTAAATTATATTTCATAAAATTACACCTCCTTTTGATTTTGAATATTATTTTTAATTATTTCTTTAGAAATTTATCATTAAGATTTCTCTTCGATATTTTATACAAAAATTGTATCATGGATGTATCCTTTTTTTAATTTTTTTACAAAAAAAACAATTCATCTCCCACTTGTAGAAAGCCTACGACTTCTTGCTATCTTTTTGTTAAAAATTTTTTAAATTTAAAAAATCTTCATAATTTCAAAAGAGAGATGATTATAATCAACCATCTCTCTTCCCAAATTTTACATTACTATTTAATTTCCCAATAATTATTATATTCTCTTTATCCATCTCCAATTATCACTCAGATTTGTTTAAACTATTATTTTCTCCCTACTTCAATTGTATTGTACTCCTAATTTCTCTCAATTACAAGTTTTTTTTGAAATAAAAAAAATAAGTTTATAATAAAGATTTCTTTAAAAACAATCTTCAAAAATTATGGTTATTTTTCTCAAATCTTATTTTTGCCTAATTTATTTTTACAAGATAATTAAGATGGTTTATAGTAATTTAACAAATAAAAAAATACACCTTTAATGCTTTTTCTAACACTTTCAGTGTATTTTTATTCCATTCTATTCCATTTTTATTTTGAAAAATGGATAAATCCCTTGTTTTAAAATATTTGTTTTTGTTTTAGCTAAAAATTTAAAAAAATTTATTAATTTATTAATTTATTCTACAACAAATAACCATTCTTTAGATAATTCGTGATCTCCATTAATAACTTTTTCATATTCACCTTTTAACAATTCATAGAATTTACCAGGTTTTGGTTCAGCATGGAAGTCCAATTGTCCGATTGGTCTTTGGTCTAATGATTCAGCATAAGTGATTTTCATTGCTGTTCCTGTTACCAACAACTCATCTGCTGTGAATACCATTGAACGGTCAATTTTTCCACGATTAACTTTATATCCATTGTATTCCAATAATTCTAATGCTGATCTTACTGTGATTCCTTCAAGAGCTGCATTTCCTGTATCAGGGATAATTACTTGGTCTCTGTAAATTAATACAATATTTGCAACAGAAACTTCTACTACATTTCCTGTGTCATCAAACATTAACGCATCATCATAACCATTTCTTTGTGCATCACTTGTTGCTAGGAATGAATTAATGTAAGAACCACCTGCTTTTGCTTTAGTTGGAATAGACGAATCATTGTATTTTCTATAAGTTGAACTCATTAATTTTAATCCACCTTTTGTGCTTACATAATCTGCAAGAGGTAACATATAAATTGCTAAATCAAAATCAAGTCCTGCTTTTTTTGGTGATAATCTTGGTTCTTTACAGAAAATGAATGGTCTCATGTAAAAATCTTCTTTAATATCGTTCTTTTTAACTAATTCAGTTACGATATTTTTAAATTCATCCCATCCCATGAAAAATTCAAAACCTAACATTTTTGAAGCTGTCATAAGTCTTTTATAATGGTCTTCCAATCTAAAAATTGCAACTTTCCCATTTCTGTAGTATCCTCTAACTCCACCGAAACAAGTTGTTCCATATTGTAAACTGTGAGTCGCAATACTTACTGTCGCCTTTTCAAATTCCACTATTTCTTTATTGAAATATGCGTATTTCATAAATTCAGTTTTACCTGCCATCAAATTTACCTCCAATATTTTTTTATTTCTATTCTTAAATACTATTTTATCACTTTTGTCTCAATATGTAAAATTTTTTTTGAAATAGGCAAAGCAAAAAATTATTTTACTTTCTCAAAAAAATACTAATAAAAAAGCGAAAAATATGTTAGAATATAAAGAGTATAAATTGAATATACAAATAAAAAATTTAAAAATAATATTATAAAAAATGAAAATGGAGGTAGAATGAAACAAACTGTAGCGATTGTTGGTAGACCAAATGTGGGAAAATCGACATTGTTTAATAAATTGGTGGGGGACAGATTATCTATAGTAAAAGATGAGCCGGGAGTTACTCGTGATAGACTTTATCGTGAAATGGAATGGCTGGGAAATAAATTCTTGCTTGTTGACACAGGTGGACTTGAGCCTAGAACTCAAGATTTTATGATGAGTAAAATAAAAAAACAGGCACAAGTTGCAATTGATGAAGCGGATGTAATTATATTTTTAGTGGATGGAAAAGCTGGAATTACAGGGCTTGATGAAGATGTAGCAACAATTCTTCGTAAGCAGGATAAAAAAGTTATTGTAGCTGTCAATAAAATTGATAATTATATGAAGGAGCAGGAAAATATTTTTGAATTTTATGGGTTAGGATTTGAAGAAGTTATTGGAATTTCTGGAGAACACAAGACAAATTTGGGAGATTTGCTGGATGCTGTAGTTGAAAAATTTGATAATAAAAGTACAAAAGAAATTTCAGAAGGGCTTAGCATTGCGATTCTTGGACGACCAAATGCTGGGAAATCCTCGCTTTTAAACAAATTATTGAATAAAGAGCGTTCGATTGTGAGTGATATTGCTGGAACAACAAGAGATACAATTGATTCGGCGTTAAAATATGACGGGGAGATGTATACTCTTATTGATACCGCAGGAATTCGGAGAAAATCCAAAGTGGAAGATGACATCGAGTATTACAGCGTGCTTCGTGCGATGAAAGCCATTAAAAGAGCGGATGTCTGTGTTTTGATGTTAGATGCGACAGAACTTCTGACGGATCAGGATAAAAGAATTGCAGGAATGATTTATGACGAGAGAAAGCCAATTATAATTGCAATTAATAAGTGGGATTTGATTGAAAAAAATGACAACAGCGTGAAAGAGTTTAAAGAGCTTGTCAAGGCGGATTTGTCATTTTTGGACTATGCTCCGATTGTGACAATTTCGGCACTAACTGGAAAAAGAACGCTTAATATTTTGGAACAGGCGAAATTTATCAATGAAGAATATCATAAAAAAGTTACGACTGGAATATTAAATCAGATTTTGGCAGAAATCGTTGCACAAAATCCTGTGCCAACTCGAAAAGGAAGAGCAGTTAAACTTAATTATGGGACACAAATTAGTCAAGCTCCACCAAAATTTGTATTTTTCGCAAACAATCCGGAGTTAATTCATTTTTCTTATAAGAGATATATTGAAAATAAACTTCGTGAATATTTTGGATTTGAAGGATGTCCTATTGACATAGTTTTTAATAAAAAAGGTGACAAAATTTTTGGATAAAAGTTTTTTACGAAAGGGAGATAAATGAAATTTTATGATGAAGAAAAAATTTTAAAAGCGAAAAATGTGTTAATGGTAGTGTCACTTTTATTTTTATCGATTTTACTTTTTTTCAAAGTTTACGATTATTTTAAAAAGCCGATTAATCTTGCTATAAGTACGATTTTTCCATTTATTTTGTCGTTTATAATCGTGTATTCGCTTATGCCAATTATTGATATGATAAGCAATAAAAAAAATGAAGAGAATCCGCCTAAAAAACTTATAAAAAATAGAAATTTAGCGATTTTAATCGTACTGTCGCTCTTTTTTGCGATTTTTATATATATTGTACTTGCTTTTATTCCGCTAATTGCGAAACAAGGTTCAAGTTTAATTGAATTTTTCTTGAAGAATCAAGGAAATTTTCAAAGTAAGGCATTTAGTTTTATGGAGCAAAATAACATTGATTTAAAAAATACGCTTATTAATTCTAAAGATGTAATTATAAATATGACGGTAAGGGTGCTGACTTCTAGTTACTCCATTGTAACCAGCACTTTTACTTTGCTTTTTATGACACCAATTTTTACGATTATGTTAATTTTTAGCTATGACAACATTGAAATTTGGGTTGAAAATTTTTTGACGGATATAGATGAAGATAGAAAATTTGTCAATCTGGCAAAAAAAATAGATCAAACCATTGGAAAATATATTTTGGTTACGGTACTTGACAGTATGATTGTCGGAGTGGCATCTTTCATAATTTTTTATTTTTTAAGATTAGACTACAGTATTTTATTTTCACTAATCATTGGCTTTGGAAATGTGATACCGTTTTTAGGACCTTTTATTGGTCTTATTCCTGTGATTTTCTATGCTGCAACGAAATCTTTTAATTTAGTAATCATTATTGTCGCACTGGTTACAATTGTGCAAACTATTGAAGCAAATATCGTAAAACCTTGGCTTACAGGAAAATCGGTGGAAATGCATCCGATTACGACACTACTTGTTGTTTTGATTGGAGGAGCGCTTTTTGGAATTGGAGGAGCGTTTATTGGAATCCCAATTTATATCGTGATTAAATTGACCTGGATATTCTATTGGGAAAATTATATAAAAAAAAATCAAAATAATTCAAAAAACTAATTTTAGGAAGGAAAATAAAAAATGGAATTTTACAACACATTGTCAAATAAATTGGAAAAATTTTTGCCACTTGAAAAAAACAAAGTAAAAATGTATGTCTGCGGACCTACAGTCTATAATTACATACATTTAGGAAATGCTCGTCCGATTATTGTTTTTGACATACTTGCCAGATATTTTAAATATAAAAATTATGAAGTTGAGTTTGTGCAAAATTTTACTGACATTGATGATAAAATTATAAATAGAGCTAATGAAGAAAAATTATCTTGTGAAGAAATCACTAAAAAATATATAGACGGTTTTTTTGAAGATGTGAAAAAATTAAATATTTTAAGTGATGTGAAAAGACCGAAAGTTACGGAAAATATTTACGAAATAATAGAAACTATAAAAAAATTAATAGATAATGGCTTTGCTTATGAAAAAGATGGAGATGTCTATTTTGAAGTGAAAAAATATTCAGAGTATGGGAAATTGTCCAATCAAAAAGTTGACGAGCTAGAAGCGGGAGCTAGAATTGATATTTCAAAAATTAAAAGAAATCCGCTGGACTTTGTCCTTTGGAAAAGTAAAAAAGAAAATGAGCCATCTTATGAATCGCCTTGGGGAAAAGGTAGACCTGGTTGGCACATAGAGTGTAGTACAATGTCACAAAAATATTTGGGAGATACATTTGATATTCACGGTGGTGGACAAGATTTGATTTTCCCCCATCATGAAAATGAAATTGCTCAAAGTAAATGTGCCTATCACGGAAATTTTGCAAATTACTGGCTGCATAACGGCTTTGTTCAAATTGATGGCGATAAAATGTCAAAATCAACAGGAAACTTTTTTTTACTCCGTGAAATTTTGGAAAAATTTTCTGGAAATGTAATAAGATTTTTTATGGTAAGCACGCATTACAGAAAACCGATTAATTTTTCTTTTGAAGCACTAAAAGATACAAGAAAAACTTTGGAAAATGTGATAAATGCAATGAAAAAATTTGAAGACGCAATAAATTTGACAAAAGAAAATTTATTTGGAAATAAAAATTCATTTGAAAAAATCAAAGAGTTCGATGAAAAATTTGTTTTGGCGATGGATGAAGATATGAATACGCCACAGGCATTGGCTACAATTTTTGAACAAATTAAATATACAAATAAACTTCTTACTAAATTTGAAGATAGAAAAGATGTTATTTGTGAAATAAAAAGTTCATATGAATCGCTAAAAAATAAAATCGAAAATGTGCTTGGAATAAAATTGGAAAGCGAAAAAAAATTCGAGAAAAGCAGTGAATTAACTGATAAATTGATTGATTTACTTTTGGAAGTGAGAAAAGACGCAAGAATTGAGAAAAATTTTAAATTATCTGATAAAATTAGAGACAGTTTGAAAAATCTTGGAATAGAAATTAAAGATGCGAAAGATGGAAGTACAAGTTATAATTTTAAAGAATGAAAAGGAGTGATAAGATGAGCTGCAATAAAACTGAAAAAGAAATAAGTGAGTGTTTATATTTTACAATTTCAAAGATGTTTAGAATGATAAATAGGATTGCAGAAGAAGCGTTTGAAAAAATAGACATTTGTCCAACTCACGCTTTTTTAATGATGCTATTAAAAGAAGAGAAAAATGGACTTTCGGTAAACCAGATTTCATCTTCTCTTGCAATAGCTCCATCAACAGTTACAAGATTTGTGGATAAATTAGTATCAAAAGGATATGTTGTGAGAGAAAAGATGGGGAAAAACTCTTTTACAAAAATAACTGAAAAAGGGTTAAATGAAATTGATGAAATTTATGAAGCTTGGCGTGGAATTACTGAAAAAATTGAAGAACTAGTAGGAGATAAAACTTATTTGGAGCGAACAAAAAAATCTTTTAAAGAGTTTGTGGAAATTTTGGGAAAAGATAAAAAATATGATAAAGTTTCCGAAGAATTTGACTTTTGGATTATTTAAAAAAATGTGATATAATAACTTAAAAAATACAGAAAATTTATAAAAAATAAAAACTTTAAAAAGGTTGAAAAAATTATGAGAAGACTAAAATATAAAGTGCTGTTTGTTTTTCTATTTTATATTATATTTTTTGAAAATTTACGTGCAGAAATGATAGAATTAGAAACAGAGAGCTCGAGAATAAATTTAGACACCGAAGAAATAAATACACAAGGAAATGTTACTGTTAAATATAAAGATATAAAAATAAAAGCGGATAACATAAAAAAACTTCCGAATAAAAATATAATCACAGGTTCGGGGGATGTGGAATTTAATCAAGGTTCACAAAAAGTCAAAGTAGATAATCTCATTTTTGATATGGATACAAAGTTAGCTAAAATTTATAATTCTGAAAGTTATGACACCAATATGAAACTTAGATATGGTGGCGAGGAAACTTTGAGTGAGGGAAATAAAAAAATAACAGTGAAAAACGGATGGTTTACGACGAGTCCTTATGAAAAGCCAAATTATAAAATTGAAGCTAATGAGCTTGAAATTTATCCAAATAGGAAAGCTATTGCAAGGGATATAAAAGTTGTTGCTGGTGGAAAAACTTGGTTAAAATTACCATATTATGTAACTTCACTGAAACCAGCAAGCCAGAGAGCGACGCTTTTTCCATATGTTGGAATGGATAGTGACAGGGGATTTTTTGGAATAATGGGTTTTGACTACGATTTAGGACCGCTTGCACAGGGATTTGTTGATTTTGAGTTAAGTACAAAGCAAAAATTGGCGCTAAAATTTTCCAATGACTATTCATTTTGGGGAAATAACTCAGGAAATATTTTTATAAACAGATTTGTTGTTCCAATTGGAAATCATAAAAAAGAGTGGGATTTTCGTGTAAATCACAGAGTTAGAAATGCTCCTAAAAAGGCAAAAGAAGATAGGAAATTCTATGATACAGGATATGGAATCTGGAACATCAACTATCAAAATATTACGCCAAATTTGATGTATGCGGTTGACGGTTCAAAGTTAAAAGATGATTACACAGCGTTTGTTGACAAGTATAAGCATATTGGATTCTGGGATGCGAATATAAATCAAGAATTGGGGCAGAATGGGGAATTAAATATAAAATATTACTGGACTCAGGATAAAAAGGCGCTAAAAGCTCTAACTGACATAAATGATAAAATTATGAAAGACAACAGTCTTGATCCAAGAAGAACAGATGTCGATTTGTATAAAAGCATAAAATATACAAATGGAAATAAAGATGTGGAAATTACAGTTGACAATGAGGACTTTAGAGACATAAATCCAGGTTATGTTGGAGATTTAAATTCCTACAGAAAAAAAAGAAACTATGGGATTAATTTAAAAGGACCTAAAATAAAGTTAGATTATCTTAATTCAGATAACGATGAATATGGCGAATTACTTGGAATGAGAGACCGTGGGGACGATAAGACTATTCACTGGGTTCAAAAGAAGGCTTATGATAAAAGAGAAGAATGGGGATTGACTTTTGGAAATTATTATCCTTTTAAAAAATATGAATTTTTTGGATACGAGCCAAGAACTAGTTATCAAAATTTTTCAAATAATTTATATTTTGGTGCGCAAGTTAAACAAGTTGATGTGCAAAAAAAAGAATATGAATACGATTATACAAGGGATAATGAAAATTATAACAGTCTATTTTTAAATAGTTCAACAAGTGACGAAAGTAGAATTTATAAAGTTTACGAAGATAACGAAACAATTAGAAGAGCCCAAAAAATTATTTATGAAAAATATAGAAGTCAAAAATTTAATGTTGGAAATGATAGAATTGACTTGCCAATAAAAGATTCATTTGTTGGATTTAATATGGGATTTGAAAATCGTGATTACAACAGTGTAGCAGTTCCCAAGTTTAAAAATGGGAGAAAAGTGGAAGATTTAAACTCCACAACTGGATACGAAGTTGCAACTGATGCAAGTGGAAATACGATAAGGCAAAAACCTTCAATGAATATTTTTACAATGGACACAAGATTATTTACGACACTTTTTGACAACACATACAAAAAAAACAACAAATACGATGTAAAAGTGACAAATGATGCAACATTTACTGTTCAAAGAACAGATGCCGACAGTGCAATGTATGGGGAATACGACATTGTAGAAATTCCAACAAATGCTACAGGATTTGGTAATAGTTTTATTTATCAGATTGGAAATGTCACATTCAATTACAATTTAAATTTAAGAAATGATAGACATTTTCGGGATAACTGGTTAAAAAATAGATATGTAAGAAATTATTTTAAAGCGGATATAGCTGGAGAGAGATTTATAAGTTTTGATTTACAAAGTAACGATGAATATGAATTTAAACATTTTAGATCTCAAAGAGATTTTAACAGAGAATTTCAATATGGATTTTTGTCAAACAATGGAGATAATTTCTTATATAAATTTTCAGAAAAGAATAAAAAGTTGTTTCCATTAAATACGAGTCTTGGATGGAATCAGAAAATATATAAGGAATCGTTAAAAGACAGAACTTTTGGAATAAATTTTAACGAATGGGGATTTGAATATTCAAACTTAGTATCAAAAGCAAATGATATTTTTGGAAATACAGCGACATTTGGCTTTCCTGCACTAAAATTAAAAACAAATTACCACAGATTGGGATTTGTATATGATACAAAAAAAATGAAAGATAAGAAATTTGAATCGGATCATTATTTTAGAGTAAATTTCGGATTTGGGAAAAAAATTTATAGAGATTTAAAAAATACACCTATAAATGTTTCTGATGATAAATATATTCGTGGAAATGATTATACGACAATTGGTTTTTTATATAGATATGAAAATGATGCAAAACCAAGATATTTAGCGGATGTGGAAGCTGAAAAAGAAGAAGCTAAAAAAATAGATTTGGGAAGTCTTGACACAAAAGAATTAGAAACTGAAATCCAAAATTCAAATACTGTAAAAAATTCAAATACACAAAATTTTTCTATTGAAGACACAAGCAAAAATATAGTTGATAAAATTGTAGTAAAAGATGATAACAGGTTATTTTTAAGCAGCGAAGAAGAAGAGGCATATAAAAGTTATGTTGAAGAAGAAAATTATCGTCAAAATAAATTCAGCTTAAACGATTTTAATAAAAAATTACAAAGTTTAAGAAGTCAAAAAAAATATTTTCAAATAGGTATGGATATGCAAATAGATGGTTCTGACGCAGCAAATCCAAGCGGAATGAAAGGACTTGACAAAATAAACGATTTAAGTTTTAAAGTTGAAACTGGATATTTAGACAAATTTTTTGTTAGATACGCATTTGTGATGGAAAGACCTGACAGAATTTACAGAAAAGATCCTTCAAGAAACAGCACTTTTGACTTTAGAAGACATGAATTTGAATCAAAATACATGTTCTCAAAAGATCCAGACAAACCATGGTGGATAGGTGGAAAACTACAGTATGTTCAAAATGGAGCGCCAAAAGCTTCAGATCCAGAAATATACGAAAGTTCTTGGTATGCCAAGAAAGTAAACAAAATTACGCTTGGAATGGCAACGTTGAGCCATAGTTTTGAAAATGTTGAATGGGAAATAGGTGCAGGAATGAAGTGGGATAAGCCAGATAACAAAAAATTAGGTTATTATCCAGTTGTTTCATTAAAATTTGGAATAACACCATTCCCAGAAAAAAATATTCAATTCAATTATTCTGGAAAGGGTGTAGAATTTGGGGCAGGATTATAAAAAAGAAAAAGGATTATTTTATAAAAATAGTTCTTTTTTTTTAGAAAATTAACATAAAAAAATTTTTATTTATTGCCTCAAGAACGAAAAAAATATATTTATTGAAAAAAATAAAATTTTTTCAAAAAAAGAGTTGACAACGGAAATTTTTTTTGATATAATATATTCCGTCGATTGGGAAAAGGTCGGCGGAAGGACAATGGAAAGAGAAGAAGAAAAAGCAGAGTGATAGATAAGAAAATAGAAGTCAAGGCTTAGAAATATATCGTCAAGGAACAATAAGGTGAAATATAATGTTGAATGAAGAGTTTGATCCTGGCTCAGGATGAACGCTGACAGAATGCTTAACACATGCAAGTCGATGGGGAAGCGGCGCTTGCGCCGTGGCAACCATGGCGGACGGGTGAGTAACGCGTAAAGAACTTGCCGGATGGACCGGGATAACAGCTGGAAACGGCTGGCAAGACCGGATACTGTGGGCTTACCGCATGGCTGGCCATGAAAAGGATGCCGTCCGAGAGCTTTGCGTCCTATTAGCTGGTTGGTAAGGTGACGGCTTACCAAGGCGATGATAGGTAGCCTGAGAGGGTGGACACAAGGGGACTGAGATACCTTACTCCTACGGGAGGCAGCAGTGGGGAATATTGGACAATGGGGGCAACCCTGATCCAGCAATTCTGTGTGCACGAAGAAGGTTTTCGGATCGTAAAGTGCTTTCAGCAGGGAGGAAGGAAGTGACTGTACCTGCAGAAGAAGCGACGGCTAAATACGTGCCAGCAGCCGCGGTAATACGTATGTCGCGAGCGTTATCCGGAATTATTGGGCATAAAGGGCATCTAGGCGGTAAGGTAAGTCCGGGGTGAAAACTGCTGGCTCAACCAGCAGCCTGCCTTGGAAACTACCCGGCTTGAGTGCTGGAGAGGTGGACGGAACTGCACGAGTAGAGGTGAAATTCGTAGATATGTGCAGGAATGCCGATGATGAAGATAGTTCACTGGACGGCAACTGACGCTGAAGTGCGAAAGCTAGGGGAGCGAACAGGATTAGATACCCTGGTAGTCCTAGCTGTAAACGATGATTACTGGGTGTGGGCATGAAGAGTGTCCGTGCCGAAGCTAATGCGATAAGTAATCCGCTGGAGTACGCAAGGCTGAAACTCAAAGGAATTGACGGGGACCCGCACAAGCGGTGGAGCATGTGGTTTAATTCGACGCAACGCGAGGAACCTTACCAGATCTTGACATCCTCGGAAGGCGGCGGAGACGCCGCTGTGCCCTCGGGAGCCGAGTGACAGGTGGTGCATGGCTGTCGACAGCTCGTGTCGTGAGATGTTGGGTTAAGTCCCGCAACGAGCGCAACCCCTATCGCTAGTTGCCATCATCAGGTTGGGGACTCTAGCGAGACTGCCTGCGAAGAGCAGGAGGAAGGTGGGGATGACGTCAAGTCATCATGCCCCTTATGATCTGGGCTACACACGTGCTACAATGGCTGGTACAGAGAGATGCGACGCAGCAATGCCAAGCCAACCTCTAAAGCCAGTCCAAGTTCGGATTGAAGCCTGCAACTCGGCTTCATGAAGTTGGAATCGCTAGTAATCGCGGATCAGCAATGCCGCGGTGAATACGTTCTCGGGTCTTGTACACACCGCCCGTCACACCACGAGAGTTGTCTGCACCTGAAGCTGCCGGTCTAACCTTTCGGAAGAAGGCATCTAAGGTGTGGACAGTGATTGGGGTGAAGTCGTAACAAGGTATCCGTACCGGAAGGTGCGGATGGATCACCTCCTTTCTAAGGAGCATGTTTTCCTGCGCTTCTTCTTTGAAGTTTTTCCTTTTAAGGACAATGGGAAATGAATAGTAGGTAAAAGATTACAACAAAATAGATTATTCTGTTTGATAAAAAAGCTAATTAAGAGCACACGGAGGATGCTTAGGCAATAACAGCCGAAGAAGGACGCGATAAGCTGCGATAAGTCAGGTGAGATGCACATAATCAATGACGCCTGAATCTCCGAATGGGGCAACCCGCATGCTTGAAGAGCATGCACGAGAGTGGTAAGCCTGCGAACTGAAACATCTAAGTAGCAGGAGGAAAAGAAAGTAAAAACGATTCCCTGAGTAGCGGCGAGCGAACGGGGAGAAGCCTAAACCGTGCCGGTGCCAAGCTGGCAGCGTTGCCGGCGCGGGGTTGTGGGATTTCATACGACTGACGCCATAATGTCTAAGTGGTGGCAGCAAGTAGAATCAGCTGGAAAGCTGAACCGTAGAAGGTGACAGTCCTGTACACGTAAATGCTGAGCCATGACTTGAAACTCCCGAGTAGCGTCAAGCACGAGGAACTTGGCGTGAATCAGCGTGGACCATATCACGCAAGGCTAAATACTGTTATTGACCGATAGTGAAGAGTACCGTGAGGGAAAGGTGAAAAGAACCCTGTGCAAGGGAGTGAAATAGAATTTGAAACCGTGTGCTTACAAACGGTAGGAGCCCTTCGGGGTGACTGCGTGGATTTTGGTTAATCATCCTGCGAGTTATGATCAGTGGCAAGGCTAATTAATGAAGCCGAAGGGAAACCGAGTCTTAACAGGGCGGCTAAGTCGCTGGTCATAGACGCGAAACCTAGTGATCTTGTCCAGGCTGAAGCTGAGGTAAGACTCAGTGGAGGTAGAACTCACCGCCGTTGAAAAGTTGGGAGATGAGATAGGTCTAGGGGTGAAAAGCCAATCGAACTAGGAAATAGCCCGTTCTCTCCGAAATGCATTTAGGTGCAGCCTGAATCTTAGATAACTGGGGGTAGAGCACTGTATGATCTAGGGGCGTACTGCTTACCGAAATCAAGCAAACTGCGAATACCATTTATTACTGATTCGGAGTGAGTCCGTGGATGACAAGGTCCGCGGACGAGAGGGGAACAGCCCAGACCACCAGCTAAGGTCCCAAATTATGTCTAAGTGGGAAAGGAGGTGGATATTCACAGACAATAGGAGGTTGGCTTAGAAGCAGCCATGCCTTGAAAGAGTGCGTAATAGCTCACTGGTCGAGAGTATCTGCGCCGAAGATGTAACGGGGCTCAAGACATAAACCGAAGCTGTGGAAGCATGCCGCTTGGTAGGAGAGCGTTCTGTAGGTCTGCGAAGGCTGGTGGAAGGCCTGCTGGAGACATCAGAAGCGAGAATGCAGGAATGAGTAGCGAGAAGGAGGGCGAGAATCCCTCCGGAAGTCCAAGGTTTCCGGGGAAGGTTTGTCCGCCCCGGGAAGTCGGGACCTAAGCGTAAGCAGAGATGTGATTGCGAATGGGAAACAGGTTAATATTCCTGTACCGCTGTCAGTCGCCTGAGTGACGGAGTGACGCAGCAAGGTATGTGAGAAGGCTGACGGAATAGCCTTTCTAAAGGCGTAGCCTGGGCACGCAGGCAAATCCGCGTGCCTAAAGGTGAGACCCTATGGGCAAGTGCTCCTGCACAAGTCACAGATCCTACACTGCCAAGAAAAACTTCTAGCGAGACTGGACAGCGCCCGTACCCTAAACCGACACAGGTGGACAGAGTGAGAAACTTAAAGTGACAGGATAACTCTAGCTAAGGAACTCTGCAAAATAGCCCCGTAACTTCGGGAGAAGGGGTGCCTGACATACCTGAGGGGAGAAGCGCCTCAAGGGGAAACGCAGTGAAGAGTCTCAAGCAACTGTTTACCAAAAACACAGGTCTATGCTAAGCTGGAAGGCGACGTATATGGGCTGACACCTGCCCAGTGCCGGAAGGTTAAGAGGAGGAGTGAGAGCTCCGATTTGAAGCCCCGGTGAACGGCACGTAACTATAACGGTCCTAAGGTAGCGAAATTCCTTGTCGGGTAAGTTCCGACCTGCACGAATGGTGAAATGATTTGAGAGCTGTCTTGGCTGGAGACCTGGTGAAGTTGTAATGCCGGTGAAGATACCGGCTACCTGCAGTAGGACGGAAAGACCCCGTGGAGCTTCACTGCAGCCTGGCATTGGGTTCTGGCAACGTGTGTATAGGATAGTTGGGAGACTGCGAAGTTGAGGCGCCAGCCTCTTCCGAGTCGCTGTTGGAATACCAACCATATGCTGCCGGAATTCTAATCCGCTCGCGGAGACAGTGCTAGGCGGGCAGTTTGACTGGGGCGGTCGCCTCCAAAAGAGTAACGGAGGCGTTCAAAGGTTCCCTCGGGCTGGATGGAAATCAGCCTTCGAGTGCAAACGCATAAGGGAGCTTGACTGCAAGACCGACGGGTCGAGCAGGTACGAAAGTAGGAGTTAGTGATCCGGCGGTCCCTCATGGAAGGGCCGTCGCTCAACGGATAAAAGCTACCCCGGGGATAACAGGCTGATACTTCCCAAGAGTCCATATCGACGGAAGTGTTTGGCACCTCGATGTCGGCTCGTCTCATCCTGGGGCTGGAGAAGGTCCCAAGGGTTGGGCTGTTCGCCCATTAAAGAGGCACGCGAGCTGGGTTCAGAACGTCGTGAGACAGTTCGGTCCCTATCCACTGCAGGCGCTTGAGCACTGAAAAGATCTGACCTTAGTACGAGAGGACCGGGTTGGACAGACCTCTGATGTATCAGCTGTCACGCCAGTGGCACGGCTGAGTAGTCACGTCTGGTAAGGATAATCGCTGAAAGCATCTAAGCGAGAAGCCGGCTTTGAGATGAGTGCTCGCAGTATCCACAGAGAACATGTGGTCGATAGGCTGGGGATGTAAGCGCAGCAATGCGTTCAGTTGACCAGTACTAATATTACTTGGGCTTTTTTAATCTTTTGCTCGCCTGCTATTTATTTCCCATTGCCCTTTACATCCATTCTTGTTTGGTGACCATTGCGGCAGGGATACACCCGGTGACATCCCGAACCCGGCAGTTAAGTCTGCTTGCGCCTACGATACTTGGCATGCGCCAGGAAAATGGGCAGTCGCCAAACTTTTCTTTTTCTGCGTCTCCGTAGCTCAGCTGGTTAGAGCATCTGACTGTTAATCAGAGGGCCGCTGGTTCGAGCCCAGCCGGGGACGCCATTTTTTTGTTCAAATAAAAAGAATGCCAGCTCTTGGCTCCTCAGAATTGGTAAATTAGTCTTTTTTTATTTGAAAACTTCTCCAGCTTCCTTATACCATAGAACCAAATCTAGTTCATTCATATTTATTTTACAAAATTTTGAATAATTTCTCATTTTTTCTTCTATTTCGTAATATTTTTTTTCAGTTATCGTTTTTGGAATACTGTCAATAATATTTAATTCATTTAAATTTCTTAATATATGTCTGTCTAAAATAGCTATGTTTTCTCCAAATCCAAGATTTCTTAGAACGTGGCTTGCTTCTTTTAATCCCATTCCCTTTATGTTTTTTAAAATCCATTTTCTTTTTTCAAAAGTATCATTTATTTCAGATAATATTTTTTTTGGCTGAAGTTTTTCGTGTCTTGTCATTAAATTTCTTAATTCTATTAAATACTTAGATTTGTTGTTTTTGAATCTTACAATATTTAAGTAATCTACTATCTCTGCGGCGTTTCCTGTGTATAAAAGATTATTTTCAACAAGAGTGGTGATTGCACTCCAGGCGTTTTTTGCCTTGGATTGGGGAGTTAAGATACAAAATGCTATTTCTGCAAAAATTTCTTTTTCTGATTTATTCCATGCCTCTTTATAACCTTTGATTGCTTTTTTTATTTCAGGTTTGATAGTTTTATAAATTTTTAAAATTTTTTCATTTTTTTCTTTATTTATTGATTTTTCAAAATTATTTTCAGTAGTTTGTTTCAAAATTCCTCCTAAAATTTATGAATTTAGATAAAAGTTACATATTTCATCAATAGTTTCATTAGTTTCTTTTAATGGTGCTAAAATCCAGTCGTGACACATATTTTTTCCGACCTTCACTTTGACAGTTGTTCCAGTTGAAGTTTTTAGCTTATTATTTAGTTTTAGACAATCTGGATAAAAAATTTCGTTTGTACCAAAAATTAAAAAAATATCTTTTAAATTGTCCATATTTCCATATATCGGCGAAATTAACGGGTCTTGAGTATCCAAATTTCCTGCAAATTGTTTTCCCGTAGTTATTAAACCATTTAATGGAAGAAGCGGATCTTTCTCTTCAAAATTTTTAATTTCATTATTTGTCATAGAAACGTCAACCCAAGGGGACATCAATACTGTTTTGTTGGGAAAAGGGACATCATTTCTATTTTTTAGTTGCTGTAAAAAAGATAGTGCCAGCCCTCCACCAGAAGAATCTCCAAATAAGAAAAACTCATCATTTTTATATTTTGAAGTAATTTTTTTGTATGTTTTTGACAAAATTTTATGTGCTTTTTGAATGTCATTTTCAGGTGCCAAGGGATAGTCAATAAACGTGACTTTTAAATTATACTTTTTTGCCATTTTTTCAATTATAATTTTGTGCCCTTTGACAGCTTTCATTACATATGCTCCGCCGTGTAAAAATATAATGTGTTTATTTTTAGTATTATTTTTAAAAATTGTCAGTACTTGAAACCCGTCAATAAATTGTTCTTTTATATTCAGAGTTTTATCAAAAAATTTTTTATTTAAAAAATCAGTATTTCTTTTTGGATTTAAGAAATCTTTTTCTTTATATTTTTTCACATTTACTAATTTTGCAACAGGTACTGCAATATCTGATAATATACTCATTTAAAGTTTTTTTATATCCTTTCTTAGTTTATAACTTTGTTTATTATAACATTTTTGTAGATTTATTTGTACTAAAAATTATTATTTTTATTTTTTGAAAATTTTATACTTTGAAAAATAAAAGAAGTTTGGTAAAATATTAATATGTAGCTTTATGTTTAATAATGATAATTTTTGTGATAATTAAATTAAAAAAGAGGGTGTTTTTAAATGCTAAGCAAAAATAAACGATTGGAAGCGATAACAAAAATAGTTGAGAAAAAGGGAACAGTAAGAGTTTCAGAGATAGTTACGAGCTTAAATGTTTCCGATATGACTGTGAGGCGTGATTTTACTGAATTGGAGGAATTGGGAATATTAAAAAGGACACATGGGGGAGCTAAGAGTAAAAATACATTTCAGTATAAGGAGTTGTCGCATGAGGATAAATATGTCTTAAATATAGAGAAAAAGAGAGAAATAGCTCTAAAGGCTGTAAAATTGCTAGAAGAAGGAGATACAATTTTTTTAGGTCCAGGAACAACGGTTGAATTAATGGCAAAAGAAATCAGTCTTAAATCGCTTAGAGTTTTGACAAATTGTTTACCTATCTTTGAAATTTTGTCTGAAAAAAAAAGTGAGACTTTCAATGTGTTTCTTGTTGGAGGAGAGTTTAGAAAAATAACGAAGTCGTTTGTGGGAGAAATAGCAAATATGACACTAAAAAATATGAATTTTAATAAAATGTTTTTTAGTTGCAATGCAATAAAAGAAAACGATATTATGACTTCTACATTTGAAGAAAGTTACACACAAGAAATAGTTTTGAATAATTCAGAAGAAAAATATTTACTTGCGGATGATTCAAAAATTGAAAAAATAGATTTTATCAACTTTTACACATTGGATAAATTGACGGGAATTGTAATAAATAATACTGAAAAAGAAATATTAAATAAAATTCAGAAATATGTAAATTTAGTTATTTAATAAAAATTAAAAAAATATAACTGTACCAAAAAACTTAAAAGTTTGGAGGTACTTTTTTTATATCAAATCTTAAATTCAAATCAATAAGGTGAACTACTCCCGCTTTTAGAAGCGGGAGCTTCTTGGGAAGTATCTGCTTTTGCTAGCCAAATATATTTACCAAGCTCTTCAGGCAGTCCCTGCCCTGTTTCTTTATTTCCTAATATTTCAACATTTCTTTTCCAACATCTCTTATATTCAGTGCCGCATTATAATCTCTATCAATCTCAATTCCACAGCACTCACATTTATAACTTCTTTCTGATAATTTCAGCTCCTCTTTAACGTTTCCACATTTACTACAAGTTTTCGACGATGGAAACCACTTATCTATCTTCAAAAATTGCTTTCCTAAAAACATCAGTTTATACTCAACCATCCTCAAAAACATTCCCCATCCATTATCTCCTACACTTTTCCCAAAATTTAATGCCTGACTCATCCCTTTCATATTCAAATTTTCAACAACCACAGCATTATAATCTTCAGATAATTTTTTCGATAATTTATGCAAAAAATCTCTTCGACAATTCTTGATATACTCATGTAATTTTGATATTTTCATTTTTTGTTTATACCAATTTTTAGAAAATTTCACTTTTCTTGACAATGATTTCTGTAATTTTTTCAATTTTTTCTCCAACATCCTAAAATATCTTGGATAATCAGCCCTTTGGTTTTCAGAACTAACAAATAATTCAGACATTGAAAAATCAAGTCCAATTACTTTATCATTACTTGGTATTTTTTGAATTTCTTTTTCAAATTCCGTCAAAACAGAAACATAGTAATTTCCATTACTGTTTGTTAGTGTTACCGACTTTATCTTGTAATCTTCTGGTATTTCTCTATGATATTTTAATTTTATTCTTTTCAATTTTGGCAAGACCAAATATTTATTCTCCTCAATTCGTATCGAATTATTCACACAATTTGTCGTATAACTTTTAACACTATTCTTTTTAGATTTGAACCTCGGAAATTTCGCTCTCTTCTGAAAAAAATTCGTAAACGATTGTTTTACATTCAATTGAGCATTTGAAAGTGCCAGACTATCTACTTCTTTCAAAAATTGATTTTCATTCTTCAAACTGGCAGGTGTAATTATTTTATTTTTTCCAGTCTCTTCATAAATTTTATTCGCAGTGTACAAAATTGTATTGTAAATAAAACGAACACATCCAAAAGTCTTGTTTATCAATAATTCCTGCTCTTTATTTGGATAAATCCTGTATCTGAATGCTAAATTATATTTCATAAAATTACACCTCCTTTTGATTTTGAATATTATTTTTAATTATTTCTTTAGAAATTTATCATTAAGATTTCTCTTCGATATTTTATACAAAAATTGTATCATGGATGTATCCTTTTTTTAATTTTTTTACAAAAAAAGCAATTCATCTCCCACTTGTAGAAAGCCTACGACTTCTTGCTATCTTTTTGTTAAAAACATTATTTTATTATCTAAAATAGCAGTTAAAACTTTGTTTACTTTAAAATAAGCCACTTAAATTATATAGAAAATATTATATAAAAAAATTTGTTTACTAAACAAATAAACAATTTTATGTTTGAAATACGAACAAAAACTATTGTTTTTTGTTTTTTTGAGGTATACTCTTAACAGAAAAAGTAAAAAGAATATTAAAATAAAGGAGATGACCGTGATGAAAGTAATATTAGGTGCTGATACGGACGGCAAAAATTTAAAAGATTATATCAAAAATTATCTTTTGGAAAATGGGTATGATGTAATTGATAAATCTGAAGATAAAGATTTTGTAGATACAACTTGTGCAGTAGCGAAAGAAGTTTTATCAGATGATGATAATTTAGGAATTGTGTTTGATGCATATGGTGCAGGAAGTTTTATGGTTGCTACAAAAATAAAAGGAATGATAGCAGCAGAAGTTTCTGATGAAAGATCAGCATACATGACTAGAAGACATAACAACTCTAGAATTATTACAATAGGTTCTGAAATTGTTGGAAAAGGACTTGCTAAAAATATCGTAAAAGATTTTTTAAGTGCTCCTTATGACGGTGGAAGACATCAAATTAGAGTGGATATGTTAAATAAAATGTGTTAGTTTATTTAGTTTAAAAATAATAAAAAAATGATGAAGGATGGGAAAAAATATGAAAATTGCAATTGGATGTGATCACATAGTAACCGATGTGAAAATGGCATTATCGGATTTTTTGAAATCAAAAGGTTATGAAGTTTTAGATTGTGGAACTTATGATTTTACAAGAACACATTATCCAATTTATGGTAGAAGAGTTGGAGAAGCTGTAGTAAGTGGAAAAGCTGACTTAGGTGTTTGTATTTGTGGAACAGGAGTTGGAATTAATAATAGTGTAAATAAAGTTTCAGGAATCCGTTCAGCTCTAGTAAGAGATATGACTTCAGCACTTTATGCAAAAGAACATTTGAATGCAAATGTAATTGGATTTGGTGGTGCAATAACTGGGAAATTGTTGTTATTTGATATTGTGGAAGCCTTTATAAAAGCAGAATATAAAAAGACTGAAGAAAGTGAAAAATTAATTGAAAAAATTAAAGCAATAGAAACTGTGAATCCTAATCAAGAAAATGATGACTTTTTTGATGAATTTTTGGAAAAATGGGACAGAGGGGAATATAAAGACTAAAAAAATTTAAAGTTTATTTTCAAAATTTTTTGATTGTATAATGAAGTTTAAAATCGGACTTAAAAAATACCCTGTTAATTTATAATATTTTTTCTTCTTAAGTTCGATTTTAAGAAAGGAGCTAGTTAAATGATTTTGACGGTAACGATGAATCCGTCTGTGGATATTTCATATCCCTTGGAGAAATTTAATTTAGATACTGTGAATAGAGTAGTTAAAGTTAGCAAAACACCTGGTGGAAAAGGGTTAAATGTTACAAGAGTGCTAAAACAGTTAAATGATGAAGTTGTTGCAACGGGATTTATAGGTGGTGCTTTAGGAACAGATATTCAAAAGAAATTATTAAAAAAAGGAATAAAAAATGATTTTTTTGAAATTTCAGGGGAAACTAGAAATTGTATTGCGATTTTGCATGAAGGAAATCAAACTGAAATTTTAGAAAAAGGACCGACTATAACAAAATCTGAAAGTGATAATTTTTTGGAGCATTTTGAGAAATTAGTGAAGAGTAAAGAAATTAAAATTATCGCTATTTCAGGAAGCTTGCCAGATGGATTGGAAATCAACTATTATTCAAAAATGATTGGAATCTGTGAAAAGTATAAAAAATCAGTTGTATTGGACTGTTCTGGAAAAGCATTGTTAGAAGTTTTAAAAAATGAATATAAACCAAAAGTAATAAAACCTAATACAGAAGAGTTATCACAATTAATTGGAAAAGACGTATCTAAAAATCCAGATGAATTAAAAAAAGTTTTAAAAGATAAATTATTTGAAAAAATTGAATGGATAATTGTTTCGCTTGGAGCAGATGGAGCTTTTGCGAAACACAATGATAAATTTTATAAAGTGAATGTTCCTAACATAAAAGTTGTAAATCCTGTAGGTTCTGGAGATTCTACTGTTGCAGGAATAACATCAGCAATTCATGAAAATGCGAGTGACGAAGATTTATTGAGAAAAGCGAATGTTCTTGGAATGTTGAATGCAATGGAAAAATTAACAGGATTTGTAAATTTGGAAAATTATGACAAATTATTTAATGAAGTAGAAATTTTGGAAATATAATTTCAAAAATAAAAAGCAATTAACAAAAATATTTATAGAGCAAGGAAGAAAAATCTCTTTGTGAAAAAGTATAAAAAAATGGAGGAAAAAAATAATGAAATTATCAGCACAAAAAAGAAAATATTTGGAAAATTTAAGTGATAAAAATGGATTTATATCGGCACTAGCGATTGACCAAAGAGGAGCATTGAAAAAAATGTTAAATAAACATCAAGAATCTGAAGCAACAGCTGAACAGATAAAAGAATTTAAAGTATTAGTTTCAAAACATTTAACAAAATATTCTTCTTCAATCTTGTTAGATCCTGAATATGGATTGGATGCAGCAAAAGCTAGAGATAAAAATGCGGGATTATTATTAGCTTATGAAAAAACAGGTTATGATGCAAATGCAGTTGGAAGATTGCCAGATTGTCTTGTTGACTGGTCTGCAAAAAGATTAAAAGAAGAAGGAGCAGATGCTGTAAAATTCTTGTTATACTATGATGTAGATGAAAGTGATGAAATTAATAATCAAAAGAAAGCATACATGGAAAGAGTCGGAGCTGAATGTGTAGCTGAAGATATTCCGTTCTTCTTAGAAATTTTAAGCTATAACTACAAAGATGCTGACAACAGCACAGCAGAATTTGCAAAACTAAAACCAAGAAAAGTTATTGAAGCAATGAAGGAATTTTCGAACCCAAGATATAATGTAGATGTGTTGAAAGTAGAAGTTCCTGTAAATATGAAATATGTTGAAGGATTTGCTGATGGAGAAGTTGTTTATACTAAAGAAGAAGCAGCAAATTATTTCAAACAACAAGACAAAGCAACAAACTTGCCATATATTTATTTAAGCGCTGGAGTTAGTGCAAGATTATTCCAAGATACATTGAAATTTGCTTGTGATTCAGGAGCTAAATTTAATGGAGTATTATGTGGAAGAGCAACTTGGGCAAATGGAGTAGAAGTATTCGCAAAAGACGGAGAAGAAGCTACAGTAAACTGGTTAAATACAGTTGGAAGAAAAAATATTGAAGAATTAAATGAAGTAGTTGAAAGAACAGCAACATCTTGGAAAGAAAAATAAAAATAAAAACTAAAAATAATAAATATGGAAAGAAGGGATTCTCTATGAATAAAGACGATGTAACGATGGTAGGATTTGAAATTGTAGCTTTTGCAGGAGATGCACGTTCAAAATTGTTGGAAGCATTAAAAAAAGCAAGAAATAACGAATTTGAAATGGCAAGAACTTTGGTAAAACAGGCTGAAGAATGTCTTGTTGAAGCACATAATTCACAAACAAAAATGATACAGCAGGAAGCAGGTGGAGAAAATATTGAAATAGGATTTATTGCCGTTCATGCACAGGACCATCTTATGACAACAATTTTGTTAAAGGATATAATAGAAGATTTTATAGAACTTTACCAAAGAAAGGGGTAAAATATTATGACTGGAGTAATAAAACAAATTGAAAAAATGAAACCTTTTTTTGAAAAAGTATCAAGAAATATATACTTAAGAGCTGTAAGGGATGGATTTATTGCAGCGATGCCAGTAGTTTTATTTTCAAGTTTATTTGTATTAGTTGCATTTGTTCCTAATATTTTTGGATTTAAATGGCCTAAAGAAATAGAAGATGCAATTATAAAACCATATAATTATTCGATGGGAATTTTAGGACTTTTAGTTGCAGGAACAACTGCAAAAGCGTTGACTGATTCATTTAATAGAAATTTAGAAAGCACAAATCAAATAAATAATGTCTCAACAATGCTTGCATCAATAGTAGGATTTTTAGTTCTAGCAGCTGATCCGTTAAAAGATGGATTCGCTAAGGGATATTTAGGGTCAACAGGATTAATTACAGGATTCTTTGCAGCATTTATAACAGTTGGAATTTATAATTTTTGTATAAAAAGAAATATTACAATAAAAATGCCAAGCGAAGTTCCACCTAACTTATCACAAACATTCAAAGATGTAATACCGTTTAGTGCGGTAATTATATTTCTATATATTATCGACATTATCGTTAGAAGAGTATCAGGACATGGATTTGCACAAAATGTAATAGAAATCTTTAAACCATTATTCTCAGCAGCAAATGGATATGTTGGAATAACAATTATTTATGGAGTTATTGCAATGTTCTGGTTTGTCGGAATACATGGACCATCAATTGTAGAACCAGCAATTTCAGCAGTTGCATTTATAAATTTAGATGCTAATTTAAAATTATTTCAAGCTGGACAGCATGCAAATCACATAATAACACCAGGGACACAAATGTTTGTTGCAACAATGGGAGGAACTGGAGCAACACTTGTAGTGCCATTTATGTTTATGTGGCTTGCAAAATCAAAGCAAAATAAAGCAATAGGTCGAGCTTCTTGTATTCCTACTGCGTTTGGAGTAAATGAACCAATTTTATTTGGAGCACCAATAGTTTTGAATCCAGTATTCTTTATTCCATTTATTCTAGCACCAATTGTAAACGTATGGCTATTTAAAATATTCGTTGATATTCTTAATATGAACAGTTTTTCATACTTCTTGCCGTGGACTACACCAGGACCAATCGGAATAGTTCTAGGTACAGGATTTAGTTTTTTAGCTATAATTTTAGCGTTACTATTAATTGTAGTCGATACAGCTATTTATTATCCTTTCTTTAAAGTCTATGATGAAGAAATATTAGATAAAGAAAAATTAGCTGCTACTGAAGAAAATGAAAATAGTAAAAAAGAGTTTATGACAAATGATAAAGTAGAAACTAGAGAAGAAATTAAAGTTGCTTTAAAAACACCAGAAAAAGAAACTAAAACTGAAGAATCAGCAGGTGGACCAAAAATAAAAGAACAAAAAAATGTACTTGTATTATGTGCTGGCGGTGGAACAAGCGGACTTCTTGCTAATGCCTTGAAAAAAGCGGCAAAAGAGTACAATGAGCCAATTGATGCAGCTGCTGGAGCTTACGGAGCACATTATGATATGATGAAAGATTATGATTTAATAGTTTTAGCACCTCAAGTTGCTTCAAATTATGAAGATATAAAAAAAGATACTGATAAATTAGGAATAAAATTAGTAAAAACACAAGGTGCAGAATATATTAAATTAACAAGAGATCCAAAAGGAAGTTTAGAGTTTGTAAAAAAACAATTTGAAAATTAAATATTATTAATGACAAGGGGAGAAAAATTCCTCTTGTTAAAAATTAAAATAGGAGAAAAAAATGAAAAAATTACCAGAAGATTTTATTTTTGGAGGAGCAACAGCGGCATATCAGGCTGAAGGCGCAATCAAAATTGATGGGAAGGGACCAGTTGCATGGGATAAATTTTTAGAAGAAAACTATTGGTATACGGCAGAACCTGCGAGTGATTTTTATCATCAATATCCAGTAGATTTGAAACTTTGCGAAGAATTCAGTATAAATGGAATAAGAATTTCAATAGCATGGTCAAGAATTTTTCCAAATGGCTATGGAGAAGTAAATCCAAAAGGAGTAGAATTTTATCATAAATTATTTGCAGAATGTAAAAAAAGAAAAGTAGAACCTTTTGTAACTCTTCACCATTTTGATACACCAGAAGTTTTACATTCAAATGGAGACTTTTTAAATCGTGAAAATATAGAGCACTTTGTAAATTATGCGAAATTCTGTTTTGAAGAATTTAGTGAAGTAAACTATTGGACAACATTTAATGAAATAGGACCAATTGGAGATGGTCAATATCTTGTTGGAAAATTTCCTCCAGGAATAAAATATGATTTTGAAAAATTGTTTCAGTCACATCATAATATGGTTTTAGCACACGCAAAAGCAGTTAATTTATTTAAGAAAAATGGCTATCACGGAGAAATAGGAATGGTTTGTGCTTTGCCGACAAAATATCCCTATGATCCAAATAATCCAAAAGATGTTAGAGCCGCTGAACTGGACGATATTATCCATAATAAATTTATTTTAGATGCAACTTTTAAAGGTGAATATTCAAAGAATACAATGGAAGGTGTAAATCATATTTTGCAAGTTAATGGCGGAAAATTAGATTTAAGAGAAGAAGACTTTGAAGAATTGAAAGCTGCAAAAGATTTGAATGATTTTCTTGGAATAAATTATTATATGAGCGACTGGATGGCTGAATATGATGGTGAAACTGAAATTATTCACAACGCAACAGGAAATAAAGGAAGTTCCAAATATCAGATAAAAGGCGTGGGACAAAGAAAAGCCAATGAAAGCATCCCAAGAACTGACTGGGACTGGATAATTTATCCAAAAGGACTTTATGATCAAATTTCAAGAGTTAAAAGAGATTATCCAAACTATAAAAAAATCTATATCACTGAAAATGGTTTAGGATATAAAGATGTTTTTGAAGATAATACAGTTTATGATGATGCTAGAATTGACTACATAAGACAACATCTGGAAGTAATTTCAGACGCTATAAGAGATGGAGCTAACGTAAAAGGATATTTCTTATGGTCGTTAATGGATGTATTTTCTTGGTCAAATGGATATGAAAAGAGATATGGATTATTCTATGTTGACTTTGAAACACAAAAACGTTATCCGAAGAAAAGTGCTTATTGGTATAAAAAGGTAGCGGAAACAAAAGAAGTTGAATAAAAAAACTGGGGATAGTTTGGGTTATCCCCATTTGCAGTAAAAATTTTTGATTGAATAAATGCTTTTTTGCTTTTTTTATTATACAATATATTCATTATAAGTTTATTTCTATTATAATTTTTAAAAAGTTCTTACTTTTGGTGTATTTTTATTCAAAAAATCTTGATAAAATAAAAAAATAAAATATTATAAAAATTTTTAAATTAATAGAAAGGAGGATAAAATGGCTACAATCAGAGAAGTTGCAAAAAAAGCAGGAGTTTCAATAACAACAGTTTCCAGAATATTAAACAATGACGACAGTTTTAATGTGAGTAAAATTACAAAAGAAAAAGTTTTAAAAGTTATAAAACAATTAAATTATGAAAGAAAGAAAAATAAAAATAGAATATCACAGTCAAATATTTCAGTAATAAAGTGTTTTGATGAAAAAATTGAAAACGAAGATCCTTATTTTGTCTCTTTGAAAATAAATTTGGAAAATATACTAAAGAAAAAAGTTTCAAAAGTGAAATTTTTTGATCTGGAAGAAATTGAAAAATTGATAAAATATAATGAAATATCAAATTTTTCTTTGACAGATGCCGTTATTTTCATTGGAGAAACGAGTAAGGAAAAATTGAAATTTTTTAAAAGTTTAAATGAAAATATTATTTGCGTAGATGTATATGACACAGATAATATCACAGATTATATCAAGTTTGATATGAGAAATTCTGTTGAAATAGTTTTAAATTATATTTTTAAATTAAATCATAAAAAAATTGGACTATTGGTAGGAAGAAATAAAGTTGTAAAAAATTTAGTGGATTTTCGTGAGAAATATTTTAAGGAAATAATGGTAAAAAATGGATTGTATAGAGAGGAATATCTGCAAATTGGGGATTTTTCGATGGAAAGTGGCTATATTATGATGAAAGAAATTTTAAAATTGGAAGATAGACCAACGGCAGTTTTTTGTGGAAATGATTCAATTGCAATGGGAGCATATAAGGCAATTAGAGAAAATAAGTTAAAAATCCCCGAAGACATATCAATAATAGGATTTAACGATTTGAAATTATCACAATATTCTATTCCGCCTTTGACAACAATAAAAATTGATACAAAATTAATCGCTCAAGAAACAGTAAATTCTTTAATTGAATTATTAGAAGGAAAAAGGGATTATCATAAAAAAGTTTTTCTGCCTATTGAATTAATTGAGCGAGAAAGTTGTCAAAAAATATAAATAAAAAATTTTTTTATAAAAAAGTAAAAAATATACAGACATAAGAAAATTTAGATTTTTAAAAGCAAATGAAAAATTTGTTATTTAAAATATTTCTAGTCTGTATTTTTATTGTAAAAGTGTAAATTTTTTTGTAAGGCTAAAAAAATTGCTATATTACTTAATTTGTGCATATATTTACACAAGATTATGGATATTTTATTTTTAAAATAATTTTATTTTAAGTTATAGTTCATTTGTAAATGATTACCGTTGAAACCGCATATTCTCTGCTATGTGAAATACTTATCTGAATTTTGAGATTTTTTGCAGGTTCCTTTATTTTCCCATAAAGTATAACATAGGGTTTTCCCAATTCGTCATTTAAAATTTCAATATCTTTTAGGGAAAAACCGTACACCCCTGTTCCAAATGCTTTAGAAACCGCTTCTTTTGCTGCAAAACGTCCCGCATAACTTGCGTATGGATTTCTTTTTTTTTCAATATATTCAATTTCCTTTTTCGTATAAACTTTACTTTTGAATAAAGCTGTGTTATTTATTGCATTTTTTATTCTTGATATTTCAATAATATCGGTTCCAATTCCATAAATTTCCATATTTTTACCTCAATTTTATTATTTTTTATATTTTAATATTTCTTCAAAAAGTCCGTCTTCCGTGTATCTTTTTGCTTCAATTTGAACATTACATCCATAGTTTTGAATGGTTTTAGTTGTGACGGGACCGATTGAAGCGATAATTTTTTTATTTAACAAATTTTTATTTTTTAAATTTTGCCAAAAATTTTTAAATGTTGAAGAACTTAAAAACATCAAAATATCACTTTTTTTGACATAGTTTTCCACAATTTCTTCTTCATGTTTCACGCCGTTTGTATTGTAAACTACGACTTTTTCAAATTTTCTTTCGTATAAATTGCTGTATTTTTTAGTATTTACTGGTGAAATATTTGAAACTACAAATAAAATTTTGTCATTTTTAGATGTAAATTTTGTACTTTCATAGGCCAATTTTTCGACTGTGTACTCTTTTGGATAAAAATCTGGAATAATTTTATATTTTTCTATTTCTTCGGCAGTTTTTTCACCGACAACACCAATTTTTACATTCGCCAAAATTCTCATATCTTTTATTTTTTTCATAAATCCAATTACAGAATTTGCGCTGTTAAATAAAATGGCGTTAAAATTTTTTAAATCTGGCAAGTCAAAATTTAAATATTCAATGTCAATAAATGGCAGTAAAAGCGCATTTCCGCCAAATTCATTTATTTTTTGCAAAATATTTTTTTGTTTATTTTTGTTTCTTGTAATTAAAATATTTTTTCCAAACAATTTTTTATTTTCAAACCATTTCATTTTTTCTCGCAATCTTACAACTTCCCCAATCACAATAATTACAGGAGATTTAACATTATTTTTTCGCACAATTTCACAAATATTTTTTAAATTTCCAACAAATGTCTTTTGTTTGGAAGTCGTCCCATCTTTTATAACTGCAACGAGTGTATTTTCATCTTTTCCATATTTTATAAGGTTTTGTGTTATTTTTTCCAAGTTTGAAAGGCCCATCAAAAAAATTAGCGTTCCTTTTAATTTTGCAATTTGTGAAAAATCATGCTCTTTCCCATTTTCTCTTGTGTGTCCTGTAAAAATGTGAAAAGAAGTATTAATTCCTCGGTGAGTAACTGGAATTCCAGCGTATTCTGGCACAGCGATTGCAGAAGTAATTCCTGGAATCACTTCAAAATTTATTTTAATATCATTTTTTTTATTATTTCCCAAAATCGCTTCAATTTCTTCTCCACCACGACCGAAAACAAAAGGATCGCCACCTTTCAGACGAAGCACAATTTTAGGTTTACTTTCAGAATTTTGAGTCGCTTTTTCGACAATCTTTTCGTTTATTTTTTTTTGCAACTCGCCACCTTCAAAATTTTCTTTTCCCATATAAATGACTTCGGCATTATTTTTTTTATATTTTAAAATATTTGGATTGACAAGTCTGTCATAAATTATGCAGTCGGCTTTTTCAATAATTTTCTTTAGTTTTAGCGTAATCAATTCTTCGTCGCCGCAACCAGCTCCAGCTATAAAAACTTTATTATTTTCCATTTTTATCCCTTTTTATCCTTTCAATTATCCTTTCAAAATTTTTTCATATTTGCTTTTTTATTTTTCGTGCCAGTTCTTGTGCCAATTTTTTCGCATCTTCTTTTTTTCCTGAAATCTTGCAGGAAATTCTTTTATTTCCGTTGTAATACATTCCTTTTACCGTAATTTTATCATCTAAAATTTTTGCACAGCAGCCAATTGGAGTGTGGCACCCGCCATCAAATATTTTTGAAAACTCTCTTTCCGCAACACATATTAATTTTGTATCGCAGTCATTTATTTCAAGCAGGAAATTTTTTATAATTTCATCGTCATTTCGACATTCCACACACAAAATAGCCTGTCCAGGAGACGGCATAATTTCATCATCGCTAAAATATTGAGTAATTTTATTTTCTAATCCAACCCTTTTTAAACCTGCCGCAGCAAGAACAATCGCATCATAATCTTCCGTTTCAAGTTTTTTTAGTCTTGTATGAATATTTCCTCTTATCCCTTTTACAGATAAGTCATCTCGTAAAGTCAAAATTTCTTTTTTTCGTCTTGCACTTCCAGTTCCAATTACAGCGCCTTTTGGCAAATCTTTTAAACTTTTTCCAGTTTTTGAAACTAAGACATCCCTTGAGTCCTCTCTTGCAGGAAATGAAATATTTACAAGACCTTCTGGAGTTTTTTGCGGCATATCTTTTAATGAATGAACGGCTAAATCAATTTTTTTATCCAGCATTTCCTTCTCAATTTCTTTTACAAATAAATCTTTTTGCGTACTCGATTTTATTTTTTCAAAATCCTGCATATTTTTGTCGCCTTTTGTCACAATAATTTTTATCTCAATTTCTAATTTTTCAAAATTTTCTTTAAAAATAGATTCAATTTTTTTTCTATCATTTTTTAAGAAAAAATCAAATTTTTTTTGCAGCAATTCTTTAACTTTTTCAGCTTGAGCTAATGCCAAAATACTGCCTCGTGTCCCAATAACAATCTTTTTCACATTTTCTCCTTAAATTTTTGAATATTTTTTCTGTTTTTCCAATTTAATTTTTAATTTTTCAAGTTGTTCTTTGATTATATAAAAAAAGTTTTCCACAATTTGTTCCCGTTTTTCCACATTTTGATTATAAAGTTCCCAAATATCGTCCAAATTATACAAAAAAACATTTTTAAAAGCTGCAATTTTTTTATCAATATCTCTTGGAACAGCCAAATCCAAAAAAAATCGCTCTTTTTTGTCACACAAAATCTCTTTTATTCCGTTATATTCCACAATTAAATGTGGTGCAGAAGTTGCGCTAATTATCACATCACTTTTTTTTATAAATTCATATTTTTGGCTAAATTTAGCGGTTCTTATATTGTCATAAACTTTTTTTAATTCCGTTGATTTTCTCTCGCTTCTATTTGTCACAATCAAATTTTTATGTCCCATTTTATGAAATAAAGTGAGAATTGACTGAGTTAAATCGCCAACTCCGATTATAAAAATAGTTTTGTCTTCAATATTTTTTACTTTTTTTTTTATAAATTTCACTGAAATTGAATCAAGCGACATATTTTTTTCATTAATTTTACTTTCCGTGCGAAATTTTTTCCCAGTTTCTATTGCACTGTTAAATATTATATTTAAAAGTTTAGAAGTTTTTTTATTTTCTAAACATTTAAAATATGCCTTTTTTATTTGTGCCAAAACTTGATCCTCGCCTTTTATAACCGAATCCAAGCCACAAATCACGTCAAATAGATGAAATATCGCCACATCATTTTTTAAAAAGTTGATATTTTGAAAATCAAATTGATAAATCAAATTATTTATCTCAAAATCTTTTTTAGTTTCCAGATAAATTTCAATTCTAAGGCAAGTTTCCACAATAACATATCCCAAAATATCCCCTTTTTCAAAAAAGTTTTCAATCTTAGTTTTATATTTACTTTTTACAAAATTTTCTCTTTCTTCAATTGACATTTTTTTATAACTGAAGCTAATTACAAAAAAATTTTGGCAAAAAATACTATTTTGCATCTATTATTTCCTCTCTAAATTTTATAAATTTAATGTAAATAAAGTATAACATTTTACTATACAAAATAGCAATAAAAATATATTTTTTCATTTAGTAAAGAAGAAAAATTTTATTCAACTCTGTGGAAAATTCACGAAAAATATGGTAAAATAAATTGTAAAAGATACACTTTTGGTAGGTAGTTAAATAAAAAAATATGGAGGCGAAGTGAATTATGGATAAAAATTCAAAAAATTCTTTTAGAAAAAAAATTAATTATGCAAAATATGTAGCAGTAGCGATACTTGCCTTTTCAATTGTGAGTTGCGGAGGTGGAGGTGGAGGAGGTGGAAGCACAATAGGTTCTTCAACACCTGTTGCGCCTTCAAATCCAGTAGAAAAACCTACAATTCCACCATCAAGTGGTCCTGCACAAACAACAGCACCTTCAGTATCGTCTGGAACAATCGCTTGGAATGATTTTTCAGTAAGTTATGACAAGGATAATCAGCACAGCCATTCAGATACGACTTATAAGGGAAATAGTGTAAAAGTTGGGGTTATTGATGTAGGATTTGAAAATTCTTCTTTAGCTTCTGATTTAACTGCAAAATTTGGAAGCAGACTTCACAAATTGACGGTTTCAGGGTTCACAGCTGAACCTAGTCAAAGTGATGACCACGGTGTTGTAGTTGCTGCATTTTTAGGAGGCGCAACTGAAGGAACGGCAAAAAATGTTGAAATTTACGCAATTGATGCCGCGAAACGAAATAATGAAGGAAAATCATACCCAGAAGTCAGCGTTGGCATGTATCAAGCATTGGAAGGAGCCGGAGTAAAAATTTATAATCAGTCTTTTGGAGTGGATAGCGATGTTACTAAATTCAGCTCATCTTCAACTGCGTCTAATTATTATGGAAATCAGATAGGAAGTGACATCTTAACATTTTATAAAAACGCTGTAAATAATGGTGCACTATTTGTCTGGGCAGCAGGAAATAACTCAGCAGATAAAAATCCTTCACTTGAATCAAGTTTGCCTTATTTTGATAATACATTACAAAAAGGTTGGATAAATGTAGTTTCTCTAACTTCTAAAAAAGATTCGGATTTGGGAAATACTTCTTGGGATAATCTTACTGCATTGACACCAGCGGGAGTTGCCAAAAACTGGACAGTTACAGTTGTGGGAGATCAAGTTTTTGAAATAAAAGGTAAAAGATATGTCGGTTCAGGGTCTTCTTATGCAGCGCCAGTTGTTTCAGGTACAGCGGCATTACTTAAAGAAAAATATCCTTGGATGGACGGAAGCCTTATAAGACAGACTATTTTGTCGACAGCGACGGATATAGGGGATCCAGGAGTGGATTCGACTTACGGTTGGGGACTTATAAATATTGACAAAGCTCTAAATGGACCTGCCAAATTTAGTAAGGAACTTGCGTTAGATGAAAATGTTACAGTTGATATACCGAGTGGAACTTACACATTTTCAAATGATATTTCGGGAGATGCCGGTTTGATTAAAAATGGAGCTGGAATATTGATTTTATCGGGAAATAGCACATTCACAGGAAATACAACAGTAAATGCAGGAAAAGTTCAAATAAATGGAGTTTACACTTCTTCACTTAACGTAAGACCGCAAGCGACACTTGCCACTAGAAACGCAGTTATACAAAATGATGTGACAAATGCTGGAACAATAGAAAATACTGGCCGAACAACATTTGCTGGAAAATATATTTCACTTGAAAATTCAAGAATTAAAACAGATACAAATTCCACATTGCATGTAGCTGGAGATGTCAAATTAAATGATGTGACAGTAGAAGTTGCAGCAAAAGACCAAAATGGACAGGATAAATATGTTACAGCTAAAGGTATTACAAATGATGTAATCACTTCAGACGGAACAGTTGAAGGAACTGTAAAGGGTGAAAATGAAAGAGATTTGGTAAATGTGGATGTTCAAAGAAATGGAAATAAAGTTGTAGCAAACCTTAGCCGTAAAAATGTGGAAACATATGTAAAAGATTCTGAAAATTCTGATGAAATGCAGCAAAATACAGCGGAAAATATAGAAACAGCATTTCAAAAATTAGATGAAGAAGTTGAAAATGGAAACACGCAAAGTGTAGAAAACTTTGAGAAAAAAGCGGCGATATTACAGGGACTTTCTACAAAAAATACATCAAGTGCAGCAATATTAGACAGTTTGTCTGGACAAATTTACGCTTCAGCACAAGCGCTAACTTTCCAGCAATCACAGACAGTGAATAAAGACTTGTCAAATCGTCTTGTAATGCTTGGAACACTTGACAATGTCGGAGATAAATTCGGACTTTGGATAACAGGACTTGGAGCAAACGGAAAATTGAAACAGGATGGTTACGCTGAAGGAAAAACTAAAGTTTACGGTGGTCAAGTTGGAGTTGACAAACAATTTGGCGACAATTTGATTTTAGGAACTGCATTATCTTATTCCAAAGCAAATGTCAAATTTAACAGATACGGTGGAAAATCTGATGCAAATAACTTTGGTGTTTCATTGTATGGAAGATTAGGAAATAAAGAAAATCCTTTATATTTACAGGGTCGTGCAGGAATCGGATTTGTGGATAGTGATGTCGAAAGAGATATTATTTTGAGTCCGACTGATGCTTCAAGAGCTAAAATTAATCATAATGACAAAGTAATTTCAGGATACTTAGAAACAGGATATGACTTTAAAAATAAAAAAGGTGACTTTGTTGTGACACCATTTGTTGGAGTTTCTCATGATACAGTAAGACGAGGTTCTTTTTCAGAAGATAACAGCCAATTTGGTCTAAAAGCTGATAAAAAAACATATGCTCAAACTTCGGGATTAGTTGGACTAAGAGTTGGAAAATCAGTTGACTGGAAAGGTGGAAGCAAATCGACATTCCAAGGTTATGTAACTCACCAAACTGCCTTTAATAACGAAGACTTAAGTTTTGATGCAAGTTACACAGGATTATCTAATGCCAAATTCAAAGTAAAAGGAATTGGTTTACCTAAAAATAGAACTTGGGTAGGAGTCGGAGCATTGACAGAAGTGAATAAAAATTTTGGCTGGTATGCAAATTACGACGGTTCAGTTGACAGCGGTAAAAAAGGAAAAGGACATAACAATGTATTTACAACAGGAGTGAGAGTAAACTTCTAAAAAAATAGATTTATTGACTTTTTAGATAACAGATGTTACAATACTATAAAATAAAATTAACGGAGGCTTTTTATGAAACAAAATACTTTAATTAGTAACATTGTAAATTTTGAAACAAAAGAAAAAGAAACTTTAAAAAATATTCTTTTAGTGTTAGGTGGAGTTGCATTTTTATCATTAATGTCGCAAGTTATAATTCCGCTTCCTTTCACTCCAGTGCCAATCTCGCTTGGAACATTCGGAGTTACATTGATGGCGTTATTATACGGGAGAAAATTGGGAACAGCAACTATACTTTCATATGTTGCAGCAGGTAGCTTGGGAGCTCCTATTTTTGCTGGATTTAAATCAGGATCGTTATTTTCACCAACAGGAGGATATATTTTAGGATATATTGTAGCTGCAATAATTTTAGGATATTTATCTGACAAAGGTGTTACAAAATCTTATGTAAAAACATTTTTCTCATTGCTACTTTCAAGTGCTATTATTTTAACACTTGGATCAATAGTATTGTCAATATTTGTGCCAGGGAAAAATGTGTTTATGGTTGGAGTATTGCCTTTCCTTCCTGGAGATGCGATAAAATCAACAACAATTACACTTTTACTTCCAACATTGTGGAAAGTTATTGGAAAAGATAAAAATTAAATATAAAAATAAAAAATCTCCTTTGAGAAAAACTCTTAGGAGATTTTTTTGTAAATTACAATAATTTTTTATAAAGTTCTTTTATTTCTTCCAAGTTTGTATCTCGTGGATTTCCGCCAGTGCAGACATCATTCAAAGCTGATTCAGCGATAAAATCCAAATCTTTTATATCCATTATTCCCTTTAAATTTTCAGGAATATCTACATCATGTGCCAATTGTTTTACAGCGTCTACTGCTGCTTTTCTGTATTCTTCAGGAGTCATTTTTCGAGTGTGCTTTATTCCAAAAGCCTTTGCTATTTCTCTAAATTTTTCTCCTGTATATTCAGCATTGTATTCCATTACGGTTGGTAAAATTATTGCGTTTGCAACACCGTGCGGAGTTCCGTAGAATGCTCCTAGCGGATGAGCCATTGAGTGTACGATTCCAAGTCCTACATTTGAGAATCCCATTCCTGCTAAATATGAGGCAAGAGCCATCTTTTCTTTGGCTTCTTTGTCATTTTCCACAGCTTTTCTTAAATATTTTGCTATTAATTCAATTGCTTTTAAATGGAACATATCGGTCATTTCCCAAGCCGCTTTTGTTGTAAATCCTTCGATTGCGTGAGTTAGTGCGTCCATTCCAGTTGCCGCTGTCAATTCTTTTGGCATTGTCATCATCATTCCTGGGTCAACTATTGCGACTATTGGCATATCGTGCGGGTCAACACAGACAAATTTTCTATTTTTTTGGGCATCTGTTATTACATAATTTATTGTAACTTCAGCAGCTGTTCCAGCTGTAGTTGCAACTGCGATAATTGGAACGCATTTATTTTTTGTATCTGCAACTCCTTCAAGACTTCGTACATCTGAAAATTCAGGATTATTTATAATAATTGCCACAGCTTTGGCACAATCCATAGCAGAACCTCCACCAATTGCAATAATATAATCTGCACCACTTTCTTTAAATTTTTCAACTCCAGCTTTTACATTTTCAATTGTGGGATTTTGCTGAACATCAGAAAATATTAAATATTCCAAATTAGCTTTATCAAGTACATCAGTAATTTTTTTAGCAGCTCCAGCTTTGATTAATCCAGGATCTGTACAAATAAAAGCCTTTTTGAATTTATTTTTTTCTACTTCACTTGAAATAGATTCAATTGCACCAAATCCGTGATATGATACTTCATTTAAAATGATACGGTTTACCATAACAAGTCACTTCCTTTTATTATAAAAAATATTTGTTATTATTTGTTTTTTATTTTTCTCTAATATAATTGTATCTCAAAAAATTTTATTGTCAAGATTAAAAAAATATAAAAAAAGAAACTTAAAAAACTTAAGCTTCTTTTAATATTCTTCTTTTTTTTCTTTCTTAAAAATTTTTGTGGCATTTTCCATATCAATGTGACATTCCTTGTCTGGATGTTTTTCCAAATAATTTTGATGATAATCTTCAGCTGGGATGAAGTGATTTAATTTCTTGACTTCAACCTTTATATCTGTAGAATATTTTTCTTGCTCTTCTTCCATTTTCTTTGTGATAATTTTTAAGTCATGAGGGTCTTTGTAGTAAATTCCAGTTCTGTACTGGCGACCTTCGTCGTATCCTTGTCTATTTAAACTAGTTGGGTCAATTATTGAAAAATAATAAGTGAGCAATTCGTCTAAAGAAACTTTTTCTGAATTATATTTTATATAAACTGTTTCCACATGGTCAGTCATCTTTAAAATGTCATAGCTAGTTTCTAAAGTTTGACCATTTGCATAGCCAACGGTTGTCTTTAAAACACCGGGAGCTTTTTTAAAGAATTCCTGTACTCCCCAAAAACACCCTCCAGCCAAATATATTTCTTTTTCCATATCAAAATGCACCTCCTCTAATTTTTTTATTATTTTAATATCTATACATTATATAAATAGTTAAATAGAAAAAGATTATTATAATCTTTTAATTTTATGAGAAGAGAAAGTGCTTTGCGTATAGACAACACTAAACATCAATGCTGTTGCTATTTTATTCAATTTTATATGTAATTTTAATGTTAAGTATTAATTATATTTATGTTTAAAATTTTCAATTGCATTTTTCAATTGATTTAAAGCTTTTTCTAATATACTTCTAGGGCAAGCAGTATTTAGTCTCATAAAGCCTTCAAGTCCCTTTTGAAAACTTTGTCCAGAATTTAGTCCAATTTTTGCTTCTTTTATCATAAATTTTTCCAATTGTTTCTGATTAAATCCAAATCTTTCACATAATTTTCGGCAGTCAAGCCAAACTAAATAAGTCGCTTGTGGCACATTTGGCTTAATTTCTGGAATATATTTCTTGAAGAAATCATTTAAAAATAAAATATTGTTTTGTAAATATTCAATTAATTGTTTCAAATATTCTTCACCTTCATCGGAATAGGCAGCCATTGTGGCAACTAAGTTAAAAGGATTGTTTCTGTGAACTTCCAAGTCTTTCCAAAATCGGTAAAATTTTTCTTTTGTTTCCAAGTTGTTGAAAACAATTGTCGCACATTGTAGTCCCGCTACATTAAATGCTTTTCCAGTCGAAGTGCAAGTGATTGTGTTTTTTCGTATTTCTTCAGAGACACTCGCCATGGGAATGTGTTGATTGTCCCACAAAGTCAAATCTGAGTGAATTTCATCAGAAATGACAGTGACACCGTATTTTATACACAAATTTCCAATCGCTTTTAATTCGTCGTAAGTCCAAACTTTTCCAAGTGGATTGTGTGGATTACAAAAGATAAGAAATTTTGGCTTTTCTTTTAATTTATTTTCCAAATCAACTAAATCTAGTGAATATTTTCCATCTTTTTCGATAAAACGGTTTTCTATTACAATTCTTTTATTATCTTCGTTAATATCGTAAAATTCTGAATAAACTGGTGTTTGAATCAAAATTTTGTCATTTGGTTTTGAAAAAATTTGGACAAGAGAGCCAAGCGTTGGAACAACACCGATACTAAAACTTACAAGTTCTTTTTTTGGCTCCCAGTTGTATCTTCTCTTTTGCCAGTTGATAAACGATTCAAAATATTCATCGGGACGGTAGACATAGCCGAAAATACCGTGCTCAGCTTTTTTTTGAATGGCATCAATTATAGGTTGTGCCGTTTTAAAGTCCATATCGGCAATCCAAAGCGGAATAATGTCGCTGTCTTTATCAACTCCAAATTTTTTATCAATTTCACAATATTTTACAGAGTGATTATTTTTTCTGTCAATAATTTCATCAAAGTTGTATTTCATAAAATTTCCTGCCTTTCTGTTAAATAATTTAAATTATTATTCTATTTATTTATTTAATTTCTCAGTTTTTTATTCTTCAATTGTCGTTCTCAAAATCTCAAAGTTTCCTTCAAGTTGTACTTTTAAATCGACTGGAATTAAAATATTTTCTCCTTTTTTTAGTTCCAAAAATTCATTTTCATTCCAGAAAACTTTTCCATTTCCATCTAAAACAGTATAAATTATCATGCTTTCAGAACAAAAGTCTTCATAAGAATTTAAAATTTTTATTTTATCAATTGAATAAAATTCATTTTTTATTATATTTTTTTTATTTTCTCCATTTTGAAAATTTGTATTTTTAATTTCTACTTTTTTTTCAAAATCAATAACATCAGCGGCATTATCCAAATGCAGCTCTCTTTTTTTCCCATCTTTGTCAATTCTGTCAAAGTCATAAATTCTGTAAGTGACATCAGAACTTTGCTGAATTTCTGCAAAAATCACACTTCCTTTTAAACTTGCATGAACAGTTCCAGGAGTTATGTCAATAAAATCTCCAGTTTTTACAGATCTTTCTTCAAATAAGTCGCTAAAATCATTATTTTTAACTTTTTCCAAAAATTTTTCCTTTGTGACACCAGGTTTTGTCCCCAAAATCAAAGTGGCATCGTCACTTGCGTAAACAATGTACCAAGATTCGCTTTTTCCAAATTCATTATGTTTTTTCATTGCAACTTCATCACTTGGATGAACTTGGATGGAAAGTCTGTCGTTTACATCCAAAAATTTTATAAGAAGTGGAAATTTATTTGGATATTTTTCAAAAACTTTTTTTCCAACTAATTTATCTTTGTATTCAGAATAAATTTCTTTCAAAGTTTTACCTTTCAGTTTTCCATTTAGAGCAATTCCCATTCCATTCGGATGAGCGGAAATTTCCCAAGATTCCCCGATATTTTTATCTTTTGGAAGATGAATATTAAGTTTTTTTTCTAAATTTTTTCCTCCCCAAATTTTTTCAATAAAAACTTTTTTAAATTTTAACGGATATAGCATAAAAAACCTCCATGATCTTAATTATTTTTATATATTTGTGTTTTAATAATAACATTTATATGAAAAAAAAACAATTGAAAATTTTTTGTCGTGTCGCCATTGAAAAAAATTTGGTAAAATGTTATTATATTATTATAAAATTTAGTTAAGTTAAATAAAAAGAAAGAAGGAAAAAAGTAAAGAAAAGAAAGAAAGGAAAGGAAAAAATTATGAATATAGTATTATTTGGAGCACCAGGTGCTGGAAAAGGGACTCAAGCAAAACAACTGGTTAAAAAATATGGGATTCCACAAATTTCGACAGGAGATATTTTAAGAGCGGCAATCGCTAACAAAACTCCGCTTGGATTACAAGCTAAAGAGCTTATGGATCAAGGAAAATTAGTTTCAGATGAAATTGTAGACGGACTTGTGGAAAAAAGACTTGCTGAAAAAGACTGCGAAGAAGGATTTATTTTAGACGGATTTCCCAGAACTGTGGCACAGGCACAGAAATTAGACAAAATTTTGGATAGACTTGGGAAAAAAATTGATAAAGTTATAGAACTTCGAGTGAGTGACGAAGAAATTATCGAAAGAATAACTGGAAGAAGAGTGTCGAAAAAAACAGGAAAAATTTATCATATAAAATACAATCCGCCAGTTGATGAAAACCCTGAAGATTTATACCAAAGACCAGATGATAATGAAGAAACAGTTAGAAACAGACTAAAAGTTTACAAAGAACAGACAGCGCCAGTTTTGGATTTTTATAAAGCTCAAAACAAAGTTTACAGCGTTGGTGGACATAAAGAAAAAATGGAAGAAATTACGCAAGCTATTGTTGAAATTTTAGAAAAATAAATTAAAAAACTAAAAAACATAAAATTAAAATAATAAATAAAAAATAAAAGAGTTAAAGAGAGAAAAAAGAAAAAAAGAAAGAAGAATTGAAATGATTGTTTACAAAACATTAGAAGAAATCAAAAAAATAAAAAAAGCTAATGAAATAATTGCAAGACTTTTGGAAGATGTTTTGCCAAAATATGTAAAAGCTGGGGTCAGCACTTATGAATTGGATAAGATTGCAGAAGATTATATAAGAAGTCAGGGTGCAATTCCTGGAACAAAAGGATATGACATAGGAAGACCATATCCGCCATATCCAGCTGCAACTTGCATTTCTGTAAACGAAGTTGTTGTTCATGGAATCCCAAGTAAAGATAAGATCTTAAAAGAAGGGGATATTTTGACAGTTGATACAGTTACAGTTTTGGACGGATATTTTGGAGATGCGGCGACTACTTACGCTGTTGGAGAAGTTGACGCAACTTCTAAAAAGTTGATGGAAGTTACTGAAAAGGCTCGTGAAATTGGGATTGAAGCTGCAAGAGCTGGAAATAGAATTGGAGATATAGGAGCTGCAATTCAAGAATATGTCGAAAAATATGGATTTTCTTTGGTCAGAGATTTTGCTGGACATGGAGTTGGAAAAGAGATGCATGAAGATCCAATGATTCCAAATTATGGTCGAGCTGGAACTGGTGCAAAAATTGAAAATGGTATGGTAATCACAGTAGAACCTATGGTAAATGTGGGAACTCATAAAATAAAAATCTTGCCTGATATGTGGACTGCTGTTACAAGAGATAAAAAAAGATCCGCTCAATATGAACATAGTCTCGCTATTATTGACGGAAAACCTGTTATTTTAAGTTTAAAAGATTAATTTAGCTAAAGTTTATAAACAGTAAAAAAATATATTATTTTTTAGAAAGGAAAAATTATAATTTTGAGTATATTAGCAAAATTTTTAATACTTTTAGTGGCACTGGAGCATTTTTATATCTTATATCTCGAAATGTATGGAACCGAAAGTAAGACAACTCAAAAGATGTTTAATTTGGATTTGGAATTTTTGAGAGATGAAAGAGTTAAAAAAATGCTTGGAAACCAAGGATTATATAATGGATTTCTAGCTTCTGGACTAATTTGGAGCTTGATTGAAGCAACTGAATATCAAGTTCAAATCGCAGTATTTTTTATTGTTTGTATCATCTGCGCAGCATTTTACGGCTCAGTGACAGTATCTAAAAGAATATTTATATTACAGGGAGTTCCGGCAATTTTAGCATTAATAGCTTTATTATTACCACTACTAATTTCATAAAAAAAGAAAATTTAAAATAATAAATGCATAAAAATGTTAAAATATTTAACATAAATAATGCATTTTTTATTTTGTAAAATTTTAAAAAATGACAAAATGAAAAAAATATTGTATAATAAATTACTAAAATATGAAATTATTAAGTGTATAAAAATATTATATTTGTTGGTATAAAAAATCGAAAGAAAGGAGAAAAAAAATGAATAAAAAGAGAAAAATAGAAGGTTTTATCTGGATTGTAGCTGGGATAATACTGATATTGCTTTTGGTTATTAATTCACCAGATAAAAGTTCTAATGACAATTTGTTTTCACTAATTTTGATGTTTTTTGGTAAAATGACTTGGTTTTTAGGACTTTCTGCAATTGTTTATGGAGCTTTTGTATTTTTTTTGGAAAAAGTGAATGTCACTCGTGGGAAAATAATTGCTTTTATCGGATGGTTTTTGAGTTTGTCACTAATTTTAATTAGAAATTCTGTTTTGCATGGAAACCCGCTTAGTAAAACGTTTATTGAAGCAGGAAGAGAGCTGCTTAGTTACGGATTTAATAAACAGAGCGGAGGAGTTTTAGGCGGAGTTGTAAGTATGCCATTTTATAAAGTAATCAGTTCCTCTGAAATGGGAATTTTACTTATTGTTTTTATGATTGTATCTATTTTTTTTGTTGTTAAGGATTTTATAGAATTTGGATATGAGTATATAAAAGAGTGGATTAGATATTCAAAAAGTGATGAGTATAAAGAGAAAAAAAGAAAATTGGCAGCAAAAAAATATGCTGAAAAATTAAAAAAGACTAATTATAAAGAATATCAGAAACAGATGTTAAAAGAGAAAATTATAAATTCGAGAAATGAAAAATTAAGCTTTGAGATTTCAAAAAAGCCGAAGGAAAATTTTTGCAAAAGACACAAGTTTATTCTGACGAGGAATTAAAAGAAAAAGAAAAAGAATGGATGGAAATTTTAGAAAAAAAGAAAGTCAAGATAAAGGAATTAAAGAAAATAAAAATTCAAAAAAGTCAATTATTGAGAATAATCTTAAAAGCGAAATAAACACATTTGAAAATAAAGATGACAAAAAAGAAGAAAATGACAACGATATTCAAAAAGAAAACTCAAAACAAAAAAAGGTATGAAATTGGAAATTTTATCGCCATTTAAAAATGATAAGATAAAAAAAGATTTGGAAGAGGACTTGAGTTTTCAGCAATTTCCTAAACTTTCAGCTTTTGAAAACAAAGAAGTGATTGAAAAAGAAAAAAATTAGAAGAAAAATTAAAAGAGGCAAATAATTTATTGGAAAAAAATCAAGGGTATAATGAAATTATAAAAAAATCAATTGAAAAAATTTTTAAATCAAAACCGATGGATTTTGAAACAAAAAGAAAAATTGAGAAAAGTATACGAGATAATGTAAGTCATCTGGAAAGTGTCTTAAAAGAATTTGGAATTGATGCAAAAGTTGTGAATTATGAATATGGGCCTACGATAACGAGATATGAGATCGTTATTCCAAAAGGGATTAAAGTGAGCAAAGTAACTAATTTAGCGGACGATATTGCTATGAATCTGGCTGCAGAAAGTATTAGAATAGAAGCGCCAATTCCAGGGAAAAATACAATTGGGATTGAAACTCCAAATAAGATAAAGGAAAATGTTCATTTTGCCAACATTATAAAAAATAATGAACTTGATAAAGGTGAATTAAAAGTAATTTTGGGAAAAAATATTGTAGGACGGGATAAATTTATAGATATTGTAAAAATGCCACATTTACTTATTGCGGGACAGACTGGTTCAGGAAAATCAGTTGCAGTAAATACAATAATTTCAACTTTGATTTCAAAAAAATCGGATAAAGAAGTTAAATTTATAATGATTGATCCCAAAATGGTGGAGCTTATGCCATATAACGACATTCCACACTTGCTTGTCCCCGTTATAATAGATCCGCAAAAAGCAGCAATTGCATTAAAATGGGCAGTCAATGAAATGGATAACAGATACAAAAAATTAATGGAAAATGGAGTTAGAAATATTGTAAGTTACAATTCCTTAAATTTTGTTGAAAAAATGCCATATATTGTCATAATTATTGACGAACTTGCAGATTTGATGATGGTTGCATCGAATAGCGTGGAAGAATCTATAGCAAGAATTGCACAAAAAGCAAGAGCTGTTGGAATACATTTGGTAGTTGCAACTCAAAGACCGTCAACAGATGTGATCACAGGAATGATAAAGGCAAATCTTCCAAGCAGAATTTCCTTTGCGCTTCGTTCTCAAATTGATTCAAGAACGATTCTTGATACATCGGGAGCTGAAAAATTACTAGGACAAGGAGATATGCTTTTACTTGCAAATGGTTCTTCTAAGTTAGAGAGAATACAAGGAGCTTATATTTCAGATGAAGAAGTTAAAAATTTAACAGATACATTGAAAAAAAGTAAAAAAGTTCAATATCGAAATGAAATTTTGGAAGAAACTTACGAAGAAGAAAATGACTTAGATCCATTTTTCGATAATGCGGTAAAAGTGATAAGGGAGGAGCAAAGAGTATCAATTTCACTGCTTCAGAGAAAATTGAAAACAGGATTTAACAGGGCTTCAAGAATTTATAATCAGTTAAAAGATAATGGAGTAATTAGTGATGATGGTCAGATATTAAATGAAGATTTGAATAAGTAAAAAAATTTTTTGTAATGCTGATTGAGATTATTTGAAAAAAATGGTAAAATACACTATGTATACAAAATTGAAAATAAGAGATAAAAAAATCTTCTATTGTTTGATTTGAAATAAATAAAAAATATGTGAGAAAAGGAGAAATTAGATGAAATTTTTAGATTTTTTTAAAACAAATATTTCAACTAGATCGATGCGTGATGTAGCGATTGATCTGGGAACAGCGAATACGGTTGTCTATGTAAAAGGAGAGGGAATTCAAGTAGATGAGCCAACTTATGTAGCAATCAATGTAAAGACAGAAGATGTGGAGTTCATTGGATCAAAAGCTAAAGAAATAATAGGAAGAACTGCAAAACATACAGAAATAATAAGACCTCTTAAAAATGGAGTAATTTCTAATTATGAAATAACAGAAAAAATGATAGAGGAATTTTTAGGTAAATTAAAAAAGGATAAATTTAATAGTGCAAGAGTTATTATTTGTGTGCCAAGCGGAGTAACGCAAGTTGAGAGAAGAGCGGTTGTGGAAGTTGTAAAAGATGCGGGTGCAAAAGATGTTTACTTAATTGAAGAACCTGTTGCAGCTGCAATTGGAGTTGGAATTGATTTATTTGAGCCAAAAGGACATCTTATTGTCGATATAGGAGGAGGAACTACTGAAATTGCGTTTATCGTATCAGGAGGACCTGCACTTTCAAGATCGGTAAAAGTTGCTGGAGATCACTTAAATGATGATATTGTGGAGTATATAAAAGATGAGCGTAATTTATTAATTGGCGAAAAAACGGCTGAAGAGCTAAAAATAAATACAATAAGTCAAGATGATCCGAATAAAGAATATGAAATAAGAGGTCGAGAATTGGGTGTTGGACTTCCAAAAAGTATGAAAATTAAAGCTTCTGAAATTGAAGGCGCAATTGAAAGACATATTGATATGATAATTGATGAAGTTAGAATAACAATTGAGGAAATTGAACCAGAAGTGGCAGCTGATATTTATGAAACAGGAATTTATTTATCAGGTGGAGGAGCTACAATCAGACTTTTAAAAGAAAGAATAGAAGAAGAATTAAAATTAAAAGTGACTGTTGGCGATGATGCAATTCACGCTGTTATAAATGGTATTGCAAAAGTGTTAGATGATTTCGATGATTACAAAAATGTAATTATTTCTCCAACAATTGAATATTAAAAATAAAAAAGGGATTTGTCTTATTTAAGGCAATCCCTAATAATTTTAGTATTTGAAAAATAAAATTTGGATGTGAAAATGTGAAAGATGAAAACACTCAAAATAAATATTTTAGAATAGAAGAAAAGTTAGAAGCAATTATATTTTTATCAAAAGAAATGTTAAAAATTGATAAACTTGCTTCATTTTATGATATAGAAAAAAAAGAGCTTGAAAAAATATTGTTAAATTTAAAAGAAAAAAGAAAAGATAGCGGAATAAATTTAAGAATTGAGGACGATGTTGTATATTTTGTATCAAATCCACTATTTGGACTTGATATAAAAAAATTTTTTAATCCTGAATTAAAATTAAAAAAATTATCCAAATCAGCGATGGAAACATTAGCAATCATCGCATATAAAGGTCCTGTTACAAAATTGGAAATAGAGCAGATAAGAGGAGTCGGTGCTGAAAAAAGTTTGGCAACGCTGCAAGAAAAAAAATTAATTTATATTTCAGGAAAAAAGAAAGCTGTTGGAACACCTAATTTGTATGAAGTGAGCGAAGAATTTTTTAGTTATTTGAACATTCAAAAAAAAGCTCAACTTCCAGGATATGCGCAATTTGAAAAAATAAAGTTGCTTTATGGCGATGAAGACAAAATTATTGAAAGTGAAAATTATAAAACAAAAAAATAAAAAAATTAAAGAAAATCTGAAAAATTGAATGAAAAATAAAAATATAAAAATAAAAAGATATGATTAAATTATTAAAATTTAAAATTTTAACACAGAAAGATAAAATAAAATAAATAAACGAGGTAAAGAAAATAATGAGATTGAATAAATTTATAGCTGAAACGGGATTTTGCTCTCGTAGAAAAGCTGATGAATTGATAAACGAAGGAAGAGTTTCGGTAAATAAACAAGAAGCGATTATCGGAATGGATGTAAAACCTGAAGATGTTGTAAGAATTGATGGCGAAAGAGTGCGATTAAATACAAAATACGAATATTATATTTTAAATAAGCCAAAAAGAGTGCTTTGCTCCAATGAAGATAAATTTGGCAGAAAATTGGCGATAGATTTGATAAAATCACGTGCGAGACTTTTTACATATGGAAGGCTGGATTTTATGACAGAAGGACTTATCATAATAAGCAATGATGGCGATATTTATAATCATGTCATGCATCCAAGAAAAAAGTTGTATAAGAGCTATATTGCAAAAATAAGTAGAGATATTGAAGAAAAAGATATTGAAGCGTTGAAACACGGAGTGGTAATTGATGGAAGAAGGACAGCTCCTGCCAAAGTGAAAAAACTTGATAGAAGAGAAATTAGAATCGCAATTTTTGAAGGAAAAAATAGACAAATAAGAAAGATGTTTGAGACTTTGGGATATACAGTTGAGGCGCTTAAAAGAGTAAAAGTGGGAGAACTTACGTTGGGACACTTGGGAGTTGGAGAATACCGAGCTTTAACTGAAGATGAAATAAAATATTTAAAAGGACTATAGGAGAAATTGATGAGTAAAAAAAGAATTTTTTTAATAGATTTTGACAGGACAATAAGTAATGAAGATTCCACTGAGGTTTTGTTGGAAACTCACAATCCAGAATTTAAAAAGGATTTACGAAAGAGATACAAAGCAGGAAAAGTAACAATAAGACAGTTTATAAAAGAAGGACTGAGTTCGCTAAATATTACAAAAGACGAGTATATTAAAACATTACAAGAAAAAGTTACAATAGATGAAAGTTTTAAAGATTTTGTGAAAAGTGGGCTAGAATTTAGAATTGTGAGCGCTGGCTCAAGACTTAATGTGCAAGGCTCTCTTTTAGGGTATGGAATAGATTTACCTGATGAAAAAATAATTTCAAACGATTTAAAATTTGATGGGAATAAAATTACTGTAGAAAATCTGTTTTTAGACAAAGAAAAAATTTATGGGGTGGATAAGAAAGAAGCGGTAGAAAAATTTAAAAAGCAAGGTTACGAAGTAATTTATGTAGGAGATGGTCCTTCAGACTATAGAGCGATGGAAGTGGCTGACTTTGTCTTGGTGAGAAAAGGAACGAGAGCCGTGAAGTTTTGCAGTGAAAATGGAATTAATTTTAGAGAATTTGAGAGTTTTTCTGAAATTCTAAAAACTTTTTAAAATTAAGTTTTACACTAAAAAAATAAAAAACAGGAGTCAAAATGAACTATTTAGCACATTCTGTCATATCGCTTGAAATTGATGAAAAAACAAATAAAAATACACTTTATGGAAATTTTACTGGAGATTTTTATAAAGGAAGAATCGAAAAAATTGATTTGCAGGAAAATTTAAAAAGCGGAATAATTTTACATAGATTAATTGATAAAATTTCTGATAGAAAAGAAAATTTTTTAAATGAATTTTTGCAAGAAAAATTTGGAATTTTTAAAGGGATTGTATCGGATATGTATATTGACCATTTTTTGTGCAAAAATTTTGAGAATATTTTTAGTGGAAATCCTGATTTTGGGAATGTGAAAAAAGTTGAAAGAAAAATAATCAAAAATATTGAAAAATATGATAGATTTTTTCCAAATCATTTTAAAAATTTTTTTGATTGGCTGAGAAGAGAAAAAGTTTTAGCTAGGTATAAAAATTTAGATTTTTTGGAGAGAGTTTTTCTTGGAATGTCGAAAAGAGTGAGAAAAGGGGAAATTCTTAGAAATGCAGTTTGTGAACTGAGAAGGAATTATGGAGAATTTGAGGATAATTCGATAAAAGAATTTTTGTTTGTAAAAAGGGAAATTGTGGAAATTTATCGAAAGTTTTAAATAAATTTGATAATATTATAGTTTATGATAATGCAAAAGAATATAAAACGATTTTAAAAATTATGAATAATAAAAAAACCTTATGAGTTGCTCAATTGAGCTAAAAGTATATTTCAAAGGAGGAAAAATGTTAAGTAAAGAAGATGTAATGAAAATAGCGGCACTTTCAAAGCTGGAATTTTCGGAAAGTGAAATTGAAAAGTTTAGAGTGGATTTGAATAAAATTTTTGACCATATGGAAGAGTTGAATAGTGTGGATACGAGTGAAGTTGAGCCACTTTTTAATGTGCTTGATTTGAAGGATGTGTTGAGAAAAGATGTTGTTAAGGATAGTGGAATTAAGAAAGAGATCTTGGAAAATGCACTAAATAGCGATGAGGAATTTATAATTGTTCCAAAAGTTGTGGGAGAAAATGCGGATAATTAGGTTTTTTTAAGGAGAGAAAAATGTTGGAAAATGTAGATTTACTTGCAGATAAAATAAAATGTGATTATGAAAAAATTAATGAAGATAGTGGAATAACAGAAGTTGTAAAAAGATATTTTGAGCTATTGGAAGAAGGTAAAAAAGAAGGCTTTATTCCTATTTTTGTCGAGGTAAAAGATTATTTCAATGAAGAATTCCCTGAATTTGAAGAGTATAAAAGAACAAGAGATGAAATTTTAGAAAATTATAAAAAAGTAGACTGTGCTCAGTGGTTTAAAGAAAGAAAACAGGAGTATATAGAAAATGAGTATCTGGATGAGGAATATGAATTTTCTAATGACAACGATTACTTAGATTATTTTAAAAATTTCAATGAAGATAAAACTTTATATTTAAATTCAATATTTGACATAGAAACTGGAAAAATAAGGGAAAATGTAGGATTATTTAAAGTTCCAGCAGATAAAGTTTATGAAATTTCAGGATGGTTTTTATTTGGTGGTTTTAATGAATGTCCTTTGCCAGAAGAAATCATAGCTATCAGTAAATATTGGTATGAAAAATATGATGCAAGAGTTGTTGTGATAACTGATTCTGAAATAGAATTTTATTTGGAGAAATTTCCAAAAACACAAAAAGAGGCTGAAGAATTGGCAATAGAGCAGTTTTTAGTTAGTGAGGATTTAGTTTTCCAAATTTATGATGAACTGGAGGAACTGTCAAAAGAGTTATACAAAGCTAAAAATTGGTATTTTTGGTGGGATTAGAAAAAAGAAAGGTGGAAAAATGAGTTTATACAAAAAAACGGCTAGTGAAATAGCTGAAATGATAAAAAATAAAGAGATTACTTCTGAAGAAGTGACAAAATCTTTTTTGGATAGAATTGAGAAAACTGAAGAAAAAATAGGAGCATTTTCTAATGTGTTTCCTGAGAAGGCTTTAGATGAGGCAAAAAAATATGATTCTGAAAATAATGAAAAAGGTAGAAAAAATTATGATAATGAGCTGTTGTTTGGAGTGCCTGTGGCTTTGAAGGACAATATTGTATCAAAAGGGGATTTGACTACGGCTGCGTCGAAAATTCTTAAAAATTATGTGGGAGTTTATGATGCGACAGTTGTGGAAAAATTGAAAAAGGCTGGGACACCGATAATTGGGAAGGCTAATATGGATGAGTTTGCGATGGGGTCTTCAAATGAGAATTCATCAATAAAATCGGTTTCTAATCCTTGGGATTTAACAAGAGTGCCTGGTGGAAGCAGTGGAGGATCGGCAGCGATGGTTGCAGCGGGACAAGCACCGATTGCACTTGGTTCAGATACTGGTGGAAGTATTAGACAACCTGCTTGTTTGACTGGAACTGTTGGGATTAAGCCGACTTATGGAAGAGTTTCAAGATACGGACTTATGGCGTTTGGATCTTCGCTTGATCAAATTGGAGCTTTGGCAAAATCGACTGAGGATCTGGCTAGACTTTTGCAAATAATTGCGGGTTATGATGAAAAAGATGCGACAAGTGTAAATGTGGAAGTACCTAACTATTTGGAAAGTTTGAATAATGACTTGAAAGGCTTGAAAATTGGGATTCCAAAAGAATATTTTGCAGAAGGATTAGATGAAAATATTAAAAAAGTGATAATGGATTCGGTGGAAAAATTGAAAAAATTAGGAGCTGAAATTAAAGAAGTATCACTTCCATATTCAAAATATGCGATTTCGACTTATTACATTATTTCATCTGCTGAGGCGGCTTCAAACTTGTCAAGATACGACGGAGTAAGATACGGTGTGAGAGAAAGTAACGAAGATGTGGAAAAAATGTATGTTGAATCAAGAACAAAAGGTTTTGGAGATGAAGTTAAGCGTAGAATTATGATTGGAAACTATGTGTTAAGTTCTGGATTCTATGACGCTTATTACAAAAAGGCTTCGCAAGTTAGAAGACTTATTAGAGATGATTTTTCAAAAGCATTAAAAGAAGTAGATGTTTTATTAACACCAGTTTCTCCAACTACAGCATTTAAAAAAGGTGAAAAAATTACTGATCCAGTCCAGATGTATTTGGGAGATATTTTTACCGTATCAATAAATATGGCGGGGCTTCCTGCAATTTCAGTACCTGCTGGATTTGTAGATGGACTTCCTGTTGGAATTCAGTTAATTGGAAATTATTTTAGAGAAGATTTATTGTTTAATATTTCTCATAAATTTGAAGGTGTTCGTGGGAAAATTGAATATCCTGAGTTGTAAATTTGACTTAGTTTAATAGTTTTAGATAGAAGAAAGTAATTTTAAGAAAGGAAAAATTAAAAAAAATGAGTATGGAATATGAAACAGTCATCGGACTTGAGGTTCACTGTCAATTAAAAACAAAAACAAAAGTATGGTGTTCGTGTGATGCCGATTATGATAACAAACATCCAAATACATCGGCGTGTCCAGTGTGTACTGGTCAACCAGGAGCATTGCCAAAATTGAATGAAAAAGTGCTTGATTATGCGATAAAAGCGGCACTTGCTTTGGGATGTGAAATAAATGAGGAGAGTCAATTTGATAGAAAAAATTATTTTTATCCAGATTCACCAAAAAATTATCAAATTACGCAATATTTTAAACCTTATGCGGAAAATGGGACTTTGAAAATTACGACAAATTCTGGAAAAGAGGCAGTTGTCGGGATTGAGAGAATCCAAATTGAGGAAGATACGGCAAAAAGTATTCACACGACTTCTGAAACGTTGCTGAATTACAACAGAGCGTCTGTACCGTTAATCGAGATTATTTCTAAGCCAGAAATTAAAAATGCTGAAGAGGCTTATGCGTACTTAAATACATTGAAGGATAGATTGAAATATACTAAAGTTAGTGATGTAAGTATGGAATTGGGGTCGCTTAGATGTGATGCGAATGTTTCTGTTAGAAAAAAAGGTGAAAAAGAATTAGGGACTAGAACGGAAACTAAAAACTTAAACTCGTTTAAAGCGGTTATGAGAGCCATTGAATATGAAACAAATAGACAAATTGAAGTGATTGAAAATGGTGGGAGAGTTGTTCAGGAAACTAGACTTTGGGATGAGGAAAATGCTGTAACTAAGCCAATGAGAAGCAAAGAGGAAGCTATGGATTACAGATATTTTCCTGAGCCAGATTTGCCTACACTTGTAATTTCTGACGAAAGATTGGAAAAAGTAAAAGGTGAAATGCCAGAATTTGCTGATGAAAAAGCGAGAAGATTTGTAAATGAGTATAAATTGCATGAAATGGAAGCTGCAACACTTTCTTCGGAACAAGAATTAGCTGAATATTACGAAGAAATTGTAAATGATACAAAAGAGCCAAGACTTGCGGCAAACTGGGTATTGACAGAAGTTTTGAGAGTGTTGAAGGAAAAGAATATTTCGATTTCAGAATTTAATGTAACGCCGAAAAATTTAGGGAAATTGATTAAATTGATTCAAGCAAAAACAATTAGCTCAAAAATAGCAAAAGATGTATTTGAAATTTTATTGACAGAAGATAAAGATCCTGAAATTATTGTAAAAGAAAAAGGATTGGTTCAAATTACTGATGACAGTGCGATTGAGAAAATTGTTGATCAAGTGTTGGCTGAAAATGCACAATCGGTGGAAGATTATAAAAATGGTAAGAGTAATGCACTAAAATATCTTATGGGACAAGCTATGAAGTTATCTCGTGGAAAAGCTAATCCACAAATGATAAATAAGCTGATTTTAGATAAGTTAAGTTAATCTTTTGGGGTAATTTTAGGAGAGAAATGAAAAAAAAAAGTGATATTATAAACAAAGCTAAATTAAATTTAGAAAATAAAAAGAGTAGAAAAAATAAAAAAAGTAATTCTGAAAGTATGTGGAACAAGTGGTACATAAGAGTGATGATGCTTTGTTTCGGACTTCTTATTTACACTTTTGTATTAATAGGTAATCTGTTTAATCTACAAATATTAAATGGTAACATGTACAGCGCATTAGGTGAGAAACAATATTCTTCAGAAAATTATATAAAAGCTAAAAGAGGTAAAATTTCAACAGACGATGGACAGCTCTTGGCATACGATGATGAGCAATATGTAGTAATTTTGGATCCTTCGATAATTAAAGAAGAAAATATTGACAAGTTATTAGGAATGCTTAAGATATATATAGAGTCTTTGGATATTGACAAAGCGAGAGATGATTATGAGAACAAGAAAAAATATAATAAAAAATATTTGAAATTGGATTACAAAATACAAGAAAATGCTAAACATGCCATTGAACAAGAAGTCGAGGCAGCTGCTAAGCAGGTTAAGGAAAATAACAAAGGAAAAAGCAAATCCCAGAAAAAGACAAATCCATTTTTAGGAATTGCATTTGAAACGGTTTATACGAGAAAATATGAAAATATTAGCGCCTTTCAAGAAACAGTGGGCTTTGTAAACAACGAAAATAAAGGTATTTATGGAATCGAGAAATATTACGATACAGAACTTGCTGGAGAAATGGGAGTGGTCAAAGGTTCTTTGAAAATACCTGAGCCTTTTTTAAAATTTTCAAATATAAAAAATAAAGGTGAGTCAAAACCCGCAAAAGATGGAAACAATATAGTTTTGACAATTGATAATAAAATTCAAGATATGTTAGATCGTGAGCTTAATAGAACATTTGACGAATATAATGCAACTTCTACAATGGGAATCTTATTGGAAGTGGAAACTGGTAAAATACTTGCAATGTCGTCATATCCTAAATCAAGTGATTATTCAAAAGTAAAGAATAGAACAATTACTGATTTTTTGAGCAGGTCAATATTTAAGCCAATAACGGTTTCAATGGGTCTGCAGTCAAAAACAATAAATGCAAATACAAGATTTCAGCTAGATGGCTCAATTCAAGTGCAAGATAGGATTATTAGAGATCACGATAACACAGCTTTGGGAAATCTAAGTTTGGCGGATGTAATAGCGTATTCATCCAATGTTGCGATGGTAAAAATTTCACAAACATTGGACAGAGCCACATTTTATAAATATTTGGCAAGTGTGGGACTTGGTTCAAAGACAGGAATTGATACTTATGCGGAAATGACAAGGAAGCTTTTAAGTTTAAAAGATTTGACAGAAGTGAGAAAAGCGAATGTGGCATTTGGTCAAGGTATTGCAATGACTCAGATCCAGATGATAATGGCACTTAATACTGTAATAAACAATGGAAAGCTTATGAAACCTTACATAGTTGACAGAATAGAAGATGAAAATGGAAATATTGTCAAAAAAAATAAACCAACTGTGCTAAGAAAAGTTTTTAGTGATGAAGTTTCAAAGTTAAATAGAAGCTATATGGAAGCCGTTGTCAGCCGTGGAACAGGGAGAGATGCGCAAATACAGGGGTATCGTGTAGGTGGTAAAACTGGAACGGCACAGAAATCTGGTAAAGGTGGTTATCAAAAAGGTCGTTATTTCAGTTCATTCTTTGCGTTTTTTCCAGTGGAGCATCCTAAATATGCACTGCTTATTACGATAAACGAGCCTAAAGGTAAGAATTATTATGGAGCCTTTGTCGCTTTGCCATCGGTAAAAAAAGTTCTGACAGAGCTAATTAACTACAAGCGAATAGGACCTGATGGAGAAATAAAAGTTGAGCCTTCGGTAAAAGAAGTGGTAGTTGAAGAAAAGAAAAAAGATTTAAATGAAATTAAAGCAATGTTTTATAAAAATATTATGCCAGATCTAAATGGTGTTGTACTAAGAGATTTTTATTCTATTTATCCACAGAGTAAATATCCAAATTTTAAAGTTTCTGGAAGTGGAAAGGTCGTAGATCAGTATCCAAAAGCTGGGGAGAGAATTGATGATAAGACAAATATTGAAATATTTTTTCAATAAAATTATGAAAAATAAAAAAATTTAGTGAGGTGAAGTTTATGAAAAAGTTAATTTTTATGTTATTTATGATTTTTTGTGTGATGTCATTTTCAGCGATAGATAAAGGAGTAGCCGTAGTTAGAAATGATGATTACAGCGCCACATATTTGATAACATCAGTTAGCCGTGGAAAATTGGCGGATAAACTTTTCGGCTGGAAAAAAGGCGGTGACCTTTCTCAAAAAATTTATTCAAATTTAAGAGATGCTTCAAAAATAGAATTTATAATTGAAAAAAACGAAGAAAGTGCAGTTTTGGGAGCGTTAAAATTATTTGAAAAAAATGGATTTCCAGGCGAAATTACGATTACAGAAATTGCAAAAATAGAAAATATAAATCTGAGAAATATGGCAACTAAAAATAACTGGACTTATAAAGTTTATAACTCGCCAGAGGAAATTGAAGGAAATGTAAGTCTTGAAGGTGGCTCTGATACAAAAGCAAATTTTGTAAAAATGCTTTTAAAAAATGTAAAATCTAAATTGTAAATTTAAAAATTTTTATCATAAATAGGTTAATAATAATTATTATTGACCTATTTTAGTTTGCTAAAATAAAATAAATATATTATAATAAAAATAAGTAAAATTGGATAAAAATATTTTTTTGAAGAGGGAAAAGAGTAAAAAAATGAAAAAAGGTATTGGAAAAGCGCACAGTAAAATTATATTGCTGGGAGAACATTCTGTTGTTTATGGTTATCCTGCGATTGCCGTTCCGCTAAAAAATATTGAAATTGAATGTGAGATTTTAGAGAGCAAGACAAATTTTTGCTACAATGAAAATGACACTCTTTCAGTTGCAATTTTTACGGCACTAAAATATTTGAAAAAAGAAAAAGAAAAAATAAAATATAGCATAAAATCAGAAATTCCGCCAAAAAGGGGAATGGGTTCGTCAGCGGCAGTGAGTATTGCGGCGATTCGAGCGGTATTTGACTATTTTGGTCAAAAAATTGAAACTGATTTGCTGGAAAAATTGGTAAATGTTGCAGAAATCACAGCACATCAAAATCCAAGCGGCCTGGACGCTAAAACTTGTCTGAGTGAAAAGCCAATAAAATTTATAAAAAATAAAGGATTTTCATATATTGATATAAATTTGGGAGCGTATTTAGTTATTGCGGATTCAGGAATTTATGGAAATACAAAAGAAGCCGTGGAAAAAGTGAGAAAATTGGGAAAAATTGCAAAAGATCCGTTAAAAAAGCTGGGAGAATTGACTGAAAAATTTGAAAGTTTGATAAAAAATAAATTTAGTGGTGAAAAGATAAAAAAAATTGGACAAATAATGATAAGTGCAAACGATGAGCTAAAAAAAATAGGTGTTACAATTAGTAAAACGGAAATGCTTGTAAAAAAGGCGATTGAAAATGGAGCAAGTGGAGCAAAAATTTCGGGCGGAGGACTGGGAGGCTGTATTATCGCTCTTTGCAAGTCACAAAAAATTGCAAAAAATGTAAAAAAAATGTTGATTGAAAATGGAGCAGTCAATATTTGGATTGAAAAAATTTAAGAATAAATTAAAAAAAATTGAGATGGAGAAAAATTGAGATGGAAAAGGTGAAGTCGTATGCAAATATAGCGATTATAAAATATTGGGGAAAAAAAGATAAACAAAAAATGATACCAGCGACAAGCAGTATTTCTTTAACTTTGAAAGATTTGTATACGGAAACGGAAATTGAATTTATAGATGACGCAGAAATAAAAAAGAAGTAGAAAAAAATGGAGAAAAATTTTCTGGAGTTAGAGATTTATTTTTTTAAACAGTGAGCTACAAGATAAAATTCATACAGAAAAAATTAGCAAAGTAGTGGATTTGTTTAGAACGCAAGAAAATGAAAAAAATAAAAAAGTTAAAATTAAAACGACAAATAATATGCCAACAGCAGCGGGACTTTCTTCAAGTTCAAGCGGATTATCAGCTATAATAAAAGCGTGTAACAAATTATTCAAAAAAAATTTATCTCAAGAACAACTGGCACAAATTTCTAAATATGGTTCGGGTTCTTCTGCCAGAAGTTTTTTTGGACCTGTTGCCGCTTGGGACAAGGATAGTGGGGAAATTTATAAAGTGAAAACTGATTTAAAATTGGCGATGATTGTTTTAGTTTTAAGCAAGAGTAAAAAAGATGTGTCGAGTCGGGATGGAATGGAGCGTTGTGTAAAAACTTCGACATATTTTGAAGAGTGGGTAGAACAATCAGAAATTGATTTTGAAAATATGAAAAAGTACTTGCAAGATAATGATTTTGAAAAAGTTGGGAAATTAACGGAGGAAAATGTGTTAAGAATGCATAGGACGACTGAAACATCAAATCCGCCATTTTCATATTTTTTGCCTCAAACTTATAAAGCTATGGAATTTGTAAAAAATTTAAGAGATAAGGATAGCGAAAAATGTTATTTTACGATGGATGCGGGTCCAAATGTAAAAGTTCTTTGCTTGGAAGAAGATTTGGAAAGATTGGCAGGAATATTTTCTAAAAAATATGAAATAATTGTGAGCAGAACTGTTGAATTGTAATATTTTAAAGTTATAGATAAAGAAAGGGGAGATTTTTTTGGGAATTATAAGGATTTTGGATGAAAGTGTGTCTAATATCATTGCCGCTGGAGAAGTTGTGGAAAATCCAGCTTCGATGATTAAAGAGATGATTGAAAATTCTTTGGATGCCAAAGCTACGATGATTAAAATCGAAGTTTTTAAGTCGGGAGTCGATGTAAAAATTAGTGATAATGGGATTGGAATGGATAAAGATGATACACTTTTATCAGTAGAGCGACACGCCACTTCTAAAATTTCAAAAAAGGAAGATGTATTTAATTTGAAAACTTATGGTTTTCGGGGAGAAGCGCTTTCTTCAATTGCAGCTGTTTCAAAGTTGACAATTTTGACAAGAACAAAAGATAGCTCAGTGGGATATAAGATTTCAAGCTATGGCGGAGTTGTGAGAAATTTTGAAGAGGTTTCAAAAAATGTTGGAACGGAAGTGGAAGTGCGAGATTTATTTTATAACACTCCTGCAAGAAAAAAATTTTTGAGAAAAACTTCTACGGAATATTCCAAAATTAGAGAAATTGTGCTAAAAGAAGCACTTGCAAATAGCGATGTTTCATTTTCATTGGATTTGGATGGGAAAAAAATTCTTCAGACAAGTGGAAATGGAATGGAAAATACAATTTTGGAGTTGTTTGGAAAATCAGTTTTAAAAAATTTGAAAAAATTTGAGTATGGATATTTGGGAAATGTGGAAATTTTAAGAAGTACAAAAGATTTTTTATTTACTTTTGTAAATAACAGATACGTAAAATCATTGACAATTGAAAGAGCGATAATAGATGGCTATTACACAAAACTTATGAAAGGGAAATATCCTTTTGCTATAATTTTTTATAATACTGACCCAAAAGAAATTGATGTCAATGTTCATCCGTCTAAAAAAATAGTCAAATTTTCCAATGATAAAATTGTTTACAGTGAAATAAAATCAGCTATAGATGACTTTTTTTACTATGCTGACAGGGAAAATTGGCAGCCGAATATTGATTTGATTAAAAAAAATATAAATTTGAACGAGAAAAAAGAAATGAAAGATGATTTATTTTCTGATGAAGTTCCAAAAATTGAAGAAAATAAATTTTTTAGCCTTGAAACTTTTGATGGGAAAACTGAAAATGAAGAAAAAAATCAAAAGAACAAAGAAAATAAAAAAAATAAAGAATATGAAGAAAACAGGGAAAATAAAGAGAACGAAATTGGAGAAAATAAAAATAAAAATTATTTTTTTGATAAATTTTTTGAAAATAAAAAAATAGAAAAAATAAATGAAAAAACTGATGAAATTTTTGAGAAAAATGATAAAACTTGGGAAATTAACCGAAGTAAAAATAAAAGTGAAAATTATAAAGTTGGGACATTTGAAAAGCAAGTTGGAGAGCAAATTGAGTATGACATTTTGGGACAGATTTTCAACACTTATATTTTGGTTAAAAGAAATGATGAACTTGAGATTTACGACCAGCACATCATTCATGAGAGAATTTTGTACGAGGAGTTAAAAGAAAAATTTTATGGAAAAAAAATTGATTCAACTCAGCTTTTGATTCCAAAAAAAATGGAAGTTACTTCGATTGAAAAAGAAATTATATTTGAAAATATTGAGATTTTTAACAATTTTGGATTTGAAATTGACGAATTTTATGAAAATGAGATTTTAATCCGAGCGGTACCGATTTTTGATTTTAGAGAAAGTTGTGAAAATGTTTTTGAAAAATTGTTGAATGATTTGAAAAATGAAGTTGAAATAAAAGATTTAAGAGAAAAAATTATTATTTCGATGTCTTGCAGAGGTGCAGTAAAAGCTGGACAAAAGTTATCTTTTGACGAGATGCAAAATATGGTGAGAAGAATCCACGAAGTCGGCAAATATACTTGTCCCCATGGTCGACCAATCATCGTAAAACTGACTAAGAACGATTTGGATAAAATGTTTGGAAGAAGAAAATAAATAATTGACAATGAGGGGAAAATATGATAAGAATTAATATAGTGTGTGTTGGAAAGATTAAAGAAAAGTATATAAAAGATGGAATAGAAGAATTTTTAAAAAGGTTGTCAAAATATGTAAAATTAGATATAATCGAATTAACTGAAGAAGATGACAACAAAGGGATAAAAAATGCCGTAGATGTTGAAACACAAAGAATAATAGATGCAATTAGTAAAAAAAATTATTCATACAGCATTTTGCTGGATTTATCTGGAAAGATGATGACATCTGTGGAGATGGCAGAAAAAATAGAGAAAATTTCGCTTACAAGCAGTGAAATTAATTTTATAATCGGCGGCTCAAATGGAGTGGCTGACAAACTTAGAGAAATTGTCAATTTTAGGTTAGCATTTTCTAACTTTACATTTCCGCATCAATTGATGCGACTTATATTAGTTGAACAAATATATAGATGGATTTCGATAAATAATAATATAAAATATCATAAATAGTGGAGGAAATTATGTATTCAGCTGGTGAAGAATTTGAGAGATACAACGAAGAAGATGAATTGGAAAGTTTTACTTGTATTGCCAATGTCAATACTGATGGCAAGGAATATTTAGTGTGCGATGATGAAAATGGGGATAAAAGAGTTTTTTTTTATGACAGTATTGAAGAAGAAATAAAAGATTTGGACGAAGACGAGCAAGAGCGAATTTTGGAGATTTGGGACAACGAATATTATGGTTCTGATAAGGATTATATGTATTGGAATGAAGATTTCGGAGAATATGACAAAGATGATAATTTTGAAGAAAAAATTGATGAGAGTGATTTTGGCCTGCTTGATGATGACGAAAATGAGTTTTTGGCGGAAGAAGATGATGATGAAGAAATTGACGAGGATTTAGATGAATTTTTGGATAATTTCTTGGATGAAGAATAAAAAATTAAAAAAAGGAAAATTATGAAAATAAAAATAAAAAGCTTGGATAAATTTTCACAAAATTATGAAAAAGTGTTTGAACTTACAAAAGTAATAGATTTGGACGAAAAGAAAGAGTATCATTACAGCGACGAATATGGAAGGTGTAAAATCGTTGACTACAATGATTTTGTCGAGATTTACCGTCGCGGAGAAATCAATTCAAAGCAAGTGTTTAAAGTCAGTGAACATACACCATTTATTTATATGACAAAGCAGTTTCATACAAAATATAAAATTTTTACAAAAAAATTTGAAAAAGAAAATGACAAAATGACGTTAGAATATGATATAATGGATGATGACAATGTAATAAACAACATAAAATTAAATATTTATTTTATGAAAAAATAAAAGCAAAACAAAGAAAGGAAAAGTGATGAGTAATCAAAAAAATCGAACGCCAAATGACAATGGTATAATAAAAGAAAAATTAAAAAAAGTAGCTGAATTAAAAGAGATGGGAATTGAGCCTTATGGAAGAACTTATAACAAAGAAAACGATATTTCCGAAATCAATAAATATAATGAAACATGCGACAAAGTATTTAAAACAGCGGGAAGAATTGTAGGATTCAGAAGAATGGGGAAAAATGGATTTGGAAAGTTGCAAGATCCAACTGGGCAAATTCAATATTATGTGAAAAAAGAAGAAGTGGGGGAAGAACAATACGAAATTTATAAAAAATTGGGACTTGGAGATTTTCTTGGAGTTGAAGGATCGTTATTTAGAACTAAAACTGGAGAATTGACATTAAGAGTAAAATCTTTTGAAGTTTTATCAAAAAATGTAAGACCGCTTCCAGAAAAATTTCATGGATTAACTAATGTGGAAACTCGTTACAGACAAAGATATGTTGATTTAGTAATGAATAGAGAAGTTATGGAAACTATGAAAAAAAGATTCCAAGTTATTAGATTTTTTAGAAGCTATTTAGAAAAAAAAGGTTTTACTGAAGTTGAAACTCCGATGATGCATCCAATTGCTGGAGGAGCGACTGCAAGACCATTTGTAACACATCACAATGCTCTTGATATGGAGTTATTTTTAAGAATTGCACCAGAACTTTATTTAAAAAGATTATTAGTCGGTGGATTTGAAAAAGTATTTGAAATAAACAGAAGTTTTAGAAATGAAGGAATTTCTGTAAAACATAATCCAGAGTTTACAATGATGGAGCTTTATCAAGCTTACGCTGATTTTAATGATATGATGGATTTGACAGAAGACTTAATTTCAAATCTAACTTTAGAGCTTCACGGAAAATATGATATTGAATATGAAGATAAGACAATTAATATGGCAAAACCTTGGAGAAGAGTTACAATGAAAGAAATTGTAAAAGAAAAAACTGGATTTGATTTTGATTCAATTTCAAGCGATGAAGAAGCTGTTTCAATCGCAAAAGAATTCGGAATTCCTTTAGAAAAAGATAAAACTTACACAAAATTTGGAATCTTAAATTTATTCTTTGAAGAAAAAGTAGAAGAAACATTAATTAATCCAACATTCATAACAGAATATCCAAAAGAAATTTCACCGCTTTCAAAAAATCAAAAAGGTGAAACTGAGTGGGTAGATAGATTTGAGCTATTTATTTCAGGAAGAGAGTTTGCAAATGCGTACTCGGAATTAAACGACCCGCAAGATCAAAAGGAAAGATTTGAAGAGCAGGTTAAATTAAAAGAAGCAGGAGATGACGAAGCTCAAGGAATGGATTTAGACTACATAAGAGCACTAGAATATGGAATGCCACCTGCAGGAGGACTTGGAATCGGAATAGATAGACTTGTTATGTTACAGACAAATTCTGCTTCAATAAGAGATGTCATTTTATTTCCAACTCTTAGAAAAGAAGACATTGATTTATAAATTATTTAGTTTAAAAAAATATTATTTAATAAAATTTTTTCTCGCTACGCTAATTTTAGATAGTGAGATTTTTTTATTTTGTTTTTCTAGTAAAAATAGTTTTGAAAATATAAAAAAATATTGTATAATTTACACATAAAGTGAAAATTTAAATATAGGTAATAATAGAAAGTGGGAAAAATGGGAAAAAAATCAGAATTGATAAGAGGGACAAGTAAATGTGCCAGATTTTTTGTCTGTGATACTACACAAGTTGTGAAAGAAGCACAAAATATACACAGACTGGATGCGATTGCAACAGTTAATTTTGGAAAACTGCTTACTGCCGCAGCTATGATGGGAAAGGATTTGAAAGTGGCAGATGGACTTATTTCGGTGGAAATAAGCGGTGACGGAGCTTATGGGAAAATGGTTGCAACTGCGAATATGAAAGGCCATGTAAAAGGATATGTTGGAAATACTTCAAATGCTAAACTTGTAGACAAAGATGGAAATTTCGTGAGAGATGAAAAAGGGAGAATTAAACTTATTGGTGATGGAATAATGCAAGTTAGAAAAGATATTGGACTAAAAATGCCTTTTTCTGGAATGGTTGCGCTAGAAAATCAAGATATAGCAGACATTGTTGCAAGTTATTTTTTACAGTCGGAACAAATAAAGTCAGTTGTTGCACTTGGAGTAAAACTTAACGAAGATGGAACTGTAAATCGTGCAGGAGGTTATTTAATTCAGCTTCTTCCTGGCGCAGAAGATGATTTTATAGATAAACTGGAAGATAAGTTAAGAAAAATTAGAAGTATTACAGAATTATTAAATGGTGGATTTAGTCTTGAGAGAATAGTTGAGCTTTTGTATGAAGATATTTCGGTGTTTGAAGAAACTGAAGATGTTGATGGAAATCATAAAAAGAAGTATGTTGAAAATTTTGAAATTTTGGAAAAAAGTGAAATTGAGTATAAATGTAACTGTTCAAGAGAAACATTTTTAAAGGGTTTAATCACTTTGGGAAAAGAGCAAATTGATGAAATCTTGAAAGAGCAAGGGAAAATTGAAGTGGAATGTCATTTTTGTGGGAAAAAACACCAATTTGAAAAAAAAGATTTTGAAGGAGCATTTTAATTTAAAGTAATTAAAAAAGATTTTTAAAAATAAAAAAAATTCATAAATTAATTTTTAAATTTTTTTCGAAAATAAATATTAAATAAAAAATAAAGTGAAGTAAAGAAAAATAAGTAAAAAAAAACAAAATAAACAAAATAAAATAAAATATAATAAAAAAAAGAAAAAAAGAAAGGATTTAAAAAATGAGTAAAATAAGAGTAGGAGTAATAAGAGGTGGAGTTTCGACAGAAAGAGAAATTTCATTGAAAACTGGAAGTGAGATTGTAGCAAATTTGAATAGGGACAAATATGAAGTGTTTGATATTGTAATTGACAAGGAAAATGAAGTTTTTGAAAAAGTAAAAGATTTAAATCTTGATTTTGCTTATATTGCACTTCATGGAGTTTTCGGAGAAGATGGAAGAATACATTTTACAAAGTCTTGGAGTAGCATACAGTTGGCGTGATGTCAAGTGCAGTTTGTATGGACAAGGAATTTTCTAAAAGAATTGTCGCAGGATACGGAGTTAGAATTGCAAAATGGATAAGCGTTCGTCGTGGAGAAACTGCGAATTTCGATGAAATAAAAGAAAAATTGGGAGATAAAGTTGTTGTAAAACCAAATAGCGGAGGTTCAAGCATCGGAGTAAGCTTTGTTTCTAATCAAGAAGAACTTGACAAAGGGCTTGATTTGGTGTTTAGCATGGATAAAGAAGCTCTTATTGAAGAAGTTTTAACTGGAGTTGAAATTAGTGTTCCTGTGATTGATGGAAAAGTTTTTCCAACTATAAGAATCGAAGCACTTGCAGGAGATTATTTTGACTTTGAATCTAAATATGCAAAAGGCGGGGCAAAAGAATATGTCTATGAATTTAGTGAAAAAGTTCAAAACGAAATAAATAAATTTGCAAAAGATAGCTATTATGGATTAAAATGTGAAGGTTTTTCAAGAATAGACTTTATGGTGGTAAATGAAGACACGCCTTATTTTATGGAAGTAAATACGCTACCTGGAATGACTGCCGCAAGTTTACTCCCTAAAAGTACAGCATCTCTAGGTTATAATTACGAACAGACATTGGATTTATTAATAAATTCTTCGATTGATGTAGAGAGATAAAATAAAAAATAAATAAAAAGGAGTTAAATTTTAAATTATGATTGGAATTATTGGAGCTGTCGATGAAGAAGCGGCTGAAATAAAAAAAGAAATTAAAGATATAAAAGAAGAAGTGATAAGTGGAATTTCTTTTTTCCGTGGAAAATTTAATCAAAAAGAAGTCGTTTTTGTTCAGTCAGGAATTGGAAAAGTTAATGCGGCGATTACTGCGACGCTGTTAATAGAAAAATTTGATGTAAAAACTGTTATTTTTTCAGGAGTTGCAGGTTCGTTAAGTAAAGATTTGAAAGTTGGAGATGTCGTTGCGGGAGTCGATGTCGTTCAGCACGATGTCGATGCCACGGCATTTGGCTACAAAATGGGACAGATTCCACAGATGAAACAGTGGGCTTTTGAGACAGACAAAAATCTTTTGGAAAAAGTTCAAAATATAAGTCATAAAGTTGTTTTGGGAAGAATTTTAACAGGGGATCAGTTTGTCAGTAAAAAAGATGTGAAAATAAAACTGGGAGAAGATTTTTCGGCACTTTGCGTGGATATGGAAAGTGGCGCTGTGGCACAAGTTTGTAGCCGCTTAAATGTAAAATTCTTAATAATTCGTTCTATTTCTGATAGTATTACTGATGAATCAGATATGGAATACAACAGTTTTGTAAAATTGGCAGCAAAAAATTCAAAAGAAATTTTGAAAGAAATAATATAAAAATTTATGGAATATTTTAGGAGGAGTAATGAAAGAGAGAATAAAAAAATTACAAAAAGAAAAAGATGTGGCGATTTTAGCTCATTATTATGTAGATGGAGATGTACAGGAGATTGCTGACTATGTTGGAGATTCTTTTTATTTAGCCAAGACTGCGACAAAGCTGAAAAATAAGACCATAATAATGGCAGGAGTATATTTTATGGGTGAAAGCATAAAAATTTTAAATCCAGAAAAAACAGTGTATATGGTTGATATTTATGCTGACTGTCCTATGGCACATATGATAACTATAAAAAAAATAAAGGAAATGAGAGAAAAGTACAGCAATTTGTCGGTAGTATGCTATATAAATTCAACAGCTGAAATTAAAGCACATTGTGATGTCTGTATAACTTCATCCAATGCACTTAAAATTGTAAGTAAATTAAAAGAAAAAAATATCTTCATAGTTCCTGATGGAAATTTAGCCTCATATATTGCAAAACAAGTAAAAAATAAAAATATTATTTTAAATGAAGGTTATTGTTGTGTACATAATTTAGTGCATTTGGAAAATGTAAAGAAATTAAAAGAAGAATATCCCAATGCAAAAGTTTTGGCTCATCCAGAATGCAAGGAAGAAATTTTAAAATTAGCAGACTATATCGGGAGTACAAGCGGGATAATCGCCGAGACTTTAAAAGAGGGAGATGAATTTATAATTGTAACTGAAAGAGGAATTAGATTTGAAATATATAAGAAAGCTCCTAATAAGAAATTGCATTTTGCAGATACTTTGATATGCAGAAGTATGAAGAAAAATACCTTAGAGAAAATTGAAAAAATTTTGACGGAAGGTGGAGATGAACTGAAAGTTGATGATGAAATAGCTAAAAAAGCTCTAATTCCTTTAGAAAGAATGTTAGAATTGGCAGGGGATTGAAATGAAAGCTGAAAATTACGATGTAGTTATAATTGGTTCTGGAGTTGCAGCATTGATTTGTGCTTTGACATTAGATGACAGTATAAACATATGTTTAATAACAAAAAAGAAGCTTAAAGACAGTAATTCTTATCTTGCACAGGGTGGAATATCTGTTTGCAGGGGAAAAGAGGATAGAGAAGACTATATTGAAGATACTTTAATTGCAGGTCATTATAAAAATGACAGAAAAGCAGTCGAAATATTAGTTGATGAATCAGAAGAAGCTGTAAAGACTTTGATTGAAATGGGAGTAAAATTTACAGGTGATAAAAAAGGTCTTTTCTATACAAGAGAGGGAGGACACAGAAAATTTAGAATTTTATATTGTGAAGATCGAACTGGTAAATACATAATGGAAAGCCTTATAAAAAAAGTTTTGGAAAAAAAGAACATAAAAACAATAGAAAATTGTGAATTTTTAGATATAGTTGAAGAAAATAATACTTGTCTTGGTATTGTAGCCAAAAATAAAGAAATATTTTCCATAAGATCTAAATTCACAGTTTTAGCAACAGGAGGGATAGGCGGAATATATAAAAATACTACAAATTTTTCTCATATAAGAGGAGATGGAGTAGCAGCAGCTATTAGACATAATATAGAATTAAAGGATATTTCGTATGTCCAAATACATCCAACGACATTTTATACAAAAGATAATGAAAGGAAATTTTTGATTTCGGAATCAGTAAGAGGGGAAGGAGCGGTGCTTTTAAATCAGAAGTTGCAAAGATTTACAGATGAGTTAAAACCTAGGGATGAAGTCACAAAAGCAATACTGAAAGAAATGAAAAAAGACAAATCTGAATATGAATGGTTGGATTTTAGCACAATAAAATTAGATATTGAAAAAAGATTTCCAAATATTTATAAACAATTAATAAAAAAAGATATAAATGTATTGAAAGATAAAGTTCCAGTAGTTCCTGCTCAGCATTATACAATGGGAGGAATCAAGGTTAATATGGATTCAAAAACTTCAATGAAAAATTTGTATGCTGTTGGTGAAGTTGCCTGTACGGGTGTTCATGGGCAAAACAGGCTTGCAAGCAATTCATTATTAGAAAGTGTTGTGTTTGGAAAAAGAGCGGCCCGTTCGATTAATGTTGAAAATAACATCTCTAATTATAATAATGTGGCAGCAGATAATGCTTTTAAAAATATTGAAAAAGAGGTTTTTGAAATAGAAAATAAAATAAAAGAAAATAAAAATATTATAGAGCAAAGGATAAAAGAAGATGAGTTTGAGAAAAATAGATAAATTTCAAATGGATGATTCAATCAAATTAGCATTAAAAGAGGATATTACTTCAGAAGATGTAAGTACAAATGCAATTTATAAGGATGATAGACTGGCGGAAATTTCTTTATATTCCAAGGGAGAAGGAATTTTGGCAGGACTTGATGTATTTAAAAGAGTTTTTGAGTTAAATGGTTCTCCTGTTTTTACTGAGTATAAAAAAGATGGGGATGAAGTTTTTAAAAAAGATCTGATACTAAAGATAAGAGATGATGTAAAAGCATTGCTATCTTCTGAAAGAGTAGCTTTAAATTATTTGCAAAGAATGAGTGGAATTGCAACTTATACAAAAAAAATGATAGAAGCGCTAGACGATAAAAACATATATTTACTAGATACAAGAAAAACTGTTCCGAATATGAGAATATTTGAAAAATACGCAGTTGTAGCTGGTGGAGGGCATAACCATAGATATAATCTTTCCGATGCGATAATGTTAAAAGACAATCATATAGATGCCGCTGGTTCAATAACAAAAGCTATAAAACTTGCTAGGGAATATTCTCCTTTTATTAAAAAAGTTGAAATAGAAGTTGAAAATTTAGAAGGGGTGGAAGAGGCAGTTAGAGCTGGGGCAGATATAATTATGCTTGACAATATGGATATAGAAACTATCAAAAAGGCTATAAAAATTATAGGAAAGAAAGCTGTAATAGAATGTTCTGGAAATATAGACATTAATAATATAAATCGCTTTAAAGGATTGGAGATTGATTATGTTTCAAGTGGGGCTATAACACATTCAGCTAAAATTTTAGATTTAAGTCTAAAAAATTTGAGGTATATAGAATAAGAAAGAAAGGGGATAAATTTTTATGAAAAATAATATTGAAGATATGACACTTGAAGAAGTCCAGTATCTGATTAAAAGAATAGAAAAAGGGACTTTAGATGAAAGCAGAGATAAGGAAGAATCGCAGAAAAAAAAAGAAAATGGACAAAGATTAGTTTTAAAATTAATTGAGGAATTTGGGGAACTGGCTGAAAATATTAGAAAAAATATGAGGTTTGATGGACAAAATATAAAGGGGACGATTGAGGAGGAAGTATTTGATGTATTTTATTATATTGTTGCGATTGCGAATTATCATGAAATTGATTTGGAAAAAATCTTTTATTAAATAGTGCAAGAACACTCGCGACTTTAGTCGTGAGATGAATTGCACAAAAATTTTAGTAAGCATATAGGGAAACTTGTATGTAGACACGGAGCAAAACCGTGCAACAAAGAAACTGAATTGCTGGGAACTCTTAAAGCTAGTATAACCACAACATAATACCTTCGTTCAAATATGGTATAAGTGTGATGGTAGCGAAAGCAGAAAAAATATACTAGATGGTGCAAGGTAAAATCCTAAACATTATGATAATAGACAATCAGCAGCTAATCCTGAAAAGGAAAGTTCAACGACTATCCCTCGTGAGGGGAGTACAATACAAGCGATAGGTATTGGAAGTGGTTTCGCCTAAGTCCTTGAAATAGGATATGGATAAGATATAGTCTGTGCTTGTTAGAGATAACAAGAAGTTCATAAGAGAACTGCATAAGTAGTAGCGTACTTATGTGAACGACGCTTCCCACTATTGTGGGGTTTTAAAAACTTTAAAAATATTTAAAAATAAACAGATAAAATGTAGAATACATGATATAATATCTCTGATGAAAAGGAGGTGATTATATATGTATTTAACATTAAAACAACAGGTAAAACATCTTAGTAAAAAAGAGTTTAGAAATTTAAAATATTTGTGCCATATAGCCAAGAACTTAACTAATGAAGCTATATATAATATTAGACAGTATTATTTTAATAAGAAAAAGTATTTAAGCTATAATGAAAACTATAAAATGCTTAAAAATAGTGAGAACTATAAAAAATTAAATTCTAATATGGCTCAACAAATTCTAAAAGAAGTAGACGGAAGCTTCAAATCATTTTTTGGACTTTTAAAACTTGCTAAAAATGGTCAATATAATGGTAAAATAAAATTACCTAAATATTTTGCTAAAGATGGATTTACAACTCTTGTTATAGGTTTTGTTAGATTAAAAGATGATATGCTGATAGTTCCTTATTCAAATTTGTTTAAGAAAACTCATCAGGAAGTTAAAATTAAGCTACCACCAGTATTAAAAGACAAGAAGATAAAAGAAATTAGAATAATACCCAAACAACATTCTAGGTACTTTGAAATTCAGTATACTTACGAAGTAGAAGAAGTTCAAAGGGAATTAAATGAAAACAATGTATTAGGAATTGATTTAGGTATAGATAATCTTTGTACTTGCGTAACTAACAATGGAGCTTCATTCATAATAGATGGTAGAAAATTAAAATCAATGAATCAATACTACAATAAGATAAATGCAAAATTACAAAGTATAAAAGATAAGCAAAAGACCTCCCGCACAACATTAAGACAAAAGAGAATAGCTAGAAAGAGAAATAATCGTATAGAAGATTATCTTTCAAAAGCAGCAAGAATAATTGTTAATTATTGTCTTAATAATGATATAGGAAAACTAGTTTTAGGATATAACGAGAATTTTCAAAGAAATTCAAATATAGGAAGTATAAATAATCAGAACTTTGTAAATATACCATATAGAAAATTAAGAGATAAATTAATATATTTATGTAAACTATATGGAATAGAATTTAAACTGCAAGAAGAAAGTTATACATCAAAAGCAAGTTTCTTTGATGAAGATGAAATTCCAATATATGATAAAGAAAATTCACAAAAATATATATTCAGTGGAAAAAGGATAAAAAGAGGACTATATCAAACAAGCACAGGTAAAATCATAAATGCAGACTGTAATGGAGCATTAAATATTCTAAGAAAAAGTAAAGTTGTGGACTTAAGCGTCCTATACAATAGAGGTGAACTGGACACGCCTAAAAGAATAAGGATAGCATAGGACTATCAAACTTCTTAGAAAATTTTTAAATATTTTTAAAGATTTTAGAACCCTGCGACTTTAGTCGTGGGAGGTTCAGTAATTATGGTATTACATTAAAATATTTTTTACTATTTTAAGAAAGGGGAAAAATATGAGTTATCGATTAAATCCGTATAAAATTTTGAGAAGTGTGGCAATTCTAGTAGTTATTATTTGTCTAGGAGTTCTTACTTTTAATTTTAAAAAGTCTAAAGAAACTACAACAAATGAAATAAAAAAAGATGTAAAAGTCAGAGAAAAAAATTTTTTTAAATCTAAAGATTACAAAAATAACTTGACTTTGCCACAAAAAAATATTGAAGAAAATAATAAAAATGTCATAAATGATTTAAAGACTGATGACAACAAAACAAAAAATATAAATTTACAAGATGCAGAAAAAGATAAAGATAATAAAAAAAATGAAGATGAAAAAAAAATTCAGGAAAAGATTAAAGAACAACAAAGAAATAATCGACAAGAATTAGAAAAACAAAAACAAAAGGCAAAAGAGGAAGCCGCAAGAATTGAAAAGGAAAAAGCACAAAGAGCAAAAGTTGAATCCACAAAAGGTCCCAAAAAATATATTCAAGTGGCATCTGTAAAAACAGAGGCTTCAGCTAGAAGTATAACAAAAAAATTGGGTGGAAATTTTTATTATAAAAAAACGGTTGTGAATGGAAAAACAGCATATGTTGTGATGTCTAATATGACAAATGACCAAAATAAATTAAATTCTATGCAAAAAACTGTAAAATCTAGATATGGCGGTAGTTATATGGTAAGAGGCACAGGAAAATAAAAAAAGAAGGTGAAGAATGAAAAAAAATTTTAGAGGAAATATTATGCCAAAAGAAATTGGAGAAAAAATCAAAAAATCAAAAAATATTGTGTTGACAGCTCATATAAATCCTGATGGAGATGCGCTTGGTTCACTTTTAGCATTTTATTTTATGATAAAAAAATTTGATAACAAAAAAAATGTTCAAATTGTGGTAGATGACAAATTGCCAAAATATATGCATCATTTTGAAGATACAAAGCTTATTTTAAGCTATGAGAAGTTTTTACAGGAAAATGACTTAAAAAATAAAAAAAATGATCTGTTTATAAGTCTGGACTGTGCAAATGAAGAGCGTTATCAAAAATCTGTGGAAATAAAAAAACAAAGTGAAAATTCAATAAATATTGACCATCACATAAGTAACACAGAACACGCCGAATTCAACTACATAGAAGATATTTGCAGCACTTGTGAGCTTTTATATCAGTTTTTGAAGATATTTGGTATTGAATTGGACGAAAGAATTGCCAAGTATATGTATCTTGGAATAATTAATGATACAGGAAATTTTAGACACGACAATGTTACTGAGCACACATTTTTTGTCTGTTCCAAATTAATAGGAGCGGGAGCAGATAATCATAAAATTGCAAATATAATTTTTGCCGTCAGTGAGAAAAAAATAGACTTTTTTGGCGAAGTTTATAAAAATAAAAAAATTGATCATAACTACGGTTTTGCATATTACTATTTGACACAGGAAAAGATGAAAGAACTGGGAATTGAAAAAGATGACACCGACGGAATCGCTGAAATGCTTTTAAAAATAGAAGGTATGGAAATTTCGCTTTTTGCAAGAGAAGAAGTGGACGGCTCGGTAAAAGGAAGTTTTCGTGCAAATAATAAATACAATGTAAATGAATTAGCACAAAACTTTGGTGGTGGCGGTCACATAAAAGCGGCAGGATTTAGAACTGAATTGACTTTTGACGAAATTGTAAAAAAAGTGTATGAAAAACTTTAAATTTTGTAAAAATAAAAAAAGAGGTAAAAATCTATGTTCGATATGTTTAATTATTTAAAAATGAAAGGTTTTACAAATGATGAATTAGTAAATCATTTTGAAAAAATAGAAGAAATGAATCAAAATATTAATGATATTTTAGCCAAAAATCCAAATGCGATACTAAAAAAAATTGATTTTAATTATTTGGATGAAGAAAAAACGAAGTTAAATTTTGAAATAAATATAGAAGTTGTAAATAGATAATAGGAAAAGTGATATGAAAAAAAATAATTTGAAAAAAAAGATAATAATAGCGTGTTTTGGAATAGTTGTAAGCTGTTCTTATGTTGGAGTGAGAACGGTTCCAAATTCAGCGGTTGTTTCAAGAGATACAGTCGTGGAAAATAGCATTTTGGAAATAAAAGATAAGTTTGGTGAGGAAGTAAAACCGCAAGATGTGGGAATTTATAAAAAAGGTTTTGGAAACTGGAAAGTGATTTTATACGGTGAAAATGCTTATTATCAAGTGAGAGTAAGTGAAGATGGAAAAATTGTTTCGAGTAAAGTTTTGAAATATAAATAAAAATAAAAAATAGAATTTTTAGGAATTACTTCTAATTTTATATTAGGAGCAGTTCCTTTTTTCTATTTTTTTATTTAAAAAATAATGATACAATTTTTAGTATACAAAATGTGATTCCGCTTGCAATAACAGGTCCAGCTGCAATTCCTCGTAAAAAAACAACTCCGATTATTGTTCCTGCAATTAAAGTAACTGTAATTTCTGGCTGATTTGATAAGAGCGACACACCTTTTGCAGATAAAAGTGATACAAGAATTCCACTGAAAATTGTAATCCATCCAATTGGAGATTTAAAAGCATTGAATAGATGATAAAATCTAACTTCTCCTGTAGCAATCGGAATTAAAATCGCAATTGTAATAATTAAAACTCCCCAATTGATTCCATTTTTTCTAAATTGTGTAATAAATTTTTCAATATCCCAAAATTTGAAATTATAAAATTTTGAAATATCAAATAAAATTTTTAAGAGTATTACAAAAATAGTTGCATATACAATAGATTTGTTAAATTTTATAGTTCCAACTAATAAAATTAAGATTAAAAATATATAACTTTCCAAAATAAATTCTCCTCTCTAAAAAATCTTTTCTTTAGAGTATAGCACGAAACCTTTGTTTTCTCAACAAAAAAAATTTTTTGCTTTAATTATTTTTTTAACAATTGCTTTTTAAGAAAAATGGGATATACTTATATTATAAGATAAAAGAAGGAGTTGGTTGGCATGAAAAAATTAGCAATTTTTCTAATTTTATTAATTGCAGCTCTTAGTTGTTCTAAGGAAAGCAAAGAAAATAAAATTGAAAGAGTTTCAAAAGTAGATTCAGGAAATTTCACAGAAGTTCAGACATCAAAAAATAATACCAAAGAAGAATCTCAAGGTCAAAAAGTTTCCTACGAAAAAGAAGACAAAGCTGAAGCTAAAAATCAAAATAGCGGTTTTAGCAAACAGTCAGATGGAAATTATGCCAAAGAATTAGAAAACAAAATGGAAAAATTGGAAGAAGAACTGCAAAGTAAATTAGACTCAGGTGTGACTTCTGAAATGATAAATGCAAATAGTGAACTTTACGAAGCTTGGGATGCAGAATTAAATAAAGTGTATAAACTTCTAATGGAAAGATTGTCAAAGGACAAAAAAGAAAAATTAAGAAATTCTCAGAGAGCTTGGATAAAAAGTAAAGAAAAAAAAGCAAATGAAGCTGCAAAAGAAGCCGATGGAGGAACTCTGGCAGGAGTGTTATATTCAGGTACACTAGCAAGTATGACAAAAGAGAGAACAATTGAACTGGCAAAAATGTACGATAATTTAAAATAGTAAGCTCAAAAAAGACTGGACTATAACCAGTCTTTTTTAGTATAATAAGTATATAAATAAAATAATAAAAAATAGCGAAAGGAAAAAAGATGAGATTATCAAAAGCATTTTTAAAAACATACAAGGAAGCGCCAAAAGAAGCGGAAGTAATAAGTCATAAATTGATGTTGAGAGCTTCCATGATTAGACAGCTGACGAGAGGAGTTTATAGCTATTTGCCGTTGGGATACAAGGTTTTGAAAAAAATTGAGAATATTGTTAGAGAGGAAATGGATAGAGCTGGGTCGCAGGAAATTTTAATGCCAGTATTGCAACCAGCTTCGTTGTGGGAAGAGTCTGGAAGATGGTTTGCTTATGGTTCAGAACTTATGAGAATGAAGGATAGAAATGAGAGAGAATTTGCGTTGTACACATGAAGAAGTTGTTACGGATATTGTGAGAAATACGATTACTTCGTATAAAGATTTGCCATTTAGCTTGTATCAAATTCAGACAAAATTTAGAGATGAAATGCGTCCAAGATTTGGATTGATGAGGGGAAGAGAGTTCTTAATGAAAGATGCTTACAGTTTCCACTTGACAAAAGAATCGTTGGATGAAGAATTTTTGAATATGAAAAATGCGTATTCTAGAGTTTTAGAAAGAATGGAATTAAAATTTAGAGCAGTTGATGCAGATTCAGGTTCTATCGGAGGAGATGCTTCGAATGAATTTATGGTACTTGCTGAAAATGGAGAAGACGATATTTTATATAGTGACTCATCAGATTATGCTGCAAATGTTGAAAAAGCTACGAGTATCATTGAATTGAAGGAAAGTACAGAGGAAAAATTGCCGAAAGAATTAGTTGAAACGCCTAATACTAAGACAATTAAGGAATTGTCAGAATTTTTGAATATTCCAGAAGAAAAAACTGTTAAGGCGGTTATGTTGAAGGAAGTGTTGGAAGATAAGGTAAACTATGTGTTGGCACTTATTCGTGGAGATTTAGATGTAAATGAGATTAAATTGAAAAATGCAGTGAATGCTTCGATGGAATTGGAAATGATGACTGAAGAAGAATGTGAAAAATTTGGGATTGTTCCTGATTTGCGGGGTCTTATGAGAAAAAGAGGACTTACAGTTGTTATTGATGAAACTGTAAAATATGTGAGAAATTTTGCGTTGGGAGCAAATAAAAAGGATTATCACTTTATTAATGTTAATTTGGAAGACTTGCATTATGATGTGGTTGCTGATATTAGGACGGCTAGAGCGGGAGATATTTCGCCAGATGGAAAAGGTGTACTAAAAATTGCTCGTGGAATGGAAGTTGGACACATTTTTAAATTGGGAGATAAGTATTCAAAAGCATTGAATGCGAAAGTTTTAGATGAAAATGGAAAACAGCAAGTTATTTTGATGGGGTGTTATGGAATCGGAGTTTCAAGACTGATGTCAGCGGTAATTGAGCAAAAAAATGACGAATATGGAATTATTTGGCCAAAATCAATTGCACCGTATATTGCAGATGTGATTATTGCTAATGTAAAAGATGAAACTCAAGTAAATGTTGCTGAAAGAATTTATGAGGCGTTGAAAAATGAAAATATTGATGCTGTTTTAGACGACAGAAATGAGAGAGCAGGATTTAAGTTTAAAGATGCTGACTTGATTGGATTCCCGCTTAAAATTGTAGCTGGAAAAGGTGTATCTTCTGGAATTGTGGAAATTAAGGATAGAGCAACTGGAGAAAGTGTTGAGGTTAAGGTTGAGGAAGTTGTTAATTTTGTGAAAGAGTTTTTGGCTAAATAAATTTATCTGAAAATAAAAATTTTATTTTTGTAAATTATATTTTTTGTAAAATTTTTCCAAAAGACAAAAAAAATTCTATGAAAATATAAAGAAATGTAGTATAATTTAAGTAGCAATTATGTAATAAAAATAAAATTAAAATAAATGGAAGAGAGGCTGACAAGATGGATAAAAGATCAAAAGTAACAGCGATGTTATCTGTGCTATTAGTTTCGGCACCAACTACTGCGAAAAAAATAACAACTTCAAATTTAAGAGACAATGCTATGAGAACGGATGCTGTCGAAGTTGACAATACAAATTCTGAAAATGTGGAAAATTATGTAACTGAAACAAAAAAATCTGAAGGAAATTTAATTGTATTAGATACAAATAAATTAAAATTTGATTATAACAGTGCAAATATAAAAGATGAATATAATCCAATATTGGAACAAGTAAAAAAATACATTGAAGAAAAAAATTTAAAAGTTTCAATTATCGGATATACAGATTCAAAGGGGACAAAGAGCTACAACAAAGAATTATCACTTAGAAGAGCTGAAAGTGTAGAAGAAAGATTAATTGATTTGGGACTTGCTCCTGAAAGAATTATTGAAACGATTGGAAAAGGAGACAGTAATCCTATCGCATCAAATGATGATGAAGATGGAAGAGCTAAAAACAGAAGAATTGAAATAAAAATCAATAAAAATCAAAGTTAAAAAAATAAAATAAACTATTCTTTATAAAATATGAATAGTTTATTTTATTTATTATTATTATTTTTTAAATTTATGAATGTGTAAAAATTTTTGTGTAAATAGAACAGCAAAGTATTGAATTTACCGAATTCATTTATTAGTTTACTTAAAATTATGGACACTCTCTTATTTTTATAATTTTTTAGAAATTTCTCTAATTTTTTCTTTTTTTATTTCAAGACGCATTTCTAATTCGTTCATCCATACAAGCGGATCTTTTGGATTGACAAGTCTGTTTATATTATCTTTTTTCGTATTTTCATCCGTCCAAATAAGTTTTGTTATAGCTCCAGCTCCGATTCCAATAATCGTCTTATTTTCTTCAATCATTTCAATGTTGTAAATGGATTCACAGTTTTTAAGCGAATATCCCAAATTTTCCCCCCACTGAAAACTGTTTTTCTGGCGGTACATATAATATGGAAAAAGTCCTTTATTTTCAGTAATTTTAGAAATTTTTTCAAAAATAGTCTTGTAGTCCAAAGTGTCACGATGCTCATAATTCTCTTTATTAAGTTTACTTGCATTTTTTATCGCCAAATTATGAATTGTCAAATTTTCCACATCGTATTTTGCCACTTCGTCCAAAGTATACAAAATATCTTGAGTCGTTTCTTTTGGAAGTCCTAAGATTAAGTCCATATTGATTGAAAGTCCCATTTCTTTAGCTAATTTATAGACTTTGTCAAACTGTTTTCTGTCGTGATAACGATTTACAAGTTTTAGAGTCTTTTCATTAAATGACTGTGGATTTATGCTGATTTTATCCACGCCACCTTGCTTTAAAACTTGCAATTTTTTTTGATTTAATGTGTCAATTCTTCCAGCTTCAAATGTAAATTCTTTTAGATGGCTCAAATCGTAATTTTCTTTTATTGTATCAAGTAATTTTTTAATTTCTTCAGCTGACAAAATTGAAGGAGTTCCGCCGCCGATGTAAATTGTATTTATTTTTAAATTAAGTTCTTGTGCAAGTTGTCCAATTTCTTTAGTTTCCTTGTAAATGTCTTCAATATATTCGTCATATCTAGCGGCATATTTTCCTTTTAAAAGATGCGCTGGAAATGAGCAGTAAGTGCATTTTGTCGGACAAAAGGCAATTCCGATATAAATTCCGATTGTATCTTTGTCGAGATATTTCTGCTGTTTTTTTACAATATTTATTAGTAAATTTCTTTTTTCGTCGCTGACTAAATAAATATCTCTCAAAATTTCTAAAATTTTTTCATAAGCAAGTCCCATTTTCAAAAATCTTCCGACAATTTTTGTAGGTCTTACGCCAATTAAAGTTCCCCATTTGAAATCTTTTTCTTTCTCAAAAATTTTAAAAATAGAAGTTTTTAGCATAACTTCTGCTTGATCAAAATATTTGTCACAAATTTTTTCGTAAGAAAAAGTAATTTTTTTTAATACGCTTTTTTCTTTAATATTTTTAATTTTAAAATTTTCACAAATTTCAATTTTTATTTCAGAATTTTTATTATTTTTATAATTATTAAAATTTTTTTCTTTTGTCAAAATAGCCACGACATCAATTTTTTCTAAATTTTCGCAAATTTCAAAATAAATATTTTTCTCGGAATTTGCTTTTAAAATATCGTATTCTTCGGATAAAAGAACCCTCACAAATTCTTCTAATTTATTTTCGTTTACTTTAATATTTGAAACTATCATTTTTTATTTAATCACTCCTGTGAAAAATAATAGAAGCATAATAATTCCCAAAATAATTCGGTAATATCCAAACACTTTAAAATCGTGTTTTTTGATGTAATCCATAAATACTTTTATGACAGCATAAGCAAAAACAAATGATAAAACAAATCCAAGTCCAATTAAAAACCATTCTTCCATTGTAAGAACATTTCCAATTTTAACTATCTTTAGCAAAGTGGCTCCAAGCATTGTCGGAATTGCCAAGAAAAAAGAAAATTCTGTGGCAAGGACTCTGTTTAATCCAAGCAAAACTCCTCCAATTATTGTTGCAGCAGAACGAGAAGTTCCTGGAATCATCGCGAGGCATTGAAAAAGTCCCACTCCAAGTGCAAGTGGAATTGTCATTTCTTTAATTGATTTAATTTTTTCTTCTTTTTTCTTTCTTGTTTCAATCCAAATAAGTAAAATTCCATAAAATACAAGCATTATCGAAACAGTTAATGAATTAAAAAATTTCTCTTCAATAATATCATCGAATTTAAGTCCCAAAATCACGGCAGGAATTACAGCAATCACGATTTTTATCCACATCGCAATAATATCCATTCTCTCTTGCTTCGTATTACCTTTCGCAAATGGAAAAATCTTTTTCCAGTAGTAAACAACAACCGACAAAATCGCTCCCAGTTGAATTATTATTTTAAAAGCGTCAACAAATACTTTATTATCAGACAATTTCAAAAACTGGTCGACAATTATCATATGTCCAGTACTGCTGACAGGTACAAATTCTGTAAGTCCTTCAACAAGACTTAGTATAAAAACTTTTATAATACTAAAAATCATATATTATTTCCTTTCTAAAAAAATTTTTTATTATTACATAAAATTGTAACATTTTTTTGGCAGTTTTACAACTTCACTGAAAGAAATTAGGAAAATAAATTTAAAATTTATGAAAAAAAGTGTTGACAAATTTCTTGAAAAGTGGTATAATAAATTTGTAATAATTACAAAAATATATAAAATATAATTTTTTAAGGAGTGATAAAGATGTCAAAAACAGTTGAAAAATTAAATGTTTATTTAGCTAATTTAAATGTGTTATACAGAAAGGTTCAAAATTATCACTGGAATATAGTTGGTTCAGGATTCTTTTCTGTTCACGCAAAATTGGAAGAATATTATGATGGATTAAATACACAAATTGATGATGTTGCTGAAAGAATTTTAGCAATTGGTGGTCGTCCTTTAGGAACATTAAAAGACTACTTAGAAGTTTCTACAATTAGAGAAGCTAAAAATGAAGCAATTTCTATTGCTGACGCAGTTGCTGATGTAAAAAAAGAATTTGAAGCAATGTTAAAATTAGTAAAAGAAGTAAAAGTAGTCGCTGATGAAGAAAACGATTACGGAACATCTGCGTTAGTTGACGAATATATCAGCACATATGAAAAAGATTTGTGGATGTTAAATGCTTATTTAAAGTAATTTTCTTTTAATAAAGTTTTACAAAATTATTAAAAAGCCCATTATTATACTTTAAATTTGAGAGAAAATCTTATTATTGATTTTCTCTTTTTTTATAAAAATTTAATTCCAGTTTTTTATTTTAATTTTAAACTTTTTCGATTAAAAAAATCCAATCTTTATTTTAAAATCTTAAATTTTTGAAACCATTATAAAACTTTAATAAAAAATAAATTTTCAAATCTTGAAAAAGATAAGGAAATATGTTATTATATTGTGAATGATAAAATAAATAATCATAGTTATATATAGAAAGGAGAAATAAATAATGGCAAAAAAAGATTTACATCCTGCATACAACTTTGTAGTGTTTGAAGATACAAGCAACGGAGAAAAATTTTTGACAAAATCAACTAAAACTTCTAAAGAAACAACTACTTTTGAAGGAAAAGAATATCCTGTAATAAAAGTTGCAACAAGTTCAACTTCACACCCGTTCTTTACTGGGAAATCTAAATTCGTTGATGAAACTGGAAGAGTTGATAAATTTAAGAAAAAATACAATTTATAATTTTAATTATAAAAAAATTAGAAGCAGAGATTTTTCACTCTCTGTTTTTTTTTAAATTTTTTAGGAAAAATTGAAAAATGGGAGAAAATAAATGGAAAAACCAATAAAATATGAATTGGAAAAAAAGGATAAAAATGCCAGAGCTGGTGTAATTTCAACTCCGCACGGGGAAATTAAGACACCTGTATTTATGCCAGTTGGAACTCAGGCAACCGTCAAAGCGATGACAAAAGAGGAACTAAAAGAAATCAATTCTCAAATAATTTTGGGAAATACTTATCATTTGTATTTAAGACCGGGAGATAAATTGGTAAATGATTTTGGTGGATTACATGGCTTTATGAATTGGGATAGACCGATTCTTACGGATAGTGGCGGATTTCAAGTTTTCAGCTTGGGAGATTTACGGGATATAAAAGAAGAAGGAGTTAATTTTCGTTCGCATATAGACGGCTCAAAACATTTTTTGTCGCCAGAAAAATCTATTGAAATTCAAAATAACTTGGGAAGTGACATCATGATGGTTTTAGATGAATGTCCTCCGGGACTGTCTTCTAGGGAATATTTAATTCCATCAATTGAGCGGACTACAAGATGGGCAAAGAGATGCATAGCTGCCAATAGAAATAAAGAAACACAAGGGCTTTTCGCAATTGTCCAAGGTGGAATTTATGAAGACTTGAGGGACAAAAGTTTTAATGAGTTGTTTGAGATGGATGATAATTTTTCAGGATATGCGCTTGGAGGACTTGCGGTTGGAGAGCCTAGAGAAGATATGTACCGAATTTTAGAATACATCACGCCAAAGTTGCCAGAGGATAAACCTAGATATTTGATGGGCGTTGGAGAGCCTGCGGATATGTTAGAAGCTGTGGAAGATGGGATAGATATGATGGATTGTGTTCAGCCGACAAGACTTGGAAGACATGGGACAGTTTTTACAAAGTACGGAAGATTGGTTATAAAAAATTCAGCTTATTCGAGAGATGACAGACCGCTTGACGAGGATTGTGATTGCTATGTCTGTAAAAATTATACGAGAGCCTACATAAGACATCTTTTTAAGACTGGAGAAATTTTGGGACAAAGACTGGCGACTTATCACAATTTGCATTTTTTGTTAAAATTAATGGACAATGCTAGAAATGCTATTTTGGACGAAAAATTTCAGGAATATAAAGAAGAATTTTTGAAAAATTATGCGATGGGGAAAGAGAGCGATTGGATAAAGCCAAAGGTTTTTGGAAATCCGACTATTGTGAAAAAAGGGAAAAATGAAGTTATGTTATAAAATAAAAAAAGAAGAGTTTATTTAAAAATTCTTCTTTTTTTATATTTTTTCTTTATTTTTAGTAAAAAATACAAACTGTATTTTTTTTATTATTATTTATTTAGTAATTTTTTAATCAAATATAAAAAAGTTTTTTACAAAATATCATTTATCGAATAATCAGAATAAATAATTTTTCTTTCGTCAAGCAATTTTTTCAACTTAATTTTTTTGCTAAAAGGAAGATATTTTAAATAAATATTTTTTCCATTTAATTTTTTTCTGTCTTTTTTTGCCAAATTTTCAAGAAAAATAACATTTTTTGGAATTTTTATCTCAGTTGTAATTTCCACAATATTTTCGTGTTCCATTTCTTCTTTTGAAAAATCCAGTCTTTCTAAAAACTCATTGTCATTTAAAATTACACAAAATTTTTCTTTAACTTTAATATTTTTATTTTTGCCAATTTTATATTCAATTTGTTCAACTTTTTTATATTCGATTTTTTTAACTTCTTCTTTTATTTCAAAATTTTCTTGATTTTCATCTATATTTTCCATATTTTTTATATTTTTATTTTTATCTTTATTTTTATTTTCATCTTCATTCTCAGAATTTATATTTTCGTTTTCGTTTATATTTTTATTTTCATTTTCTAAAAAACTATTTTCTAAAGAATTTGTTTTTAAATAATTTTCTTCTTTTTTGACAAAACAAATATTTTCTGGAATAAAATCATAAAATACAGTAAATGGATATTCAGTTTCATATTTTTCGTTTATTTCAAAATATTTATTTATAAAAGGTTCGTTGTATTCAAAATCATCTTTATTTTTAACAACGATTTGACTTTTTTTAGAAGTTATTTTTTTATAATAAATTCCAATTGTGAGTAAAAATATTTTAAAATCTGACATTTCGTATTTAAATTCTTCTTTTTTGCTAAAAATATTTTTTATGATTAAATTTTTATTTTGTCTAAAAATTTGTGCAAGTAATTTTTTCGTCTGAATATTATATTCCATTTTCCCAATCAAAAACTCTTTGATTTCTCTAAAAATTTCTGCATCTTCATATCCATAACCATTGAATTTATAATCTCTTTTTATCAAAACTTCGACTATTTTATGAGTTTCAGTTTGCCTAATATTTTCGATTTTAACTGAAAATTTCCAGTTATAATATTTGTTTAGCAATAAAAGCATATTTGAAATATTGTAATTAAGTCGTCCAATAATTTGTCTTCCACAAAAAAGTTCAATTTGGTCAAAATTTGCTTTCATCTTTATTTTTTTATTCTCGTCCCATTCAACATTTGTATAAAAAACTGATTTTACTGGAAACGAAGTATTGAATAACGAATGATAATAGAGTAAAGTTTCGTCTTTCATTTTAGACGGCTTTACATCTTCAATATAAACTTTTGTGTAAAATTTATTTTGAAACATTTCAGATTTTAGTTTATAAACGATGTCATAAATTAAATTTTTGTTCAAATCTTTAAAATATTCTCCTGAATTAAACCAAACTGCATTTTTATTGGAAAAACCTTTTTGTTTAAGGTCAAACATTATGTGATTTTTGTTTTCTCCAATGAATTTAATATTTTCAAAAAGTACATTATTTGTCCTAAAAGTTGGCGTTGGATTTCCAAAACCAAAAGGTTTTAGTTTTTCTGTCAGTTGAAAAAATTCGTACGAAATTTTTTGTATCGGAATTTGCTTGTCAATTTCGATAATTTTCACAAAATCGTCTTTTGTCAATTTAGTTTTCGCAAATTTATTTACTTTTTTTTGAAAAAGCGGAATATTTTTTATTGGAATAGTAAATCCAGCCGCGCCTGAATGTCCTCCAAATTTTAAAAATAATTCTGGCATTGACTGTAAAACTTCCAAAATATTGAAATTTCCAATACTTCTGCACGAACCAACTGCAATTCCTTCATCTTCTTTAACTTCCATTATTATTACTGGTTTATAGTATTTATCAACAATTTTTGAAGCTGCAATTCCAATTACGCCATGATGGTATTCAGGCGAATAGTCAATAATTACAAAATCATCTGAAGTATCAGTATTCTCAATCTTATTTTCAATTTTTTCCACAATTTTATTCTGCAGTTCTTTTCTCTCAAAATTTCTGTTAATAAGTTCTTTGACAATAACTTCAATTTCCCGCTCGTTATCTGAAGTCAAAAGTTTTACAACCATTTTTGCATCTGTAAGTCTACCAGCAGCGTTAAATAGAGGTGCTATTATAAATCCAACATCATAAGTTGTGTACTCAGTTTTTTCAATATCTTGCTGATTTGAAGAAAATAGCTTGTAGAGCAAAAATTTTAGACCTTTATGTTTTGTGCAAAGTAATTGCTCCAAACCAAATTTTGTAAAAATTCTATTTTCATCTGTAAGTGGAACAATATCCGCAACCGTTCCAATCGCCACCAAATCCAAATATTTATTTGTCTCTTCTTTTTTTCCAGCTCTTTCAAAAAGACAAAGTACAACCATAAAAATAGTTCCAACTCCAGCCAAAAATTCAAAAGAAAAACTGTTTTCTTTTCTTTTAGGATTAATGACCGCCAGAGCTTTTGGAATTTTTCCACCGTGTAAATTGTGGTGATCTGTAATTATTATAGGCAAATCTATTGAATTTGCAAATTCGACTTCAGGAAAAGCGGTAATTCCGCAGTCAACTGTAATTACCAAGTCCGCTCCCGACTCTTTTATTTTTTTTAGTGCTTCGTTATTTAGTCCATAACCTTCATCTCGAATTGGAATGTAGTAATTTACATTTTCTGCTCCAAGTTCTTTTAGAGCCAAGTATAAAACCGAAGTGGAAGTAATTCCGTCAACATCATAATCTCCGTATATCCAAATATTTTTTTGCTCCGAAATCGCTTTTTCAATTTCAACAATAGCTTTTTCCATATCGCAAAGTCCTAAAGGATTTTCTACATCTTCCAAACTTGGATTAAGAAATTTTTTTATTTTTTCATCCGAATTAATTCCTCTTGAATAAAGAATTTGCAAAATATCTTGGTCGATAGAAAACTTTTTTGCTTCATTTTGATTGGCTCTTTTTATTTTTACTTTTTTAAATTTTTCTTTTTTTTCTTTTTCATTGCTTTCATTTTTATTTTTATCTTCGTCTTTTTTAATATATTCCCTTTCCTGTCGTGGACTTGGAATAACTTTTGAACGCCATCTAGTGTTTCTCATTTTTTTCTCCTCTTTTAAAATTTCCCCCATTAATTTTTGTAAAGCATTTTTGGGAATTTAAAAACTTTACTTTATATATTTTACCACATTTTTAAATTTATTTAAAATTAAAAAAATAAATTTTGTTTTACTTTATTTCCAAAAGTTATTGACAAAAATACACTAAATACTGTAAAATTTTATATATTTTAACAAAAAAAATAAATTTTTTGAAAGGAGAAAATGATAATATTATGTCAAAAAAAATAAAAATTACACCAGCTTCTGTAATAATTGGAGTTATTGGAGCTATACTTATTTCTGCAAGTTCGTTTTATACTGTTTTAAAATTTGGCGCACTGCCTTGGCCAACGGTGATGGTGACACTAATTTCCATCATGGCGCTAAATTTTTTCAAAAAAACTGACAGTAAAGAAATTACGGTTACTCACACAATTATGAGTGCTGGATCAATGGTTGCTGGAGGTGTAGCATTCACAATGCCTGGATATTTGATATTGGGTGGAAAACTTGAAAATATCAATAAAACTTTGCTTTTTGTGACAATTTTGCTTGGTTCCGTGTTAGGTTGTGTTCTTTCTTTTATTTTTAGAAAAAAGATGATTGAAGAAGAGAAGCTTGAATTTCCAATTGGAGAAGCGGCTTATAATTTGGTAAATTCGGATAACACCAAAAAAGATGGACTTTTTGTCGGATTAGGAGTTCTATTTAGCACAGTTGTTTCCATTTTGAGAGATATTAACTTTACTAAAGGGAAATCTCCAATTATTCCAACGCTAATTTCTACAAAAAATGGATTTTTAAGTTTTTATGTCTCTCCATTATTGGTTGGAATTGGCTATATTTTAGGATTTTTAAACACTTTTATCTGGTTTTTAGGAGGAGCCTTAGTTCATTTTATAGCACAGCCCTTGGCAATTTCAAAAAATATAAAAGATTTTGATCTTATAAAAAACAGTTTTGGAATGGGAATTGTTGTCGGAATTGGATTTGGAGTAATTGTAAAACTGATTTTTTCTCAATTAAAAAAGGAGAAAAAAAGCACTTCTATATTTTCAAAAAAATTATTTACTTATTTTTTAATAACAGTTTTATTAATTACTTTTATTTATAAATTGCCAATTATCTTAGCACTTGTCCTTTTAGTAATTTGTATTTTATGTACGATAATCGCTGGATATTCGACTGGAAAAACAGGTGTAAATCCAATGGAAATTTATGCAATCATCACAATTTTAATAATTTCTTTTTTAGGGAAATTAAAATTTTTAAACTTTGCTTTTTCCACAAATTTTTCCACACTTTTATTATTTTTTTTAGCGTGTATTGTCGCAGTGGCTTGTGGACTTGCGGGAGATATTTTAAATGATTTTAAATCAGGTTATAAAGTAAAAACTAATCCGAAAGAGCAATTTTTAGGAGAACTTATAGGAGCTATCGTGAGTTCAGTTGTCATAACCTGGCTATTTTTCGTATTTTTTAATATTTATAAAAATATTGGTCCTAAAGAAAATTCAGAGTTAATAGTGCTTCAAGCTTCAATCGTCGCTTCAATTATAAATGGAATTCCATTTATTCAGTTTTTCTTTACAGGACTTTTAATCGGTTTTGCACTTTATATGTTAAATTTTCCTGTCCTAACTTTTGGAATAGGAATTTATGTCCCATTTTACTTGACTTTACCAGTATTTTTAGGTGGACTTCTAAATTTAATCTTTGGAAAAATTTCTACTAAATTTTCACAAAAATTTATGATGTTTTCAAACGGATTGATGTCAGGTGAAGCAATTATTGGAGTCATAATTTCACTAATTGCATATTATTTTTTATTATTTCGCTAAAAATTAAAACATGACGAGAGGTGATTAAATATGATTTTAGGATTTGACATTGGAAATACTCATATTGTTCCAATTTTTTATAGCAATGAAGGGGAAATTTTGGCATCTTTTAGAATTCCTACAAATTTAACTTATACAGAAGACACTTTTTTTGCTGTATTAAAGACGTTAGCTGAAAATAGTAAAATAGATATTTATAGAACTCAAAGTATTATTGTTTCTTCAGTTGTGCCACATATAAATGAAATTTTTTATTATCTTGGAAAAAAATATTTTAAACTTACACCAAAATTTATTTCGCTAGAAAATACAAAAAATGAAATTATTTTTTCAGAGAATTTTGAGCGTGGATTGGGAGCTGACAGGATTTGTGACATTTTGGCTCTTAAAAAAACTTATAAAAAAAATGAATTTGTTGTAATTGACTTTGGCACAGCAACTACTTTTGATGTGATAAAAGACTCAGTTTACTGTGGTGGTTGTATTTTACATTACGCTTTCAATAAATGCGTTATTTACAAATACAGCAAAATTGCCAAAAGTTTCATTTGAAAACTCAAATTCAGCACTTGGTACAAATACGACGGAGCAAATTAATGCGGGAATATTTTTTGGAAATGTTGGAGCAATAAAAGAACTTATTTTTCAGTACAAAAAAGATTTTCCAAACGCTTGTGTGATAGCGACAGGTGGACAAGGTAAAAAAATTTATGAATATGTTGAAACAATAGATGAATATATAGAAAATTTAGGTGCTAAAGGAATTTTTGAATTTTATAAATTAAATAAAAATTAATTTTTTTTATTTTTAAAAATTTTTTGAATTAAAATAAAATACTTAAAAGTTGAAAATTTTTATTTTTTTGATTTGATAAATAATTCTTGATTCAATTAAATTTAAGAATAAAAAAAGATTTTGAATAAAAAATAGGGGGGATATAATCCCCTTATTTTATAATTTTATCAATAACTCCTCCACCTAAACATTCTTCACCATTGTAGGCAACCACAATTTGTCCCAATGTTACCGCTTTTTGTGGAGAATCAAAAATCACTTCGTATTTTTCGCCATCCAATTTATTAATTGTCGCTTTTGTATCAGCTTGTCTGTATCTGAATTTTACTGTGCATTTTAATGGAAATGAAACATCATCAGGATTAATAAAATTAAAATCTGTCGCAATCATTCCTTTTGAATAGAGAAGTGAATTATCACCTTGTGTAACAATTAACTGATTTTTTTCCAAATCTTTATCCACAACAAACCAAGGTTCTCCAGTTCCTTCTTTCGTATTTCCAATTCCAATTCCCTTTCTTTGTCCAATTGTGTAATACATAAGGCCATGATGTCTTCCCAAAACTTTTCCTTGAATATTTACAATTTCGCCATCTTTTGCAGGTAAATATTTGGACAAAAATTCATTAAAATTTCTTTCTCCAATAAAGCAAATTCCTGTACTGTCCTTTTTTTTTGCAGTCGCTAAATTATATCTTTGTGCTATTTCCCTAATTTTTGGTTTTTCATAATCACCAATTGGAAATAGCACTTTTTCCAATTGCTCCTGATTTAATTGGCACAAAAAATATGTCTGGTCTTTGTTGTCATCAATTCCACGAAGCATGGTTGACTTAATTTTTCCATTTTCATCTTTTTCGTGAATTATTCTGGCGTAATGTCCTGTCGCCACATAATCTGCTCCAATTTTCATCGCATAATCCAAAAATGCTCTAAATTTAATCTCTTTGTTGCACATCACATCAGGATTAGGAGTTCTTCCTCTTTTATATTCATTCAAAAAATAAGTAAATACTTTATCCCAGTATTCTTTTACAAAATTTACTGAATAATACGGGATCCCCAGTTGTTCCGCCACAGCAATCACATCTTTGTAATCTTCCTCAGCCATGCAAACTCCATTTTCATCTTTTTCTTCCCAGTTTTTCATAAAAACTCCGATGACTTCATAACCTTGTTCTTTTAATAAAATTGCCGCAACAGAAGAATCCACTCCACCTGACATTCCCAAAACAACTTTTTTCTTTTTCATATATATTTTTCTCGCTTTCTGTTTTTATTTTTATATGCAAATAATAACATTAAGTATTTTATTTGTCAATTATTTTGAAACTTTTAGATTATATTAATTAATTTATATTTTCTTTTTAGTTTAGTTTTTCTTTTTTCTTAGTAGGAATATTATCTGAATATTTCTGCGTTCAGCCTTATGAAAAAAATAATATTATATAAAATAGCATTTTACAGTCAAAAATAAAAAAACATTGAAATCAAAAACATTTGGAAAAATAAAAATGTTAAGGTATAATTAAGCAAGAGAATTTTAAATTTAAAAGGAAAATTTTATGGATAAAGAGGAATTGGCACAAGATATTTTGGAATTTCTTGGAAATAGGGAAAATATTGAAGAAAATACGACTTGTATGACAAGGTTAAGAGTGAAAGTCTTTGATTTTTCAAAAGTGAATGTAAGTGAATTAAAAAAAGTTGATGGAGTACTTGGCGTTGTCTGTAACGGAAATTTGGTGCAAATAGTTTTGGGAGCGGGAAAAGTTGATAGAATTGGGAAAAATTTTTCAGAATTGACAAAGCTTTCTTTGAATGAAAGCCGAAGCAATGATAACAAGAAAGTTGATATAAAAAATGAAGATATAAAAAAAATATTAATAAAGAATAAAAAAAATTTTGAAAATAATAGAAAATTTCAGTTATTTTTTCAAAAGATAGCAAATATATTTGTACCACTACTTCCTGCGATTATTGCGGCCGGACTGCTGCAAGGAGCAACAAATACAATAGATATAGTATCTTCAAATTTTCAGACAATTTGGTGGTATCAGCTGTTAAAAACGATTAGCTGGATAAGTTTTACCTATCTTCCAGTTTTTGTAGGAATTAACGCTACAAAGGAATTCGGAGGAACTTCGATTTTAGGCGGAATTATTGGAGCTTTATTTGTTCAAAATGAAAATATGCCGATTTTAAAAAATATTGGAAATATTGGAAAAGTGATTTTACCAATTGTTAATAAAAATTTTTATGTTGGTGCAGGAGGACTTTTTAGCGCACTATTAATTGGATTTTTTGTCGTATTTGTTGAAAAAAATGTACGAAAAATTATGCCAGATATATTATCAAAAATTTTAACTCCTGTTTTTACATTGATTATATGCGGAATAATAGCTATTTTTGTAATTTTGCCGCTAGGTGAGATTATTACAAACATTTTATTTTTATTTTTAAATTTTATTTATAATAAAACAGGGATTATAAGTGGATTTGTCATATCAGCATGCTTCTTGCCACTGGTATCAATGGGACTTCATCAGGCGCTGATTCCGATACACATTTTATTAAACGACCCATTAGGAGCAACAAAAGGAATAAATTATTTTATGCCAATTATAATTACCGCTGGTGGTGGTCAAGTTGGAGCGGGAGTTGCACTTTACGTAAAGACTAAAAATAAAAAATTGAAAAAAATATTAAAAGATACAATACCTGCTGGCATTTTAGGAATGGGGGAACCTCTGATGTACGGAGTAACGCTGCCATTAAAAAAGCCTTTTGTAACAGCGTGTCTTGGTTCAGGATTTGGAGGAATTGCTGCGGTAATGCTGCATTTGGGAACAATAACTCAGGGAGTTTCAGGACTACTTGCACTTTTAATAGTTATTCCTGGAAGTCAGCTTTTATTTCTTTTAGCTATGTTTTTTTCATATTTGGGAGGATTTGTACTTACATATTTTTGGGGAGTTGACGAGGGGAAGATTTGTGAGATATATGGGGAAGTGGGGAAATAAAATAATGTTTAAATAGTGAAGATTTTTTTAAATATGTAAAAGAATACTTGGGAATCAAAACGAGAGGAGATTTTATAAAAATGTCACAGAAAAAAGAAAAAAAAGGACTTAAAATAGTAACAATCGGAGGTGGTTCCAGTTATACGCCAGAACTGATTGAAGGGTTTATTAAAAGGATAAAAGAATTGCCTGTTACAGAAATCTGGCTTGTGGATATTGAGGAAGGGAGAGAAAAACTGGAAATAGTCGGAAATTTGGCTAAAAGAATGGTTAAAAAAGCGGGGATTGACTGCGAGGTTCATCTGACTTTGGATAGAAGAAAAGCTATAAAAGATGCGGATTTTGTGACAACACAGTTTCGTGTAGGACAACTTGCTGCTAGAATTAAAGATGAGAGAATTCCTTTTGAAAACGGCCTTCTGGGGCAGGAAACAAATGGAGCAGGAGGAATGTTTAAAGCGTTTCGGACAATTCCTGTGATACTTGATATTGTTAGTGATATTAAAGAATTAGCGCCAAATGCATGGCTTATCAATTTTACAAATCCTGCGGGAATAGTAACCCAAGCGGTTTTAAATTACACAGATTTTGATAAAATCGTTGGACTTTGTAATATTCCAGTTCATACGCAAATGGATTGCGCAAGTCTTTACGAAAAAGATGTAACCGAGTTTAGATTTCAGTTTGCTGGATTAAATCACTTTGTCTGGTATAGAGTTTGGGATAAAAACGGAAATGAATTGACAGCGGATTTGTGGGAAAAAAGACAGGATAAAAAAAATCTTGGAGTAAAAAATATCGTGAGTATCAATTATGACTATGACCAAATTAAAGATTTGGGAATGCTTCCGTGCGATTATCATAGATATTACTATTTGCAAGATGAAATGTTAAAAGAAGGATTGAAGTCATTTAAAGAAAAAGGTACAAGAGGAGAAATTGTTAAAAAAGTTGAAGAAGAACTGTTTGAATTGTACAAAGACGAAAATTTGGCAGAAAAACCAAAACAGTTGGAACAGCGAGGAGGAGCATATTATTCTGATGCGGCTTGTGAACTTATTAGCGCAATTTATAACGACAAAGGGATAATTATGGCTGTAAATACTAGAAATAAAGGTGCAGTTTCAGATTTGCCATACGATGCAGCGGTGGAAATATCGTCATACATCACAGCAGATGGACCTATACCTATAACTTTTGGAAAATTCCCCAATGCAGGACAAAGAGGTTACATTCAGCTGATGAAAGCAATGGAAGAACTTGTGGTAAAAGCCGCAGTTACAGGAAATTATTACACAGCACTCCAAGCGTTTGCAACAAATCCATTGGTGCCTGGAACAACTGTTGGAAGAAAGGTTTTAAACGAATTACTGGACGCACACGAAAAATATTTGCCACAGTTTAGGGATTACTATGAGAATAGGGAGAAATATAGAAAATGAGGGAGGAAAAATTAATGGATAATAAAAAAATGGAAATGGTAGTTTTTGATATTGTAAATAGTGCAGGAACAGCAAAAGGACTGGCTTATGAAGCACTTGATGAAGCTTTTAAAGGAAATTTTGAAAAAGCTGAAAAACTTTTAAAGAAAGCAGATAAGGCACTACTTGCAGCGCACAATGTTCAGACAGAAATTATACAAGATGAGGTAGAGGGACGAGGAATAGCGCCAACAGTGTTATTTGTCCATTCGCAGGACCATCTTATGACGGCAATTGAAGCAAAAACATTGATTGAAGAAATGATTAAAATGTGTAAAAGAATTAATGTATTGGAGAAAAAGATTAAATAAATTGATTTTAAAGATAGATTTTTTAAACGCTCTTATTTTAAGTAATTGAATTAAGGAATTTATTTTTAAAAAATATATAATTTAAAAAAATTAGGAGGAAAAAAATGAAAGTATTATTTGTATGTTCACTTGGAATGTCAAGTGCAGTGGCGGTAAACGCATTAAAAAAGGAAGCCAAAGAAAAAGGAGTTGAAATTGAAGTAAAGGCAGTAAGTACACAGCAATTTGAAGAAGAAGTGAAAAATGGGTATGATGTCGCAATGGTCGCTCCACAAATTAGACATAGATTTGACACATTAAACGCCTGTGCCAAAGAAGCAAAAGTTCCTTGTGCTATGATTACGCCACAGGGATATAGTCCACTTGGAGGGCCTAAATTATTAAAACAGATACAAGAAATTTTGAGTTAATTTTTGAAATTTGTAAAATAAATAGATTTGAAATTTGATTAAATTTTTGATGTTGATTTAAAAAATTTTGAAATTTTAATTTTTTAAAATTATAAAATTGATTATATAAAATAAATTAAAGAAAGGAAATAAAAATTATGATAAATTTGGAAAAACTTTCAATGAATATGGCAAAAATATCGGAGCAAAGACATTTAAGAGCAATTCGTGATGGGATTGTATCGACTTTGCCATTGATTATAATAGGTTCAATATTTTTGATTATAGCGATTCCACCGTTTCCAAAAGATTGGGCAATTTCGATATTAGCTAAAAAACATGCGGCACAAATATTGCTGCCATTTCGTATGACAATGTTTATTATGGGACTTTATGCGGTTATAGGAATAGGTTACAGCCTTGCAAAATCGTATAAATTGGACGGAATTACAGGTGCAATATTGTCAGTGTGTGCATTTTTACTTACATTAGTGCCTAAAGTGATAGATCCAATAGAAACTATAACTCAGACTGTTGGAGGAAAAGCGGTTCAAGTTGTGGTAGCGGAAGGGACAAAAGGTTCGCAGTTTTTGCAAGAAGATTTAGGTTATGTGATGCAAATGTCAAATTTGGGTTCAGCAGGACTTTTTGTTGGAATAATTGTTGCAATTTTTGCGGTTGAAGTGTATCGTTTTACGACAAAGACTGGATTTAGAATAAAAATGCCTGATGCTGTGCCGGAATCAGTTGCTCGTTCTTTTGAAGCGTTGACACCTGCGGCAATAATTATCTTTACTTTGACGATTATCACTTATTGGTTAAAAATTGATTTGCACCACATAGTTGGATTAATTGTAACACCGTTTTTAAAATTGAGTGATTCGTGGTTTTCAGTTGTAGTAATCGTATTTTTAATAACATTTTTTTGGTCTTTTGGAATTCATGGAGATTCCATCATAGGTTCGGTTGTAAGACCGCTGTGGCTTATGTTATTGGAGCAAAATGCAACAGCTCTTGCAAATGGAAAAACCATTCCGCATATCGCAGCAGAACCTTTGTACCAGTGGTTCATCTGGATTGGCGGTTCAGGGACAACTATAGGACTTGCACTTTTAATGCTTTTTAAAGCAAAATCGTCTTACGGAAAAGCGTTGGGAAAAGCAGTTATTTTACCAGCAATATTTAATATAAACGAACCTATAATTTTTGGTGCGCCAATTATGTTAAATCCGACACTACTTCCACCATTTATCATAGTTCCCATTGTAAATGCTTCAATTACTTATTTTGCGATGTCTATGCACTGGGTAAATCGTGTAACTTCCACACCACCTTGGACACTGCCGTCGCCAATAGGAGCATTTCTAGCTACAAACGGAGATTTTAGAGCGGTGATTTTAAATATTATTCTAATAGTAATTTCTATTGTAATTTATTATCCTTTTTTTACTGCCTACGAAAAAAAATTGTTAGTGGAAGAAAAAGCCGAAAAGACTGGAGAAGAATAGATGAAAAAATTGGGAATTTCAATTTATCCTGAAAAGACAACTGAAGAAAAAATTATAAAATATATTGATAAAGCCAGTAAATCTGGCTTTTCTAGAATATTCAGCTGCTTACTTTCTGTAACTGAAACAAAAAAGCAAATTATGGAAAAATTTACACGGATAAATGAGTTTGCAAAAGAAAGAGGTTTTGAGATAATTTTAGATGTCAGTCCCAGAATTTTTGATGATTTGAAAATAAGTTATGACGACTTGTCTTTTTTTAAAGAAATAAAGGCGGATGGAATTAGGCTAGATGTAGGATTTACAGGGTTGCAAGAGAGTATTATGACTTTTAATGAAGAAAACTTAAAAATTGAAATAAATATGAGCAACAATACTCATTATATTGACACAATTATGGATTATCAGCCAAACAAAACTAACTTAACTGGCTGCCACAATTTTTATCCACATGTTTACACAGGTTTGGGATTAGATTTTTTTCAAAAATGTACAAAAAATTTTACAAAACACGGTTTGAGAACTGCGGCATTTATTACTTCACAAGCCAAGGATACTTTTGGACCGTGGCCTGTAACGCAGGGACTTCCAACTCTTGAAATGCACAGAAATATGCCATTAATTGTTCAGTTTAAGCATTTAGTGGCATTGGGAAACATAGACGATATAATAATTTCAAATTGTTATCCGACAGATGCTGAACTGGATGAATTTAAAAAAGTGCGGAAAGACATGGTAAGTTTTTCAGTAAAACTTGAAAAAGATATTCCAGAAATTGAGAAAAAAATAGTTTTGGACGAATTTCACTACAACAGAGGAGATACTTCAGAAAACTTAATCCGTTCGTCAAATAGCCGTATAAAATATAAAAATCACAATTTCAAAGTATTTAATGCTCCTAAAATTATAAAAAAAGGCGATGTAATAATTGAAAGCAGTGAATATGGGCATTACGCAGGAGAATTAATGATTGCAAAAATTGACATGAAAAACACTGGAAAATCAAATGTTGTGGGAAGAATTACGGAAGAAGAAATATTTTTAGTTGATTATATAAAGGCTTGGCAAAAGTTTTGCTTTATAGAAAGCTGATTTCTAGTGTGAAAAAGGAGGAAAAATGCTGGAAAATTTGACGACAGAAAGACGGAATAAAAAGACTGAGAATCTTGATGAGTTAAGTACAAAAGAAATTTTAAGAATAATGAATGAGGAAGATAAAACTGTTCCAGCTGCGATAGAAAAAGAGCTTGATAAAATTACAGAAGCGATAGAAATTGTAAAAGATAAAATAAGTTGTGGTGGAAGGCTTATTTATCTTGGTGCAGGAACAAGTGGAAGGCTTGGAATACTGGACGCTGTAGAATGTGTTCCGACATTTAGCACAACTGATGAAGTTCTGGGAATTATTGCAGGGGGTGAAAAGGCTTTTGTAAAAGCGGTAGAAGGCGCAGAAGATTCACTTACATTGGCACAGGAAGATTTAAAAAAAATAAATTTTAGTCAAAATGATGTGATTTTTGGAATCGCTGCGAGCGGAAGAACCCCTTATGTAATCGGCGCTTTAAAATATGCCGAAAGTATTGGAGCAAAAAAAATAACATTAAGTTGTAACAAAAATTCAAAAATTTCAAAATATGCGGATATTGCAATAGAAATTGACTGCGGTCCAGAAATTCTTACTGGTTCAACAAGATTAAAAGCGGGAACAGCTCAAAAATTGGTGTTGAATATGGTTTCAACAGCAACAATGATTGGACTTGGAAAGGTCTATAAAAATCTGATGGTCGATGTGAAGCCGACAAACGAAAAACTTGTGGAAAGAGCAAAGGGAATAATTGCCAAAGTTACAGGAGTTACAGGAGAAGAAGCGCACAAATATTTGCTAGAAGCCAATAAAAATGTAAAAGCGGCAATAACAATGATACTTACAAATTGTAGCTACAAAGAAGCAGAAGAAAAGCTGAGATTAGCAAAAGGATTTGTAAAAAAAGTAAAATAATATCGAATTATTTTTGTGAAAATATGGCAAATTTAGCCATTAAAATATAGGTTTTTTATATGATAAAAGTGAAAAAAGTAATTTAAAATATATTTGCTTTTATAAAAAATATGGGGTATAATATTTGTGGACTTAAGATTACAATATTAAAATGATTACAAACAAAATGCAAAGTAAAAAAAATTTTTTTTGAAAGGAAGTTTATAATATTATGGATGCATGGAGAGGATTTAAAGAAGGAAATTGGAAAGACAACATTGATGTTACAGAATTTATCAGATTAAACTACACAGAATATTTAGGAGATGACAGCTTTTTGGAAGGTCCAACCGAAGCTACGACTAAATTGTGGAAAGAACTTTCTGAAAAATTTAAAGTAGAAAGAGAAAAGGGTATTTATGACGCTGAAACTAAAATACCATCTCAAATAGATGCTTATGGTGCTGGATACATCGACAAGGATTTGGAAAAAATTGTAGGACTTCAAACTGATGCACCTCTAAAAAGAGCAATCTTCCCAAATGGTGGATTAAGAATGGTTAAAAACAGCTTGGAAGCTTTTGGTTATAAGTTAGATCCAGAAACTGAAGAAATTTTTACCAAATACAGAAAAACTCACAATGATGGAGTTTTCTCAGCTTATACTGAACAAATAAGAAAAGCAAGACATACAGGAATTATTACAGGACTTCCAGACGCTTACGGACGTGGAAGAATTATTGGAGATTACAGAAGAGTTGCGCTTTATGGAGTTGACAGACTGATAGCTGACAGGGAAGAACAATACAAAAACTTGGATCCAGCTGAAATGACTGAAGATGTAATTAGACTTAGGGAAGAAGTTTTTGAACAAGTTAAAGCATTAAAAGCATTAAAGAGAATGGCAGCAGCTTATGGATTTGACATTTCAGGACCAGCTACTAATGGTAGAGAAGCAGTACAATGGTTGTATTTTGCATACTTAGCCGCTACAAAAGATCAAAATGGAGCCGCAATGAGCATTGGTAGAACTTCTACATTCCTAGATATTTTCTTGGAAAGAGATTTGCAGGAAGGAACTTTAACTGAAAAAGAAGCTCAGGAAATAATGGACCATTTTGTTATGAAATTAAGAATCATAAGATTTTTAAGAACACCTGAATACGATGCATTATTCTCAGGAGATCCAGTTTGGGTAACTGAATCAATTGGAGGAATGGGAGCAGATGGAAGATCAATGGTTACAAAAAATTCATTTAGAATCTTGCGCACATTGTACAACATGGGAACTTCACCTGAACCAAACTTAACAGTATTATGGAGCGAAAAATTACCTGAAACTTGGAAAAAATTCTGTGCCAAAGTGTCAATTGATACTTCATCAGTACAATATGAAAATGATGACATCATGAGACCACAATTTGGAAACGACTACGGAATCGCATGTTGTGTATCCCCAATGACAATTGGACATCAAATGCAATTCTTCGGAGCGAGAGTAAACTTGCCAAAAGCATTGTTATACGCAATTAATGGTGGTAAAGATGAAAAATCTAAGATTCAAGTTACACCAGTTGGACAATTTGAACCAATCAAAGGTGAATACTTGGAATTTGACGAAGTATGGGAAAAATTAGACAAAGTATTAGACTGGTTAGCTTCAACTTATGTTAAAGCACTAAATATCATTCACTATATGCACGACAAATATTCTTATGAAGCATTGGAAATGTCATTGCACGACATCAATATCAGAAGAACAGAAGCATTTGGAATTGCTGGGCTTTCAATTATTGCAGATTCGCTTGCGGCTATTAAATATGGTAGAGTTAAAGTTGTAAGAGATGAAGATGGAGATGCTGTTGACTATATCAATGAAAAAGATTATGTTCCATTCGGAAATAATGATGATGCAACTGACCAATTTGCAGTAGATATTACAAGAAGATTTATGAACAAATTGAGAACTCACAAGATGTATAGAGATGCCATCCCTACACAATCAGTACTAACTATTACTTCAAATGTTGTATACGGTAAGAAAACAGGAAATACACCTGATGGAAGAAGAGCTGGAGCACCATTTGGTCCAGGAGCAAACCCTATGCATGGACGAGATACAAGAGGAGCTGTTGCTTCACTTGCTTCAGTAGCTAAAATTCCGTTTGAAGATGCAAATGATGGAATTTCTTATACATTCGCAATTACACCAGAAACATTAGGTAAAAATGCAAATGAAAAACAAACTAACCTAGTTGGATTAATGGACGGATACTTCAACCAAACAGGACACCACTTAAATGTAAATGTATTTGGAAGAGATTTATTAGAAGATGCAATGGAACATCCTGAAAATTATCCACAATTGACAATCAGAGTTTCTGGATATGCAGTAAACTTTGTTAAATTGACTAGAGAACAACAATTAGATGTAATTAACAGAACAATTTCAAACAAAATGTAATTTTTGAAAGTTTAAAAATTTAAAATTTAAATTTAGCTGTTAAACAAATTCAATTTAAGCAAATTCAATAAATTGTTAAAATATGAAAAATGTCGCATAGTTTCATAAAAATATGAGTTATGCGGCATTATTTTCTATTATTTGAATATAAAATAAATATTTATATTAATTTTATATTGAGTTTATATTAAAAAAAGTAAGAGAGAAAGAGAGAGAATTTATATGGAAGTAAAAGGATATATACATTCATTTGAGTCTTTTGGGACAAAAGATGGACCGGGAATTAGATTTGTGCTGTTTTTACAGGGATGTCCGCTCAGATGTCTGTATTGTCATAATGTTGACACGTGGGAGATTAAAGACAAAAAAATGGTGATGACTGCACAGGAAGTTATGAAGGAAATTTTAAAAGTGAAAGGATTTATAAAAACTGGTGGAGTTACTGTGTCTGGTGGGGAACCTTTGATGCAGCCTGAATTTCTGATGGAATTATTTAAACTTTGCCGTGAAAATAAGATTCATACAGCACTTGACACATCTGGATATATTTTTAATGAAAAGGCTAAAAAAGTGTTGGAACTTGTTGATATGGTGCTTCTCGATATTAAGCACATAAATCCTGAAAAATATAAAATATTGACTTCTGTAGATTTGGAAAATACGCTAAAATTTGCAAAATATCTGAAGGAAATAAATAAACCAGTTTGGTTAAGATATGTATTAGTTCCAGGATATTCTGATGATGAAAAAGATTTGCACGACTGGGCAAAATTTGCGTCACAACTTACAAATGTGGAAAGGGTGGATATATTGCCATTCCATCAAATGGGAAAATCAAAGTGGGAAAAAATGAAAAAAGTATATAAATTACAAGATACACCGACTCCTACGAAAGAATTGATTGACAAGGCTGAAGATATTTTTAGATCTTATGGGTTAAAAATGCTGGAAAAATAAAATTAAGAGTAATTAGGGATAGTTTCTTCCTATTTTTTTGTCTATCTAAAACTTTTATGAGTTATGCCAGAACACTCCCGACTTTAGTCGTGAGAGGTTCAGAATAAATCCATTACTCTAATGGGAAATAGTATAAGATAGAAAGTAAATTTAAGTTGCTTTCTATTTTTTTATTGACAAAAATTATATTTTTATGTTAATATATTAGTACGAATTAGGACTAATATATTAAGGAGAATTAACATGGGAAATAATTTAGTTATTATGAAAGAAATAAAAAAATATTATATTATATGGCAGGAATATAATTTTGTATATGAAGAATGGGCTAAAAAAAATAATTTGTCTGTTAATAGTCTATTAATTTTATGCGATATTTATGATGATAAGGAAGATTGTACACAAAAAAAGATCAGTCAGAAATGGTTGATACCGAAACAAACGATCAATACAATTTTAAAAGACTTTGAACGTAGAGGATTTGTGAAGCTTTTGCCTTCAATAGAAGATAAAAGAAATAAGGTTATACAATTTACTCCAGAAGGAAAAGAATATGCAGATTCCATTATTTCTAAATTAAGAAAAATAGAAATTTCTACTGTGGAGGAAATTGGTGTAGATTATATGAAAGAGCTTAACGAAAAAAATCTTTTATTTGTAAAAACTTTAAAAAAAATGGGAGGAAAAAATGAACAAAATACATAATACAAAAAAATTTTTTCAATATGTTATTCCTTGCAGTGCTGTCTTTTGCATTGTCGGGAATTTATGTAATTGTGGATGGTTTTTTTGTTGGAAACAGTATAGGAGATCTTGGGCTTTCAGCCATTAATATTTCTTATCCGATTGTCGCAGTTATTCAAGCACTTGGGACAGGCATCGGTATGGGTGGTGCAATTTATTATTCTATTTGCAAAGCGGAGAAAAAAGATACAGAAGCGAAAGAGTATACAGCAGGAAGTATGTGGTTGTTAATCATTTTTAGTTTTCTTCTGACAATTCTTGTTTTTATATTAAATGGATCTCTTTTAAAATTATTAGGAGCAGAAGGAAAATTACTTGCTTTAGGAGAAGAATACATTGCAATTATCACTTTAGGTGCAACTCTACAAGTTGTTGGGACAGGACTTGTACCATTTATCCGTAATTCAGGTAGTTCATTCTGGGCTATGATTGCCATGATTGCTGGATTTGTAACAATTATATTTGATTATCTGTTTGTATGGGTATTAGGACAAGGAATTGCAGGTGCAGCATGGGCATTATTGGACAGGGAATAACATTGTTGATTGCACTTTTATATTTATTGTATAGAAAACAGATTACTCTTTATATTTCGTTTTCAAAATTTGGTAAAGTTGCGACTTCTATTTTAAAAATTGGAATTGCACCTTTTGGACTTGCCATGTCACCTAATATTTCTCTAATTATTATAAATCGTTTTTCTGTTTTTTATGGTGGAGAATCGGCAGTAGCTACTTATGCTTGTATTGCATATGTTATTTCTATCATTTATTTAATTTTACAAGATGTTGGAGATGGAAGCCAGCCACTTATAAGCTATTATTATGGAGAAAAGAACTTTAAAAACCTGTTAGATACAAGAAAATTAGCATATGGATTTGCAATATTTTTATCATTAATTGGATGTGCTATCATGTATTTTACAAAAAGTAACCTAGGACTATTATTTGGAACTTCAAAAGAAGTAAATTTGGAAATCGCTAAAATTATGCCTATATTCTTAATTTCTGTGCCTTTTGTTGCTATACTCCGTATTACAACAGCAAGTTTTTATACTACTGAGAAAAGTGTATTTTCATACATATTAACTTTTATTGAGCCATTATTTATGTTAATTCTTATAATTATTCTGCCTCCTATATATGGTGGACAAATTATGATATGGTGGAGTACAGTATTAGCAAGAATTTTATCTGCTAGTTTGGCTTTGGTACTTAAACAGCGTGTAGATAAGCAGGAAATAGTAATTATGAATTAGAAAATTTAATAAAAGTATATTAAAAAAATAGGGGTGTAATTAGTTTTTCCCCCCTTTTTTTAATGAATTGTTAAATAGTTATTTTATTTATAACATTTTCACATATTTGTTCCATTCTATAATTTAATTCTTCAAAATCAATAATTTTAGCCTGTCTATGTATCTCCTTGCCTTCATAAAATAGAATAACTACTGGAACTGAAAATAGGCTTAATTGTCCGACTGCTTCAGGAATTTCAGATCCTTCAATATAATAAGCAGTAAAATTTTGTTCATTGAAAATTTTCTCAACTTTTGGCATATCAATCTGACAAATGCTGCAATTATTCATTGAAACATATAATAAAAAATATTTTTCTTCTTTTATTTTATTCAGTATTTGTTCATAATTTTCAAGTTTTTTCATATGATTTCTCCTTTTTTATTTTTTAAATTTTACTGAATAAATTATATTTTTAGCTTGTCCTAAATCGTCAACTTGAGCAATTCCAATACCAATAGCTTTGGATTTAAATGGATTAAAATTATATTTTGAAATAAACGATTGTATTTGAGATAAATTTACTTGAGAAAGTAAAGGTATATATGGTTCAAAATTTGTAAATACATCTGACGAACCGTATAACTTGAAAAGTTTTTCTCTTTCTGGAATATATTTTATCCAATTAGGAACATTTATATTTTTTGCATGATATTTAGTCAGATTGACTGTAATTTCATCTGCTAGTTGTTGTGTATTTTCATTGTTTTTAGCATCTAGTACAAGTAATTTTCTATCTGTTTTTCTCAACCTGTAAAACTCTACATTGAAAGATTTTGTCTGATTTGCAATTTTTTCAATGATTTCCTTAATTTTATGTAAATTATTCATATTATATTTTGTAAGATAAAGTGTTAATTGTATTATATATTTTTTTTCATAAAGGCTTTCAATTCCATTCTCTTTTAATTTTTTTGAAATATTTTCAACATTTGTAGTTGTGTTATTATCTAAAATTACAAAAACATTATAATCTACATTAGGCTTAACATTAGGCTTAGAATCAAATAGCGGTATAAGAAAAATCAGAATTAGAATTACAACACCAATACTATCACTAGAATCAGAAGTTTTGTAGTCTGAGCTAATATTAGTAGAATCATAATCAGAAGTACTTTGCTCTGAAACTGAAACGTCAGAATTAGAATCAGACGTACTGTAATCTGTATTAGAAAAAATATTAAAACAAAATATTATAAAAATTAAAAAAAATATTTTTTTTATCATAGCAAAACCTCCTGAATTTCCTATTTTAGATTACTTTTATTTGTTATAATTATACCCTAAAATAGTATAAAAACAAGGTTTAAAAAATATTTTAAATAAATCTGATTTTTTATATTTTTATTTTATTCTCTTCTCTTGTAAAATTATCCAAAAATTCATAAAGAAGATTATTCATCTCATCGTAATCGTTATCACGGATTGTTTGAGGTGATTGGACATAAGGTAAAGTTTGGCTTTTCTTTTCAAGATCTTTATCTGAATCAATTAGTAATTCTGCAACTTTTTTTGTAAATTCAAGATGGCATTGAAAACCGTAGTGCTTTTCGCTGTATTTTATAATTTGTCGTGGACATCCTTTACTTTTTGCTAAAATTTCTGCTGTATCAGGAAGTCCTGGCATATCGCTGTGCCAATGTCCTGTTATTGCTTGTTTTCCAAAATGTTTAATATTTTCATCTTCCAATCCAGCTTCAGTTAGTTCAATTGGAAAATTTCCAATTTCGCAAGAAGGGCTTTTTTCTGTAGTTCCACCGTAGGCTTCTCCTAAAAGTTGAGCTCCAAGACAAACCCCGACTATGTATTTATCAGCTTTTATAGCCTTTTTAATCAAATCAATTTCAGCTTCTGGATTAAAATAAGGAAACTCGCTATTATCTCCAATTGGACTTTGAGGGCCTCCCATTATTATTAGAAAATCAAATGAATCTACATTTTCAGGCAGTTTTTGGTTTTGATAAACTTTTGTCATTGTGACATCGTGTCCAGAAAGTGCTGCCCAAGCAAGGTAAGCTCCTGGTACTTCAAATGTTTCGTGTAATATAAAGTGTATTTTCATTTTTTGTGCTCCTTTAAATTTTAGATTTTTATTCAAATTTCAATATTATTTAAGTTTAATATTAAAGAGATTGGATACATTATATAATTTTCGTCAAAAAAATTCAAGAAAAGGATTTAAATAAGAAATTTTAAGAAATTTTAGAAAGAAATAAAAAAACTTATAAAAATTAGTTGGATATATGATATAATATGTGTAGCAATAAGAAAAGTTTTTAGGAGAAAAAATTGTTAAAAATAGGAATTGTAGCTGAATACAATCCGTTTCACAATGGACATTTGTATCAAATCAGGAAAATTAGGGAAATATTTGGTAAAGATGTCTTTATTGCTGTTGTAGTAAGTGGGGATTTTGTTCAGCGGGGAGAAATTTCGTTTTTAGATAAATGGGAAAAAACGCAGGTTAATTTAGAGTATGGAGTTAATTTAGTTGCGGAGCTTCCACTTTACTATTCGATTCAAAATGCTGAGATTTTTTCAAAGATGGCGACACGAATTTTGAATTATTTGGGAATGGATATTCAGGTTTTTGGAGCAGAGGAGGAAAATATTGAGCTTTTGCAAGAGGTGCTTGATTTACAGAAAAAGCAGGATTATAAGGACAAACTTATGGAATATATGAAAAAGGGCAACAGCTACAGCACTTCTCAAAGGTTGGCATTGAAGGAATATGGACTGGATGGAATTGTGAAATCGAATAATATTTTGGCTTTGGAATATATGCGTGAGATTGAGAAAAGTAATCTTGGAATAAAGCCGTTTATTGTAAAAAGGGAAATTTCAGAATATAATGAAGAAAAAGTTGAAAAAGAGAGGGAAGAGTTTGCCAGTGCTTCGTTTTTACGGAATGAACTGGAAAAAATTTTGGAAGAATTTTGTGGCGATAAAAATTTAAAATCTAAAAAACTTATTTTGGAAAAGCTGGAAAAAATTCAGAAATTTGTGCCAAAAAAGTCTTTTGAAATAATTCTTGAAAATTTAGAATTTAAAATAAAAAATGGAATTGACGGGGGAAAAATAAAGGAAGAAATCTTTAAAATCATAAAATATAAGATTTTGACTGAAAAAAAAGAAAAAACAATGGAAATTTATGACATTAATTGTGAAATTTATGCTAGAATATATAGGGGAGCGGCAATTTCAAAAAATTATAGGGAATTTTTGGAAAATACGAAGTCAAGAAACTTGTCAAATAGGCGTGTGGAGCGGATTATTTTAAATATTTTACTAAATATAAAGGCTGAAATGATGGATTTTGAGATAAATTATGTCAGAATTTTGGGATTTGATAAAAAGGGACGGGAATATTTGAAGAAAATTCGAGAAAATAATAATTTTGAAAATATTGAGGGGAAAAATAGTTTTGAGAAAAAGAATATTTTTGTAAATTGGAAGGATATTGAAAAATTTGGAAATTTTTTTGAAAATAATGGGAATATGGGAAATTTAGAAAATATAGAAAAAAAAGAAAATATAAAAAATTTTAAAATTCAAGAAAATTTTTTTGAAAAAATAAAAATTGAGAAAAATGGATTTTTATTAAAAGAATTATTTTTAGGAAAAAGAGAAAAATTGAATCCAATTATTTATAAAAAAATTTTTTTTAATAAAACTAAAAAAAATATAATATAATAAAAAAATAAATTAAATAATAAAAATAAAGAAACAGAAAGGATGAAAATGGCAATAGAAGTATTAATAGCGATAAATGTTTTGTTTTTGATATTTTTGTTTTTGATTGCATATGTATCGCTTAGATATTTTATAAATCAGATTGAAAAATATCCAAGAGTTACTCTTGAAGAAGTTTATGACAGTAAAAAGTTAAGACAAAAATATAATATTGAAAATAAAGCAAATCCAATGGATTACGGTTTTGGTTACGAAGAAGTTGGCTATAAATCAGGGAAAATTCAGTTGTATGGCTGGTACATAGAAAATAAAGGAGCAGAAAAAACTGTAATAATTTCTCACGGAAGAGGAGTTAACAGACTTTCTTCAATCCAGTATTTACAAATATTTAAAGATACAGGACTAGATAAAAAATATAATTTTTTTATTCCAGACTTGAGAAACTCAGGAATGTCTGATGTGGCAAGGACAAAAATGGGCTATAATTTTGCGCAAGATATTTTTCATACAATGGAGATGCTGTCTGAAAAATATTCAAAGAAAAATTTTATTTTATACGGATTTTCGCAAGGTGGAATGGGTTCAGCAATTGTTTCCAAATATTATCAGTCAGCACTTAGAAAAAAAGGGATTGTCATAGAAAAAATGATTTTGGACAGTACTATTTCCAATGTGAAAAAAAGAATAAAATCGGATGCAAAGAAAAGAAGAGTTCCCAAATTTATTGTGAGTATAGTTATAAGAATTTTTAATTTAAGAGTCGGAAATCATCTTGAAAATTTAAGGCTTTCATATTTATTAAAAAGAATACCGACGCTTATAATCCAGTCAAAAAATGACAAAGCGACCACTTATGGAATGCTTATGGGAGAATACAACAAACTTGCAAATTTTGAAAAAATCCAGTTAAAAATTTTTGAAAAAGGTGCTCACACAAGAATTTATGCAGAACCTGAATGTAGCGCTGAATATACAAAAACTGTAGGAGAATTTTTAAAAAATTAAAAAGATAAAAAATCCAGTTTAAGAATAGGAATTTTAAGAAAGGAAACGGTTTATGAATTTTAAACTGCAAAAAAGACATTATTTTATATACGGACTTGGTGTATCATATTTTATGATAGACCAAATTTACAACCAATGGCTACAATATTATTATCTGCCACCGTCAAACGACAAGAGTTTAACGCCACTTTTGACATCAAAGTCGCTAATAATAGCATTTATTATCGCAAGAATAATAGATGCGATAACAGATCCTGTTGTGGGATATTTATCTGACAATTCTAAATCAAAATATGGGAAAAGATCGATTTTTATGATGTTAGGTGGTTTACCACTTGGTATTTTTACAATTATGTATTTTTTTCCGCCTAAAAGTTCTGAAATTGCCACATTGATATTTTTATCAGTAATTGGAGGACTTTATTTTACTGCCTACACTTTAGTTGCAGCGCCGTATAATGCGTTAATTCCTGATTTAGCGTCCAACAAGAACGAAAGGCTTAATTTATCGACTTCTCAATCAACTTTTAGACTTATATTTACTGGAATAGCAATGATTTTGAATTTTAATTTCCAAGCTAGGTGGAACAAATACTGAAACTGGGATAAGAGCGACAGTTATTTTAATTTCTATTTTGGCTGTAATCGGAGTTTATGCGTGTGTATTTTTGCTGGATGAAAAAAAGTTTTCAAAGAATAATGAAGTTAAACATAAAAAATCTGCTGGTTTTTTTGAATCATTAAAAAAAATGAATGAAAAAGAGATAATTTTATATTTTCTAGGATATTTCTTCTTCTTTTCAGGATTTAACATTTTGCGTGGAGTGATGAATTATTATATTTCCCTTGTTATGAAGCGAGAAATGAGCTATTTAACAGTAACAACTCTTATTTTATTTGGAGTAGCAGGGCTATTTTTTCCTGTGACAAATAAATTGGGAAAAAGATATTCATATAAAAAAATATTGGTATTAGATATGATACTTTTAATTATCGGAACAATTGGTTTGATTTTCATAAACGAAAATTCCTACAGATTTTCCTACTTATTTTTTATAATTTGTGGAATGGGACTGAGTGGAGCAGCTTTTATTTTTCCACAAGCGATGTTAAGCGAACTTTCTGTAAAAATTTCAAAGATTAAAAAGACGAGTTTGGAAGGATTTATGTTTGGGATACAAGGGATGTTTTTAAAATTGGCATTTCTTGTGCAGCAAGTAATTCAGGCAGTTGTATTGACATTTGGAAATACTGGTCAGTTAAAGGGTGCGACTGCATTTGGTGTAAAAGCATCGCTAGTAGTGGCACTATTATTATTTTTAATATCATTATTTTTTTACAATTTAAATAAAGAAGATTAAAAAAAATCATGGAGGTTTTTATGGAAATTAAAGAATTTCAAGAAATAGCAAAAAATTTAAGAAAAGACATTGTTGAAATGATTTATAGAGCAAAATCTGGACATCCAGGTGGTTCTCTTTCAATTGTGGAAATCTTAACAGTACTTTATTGGAGTGAAATGAATGTTGATCCAAAAAATCCTAAAATGGAAGATAGAGATAGATTTGTTTTAAGTAAAGGACACGCTGCACCTGCTCTTTATGCGGCATTAATTGAAAAAGGATATGCTAGTAAAGAATTAATCCCAACTCTTAGAAGATGGCAATCACCACTTCAAGGGCATCCAGATATGAAAAAATTGCCAGGAGTTGAAATGTCTACAGGTTCATTAGGACAAGGTCTGTCAGCTGCAAACGGAATGGCTCTAAGCGCAAAGATTTACAAAAAAGATTACAGAGTTTACACTATTTTAGGAGATGGAGAATTGCAAGAAGGTCAAATTTGGGAAGCTGCAATGACAGCCGCCCACTATAAATTGGACAATTTAGTCGCAATTGTTGACTACAACAATTTACAAATTGATGGAAATGTAGCCGATGTAATGAATGTTGCACCAGTTGGAGCAAAATTTGAGGCATTTAACTGGAATGTGATTGAAATTGACGGACACAACTACGAACAAATTATTAAGGCATTGGATTGTGCTAAAACTGTAAAAGGAAAACCAACTTTAATAGTTGCAAATACCATAAAAGGTAAAGGAGTTTCGTTTATGGAAAATAACGCAGGATTCCACGGAGCTGCTCCAAATGACGAAGAATACAAGCAAGCAATGGAAGAATTAAAGTAGGAGGGATAAATAATGAAAAAAAAATCAACAAGACAGGCTTATGGGGAAGCTTTGGTAAAATTAGGAAAAGAAAATGAAAATATAGTAGTGTTGGAAGCGGATTTGTCAAAATCGACAATGACAGCGTTTTTTAAAAAAGAATTTCCAGATAGACATATAAATATTGGAATTGCAGAAGCTGATATGATAGGAACTGCAGCTGGACTTGCAACAACTGGAAAAATACCTTTTGCTTCAACATTCGCACTTTTTGGAGCGGGAAGAGCATACGACCAGATTAGAAATAGCGTGGCTTATCCTAAATTAAATGTAAAAATTTGTCCCACTCACGCAGGAGTTTCATTGGGAGAAGACGGAGCTTCACATCAATCGGTAGAAGATGTTGCATTAATGCGTGTAGTTCCAGGAATGACAGTTTTATGTCCAGCAGACGCAGTGGAAACTGAACAAATGATTTTTGCAGCTGCAAAATACGAAGGGCCTGTTTACATAAGATTGGGAAGATTAAATATCCCTGTGTTATTTGACGATAGTTACAAATTTGAAATTGGAAAAGCAAAAACACTTACAGAAGGAAATGATGTAGCAATTTTAGCAACTGGATTAATGGTTTACGAAGCAACCGAAGCTGCAAAACAATTGGCAGAACAAGGAATCAAAGCAAGAGTAATCAATGTTTCAACAATCAAGCCACTAGACGAAGAAACAATCTTAAAAGCCGCAAAAGAATGTAAATTTGTCGTAACAAGTGAAGAACACTCGGTAATCGGAGGACTTGGAAGTGCCGTGTCAGAATTTTTATCAGAAAATTATCCAACAAAAGTTATAAAACACGGAATTAATGACGAATTTGGACAAAGTGCCGATGGTGAAACAATGCTTGATAATTACAAGTTGAGAGCGAAAGATATTGTAGAAATAGTTTTGAGAAATATATAATCTATAATCTAATAAAAATTTTTATTTCTTTATTTAATAAAATAGAACAAATAGATATAAATATAGATATAAATTTAAATTTAGAATAAAATACACTGTAAACAATAGAATTAAATTAATAATAAAATTTTTATTTAAAAAATTTAAAAATATGAGAATAATATATTTGACAAATGAAGAAAACTGTTGTAAAATTATAGTAAGAATAATATTATTAGGAGGAATAAATAAATGGCAAGTAAAACAGTTACTATGACAAATCCTACAGGACTACATACAAGACCAGGTGGAGTATTTGTTGCAAAAGCAAAAGAATTTGAAAGTTCAGTTGAAGTAGAAAATGATGGAAAAAGAGTTAACGGAAAATCATTATTAAAATTATTATCTATTGGAATTAAAAATGGTTCTGAAGTTACTGTTTATGCAGAAGGTCCTGATGCTGATCAAGCAGTTGAAGTTTTAGGAGAATTATTAGCAACTATTAGAGATTAATCGGTAATGTTTTACATGATTATTAAAAACTATCTTAAGATATATTTTAAGGTAGTTTTTTTTAAAAAATATTAAATAAAAAAATTTAAAAATTTTTTTTGAAAATAAGTGAACAATATGATATAATAGGTTTGGAAAGTTAAATAAACAATAAATTATATGGAGGTAATTAGAAATGACTAGAATTGAAGATATCTATGCAAGAGAGATACTTGATTCAAGAGGAAACCCAACTGTGGAAGTTGAAGTATTCTTAGAAGGTGGAGCTATGGGAAGAGCATCTGTACCATCAGGAGCATCTACTGGAGTACATGAAGCAGTTGAATTAAGAGATGGAGACAAGTCTAGATATTTAGGACAAGGTGTTTTAAAAGCAGTAGAAAACGTAAACAAAATTATTGCTGAACACTTAATCGGATTCGATGCATTAGATCAAGTTGCAATTGATAAAGCTATGATCGAATTAGATGGAACTCCAAATAAAGGGAAATTGGGAGCAAATGCTATTTTAGGTGTTTCATTAGCAGTAGCTAAAGCGGCAGCTAACCAATTGGGTATACCTTTATACAGATACTTAGGTGGAGTAAATGCTAAAGAATTACCAGTACCTATGATGAACATCTTAAATGGTGGATCTCACGCAGATTCGGCTGTTGACGTTCAAGAATTTATGGTACAACCAGTAGGAGCTAAAACTTACAAAGAAGCTTTAAGAATGGGATCTGAAATTTTCCACCACTTAGGAAAAATCTTAAAAGCAAATGGAGATTCTACTAACGTAGGAAACGAAGGTGGATATGCACCATCTAACATTAACGGTACTGAAGGAGCTTTAGATGTAATTTCTCAAGCTGTTGAAGCTGCTGGATACAAATTAGGAGAAGATGTTACATTCGCAATGGATGCTGCTTCATCTGAATTTGCTACTCAAAACGCTGACGGATCTTACACTTATACATTCAAAAGAGAAGGTGGAGTTGTAAGAAACTCTGATGAAATGATCGAATGGTACAAACATTTAACTTCTAAATATCCAATCGTATCAATTGAAGATGGATTAGCTGAAGATGACTGGGATGGATTTAAAAAATTAACTGACGCTATTGGAGATAAAGTACAATTAGTAGGAGACGATTTATTCGTTACTAACACTAAGAGATTAGCTGAAGGAATTGAAAGAGGAATCGCAAACTCAATCTTAATTAAAGTAAACCAAATTGGTACTTTAACTGAAACATTAGACGCTATCGAAATGGCTAAAAAAGCAGGATATACTGCAGTAGTATCTCACAGATCAGGAGAAACTGAAGATGATACAATTGCTGATATTGCAGTTGCTACAAATGCAGGACAAATTAAGACTGGATCTGCTTCGAGAACAGATAGAATGGCTAAATATAACCAATTATTGAGAATTGAAGATGATTTAGCTGATGAAGCTATTTACGAAGGTAAAAAAGCATTTTATAACATTAGATTAAAATAGTTGTTATAAAAATTGAAAAAATGAAAAAAGTTAATTAATATAATTTCTTACAAACTAAGTTTGGGACTACTCGAAGGTTTTGACAAAATATTGACTTAAAAAAAGTAAGTATTTTCAAAAATTTTTCTTTGAAAAAAAGAGAAAGAGGAGTTCAAAACTTAGTTAAATTATTTTTTTTAAATAAAAATTGACATTAATTGAGAAATAATATATAATAATAGAAAATAAAGATAAATTTTTTAGGAGGCAAAAATGAAAAAAGTTGGAATTTTGTTTGTAGTTTTAAGTATGATGTCATTTTCTGCTAATACACAAACTGCAAAAACAAAACCTGGGAAAAAAGTAGCAACAAAAGCACAAGCACAGACATTAGTTGGTAGATTTAATCAATTAGAAGCTGAATATGCGAGATTAGTAGATATGGAAAACCAAGAATTTGGAAAAATTAAAGCTAATGCAGAAAACGCAGCTAAACAACTTGAAGAAAAACAAGCATTAAAATCTCAAATCGAAGAAAAAATCTCAAAAATTGAAAGTGCAGAAAATTCTAAAGTATTCAAAGCAAAATATGCTGGAATCGTAAAAGAATATAAAAATGTTGTTAAAGCTTTGGATTCTGAAATTAAAAAATTGTCAAATGTAGTTGAAAATTATCAAGCGTTAGAACAATTGAAAGGAGAAGAATAAGAATGAAAAAAAAATTAGCAATTTTATTGGGAGTATTGGCAATAAGTAGTATGTCATTTGGTGCTACTGATAAAAAAGGTACAAGTTCAATTGAAAACAGTTTAAATAACTTAGAAAAACAATTAACTGATTTGCAAAAAATGGAAGACCAAAAATTTGCTCAAGAAGAAGCAAAAGCAGCAGCAGCTCAACAAAAAATAGACGAATATTCAAAAATACAAGCAACAATTGATGAAAGAATTTCTACAATTGAATCATCAGCACAAACAAGTATTTTTGGAAAAGAATTCAAAACAAAAGCTTCAGAATATAAAGCTTTGAGCAATCAAATAGCTAAAGAAATAGAAAATCAACAAAAAATTATTGATAATTTTGAATTATTAAAATCATTAAGATAATTTTAAAATGTTTCCCAAAAGGGAGACATTTTTTTATTGGATGTGTAAAAATTTTTAATATTATAAAAAAATACCTTCTATTGTAATAACTGTTCAATTTATTATTACAAAAAGAAGGTATTTTTTTTAATTTTTTAAACTAATTCTTTTATTAATTCAAGTGCTTTTTCATAGTTTGGATGTTCGCTGATTTCAGGAACATATTCAACATATTTTATGATACCGTTTTTGTCGATGATAACAGTACCTCTTGCAAGTAATCGTAATTCTTTTATTGCGAATCCATATTTATGACCAAAGTCTAATTCCCTGTGGTCTGAAGTAGTTAGAGCATTTTTAATACCTTTGTCAGCACAATATCTTCCAAGTGCGAAAGGCAAGTCAACCGAGATTGAAAGCAGTTGCACATCGTCACTAAAACTAGCAGCTTCTTTATTAAATCTTGTCAGCTGTAATGCACAAACTCCTGTGTCAACTGATGGAAATACTGCGATTACAACAACTTTTCCACGGTAGTCGCTCAATTTTACTTCTTTTAAATCTGGAGCTAAAACAGTAAAGTCAACTGCACTATCTCCTACTTTTACTTCATTTCCAACCAATGTAACTGGATTTTTAAAAAATGTAACTTTATTTTTATATTCTTTCATTTTTCTATTCCCTTCTCTCCTTTCATATTTTCATTAATTTATATTAGCACATATTTAAAATGATTTCAAGATTATTTTTTTTCTGAAATATGTGAAATCGCTTCTTCAACGATATGTTTTACATGTTCGTCTTCCAGCGAATAATAGACAACTTTTCCTTCTTTTCTATATTTTACAAGTCTTGTCTGTTTTAGGACTCTCAGTTGATGTGAAATCGCTGATTGTGTCATAGCGAGTAAGTTTGCGATGTCACAGACGCACATTTCTTCTCGAAATAGTGCACTCAATATTTTCATTCTTGTAGCATCGCCCAAAACTTTGAAAAAGTCTGCAGTATCAGTTATTATTTCTTCTTTTGGAAAACTTTTTTTTACTTTTTGTATAGTTTCATTGTGAATAGCTTTTGATTCACAAATAGGAAGTTCTTCTTTTGTTTTTTTCATATTCGCTCCTTGCCAAGTTTTCATAATTATTATTATATACAGTTTTTTTAATATTTTCAACAAAAAATATTTTTTCATTATGTTAGTTTGTCAGAATATTGAAAAATTATTGTATAAATCAATGTTATTGTGGTATAATAATTAATGTTAATAATATTATCAAAAAATAATGGGGTAAAAAAATATGATAAAATTAGTTTTGTTAGATGTTGATGGAACGCTTACAGATGGCGGAGTTTATCACGGAAATGATGGAAATGTGACAAAAAAATTTAATGTAAAAGACGGTTATATCATTGTTAACGCCAGGAAAATAGGAATTGATTTTGGTATAGTTACTGGTGGAAACGGAAAACTTCTGGAATATCGTGCGAAAAAGCTAAAAATGAAACATTTATTTCTTGAAGTTGATAAAAAGGAAGATGTACTAAAAAAAGTAATGGACAAAACTGGGTTAAAAAGTGAAGAAATTGCATATATGGGCGATGATTTGAATGATATAAACATAATAAAAAAAGTTGGTTTTTCTGGGGCACCGGCAGATGCTGTAAATGAAGTTTTAGAAATAGTTGATTTTGTTTCTGCAAAAAAAGGTGGCAATGGAGCTGTGAGAGAATTCGTTGAAGTCATTTTGAAAAAAGAAAATTTATATGAAAAATTTTTAGAAGTATGCTTAATTTAAAACAAAAATAAAAAAATTATTTTAGGAGGGAAAGATGGCAATTAAATATTTAGACGCCAAAAGACTGAAAATGCTATTTATTGGCGGAGGAAAATGGGTGATAAAACACGAAGAGCTGTTAAATGAGTTAAATGTTTACCCAGTTCCAGACGGAGATACAGGAAGTAATATGGCGATGACTCTAAATTCTATGATAACCGATTTAGAGCAAAAGACAAGTGAAAAGATAACTATGAAAGAATTTATTGACACGGTTGAAGAAGCGGTGCTTATGGGGGCTAGAGGAAATTCTGGAACAATTTTGTCACAAGTGATAACAGGATTTCTTCGTGGAATTGGAGAAAAGAAAAAATTACTTCCAAAAGATGTCGCAAGTGCGCTGGTAAATGCCAAAAAGACAGCTTATAATGCAGTTGGGGAGCCTATAGAAGGAACAATTCTTACGGTTATAAGAAAAATATCTGAAAAAGCTGTGGAATGTTCGGAAAAAATGGAAGATTTAGTTGAATTTTTGAAAGAAATAGTTGAAACTGGGAAAAAAACTGTTGAAGAAACTCCAGAGCTATTGCCAAAATTGAAGGAAGCGGGAGTGGTGGACGCTGGTGGAAAAGGACTTTTCTTTTTATTTGAAGGATTTTACAAAGTTACGACTGAATTAAATCTGCTGGTTGAGCTGCAAAAGTCGCAAGTTAAAGAAACTGAATTTGATAAAACGATAGCAAATATTGACCACGACCCTGAAAGCATACGTTTTCAATATTGTACAGAATTTATAATTTTAAATGGAAATTTTGATACGGAAGAATACAAAAGAAGAGTGTTAGAATTGGGAGATTCAGCGGTATTCGCTCAAACTTCCAAAAAGTTTAAAACACACATTCACACAAATCATCCAGGAAAAGCTTTTGAAATAGCGTTGGAATATGGTCCACTTGAAAAAATGAAAGTTGAAAATATGAGATTGCAGCATGATAATTTACAAATTTTTAGCGAAAAAGATGAAGCCAAAATATTTGAAAATTCAAAAGTTGATAAAACAAAAAATGCTTTTGTAATTTTGGCAGATACTGAAAACTTGAAAGAAGAATTTTTGAAATTGGGAGCCGACGTTGTAATACTTGGTGGACAAAGTAAAAATCCGAGTGTTCAAGAGATACTAAATGCGATTGAAAAAGTTAAAAAACGAAATATTTATATTTTGCCAAATAATAAAAATGTCATTACAACGGCAAAATTAGCGGCTGAGAAATCCAAAAAAACAGTTATCGTGCAAGAAACAAAAACAATGCTGGAAGGGTATTATTACTTGAAAAATAAAGAAGACGGAGTTGAAGAAATAAGAAAGGCCGTTAAAAGAAACTATTCGATTGAAATCACAAAAGCTATAAGAGATACGAAAATTGAGAGCTTGACAATTGAAAAAGATGATTTTATTGGACTTGTAAACGGGAAAATAAAATATTCTAAAAAAACTTTGGATGAACTTGTAAATCAGATATTTGATGAATTAATAGCTGAAAACACAATTACAGCGACAGTTGTAGTCGGAAGTCAAAGAGATGAAGCTTCTAAAAAAAGAATTGACTCTAAATTGGCAAATATAAAAACTAAAATTATCGAGGGAAATCAAAATAATTACTATTATTATATCTATTTGGAAAATAAAGATCCAAAAATGCCTGAGATAGCGATTTTGACAGATTCGATTTCAGATTTGACAAAAGAAGATATAGAAGAACTGCCAATAAAAATTGTTCCACTAAAAATTGATATCAACGGAGAACTTTTAAAAGATGGGGTTGAAATAACAACATCAGAGTTTTGGCATGAAATGATGGGAAAAAATGCAAATATAAAAACTTCACAGCCATCACCGCAAGAGTTTTTAAACGCTTACAATAGACTTTTTGAAAAAGGGTACAAAAAAATAATTTCAATCCATGCTTCTTCAAAATTGAGTGGAACAATACAGGCGGCAAAAGTTGGTAGAAGCCTTACAAATAGAGAAAACGACATCGAACTAATAGACAGTATGGGAGTTTCATTACTAGAAGGATTTTTAGTACTAGGAGCCGCAGGAAAAGCTATAAGAGGTGAAAGTTTTATAACAGTTGTAAATTGGGTGAATAATTTTAAAAATAAAGGGAAATTGCTTATGATAATTCCTGACTTAAGATATTTAGAAAGAGGAGGAAGAATTGGAAAAGCAAGTTCTACAATAGCTGGAGCGCTTAACATGAAACCGATTTTGACAATTAATCAAGGAGAAATTGCTGTTGAGAAAAAAGTTCTAGGTGAAAGAAACGCACAAAAATATATTGAAAAATATATTGAGAGAGAAAGTAAAAAACAAAGCATAATAGTTATGAGTGGTTGGGGTGGAACTCAAACTGAACTGGACAGTGTAATGAAAGTTTATTCAGAAATTAAAAGCAATCCTAAAATAAGTACACTTATTTTAAATAGGGAAATTGGTGCGGTTATTGGAGCGCATGCGGGACCTGTTTATGGTCTTTTCGTTTTCCCTAGACTTAGTTAGAATAAGATAAATATTTTTGTAATCAAAATATTTTTTTAAAAAAATATATTAATTTAAAAATAAATGTGCTATAATGATGTTATCTAAATTTTATTGAAAATTTTTAGTAAGTTTAGATTTCACAAGCGAATAAGTGAAAAAATTAAAAATTTTCAAAGTGAAAAATTTTGAAGCAAAAAATGATTTTTTTGGTAAACAAAATGTAAAAATTTGTATGAAAATAAAAAATTATATAACTTCAATTAGATTTTGAGAGCTTACAAAATACATAAAAAACAAATAAGGAGGTTTTTATGAAATATCAAAATTTAGTAAATGGGGAATGGGTGCATTCAGCAAAAGAAATTACTGTTTATTCCCCAATAAATAATGAGGAAATCGGGACAATCCCATCAATGTCCAAAGAGGAAGTGGATATTGCAATGGAAACTGGAAAAAAAGCGCTAGAAAGTTGGAGAAATTTGTCAGCTGTGGAAAGAGCAAGATATTTGTACAAAGCGGCGGACATTTTGGAAAGAGATAAAGAAATAATTGGCGAAATTTTAACAAAAGAAGTTGCAAAAGGGTATAAGTCAGCAGTTGGAGAAGTTGTGAGAACAGCTGATTTGATTAGATATTCAGCTGAAGAAGGACTTAGAACAGTCGGAGAAATAGTGGAAGGTGGAAGTTTTGAAGCGGCTAGCAACAGAAAAGTTGCGATGGTAAGAAGAGAACCTGTAGGACTTGTACTTGCAATTGCACCGTTTAATTATCCAGTAAATTTATCAGCTTCAAAAATAGCGCCAGCATTAATCGGTGGAAATGTTGTATTGTTTAAACCACCAACACAAGGAGCAATAAGTGGACTTATGCTAGCGAAAGCGTTTAAAGAAGCTGGAATTCCTGCAGGAGTATTAAATACAGTGACAGGTAAAGGTTCTGAAATTGGAGATTATTTAATTGAACACAAAGAGGTAGATTTTATTAATTTTACCGGAAGTACTAAAACTGGTAAAAGAATTGGGGAATTAGCTGGAATGAAGCCTATCTTACTTGAATTGGGTGGAAAAGATGGAGCTATTGTTGCTGAAGATGCCAATTTAGAAAAAGCTGCAAAGGATATTGTAAGTGGAGCGTTTAGCTATTCTGGACAGAGATGTACCGCTATTAAAAGGGTGCTTGTTGTCGAAGAAGTAGCGGACGAGTTAGCTAGATTAATCAAAGAAAATGTAAGTAAACTTACAGTTGGAAATCCATTTGACAATGCGGACATAACTCCTTTAATTGATTTAAAAGCTGCAGATTTTATCGAAGGGCTTATGGAAGATGCTTTGGCTAAAGGTGCAATTCCGTTAAATCCAGTAAAAATGGAAGAAAACTTGTTGTGGCCAGTTGTTTTTGATAATGTGACACTTGATATGCAAATCGCTTGGGAAGAACCATTTGGTCCAGTTTTACCGATAATAAGAGTAAAAGACTTAGATGAGGCTGTTAAAATATGTAACGAATCTGAATATGGATTGCAATCTTCAGTATTCACAAAAGATTATCAGAAAGCATTTGACATAGCTTCAAGACTTGAAGTTGGGACAGTTCATATAAATAACAAAACTCAAAGAGGACCAGACAATTTCCCATTTTTAGGAATTAAAGGTTCTGGAGTTGGAGTGCAAGGGATTAAATACAGCATTGAAAGTATGACAAAAATAAAATCAATTGTTTTTGATTATTAATTAAAAAAAACATATAAAACTGTTTTGGGAAAGTTTAAAGTTTTCTCGAAGCAGTTTTTTTTGAAAAAATTTTAAAAAAATAATTTTTTTAAATTTGAAATAAAACTAATATAAAAATAAGAAAATATATTTAGTATTCAAAGGAATATGATGTATATTTATTTAGACTTAAAAATTAAATAAAATGAATTAAGTTTTAGAAAGAAGGGATTAAAATGAAAACAAAAAAAATGATTACAGTAGCTGCATTAGCAATGATTTTAGGAAGTTTTTCAGTAAATTACGCAGCTGTAAAAAATACTAAAACTGTAAAAAATATTGCAAAAACAACTAAAGCTGCTAAATTAGTTGAATCAAATGACTATACTTGTGGAGACAATACTTTAAAAGTTGATTTTTTTGACAATGATACAGCAAAAGTAAAGGTTGGAAAAAAAGTTTATAATTTGAAAAGAGCAGTTAGTGCAAGTGGAGAATATTTTGAAGACGGAAAAGGAGTGAGCCTTCACGTAAAAGGAGATGAAGGAATATTTACGGTTGGAGGAGTCGATAAAAGCTGCGAAGTCGCTGGTAAAAAATCAACATCTGAAAAACAAGTTGTAACTTATAAATTGAATGATGAAACTTTAAAAAATAGAAATATTAAAGTTGAATATGGAAATGATACGGCAAAAGTAACTGATTTTAATGGAGATGTTCACAATTTAAAAAGGGCAAAAAGCGCAAGCGGAATGTATTTTGAAGATGCAGATGGAGTAAGTCTTCACGTAAAAGGAGATGAAGGAATATTTACAATATCAGGAGTAGATTATTCTTTTGGGCAAAATTAATTAAATTAAAAATTTTTTTGTAATTTTATTTTTATAAAACTGTTTTGGAATTGTTTAAAACTTTTTTGAAACAGTTTTTTAGTTTATTTCTACTTGTCAGTTTGATTTTGTCAGTTTATAAAAAAAATTAGTTTCTGTACTTTTTTTAGAAAATATATTAAAATATACTTAGATAAAAAGAAAGTAGGAGATTATATATGAAAATTCAAAAGAGAAAAATAATTCTATTTTTAGGACTGGCAATTTTATTTGAAGGAATTTTAGGAGTAAAAAATGTTAATGCAAATAAAAAAATTGAAGAAATAAAACAAGAAACCAAAAAAACTGTTGACAAAGAGAAAAATATAGCTAGAAAAAATCAAGTAATCAAAGAAAAAAGAAAACTTATTTATACAAGAACTTTTAAATGTGACAAAAAAATGTATGAGTTAGATTATTTGACACCTAAAGTAACAAGAATTACAGATGTTACAAAAAATCAAAGTTTTCAGCTAGATAAAAAAGATAATGCATTTGGAGAATATTTTTCTAATGGAGTAATTTCTATTGAAATTTCAAAAGAAAAAGTTATTTTAACGAAAAATGGAAATAGAGCAATTTGTCAGGAAATATTAAAAAGCAAAAGATAAAAATATGTATTCTTAAAAGATTCGTGGTATAATTAAAATGAGAAGTTTATAAAATTTTATATTTTTTGATATTTTAGGAATTTTTAGAAAAAGGAATGGAGAAATTATGAAAAATGAAAATTTCACTTGTAAAAATTGTGGTGGGATGATGAAATATGACCCAAAATCACAAAATTTAAAATGTGAAAATTGTGGAAATGAAATAGAATTGCCAAAGAAAATATCATTAGTAAGACATGTTTTAAGCCAATATGAATATAATTTGAAAAAAATTCCTGAAGAAAAGACAACGGTTATACAATGTGAATCTTGTGGTGCGACGATAGAATTAAGTTCGGAAAAATCTTCGGCAAATTGTCCTTACTGCGGTTCTAATATTGTTGTCAGTGAAAAGATAATGTCAATTTTGGAGCCAGACGGATTACGGCCTTTTTTGATAGAGCAAAAAGAAGTTAAAATGATTTTTTCAAATTGGATAAAAAAGAGATGGTTTGCACCAAATGCATTAAAAAATCTTTATCAAACTGGGAAAATTATGGGAATTTATCTACCTTACTGGTCTTTTGACAACGATGCAGACTGTGATTATTTTGCAGAAGGTGGAATTGACAGGACGGAAGAGTATGAGGAAGATGGAAAAACTTACACAAGGACAATAACAGATTGGTATCCAGTCAGTGGAAATATACAAAATGAGTTTATTGATGTTGTTGTGCCAGGAACTAGAAGTCTACAGAGAAAGTTATTAAATAAATTACCTGAATTTAGCGTGGAAAGCACAATAAAATTTAATTCAGGATATTTGGCAGGATTTAGTTCTGAAGTTTTTAAAGTTCCGATGCGAGATGGATATGAACAGGCAAAAAATGTGATGAGAAATACTTTGGAGAGTTTGGTAAGCAGTGATGTTTTGAGAAATTATGATCATGTCAGGGGCATAAGAATGAATGTGAGCTGGTACAACGAATATTACAGACTTTTGATGTTGCCTGTGTATTCAACATCGTATTTATACGATAAAAAAGTATATCAAGTTGTAATTAATGGCGAAAATGGAGCAATAACTGGTGAATATCCAAAATCAGTCATAAAAATAGCATTAGCTATTTTGGCAGGAATTATTATCGCAATAATAATCTACAATCTTTTGAAAAATTAGAAAATAAAAAATAAAAAATAAAAAATGGAGGGAATCAAAATGGCAAATATTTTAACAAGATTTAAAGATATAATGGCAGCAAATGTAAATTCGATGCTGGATAAAATGGAAGATCCAGAAAAAATGATTGACCAATATTTGAGAAATATGGAGCGAGATCTGTCGAGTGTAAAGGCTGAAACAGCGGCAGTTATGGCAGTTGAAAGTTCAGCTAAAAGAAAAGTTGAAGAGTGTAAAGAAGAAATTTCAAAAATGGAAACTTATGCTAAAAAGGCGCTAAAATCTGGGAATGAAAGTGATGCAAGATTATTTTTACAAAAAAAGGAAACTTTGACTACGAAACTCCAGACGCTTGAAAAAGATTGCGAAATAGCGGTGGCAAATTCTGCAAAAATGAGGGAAATGCACGATAAATTGGCGGATGATATTCAAAAGTTATCAGAAAAAAGAACAGAAATAAAAACAAAATTAAAAATTGCAAAGACAACAGAAAAAGTAAATTCGATGACTTCAGCGTCAGGGCTTAACGGAAATAAATCGGCATTTGAAAGAATGGAAGAAAAAGCGAATAAAATGCTTGATGAGGCAAATGCTAAAGCGGAATTGAATACACCTAAAAAAGATGAAGTTGAAGATTTGATGAAAAAATATGACGATGAAAATTCAGATGAAAATAAAGGATCTTCAGCAATTGACGAAGAATTGGAAAAAATGAAAAAAGAATTGGGATTATAATTTTGAATAATAGTATTATCAATTCTTCAATATTATTTATTTGATTTGTAAGAAGAAATTTTATTTTTAATAAAAAAATTTTATAAAAATTAATTGAATTTTTTAGAAAGGAAATAAAAATGGGACTATTTGGAAAACAACTGGCAAATGTGATAGAGTGGTACGAATATAACGAAGATACACTTTTTTGGAAATGGTCAAACAACGAAATTAAAAAAGGCTCAAAACTTATACTAAAACCAGGGCAAGATGCGATTTTTCTGCATAACGGAAAAATTGAAGGGATTTTTGAAAATGACGGTGAATACGATATTCAATCGGAAATAATACCGTTTTTGTCCACTTTAAAAGGGTTTAAATTTGGGTTTAATTCAGGACTTAGGGCAGAAGTGATATTTGTCAATACAAAAGAAGTTACGATAAAATGGGGAACTAAAAATGCGATAAGTATTCCAGCAGCAGGTCTTCCGGGCGGAATGCCAATAAGAGCTTTTGGGACAATGTCTTGCAAAGTTGACGACAATCAAGTTTTGATTGAGAAAATTGCAGGAATAAAACAGCAATTTGGGATTGAAGATGTGAAAGAGAGAGTTTTGTCGATGTTAGACCAGCTTTTGATGAAGTGGATTGTAAGAGAAGGAAAGGATATGTTCAATCTTCAGGCAAACGCTTCTGAAATAGGTTCTGGAATTCAGACGGACTTAGATTTGGAAATGAGAAAAATTGGACTTGCAATGACAGGTTTTGCGGTTTCAAGTTTTAATTATCCAGAAGAAATTAAAAAGATGCAAGAAAAAGCTGCGGCTCAAAGTATGGTTGGCGATGTGAATAGATATACCCAAATGGCTATGGCTGATTCGATGGCAAATGGAAGTGGAAGCGGTGTCGCAGGAGATATGGCTCAGATGCAAATGGGAATGATGATGGGACAGCAAATGGTCAATCAAATGAATAATAACGGTGTAAATAATCAAAATTCAAATAATAATGCACAACAAGAAAATACTTCAAACGGAACTGTTCCAAAATTTTGTCCAAATTGTGGCACAAAAACGAATGGTGCAAAATTTTGTCCTGAATGTGGAACAAAATTGTTCTAAAATTTTCTAATAAATTTTTTGATTAAAATAAAAAATAAAAAAACTGCACTTTTATCTTATTTTTAAGATTTTTGTGCAGTTTTTTTTATCAAAAAAATTTATTTTTCGTTTAAAACTTTTTTTTCGTGCTCAATATCTTTTGGTCTCATTTTTATGTCGTAATGACTGACAACGCTCTTAAACTTGTCTAAAATTTCTTTTTTATCAGAAATTTTCATATTATCCATACTCAGAAGAATGTCTTTTAAAGTTGCATCAAAACTTCGGATTGACTGTGTCAAAAGTAGTTTTTTCTTAAAGTGCGGCTCTTTTTTTATGTCGTCAAAGTCAATAAAAACAATGTTTTTAGTCTTTGGGTCAATCATAAAATTGTTTAGATTAAAATCTGTATGAAAATAATTTTTTTGTAAAAATGTGTATTCAAATTTATACCATAAGTCAATTGCTTCAAAAAATTTTTGCTTGTCGTTTTCATTTATCAAATATTTTGAATATTCGACAAAGTTTCCTGAAAAAGTTTTATCTACATTTTCCGAGCAAACTAAAGTTTTTACCGAAAATGGACTATTTTTTATCTTTTCGTAACTCAAAACTTTCATAAAATTCCAAGTTGGGAAATCTTTTTTCAAATCTTCATATAAATTATAACTATTTTCCCCTTTTTCTTTGGAGAGTTTTAAAAAAATCCGAAGCGCTTTAATTCCTTTATAATTATAAAACTTTTTATAAATATTTTTTTTTTTAAAAATTCGTGAGTTTTTTCTTCTTTAGTAAAAATTTCTACATCGTTATTTTCCATCATAAATACCCTTTCTTTTTCTGAACCTCTCACGACTGAAGTTGTGAGGTTCTTAAGTACTATTTAGTTTCTTTTGAATATCTAGTATTCAAACTCTAGCTAATTTCCTTAAGACTTTAATGGACAAGCTCTCCACCAAGAACATTAGCGTCCTGTTGGCTCGATTCAAAACCAGTTTTATTATACCATATGTATTTAACTATTTCAAATTTTTTCGTTGCCAAAAAATATGTCATTCATCTCATTCCTTGCGTCGGGAGTGTTCTGGCATAACTCATAAAAATTTTCAAAAGTTATTATTATAATTCATAAAATATTTATAAAAAATTCAAATTCTCATAATTTATTCGCTTAATTTCGTATTTTTTAAATAAATATTGTAAAAAAGGTTGAAATATCGGCAAATATGTTTTAGAATATATATAAATAAATTTTTAAGGAGGCAAAGAAATGAAAAGTTTAAAAAATGATTTTTCTTTAATGTCAAGTTTGTTAATACCTGTGGCGGTAGCTATTAATTTTGCGGGTTTTGGAATTGTTAAATTATTGCAAATTCCAATATTTTTAGATTCGATTGGATCGGTATTTATTAGCCTTATTGCAGGGCCTTGGGTTGGAATAGTAACAGCGGTTATTACAAGTCTTATTACTGGAAGTTTTTCTCCTGAATATTTTGCTTTTATACCAGTAGGAATATGTAATGCTCTGGTTGTAGGATTAGCAGGAAAAATAAAAACTAAAAATTTAATAACTAAGACAATCATAGTAAGTTTGGCATTAGCTTTAACATCAATACTTGTATCTATTCCTATAATTATTAAAGTTTATGGTGGATTTACAGGAAATGCTTCATCTACAGTAGTAGTTTTATTCAAAAGTTTAGGATTTAGTTTAGGACAGGCAGTTGGGATAGCTACTATGTTGACAGAAGCTACTGATAAAATTGTAACTACAATAATTTCTATGTTAATTATAAAAAGTATGTCAGATAGATATTTAATAAAATTTAAGTATGGTGGAAATTATATTTACAAAAAAAATGGAGAATAAAAAATTATGATTAAAAATTTTTTGAAAAATTTATATCCTCTTACAAAATTTTATTTGGCAGTATCTTTATTAATTTCAGCATTTATTTTGCCAAATTATATTTATGGATATTTATTGATATTAATTTGTGGAATTATTGTCTATTTTTATGGAAAATTAGGAATTTATCTAAAAAGAGTATTTTTTAGCTTGTTTTTTTTAACTTTAATTATATTTGCTGTACAGGGACTTATGATACCTTCTAATGAGATTATGGCAAAATTTGGTTTTATTACAGTATATAAGGCTGGAATAATAACAGCGGCAAAGCTAACTTCTAAAATTTCAGCTTTAGTTTCTACTGTAACGATGCTGACAATAGTATCAAAAGCTAAAGAATTTACAGTAGCTCTAGAAAAAAAAGGACTTAATTCAAAAGCTGCATTTATACTTCTCTTATCGCTTCAAATGATTCCTGAAATGAAAAAACAGTCAGATGTTATTATGGATTCACAGCGTTCAAGAGGTGTGGAAACTGAAGGAAATGTTTTCGTTAGATTTAAAGCGCTTTTACCTGTATTTATTCCGCTTGTGCTAGGTTCGATTGTAAATACAGAAGAAAGAGCGATTACGCTAGAAGCAAGAGGTTTTTCAATAGGAGAAAAAAGAACGATATTGGATGAATTAGAAGAGACAAAAAATGACAAAATTATAAAAATGATACTTGTGATTTTTTTAATTTTATGCATTGCTTGGAGGATTTTATGGGTATTGAAATAAAAAATTTTAGTTATAAATATCCGTTGGAAGATAAGAATGTTTTAGAAAATTTGAATTTAAAAATCGAAACAGGCGAGTTTTGGGCGATTGTTGGAAAAAATGGAAGCGGAAAAACAACATTTTGTAACGCTCTTAGAAGATTTGTGCCAGATTTTTACAAGGGAGAAGTGACTGGAAAAATTGTAATTGATGGGAAAAATTTGAAAGATTTTAATCCAAAAGAACTTGTGACAAAAGTTGGTTTTGTGTTTCAAAATCCATTTACACAAATTAGCGGAGTAAAAGATACAGTTTTTGAAGAAATTGCTTATGGTTTGGAGAATCTTGCAGTTGAAAAGGAAAAAATAATAAAAAGAGTAAATGAAACATTGAAATTACTTGAAATAGAGCATTTGAAGGATAAAAATCCGCAAGAGATGTCTGGAGGTCAAAAACAGCGTGTTGCATTAGCTTCAATAATCGTGATGGACCCTGAAATATTAGTAATTGATGAACCAACTTCACAGCTTGATCCAAAAGGAACGCAAGATATTTTCAAAATAATAAATATTATGGCTAAAAAAGGAAAAACGATAATTTTAGTGGAGCATAAATTGGAATTGATTGCAGAATATGCTGAAAAAATTGTAGTTTTGGATGAAGGAAAAATAATTTTAAGCGGGGATAAAAAAGAAATTTTAAATAATAGACTTCTTGAAGAAAAGGGAATAGGAATGCCACAATATTCAAAACTTGCTTACGAACTTATAAAAGTGGGAAAAGCTAAGTTTGAAGAAATTCCGATAACCAAGGGAAAGACAGTGGAATTATTGAAAAAATAAAGTAACAAAAAATAAAAATTGTTAAGCAAATCTTAAAAATATTTGTTAAAAAGGAAAAATTATGGAACCAAAAGATTTGAAAAATAGAATTGTGCTTGTAAAAGGCGATATTACCGAATATCCAGCTGATGTAATTGTAAATGCTGCAAATTCTTCTTTACTTGGAGGAAGCGGTGTCGATGGTGCGATTCATAGAAAAGGCGGGAAGGAAATAGCCAAAGATTGTCAAAAAATACGAAATACTCAAGGAAAATGCGATGTTGGTAAAGCTGTTATTACAAGAGCAGGAAATATGCCTTTCAAAAATGTAATTCACACAGTTGGACCTGTCTGGCAGTCAGGAAAAAATAATGAAGCAAAATTATTTGCAGAAAAGTTGTTAAAAAAAGCCTATATTTCAAGTTTAGAATTGGCTGAAAAAAATAAATTAAAAAATATTTCCTTTCCAAATATTTCGACAGGAGTGTACAGATTTCCAAAAGATTTAGCTGCAAAAACAGCTATTAATGCTGTAGTAGAATATTTGGAGAAAAGCGATTTTATAGAAAAGGTAAATTTTGTATGTTTTGAAAATGAAAATTTTAAGATTTATCAAAAATTACTGGAAGAGAAAGGGATTTTATGAAAGAAGGGAAACTGAAAAAAATTATAAAAATAGACTGGACTATATTTTATTCCAAACCAAGAATACAAATTTTAGGAATTTTAATATTTTTGGATATAATGTTGCTTTTCTCAGTTAAAAAAGAAATGGAAAAAGGCTTTAGCGTGTCTTCTGTTTCAACTTTAATAGTTTTATTTATACTATTTGTCTTATTAAATGGATTGTTTATTTTTTATTACAAAAATAAATTTCCTAACATAGAATTTTATGATGATTATTTTATTTTCAAAAAAGAGAAAGTGTATTATGAAAATTTAAAATATTTTTTCTTTAAGGATAATAGAGTATTTCAAATGAAGAAGTTTTCTAAAATTTTGTATAAACCTGATGGTGGTAATTGGAAAAAGATAGACGGAAGCGGGTATGATTATGACTTATTTTCAGTATTTCAAAAATATTTTTTAGAAAAAAATTTTTCAAAAGCAGTAGAAAATATTGAAAATGGCGGAGTTGAGATTTTTCCATTTCAAAATCAAGATTTTGTGAAAAACAAATTTTTATTTTCAAGTGAAGAAGGATTGCAGGAATTGACTCAGATTTTTGAAAGTTCTCCTAAAATACAAGTATCGAATAAGTCTGTAACATTTGATAATGAGATTTATGATTGGGAAAATTATAATATTGAATTTGAAATTGGCACAATTACAGTAAGTGATTTGAAAAAGAATACGATTCTTGAAATTGAAGCTAAAAATACAGTAATTTGTCAGGAAATTTTATTAAAAAAATTAATAGAAAATTTTGATAAAAAATATCCTAAATTCTATTAGAAAATAAGAAAATTTAGAAAGTGAGAAAGGGAAATTTTGATGAAAAGATGCTTGTCAGGCTTATTAGGAATTATTTTGTTATTTTTTGTAATGACAATTGTTTATTGCCTATACTGTCTTTTTAAAATATTTGTTAATAAATACATACCTTTTTTTGAAGCGCTGATTTTTTTAGGGATATGTAGTGGTTGGACATATGGATTAAATAGATATGATAAAAAAAATTTTGAAAAAGAAAAAGATAATAGTAGAAGCAGATTTGCACCAAAAGAAAAGAAAGAGCCTTCAAATAAAGAATTGCTGTCAGTACTTTTTCTCGCATATATTCCAGCAATTATAACAATTTATCTTGGAAATGCGACTGAACTGGCATATTTTATAAGTTCAACTAAGAAAACAAAATTTACAGCAGAGTTTTTTTATTCGTTAAATGAAATTTTTAATCAACAATTTTTTTACAGAAATTTATTAATAATATCAGTAACTTTTATAATATTTGGGACTTTTTTTAGTTTTAGAGCAGTTACAGAATATATGAAGAAGAAAAAAGAAGAGCTGGAACAATAGAATAATTATTAAAGATAATTGTTTAATAAAATTTTTGAAGGAGAGGCAATTATGAGTTTTATTACTGTTAAAAATTTAAGTTTTAAATATCCGAGCGGAACTGAAAATGTGCTTAATGATATTTCTCTTAAAGTTGAAAAAGGCGAAAAACTTGCAATTATTGGACAAAATGGAGCTGGGAAGACGACTTTTGTGAAGATGTTAAATGGACTTTTAAAGGCGGAAAAAGGAGAAGTGATTGTTGACGGTTGGAATACTAAAGATTTTTCTGTGGCTAAGATGAGCAAAAAGGTCGGATATGTGTTTCAAAATCCGATGGATCAAATCTTTCATAACAATGTTTTTGACGAAATTGCCTTTGGAGCAAAAAAGTTAAAATATTCTAAGGAAAAACTTGATAGCCTTGTGGAAAAAGCGATGAAACTTACCAAACTTAGTGAGTTTAAAAAGGAAAATCCTTACAATCTTCCCTATTCGATGAGAAAATTTGTAACTATTGCGTCCATCATTGCTATGGACTGTGATGTCGTAATTATGGATGAGCCAACTGCTGGACAGGATTATTTTGGTATGCAAGTTTTGCACAATTTAATTGAAGGATTGAATAAAGAAGGGAAAACTGTAATTACGATAACTCACGATATGGAATTTGTTGTGAATAATTTTGACAGAATAGTTGTTATGACAAATGGAAAAATAATTGCAGATGGCGATAAAAGAGATATTTTTTGGGATTTGGAAATTCTAAAAAAAGCTATGTTAAAACAGCCAAATATAAGCGACTTGGCACGAGAAATTAATCTAAATAAAAATATCCTGTCAATTGAAGAATTTGTGGAAAGTTATTAGTTTTACTGGGGGTGAGAGTGTGAGTTCATATTCTTTGCTTTACAAAAATATTGATGAAATAAAAATTAAAGGAGTCACAAAAATAAATCTTCCAAAATTAAAAAAATTAGGAATTTTTTCACTTTATGATTTATTTTATCATTTTCCGAGAGCTTATGAAAATAGAGATAATTATAAAAAGATAAACGAAGTTTTGGATGAGGAATTTGTCATTTTAAAAGGGACGGTTGTAAATATTGTAAGTAGATTTGCTAAAAGAGGAATGGTTATGGTGTCGGCAGTTTTAAGTGACGAGACTGGAATGATGGAACTTCTCTGGTTTAACAACCGCTATGTGAAAAATAATGTAAAAGTTGGAAATGAAATTATGGTTTACGGAAAAGTTAAAAAAGGGATGAAAATGCAAATTATAAATCCTGAGTATAAAAAAATTGATGAAGAGTATTTTGAAACTAAAAAAGAAAATCAAATTTTGCCAATTTATCCGTCTACAGAATCTTTAAGACAAATTTCCATAAGAAAAATTATTGAAGCTGCACTAAATAGCTATGGATATTTGCTTTATGAAAATATGCCGAATGAGTTTTTAAAAAAAGAGAAAATTATTGGTAGAAAAGAAGCGATGCTAAATATTCATTTTCCAGAAAGTGAAGCAAAAAAGGAAGAAGCACAAAAAAGATTTATGTTTGAGGAAATTTTACTTCTGGAAATGGGAATTTTGCAAAGCAGATTTCAAAGTGAGAAAAATAATAAAAATGTTTATAAATTGGAGGATAAAAAGAGCCTTGTCTCAAAATTTATAAAAAGTTTGCCGTATGAACTTACAAAAGCTCAAAAAACTGTAATAACGGAAATTTATAAAGAACTAAAAGCTGGGAAAATTGTAAATAGACTTATTCAAGGTGATGTCGGTTCAGGGAAAACGATAGTTTCTTTTGTAATTCTTCTCTACATGATTGAAAATGGCTATCAAGGTGCGATAATGGCACCGACGGAAATTCTTTCAATTCAGCATTATTTGGGAATTATAGATGAATTTTCAAAACTTGACATAAGAGTTGAGCTTTTAACGGCAAGTGTTAAAGGGAAAAAAAGAGAAAAATTACTTAATGAGATAAAAGAAGGACTTGTAGATATTGTGATTGGGACACATTCTTTAATTGAAGAAGATGTGGTTTTTAAAAATCTTGGATTAATTGTAATCGATGAACAGCATAAATTTGGGGTAAGACAGAGAAAATTACTAAGAGATAAAGGAAATCTGGCAAATCTTATAGTTATGAGTGCGACTCCGATTCCCCGTTCTTTAGCACTTACAATTTATGGAGATTTGGATGTTTCGATAATTGATGAATTGCCGAGCGGTCGCTCTCCAATTAAGACTAAATGGATAAAAGATGAAATTGAAAAACGGAAAATGTATGATTTTATCGACAGAATGATAGAAAAAGGAAGACAAATTTATATTGTTTCGCCATTAATTGAAGAAAGTGAAACTTTGAATGTAAAATCGGCTCAGGAAACTTTTGAAGAATATAAAGATATTTTTCCTAATAGAAGAATAGATATTATTCACGGGCGGCAAAAATATAAGGAAAAACAGGAAGTTATGGAAGAGTTTAAAAATCATAAAATTGACATTTTGGTGTCGACAACCGTTATCGAAGTTGGAGTGAATGTGCCAAATGCGACAGTTATAGTAATCAGGGATGCACAAAGATTTGGACTTTCATCGCTTCATCAGTTGAGAGGGCGTGTCGGTCGAGGAAGCCACAAATCCTATTGTTTTTTGGAATCCAAAACGAATAATGAAGTTTCGGTAAAAAGACTGGAAGTTATGGAAAAGACGACAGATGGGTTTAAAATAGCTGAAGAGGATTTAAAACTGAGAAATTCGGGAGAAATTTTGGGGATAAAGCAAAGTGGTGTATCAGATATGGTTTTTACCGACATTGTAAGAAATGTTAAAGAAATTAAAAAAGTTCATGATTTTGTCATTTGGTATTTGGAAAAAAATAATGGGCAAATTGAGAATGAGTTTTTGAAAATGGATATTTATAAAAAGTTTTTCCGTGCAGAATAAGAGTAAAATTATAAAAAAATAGTGTTTTTTATAATAGAAAAGGGTCTTTATCCCTTGTAAAAAAAATAAAAAATAAGGAGAATTTTGTGAAACAGTATGTAGCGGATTTCGGGCTGTTAATAGTCGGAATATTGTGGGGACTGGGTTTTGTGTTTGTAAAAATTGGGTTAAATACGGGAATTAATCCATTTTATCTGTCGGCATTAAGATTTTTAGTCGGAGGAATTTTATTTTATCTCGTATTTTTAAAAAAAATGAAAAAATTTAGAAAAAAAGATATTGTTGCGGGACTTGTTGTAGGAATTTTTCAATTTTTTGGTTACGCTTTTCAAACTTACGGCGCAATGCTTACAACGGCTAGTAAAAATGCTTTTTTTACTTCGATAAATGTGATAATTGTACCGTATATCTTTTGGATTTTACACAAAAGAAAGCCAAAAGCGATGACTTTTATTTGCTCCGTTATCTGTGTAATTGGAATTGGAGTCATAAGTTTTGATAAAAATTTAAATTTGTCTGACATTAATTTTGGAGATATCTTGACAATAATAAGTGCGATATTTTTTGCGTTTCAAATAGCAACAACTGGATTTTTTTCAAGAAAAGTTGAGCCGTTAAAATTAATTTTTTTGCAAATGATATTTGCTGGAATTCTATTTGTAATAAATTTTTTTATTTTTTCAAATCCTGGAGAAATTTCGGATTTAAAAGGAATGGCGCTGATTTCAGTCGGTTATTTGACAATATTTTCCACGATAGTTCCGACACTTTTGCAAACGGTCTGTCAAAAATTTACAACGTCGACACGAGCTTCACTTTTGATGTCGACAGAATCACTGTTTGCACCAATGTTTGCATTTTTTTTATTGGGCGAAGTCCTAAGCTTGAAGGTAATTATTGGAGCTGGAATAGTTTTGTTTTCAATAGTTTTGTCAGAAATTTAAAAATTATAATTAAAAAAATTTGACTTTTTTGAAAAAATATTATAAAATTAATTATAATAATTACAAAATTATAATAATTTTATATATAAAATTTGGAGGTAAAAATGGACTTTAGCTTAAATTTAGGTGTTTTAGACGAAGGAAAACTACAAAAAATTGATGAAAATAAACTTTATGACGTGGCTGTTATTGGAGCGGGACCAGCAGCGGTCTCTAGTGCGATTTATGCGGCTCGTAAAGGTTTAGCTGTTGCGATGGTTGGAGTAAAAGTTGGAGGACAAGTTTTGGACACAAATGAAATTGAAAATATAATAGGAACAGTTTCTACAACTGGAAGTAAATTTGCCGAAACTTTGCACAATCATTTAAAGGAGTATGAAATTGCGTTTAAAGAAGGGCATGTTGTAAAAGAAATTTTGCTTGATGGAAAAGATAAAATTTTTGTTACTGACGATGGAAAAAAATATAAGACAAAAACTATAATTTTAGCAACTGGTGCAAAACCTAGAAGTCTTAATATTCCTGGAGAAGCTGAATATGTTGGAAAAGGAGTGCATTACTGCTCAACTTGTGACGGACCTTTTTACAAAGGACTTGATGTCGCTGTAATTGGTGGTGGAAACTCAGGCGTGGAAGCTGCACTTGATATGTCGGGAATCGCAAAAAATGTTACATTAATTGAATTTATGCCAGAATTGAAAGCCGACAAAGTTTTACAGGAAAAATTGGCACAGCGTGAAAATGTGAATGTAATTTTAAATTCAGCAACTACGGAAGTTTTAGGAACAGAATTTGTGGAAAATTTAAAATATAAAAATCGAGCTACAGACGAAGAAAAAACTTTAAAATTGGACGGAATATTTATCGAAGTCGGACTTTCTCCAAGCAGTGAAATTGTAAAAGATTTAGTTGAATTGAATAAAGTGGGGGAAATTGTAATAAATCCATTAAATAATGAAACTTCGGTGGAAGGAATCTTTGCTGCAGGAGATGTTACAAGCATAAAACAAAAACAAATAATTGTTGCAATGGGAGAGGGTGCAAAAGCAGCACTTAGCGCATTTGATTATTTAATCACAAAATATTAATAAAATTTTTTAGACTTATGAAGTTTTTCATAGGTCTTTTTTTTTGATAAAATCTCTAATAATATAAAAATTTTATGTAAAAAAATAAAAAACTACATTAAACAAAATAACATTCTGTAAACAAAAATAAATAAAAAATATTGAAATTAAAACTTTTCTTTAAATATTTTATTTCATTTTAAATTTCTAATTTTCTTGCTAAACATTGAAAATTATTATATAATTAACCTATAAAAAACAAAAAAATATATTTTGGAGGGCAAAATGAAAGAGAGAATTGTTATAACTGTTATTGGAGAAGACAAAACAGGAATTGTTGCAAATGTGTCGACAAAATTGAGTGAGCTAAAATTAAATATTATTGATATAACTCAAAAAGTTTTTGAAGATAATATTTTTGCTATGATAATGTTAGTGGAAGTTGAAAAGAATGTAGATATTAAAAAATTGCAGGAAGAATTTAAAGTTTTTGAAGGAAAAATCGGAGTAAAAGTATTTTTGCAGCATGAAGAAATTTTTAAAACAATGCACAGAATATAATTTTAGAAAGAAAATTAGGAGGGAAAAATGAATTTATTACCAGACGAAATACTGGAAACAATAGATATGATAGAGATGCAAAATCTGGATGTGAGAACTGTTACAATGGGAATCAGCCTATTGGACTGTATCGAAACATCGGCTGAAAAAACAGCTGAAAATATTTACAACAAAATTGTAAAAAATGGAAAAGATTTGGTAAAAATCGCAGACGAAGTGGCTAGTAAATACAATGTCCCAATCGTAAACAAAAGAGTTTCTGTTACACCGATTGCAATAATTGGAAATGCTACAGATGCGACTGATTACACTATTTTTGCAAAAGCGTTAGATAAAGCTGCAAAAGAAATCGGAATTGATTTTATCGGTGGATTTTCGGCACTTGTTGATAAAGGGTTTACAAAAGGGGATTTGAGATTGATTGAAAGTATTCCAGCTGCACTTTCTCAAACTGACCGTGTTTGCTCTTCAGTAAATGTCGGTTCGACAAAGTCAGGAATCAATTTGGATGCAGTAAAAATGATGGGAAAAACTGTAAAAGAACTGGCTAATTTGTCAAAGGAAGCAAATGGACTGGCAGCGGCAAAATTTGTTGTATTTACAAATGCTGTGCCTGACAACCCTTTTATGGCTGGAGCATTTCACGGTGTAGAAAATCCCGATATCGTGCTAAATGTGGGAATAAGTGGACCTGGAGTTGTAAGACACGCACTTGCAAACATTTCAAAAACTGCTAAAATCGACGAAATTACAGAGGCTATAAAAAAAGTTAGTTTTAAAATCACAAGAATGGGAGAATTGGTTGGGAAAGAAGTTGCAAATAGGCTTGGCGTTGAATTTGGAATAATAGATTTATCACTTGCACCAACTCCAGCAGTTGGAGATAGCGTGGGAAATGTGTTGGAAGAATTTGGCTTGGAATCTGTCGGAGCATATGGGACAACTTTAGCACTTGCAATTTTAAATGATGCCGTTAAAAAAGGTGGAGCTATGGCTGCGACTCGTGTTGGAGGATTGACAGGAGCATTCATTCCGGTAAGTGAAGATCAGGGAATGATAGAAGCCACAAGTAAAGGACACTTAAATCTTGAAAAATTAGAAGCTATGACTTGTGTTTGTTCAGTTGGACTTGATATGATAGCAATTCCTGGAGATACGACAGAAGCTGTTATCTCTGGTATAATAGCTGATGAAATGGCAATTGGAATGGTAAACAGTAAAACTACGGCAGTGAGATTAATTCCAGTTCCAAATAAAAAAGCTGGAGACAGAGTCGTATTTGGAGGACTTCTGGGAGAAGCTGACATAATTGACATAAATAATTTGGACTGTTCAGTTTTAATAAATCGTGGTGGAAAAGTTGCGCCTCCAATTCAAGCTTTGAAAAATTAATTTGGGGATAAAATAATATATTTGTTTGTATATAAAAATTATTTAAATATTTAAAGAAAAACAATATTAAAAGAGAAAATTTTTTAAATAATTTTCTCTTTTTATTTTTTATTTTGATAAAATATTTTTGAAAATAAATTAAAAATAAGGAGATGAGTGTGAAAAAAATAAAATTTTTAATAATGCTTTTTAGCATAGTTTTAAATGTGAATATTTTTTGTGCAAAGTTGAATTATACTAATAAAAAAACAAAAGTATCTGATTACGATGTGAAAGAAAATATTGTAAAATATCAAAAAAGTGAGTATAAAAAAGGTCAAATTTACTATGCTATAACGGATAATACAACAGGTTATGACAATTGGGAAAAAGAAGTTGGGGGTGAGTTACCACGAACATATCTTCCTAAAAATTGGAAAAAAATAGGGAAACATCCGTTAAAAGATCAAGCAGGTGAAGACCATACGACACTTGTCACAAAAACTTTCCTTGAAACAGCAGGACTTGATGCGAGTCAAGTGATAAATTATGGTGCTGAAAATGAATGGAATATGATGGAAGGAATATTTTCATACAGTACAAGTACGTCATATTATTCTCCGTACATGTTGACAGATAATGCATGGTATTTTGGAAATGTAATAAATGAAACGCTTTTAAATAATTATATGCCAAGACTTGCGACAACAAATACAGATGATAGAAATTTATTAATAATAGCTCTTCCGAATGCTGAAAAAAGGAAAAATGGTTCTAATGCCGATGTAATACTTAATGATGCAACCGCAAAATTTCCTTTGTATAGTGATGAAGTTGAAAAATTATTTAGAAGTCAGCGAATAATGGTTGATGCTGCAAATTGCTTTGTTCCAGGGAAAAAAGATGTAACAAATCCTATTTTGCTAAATGAAAGTTATAGAGGTAAAAGAATATCAGATTTTTCAAGTAAATGTACGATGTCGCAAATGAATAATGAAGTTGGAGCAGATGCGTTGTATGCACGTGGAAATACGATAGTAGCACTTGGAAATATATATAGTAGAGTAGATGGCTCAAATAAATTTGGAACAAGTTTTGCAACGCCTAGAACTGCTGGATATGCAACACTGATTTTGAATAAATTTAAGGGGCTGACTTATCATCAGGTAAAAGAAATTCTTTTGACAACAGCTTATCGTGAAAGAGATAGACTTGACAATCAGATGGGCTGGGGAATTGTGGATATAAGAAAAGCACTTAATGGTCCGACAAATTTGAATGCGGGATTGATTGAAGAAAATAAATTTTATACTGGGATGTATGATAAAATTTTCAATAAAAAAAGTAACGATATTTATTTTTGGGCTGAGCCGGAAACTGACTGGGTATGGAGTAACGATATAGACAGCGGATTAAGTGACAAACCAAGTGGAACATCGAGTTATATAGTGTCTTTTGATAAAAATGATAACAGTAAAACAAAAAGATTGACGATACAAAATTATTTGCCAAGTGAAGAAAATTTTTATAAGGAAACTAGTAAATATGTACCAGGACTTAGAAAAGCCGGGAAACATAAATTGACTATAACTGGGGATTTGCTTTATGGCGGAGAAACTCAAGTTTTGGAAGGAACGTTGAAACTTACTGGAAATATACCTGACAGTACGATAGTTGTCTATGAAGGGGCGACTCTTGAACTTTGTGGAAATGCGAATAAGGTTGTACTTGCTGGTGGGAAAATTGAAGCATGTCCGAGTGCTAAATATACGCTTGTGAATGAAGACAGGGAAGATATTGAAGTAAATAAAACAAAAGTGATTGATATTCCAAAACTTTTCTACTTTACTCAGAGTGATAAAATAGAAACTAAGAATTTTAAAAATTACGATAAATATAATAAATTTTTAAATCAACATTACAACCATATAACAGGAGTTTGGAATTTGGAAAAAATGCCAGAAAATGAATTTTTTGGTACAAAAAATCAAGTTTATGCACACGATTATTCTTATAAGCTGACTGGTAAATGGGATTTTACTGATACTTATGAATTTTATAAATATATGACACAAAAATAAAATAAAAAAATAATAAATTAAAATAAGGAATTTAAATGAATTTAATCAAAAATCTTGAATAAAGACAAGATTTGAGATGAAGTTCAAACATTCCTTATTTTCAATTTTTTAAATTTCTTCTTTCAATTTTTTTAACAGAGCCTGACAGCCTTTTGTAACATCGACAAATGTTTGCTCAAAATCCCCTGTAAACCAAGGGTCAACAATATCACGAGCTTCTCCAGTATATTCCAAAAGTCTTTTAACTTCTCCTGCTTTTCTTCCATTTATAAATGAATTAATATCTTTTATATTATTTTCATCCATTCCAATGATATAATCAGAATCCAAATCTGAGTCTTCAAGGGTTCGAGAGTACATTCCAGCAGTAGAAATTCCTTCTTTTTTCAATCTTTCACGAGTTCCGTGATGAACAGGATTTCCGTGTTCCCAAGAACTTGTAGCCGCAGAGTCGATTATAATTTTATCTTGCAAATTCTCATCACTAACCATTTTTTTAAAAACAGCCTCAGCCATTGGAGAACGGCAAATATTTCCAAGACAGACAAATAATACTTTTTTCATTTTTTGACTCCTTCTATTTTTAGGTTTTTCTCAAAAAAATCAAATTTTCTAATTCTAAAATTATAAATCTTAAAAATAAAAAATAAGATTAATTGTTGTAGGTTTCACAACGGTTCAACCATCCTCTAAGCCATTTTTGCTCATTTTTAGCACCAGAATTTTTCACTCTTCTCTCAAGCACAGATTTTGCCGACTGGCTAAATTCTTCAAGTGCAGCTCTTCCAGTTTGAGAACCTTTCATATTTTCTAAAACTTGCAGAAGTCCCCATCCTTGTCCATTGTAAGTTTCTGATGGTGAAATTCCTTCACCTTTGAAATTTACATAGTCAATTAATGGATATAAGCCATTTGGCGAGTTTGCAACACGGTAAAATTGCTTTTTGACATTTTCTTTATTTTTTGCAACTTTTAACATTTTTTCCAGCGAATCTTCCAGACGGTTAAAAATAAACTCAATTTGTGTATCCTGCGTGTTGTAAAGAAAATTAATTAGTTTAGTAATTTCTGGATTATTATTTTGTTTTAATTTCAAAAACTCTTCTCGGCTTTTCCAAGGCGCAAATTTGTTATCTTTAATAATTTTTGGCAATTCAATATTTTTAGATTTATAAAATTCCACAAGTGGTGGAAAACTTTCTTCAAATTTACCTTTTTCATTCTTTTTATACCAAATAAAATGTCCTATCCCAAGTGACGGGAAATTCTCTCCGCTATTCCAAACGACCAAGTCATTCTTTTTCCCAGCAGCTTCATTTTGAAAAATTTTTTTAGCCACACGATTAAGTTCTTCTTTTGAAATTGATAATTTCGGTCTTTCACTCAAGTTTTGAGAATTTATATTTTTATCTTCGTTGATATTGATATTTTTAGTTACGTTTTTATTCTGATTTAAGTTATCTGCCTTTTTAACAACTTTTTTCACATTTTCATTTTTTGCTTTTGGCGATTTTTTAAAAAATCCAAAAGATGTCAAGGAAGCTATTAGTGCTCCAAGTAAAATAACAGTTTTCATGAAATTCCTCCTTTTTTAGTAATTTTATCATATTTTCAGGATTTTATAAAGTGAAAAATTATGAAACTTAATTCAATTAATTTTACAAATAACTTCAAATTTCTAAATTTTTGTGATATGATTTTGATAAGAAAAAAGATTAAAAGGAGAAAAAAATGGAAAGAATAGCAAGTTTTACAGTAGATCATAAAAAATTAAACAGAGGAATCTATGTGTCAAGAATTGATGAAATTAATGGAAATTACGTCACAACTTTTGACGTGAGAATGAAGCTGCCAAACAGAGAGCCAGTAATAAATATCGCAGAACTTCACACAATGGAACATTTAGGAGCAACATTTTTAAGAAATCATCCAACTTGGAAAGATGAAGTTGTGTATTTCGGACCAATGGGTTGCAGAACTGGATTTTATGTAATTTTGAAAGGAAAATTAGAATCTAAGGACATCGTTGACTTAATGAAGGAACTTTACAAATTTATGGCAGAATTTAAAGGTGAAATCCCAGGAGCGACTGCAATTGAATGTGGAAACTATTTAGATCAAAACTTGGCGATGGCTAATTTTGAGTCGAAAAGATTTTTGGAAGAAACTTTGGAGAATTTGACGGAAGCGAATTTGGTTTATCCTGAATAAAAGGATTTAAAAATTTTTATAAAAGAGAAAGGATTTATATGAAAAAAGTAATGATTTTAGTTGGAAGTTTAATGGTTTCAATTAGCAGTTTTGCTAGTTATACGAGTGATATGACAGATAGAATGGATGCTAGACAGGAAATGCTAGAGCGAAATTTAAGTAGCAATGTGGAAATGAAAGAGGGAGCTGTAATTATGCATGAAAGCTGGGATAATGAACTTAGTAAAGTGTACAAATTGTTAATGTCAAAATTGTCAAAAGCTGAACAAATAAAATTGAGAAATGAAGAAAGAGAATGGATAAAAATAAGAGATAAAGTAGCAGAAGCAGAAGGAAATAAATTTTGTGATGTTGTAGATGAACATAAAAGTTGTGGGACAGGTTACGGATTGGCATATACTCAATCATTGGTAAAATCGACTAGAAATAGAGCTATTGAATTGTCAAAAAAATATGAAAAATTGAAATAAAAATATGATAGAAATTAAAAATTTTTTGTAACAAAGGAAGGATTGAAATGGCAAAAATAATAGACACACATACACACATTTATGACGAGCAATTTGCAGAAGATTTTGATGAAGTTGTGGAACGGATTGAGGAGGAAAAATGCCTTACATTTTAAAAGAAGAAAATATCGAAGAATTTTTGAGAAAATCAGAAATGGATGAATTTGAAGAAGAGGATTTTGGAGAATTTTATCCCGATAATTATAAAATGGTTGATAAAAGTGGAATGTTTGAGGATTTTAGGTTTAAATTAGTTGTTTTGGAAAGTTTACTTGGGAAAAATGCGAGTTTTGTTGATGAATTTAAAGAATTTACTAAAAAATTAGAAGAAAAATATGATGATTATGTTTTTGAAATAGGAAATTTTATTAATCCTGTTATAGTTGAACCAATTTTAAAATTTTTAGAAAATGTAGAATTGACAGAAGAAGATTTAGAAAAAGTAGATGAAATTTGTATTGGTGGTGGACTTGAAATTTATGGTATTCTTTGTCCAAATTGGGATGGAGAAGATGAATTATTTGAAATAAAAAGTGTAAAAGGATTTGAAAAATTGAAAAATTTGAAAAAAGTAATTTTTATCTCTTGTTGTGATGAGGAATTGCTAGATGAATTCAGGGAAAGCGGAATTGAAGTGGAATAAAATTAAATTTAAAAATTATAGTTTTTTAGATTTTTTCAAATAATTAATATAAAAAAGGAGATTTATGAAAAAAATACTGATTTTATTTTTAGTTGTTTTTTCATTAAATTTTTCATTTGAATTAAAAAAAGAAAATTTTGAAATTATGAAAAATAAGAGTTTAAAATTATCAGAAGAGGAAATGAAAAATCAAAGCGAAAAAGTTGTTGAAGTTTTTAACAAAGAAATTTCAGATAGGATAGAAAGTAAAAATAAGGGTATAGGATATTCGGAAAATACTAATTTGGAAACTGGTGAAAAAAATTTTAAAGTGAATGTACCTGATGTTTTGATGAATAATAAAGTCTATGAAAAAACAATTTATGAAATTGAAAAGATTAATTTTATTTCAAAAAATAAAGTGGAAGTAATTTATACTGAAAAATCTCCGAATATTTTTGAAATTATGTTCTCTGAAGAATTTAATAAAAAACTGGAAGATAAAGTTTCAAAAGAATTGGGATATAAATTGGATAATGAAAAAATTCAAAAATTATCCAATGAAGAAAGACTGAAAGCAAATGCAATAATTTTGTCTGAATATCAAAATGAAATAATAAAGATATTGGATAATAATCAGTTTGAGTATATGACTAATAAAAATAAGATGATTTTGGAAAGAAAGAAAAAAGGATGGGAATATAAAGATGAAGAGACATTAGAAACTGATGGACTTGATATTTTTGATTCTATGTTTGAAAATTTTGGAAAATAATTTGAATAAATGAGAATGGAGTATGAGTAAATGAAGAAGATATTAATGTTATTTTTACTAACAACAAGTCTTGGATTTTCAGCAAATTACAAGGTTGAAGTTAAGCCTAATGTGAAAATTCAGCAGTCAGAAATTGAAAAGAACAATTTGGAAATTGAAAAAGTTTTTTTGGAAAATATAAAACGAGATACTCTTGAAGGAATAAAAGAGGTTGACAATCAGATTGCAGAACAAAAAGATGAATTAGGAGCAAGATTTTTGGGCGAAATTTTGAAAGAATATATGAGAAATATGGAATATCGTATTAAGGAGATAAATTATAATTCTAATTCAAGTGCAGATTTAAAATTTGTTTTAAAAGCACCAAAATTAAATTTTAATTCTCTTTTGGGAGCTGAAGACCAAGAAAAAATAAATAAAACATTTGAGCAAAAAACTGGAAAATCAATAAAATATTTGTCAAATGTTTCAGGGGAAGATTTTCAAAAGAAATGGCTGCCAACCTTGATAGATATAATATCAAAAACGGTTTCAGATAAAATTAAGGATATAAAAGAATTTGATGAAAAAGAAGGAACTGTTGAAGCAACAAAAATTAATGGAAAATGGAATATTATAATGAATAATTTAAAATAGAAAATTAATAAGATTGGAATTTTTTAATATAAAAATTAAAAATTTTTTGTAAAAAAGGAAGGATTGAAATGGCAAAAATAATAGACACACATACACACATTTACGACGAGCAATTTGCAGAAGATTTTGATGAAGTTGTGGAACGGATTGAGGAGCAATTGGAAAGTGCTGTTGTTATTGGGTGTGATTTGGAAACTTCGCTTACGAGTGTGGCTCTTGCAAATAAATATCCATTTATTTATGCAGTAATTGGAGTTCATCCTGTGGATATAAAAAAATATAATGATGAAGTGGAAAAAGAATTGGAGCAATTGGCTTTAAATGAGGAAAAGGTTGTTGCGATCGGGGAAATTGGACTGGACTATCATTGGATGGAAGATCCGAAAGATGTGCAAATTGCTATATTTAAAAAGCAGATGGAACTTGCTGAAAGGGTGAAAAAGCCTGTTGTGATTCATACGAGGGAAGCGTTGCAGGATACGATTAATGTTTTGAAGGAATATCCTAATGTTAGTGGGATTTTGCATTGTTATCCGGGATCGCTTGAGGCGGCAAAACCACTTTTAGATAGATATTATATCGGAATTGGTGGGACTTTGACATTTAAAAATAATAAAAAGACGAAAGAGCTTGTGAGAGAACTTCCTTTGGAAAAAATAGTTTTGGAAACAGACTGTCCGTACTTGACGCCAGTTCCTTTTAGAGGAAAAAGAAATGAGCCAATTTATACGAAATATGTTGCTGAAGAAATTGCTAGAATTAAGGAAATTTCTGTGGAAGAAGTTATAAAAGTGACTACGGAGAATGCAAAGAGAATTTATGGGATAAAATAAATATAATAAAAAAACTGAATATAAAAAATATATTTTGATTAATCAAATAAAAAACTAATATTAATATGTTAGTATTGAGTGTTAGTAATGAACTTATTTAGTAATTTTATTTTTTTTTATAAAAAATTTTTTCTAAAATAAATTTTAAAAGTTATAAAAAATTGAAAAAATTTATAAGAAAATATAAAATAGGTTTACTAAAGTAAAAATTGAAAAGGGGAAAACAAAAGAATGAAAATGAATAAGAAAATATTGTTTTCAATGTTATTTTTTGGAGTATCTTCAATGGCTTTTTCAGAAGACTATTTTGATTATAAAGCACTTTTAGTGGGAGATGTAAACGGGAATATAATTAAAGAGGACAATAGCAGTACAGTTAGACCACTGGCATCTGTAACAAAAATTATGACTGTAATTTTGACAATGGATAAAATAAAAAGTGGACAAATTTCTTATGACACCAAAGTTACAGTTTCGGCAAAAGCGGCAAAAGTTCCTTATGGAGTGACTTTAGTTGCAGGAAAACAATATACAGTAAGAGATTTATTGAAAGCGACAATTATAAAATCATCAAATAATGCAGCTTATGCACTAGGAGAATTTGTGGGAGGAAGCATTCCAAATTTTGTAAATATGATGAATCAAAAAGCTCAGCAATTTGGTCTGTATTCACTAAGATATTGTTCTCCAAACGGATTGCCACCAAGTTATACAGGTTCTTGCATGGATCAGGGAAACGCAAGAGATTTATATAAATTGGCGCAAATTGTAGTAAAAGATTACAGCGATTACTTAGATTTTTCAAGAAATAAAGTGGATTATATTGACAATGGAAATACAAAAGTTTCTTCAACTAATACTCTTTTGGGAAATGTCATTGGAGTTGATGGATTAAAGACAGGTTATCACGATGCAGCTGGGTCAAATATTGTACTTACAGCAATTCGTGACGGAAATAGAATGATTACCGTAATTTTAGGTTCTGCTCATGCCAAAGATAGAAATGCAATTGGAGCTCGAGAAATAAACGAATATTATGCAAATGGATACTACTGAAACAATAATTATGCACAAAATACAAATAATAATAATAATAATAATAATTCGTCACCAAATAAAGGAAACAAAATTTCTCAATTTTTTAATTCGTTAGTTGGAAGAAATAGTGATGGAACTAGAAAAATAAAAGTAGTTAATAAAAATGATATAGTTGCGATAGTAAAAATTGGAAATGACAAATTTAATTTGTATCCGGCAAAGGATGTGGAAATTGAAGCAAAAGAAAAGCCGCGTTTAAAATACAGTGTTACTTTAAATCCAGGAATTTCAAGACAAAGTAGAGGACAAGTAGTCGGAACATACACCGCAACAGACGGTATTCAAACTTTTACTGGGGAATTAATAATGAAATAAGATTATGAGCTGTATTTACAGCTCAATTTTCTATTTTACAAAAAATAAAATGAGGAGAAAAATAGATGTCAATTGGAGTATTTGATTCTGGAATCGGCGGACTTACCGTTTTAAAAGAAATTAGAAAAGTTTTGCCAAATGAGAAAATATTTTATTTTGGAGATACGGCGAGAGTTCCGTATGGAGAAAAGACAAAAGAGCTGATAACTAGATATTCAAAAGAAATTGTGGAATTTTTGCTGGACAAAGAAGTTAGTGCGATTGTAGTTGCTTGTAACACAGCTACGGCATTGGCGCTGGAAGAATTAAAAAAAACATTTAAGATACCAATAATAGGGGTTATAAAAGCTGGAGCAAAAACTGCAATAAATACGACAAAATCTGGAAATATCGGAGTTATTGGAACGAAGGCAACCGTGAATTCTAAAAGATATGAAGAAGAAATAAAAAAATTAAGTGAAAATGTAAAAGTTATTGCAAAAGCTTGTCCACTATTTGTTCCTGCGGTGGAAGAAGGAATTTTGGACGGAAAACTTGTCGATCAGATTATAAAGACATATTTGGATGATTTTGAAAAAGAAATTGATACGCTTATTTTGGGGTGTACTCATTATCCGCTATTAAAAAGTGCAATTGGGAAAATTTATACCAACTTAAATATTGTTGATCCTGCGAGAGAAACTGCACTTGATTTAAAAGAAATTTTGGAGGAGAAAAATTTATTAAAAAATGATGCGACAAAAAATAGAGAAGTTAAATATTATGTAACCGACGGAAAAGATAAATTTAAGGAAATTGGAATTATGTTTTTGGACGAAAATATTGAAAAAGTTGAGTTGGTAAAACTTTAAAACGAAGGGAAAAATATGTTTGAATACATTTTTGGAAAATTAGCTATAAAAAAAGTAGATTATGTGGCAATTGACATAAACGGACTGGCTTATAAAATTTATATTTCTCTTAAAACTTTTGAAAAATTAAACGAAATTGGGAAAGATGAAAAACTTTATATTTTTACAAATGTGAAGGAAGATAATATTTCGTTTTATGGATTTAAGACACAAAATGAGAGAGAATTATTTAAAGGATTAATCACGATAAGTGGTGTCGGTCCAAAACTTGCAATTGCGATATTGTCGACTTTTGAAGTGAAAGAAGTGATAGAAATTGTGTCAGTTGATGAAATAAAAATATTTACAAAAGTGCCAGGACTTGGATTAAAAAAAGCGCAGAAAATTATTTTGGACTTAAAGGATAAAGTGAAAAAATTGAATATTTCAGAAAGTTTTGAAGAAAAGAATAAAAATTCCCAGATTAGTTTTAAGAGTGAAGTTTTAATTTTAAAAGAAGATTTGAAATTAGCGCTTGATTCGCTTGGCTATCAGAATGAAGATGTTTCAAAGTGGATAACAGACGAAGAACTTTGTGAAATTGGTGACATAAGTGAAGTAATAAAAATTGTGCTGCAAAAAATTCAAAGTAAAAAAAGAAAATAATAAAAAATAGAAATGAGAATATAAAATGAAAAATATTTTTGAGCAGCTTATCATTTTGACGAAATTTATGACAAGAATCCTAATTCCCATAAAAGTCAACTACGATCCAAAAAAACTTGGAAAATCAATAAAATTTTTTCCGCTTGTAGGATTGGCAATTGGACTTATTTTATATTATTCGAGCATAATTTTGGTAAAATTTTCAAAAAATAATTTGATAAATGCTTTGATTGTTATAGTTATAGAATTAATGGTAGTTGGAATAATTCATATTGATGGGCTTTGTGATACATTTGACGGGCTTTTTAGTTATAGAGAAAAAGAAAAGATGCTTGAAATAATGAAAGATTCGAGAATTGGGACAAATGGAGCGATAATTTTAGTTTTATATTTTATTGCAAAAATTTTATTTATTTCAGAAATTTTTTCGATAAATTTAAAATATTTGATAATTTATCCAGTCTTAGCAAGACTTGCCACTCCAGTAAATGCCGCTTTTTCAGATTATGCCAGAAAAAATGGGATGAGCAATTTTATAATTTCACAAAATTCTGCTTTTGAAGGAATTTTTTCGATAATTTTAGCGGCGGCTTTATCCTTTCTAATATTTAGTTTTAGAGGATTTGAGCTATTTTTAGGAGCTTTTTTATTTATAATTTTTTTTATGCAGTTTGTAAAAAAGAAAATTGACGGCGTGACTGGTGACACGATGGGGGCGGCGCTTGAATTGACGGCAATTTTTGTATTATTTTTAGCGATTTTTTTGAAGTGAGAAAAGGGGAAAAACTATGACAGAGTTATTATTTATTAGGCATGGGGAAACAGACCATAATAAAAACAGATTATTTTATGGGCATCTTGACCCAGATATTAATCAAACTGGGATTGAGCAGTTAAATAAGACAAAATTGAAGTTACAAAAATTTGAAGAAAAAATAGATGTTGTTTTTTGCAGCGACTTGAGACGATGTCGACAAAGTCTTGAAATACTTGAAATTTCAAATAAAGTCAAAAGAAATTTTACAAAAGAATTGAGAGAAATTAATTTTGGAATTTTGGAAGGGAAGACCTATGAAGAAATTGAAGCTGAAAATCCTTATTACATTGAGCAAATAGAAAATAATTGGAAATATTTTAAAGTTGAAGGTAGCGAAAGTGTTTTTGAATTGCAAAATAGAATTGTTAAAAAAACCGAAGAAATCATAAAAAATTATCAAAATAAAAAAATTTTAGTAGTTGTCCACGGCGGCGTAATTCAGTCGCTAATCAGCTATTATCTTACAAAAAACTTGGATTTTTACTGGAATTTTAAAGTTGACAATGGAAGTATTACAAAAATGACTGTGACAAAAGATAATTTTGTTTATTTTAATTATATAAATAGATAAAATATTTTTATAAAAACATAAATTATTGACTTTTAAAAGTGCTTATGTTAGTATATATGTATTAATTTGTTAAAGCAAATATTATTTAAAAATTTTAGATTAGATGAAAAATAGGAGGAAATAATGGGAAGACACGGTACAATAGCTGGTCGTAAAGAAGCGCAAGATAAAAAAAGAGCTGCATCATTTACAAAACTTGTAAGACTTATAACAGTTGCAGCAAGAGGTGGGGAAAATCCAGAATTTAATGTCGCACTGAAACACGCAATTGAAAAAGCAAAAGCAATTAATATGCCTAACGACAACATCAACAGAGCGATTAAAAAAGGTGCGGGAACAGATGGTTCGACATCATTTGAAACATTAAATTATGAAGGATATGGACCTGCAGGGGTTGCAATTATTGTGGAAACATTAACTGACAACAAAAATAGAACTGCTTCGTCTGTAAAACATGCTTTTGACAGAAATGGGGGAAAACTTGGAGTTTCTGGTTCCGTTTCATATATGTTTGGAAGAAAAGGTGAAATTATAATTGAAAAAACTGACGATATTGACGAAGAAGCGTTGATGGAAGTTGCATTAAACGCTGGAATGGAAGATATGGAAACTTTGGACGACAGTTTTTACATCACAACTGACCCAAGTTCTTTTGATGAAGTGGCAGATGCGCTTAGAGAAGCTGGATACACATTGCTAGAAGCTGATATTCAGTATTTGCCGTCAATCGAAGTGGAAACCCTTAGCGATGATGATTTACAAAAATTAAGAAAATTAATTGAAGTTTTGGAAAATGATGACGATGTGCAAAAAGTTCACCACAACTATGCAGGGGAATTATAATCTAAAAATTGATAAAATATAGCGGACAAATTTTTTCCGCTTTTTTTATTTTTTTGAAAAAAACGAAATAATTATTTTAAAATATAAAAAAGTTAAGAACAAGAATTATCAAAGTTCAATCTAATTAAAATTTGCTAAAATCCTTTTCAAATAAAAAAAATAAAAATTTTTTAACAAAAGATAGCAAGAAGCCGTAGACTTCCTACAAGTGGGAGTAGTTTACATAAGATTCAGAAAAAAAGAAAAATAAAAAAGAAAAAAATTAAGAAAGTAAAAAAGTTAAGAAAATAAGAAAGAAGGAATAAAAATGAAAAACAAAAAAAAATATTTAATATTAGTTTCAATGCTGCTATTTGTTTTAAGCTGTTCTGATAAATCAAGTAAAACAAGTGGTGCATCAGAAAGCGACCAAAAAAATACACAAGAAAAATCAATTTCTTTGCAAGAATTACCAAAATATACTAAAAATGCAGTTCAGACACAAGATGCATTTGTTAGTATTCACAACAGCGCAAAAGATTCGATTGTAAATATTAGAACTAAAAAGACTGTGAAAGTAAATACTTATAATCCACTAGAAGCATTATTATTTGGAAATTCAGGTGGACAGGAAACAAGGGAATCTGGAGCATTAGGTTCAGGATTTGTCGTTTCTAAAGATGGTTACATTGTGACAAATAATCATGTAATTGATGGTGCGGACGAAATTTTTGTAAAATTTTCTGACGGAAAAGAATATAAGACCAAACTTGTGGGAACTTCACCAGAAGTTGATATAGCCGTTTTAAAGATAAATTCAAACGAAACATTTAAACCTTTGGAATTTGCTAATTCAGATGAGGTTCAAATTGGACAATGGTCAATTGCTTTTGGAAATCCAATGGGGCTTAATGACTCAATGACTGCTGGAATTGTAAGTGCAGCTGGAAGAAGTTCACTTGGAATCGAGCAAATTGAAAACTTCATTCAAACGGATGCCGCAATTAATCAAGGAAATAGTGGAGGTCCGTTAATTGACATAAGCGGAAGAGTAATAGGAGTTAACACAGCTATTTATTCACAAAGCGGTGGAAGTGTGGGACTTGGATTTGCAATTCCTTCAAATTTAGTTGTGAGAGTAAAAGATTCGATCATTGCCACAGGAAAATTTGAAAAACCATATATCGGTATTTATTTGGATAATTTAGATGCGCAAAAAGTAAAAGCGTTGAATTTGAAATCGTCAAATGGAATATATATTGCAGGAACTGTTGCAAATGGTCCAGCAGCACAAGCGGGACTTGCTAAAAATGATGTAGTTACAGCAGTTGATGGAAAAGAAATAAATTCAGCAGGAGCTTTTGTGGGAGAAATTGCAGCTAAAAAAGTTGGTCAAAAAACTAATTTAACTGTGACAAGAAATGGAAAAGAAATAAATGTAGCAGTTACATTGGCAAAGACACCAAATACATTGCAGCAGCAGCAAATTTTGCAACAAAGACAACAGCAGCAGCAACAATATGAACAACAATTTGGAAGATAAAAAATAAAAAAATTCATTTGATAAATTGTTATTAAATGGATTTTTTTATATACAAAAATTAATTTTTATAGTAAAATAATAAAAAAGGTGAAAATGGAGGTAGCAAATTTATGAAAATAAAAGATATTTTAGAAAAAAAAGAACATACAGTTTCATTTGAAATTTTTCCACCAAACAAAAATTTTTCGGAAGAAAAACTAAAAAATGTGACAGCGGAGCTGGTTCAATATAAACCCGACTTTATAAGCGTAACTTATGGTGCAGGTGGAAAGACAAAATCTGGGACAATAGAGATGGCATCGCACATAAAAAATAATTTAAAAACAGAAGTTATGACGCATTTGACTTGTGTTGGAAGTAAAAAAAGTGAAATAAATAATTTTTTGAAGGAAGTAAAAGAAAATAATATAGATAATATTTTAGCACTTCGTGGAGATGTACCCGTTGGAGAAACTGAAGAAATTTATGACAGAGGCGACTACAAATATGCATCAGAATTAATTTCTGATTTAAGACAAAATGAAAAATTTAGCAGTCTTTCAATTGGAGCGGCGTTTTATCCAGAAACTCACTATCAAAATAATGATTTAGTAGATTTGTTTCATTTAAAAAATAAAGTCGATTCTGGAGTAGATTTTTTAGTTTCGCAGATGTTTTTTGACAACGAACTTTTTGTAAAATTTAGGGAAAATGCGGAAAAACTTGATATAAATGTCCCTTTAATCGCTGGAATAATGCCAGTTACAAATGCAAAACAGATAAAAAGAATAATAGAACTTTCAAAATGTTCAGTTCCGAAAAAACTGGAAAAATTAATTGAAAAATATGGAGATAATCCAGATTCAATGAGAAAAGCTGGAATTATGTACGCAAGTGAGCAGATTATCGAACTTTTTGCTTACGGAATAAAAGGTGTTCACATTTATACAATGAATAAGGCTGAAAATGCGAAAGAAATTATAAAAAATATTGCTTTTCTGAGATAAGAATATGAACTAAAGCCGCTTGACTTTTGTATTTATTAGGTATAAAATTTTAATATGTATTTGTATATAAAAACATTGATTCTTGTATAATTTAGGAGATAAAAATATATCTTTAAAAAAAATACTCGCAATCGCAGGTTCTGATACAAGCGATGGAGAAAGGATTCAATAGGGCCTTAAAACTTTTCAAGAAAGAGGAGTTTACGGAATGAGTGCAATTACAGTAATTGTCGCAATGGAGCCAAAAACTTTGGCACACGAAGTTTTTCTCGTTGAACTTTCTGTGATAAAAGAGCAAGTTGACACAGTCATAAAGGGAATTGGAATAGATGCACTAAAAATAGGAATGCTTTCAACAATGGAAATTATTGAATATGTTGGTTCTATTTTAAAAGATGTCAAAAAATCAATTGTCATTGATCCAGTAATGGTTTGCAAAGTGAATAGCGAAGGAGAAGGAAATGCGGAAAATCTTTTCCCTGAAAATGTTGAAGCTATGAAAAAATATCTTTTGCCTTATGCGACAGTTATGACACCAAATTTATTTGAAGCAGCACAACTTGCTGGAATGGAAGCGATAAAAACGATTGATGAAGCAAAAGAAGCTGCTAAAAAGATACATGAATTGGGAGCAAAATATGTTGTTATAATAGGACGAACTTTTTTTACTGGAGAAAATTCAGTGAATTTGTTATACGATGGAAAAGATTTTAAATTTTTTGAAAGTAAAAAAATTGACACAAAATGGAATCACGGCGCTGGATGTACTTTCTCCTCTTCAATTACCGCAGAAATTTCAAAAGGTGCAACAGTTTCAGAAGCTGTGAAAATAACAAAAGAATTAATTTCAAATGCACTTAAAGATTCATTTTCGTTAAATAATTTTGCAGGTCCAATAAATCATAAAAAATTTTCACTAAAATAAATTAAAAAAGGGAGAAAAAATCTCCCTTTTCTAAAAAAATTTTATAAAAAAAACTATTTTAGAAAAATCCCAAAATAGATTATTAAAAAAGTTTATGGTGCCGCTTGTCGGACTCGAACCAACCACCTACTGATTACAAGTCAGTTGCTCTACCAGATGAGCTAAAGCGGCATAACAAAATTATTATATAAAATTTTTTTTGTTTTGTCAAGCGTTTTAAATAAATTTTATAAATTAAGGAGATTTTTTATGAAAAAAATTGATGAAAAAAAAGAAATTAGAAAAATGTTATTAGAAAAAAGAGATCTAATGGATAAAAAAACTGTTGAAAAAAATACAAGTTTAATTATTGAAAATTTAAAAAAATATGTTAAAAATTCTACAAATATTATGATTTTTATGGATATGGGAAATGAAGTGAATATCACAAAATTGCTTGAACTTTATCCAACAAAAACTTTTTTTATTCCAAAAATTTTTCCTAAAAGAGAGATGAAAATTAATAAATATAATAAAAGTGAGCTTGTTTTACATAAATTTGGATATTATGAGTCGGCATCCGAAGAATATTATGATGAAAAAATATTGGATTTGATTGTTGTTCCTGGAATTGGTTTTGATTGCAAAAAAAATCGGATTGGATTTGGTGGCGGATTTTATGATAATTTTTTGATGAAAGTTAGAAAAATGAAAAAGGGAATTTTATGTGTTGCAGTTTGTTATGATTTTCAAATTGTGGAAAAAATTCCAACAGAAGAGCATGATGTGAGAGTTGATGCGGTTGTCAGTGAAAAAAGAGTGATTGTGTAAAATAAAAAAATCTTTGAAATAATGGAACTGGAGAATATTTTAAAAATATGGTATAATTTGTCTATTATTTAAATTATTTGAAAAAGATTGGGGGATAGAATAGAAATGAAAAAAGATTATGATGTGCTGGAATTTCATAAAATAATTAATGAGCTTATGGAACTGGCTTTGCTGAAAAGTACAAAAGAAAAATTTTTGGATATTGACATTATAAAAGAAAAATCTGTTTTGGATAAAGAACTTGTTTTAATGTCTGAAATGATAGATTTTTATAAATTTGATGATGGATTGGAACTTACTGGTTTAGCTGATTTGTCGAGAATGTTTAAGTCAATTGATGTTATTGGAAGTTACTTGAGCAGTGAAGATTTTTCTGTGCTTAAGAGAAATTTGGCAATTTTTAGGATTTCTAAAGGGAGAGCTAAAAATGTGCGAGATAAATATAAGACCATTTGGAATTTGTTTGCAGATGCACAGGAAGTGAAAGATATTGAGAACTTTATTTCTGAAGCGATTGATGATAATGGAGAATTAAAAGATGACGCATCTTTTGGGTTAAAAGATGTAAGACGGCAAAAACAAAATATTAATGCGAATATAAAAGAAAAATTTGACGATTTGGTGTCAAATAAAGAGACTCAAAGAGCTGTGCAAGAACGGATCATAACGAAAAGAAATGATAGATATGTAATCGCTGTAAAAACAGATTTCAAAGGGCTTATAAAAGGTATTGAGCATGATAGGTCAGCTACTGGAAGTACGGTTTACATTGAACCGATAAATATTGTTTCGCTGAATAATAAACTTAGGGAATATGAAGCAAGAGAACGAGAAGAAATTAGAAAAATTTTGCTGCGATTGACAGAGATTGTAAAAACTAAAAAAGAAGAAATTTTAGAAATAAAAGAAATATTGGAAAGACTTGATTTTTTGAATGCCAAGACAATTTATTCGGTGAATAAAAAATGTGCTGTGCCAAAAGTTATAAATAAAGAATATTTGAAATTGGTGGACGCAAGACATCCGCTAATTGATGAAGAAAAAGTTGTGCCGATCAATTTTTCAGTTGGAAATGGTGAAAATATTATGCTTATAACAGGGCCGAATACTGGTGGAAAAACAGTTACGCTAAAAGTGGCAGGACTTTTAACTTTGATGGCTCTGTCAGGAATTCCAATTCCAGCGGGAGAAAAAACGGAAATTGGATATTTTAACAATGTACTGGCTGATATTGGGGATGAGCAAAGTTTGGAGCAAAATTTATCGTCATTTTCAGGGCATGTCAGCAAAATTAAAGAAATTATTGAAAATTCGAGCAGTAAATCACTCGTTTTGATGGATGAGCTTGGAAGTGGAACGGATCCTATGGAAGGTGCGGCTTTTGCGATGTCAATTATTGATTATTTAAATAAAAAAAATATAACATCAATAATTACGACACATTACAGTGAAGTGAAGGCATATGCTTTTAATTCTGAGAATATAAAAAGTGCATCTATGGAATTTGATGTGGAAAGTTTATCGCCAACTTACAGGCTTTTAGAAGGGATTCCAGGTAAGAGTAATGCGCTTATAATTGCAAAAAAATATGGAATTAGTGATGAAATCATTGAAAATGCGAAAAAATATATAAGTGAAGATAATAAAAAAGTCGAAGAGATGATTAAATCAATAAAAGAAAAAAATGACGAACTTCACTTGCTGACTCAGGAACTTGAAAATTCCAAAAGTGAACTTCTGACACAAAAAAATCTTTATGAAGAAAAAATTGTAAATTTAGAAAATGAAAAAAATGAAATTATAAAGAAAGCTTATGACAAAGCGGATGACTATTTGAAAAATATTCAGGCAAAAGCAAAAAGTCTAATTGAAAAAATTAGCCATGAAGAAAGTAAAAAAGAGGATGCAAAAAATACTCAGCGAAGTTTAAATATGCTCCGTGAATCATTTATAATTGACAAGAAAAAAAAAGTTAAAGAAAAAAAAGTTGTAGTTAAAAATGTTGATTTTTCTGAAGGGGAAGAAGTTTTGGTAAAAACTTTAAATCAAAATGGAAAAATTTTAAGAGTGATGCCAAAAGATGGTCGAGTTCAAGTGCAATCGGGAATTTTAAAATTGGTTGTGTCGATGGATGATGTTGTAAAAATTCAAAAGAAAAAAAATAATAAACTTAAAAATTTTGCTGCATTAAAAAGAACTTCCCAAGTTCGTGGGGAACTTGATGTGCGTGGAATGAATGCGGATGAAGCAATTTCTGAAATTGAGACATATTTTGACCGTGCAATGCTCACAGGTTACAACGAAGTTTACATAATTCATGGAAAAGGAACGATGGTTTTGAGAAAGAAAATTCAAGAATATTTGAGAACTTCAAAATATGTGAGTGAGTTTAAAGATGCCAATCAAAATGAAGGTGGAGTTGGCTGTACGGTTGTAACTTTGAAATAATAAAAAATTGGGAGAAAAAGATGGCATATATAAAAGATCCAAAATCCATTGAAGCAAGAAGTTTTGAGATAATAACTGAAACTTTAGGAGATAAACTTGATAAATTTAATGAAAGTGAAAAGTTAATTGTAAAAAGACTCGTTCATACGACAGGAGATTTTGATTATGTAAATATTGTCGAATTTGGGAATAATCCAATAGAATCAGCAGAAGAAGTGCTAAAAGAAGGAAACTGTAAAATTTACTGTGATACGAATATGATTGTGAATGGACTTAATAAAAATGCTCTTGCAAAATTCGGTTTAGAAGCTTATTGCCTTGTCGCTGATAAAGACATCGCAAGAGAAGCAAAGGAAAAAGGGGTAACTCGATCAATGATTGGGATTGAAAGAGCGCTAAAAGATCCTAAAACTAAAATTTTTCTCATTGGAAATGCGCCGACTGCACTTTTTACCTTGCTTGAAAAAATGAAAAAGAGAAATTTGCCAAAATTGATTGTTGGAGTGCCAGTTGGATTTGTCGGATGTCCAGAGTCAAAAAAGGAGCTCTCAAAATACGAAGTGTCGTTTATTCGGACAAATGGGACTAAAGGTGGAAGCACGGTTGCGGTTGGAGTTATGCACGGAATTTTATATCAGATGTACGAAAGGGACAAATACTTTAATAATTAAAAATGGAAAATTATGTTTATTTTCAAGGGAAAAAACTAAGATGTGGCTACACGACTGGAACTTGTGCGACGGCTGCTACAAAAGTTGCAATTCTAGTGCTTTTAAAAAAAATAAAAAAAGATGAGAAATTTGTGAAACTTAAAGTTCCAGCTGGAGAAACTTTGACAATACCGATTGAAAAAATTGAAATTTATAAAAATTTTACGAAAGTTACAATTTTAAAAGATGGAGGGGATGATCCAGATGTAACTCACGGAGCGGAGATTGTGTCGAAAGTAAGTTTTAGAAATGATAAAAAAATAAATATCTTTGGTGGAATAGGCGTTGGAAAAGTGACAAAAGAAGGCTTGCCTGTAAAAATTGGAAAATCAGCAATAAATCCAACTCCGATGAAAATGCTAAAAAATGTGGCAGAAACGCTTTTAGCTGATAAAATTGGCGTTGATATTGAAATAAGTGTCCCAAAAGGGAAAGAACTCGCTAAAAAAACTTTAAACGAAAAATTGGGAATAATTGGCGGAATTTCAATTTTGGGAACGACGGGAATTGTAAGACCGATGTCGGAAGAATCTTGGAAAAGTTCCCTTGCGATTGAATTAAAGCAGTCGCTTGAAATAAATGATAGAGAAAAAGAGAGAACAGCCGTTTTTATTTTTGGAAATCGTGGAAAGTTATATTTAGCTAAAAATTATCCAGAAAGAGAAAAACAAGGTGTTGTGATTAGCAATTTTGTCGGATATATGTTTGACAGAGCTTGTGAATATGATGTGGAAAAAATTTATTTTGTGGGAGAGCTTGGAAAGTTTGTAAAAGTTGCAGGTGGAATTTTTCACACTCACAGTAGAGTTGCTGATGCCAGAATGGAAATTTTGACTGCAAATACTTTATTGGTTGGTGAAAAAATAGAAAATTTAAAAAAAATTATGGACTCAAACACGACTGAAGAAGCGATAAAATATATTGAAAAAATACAAGTTTTTGATTTACTGGCACAAAAGGCAAAAATTAAGTGTGAAGAGCGTTGCAGAAAAAATGGGAAAAAAATTGAAGTTGAAACTTTGATTTTGTCGGCTGGAAAGAAAATTTTGGGAAAAAGCGAAAATTTTTTTGAAAATTTTTAAAAAATAATAAATTTTTCTAAAAAAATATGATATAATTAAGGAGTTAAAATATAAATTATTATTGTAGCAATATTTATTAAAATAAATTTTATATTGCGATAAATAAAAGTAATTTTATTAAAGAATAATTTTAGTAAGAAAATAAGTATAGGAGGAATAATGGGAGCATTTGATTTTGTAAAAATATTCAGAGTAAACAAAAGTATTTCAATAGATTTGGGTACAGCGAATATCTTAATTTACGATAAACAAAGAAAAAAAATTGTATTAAATGAACCATCGGTGGTAGCCAGAGACAGAAAGACAGGAAAACTGATTGCAGTGGGAAAAGAAGCCAGAGAAATGTTGGGGAAAACACCTGACAGCATCCAAGCTATAAAACCACTTCAAGATGGAGTTATCGCAGATATTGATTCTACAAAAGAGATGATAACATATTTTATTCACAAAATTTATGGGAATTCACTTTTTAAACCAGAAGTTATGATTTGTGTTCCAATTGAAGTTACGAGTGTGGAAAGAAAAGCACTTTTTGACGCTGTGAGAGGAGCTAAAAAAACTTATATTATAGAAGAAGGAAGAGCGGCGATAATTGGATCAGGAGTGGATATTTCACAACCTGAAGGAAGCATGGTAATCGATATAGGTGGGGGTTCTACCGATATTGCTATTTTATCGTTAGATGAAATTATTGCAAGTAAATCAATAAGGATTGCTGGAAATAAATTTGATGACGATATAGTTAAATATGTAAAAAGAAAATATAACTTGTTAATCGGAGATAGAACAGCTGAAAAAATCAAAAAAGAGTTGGCTTCTGCACTTGAAGTTCAAAATCCTGAAATTTTAGAAATAAAAGGTAGAGATTTGGAGTCAGGAATTCCAAATACAGTTGAAATCAATGCAAATGAAATTTACGAAGCTATCGAAGAATCACTATTCCAAATAGTTGCAGCAACAAAAGAAGTTTTGGAAAAATGTCCACCAGAATTAGCAGCTGATATTTTAGACAACGGAATTATTATGACAGGTGGAGGTTCATTAATTAAAAACTTTATCGATATGATGGAAAAAGAAGTTGGAATCAAAGTATTCTTGTCGCCTAATCCACTAGATTCAGTAGTTTTAGGTGGAGGAGCCGCATTTGACAACAAAAAATTATTAAGAACACTTCAAATGAAGGAAAATTAAAAATATATACAAAAATAAGTTTTTAGAAAGTCAGTAAATAAAAAGTTAAAAAGAATTTTTTATTAAAATAAATTTTTATTGGCTTATTTTTGTATTTTTAAATATGTCTTATAAAAGTTAACCATTGAGAGTAGAGAAACGTAAGATGAAAAGTAGTGAGATTATAAAAAATTTTGAAAATGAGATAAAAACTGGTAAAGTGAGTGCAAGTTATCTTTTTTATGGCGATAGAAGAGTTGATTTGCTTCACTACGCCTTAATTTTTTCAAAAATGGTGATGACACGAGATGTAAAAAATGAAGTTACAAAACTTCAAATTGAAAAACAAATTGATAATTTAGTCTATCCCGATGTTGAAATTATTAATAAAAATAATGGAAATATAAAAATTGACGAAGTTCGAGAAATTATTTATGAAACAATTGAATCGTCTTTTAATTCGCCCAAAAAGATATTTATCATTTTTGGTGTGGAAAATTTAAGAAAAGAGTCGGCAAACGCTTTGTTAAAAACGATTGAAGAACCACCTAAGGATGTTTATTTTATACTGTTATCAAGAACATTAAATATAATTCCAACAATAAAATCGCGTGTGATAAAATTTCACTTGGAAAGTTTAAGTAGCTTTGAACTTGAAATCGATAAAAAAACTTATGATTTTTTTGACGGAAATGAAAATGATATAAAGTCATTTAAAAAAAATTATTTGGAAAAAAATATAACGCTTGAAAGTTTTTCTTTTAAAATAAAAACAGTTGAAGATATTTTAAAAAATATTTCTGAAATGCAAAATTATTTATTTTATAATTCAGAAAATGGAAATTATTTGGATTTGGTGATAAAATATAACAAAAGCATTGAGTTTTTAGTAAAAGAAGTAAAATTTTGGAATATGGAAAATATATATTTTATGTTGAATGAACTTGAGATTGAAGTTAAAAAAAATAGAGAATTTTTGATAAATTTTTTGGCAAAAATAATCATTAATGCAAAAGTTATATTAAATAGCGAAAATTTAAAAAAATTAATAGAAATAAAAAATAGTGTAAGAAACAATGTAAATATTAGAAGTATTTTATTTAATTTTTTTAATATATTGTATAACATTTAAAAAAAATCCTCGCAATTTTAATAAATTGAGAGGTTTTTTTGATTAAGAGCTAAAAAATTTATCAATTACAGTTTTTAGAGCATTTTCATCGTTTGAAGTGGATACAAATTTTGATAAATTTTTTATTTCTTCGGGTGCATTTGCCACAGCAACAGGCATTCCTACAGTTTCTAAAAGTGGTCTATCATTTCCGCTATCTCCAACTGCTATCATTTCTTCAGTTTTAATTTGCAAAATTTTTCCAAGTCTAGCCAAAGTTTTTCCTTTGTTCACATTTTTGTTTGCAATTTCCAAGAAAATAGGCTTTGAAATTGCTATAAAATAGTCATTTCCGTAAAGTTCCTTCATATATTTTTCGGCATTTTTTACAAGTTCAGGATCCCCAACAATCATACATTTTGCAGTTTTTGTAACACCAAATTTTTCCAGTTCTTTTAAAGCTTCAAATTTTTGGAATTTCATTTTGCAAAGTTTGGCTTCAACTAATGCTTCAGCTGCTTCACTTGTTGCAAAAACAGTGTCATCTTGATAAAGTAACATCGTTAAATCTAATTTCTTTGAAATATTGTGAATAATTTCTATGTCCTTTTTGTCAAGTCCTTGCTGAAAAACTAATTCATTATTTTTAAAATTAATCAATTCTCCGCCATTAAAAGCCAAGATATATCCTCCAAATCTGTCCATCTGAAGCTTTTTTGCATATTCAAACATGGCAAAGCTAGGTCTTCCACTTGCAAGTACAAATATTACCCCTTTTTTTTGGACATCTATAATAGATTCTTCGTTTTCAATTGATATTTCTTGATCTTTATTTAATAAAGTGTCGTCCATATCAGTTGCAATTAATTTATAGTTCAAGTTCATAAATACCTCCTTAAAAAAATAAATTTTGTTAAAAAAGAAAACTTAACTAATAAAATTATACCAAAAAAGATTTTGAAAAGCAATAAAAATTGATTTTAAAAGAATAAAAAAAGCCTTTCTTAAATTTTAAGAAAGGCTCATAAAAAATTTATTAAAAGTTACTAGTCTTTCAAAGCATAACCAACGCTTAATGTCAACATTCCATGATTTAAAGTTTCTTTGCTTGATGATTCTTTTTTGTTTCCTAAGAAATCGTTATAGCTGTAGTTATATTTAGCTCTTAATGTATTTACATTATATGATAAGTCAGCAACGAAGTTGTTATATTCAAGTCCTGCTCCCACTCCGTAATAGAATCCGTGTTTAAATTTCATTTGAGCAGTTTCATCTGTTCCAGGTGTGTTAATTCTTTGAAAATCAATTTTTCCAGAGTTAACTGCAAATCCTAAATTAGCTTTTACATAAGGTGTAACATCTGAATCATTTCTGAAGTTATATCTTGCAGTTGCATAAATAGGTACTGAATGTAAACCTTTCATAGAAACATCAACTTTGTTTTCATCAACTTCAACTTTTTTATCAGTTAAATTGTTATATTTGTAAGCAATTCCAGCTCCTAAATCAAAGTTATTTGTCAATTCTCTTCTGTATTCAAATGAAACTTCTGGACCAGTTTGTAATACATCCTTTCTGATTTCATATTCTTTGTTAGAATCTTTTGCTCTGTTATATAAATCCCAACCTGCTCTAAATTCATAAACATTTCCTTGAGCCATTGCGATTGATCCAACTAATGTCAATAATACTAAAATTTTTTTCATTGTCGTTCTCCTCCAATTAATTATAATCTTACTAACTTTCAGAAATAAGTATAGCATAATTTAAACTAAAAATCAAGTCAAATTCTTTTTAATTTAATTAATTTTAATTAATTTTAAATATTTTTTATTTGTTTTATTTTATTAGAAATTTAGACAGTTTTAGTCAATTGAACTTTCTTTCTAATGAAAAAATATTAAAAAAAAAATTGACTTATAAGTCAATTGGTGTATAATGACTTTAAGTTCAGGAAAGTGAAATTTCCTAAACTAATTTAATTAAAATAAGGAAAAACTCTAGTACATATTGTAATTCAGAGTTTGCCGAAAAGAAAGAAAAGGTGTTTACTATGAAAAGAAAATTTATGGGATTGTTTTTAGTTTTAGGAATAGTTTCATTTGCAGCAAACGCTGGAAAAGTTGAAGTAAAAGGTGCATATGATTTAGGTGGAAAATACCATTATGATAATAGCTCAGAAAAAGCAAAATCTACAGCTGGAGAAGCAGGGGCAGAATACAGATATGAAGTAACTCCAGGATTGGAAGTGGGAGCTGGAACTGCTTATCAATGGCATAAAAAAGTGAAAGCTAGAAATTCAGCCGATGAAAATTACGAAAATTATAATTCAGTGCCAGTTTATGGAACCGCAAAATATACCTTTGCCACTCCGACTACTGTAAAACCATATGTAAAAGGAGATTTGGGATATTCAGCAAATAATGGGAATATTGACGATTATAAAGCTAAAAATGGACTTTATTACGGAGTTGGAGCAGGAGTGAACTACAACAACTTCAACGCAGAAGTTATGTATAAAGAAAACCAAGGTCAATATAAAAATGACAATACCGGGGATAAAACAGATGCAAATTATAAAAGAGTATCTGTAGGTGTAGGATATAACTTTAACTTGGGAAACTAATAAACTAAAATAACTAAAAATAGCTAATAACAAATAATTTTTTTACTCTAAAAAATATACAAAAAATAAAAACTATCACAAATATTTGTGATAGTTTTTTTTATAAAAATTTAAATTAATTGGATTTTATTTTGACTATTAAAATAATAATTTATTTTTTAGTTAATATATGATATAATTGTTGAAACTGGAGATGATTTGTAAAGAAAGGAGGAAAGTATTTTAAATATAGAAAATTTCTTGTAAATGTAGTTAAAATTTAAATAAAAAAATTAATTGCATTTATTTAAAGTAAAAATTTTAAATTTACTTTAAAAAAATTTTTAATAAAAATTACGAGGTGAGATTATGAAAAAAATATTATTTTTAATGTCAATGATGGCATTGTTTGTAATGAGCTGCGGATCTAAAAAAGTAGATTCAAATGTTATTAAAGTTGGAGTTATTGCACCGCTTACAGGAAATGTCGCTCAATATGGAGTAGCGACAGTGAACGGATTTAAACTAAAAGTTAAAGAAATTAATGCTGCTGGTGGAATTAATGGGAAAAAAATAGAAATTGTTGAAGCTGACAGTAAAGGAGATACGCAAGAAGCTGTAAATATCTTCAAAAAAATGGTTTCTCAAGATAAAATTGATGTTTTGGTAGGAGAAGTTATCTCAAAACCTTCTCTAGCTATTGCACCACTTGCTGAACAAGCTAAAATCCCTATGATAACTGCTACTGGAACAGCTTTTGACATCACAAAAGATAAAAATTTTGTATTCAGAACAACTTATACCGATCCTTATCAAGGGCAGGCTGTTGCAAAATATGCAAAATCAAAAGGATTTAATAATGTAACTATTTTGACTAATTCTACAAGTGACTATTCAGTTGGATTAGCTGACGCATTTAAAGCACAAGCTCAAAAAGAAGGAATTCAAATTAAAGAAGAAAAATATACTGCCGATGATAAAGATTTTAGAGCAGTTTTAACAAAAGTTAAAGGTTACAATTCAAATATGATTTTTGTGCCAGATTACTACAACACAATAGGATTAATTTTAACTCAAGCGAAAGAACTTGGAATAAATTCTCAATTTATGGGAGGAGACGGTTGGGATGGAATCCAGACTAACTTTGGAAAAGTCGCAAATGGAGCTATTTTTGCCAGTCAATTTGCTTCAGATGACAGTTCTGAAATAGCTAAAAAATTTATAAATTCATATAAAACTGAGTATAAACTTGATCCAATTATGTTTGCAGCACTTGGATATGACACAGGTACTATTTTGGAAACTTCACTAAAATCTGTAAAGGATTTATCTTCAAAAGAAGCAATCAGAGACGCAATCAAAAACTTTAGTGGAGATAATTTATTGACAGGTTCGTTGAAATTTGATGAAAATAGAAATCCAGAAAAAAAAGTTACATTTATTGAAGTAAAAGATGGAAAACTTACTTTAAAAGAAAAATTTTAATTTAGGAAATTTATAAATATAATTTTTTTTAAGTTCAATGGTACTAGGATTTTCTTAATACCATTTTGAACTTTTTTAATTTATAAATAAAAAAATTGTAATAGAATTAGTCATAATTGAAGGAGGTTAAAATGTTAAAAAATTTAATTGAACAGACAATCAACGGTCTTCAGACTGGAAGTATTTATGCACTGATTGCTCTGGGATACACAATGGTTTATGGAATTGTAAAACTTATAAACTTTGCGCATGGAGACATACTTATGATAGGAGCATATTTAACTTTTATTGCTGTGTCAAATGGTATGCCGCTTATAATTGCAATACTTTTATCAATTGTTTTTTGTGCTATTTTAGGCGTTGTAATTGATTTTTTTGCGTATAGACCACTTAGAAATGCGCCAAAAATTTCAGCACTTATAACAGCAATCGGAATGAGCTTTTTGCTTGAAAGTGTCGCACTTATCATCTTTGGAGCTACACCAAAAGTAATTGACCAAAAATATATTCCTGGATTTTTGTCAGATAATAAAAAATTAAATTTGGGAGTCGTTCAAATAAGTATGCTTACTATTTTTGTAATAGTTGTCACTATAATTTGCATGGTTGCGCTAAATTTATTTATTAAAAAGACAAAACTTGGAAAAGCAACCAGAGCGGTATCTCAAGATACAGGAGCGGCACAACTTATGGGAATAAATGTAAATAAAACAATCGCTATTACATTTGCGATTGGTTCTGGATTAGGTGCACTTGGTGGAGCACTTTATGCGATTGTTTATCCGCAAATTGAGCCATATATGGGGATGCTTCCTGGATTAAAAGCGTTTATTGCGGCTGTATTTGGTGGAATTGGAAGTATTCCTGGAGCTATGGTTGGAGGATATGTATTGGGACTTTTAGAAGCATATGTAAAAGGTTCTTTTCTTACAACTTGGGCAAATCCAATAGTTTTTGGAATTTTAATTTTGATACTTATTTTTAAACCAAATGGATTGTTTGGAAAAAATATGAAAGAAAAAGTTTAATTATAGAGAAGAGAAAGGAGGAGAAAAGAGAAAAATGGAAAATAAAGAAAAAAAAGAAGTTCAAAATAAAAAAATTACTTTGACAAAAAATGAAATTGAAAACAAAGAAAATATAAAAAATAAAGAAAATAAAAAAGACAAAGAACAGCCAAAATGGGGTAATTTGAATTATTTTAATAAATTTAAATTGAAAAATTATGTAGTTACAGTTATTTCAATTATTTTACTTTATGTAGTTTTAAATTTAACAATTGACCCAAATGATATTTTTAGCTACACTCGTGGAATTTATATAACTATTTTAATTTTTGTGCTATTTTCTGTAAGTCTTAATATATCTGTAGGAATTATGGGACAGCTTAATTTAGGACAAGCTGGATTTATTGCGATTGGTGGATATTCAGCGGCGTATATTTCAAAAATATTGGTAAATTATCATTTACCTGCAACATTGCATCTTCTTATAGTTTCACTATTTGGTGGAATTATTGCAGCAATATTTGGATTTTTAGTTGGAGCTAGTACGCTTCGTTTAAGAGGGGATTATCTTGCAATCATTACACTTGCGTTTGGAGAAATTATAAAATATATCATTCAAAATTTGGATTTTCTTGGAGGAGCGACAGGGTTTAGTGGAATTCCTCAAGGAATTATAACATTTTCAAATGTGTATTTTATTGTTGTAATTTCAATTATTATAGTTGTTATGGCTATGACTTCAAGAAAAGGTAAGGAAGTTATGTCAATTCGAGAAGATGAAATTGCGGCAGAGAATATTGGTATTAAATTAAATCGTGTAAAACTTTATGGATTTACTTTTTCGGCATTTTTTGCGGGAGTAGGAGGCTCATTATTTGCTCACAATGTTGGGATTTTAGCACCAGATAAATTTGGATTTTTATTTTCAATAGAAATTTTGGTTATGGTTGTTTTAGGTGGACTTGGAAGTATAACTGGAGCAGTTATCGCAGCGGTTATTTTAACTATGTTAAGTGAATTTTTAAGAGATTTTTCACAGTTTAGATATTTAATTTATTCGATAATTCTTATTATTTTAATGATTTTCAGACCAAAAGGAATTTTTGGAACAAAAGAATTCACTTTCCACGAAACGAAACAACGGATTAAAGAAATTAGAAACTCGAAAAAATAAAAAAGGAGATTAGGATATGTCATTACTTAAAACGACTGATTTAGGAATATCTTTTGGTGGTTTAAGAGCTGTAGACAATGTTAATATCGAGATAAAAGAAGGCGAGTTAATAGGGCTGATTGGACCTAATGGAGCTGGAAAAACAACAATATTTAACTTACTTACAGGTGTTTATAAACCGACTGACGGTGATATTTCCATAAATGGAACAAGTATTAATAAAAAAACAACTCCGCAAATAGTTGCATTGGGAATAGCAAGAACATTCCAAAATATTAGATTATTTAAAAATTTGACAGTGCTGGACAATGTAAAAATGGCACTTAATAGCAGTATGAAATATAACACTTTTGAAGCTATACTAAGACTCCCAAGATTTTGGAGGGAAGAAAAAGAAGTTACAGATAAAGCGCTGGATTTATTGGATATTTTTGACATGGCAGAAATGGCTAATATAATTTCAGGAAATTTATCGTATGGACAGCAAAGAAAATTGGAAATAGCTAGAGCGCTAGCTACAAATCCCAAATTGCTTTTACTTGATGAACCTGCTGCGGGAATGAATCCAAATGAAACAAAGGAATTGATGAAAACAATAAGTTTTATCAGGGATAAATTTAAAATTGCAATTTTACTTATTGAGCACGATATGGATTTAGTTATGGGAATTTGTGAAAGACTTTATGTACTAAATTTTGGAAAAATAATAGCGTCTGGGCTTCCAAGTGAAATACAGTCAAACAAAGAAGTTATTGCAGCATATTTGGGAGAATAAGAGAGGAGGAAGAATTGTGAATATTTTAGAAGTCAATGATTTGAATGTCTATTATGGTGTAATTCATGCCATAAAAAATATTTCATTTCATATAAAAAGAGGAGAAATTGTTTCTTTGATTGGAGCAAATGGAGCTGGAAAAACATCGACATTACATGCAATTTCAGGATTAATTCCAATAAAATCTGGAGAAATTTCACTAAATGGTGAAAACACGACAAATACTGTCGCTCATAAACTTGTAAGCAAAGGTATGGCTCACGTTCCAGAAGGAAGAAGAATTTTTACGGAGCTAACAGTTTTAGAAAATTTGGAAATGGGGGCTTTTATTAGAAATGATCAAGCTGAAATAAAAAAAGATATGGAACATATGTTTTCTTTGTTTCCTCGTCTGGCAGAGCGAAAAAGACAACTTGCAGGAACAATGAGTGGAGGTGAGCAACAGATGCTTGCAATGGCAAGAGCACTTATGTCGAATCCATCGTTACTTTTGCTAGATGAACCATCAATGGGACTTGCACCGCTGTTAGTTCAGGAAATTTTTGAAATAATAAAAAAAATAAACAAAGAGGATAATGTTACTATTTTATTAGTTGAGCAAAATGCAAACATGGCTTTGTCAATTGCCGATAGAGGTTATGTTTTAGAAACTGGAAGTATAATTTTGGAAGGGACTGGAAAAGAACTTTTGACAAATTCAGAAATAAAAAGAGCATATTTAGGAGGCTAATTTCCTCCTATTTTTTTATTTTTAGATAAATAGTTTGACAAATTAATAATATTATAGTAAAATTATTTTGATAGAAAACAAAAAAGAATTGGTGATGATATGAATATTAAAGACATTTCACAATTGCTTGTAAAAGTTCCGCTATTTAATGGTTACAGTATTTCATCTGTCACTTCATTTTTAAAAGAAACCGAATATCAAATAAGAACTTATAAAAAAAATGAAATTATATTTTTTCGAGGTGATATAATTACAAATGTGAATATTTTAATAAAAGGAACTCTTGTTGCTGAAATGCAAAAATTTAATGGTGATTCCATTGTAATTGGTCATATAAAAATAAATGAAATTTTGGCACCAGCATTTATTTTTGGGGAAGATAACACTTTTCCAGTCGATTTGATAACATTGGAAGAAACAAATTTGCTAGTGATTGATCGGAATAAATTTTTTAATCTGATTCAAAAAAATAAAAGGTTACTTTTAAATTTTATTGATGAGATTTCAAATAAAAGTCAATATCTTTCAAAAAGAATTTGGTTTAATTTTGTAAATAAAACGATTGGTGAAAAAGTTTTAAGCTATATTAAAAAAAATTCTAAAGATAATAAAATAACATTTTTTCCGAGCATATCTTTACTTGCGAAAAAATTTGATGTGACACGGCCTGCTCTTTCAAGAGAAATTTCCAATTTATGTAAAAAAAATATACTAAAAAAAATAGATAAAAATACTTATTATGTGAATTTTGAAAAATTTCCTAAAAAAAATATTTGACATTTTTAGTGATAAAAGTTATACTGTTTAAGTAAAGGAAATTTCTAAATTATTTAAAAATAAATTTCTGGTCTATTCGATACTAATTAAATTGTTTTTGGGCTTTACTCATTTTTTAATGGGGTCATCTCTTTATAAAATTGTTTCAGAAAAATCACGGCGGTAAAAAAACTTAGCACGGATCCTGTACTTTTGTAAATATGACTACCACCTGTAACAGTTACAGGCAACCAAAAATCAGATTAGAACGGTAGACTGGATTTTTTTTATAAAAAATATGAACCGAAGTATTTTTCATACTCCGGCTATTTTTTATTTTTCATTTTTAAATATTTTTAGAAGTTTGAATACCTGTCATCAATTCTTCAATTAAATCTTTGACGTGAACTATCTCTTTTAATCTATATCCATTTGCTCCTGTGAAAAACAGTCCGCTCTGAAGCTTACCTAAGTAGGCATCTCCTAAGCTGTTTGCAATACAATATCCCACTTTATTTGCACCTTTTCCATGTTCACAAGGAAAGACGCAATTACTTATACATTTTATCTTGTTAGTATTAGGTTCCAAAGTTTTTATCAAATTTGTTTTTACTGCTCTTCCAGGATAACCAACAGGAGAGCTTACAATTACTATGTCTTCTTTATTTGCATTAATTAAATTTTGTTTAAAATTTTCACTTGCATCGCACTCGTAAGTACCTATAAATCTTGTACCCATTTGAACGGCATCTGCTCCTAATTCCATCATCTTGTGAATATCTTCATTGTTCCAAATTCCACCTGCTGCAATTATTGGAAAATCACCCCATTTGTCTCTTTCTTCTTTTATTGGCGGTAAAATTGCTTCTAATTGATGTTCCGGCGCAAATAATTCGGAATATTTAGCTCCTTGGTGTCCTCCACTTTTAGGACCTTCTACGATTACTGCTCCTGGCATTTTTCCAGCAGCTTTCCATTTTTTACAGATTATTTTTAGCGCTCTTGCTGATGAGACTATCGGCACTATTTCTACATCTGGATAATCTTTTACAAGTTTTGGAAGCTCTAGCGGAAGTCCTGCTCCCGTTACAATAATATTTGCTCCGGCTTCCAGTGCGTCGCCTACAACTCTTGCATAGTCATTGATTGCATGTAAGATGTTACAAGCTAGAGGTTTATCTCCACAAATTTTTCTTGCATTTTTAAATATTTCAATAAGAGCTTCCCTGTTGTAAGTATTTTTTGTTCCAACTGGTCTTCCATCTACCTGTTTTTTTACAAATCTCATATTTTGATAATATCCTGTACAAATTGCGCTTATTGTTCCAAGACAGCCGTTTTTAGCTACATTTCCAGCAAGTCTGTCCCAGCTTATTCCGACTCCCATTCCACCTTGAACAATTGGCTTTTCGATTTCATATTTTCCTATTTTAATTCCTTTTAATTCTCTTTTTTCTCTTACTTCTTTTTTTTCTACTTCTTCAATTTTCTCGATTTTTTCCATTTTTTTATCCTCCACAATATTTTTTTGTAAAAATTTTTTATAAAATTATTTTACAAAAGGTGGAGCACGGCTTATTTTTACTCTTGCGTTTTCGGAAATATAGTTAAATTTTATATTTGAGAATAAATAAATTACAACTAAATTTTTTAAGCAATTTGTAAATTTTTCAATTATTTTTTTTCTTATGTCTTTTTCAATAAAATTTTTATATCCATTGGCACAAAGCTTTTCAAAATTTTGTATCAATTTTTTTACATCGACATTTTCGATAAAAGATAAATCTATTTCTGAATTTAAAATATGTTCGTCTAGTAATTTTAAAAAATTACTACTTTTATTAATTAAGATTTTTTTATTTTTTTCATACAGCAAGGAAATATTTCCTACATTAAAAAAATTTATTTTTGAAAAAATTTCCAAATTATCTTTTTTGATAATTTGTCCAAATAAATTCAAAACGTATAATTGAATTATTTTTGAAAGATTTTCAAAACGAAATTTTTCAAACATAAAAAAACCTCCTTATCTTTAATTTTTTTTTAATAATATAACAGATGTTATTTGTAATAATTATATAACTTTTTCGTTTTTTTTACAAGCAAAAAAATTTTTTGAATATATTGTAAAAATTCTTAAAATCTTTATTTATCAGTATTAAAAGATATTTGTTTGATTATAAAACTAAATTTTTTGTTTGAACATCACTAAAAATACGATAAATTGCAAAACACAGCAGAAAAGCAATGCATAATTTTTAAAAAAATGAACTAGAACGGCACACAAAGTTGCACCAATTACAAAAAAGGAAATTAATCCTATGTAAACTAAAAAATTATAAAAAGATTTTTTATCTCTAGTCATTATAAACTGACTTAAAAATTCCATACTTGACCGAAGATTTCCTGTACACATAGTAGTTGCACCATTTACTCCGTGAATTTTTTTAAAACCTTGATATTGCAGTGCCGCAATGAATGAAATTATTACGTTAACTAACATATTTAAGTGATTTGACGGAATGAATGAAATAAAAAACATTACAATTAATTGAATAATAATGGCAGTGTGTTGCCAGCGGAAATTTTCATATTTTGTAAATACATGTTTTAAATATTCTGAAAATAAAATTCCAAGTGCAAAAACAAAAATTGGGACAAAATAAGAAAAAACTTTTTGATAATCTCTTTCAGCAAGATTTAAGGCAAGGTAAACTAAATTTCCAGTTTGCGCATTTGCCAAAACTTTTCCTCTTGTGGTAAAAGTGTAGGCATCTAAAAATCCCCCAACAATGCAAAGTAGCATAGCGAGTCTAAATGTTTGTGTAGAATCTTTTTTTCTTATAAAAAAAATTTTTTTTAGTTCTCTTCTCATTTTTTCTTTTTTCTTCTCCTTTCAAAAAATTTCTTGTATAAAAATATTTTATCAAACTTTTGTATATTTTTAAAGTATGAAATTTTTTTAATTTATGATAAAATATGAAAAAGAGAAATTAAAAGAGGTAAAAAAATGTATAATGTGTTAATTGCAGATGACAATAGACAGATTGTTTCGATAATTTCACAGTATTGTAAAAAAAATGATTTTATTGTATCAACTGTCTTTGATGGAGAAAGTGCATTAAGTGAAGTTAGAAATAATAAATTTGACATAGTTTTGCTGGATGTCATGATGCCTAAAAAAGATGGTTTTGAAGTTTGCCGTGAAATAAGAAGTTTTTCAAATGTGCCAATTATTATGATTACCGCTCGTGGGGAAGATTATGAAAAAATAATGGGACTGGAAATTGGAGCGGATGATTATATTGTAAAGCCATTTTCACCAGGAGAAATAATCGCTAGAATACATGCAATTTTAAGAAGATTATCTCCAAAAGAAAATCAGGATAAAAAATTATTCAAATATGACAATTTAGAAATTGACTTGGATAATTTTGCTGTAAAAATTGAAAATGAAAAAATTTTACTTACAAAAAAAGAAATAGAAATCTTTTGGACACTTGCGACAAATCAAAATAAAGTTTTCACAAGAGAAAATTTGCTAGATTTACTGTGGGGATTTGATTATTTCGGTGATAGCAGAACAGTTGACACTCATATTAAAAGACTTCGCTCCAAAATAGATAACTACAATCATCCAAACTGGAATATTAAAACCATTTGGGGAGTTGGATATAAATTTGAAATTTTGGAGTAAGTAAAAAAGTAAAATAAAAATAAAAGTAAAGGAAGAAGTGAGAATTATGAAAAAAATAATTTTAGGATTATCTGTATTGCTAAGTTTAGGAACTTTTGCAAAAGAAAAATATCAAGTGGAAGTAGAACCAGCTGTAAAACTTAACCAGAGTATCCTTTCAGATTACAATTCTCAAATTGAAAAGGAAGTTGGCAGAATTTACTCAAAAGAGGAAATGTTTGGAATGATGAATAAAATGATGAATGGAGTTTTTGCTGGAAGTCAAAAAGATGGATCAAATCAGATGAAAGAAATGATGGGTTCTTTTTTTGGAGAAGATTATTTTTCTAAAATGATAGATACGATGTATAAATATTACAAGATTGATATAGAAAAAATAGATTATATCAATGGAGAGAAAGCATATGTAAAAGTTAAATTGGGATTTCCTGTAAATACAGATGAAATGAGCATGGATAAGATGATTGAAAGATCTGGAGAAATGGCTGAAAAAATGGACGAAGCCTTTAAGAAAAAAACGGGAAAAACAATGGAAGAATATCAAAAATCAATTTCACAAAATGATGAAAAAGCTATGAAAAAATATTTTAAAACAATAGGCGAAATTCAATTAGAAATGATGGATCAAGAATTAGAACGAATTACAAAAAATGGAAAATATGTAGGAAGAAAAGAAATTTTGGAAGCTAATAAAAAGAATGGGAAATGGGTGATTGAGAATCCTGATTTTGGGTATTAGTAGATTGAGATAGATTATTTTTAACTGCAAGTTTGTTTATTGAATAGGTTTATGGAAAATTATGAAAAAACTGGGATAAAATTGAAAAAGGTTGTGAAGTTAAAGAAATAGATTAGTAGTAACGCAATAGTCTAGGGAAGGAGGAAATTAATGATAATAAAATTTAAAAATTTAGGTCCTATTGAAAATGGAGAGATAGATCTTAATGATTTAAAAGGGATTAATTTGATAATTGGGAAGAATAATACTGGGAAGACTTATTTGAGTAATTTGTTGTACACATATTTTAAAGTGAGAGAAAGACAAAATATAAAAATGGATGAAGTAGTTGGAATCAGGTTTAAAGATAGATTATCTGATTCAGATTATGAAACAATAAAAGATTATTTTGAAAAGAAATACGAAAAGGAAATAAAAGATACTCTTTCTCAAGTTTTCCATACTTCAAAAGATACTTTTAAGGACTTTGAAATAGAAGTGAATTTAAGTGATGAAATTTTAGAATTTAAAAAATTAGATGACGATACGATAATATATTTTAGAGAGATGAGAAAAACTATTAAATTAAAGAAATTTGAAGATAAAATAGAATATCTTATGGAAGATTATGATGAAAATAAAGGGAAAAGATATATAACATATAATCGGAAAATTGAAGAAGAAGAAGCAAAACAAATTATATTTGGATATTTTTTACATATAAAATTTTTTCAAAAAATTTATAAATTTTATTCTTTTCCTGCTGAAAGAAGTGGTGCAGTTTTATTTTATAAACAGTTATTAGAAGAGAGAAGCAATATTTTAAGAGAACTAGAAATGGGAAACGATGAAAGTATTGGAAAAATTTCTAGATATTCTGAACCTGTAAATGATTATGTAAAATTTTTAAATTCTATTTCTGATCGTTCAAAAGCGATGAATGAATTAGAGATTTATAAAAATTTAGATGAAAGATTAAAAGAAATATTAGGTGGAGAAGTAATAATTGATACAGAAGACAACATAATGTTTAAAATAAATGGGGATAAGATAATAGATATAGGAATGGTTTCTTCAACAGTAAAGACATTGGCAGGTTTTTATTTGTATTTGAAATATTTTGCAATGGAAGGAGATATAGTTTTTATTGATGAAATTGAATTAAATTTACATCCTGAAAATCAAAGAAAAATAATGAAACTTATAAATTATTTGTCAAAACAAGGAATAAAATTTATAATAAGCACTCACAGTCCAATTATAACTGAAGAAATTGATAATATGCTCTTGTTTGAAAAAGTTAAGGATAAAATTAATAGTGAAGAAATGAAAGAATATGAAATTAATAGCGAATACGGATTAAAAACTAGCGATATTAATGTATTTCATTTACACAACAAAACTGTTGAAAAAATTAAAGAAAAAAATGGAGAATTTGAAATAGAAACATTTAATACTGTGCTTGAAGAAACAGATAACCTTTATCAGACTTTACTGTTTTATGCGGAGGGAAAATGATATTTGAGAATAATAATTTTTTTGATTATTGTAAAACTGCATTGCATAAAAATTTTTTTACTGTATCTGAAAATAATCATGTAAAAATAAAAGAATCTAAAGATGATGCAAAATTAAAAGAAGTAAAAGTATATTTTGATAAAGAACATTATAGAGTGCTTCAAATAACTTTTGATATTAATAATTTGGAAAAAAGTGAAAACATAATTAATATTTTTCCCTACTTTAATGGTGAAATATGTAAATCCGTGGATTCAGTAATTTTAGTACAAGAAGTAAATGCTCAAAATTATTATCTTTTCCACATCGAATTAAAATCGAAAAGACCTGATGATACAGAAATATTTAAAAAATATATTTCTTCTATTAAAATGTTAAATTTTATTTTGGATATATTATACTTGAAATATAAAGAAAAAAGTAGAAATTTTAAATTTCCTGAAAACATAGTAAATATGCCAGTTCTATTTTTTTCAGAACATAATAAAAAATTAAAGAGCCAGAAAAATAAAGAAACGAAATTATTGGAAAAGGAATTTTCAAGTAATAAATACATTAACTTTGAGAATAAATACTGTTATTATTTTTGTAATTTTATGGGGAATAGTAAAGGGATAATTCAACTTAGGGAAATGTGTAGTAAAGGGAAGAATATGGGGATGTCATTATCGGAGGTTGAATTTTTTGAGAAATAAAGAGAGAAGGTAATTCAATTAATGGAAGCAAGAAAAATTAAATTATTAGAATTTATTGGAAATGGGAAAAAGACATTTAATATACCTGTTTATCAAAGAAATTATGATTGGAAAGAAGAACAATGTCGAAAATTATTTGAAGATATACAAAAACCTGAGGGAAAAGAAATATTTATTGGGACAATTGATGTTGGTGGAAAAGAAGTAACCATTAGTGTAAGAAATTATTCAAGTAAGTTAAGTGGAAATAAGTAAACTTTAGAGTTGTTTGAAAAAGGGGAAAAAATTCCCAAAAAATAAGATATGTAAAATGATACAAAGGGGAAGGAACTATGAAACATTATTTAAGAAAAGATAACGGAAAAGATCTTTTGGATTTTGAGGAATATGAGACTAATGAGATTGTAGTATCAAAAAATCCCCCAAAAATAAAAAAAAGAAAAAATTTTATGTACATAGAACCGTATATTGAATACCATAAGAATAAAGGTAAATTTATTCTTCTATATCAAGAAAATGGAGAAATTATAAAAGAATATAATATGAGTGATATAGAGGGAATAAAATTTTTAGGAAATACAAGTGGTTTTTCTACTATGGGAATTTTTTAGGACAATTTAATTTAAAAACTTCTCTAGAACAGGAATTAATAAACTCTAGAAAAGAAGGTTGGTATACTCGAAATAAATATTTAAAACATTATATTATTTTTGAGGATACTCATATAGAGTTTTTAAGTAAAAAATATAAATGTAGAGCAAGTAAAATCAAAGAAAATAAAAAAATACTATATACCATTGAAAGAAAAATTGAAATTAGAAAAAAAGATTTTATTTATAAAAGAGAGTACATATTAGAGTTTTCAAATAAAAAAAATATAGAAAATATGATTCCATTGGTATTTTTTTAGAAAAAAAAACGGTTAGATTTATGGGAATAGAAACCTATACATTTAAAGAAGGAAAGTATTATGAAGATTTTATACGTTATACGAGAATATATTTTTTATTTAATGAAAAATATAAAATTATTATAGAGTATAAATCTCTAGAAAATGAAAGGTTTCTTATTTTAAAAAGAAAATATAGAAAGGGGTTAGAAAATATAAAAAATAATATTTTCCTTTTAGAAAATGAAAATTCTGAATTTTTTAGAAACTGTTATAATGAAACTGGATTCTTTGAAAATATAGAAGATTTAAAAAAAACAATAAAAGGTTATACCTATATTGCAGATGACTATATATTAGAATTAGTCGTTGAAAAATCTTTTTACCCTAAGATTAAAGTGACTGATTTAGAAGATAAAGAATATAGCTCTAATTTGATTTTTAAATAACCAATGTTGTAAAAGCAGTGAGAGAGTGTCCAGAATTTTGTGTAAACTCAAAATATAATAATATAATATTTGGAGGTTTTTGTTATGGCTAAAAAGAAATTTGTCTGTTAAAATATAGTTATAGAAATATTTAATAATCTGAACAGAAAAAGTGAAAGTTGCCTATAAATAGAGGTTTAAAGCAAGGTGTGGAAATGTAATGATAAAATTCCCATATAATCATTTTAATTGAAATAAATTTTAAAAGAAAGAAGTGAATTTTTATGAAAAAAGTAATTTTAAGTTTGTCAATATTATTAAGTTTATCAAGTTTTGCACAGGCGAAATATCAAGTGGAAGTAGAATCAGCTGTAAAACTTAACCAAAGTATCCTTTCAGATTACAATTCTCAAATTGAAAAGGAAGTTAGCAGAATTTACTCAAAAGAGGAAATGTTTGGAATGATGAATAAAATGATGAATGGAGTTTTTGCTGGAAGTCAAAAAGATGGGTCAAATCAGATGAAAGAAATGATGGGTTCTTTTTTTGGAGAAGATTATTTTTCTAAAATGATAGATATGATGTATAAATATTACAAGATTGATATAGAAAAAATAGATTATATCAATGGAGAGAAAGCATATGTAAAAGTTAAATTGGGATTTCCTGTAAATACAGATGAAATGAGCATGGATAAGATGATTGAAAGATCTGGAGAAATGGCTGAAAAAATGGACGAAGCCTTTAAGAAAAAAACGGGAAAAACAATGGAAGAATATCAAAAATCAATTTCACAAAATGATGAAAAAGCTATGAAAAAATATTTTAAAACAATAGGCGAAATTCAATTAGAAATGATGGATCAAGAATTAGAACGAATTACAAAAAATGGAAAATATGTAGGAAGAAAAGAAATTTTAGAAGCTAATAAAAAGAATGGGAAATGGGTGATTGAGAATCCTGATTTTGGGTATTAACAGAAGTTTTTAAAATTGAAAAAATATTATTAAGATAAATAATTGTCAAAAATTCCAAAATATAGTACAATTATGAGGTGGAGGAAGAAAATGCACATGTTAAAAATTTGGGAGATAATTATTTTATTCATTACAACTAATAGATTATCTGATAGAGATAATAAAATGGGTTATCAAAATGATTAGGAGGTTTAAAGGGGAATAATTCCCTGACTCCCTCCCTTCTATTTAATCAAAGGAGAGTGCTGAATATGGAATGGATTAGGGTAGCAACGATTATATTATGTATTGTAAAAACAATAGAATTTAGTTATCAATTTTTAAAGTGGATAAAAAAATAAGAGCAGTAACGCTCTTATTTTTCACACATGTTTTTATTTGGTAATTAATTATAAAATATTTTTGCAGAAATGTCAATAGACAAATTATTTTTTAAAGATATTAAATAAAAAATTTATAAATACTGAAAAATGAAGGAGAAAAAATAATGATTAAGGAATATAATCCTAATGAAATTGAGAAAAAATGGCAAGACAAATGGGCTCAAAAAGATGTTTTTAAGTCTAAAAATAAAGCCGATGGGAAAGAGAATTATTATGTGCTTGAGATGTTTGCATATCCGTCAGGGAAATTGCATGTTGGGCATTTGAGAAATTATGCGATTGGTGATGCGATTGCTAGATATAAGAAAATGAAAGGGTTTAATGTGCTGCATCCATTTGGATGGGATAGTTTTGGGTTACCTGCGGAAAATGCGGCGATTGATCATGGGGCTCATCCTGGAAAATGGACTAAAGCGAACATTGACAACATGAGAAGACAGTTGAAACTGATGGGTCTTTCTTATGATTGGGATAGAGAACTTAGTACTTACACTCCAGAGTATTACAAATGGAATCAAAAATTCTTTATTGAAATGTATAAAAAAGGATTGGTTTATAAGAAAAAATCTTTTGTAAACTGGTGTCCTGATTGTAATACGGTTTTGGCGAATGAGCAAGTTGAAGATGGGAAATGCTGGAGACATAGTAAAACTGATGTTATTCAAAAGGAATTGTCGCAATGGTACTTTAAAATAACTGATTATGCTGAAGAATTGCTGCAAGGACATGAAGAACTTAGAGGGCATTGGCCTGAACAAGTTTTGACTATGCAAAAAAACTGGATTGGAAAATCGACTGGGTCTGAAGTTGACTTTATTTTGGATTATAAATTTGAAAATAATGGAAATTCACATTTGAAATTGAATGACAAGGGAGAAGTTGTAATTTCTGTGTTTACGACAAGACCTGATACGCTTTATGGAGTTACTTATGCAACTGTTGCACCAGAACATCCGTTGGTTGAGGAAGTTATTTTGAAGGAAAATCCTGGTATTAGAGAAAAAGTTGAAGCGATGAGAAACGAGGATAAAATCGCTCGTACAGCGGAAGATAAGGAAAAAGAAGGAGTATTTTCTGGACTTTATGTGATTAATCCTGTAAATGGTGAAAAAGTGCAGTTGTGGGTTGCAAACTATGTATTGATGGATTATGGGACAGGAGCTGTAATGGCAGTACCTGCACATGATGAAAGAGATTTTCAATTTGCTAAGAAATATAACTTGGATTTGAAAATTGTTGTAAATCCTGTTGATAAAAATGGAAATTTAGAAGAAGTTTCTGTTGAAAAATTGGAAAATGCTTTAACAGTTCCAGGAATACTGGTAAATTCAGAAGAATTTAATGGATTAAATAGTAATGAAGCAAAAGAGAAAATTACTGAAAAATTGGAAAAAATTGGGCTTGGTAAGAAAACGGTAAATTATAGACTTCATGATTGGTTGATTAGTAGACAAAGATATTGGGGAACTCCGATTCCTGTGATTTATGATGAAGATGGGAATATTTACTTGGAAGAAAAAGAAAACTTGCCTGTGAAACTTCCTACTGATATTGAATTTAATGGGAAAGGGAATCCGCTTGAAACTTCGGAAGAGTTTAAGAATGTGATTTTGCCGAATGGGAAAAAAGGTAGAAGAGAAACTGATACGATGGATACTTTCGTTGACTCGTCTTGGTACTATTTGAGATATTTGGATTCTCACAATGTGGAAAAACCTTTTGAAAAAGCGGATGCAGATGCTTGGACACCTGTAAATCAATATATTGGTGGAATTGAACATGCGGTAATGCACTTGCTTTATGCGAGATTTTTCCACAAATCACTAAGAGATTTGGGATATGTTGATACAAATGAGCCGTTTAAAAAATTGTTGACGCAAGGAATGGTTTTAGGGCCTTCATTCTATTCACAAAATGAAAGAAGATATTTGTTCCCAAGAGAAGCTGAATTTAAAGATGGGAAAGCGTTTTCGATTGAAACAGGGGAAGAATTAATTACAAAAGTAGAAAAAATGAGTAAATCGAAAAATAATGGAGTTGACCCTGAAGAAATCGTGAAAGAATACGGAGCTGACTCTTCAAGAGTATTTACATTATTTGCTGCACCGCCTGAAAAAGAATTGGAATGGAACATGAATGGACTTGCAGGGGCATACAGATTTATAAATAGATTGTATTTATTGGTTTCTGGAACTGCAGAATTTTCTGACCACAATGCGAAATCAGAAAATCATTACGGAGTTGAATTAAAAAATAGAAATCAAAAAGATGAAGAAATTCAAAAGAAATTACATCAAACAGTGAAAAAAGTTACAGAAAGTATCGAAGATGACTTCCACTTCAATACTGCGATTGCAGCTGTCATGGAATTATTAAACGACATGACAACTTACAAGCAAGAAGTAATTGATAAAGACAATATTTCTACAGAAAGTAAAAAAATCTGGCGTGAAGTATTGGAAAAAACAATCTTGTTAATCGTACCGTTTGCACCACATGTAGCTGATGAATTGTGGGCTTATTTAGGAAATAAAACATTTACTTTTGAAGAAGAATGGCCAAAATATGACGAAGAATTGACAAAAGACCATACTTTCAATTTGGTAATCCAAGTAAACGGAAAAGTGAGAGATATGGTTTTGGCTCAAATCGGAATTTCAAAAGATGACGCTGAAAAACTTGCGCTGGAATCAGAAAAGGCTAAGAAATTTATTAATGGGAAAGAAATTGTGAAAGTGATTGTTGTACCAAATAAATTGGTTAATGTTGTTGTGAAAGGGTAGAATATATTTTTAAATAGAAGGGGGAGTTTGAAATATTGGAGAGGTTAAAGGTTTTTTATAGTGAAAAATAAAAGGGAGGAAGAAAATAAAAAATGAATTTGATAAGCCTTTTTTCAGGAGCTGGAGGTTTAGATTTAGGATTTGAAAAAGCAGGATTTGATATTTTAGCAGCTAATGAGTATGATAAGACAATATGGGAGACATACGAAAAAAATCATAAAGCACATTTGATAAAAAAAGATATTGCAAAAGTTTCTTTAGATGAATTTCCTAGCAATATAGAAGGAATTATAGGAGGACCGCCTTGTCAATCTTGGAGTGTGGGAGGTTCATTAAGAGGAATTGATGACCCTAGAGGAAAACTGTTTTACGAATATATACGAATTTTAAAAGATAAAAAGCCATTATTTTTTTTAGCAGAAAATGTAAGTGGAATGATGGCAAAAAGGCATAATAAAGCAGTTAAGGAAATAATAGGAAAATTTGAAAAAATAGGATATAATGTTCAAATATTTCAAGTAAATGCTAGTGATTATGGGGTGGCACAGGATAGAAAAAGAGTTTTTTATATTGGATTCAAAAAGGAATTAGAAGTAAATTTTGAATTTCCGAAACCTTATGATTTTAAATTGACTTTAAAGGATGTAATATATGATTTAAAAGAAACGCCAATAAAAGCCTTAGAAAAAAATAAAGCAAATAAGGAAAAATGTATTTATCCTAATCATGAATATTATTTAGGATCATATTCTACAATTTTTATGAGTAGAAATAGGGTGCGGCAATGGGATGAACAAGCTTTTACTGTTCAAGCTTCCGGAAGACAATGTCAATTACATCCACAAGCACCTGTAATGCCTAAAATAGAGAAAGATAAAAATATTTTTGCTAAAGGCTACGAACACTTGTATAGAAGATTGACAGTTAGAGAGTGTGCTAGGATACAAGGATTTCCAGATGATTTTTTATTTTATTATGATAATATAAATGATGGTTATAAAATGATTGGAAATGCTGTACCTATTAATCTTGCTTATGAAATTGCTAAAAAGATAAGAGAAGGATTGGAAAAGAAAGAGAGAAGTAAAATTAATGAGTAGTAAAAGCAATAATCAGGGAAGAGCATATGAATATATATTTTTAAATGTTTTATTTGATGAAATATCTAAAATTAGGGAAGTTTGGATTGAGAAGAATAGTAGTTTTTCAGCTTCTGAAAAAGCTTGGGAAACTTTATCAGAAGAAGAAAAAGAAATATATAAGTTAAGTGCTTTAACAGGAGTAAATACTGTTTTAGATTTAGAACCATTAATTTTTGAAAAAAATAATGATACATTGAATCTAAAAATTCAAGCTGATGATAACGGAAAAAAAGGGGATGTAAGGGATATAATAATTATGAGAGAAAATATTAATTGGGAAATAGGGTTAAGTTTAAAACATAATCATTTTGCTGTAAAGCACAGCAGATTATCTAAAAAATTAGATTTTGGAAAAAAATGGTACAATATTTCTTGTTCAGAAGAATACTGGAAAAAAGTGAAACCAATTTTTGATTTTTTAGAAGAAGAAAAAAGAAAGAAAACTCTTTGGAAAGAAATACTAAATAAAGATAAGGATGTATATTTTCCATTGTTGGAAGCTTTTAAAATAGAAATTTTAAAACAAAATAAAGAAGAAATTGGATTATTAGAAAATATGTTAAAATACTTATTAGGAAAGTTTGATTTTTATAAAGTTATTAGTATCGATACTAAAAGAATTACAAGAGTGCAAAGTTATAACTTATATGGTACATTAAATCAAGAAGGAGTACATAAAAAAAGAAAAATAGAAATACCGATTGTTCTTTTACCGAATAGAATAGTTAGTCTGGATTTTAAACCAGGTAGTCTAAATACTTTGGAACTGTATTTAAATAATGGTTGGCAATTTACATTTAGAATACATAATGCTTCTTCTAAAGTGGAAACAAGTTTAAAATTTGATATTCAAATTGTAGGAATGCCAACTTCAATAATTTCAATAGATTCTAAATGGAAAATATAAAATAAAAAGAATAAAAACAGAAAAAAATAAGAGGAGTGATTAAAATGGTTAAAATAGCAATAACTGGAGTGACAGGACACTTAGGTGGAATTGTTTCAAAATTATGTAAGAAAAATGGAATAGAAGTTAGAAACTTAGCTAGAAATGTGGAAAAAGCTAAAAAACTTGGATTTTCTAATGTTTTTAAGTCGACTTATGATAAATCAGAAGATACTGTGAAATCGTTAGAAGGAATTGATGTGCTTTTTATGGTGTCAGGTTCGGAAAATCCTAATCGTGTTCAACAACATAAGGATTTTATTGATGCGGCTAAAATGGCAAAAGTTTCGCATGTTATTTATCTTTCGTTTTATAATGCTTCAAAAAATTCTGTATTTACATTGGGAAGAGATCATTATGCGACTGAAGAGTATATTAAGGAAAATGGATTCAAATATACATTTTTGAGAGACAATTTTTATGCAGATTTTTTTGTGGACATGTGCAGAGAGTATGGTGAAATAAAAGGACCTGCTGGGAACGGGAAAGTTTCAGTTGTGGTGCGTTCAGATGTTTCGGAAGTTGTTGCAAAAATTTTGGAAAATCCAGAAAAATGGGAAAATCAAACTTTGAATATGACGGGACCTGAGGAACTTACAATGAATGAAATTGTAAAAATTGTGAGTGAACATTTTGGCAAAGAAATTAAGTATACTAATGAAACTGTAAAAGAAGCTTATGAAAGCCGTAAAATTTGGAAAGCTGAACAATGGGAATATGATTCTTGGGTTTCAACTTATACTGCAATTGCTCAAGGTGAACAATCAGGGATTTCTTGTGATATTGAAAAAGTATTGGGACGTAGAGCGACTTCGCTTTCTGAGTATTTGAAGAACTTGTAAAAAATATTGAAAATTCTAATAAAGTTAGTTTCATTAACTAAATTTGGAGAGAGTGTAAATTTTTTGTGTGAATAAAATAAAAAATCCTTATGTTAATGGATTTGTCTAGAGATTCATACAAAATTTTGGGCACTCTCTATTTTGAAACTTTTGAGGTGGTTTTACAATGATTGACAAACTAAAAGAATTAGAGAATCTTGAGAATAAGTATAGGGAGATTGGAAAATTAAATTCTGAGATAGAATCAATAATTGCAAATATAAAAAATGAGGATGGAATAAGCAGGGAAAAGGAACTTTTGGAAGATAATGAAAGGCTGGCAAAGGATTTGAAAGCATTTCATGAAAAGATGAAAATTAGGGAAGAGGAAATTGGAAGGCTTAAAAATAGTAATGCGGTGCTTATTGAGGAATTGAAGGAAGCAAGAAAAATTAGGAGAAATAGTGAAATTGATAAGTTTCAGAATATTTTGGCTGAGAAGATGAATGTGGAATTGGAAAGTGGAGTGACTAGAAGACTTTCTAATTATGCGGAGGAAATGAAGAGAAAAGTCAAAATGCTGGAAAGAAATCTTTCTTGTGAATTTTCAGATGAAGCTGATTCATTAAGAGATGAATTAAAAAAAATTGATGGGAAAATTGGTGATTTTTTAGAGAAAAGTAATAGGAAAACTTTTGAAAATAAGATATTTCTTCAAGAGGAATCTTCGGTGTTTCATAATAAGATAAAAGAAGAAACGGCTTTAAAAGAAGGGGAATTTCTTTTTGAAAGAGAGAAAAAAAGATTTGTATTTGAAAAACTTATTGGACTTAAAGGATTTAACTTTTTAGGGATAATATCAATCTTTTTGGGAGTTTTTTTGGTATTTCGGACACAGTTTGCAAAAATTCTGGCAAATAATTATGTGAAAAGTTCGGCTTCGTATTTGCTTGGGATGTTTTTTCTTTTTGCTGGAGAAAAATTTTATCAGAAAAATAAGAAGCATTTTGCAGTTGGGCTGATTGGCGGCGGAATTGGGATTCTTTATTTGACTACGCTTCTTTCTACGCTTTATCTCAAACTTTATCCAATGACAGCGGGACTTTTTATATCGGTAATACTGACAGGGCTGGTTGTGATTCTTTCATTGCGATATGATAGCCAGATAATAGGAGTATTGTCGCTGATTGGTGGATATTTGCCTTACGGAGCTTATATTTGGGTGAATAGGAGCAATGTCCAAATTTATTATGTTTTGGCATATTCTTTGATTTTGCAGGGAATTGTGCTTGGAGTTTCTTGGAAAAAGGACTGGATATACAGCAAGATTTTTGGATTTGTTACAGGTGTAGTAAATATGACGGGGCTAGTTTATTATTTAAATTACAGCATTCACGACAAGATTACGGCATTTTTCTACATCGTAATTTTCACAACAGCATACAGTTTCATTTTCCTAAATTCTCACAAAAAAGAAAATCGTCAAAGCAACATAATCGACTATATATTTCTAAGTTTAAATCTAATTATAAAATTTTCATTGATTTACAGCTTGTTTGACAAGACAACGCCAAGTTGGCTAAAAGCCGTATTAGTTGGAACAGTCGGAATAATTTATGGATTTTTTGGCGACAGGCTCAAGGACAACAAAGTTGCAAAAATCTTTTATATCGTGGCATTAGGAAGTTTTATCCTGATTATCCCGTTAATTGTGCCAGAAAAATTTGTTGTGGTTGCCTGGGGTGCTGAAACTGCACTTTTATATTTCTTTTATAGAAAATATAAAAATAAGGAAATGCGATATGGGACAATTGCGATTTATCTAGTTTCGTTAGTGAGTAATTTAATTGTGCGGGAAGAAAAATACTTGCTTGTATATATTCAGGATTTGATGATAATATCTTTTTCATTTATACTTTATTTTATGATAAAGCAGAAAAGTTACAAAAAAGAAGTACGGGTTTTAAATGGAATATTTAAATATCTGATTTTTACATATTCAATATTTTTTATAAATAAAGTTGTTTTTAATATTGTCACTTCATTCGAAGCGATAAATTATGGTAAAGATGTATTGTTTGGCGTATTATTTTCACTTTTTATTTTAAGAACGGTAACGTATAAAATAAAGAAATTGCAGGACAGTTTTAGCTTGAGATTTTTGGTAATAATTGAAATAATTTATTTACTATTCATAAATATGATTAATTTTTTCTTATATATTTCTGGTTGGAGCTGGAATATACAAGAAGAGAAAATACCAATAAGTTATCTGTTATTTTTAATTTTATTAATTTTTGTAAATCTTTATTTGTTTATTGTGGCTAAAAATGATATTCATTTATGCTTTTTCAGAAAAAATGAGAAAAAACCATTGTGGATACTCGGAGAATCAATATATTTCCTTTGTGTAACAAATGTTATTTTACGGATATATGAGAATTCAAGTGTGTTAATTTTAAGTGCTGGATTGGCTTTGGATATAGTTGGGCTGCTATTATGTGGATATTTAGTCTGGAAAGGATTTAGAGTGCCAAATAGGAATGTTAGAAGAATTGGGCTTGGAATAGGAATATTTTTTGTGGCAAAAAGTTTTTTATGGGATTTCTTACGATTTGATAATTCCTATAAATTGATTGCTTACTTTAGTATGGGGGCTATTTTGATTGGAACTTCCTATATTTATCAGACGGCTTTAAAGAAATTGGAGCAGGAAGTGAAAGAGAGTTTGAGTGATACAGATTTTGGGAAAGGTGAGAGAAATGAAGAAAATAAATAAAATAATATTGTTTTTATTTTTAATAACAATTGTTCAACTTTTTTCCAGCCAGTATTTTAAAACTATAAAAATAACAGGAAAGTCGGCATACAAGCAATTTTTTTTGACAGAGGATATTTATGAGAACAGTAAAAATAATCTTGGAGATATACGGATAATTGATAAGAATGGGAAGGAAGTTCCTTATGTTATCGAAACTGGAAAAGAGCAGGAAAAGTACAGCGAAAAAGTTGTGGCAAGAGCAAAAATAGATGAAGTATTGACAAAAAAGGATAAGATGGAATTTATTGTAAAATTTAATTCTGACAGTTCGTTAAAGGATATAATTGGAAATAGGCTTGCGCTGATTCCTTCCAAAAATTTTTACACCGAATATACTTTGCTTGGAAGTAATAACGGTATAGATTGGGAACAGATAACTTCGGGAGAAATTTATAAGACACCTGATAAGTCAAACTTGACAATAGAATTTTCAGAAAAAAGATATGAATTTTATAAAATTGTAACCCCGTTAGATAAAGGGAATATCTTTAGTGAAGCAATTTTGAAATTGTCAAATAATGAGGCTGGAAAACTTAAAACTGTAGGGACAAAATTGGATTATAAAGTTGAGCAGGAAGGGAAAAGTACAATTCTGAAAATCAAGAGCAAGTTTTTGCCGTTAAAAAATATTGTTCTGGATGTGGAAGATGAATTTCAGAGAAATTATGCTGTGAGAAGCGGAGATAATTTTTATACGGAAGGGATAATTTCTAAAGTTGGAGAAAAGTCAAATTTGATGATAAATTTAGAAAATGTGCCAAAATTGTCTGAAATAATCGTTGAAATAAGGAATGGAGATAATTCGCCGCTCAAAATAAAAGGGGTAACAGGAAACTATGTTCCAGACAGAATTGTGTTTAGGGCTACAGAAGGGGAAGATTATAAAATAACCTTTGGAGATGAAAGTTTAGATAAGCCAGAATACGATATTGCGGAATTTGTCGATTCAATAAAGGAACGGGATGAAGTTTTTGTAGGAAAATTGGAAAAGGCGGATGAAAAGAAAGTTTCAAAGCCAAGGGATTACACGGTTTATTATAATGTTTTTATAGGAGCTGTTGTGGTAATATTAATTGGATTTATGTTAAATAAAATAAATAAAAATAAAAAATAGAAGAGGAGAATGAATTATGAATATTGTATTTGTTTTTATAGGAATTTTGGTGATTTTGGTTCTGATGGCAATGGGGATTTACAATAAATATATCAAATTGAAGAATTTGAATGAGGAAGGTTGGAGCGGAATAGGCGTATATTTGCAAAAAAGGCTGGATTTGATACCTAATCTTGTGAATACTGTCAAAGGATATGCGACGCACGAAAAGGAAACGCTGGAAAATGTGGTAAAATTGAGAAGTCAGATGATGTCAATTGATACAAAGGATATTGATAATATTGAAAAAATTCAAAAACTTGAAAATGAAATGACAAAAACGTTAAGATCAATAATGATGTTACAGGAAAATTATCCAGACTTGAAGGCAAATGAAAACTTTTTGAGCCTGCAATCTCAATTGACTCAAATAGAAACAGAAATTCAAAGTTCAAGAAAATATTATAACGGAACAGCAAGAGATAGAAATACTTTTGTGGAAACTTTTCCAAACAATATTTTTGGTGGAATTTTTGGATTCAAAAAGGCTGAGTTCTTTAATGCCGTGGAAGAGGCGGAAAAAGTTCCAGAAGTTAAATTTTAATTTGTTTAAATGGGTTTTTAGAAGGGGGATTGTTATGAAAAGTTTTAACAAACAAAAATTAAATAATCTTTTTTCAATAATTTTTGTATTTTTCACGTTATTTTTTTTAAATACAAAATCGTTAATTGCTGAAAAAATAACAAATTATGACGTTACAGTTCAGATAAATAAAAATGGGACTTTGACAGTAAATGAAGTAATTGACTATGAATTTGATGATGCGGCAAAGCATGGAATTTATAGGGATATTCCGTTACGTTCAAAGAAAAATGGGGTGGATATTTACAAATCTTATATAAAAATGAATTCAATAAAGAGAAACGGTATTTCTGAAGAATACTCTACGAAACTTTTTGATGAAGGTATTGGATATAGGGTTGGTTCTGCAGACAGATTTGTGGAAAATGGCGTAAACAGATACGAGTTTAACTATGTGATATATAATGCAGTATTTGAAAAAGATGGAATTTATCAAGTATATTTTAATGCGATTGGGCAGTTTTGGAAAGTTCCTATTGAAAAAGCCACAGTGAATATAAAATTTGGAAATGGGAAGCCTGTGACAGAAAATGAAATTAGTAAATTAGATATTTTTACAGGTGAATACGGCCAAAGCGGAAAAGATTATATTGAAAATTTAAATAATGGAACTATTGAAATTAAAACAAACAAGGTTTTACAATCATATAACGGATTAAGTTTCCGCCTAAATTTAAAGACGGATAATATAAGTCCAACATTTTTAGATAAACTTCAGAGACTTTATTATGCTCACCCTTTACTTATTGCAGGGCCTGTTATAATAATATTTCTAGCAATTTATGGCTTTGTAACATGGTATATATTTGGAAGAGATGTGGGTAAAAAGGCAATTGTTCCTGAATTTAACATACCTAAGGATATTTCAGCCATGTATGCGGCGTACATTAATGGTGTAAGGGAACCTAAGGAAATATTAACAATCGGAGTGCTCTCTTTACTTTCTAAAGGTTATGTTGAAGCTGACGACAAAAAAGGTGATGGGAAAAATGTAAAATATACATTGTCTGACAGTAAAAGAAGCAAGCCTGAATTAGCGGAGGAAGAAAAGATAGTCTTTAATGCGCTTTCTGATACAGGAAACATATTCAAAAATGAAAGAAGCCTTTATAAAGCTTCAAATAAAATATTGAAATTGTTTGAAAACGAATATAAAAGGAAAGTTTACAGGGATAACAGTATTTTTAATGTTGCATTTATTATTGGCATAGTCATAGTTTTTATAATTTCGACAAATGCAAATAGTGGAACAGAAGGCTTAGCTGATAACAATTTTGAAGTGGCTTATTTAGTTATGGTTGGCTGTGTTTTTGGAATAATTTTAAACAGGGTATTTTTAGTTTTAAAGAATATTTATGGAAATGACAGCACATTTTTAAAAGTTGTTAAGTGGTTAGTAGTATTATTTATGTCAGCAATATATGGAGTTTTAAATTTTATCATAATTGGCATAATTATGGCAATGTATACTGTTTATTCCAAAGTAATTGGAAGATATACGGCTGACGGAATGAGAAAAAAAGAATATCTGGATGGAATGAAAATGTACATAAAGACTGCCGAAGCTAATCAAATTATGAAATTTAATGATGTCGACGAGCTGGTAGCCTATTTTAAAGGGATACTACCGTATGCAGTAGCTCTTGGAGTAAAAAATGAAGCGATAAAACTTATGAAGAATACAATAAAGCTCTATAATTTTGATGAAAATACGTATTCTTACATAAATAGGGGAGTGCATTTCAATACATACGATAGTTTCATTTTGGCAAATACGGTTTCAAGAGTATACAATAATGCGTATAATAAAATAAGGGAAGAAAGATTTAGCACCTTGAGGAATGATTCTGGAAGTTCAAGTGGTTTTGGTGGGGATGGATTCTCAAGTGGAGGCGGTTTCTCTGGCGGAGGTTCCGGCGGGGGAGGTGGAGGAAGCTGGTAGAAATATCAGCTTTTTTTGTTATGCAGGCTAAAGCGATAGAACAGGGGTACAAAAATGAAAAAAAAGTAATTATCAATTATTCTAATAAAAAAGAAAGGGGTAAAATGACATTACAGCAGTTAAAATATGTAGTTACAGTCGCTGAAAAAGGGACATTGAGTGATGCTGCAAAAGAGCTTTTTGTTTCTCAACCAGCACTGACTAAGGCTATAAAAGAATTGGAAGATGAAATGAATATATCAATTTTTAACAGAACAAATAAGGGGGTGATTGTTTCTCTTGAGGGAGATAGGTTTTTGGGATATGCAAGGCAGGTTTTGGAGCAGACAGATTTATTGGAGGAAGAGTATAAGAAGGGAAATAAGATAACTCGACATTTTTCGGTGTCTACACAGCATTATTCGTTTGCAGTAAATGCTTTTGTGGATGTGATTAAGAAGTTTGGGGAAAATAAGTACGATTTTACGCTTAGGGAAACTCAGACTAATGAAATTATTGAAGATGTGAGCAAGAGAAAAAGTGAAATTGGAATTTTGTACACTTCGGGAGCGAATAAAACTGTGATTGAGAAAATGATAAAAAGAAATAATCTGAAATTTATTGAATTATTTACTGCAAAGCCGCATGTTTTTATCAGTTTTAATCATCCTTTGGCAAAAAAGGAAAGTATTAGCCTTGAAGACTTGAAGGAATATCCATATTTATCGTTTGAGCAAGGAGATTACAATTCGTTTTATTTTTCGGAAGAAATACTTAGTACGATTGATTAAAAATATGGTTGCACACTTGTGACGTAAGAAGTGAGTTAGACCATTAAGTATAGTCAGCATATATAGAAATATGTATGTAGAGATAGCGACTTAAAAAAGCTATCCAATACTACTCGAATTGCTGGGAACCCCTAAAGCTAGTATAACTACAACATAGCAACTCCACCTTAACAAATTAAGGAGAGAGGCAAGTGTGAACGTTGTGAAAGCAGAAAAAATATACTAGATGACATAAGGTTAAACCCTAAGTGTTAAGATAATGGGCAATCAGCAGCCAAGACCGGAAGGTAAGGTTCAACGACTATTCCTCCTGAGGGAAGTACACGAAAAGCTTCGTGGAAGTGGGTAGACCCAAACAGGTAGAGCTGTGGGATAAGATATAGTCTGTGCTTAATAGAAATATTAAGAAGTTCATAAGAGAACTGCATAAGTGGTAGCGTACTTATGTGAACGACAACCTCTAAAACGACTAAGTCGGTTTTTAGGTTCATATATTTAGAAAAATTTTACTTTTTTCATTTACTTACAGTATAAAAAATAGTATACTTAGGTATAAGTAAATGGAGGTGAAATCAAATGGAAAAAGCATACAAGTTCAGATTTTATCCAACTAAAACTCAAATAGAAAAGTTAAATTGTGCTTTTGGTTGTGTAAGATACGTCTATAATCATTTTTTAGGCTTAAAACAGGAATTATATAGCAAAGAGAAAAAATCTATGTCATATAGTGAGTGTAGTAAAGCGCTAACAGTTTTAAAAGAAAAAAATAAATGGTTAAAAGATGTAGATAAATTTTCTTTACAAAATTCTTTAAAAGATTTAGATGTAGCCTATAAGAACTTTTTTAGTGGAAAGGGTTATCCAAAGTTTAAATCTAAGAAAGATAATAGAAAATCATACAGAACTAGTTATACTAATAATAATATAGAGTTTTTAGGTAAATGGATAAAAGTACCTAAGTTAGGAAAACTAAAAATAAGAGATAAGATGAAGCCACAAGGAAGAATAATAAATGCAACAATAACACAAGCACCTAGTGGAAAATATTATGTGTCTCTATGTTGTACAGATGTAGAAGTAAAAAAACTAGAGAGCACAAATAAGAATGTTGGAATAGATTTAGGTATAAAGGACTTTGCGATTACCAGTGATGAAACCTTAATAGAAAATCCAAAATATTTACAGAAATCTTTGAAAAAATTAGCTTTATGTCAAAGAGAACTGTCACGAAAACCAAGGGGCAGTTCAAATAGAAATAAGGCTAGAATAAAAGTGGCAAAATGCTATGAAAAAGTAACAAATCAAAGAAAAGACTTTTTGCAGAAATTATCGACAGAACTGATAAGAAAATATGACATTATCTGTATGGAAGACTTGCAAGTAAAAAATATGGTAAAAAATCATAAATTAGCAAGAAATATTGTAGACGTATCATGGAGCGAATTTAGTAGGATACTGGAATATAAAGCGAAGTGGTGTGGAAGAACAATAGTAAAAGTGGATAAGTTTTTTGCAAGCAGTCAAATATGTAACTGTTGCGGATATAAGAATGAAGAAGTAAAAGACTTAAGCATAAGAGAATGGACTTGTTCGGTATGTGGAGCTGTACATAATAGGGATATAAATGCAGCAAAAAACATATTAAAAGAAGGACTAAGGATATTAGAAATAAGTGCTTAAATAAGAATATATGAACCGTAGGAACTATGGGGATAGCTTGGTAAATTTAGTTGGCTAAAAAAAAGCAACTACTACCCAAGAACCCTGCGACGCAAGAAGTGGGAGGTTCAGAGGGATAAAAATATAAAAGTTAGAGATAGAGCGACTTTGTTTAATTTAGCAGTCGGGCTTAACGGATATACTGTGAGTACTGGGATAATCAGTAAGGAATTAAACGGGGAGAATATTATTGCAAAACCGCTAGAAGTGGACGAATATATGAAAGTTGGGATTATAATGCAGAAAAATATTGAACTGAGTATATATGCAAAGGTTTATGTGGAAGCTTTGAAGAAGCATTTGAAATACACGGAAATTCTTTAATTTAATATTTAGAGTTATTTTATTATTTTTTAATTTTTATTTTATTATAAAATGATTTTAAGATAGAAATACGGGAGCTGATAACAGTGAAAAAAATTGTTATATTTTTAATGTTGATATTTGGTATGAATGTAATGGCTCTTTTAGTACCTTGTGCAGAAGGAGATACAAAGTGTGTAATTCGAGGTTTTAAAGTAAATGGAGAGATAATTAATGAAGAAGGAAGTCAAGATATAAAATACATTGTACATTTTATTAATAATTTTGCAGAAAGTGGATCAATTGAAATTATTGGATATACAGATTCTATTGGAACAAAAAGGCATAATTTGAAATTGTCAATAATAAGGGCGCAAAATACTGCAAAAATATTAAGAGAGTTTGGATTGAATGAAAAATTTATAATTAGTAAAATTACAGGAGAAGGAGAAAATTTTCCTATAGATACTAATGGAACAGTTGCTGGAAGATACAATAACAGGAGAGTTGAAATTTTTATTAAGAATATCAAGTTTAAGGAACTGGCAGAATAGTTAATAGAAATATATTAATTTGTATTCAGAGTTTTTTTATACCTTTTGATATAATTTAAAGTTATAGCAAACCAAAAAATAAATGTATTTTACAGAAATAATATATTTGTATATAATAATTTTATCAAAAATAATTAGAAATATTATTAGTGTAACAAATAGATAAAGGAGATAAATTATGAAAACGGCGATTATTGGATACCCTAGAATTGGGGAAAATAGAGAATTAAAATTTGCGATAGAAAAATATTGGAGAAATGAAATTACAGAGAATGAACTTTTGGAAATAGCGGAAAAGCTTAGAAAAGACCAGTGGTTAAAACAGAAGGAAGAAAAAATTTCATTTATTCCGGGAAATACATTTTCATTTTATGATGGAATACTGGATACAATAATTTTATTGAATGCGATTCCAAAACATTATAAAGATTTAGGATTGAATGAACTGAATACATATTTTGCAATTGCGAGAGGTTATCAAGGGGAAAAAGGAGATGTAAAAGCTCTTTCAATGAGAAAATGGTACAATACCAATTATCATTATATGGTTCCTGAACTAGATGATTATGCAGAGATTAAATTAAATGCAGATAAGATATTTAATGAACTTGAGGAAGCTAAAAAATTAAGAGTGAACACTCATCCGTCAGTAATTGGACCATTTACATTTTATAAATTGGCTAAAACAACTGGAAATAAAGAGAAAAAAGAATATTTAACTGATATTGTAAATGTTTATGTGGAATTGCTGAAAAAATGTAATGAAAAAAATATCGATTGGATTCAAATTGAAGAACCGCAATTAGTAACAGATCAGACAGAGAAAGATATAAAATTGTTTGAAGAAATTTATACAGAAATTTTGAAGAATAAGAAAGATGTAAAAGTATTGCTTCAAACATATTTTGGAGATGTGAGAGATTGCTACAAGACAATAACAGAGCTTGATTTTGATGGGATAGGTCTTGATTTTGCTGAGGGAAGACAAACTGAGAAATTAATAACTGAAAAGGGATTTCCAAAAGATAAAATATTATTTGCAGGAGTTGTAAACGGGAAAAATATTTGGAAATGTGACTATAAAAAAGTTTTAAATATATTGAATAATTTAAAAGGAAAAGTTGAAAATATAGTAATAACGACATCTTGTTCACTGCTTCATGTGCCTTATACTTTGAGAAATGAAAAAAAATTATCAGAAAATATATTAAGACATTTCTCGTTTGCTGAGGAAAAATTATCAGAATTAAAAGAGTTGGGAGAATTGAGTCAAGTTCTTTGGGAAAATTCGCTGGAAAAAGTACAGGAAAATGAATTTTATGTAAAAAACCAAAAAATTATAACTTCTGAAAAAGGAATGGAAGATAAGGAAATTAGAGATACGGTTAAAAAATTGAAAGATAGTGATTTTGTAAGAGAGGGAGCAAGAAAGGAAAGACAGAAAATTCAAAGGGAAGAGTTGAACATCCCTTTACTTGCAACAACTACAATAGGTTCTTTTCCACAAACAAAGGAAGTGAAGCTAAATAGAAGCAAATTTAGAAAAGGTGAAATTAGCAAAGAAGAATATGATAAAAATGTATTTAACTTTATAAAAGAATGTATTGAATTGCAGGAAAAAATTGGACTTGATGTGCTTGTGCATGGAGAGTATGAAAGAAATGACATGGTTGAATTTTTTGGAGAAAATCTGGCAGGATATATATTTACAGAAAAAGCGTGGGTTCAGTCTTATGGAACAAGATGTGTAAAACCGCCAATAATTTTTGGAGATGTGAAAAGAACAAAGCCAATTTCAGTTCTATATTCAGAATATGCTCAAAAATTAACTAAAAAGCCTGTTAAAGGAATGCTTACAGGGCCTGTAACAATACTAAACTGGTCATTTCCAAGAGAAGATATTTCATTAAGCGAAATGGCATTTCAAATTGGACTTGCCATACGAGAAGAAGTATTGGATTTAGAAAAAGCAGGAATAAAAATAATTCAGATAGATGAAGCTGCACTTAGGGAAAAATTGCCGTTAAGAAAGGAAGATTGGCATAAAGAATACCTTGATTGGGGATTGAAGGCATTTAGACTTTGCCATAGCGGAGTAAAAGTGGATACGCAGATTCATACGCATATGTGCTACAGCCAGTTTGAAGATATAATAAAAGACATTGACAATATGGATGCCGATGTTATAACATTTGAAGCTTCAAGATCAAAATTGACAATTCTTGATTTCCTAAAAGAAAATAACTTTGAAACAGAGGTAGGTCCTGGAGTTTATGATATTCATTCTCCTAGAGTACCTTCAGTTGAAGAAATTGTAGCAGCTTTAGAAATAATGGTTAAAAAAATTGGAAAAGAAAAATTATGGGTAAATCCTGATTGTGGATTAAAGACAAGAGGAATTACAGAAACTGTAAAAAGTTTGGAAAATCTTGTTGAAGCTACAAAAATTGTGAAAAGTAGATTATAGAAATATTATTAAAAAAAATAAAAAAATGCAAAAAATATAATAAATTTATAAATAAATAATAAATAAAGGAGCTGATAAATATGTGTACAATAAATGCGCCTCATAGACATGATGTAGTAGGAAGTTTTTTAAGACCTGAAAGATTGAAGAAAGCTAGAAATGATTTTGAAAAAGGGAAAATTGACAGGGAAGAATTGACAAAAATTGAGAATGAAGAAATTAAAAAAATTGTGGATAAGCAAATTGAGCTAGGATATACAAGTGTTACTGATGGAGAGTTTAGACGTAGTTACTGGCATTTGGACTTTTTCTGGGGATTTAATGGAATTGGGCATATTCATGCTGATAAGGGATATGAATTTAATGGAGTTGTAACTCGTGATGACACTGCGATTGTTACTGGAAAAATTAGTGGGGAAAATCATCCATTTATAAAGCATTATACATTCTTGCGAGATTTGGTAAGGGATAAAAAAGGTGTGGAAGCCAGATTTACAATACCAGCTCCAGCACAGTTTTATGCGGAATTGGTAAGGGAAGATAAGCATGTCAAGGCACTTCTTAAAGTTTATCCTGATTTCAAAGGATTGGAAGATGATATTGTGAATGCTTACAAAACGGTAATAAATGAATTGTATAATGAAGGGCTTAGAACTTTGCAGATTGATGACTGCACTTGGGGATGTCTTGTGGATGACAATTTCATTGCTTCATTTATCGAAAAAAGTGACAGGGATAAGGAAGTTATCAGGCGTGAATTTGCAGAGAGATTTTTAAATATAAATAATAGAGTATTTCAAAATAATCCAGAAGATTTGGTAATTAATACGCACGTTTGCCGTGGAAATTATGCTTCAACTTGGTTTGGCCAAGGTGGATATGACAAAATTGCGGATGAACTTTTTGGAAAAGAAGATGTAAATGCTTATTATTTGGAATTTGATACAGAAAGAGCAGGAACTTTTGAATCACTTGCAAAAGTTTCTGGGGATAAAAAAGTTGTATTGGGGCTTATAACTTCTAAAAATCCGACTTTGGAAGAAAAAGAGGCTGTGATTGCCCGTATAAAAGAAGCTTCAAAATATGTCCAGCTTGACAGACTTTATTTGAGTCCACAATGTGGATTTGCTTCGACAGAGGAGGGAAATCACCTTACAGAAGAACAGCAATGGGCAAAACTTAGATTCATTAAGGAAGTTGCGGATGAAGTTTGGGGGAAAAATTAGTAAAGATAAATAATATTGAAGTCTGAATAAAATAATTATAATTTACAATTTTTAAATTTTATTTTAAATATAAAAAATAAGGTTTTGAGTGGAGGAAATTTTTTCCTCCTTTTTTCTAATGAAAAAATATGTTATAATAATGTAAGAATAAAAAAATAATAACTAGTGATGAAAGAAGGAGAGAATAGAATGTTTAAAGCTGTTGTAAGTGATTTGGACGGTACACTTTTGAATGCAGAACACAAAGTGAGTGAATTTACTAGGGAAACAGTAGAATTATTATTGAAAAAAGGAATAAAGTTTTATATTGCGACTGGAAGAAATTATTTAGGAGCGAAAGAAGCGATGGATGAACTTGGCGTGAAAGTTCCGCTTATTACTTCACACGGATCTGTTGTTTTTGATGAAAATGGAAATAAAATTTTTGCGAATAATTTGAAGCGAGAATATTTAGATAAAGTCTTGGATATTAATTACAGGTCATTTGGGAAAGATATAATTATAACAGGATATTCTGGTCCAAATTGGTTTGTTACTGAAGATTTACGAGAATATTTTTACAATAAAAAGCCTGATAGAACTAGATACCCAGAGCAAATTACTCCTGAAGAATTTAAAAGGCATGATTTTACAAAAATATTTTTTCTTGGAGAAAATCACGATGAACTTTTAAAACTTGAAGATGAAATAAGAAAAGCGGTTGGAGATGGAAATGTAAGTCTTTTATTTGCGAACGAAGGAAGTTTGGAAATTTTTTCAGCAAACTGCAATAAGGCAAAAGCGGCTGAAGTGCTGCTAGAAAGAGATGGACTTACATTAAAAGATGCGGTTTCATTTGGAGATGGATTGAATGACTATGAATTGATAACAGAAACTGGGCTTGGATTTGCGATGGGAAATTCAATTTATTTGCTGCTTGAAAAACTTACAGATACGGAAGTTATTGAAAGTAATGCTGAAGATGGGATGGCAAAAAAATTAAGAGAATTGTTTGATTTATAAAAAAGCAATTTTTATATGGTAAGGGGGAAATTGTCCCCCTCGTTCAACAATCTCATTTATAAAAATTCTAACAGATAATTTAGATCAAAAGTTAAGATTATTTAAAATTTATAAATCGTAAACTCTCGAAGCTCATTTTCTTGTACTGTATTTGAATGTTTCCGAAATTGAATTTTTTCAAAAGATTCTATTATATCAAATTCTGAAATCAAATATATGTGCAGTTCAAACTTTGTCTGTGTACTACAAATCCAAATTGTTCCTTTTGATAAATCTGTAAATGCATAACCGATACTACTATCTTTCATCCATTTAAAAATCTGGTTTTTAGGAACGGGAAGTTTTGACATTCTTCGATTAAGTTCTTTCTGGATTGCCTTTTCACAAGCATTAGTACCAAAAATAATAAAAACAGAAACTACAAAACAAATACCAATAATAAATACTTCAAATTTTAAAATAATTGGCACGGAAATACAAATCAGAAAAATAAGTAGTCTAACTGGATAAGCTAAATTTATATATTTATAATTTTTCAAAATCATTATTTTTTCTCCTTTTGCATTAAATAATATTCAAGTTGTTCCTTTAAGAAGTCCTCCATCGCTTTTATTTCTTGAGCCTGAGCTGTAGTATCCTTACCGATATTCTTATCTGGATGAACTACTTTCATTTTCTTTAAAAATGCTTTGTGTATAATCCTATCAGTAATTTCCCCATTTTTATCAATTCCCAAAAAATCAAGATATTTTTCAAATTTTTGAATAATTCCATTATCATTCGTACTTTTGTAATTGAAACGTGAATTGCTGTTATTTTGTTTGTTATGTTGTTGTCTTTGGTATTCTTCCTGAGTTCTTTTTCTTCTTTCATATTCTTGATTTCTTACACTTTCATACCATTGCTTATATTCTTTGTAAATTTTCTTATTTTCTTCACTTTCATTCAAAAAAAATCCTAAAATAAAATTCAAAAATACCTGAATGAATTTGATAATCCCAAAAACTGCACAAGCAATAAAAGTGAAAAGTAAAATGCCGATAAATCCATTCCAATTTTTCCCGATAATCAGAGCAAGAAAAGCAAAAAAAGTTAAAATTGGCAATATTACATAAAATCCAATCCCCATTAAAAATATCCAAACAGAACTAAAAATTTCAACAATTTCATTTAACATAAATTGTATTATTCTTATTAAAATTTTCACTAATTATCTCCTTTTTTAGATGTTTACATTTTATAAATATGTTGCATCTTAATTATAAATTTAGCTATGAAATCAATAGCTGCTAAAAAATTTAATGAATTAATATTATTTTACTTAATTATAAATTAAATGTCAACTTTTATATTTTATATTTTTTTTTATAAAAGAAAGTAATAAAAACCAAATTTATTTTCTAATAAATAAAAAAAAGCCGAATTTTCATCCGACTAATTTTTTTATTTTATAACTAACCTACTAATTTTCTATTTTTTAATAATTCCAGCATTTCTCAAATATTCTCTAGCAACATCTTCCGCTTTCTCACCTTTCACAGAAACACGGTAATTCATTGTCGACATTTCTTCATCTGAAATTTTTCCACTCAATTTTTCCAAAATCTTTTTCAATTCAGGATATTTTTTTAAAGTTTCTTCACGCATCATTGGAGAACCTTGATATGGTGGAAATAAATGCTTATCATCCTTTAAAATAACCATATTATATTGAGCAAGTTCAGGATCAGTAGAATATGCGTCAACCAAGTTAATATCGCCACTTTGAACAGCAACATAACGGAGTTTTGGCTCAAACTCTTTAATATTCGGAATTTCAAACTGATACAATTTTTTAAGTCCAAGATAACCATCTTCACGGTCATTAAACTCCCTTGTAAATCCAGCTTTTATCTTATCTTTCACTCTCGCCAAATCAGAAATCGTCTTCAAATTATTTTCATTGGCAAATTTCTTGCTAACAGCGATTGCATAAGTATTATTATATTTCATAGGTTTTAACATAACCATTTTAAATTTAGTTTCCATACCTTTTTTTGCTTGATTGAAAACATCTTCGGCATTATTATTCACAGGAGTTTCATTCAAAAAAGTGAAAACTGCGGTTCCTGAAAATTCAGGATAAATATCAATATCGCCATTTTTCAAAGCATTGAATACGAATGAAGTTTTTCCAAGTCCAGGTTTTAACTCAACACCAAGTTTACTATTTTCTTCAATCAAAATTTTATACATATTTATCAATATTTCTGGCTCTGAACCAAGTTTTCCAGAAATTATCAATTTATCTTTTTTTGTATTATTAAAATTGCTAATTGACCCAAAAAGACACGCAAATGTGATTAAAATTAGGAAAATTAATATTTTTTTGATACTCAATTTTTCTAACTGCTTAAAGATGAAATCGAATAAAATCGCAAGTAAAGCGGCAGGAATTGCTCCTAACAAAATCAAATAGTTATTATTCCTATCAAGACCAAGTAAAATCAACTTTCCAAGTCCTCCAGCTCCAACAAGTGAAGCCAGTGTGGCAGTCCCAATAATTAAAACTGCAGCCGTTCTAACTCCTGTCATTATTACAGGCATAGCCAGTGGAAGCTGAACTTTTGAAAGTTGTTGAAATTTATTCATTCCTAAAGCTCTTGAAGTTACCATATACATTGGATCCACGCTAGTAATCCCAGTGTAAGTATTATGTAAAATTGGAAGCAGAGCATAAAGTATTAAGGCGATTATAGCAGGTTTTCTCCCAATTCCAACAATAGGAATTAGAAGTGCTAAAATTGCTAAAGATGGTATAGTTTGAATAACGCCGTTAATTGCAATAACAATATTTGCTAATTTTTTATGATAGCTCAAATAAATTCCTAGTGGAATGGCGATAATTAGAGCGATTATTAGTGCAATGAAAGAAATTTGAATATGCTCCACAATTCCACTAAAAAGTTCGTCTTTTTTCTCTAAAAAAGTCAAAATTAATTTATTCATAAATTTCACCTTCTTTCTTTTTAAAAGCTATAAATTTTTTCACAAAATCATTTTTAGGATTTGAGATTATTTCGTGTTTTGTTCCAGATTGAATTAATTCGCCATCTTGAATAATGCAAATTTTATCCCCCAATAAAAATGCTTCCTCAATGTCGTGAGTTACAAAAACAATTGTTTTGTGAATTTGTTTCTGAAGTTTTTTCACATCTTCCTGTAAATTTGCACGAGTGATGGGATCTAATGCACTAAATGGTTCGTCCATTAAAATAATTTTTGGATCAGCAGCTAGAGCTCTTGCAATTCCAACCCTTTGTGCTTCTCCACCAGATAATTCTGAAGGGTTTCTCTTTCGATATTTTTTAGGCTCAAGCCCAACCATATTTAATAACTCATTAATTCTCGTATCAATTTTTTCTTTCTTCCATTTTTTCAATTCAGGCACAATCGCAATATTTTCTTCAACCGTCATATGTGGAAAAAGTGCCACTTGCTGCAAAGCATATCCAATATCCCAACGCATTTTGTGAATGTTATAATCCTTTACATTTTTTCCATTAATTTTCACTTCCCCAGTCGTATTATCCTCCAACCGGTTAATCATTTTCAAAAGCGTAGTTTTCCCGCTCCCAGACAGTCCAATAAAAACCGTAATTTCAGACTCATTTATAGTCAAGTTTATATTTTTTAATCCAACATTTCCATTCGGATAAGTCATTCCAACATTGATAAATTCTATCATTCATTTACCTCCAATTAGACACCAAATAATTTTTTATAAATTTCAGAATTCATTCGGCATATTAAATTATTTTTATTTTTTATTAAATTCCTGTTCAGCTCTCTCAAAATTATACAAAACTTTTTCTAAAGTTGCCTCAAAAGCCAATCGTTCCTCATCTGAAATTCCTTCAAAAGAGATTTCGGTCATTTTATCAGAAATTTCATCATATTCACTTTTCAAAGATTTAGCATAATTTGTCAAAAAAATTAAACTTTTCCGTTTATCAGTCGGACAAAATTTTCGTATTAATAAATTTTTTTCTTCCATCCGCTCAAGCATCGTTGTAAGCGAACTCATAGCAAGACCAGATTTTTTCGACAATTCTCTGTTACTAATCCCATCATTTTCCCAAAGTACATGTAAGATTCGACCTTGTTCCCCATTAAACGCTGTTATATTTTTTTGCGCCAAAAATTTATTCAAAAGTCTAGTATTTACTTGTTTTATTCTGCCTATATAAAATCCAGAGTTTGATTTCATAGATTTCCTCCTTTACAAAATTATTACTATATGATAATATATTTACATAAAAATATTACTATATAGTAAATTTATATTACCATACAGTAACATATAAGTCAAATATTTTATAAAACATGATAAAATTTTTAAATAAATAGAAATCAAAAGGAAGGAAGTTAAAATTTATGGAAAGAAAATTTATGAAAGCAATGGTGCTTGAAAAACCTTGTAGTGCTCAAGAAATGAAAGTAAAAAATGTGCCAATTCCAGCAGTGAAAAAGGACTGGATTCTTGTGAAAATAAAGGCATTTGGAATAAATAGAGCGGAAATTTTCACTCGTCAAGGAAATTCGCCATCGGTAAAACTTCCAAGAGTAATTGGGATTGAGTGTGTCGGCATTGTGGAAGATCCGTCTAACAGCGATTTTAAAAAAGGTGACAAAGTTTTTTCGATGATGAATGGCATGGGAAGAGAATTTGACGGAAGTTATGCAGAATATATTTTGATTCCTAAAAATCAGGTTTATAGATTGCCTGATGAAAAAGATTTTTTCAAAAATATCGAATTAAAAAGTAAAGAATTGTTAAAAGAAAGATTTTCAAAAAATTTGGAAATTACAGAAGAAAATATTTTCTGGTCAGAAATTGCAGCATATCCAGAACTTTATTATACGGCGTATGGCTCACTTTTTAAAAGTTTGAAATTAAAGGAAGGAGAAACACTTTTAGTTCGAGGTGGAACAGGTTCGGTGGCATTAGCAGCTATTCAGTTGGCAAAAGCTATCAATGTAAAAGTTGCTGCTACGAGCAGAAGTGCATCTAAAAAGCAGTTTTTGAAGGAAAAAGGTGCAGATGAAGTGATTGTTGGAGATGAAAATTTTGATGAAAATTTGAAAAAATTATTCCCAGATGGCGTGGATAAAGTTTTAGAATTAATTGGAAGACCAACTTTGAAATCGTCGCTAAAATCAGTAAAGCAAGGTGGAATCGTCTGTATGACAGGATGTCTTGGAGGCTGGATAATTGAAGATTTTGAGCCATTGGTAGACATCATTTCAGAGTCGTATTTAACTTCATTTGACAGCACAAATGTCAATAAAGATACAGTTGATGAAATGTTTGATTTTATTGAAAAACATTCGATCAGACCTAAAATTTCAAAAGTTTTCTCATTAGATGAAATTGCAGATGCGCATAAATTTTTGGAAGGGAATATGGCGAATGGGAAAGTTGTCATAGTTGTGGATTAATAAGAAAAATATGATGTAATTATATTAAGAATTAAAATAATAATTATAAAAAAAAATAAAGTAGCAGATAAAAAAGGAAAAATAGTAAAAATTAGTTAATTTTTTGAAACTAAAATGTTAATTAAAAATATTTATTTACTTTTTGCGAAATTTATGTTATTTTATAACTGAGAAAAAATTAGAATAAAAAAATTATGCGAAAAGGAGAATTCAACGATGAAAAGTCAATTAAAAAAAATAATTCCATGTATTATGGCTGGAGTCGCAGGAATAAGTTATGGAAAACCAATAGATAACAGCAATAGTGAAATGAATGACATCTCTACTGCTACTGAAGAGGAAAATGTTGTCTCAAATAAAGATGAACTTGAAAATAACGATGAAAATAAAAATTTTGAAATTGAAAAAATTAGTGTAAAAGAATTTGAAAATAAAAGAGCTGAAAGTAAAAAAAATAAAAATCAAACAGTTGATGTAAAGCAAGAAAAAGAGAATTATTATAATGAAAAAGCTGCTATAGATTCTCCAAAAAATTTAGAAAATATTGCTTCTAAAGATTCGGAAATATCTAGTTATAATTATAAAAGAAATAATAACAGCAGAAAATTTCGAAATAATTACAGTGAAGACCCTGATCTAATTCAAATTAATGTCGAATATAAAGGCGGCTTTGCAAAAAAACATAGAGCCGAAGAAACACCACTTAAAAATCAAACATTCCTTATGCCTACTTATCATGCTCCATCAGACGGAGATCCATATTGGGAAAGTGTTGCGAAAAATGGTGCTGGAAAAATTCCTTATGCAATTATAAATCCTAATAATGGACCTGATACTCAAGTAAATGACAATTTTACTAAACAGATTCAAAAAAATAACGAAGCTGGAATAAAGAGCGTTGGTTATGTTGAAACTACAGGATTTACAAGAAATCTTGACGATGTATATGCTGATATTGATAAATATGTTGAGTTTTATGGAAATAATAATATTTCTGGTATATTTTTTGATGAAACTTTGAACGGAAGTAATCAGAATGAAGTAAATTATATGTTAAATCTGTATAAATATGTCAAAACTAAATATCCTAATATGACTGTAATAGGAAATCCCGGTGCCGGAATTAATGATGCAATTGCACCATATGCGGATATTTGGCTTACAAATGAAACTTCAGCGAGTGATTATATAAATAATTTTGCCAACAGAACTTCTGAATTTGAAAATAATCCAGAAAATGCTAATAAAATTTATCATATTATTCATTCAGCGACACCTGAACAATATGAAGAAATTATAAAATTATCTCGTGAGAGAAACGCAGGACTGGTTTATATTACAACTGCTGCGACACCAAATGCTTACGATGACTTGCCAACATATTTTGAAGATCTGATGATGACAGTTAATAACTTTACTCCAAAAACTGGAAGTTTATTTTCACCTGAAAATCAAGCGGCGGAAAAAGTTACAGTTGAGATGCCTCGTTCAAAAGTCGATTTGGATTTAGCAAGATCGGCTAGAAATACAACATTAAAAAATCTTGAAAAAACAAAAGATGGTCAGTATAAATTGGATATTCAATATTTGGATAACAATGGTGATAGATACAAAGATAAACAGAGCAATGTAAAATATAATTCAGTTAGCGACGGTGTTTTAATTAACGGATCAAAAGATTTTGGGAAATTTACTTTGGGAACAACTTTTGGATATGACACATCCAATGTTTATTACAAAGAAAAATTTGAAGATATAAAAGAAAAAATTAAATCTTATCAGCTTGGATTAAGTGGAAAATATGACTTTAACGACAACATTGATTTAATTGGAAATTTACTTTATTCGACAAATAAGCATAGATTTGAAACAAGTAAGACTCTTGGAGCTATAAGTGATGCGGAATTTAAGTCAAAAATTTTGGATTTTTCAACAAAATTAGGTTACAAATTTTTATTTGACAACGGTTACATAAAACCGTATGTTGGTCTTGGAGTTACAAGAGTTAAAGAAGGAGATATTGACAAACTTAACTTTTCAGGAACATCAACAACTTTACCAAATGGAACTGTTGGTATTTACGGAGAAACATCACTTGGAAAAGTTGATTTATTTGGGAATGTAGAATACGAAAGCAGATTTGCTAAAAAATCTTATCACAGAGAAAGAGAACATTTGAAAAGATATGAACTTGCGCCGTTATCTTATTCAAGAGGTGGAGTAAATGCGGAAGCTGGTTTAAAATATAATGTTGCAGACAACTTTGGAGTAAAATTGTCCTATGAATTGCAAGATAATAAAAATAGTGCTGTAAAATTAGGATTTAATGCTGCATTTTAAAAATAAAGGAGAAGAATAATAAAATTATATATGGACGAGAGTAAAAATTTTATAAATAAAAAAAATATAATAATTGTAGGAGTAGTAGCTTTTATAGTTCTAGTGATTATTATTTTGATGTTGACATTTAATAGTACAAATAAAAATAAAAAAAATAATAATGTTTTTGAAGAAGAAGACAATATTTTTAGAATTAATCCAGTGAAAAATCCACAACTTGCATATTATAATTTTCGTGGAGAAGAATATCCTGACTGGTCAAAATTTGGAAGGGTTCGGAGTAATGGTTTAAGAGTTCACCAAGGAGTTGATATTTTTGCAGAACCTGGTACTGATGTGTATGCAGTTGCTGATGGAAAAGTTGTTGATTTGTATGTTGACAAAACAGGTTATGGGTTAAATTTTTATCTAGAAGTAAATCCGGCTGATTTAGAAAAAATAAAAAGAAAACATTATAAGCCAAAAGAAAGTGCAAGGGAACAGCTTTACGGTCCTAATTACAATCCTGCGCTTCCAATAAAATACATAAGATATGCGCATCTGAGTGAAGTTAAAGTAAAAATAGGAGATGAAGTAAAAGCTGGACAAGTGATAGCAAAAACGGGAACAACAGGAAATGCCAGTGGAACTCATGCACCGCATTTACATTTTGAGATAGCTTTTGAAATGAGAGGAAAAGGACTTATAAATAGAGTTGATCCTGAAATGTATTTTAAAATAAAAAATGGAAATAATTTGACCAAGGATGAGAAAAAAATTCAAACTGAGAAAAGCAAAACACAGTGGTTTGAGCCAAAAGGTTACGATATAGGATTTAGAACAAAAAGTATATTTTTTAATAAAGAAAAAGAAGAAAAAAATTTAAAAGGTTTAAAAGAAGAACATAAATTTGAAAAAAATAAAAGAAATGCTCAAAAAATTTCAAGAAGAAAGTAGGAAAAATTTATGAAAAAGCTAAAAAAGGCACTTTTAGTATATAATCCGAAATCTGGAAATTCGAATATAATTTTTAATAATTTCGATTTGATAGTGACTAGACTTTTAAAAAAGGGAATTATAGTAACTTTTTACAGTATAAATAAATATAATAAACTCTGTGATATTTTAGCAAATGAAAAATACGATATTTTAATTTTATCTGGTGGAGATGGTACGCTTAGCCGAACTTTAAGCGAGATTTATATAAAAAATATAAAGTTTCCAAAAGTTGCCATTTTTCCAACTGGAACTTCAAATGATTTTGGAAAATCACTAAATTTAGGAAATAACATCAATGACTGGATTTACAATATTTTAATAAAAGAGCCGAAGTATGTTGATTTTGGTTTAATTAACGGGAAAAAGATTTTTTTATCATCTTATGCCAGTGGACTTTTTTCAAAAATTTCTTACAATACAGACAAAAATTTAAAAAAGACAATTGGAAAAGTTGCGTATTATTTGAATGGACTCACAGAATTGACAAATATAAAAAAATTTGATTTAAAAATGCAGATTTTTGATGGAAAAGATTATGAAGATATTGAAGAAAAAGCAATTTTATTTATGATTTTGAATGGAAAAAGTGTTGCTGGATTTGATGAAATAATTTACAATGCAGATGTAAATGATGAATTTTTACATATTTTAATTGTAAAAAATATTGATAATCCGCTTGATATTTCAAAAACATTTTTAGATTTGTTAAATAATAATTTGATGAACAACGATTATGTGAGAATTTTGAAAATAAAAAGCTGTAAAATTAAAAAAATTGAAGAAAAAATAGGAGTTAGCATCGATGGCGAAAGAGGAAGAAATCAAGATGTAAACATAAAAGTTGTTAGCGGTAAATTAAAAATCTTTTATTAATTTTCTTAAAATTGTAAATAAAAAAAAGATATTTAAAATAATGCTTTAAAAAAGTTAAAAAATGTGGTATAAATAATATATAATAAAAAATTTGAGTATGGAGGAAAAAAAGTATGAATAATGGATATTTAAGTTTTGTTTTGCACGCACATTTACCTTATGTAAGACACCCTGAATATGAAGAATTTTTGGAAGAAGATTGGCTATATGAAGCGATTACCGAAACATATATTCCGCTTTTGGAAATGTTTGACAATTTGACAAGGGATAATATTCCTTGGAATATGACAATAACAATGTCAGGGACACTTGTAAATATGATGAATGACGATTTGTTGAGAAACAGATATTTAAAACATATCAACAAGCTTGTTGAATTTTGTAAAAAAGAATTAGAAAGATTAGCACCTTATCCTGATATGAAAAAAGTTGCTGAACATAATTTGTGGTTTAACCAAAGAGCAAAAGATGTCTTTGAGAAAAAATACGGAAGAGATTTAGTAGGAGCATTTAGAAAATTTCAGGATCAAGGGAATTTGGAAATTATACCTGTTACAGCGACACATGGATTTTTACCTGTTATGAAAGATTATCCAGAAGCAGTAAACGCTCAGGTTTATATGGCAAAAAAAGATTACATAAAAAACTTTGGAAGAGAACCTAAAGGAATATGGCTTGCAGAATGTGCTTATTATCCTGGACAAGATAAGTTTTTGGAAAAACACGGATTCCGTTACTTCTTAGTTGATGCTCACGGAATAATGCATAGTGATCCAAGACCAGTTTATGGTATTTATTCACCTGTTTATACAAGAAATTATGTTGCGGCATTTGCACGTGATTTGGAATCATCAGAGCAAGTATGGAGTTCGGAAATCGGGTATCCTGGAGATGGAGTATACAGAGAGTTCCATAAAGATGCTGGATATGAGTTGGACTACGATTATGTAAAACCTTATTTACATAGCGACGGCGTAAGAAGAAATATCGGAATAAAATATCACGCAATTACAGATAAAAAAGGTACTTACAAAGCTGTTTATGACCCTGATTTAGCTTATAACAGAGCTAAAGAACACGCTTACAATTTTGTGTTTAACCGTTCAAAACAAATTGAATTTTTGGCTTCAAAAATGAAATATAGAAAACCTATTGTAATTTCACCATACGATGCAGAATTATACGGACACTGGTGGTATGAAGGTCCTATTTTCTTGGAATGGGTATTTAGAGCAGCAGCAGAATCAGACTTTTCAACAATTACACCATACAAATATTTACAAAAATATCCGACTAACCAAATTGTGGATGTAAGTATGTCAAGCTGGGGAGCAAATGGATATTATGACGTTTGGATAGACGGCTCAAATGACTATGTCTACAGACACTTACACAAAGCAGCAGCAAAAATGATAGAACTTGCAAATGGAAGAGAACCTTACAATGAATTGGAATATAGAGCATTAAATCAAGCTGCAAGAGAATTAGTCATGGCTCAAACTTCTTGTTGGGAATTTATAATGTATACAGGAACAATGGTGGGTTATGCTCATAAAAAAATAAGTGACCATGTAAATAGATTATTCAAAATTTACGAAGATTTCAAAGGTGGTTCGCTTGACGAAAGCTGGATTTCTGAAATAGAAAGTAGAGATAATATTTTCCCTGAAATGGATTATAGAATGTATAAAAGCAGTTGGCTGTAAAAATTAGATAAATAAAAATATTCTGATATTTAAGACTGGACTTGTGCCAGTCTTTTTTATATAATATAAAAAATTATAGAAAGTAAAAAATTAAAAATAAAAAACAAAAAATAAAAAAGGAGGAAAAAAATGCAAGAAATCATAAAGGTTTTAAAAATTTTATATAAGGTTATAGTTTCTTATATTATTTCTACAAAAGTAAAACTTATGCGAAATGAAAATAAATATTTGAAAAATGATGTTCGTTTAAAGAAGTTTAAATTTATGATGTTAAAAAAAATAGAAAATGAAATATGGGAATTAAGAAAAGTTTGTGAAGAAAATAAGACTAAGAAAAATTTAAAAAAGCTTTATTACAAGCGAAAAAAATATTTGAAAATAAAAAATAATCAAATTAAAATAATGGATTTTTCCCAATTTTTTTTGGAAATCACAGTTTATGCAATGTTGATATTGACTTCTTTAAATATTGCCTGGCAAATTAAAGTTTTGAATTATCACATTTATTTATTGATTTTTGTGAGCTGGATAACATTTGTCATAGTTTGGATGAGTTTGGTTTTTATAAGATGGGTAAGTCTATTTTGGGTGCAGATGACGAAAAAGTTTTATATTGGTGCTTTTTATTTGCATATTAAATGGGATAAAATAATAATTGGAATAATTTTGCTGTTTTTGGAAAATCTTACTTTTCAGAATTATACAAAAAAACTTTTGGAGAAAAATCAGAGTTTTTTAATTTTGGAAAGCGATGATGTGGATGATATGGATTTGTTGAAAAATTCTACTATTGAAATTTTGAATGAAAATTATCATTTTAAATGGTCGGTTGATAAAGATGGAAAAATTATTGATTCGAGAAATAAAATGGAAGGAAATTATAGAGTTGAAAATTTGTTAGTCAAGGAAAATAGCAGTCTTATGCTTTATTATGAAAAAAATAGAAGTAATTTTGAAGAAGAAAATGGAAATTTGAAATCTCAAAAGGGTGAATATGTTGATTTAAAAAATAATGTTGTGAAAATTTTTTCAAAACATAAAATTTACAGCGGAAATATTATTTCAGGAAAAATTATAAAACTTTCAAATGGAATTTATTTGCCGTTAAACAGTAGTTATCGGTATTTTCAAAAAAATAAAGGGAAAGAAATTTTCATTGTGGATAAAAAATTGAAAATAAAAAAACAGATTAATTATGTGATGTTTTTGCTTTCTGTAATTTTTATGTTACTTTTGACTTTAAAAAATAGATATTTTGAGCTGGAATTTATTACAAAAGAAAAAATTATGTATAAAATTTTGCAAAGAGAGGAAAAATATTCGTTTGAAATAAGAAAACTTGTGCTTTCAATATTAAAAATAATCCGCATGGCAACTGCAATTTATATTCCTGTGCAAGTTTATTTGCTAAGAAATATCGTATTTAGTCTTTTTTTAGAAAAAAGTTTGTATAAAATCAACAAAAACATAAATTTATTATTTTCATTATTATTTTCACAAACTTTTCTTTTGACAATTTTAATATTTTACGGCTTGAGAAAACTTTATAAAATTTTGAGGGTTATTGCAAAAATAATTTATGAAGAAGGAAGTAATGATTTGAAAAATTTGATAGAAAATGAGAAAAATAAAATAAATTAGTGAGTAAGTTATAAAAAGATCACGACAATTTTTGCATTGTATCAAAATTTAAAATGATGGAGTATTTTTAATTTGACTAATATTAATAAAGAAAAGGACTGGAAATATTTAATCAAAATATTAAAGAAATCAATTTTAGAAAGGAAATAATAAAAAATGGAAAAAAATAATCTTGAAAAATTGGAAAATTTGATGTGGAAAGAATATAAAAAACAAATAAGTTTTCAACAAGTACAAAAGGAATTTTTAAAAAATGATGATGAAAGAATAGAGTATATAAAAACAGAGTTGGAAAAAGCATATAATGAAAAAAATGGACACAGCGTAGATATTTTAATTTCAGCAATTTACATGTTCAAATTATACAGTGAAAAATTTGTTGATATTTTATGCAAATTAACAAAAGAAGAATGGCATGGAAAACACGAAGATATAGTGTTTTATCTCCAGCAACTAGAATTACCTTCTACAATAGACTGTATATACGAACTAGCAATTTCAAATTTTGAAAAATACCGTTGGGATGATAATTTCGCATTAGTGAGAAAATGTTGTTTTGCTTTAGGGGATATAAATACTCCTAAGGCGAAAGAAAAACTGGAATTATTATTACAAAGTGATGAAGAAATGATAAGAAAACATGCGATGGAGCAGTTAACTAGATGTGATTTTACAAATAAAGATGTTGAATGAAAAGATTAATTATGAAATCCCACATCTTAAAATCTTTATTCAATTGTGGTATAATAATTTATAAAATAAAATTGACGATATTAATTTAAGAAAGGAAAAAAATATGATAGCTGCCTTAAAAGGAATGAAAGATAGATATTCTGATGATGTGAAAAAATACGATGCGATTGTAGATGCTTCAAAAAAAGTTTTTGGAAAATATGGATTTGAGCGAATAATTACGCCGATTTTAGAGGAAACGGAGCTTTTTAGAAGAGGTGTTGGAGATGAAACTGATGTTGTTTCAAAAGAAATGTATGATTTCAAGGATAAGGGAGAAAGAGATGTCACAATGCGTCCAGAAGGGACTGCGGGAGTTGTAAGAGCGTATCTTGAAGCTGGATTTCATAAGTCTTCTCCGATTGTGAAATGGTTTTACAACGGTCCGATGTACAGATACGAAGCACCGCAAAAAGGTAGAATGAGAGAATTTCATCAAACTGGAGTGGAAATGTTTGGTGTGAGAAGTGCTTATTTAGATGCAGAAATTATTAAAATGGGTTGTGATTTTCTTGAAGAGCTTGGAATTACTGGCTTAGTTGTGGAAATTAACAGCTTGGGAAATGTTGAGTCGAGAAAAAAATATATTGAAGATTTGAAAAAATTTATGTTTGAAAGACTTGATAAATTGAGTGAAGATTCGCAAAAAAGATATGAGAAAAATCCTTTGAGAGCTTTGGATTCTAAGGATAAAGGTGATCAAGAAGAGTTTAAAAATGCACCAAAACTTTATGATTATTTGGATGAAGAAAGTAAAAAATATTTTGAAGATACTAAAAAATGTTTGGAATTGTTGGGCGTGAATTATGTTGTAAATGATAAATTAGTTAGAGGGCTTGACTATTATTCGGACACGGTTTTTGAAATTAAATCAAATAAATTGGGATCGCAAGCGACAGTTCTAGCGGGTGGACGATACGACAGATTGCTTGAAATATTAGGAAATGCGAAAGTTCCTGGAATTGGATTTGCCGCTGGAATGGAAAGAATTGCGATGTTAATGGACGATTCTATAATTTCTGAAAATGAAGAAAAAATTTACGTAATTTATTTTGATAATACAAAAGAGTATTTTGTGAAAACAGTAAACGAACTTAGAGAAAATGGTATTAAAGTAAACTTTGACTACAATGCAAAAAGCTTTGGAGCACAAATGAAAAAGGCAAACCGTGAAAATGCTGAATATGTGTTGATTTTAGGGGAAGAAGAACGAGATGAAAATGTGATCACGGTTAAGAAGTTTAGTACTGGGGAGCAGAAAAAATACAGTTTTGAAGAAGTTTTAGAGATTTTGAAATAATTGTATCAATTTATAAAATTTTTATAGAAAGGAGGAGATTGATATGAAAAAAATTGTAGCAGTAGATTTATTTTGTGGAATTGGTGGCTTGACATATGGTATAAAGAAAGCAGGAATTGAAGTGAGAGCAGGTATTGATATTGATGAAACTTGCAGATATGCATATGAGGTAAATAATTGCAGTATTTTTATAAATAAATCTGTAACGGAAATAACAAAAAAGGAAATAAATTCACTTTTTGGAGAAAAGAATATAAAATTATTAATGGGGTGTGCTCCATGTCAACCATTTTCTAATTATAGAAAAGACAAAAAAAATAGTAATAAACATAAAGATTGGGATTTACTAAATGAATTTTTAAGAATTATTAAAATAAGTAATCCTGACATTATCTCAATGGAAAATGTACCTACTCTACAAAAAGAAAGAATATTTGTAAAGTTTTATACTTCATTGAAAAACATGGGATACTATGTAAATTATGATGTACACAATGCTGAAAATTATGGTGTACCACAAAGACGAAAAAGATTATTATTATTAGCATCAAAATTTGGAGAAATTAATTTTTTGAAAAAAGATATAAAAAAAGTAACAGTAAGAGAAGCTATTAAAAATCTATCTCCTATAAAAGCGGGAGAAATAAGTAAAAAAGATTTTATTCATAGAGCTTCTAAGTTGAGTGATTTGAATCTTCAAAGAATTCAAATTCTATTCTGGAAAAACTTGGGAGTTATGCTGAAAATATAAAACCAAATTGCTATAAGAAAAAAACAGGATTAACTTATAAATCTGTTTTTGGAAGAATGAAATGGGATGATGTAGCTCCTACTTTAACAACACAATTTTATAATTATGGAACTGGAAGATATGGACATCCTGAACAAGACAGAGCAATTTCAATAAGAGAAGGAGCTATTCTTCAGTCTTTTCCAAAAAAATATAAATTTGTAGAACATAAAAAAAAATTCAAAATAACAGAAGTAGCAAGACATATTGGAAATGCAGTTCCTCCGAAATTGGCTGAATATATAGCACAAACAATAATAAATCATTTATATGAAAGGGGTGTTTTAAATGAATAAAGATTTAGAAAAAATTCATAAAGAAATAGAAAGGTATAGAGAAAAAATAAAATATGATACAGTAGATTACCCTATTGAATCTATTTGTCGAAGGTTTGAAAATAAAAAAATTATTATTCCAAATTATCAAAGAGAATTTGTATGGACTATTGATAAACAATCAAAGTTAATAGAATCTATATTAATGGGATTTCCAATACCTTTTTTGTTTTTTTATGAAGATAAAGATAAAGGAATTTTAGAAGTTGTAGACGGTGCTCAAAGATTACAAAGTGTTTATTTCTTTTTAGAAAATAAATTAAAACTAGAAGGCTTAAAAAAATTAAAAAGTTTAAATAATTGTTATTTTAATGATTTACCTGAAAAATTTAAAAATAAATTTGAAAATACAGCTTTGAGAGTTATTCTTTTAGAAGAAAAAACAAATAATGAATTCAGAAAAGAAATTTTTAACAGACTTAATACGACTAGTCAAAAATTAGAACCAATAGAAGTATTGTTAGGTACTTATGCTGATGAAGAATTTATCGAATTTTTAAAGAGATGTTCAAAAAATGAAAAATATAAAAAATTATGTCCAATTTCTCTGGAAAAACAAAAAAAGAAAGAAAATTTAGAATTAGTACTTAGATTTTTTGCATATTCAGATAGTTTAGATGAATATGATGGAAAGGTAACTAATTTTTTGGAAGATTATGTAAAAAAGAATTTAAGAGATTTTGATAAAGAAAGATTATTAAAAAATTTTGAAAATATGTTAGTATTTGTAGAGAAATATTTTCCTAATGGTTTTGCTAAATCAAAAAGCTCAATATCTACTCCAAGAACTAGATTTGAAGCAATTTCTGTCGGAGTAAATTTAGCTTTAAATGAAAATAAAAAACTAAACACAAATATAGAAGAATGGTTAGAGTCAAAAGAATTTAAAAAAGTAACAACTACCGATAGTGCAAATAATAAATCTAAATTAGTAGAAAGGATTGAATTTGTAAAAAATAAATTATTAGGAGATAATATTCATCATGATATCAGAATATAAAAAAAGGAAAAATGAGTTAAGATATTGCTTTAATATATTAGAAAAATTTGAGAATTTAAAAATAAAAAATGATTTAGGAGAAATAGAAGAAACAATTATTGACTTTAATTATAATGCTGATAATATGAATTTTACTTATAATGATTTTTTTAAAATTTTTCGTTCAAATTTTATTTTATTATTATATAATTTTATAGAAGCTTCTGTTTTTCTTTTTATTGATTCAATATATCAAAAATTTGAATATGAAAATATAACTTATTTACAAGCTAGTGAAGTCTTTCAAAAATTATTTATTGAATATAAATTTTTAGATTCATTTAAAAAGAATTCAAATTTTAATACTTATAAAGATAAAGTAAATGAGATTATTGAAGAAATCGCTAATGGGATAGTTTTAAAATTTGAAATAAAAAACTTATCTAACTTATCGGGAAATGTAGGTGCTAAAAATTTGAGAGAAATGTGTAAATTACACGGAATAGTTTTAAATTCTAGATCACGAAGCCAAGATCCAGAAAATCATAAATTTTCATTAGATAACATAAAAAATGAAAGGAATGCTTTAGCACACGGTAGAAAATCTTTTATAGAAGTTGGTTCCGATTATACGGTAAGTGATTTAGAAAATTATTATAATGAAATAGTCTTATTAATGGATGATTTGCTAAATGCAGTTAAGAAATTTATTGATGAAAAAAAATATAAACAAAAATAAATATTAAATTTTCAAAATATATATTTTTTCAAGTATAATGCGAAGAATTCATTTAAAAGAAAAATTTATAAGTATAGATTGTTAATTAAAAATTCTAGAAAGTAATTTTTTTGGAAATGTAGTAAATGGAATTGCTATTATTCTTGGAAGGTTAACTGGATTTTTTGTCGTTCACAAGTTTAAAGGAAATATGAAAAATATCATTATGGAATGTGCTGAGTTGTTTTTATAATAATTGTTGATGTGAAAAGTATAATAAATTCAAAGTGTGATATAATAGTTTTGATTTATTTGATAACTGGTTCGATAATTAGTTAAATTTATTGGCATTGATTTGAAATTAAAAAAGTTAATTTAGAAAATTTAAAAGTTTTGAAGTTTGAATATGCAAATGAGGAGTGGTTAAAATATATTTCTAAAAATAGAACAAGTAAAATATTTGATGAAGATTTAGATATTGTAATTGGAGCAGTGGCAAATGACACAACAATGCCAGTTTTAAATTTATATTTAAATGGGATATATGATGAAAAAGAAGCGTTGAAAAGATTATTGCCACAGAAACTAAAAGATCAATATGCATTTAAGACAGAAAAGGCTTTGGAAAAATTGAAGTTTGTGGAGTTGATGCAAGTATGAATATGAAAGAAATATTTTCAGACATTTTGGCAAATTACGATAGTGAAGTGATAAAACTTATTTCAGAAAAATATGGATTTAGTGAAATGGAATCAATGAGAAAATTTTTGTATTCAGAAACTTATGAAATGCTTTCAGATTTTGAATTGGAAATGTGGGAATTTAGTCCATTAGCAATTTTAGACATGTGGGAAAATGAGAAAATTACTGGAGATCCTAGAAATTCTGTGTATATCAGAGGTGATAGCGGTGTCTAAAAAAATGAAGTTTTTTGTGTATTTGCTCGAAAAATATGCAGAATGGAAAAATGAGAATGCAAAAAATATTTTAGAAAAGTGGGATAAACTTTTGGTAACTGAAAAAATATTTGATATGTATGAAATGTACCACATTGAAGCGATAGAAAATGCATTTGAAGATATTGAGCTGATTTGTGCTGAAAAAGAGGAATTGGATTGAAAATTCAAAAAGATTTGACTATTTTTATTGATTAAAATTAAGAATAATAAAAAAACTTAGGTTATCAAATGTATCTTTAAAAAAAATAAAATATAAAATCATTAAATAAATAAAAGAAAGGATAAAAAATGTATAGAGATTATAAATTAAATGAATTAAGAATGGAAAATATTGGCGAAGAAGTAACTTTGTCGGGATGGATTTCTAAAGTTAGGGATTTGGGGCACTTTGTGTTTATTGATTTGAGGGATAGATATGGGATTACCCAGATTTTGTTGAATGAGGAAGTTTCTGGGAGTGAGCTTTTTGAGGAAGCTAGAAAATATAAGAATGAATGGGTTTTGAAGGTTACAGGAGTTGTGGCTGAAAGAAGTAGTAAAAATAAAAATATCCCAACTGGGGATATTGAAATTGAAGCGAAAAAAATTGAGGTTTTAAGCCGAGCAAAGCAGCTGCCGTTTGAGATTAGTGAAACTGGGAATCTTAGTGAAAATATGAGATTGACTTATAGATATTTGGATATTAGAAGACCGAAAATGTTAAATAATATTATTAAAAGAAATGATATGCTGTTTTCGATTAGAAAATTTATGAATAAAAATGGATTTTTGGATGTCGACACTCCGATTTTGGCAAAAGCGACACCTGAAGGAGCAAGGGATTTTATCGTGCCAAGTAGAACTAACAAAGGTGATTTTTATGCATTGCCACAATCACCACAATTATTTAAGCAAATACTTATGGTTTCTGGGATTGACAAATATTACCAATTGGCAAAATGTTTTAGAGATGAAGATTTGAGAGCTGACAGACAGCCTGAATTTACTCAATTAGATGTGGAAATGTCGTTTGTTGAGCAAGAAGATGTGATTTCAATGGCTGAAGAATTGACAAAGACAGTATTTAAAGATGTTACAGGAATTGAAATTACTAAAAAATTTCCAAGAATGAGCTACGATGATGCGATGAATTTTTATGGTTCAGATAAGCCAGATTTGAGATTTGATATGAAATTGATTGATTTATCTGAAGAAACTACTGATTGTGGATTTGGCGTTTTTGAAAATGCGTTGAAAGATGGTGGAAATGTGAAAGCGATTGTAGCACCAAATGCAAAAAAATTCTCAAGAAAATATATTAAAGATTTGGAAGATTATGTGAAAACATACTTTAAAGCAAAAGGTTTGGCGTATATTAAAATGAATGAAAATGGGGAAATAAATTCTCCAATTGCAAAATTTTTCTCAGAAGAAAAATTGGCACAAATTATTGAAAAATTGGGAATCAAAAATAATGAAGTTGCATTAATTTTGGCTGATAAATATAAAGTTGTGCACGATGGATTGGGAGCGTTGAGATTGAAATTGGGAGAAGAGTTGGAATTAATTGACAAAAATGCGTTTAAATTTTTATGGGTAGTTGATTTTCCTATGTTTGAATGGAGTGAAGAAGAAAATAGATACAAAGCACAACATCATCCATTTACTTCGATTAAAGAAGAAGATAGAAAGTATCTTGATACGAATGAACTTGCAAAAATTAAGACAGATTCATACGATATTGTCTTAAATGGTTATGAAATCGGTGGAGGAAGTATCAGAATTCACGATGAAAATTTACAAGCAAAAGTTTTTGAAAAATTAGGATTTGGTCAAGAAGAATTGGAAGATAAATTTGGATTTTTCTTGAAAGTCTTAAAATATGGAGTTCCACCACATGGAGGACTTGCTTACGGAATTGATAGATGGCTTATGGCAATGTTGAAGGAAGACTCAATAAAAGAAGTAATTCCGTTCCCTAAAACTAATAAGGGACAAGACTTGATGACTGGAGCACCTGCGGGAATTGAAGAACAAGTGCTTGAAGATGATTTGAGATTGAAATTGCTGGAAGTTGAAAAAGAAGATTAATAAAGTCTCCCACTTTTTTATAGGAGTGGGAGAAGTTTTACTCAAAAATTGGAAAGTGAGGTATCTAAAATGATTTTAATATTTGGAACGAAAAGAAAATTTAAAAATTTAGGAACGCTAGAAAACTGTCATTGTTCAAGATGCAACAATACATCTGATTGGAATTTTATGGAATATCGTGACTGGTTTACTTTGTTTTGGATACCAGTTTTTCCGATAAGTGCAAGGAAAGAATATTTGGAATGTCCAATTTGCCATCAGGCTTATGATGTGCTAAAAGATATTTAAAAAATTTAAGTTAAAATAAAAAAAATTTTCAAAATAAACTTGACAGTGTTAAGATTAAATTGTATAATCTTTACAGTGAAAAGATAAATGAAAGGTCAATAAAATGAAGAAATCTAAAAAGAGCTATCATCATGGAAATCTGAGAGAAGAATTGATTGAAAAGGGGATAGAAATGATAAATGAGGTGGGGGAAGAAAAATTATCTTTAAGAAGAATAGCTAAAATGTGTGGAGTAAGTAATGCGGCTCCCTATACATATTTTAAGAAAAAAAGTGATTTACTTGAAGCAATGAGTGATTATATTTGGAAAATATTAGCAATGGAATTGGCTAAGACGAGAAAAAAATATGAAAATAGCGAAGATTTATTGGTAAAATTGGGAAAAACATATGTTATGTTTTTTTGCGAAAATCATGAGTATTATTATTTTATAATTTCAAGAAGTAATACAAAAATAGATTTATTGTCAGAATTTTCAAAAATAGAAAATAGTAATCAAAGTGCTTTTAATATATTAAAAAGCGAGGCAACTAAAGTACTTCAAAAAGCAGATGTACCAAATCAAGCTATACAAGATAAAATTATAGCAATGTGGGCATTAGTACAGGGATTAGTAACAATAATGATTATGAATGATATAACATATTCTGAAATTTGGGAAGAAAAAATAGAAGAGATAATAAAATCAGTTTGTATAGTAAAGTAATATTAAAATGAAATTTTAAAGTTGTTATGCTATATGAGTTTAAATCTTAAATAAGGTGAAAAATATGGAATTGATTATACATGATTTAAGTAATGAAAAATTAGAAAATTTAAAGTGGAAAATTGAAAAAAAAGAAAAAATTATAGATAAAATAAAAGAAAGTATAAATCAAAAGAAAATAATAGTTGATGAAGATATGTTTATAATTTGTGATAATAATAAAATTAAAAGTTGCATGGGGTGCTTTGAATGCTGGATTAAAACTCCTGGGAAATGTAAAATTAGGGATGGATATGAAAATTTAGCAACATTATATTCAAAGGCAGACAAAGTTGTGATTATAAGTCAATGTGTCTATGGATCTTACAGTCCGTTTGTAAAAAATGTGCTGGATAGGACAATTCCATATTTGTTACCATTTTTTAAATTTAAGAATAAGGAAATGCATCATATCGCACGAAATAAAACGAGATTTGATTTAAATGTATATTTTTATGGGGAAAATTTGACACAAAGTGAAAAAATGGCGGCTAAAGAAATAGTAAAGGCTAACAGTGTAAATTTAGATGTAAAAAATTTTAAGGTTTCTTTTTTAGAAGATCAGGGAGAATGATGGAATATGAAAATTACTCTAATAAATGGAAGTCCAAAAGCAATTAAAAGTAATTCTGAAATATTAGGAAATTATCTTTCGTCTTTACTTAAAGAAAATGAAATAAAAAAATATTATTCAATTTCTTTTAAGCTAAATGATAAAATGAAAAATGAAATCTACAATAGCGATGTTTTAATATTTCTTTTTCCTTTATATGTTGATGGAATTCCATCCAATTTACTAAAATTACTTGTAGAATTTGAGAAGGAAAAAGTTATAAAGTCTGGAAGTAAAATTTATTGTGCGGTTAATAATGGATTTTATGAAGGAAAACAAAATCATTTGGCAATTTTGCAGATGAAGAACTGGTGCGAGAAAGTTCAGGCAAAATGGGGGCAAGGAGTTGGTGTGGGTGCAGGAGAATTGTTGCCATATTTGAAAAAATGTAAATTTGGAAAAGGACCTCTGAAAAATTTAGGTAAAGCATTAGAAAAATTTTCTGATAATATTTTAACTTTAAAAAGCGATGAGAATATTTATATAAATCAAAATTGGCTAAGAATTTTGTATTTTGTACAAGGATCGATTTCGTGGGTTTTAAAAGCGAGAAAAAATAATTTGAGGGTAAAAGATTTGTTTAGAAAAAGTAATAAATTATAAAAAAAAACTATCTCATAAGATAATTTTATGAAATAGTTTCTTTTTAAATTATATAAAATATTTTAGGCTATTAGGCATTTGTAACAATATCAATCAATTCTTCAATCGTTTTTTCTCCAACAGAAGCTTTTTCTCCATTGATATAAACAACTGGCACACCTTGAATATTTTTTTGAGTAACTTCTTCAGTGAAAACTCCTCCGTCAATCAATGAAGTTGTGATATTTTCATTTGCCATAGAAATTATATTTAATGCTTGAATAACTTCAGGACATTTTGTACAAGAAAGAGAAACATAAGTTTCGATATTTAAAGGTTTTGTAACAGATTCTACTTTAATTAATTGTTCTCCTCCCAATTTTTTACCCATCCCAGCAAGTCCAAGTATCGCCAAAACGAAGCTGTTAAATTCGTGTCCTCCAGGAATTCCGTTAAAGTTAATTCCAGATTTTTTTCCATCTTTTAATAAAGTAAATGAAATTGGTCTTGTGATATTGTGCATTTTTTCAAAATCAGCGTCACTTCCAAAAGTTTTTTTTGTGTAATTAACTTTGTCTGAAATAGCATCAACTTCTGTTAGAAAACTATCTAATTCTTTTGATTTTTCGCTGTCGTCCAAAAAAGACACCATTTCGATATTTCCATTTATATTATTAAAATATCCTTTTAATTGTTCTACAATATTTTTATCTAATAAAGCCATTTTTACTCCTTTTAAATTAATTTAATTTTTATTATTATTTTATTTTTTTTATTTATTCAAAATAAGGGAGAAAAACTCCCTTAAATCATTTTATATTTTTAAATTGTGGATAATTTTTTTATGAATTAAATTTTACCTACTAAATCTAATCCAGGTTTTAATGTTTTTTCTCCTTCTTTCCATTTAGCTGGGCAAACTAATCCAGGATTGTCGTGTACAAATTTTGCAGCTTTTGCTCTTCTTACTAATTCTGAAGCATCTCTTCCGATTCCACCGTCGTTTACTTCGTAAGCAACGATTTTTCCTTCAGGGTTTACAATGAAAGTTCCTCTGAAAGCCATTCCTGATTCTTCTTCCAAAACATCAAAGATTTTAACTAATTCTTTTTTTGGATCTCCTAGCATTGTGAAAGTTACTTTGCTAATTGCTTCTGAATGATCGTGCCAAGCTTTGTGAGTGAAGTGAGTATCAGTACTTACTGAATAAACTTCAAATCCCAAATCATTTAATTCTTTGTGGTGATCTTCCAAATCTTCTAATTCTGTTGGGCAAACAAATGTGAAATCTGCTGGATAGAACATAAAAATGCTCCATTTTCCCAAAATATCTTTTTCAAAGTTTACTTCTCTGAAAGTTTCGTTTTGATAACCTTGAACTGTAAAATTATCAACTTTTTTTCCAATTAATGACATATTTATTCCTCCTAAGTTTTAATTTTTAAATTTATAGTTAAATAAATCAAATTAACAATTTTATTTTAGAGAAATTAATTTACATTAAGCCGAAAGATAAAAATCGGTTAATAAAAAGTAGAGAAATTTTTTGATAATTGATTTTATTATTTAACTATAAATGATTATTGTTTTTAAATTGAAATAATTACAAATATTTCTTGGTTACATTATACATTTAATTTATAAATTTGTCAAATATTTTTTTTAAAAATTTAAATATTATTTTAAATTATTATTTTTTCAATATTTTTTAAAAATTTAAAAATAAATCTTGTTTTAATTTTAAATTAATGGTATAATAAATTAAAATTAAAAAGGAGTTAAAATAAATATGCTGAATTTTTTCAAAAAGAATATTTTTTTAGTTATTATATTTATTTTTTTTAGTATAATTTTTATTTTCTCAAGATTTACTTACAATGTGACAAACAGCCTTACAAAGGGAATTTATTTTAAAAAATTTTTTCCAAAATATAAAAAAAATAATTTGGTTTTGTTTGAACTTGACAAAAAGTATTTGAAATATTTGGAAAATTTTCCGAATAAAAATAAAATGAAAAAAATTTATTTGATTAAAAGAATTGTAGGAGTTTGTGGGGATAAAATAGAAAATAGAAATGGCGGGATTTTTATCAATGGGGAAAAAAAGGGGGAAATTTTTAAGATAAAAGGATTGAATGAAAATAAAAACGAAAATAAAAATATAAAAAAAGAAGAAAGTTATGTTTTAAGAAAAGATGAATTTTTTGTTATGGGAGATACACCGACTTCGTTTGATTCAAGATATTTTGGAATTCTTAAAAAAAAGAATTTTAAATTTGAGATGAAACTTTTGATTGATGAAAAAAAATTGGAAAAAATAATAAAATATTTTTAAAATTAAAATAAAAAAATTTAATAAAAAATTTTAAAGTTTTGAAAGGAAAAAGGGGAAAACTAGAAAAATGGAAGAAAATTATAAAATTTGTTTTAAAAATATTGAAAAACTTTGGAATGTGAGTATTTATTTTAATGATGTAAAAAATATTTTGAATTGTAAAATAAAAGAAGATTCATTTGGAAAAGAAAATTTAGTTTTTAATCCTAAAATTATTTATGGGACGAATGATTTTGAAAAACAAAATGAAATTAATGAATTTTTTTTGGAGAAAATTTCAAAAATTCAAAAGAGAAAAAAAATTATTTTTGAGATGACAATAAAAGATAGAGATTGTTTTTTAAAAAATAAAAAAGATAATAGAAATGTGGACTATAAATTGGGTGTTTTAGATTTTTTTAATTATTTTGGGTATGAAAATTTGAATTTGGAAGTTGTCGATGAAAAGTTGGATGAATATTATTTGGAAATTTCAGAAAAAATTTTTGAAAAATTATTTTTGATTTATAAAAAAAGATATGAAGAATTTGAATATTTTGAAGAAATTGATGAAGAAACTGATAAAGAAATAAGAGAAAATTTTGAGAAAAAAGAAAATTTTAAAAATAAAATAAAAAAAAATAAAATTATCGAAATTTATATTTTTATGAAAATTTTTAATTTTATAAAAGAAAATTTTGAATATGAAAAAATTTATTTTGAAAATGGGAAAAAAGTTTTAAAAAGAGAAAAATTTTTGGCAGAAATCTCGATTTTAAAAAATTTGAAATTAAATTTTGATTTTGAAAAAAATAAAAAAGAAAAAAATTTTTATGAATTGGCAAAAAGATTTTATAAAGCTAGAATATTTTTTGATGTGAGAAAAAAATTAATTTTGATTCCTGAAAATTTATTTAAAAATCAAAAAGATATTTTTTATGAAAAAAATTTTTCGCAAGAGAAAATATTTAAAGAATTGTTATTTCAAAATTTTGAAAAAATTATAAAAAAAAATTTGATTATAGAAAATGGAATTAAATTTTATTTTGTAAATTTTGAATTTTATAATATAAATACAAAAAAAATTAATTTTTTTGAAATTGCAAAAAGTGTTGTCTTTAAAAATTTGATTGATGAACTTAAAGAATTTGTTGTGGGAGTTTCTTGTGAAGATGGAACGGTTAAAAAAAAGAGTGTAAAATTTAATGATTTTGAGCTGATAAAAAAAATAACGGATTTTCAAAAAGCACAAATTGAAATTGAGTTTGAAAAAATTTTAGAAAAAAAGAAAAAAATTTTTAAATAAAGAAAAATTTAAAGAAAAAGAAAAAATAAAAATAAAAAAAGATAAAAAGATTATGTGAAGAAAAAAATTTGAACTTGAGAAAAGAAATAAAAGTTTTTCTTTTAATTTTAAAATAAAAAATTTGAAAAAAAATAAAAATTTGAAGAATCGAAAAGTTGTGGGAATTTTTTTGAATGATATTTATAGCATTATTGAAGAATATAAAAATAAAAATTTAAAAAATAAAAAATTTTATTTTGACAGAGAATTTATTTTTATCAAAGTTTATTTTTTACTTTTGAAAAAATTCAATTTTGTTGTTCCATTTTCACAAAAGTTTGGAAATAAAAATTTTGAGAGATTTGTGACAGTCGTTTTTTTTGATGAAATTAGTTGTGTGAATTTATTTTTGGATGGGGTAATTTTTAGAGTTTCAGATTTTGATATTCTGCAAGATGAATATAAATTTTTTATGGAGAAAAATTTTAAAAGAAAAATAATTTTTTTGAATAGTGAAAAAAAAAAAAAAGAAGAAAAAGAAGTTTTATATAAAGAATATTTGGAATATAAATATAAAAAAAATTTTAAAATTAATAAAAAGAATCCGTTTGAGTTGAGCGAAAAAAATTTAGATGAATTTTCTAATTTTTTTAAATATCATAGAATTTTAGAAGAAAATATAAAATATATTTTTTTGAATATAAATTCAAAAAATGAAATTTTTGTGCAAAGTTTATTTTTTAAAAATTATTTTGAGTTTTTAAAATTGATGAATGGATTTGAAAAAATTATTTTTTATGGCGAAAAAAAATCTTTTGGAAAAAAAGTTGAAATAAAAAATTTTAGAGTAAAAAATTCTAAATTTGATATTTATTTAGATGGACAATATTTTAAAACTGAAAATTTTTATTTGGAAAATGAAGAAAATGGTTCGCTTACGAAAAAAATTAAAAATATTTTTTAGAAAAGGGTGGGAATTATGTTTTTAAACTTTATTACATTAATTTTTTTAGTTGTTATTTTATTTTTAATAAAAAAATTAGGATTTGGAAATTATGGGAAAAAATTTGTTGTGGAAAATTATTTGGGAGTTGTGTTAGATGGAGAAAATAGAATATTTATAAAAATAAAAAAGAAAAATTTTTATTTTTTTGAAAGAGAAAAAAATTATGAGATAAAATATATTCGTGGAAAAAATAATTTTGAAGAAATAAAAGAATATTTTGATGTGACATTAAAAAATCAAGATTTTATAATAAAAGAAATAAATTCAAATAAATTTTTCGATTTTCAAAAAAAGGCAATCGTTCTTTTGAGAAATCCGATTTCAGTTTTAAATAAAATTCCACTTAATTTTTTACCAGAAACGGAATTAAAAAGTTTGATTTATGAAATGGCAGAATTTGAAATAGTTGAAATTGAGCGAAAAGATTTTAAAACATTTTTTGAAAAATTATTATATTTAAAGTTTAAAAAATTAGGAGAAAGTAAAGAAAATAACGAAAATAAATAAAATATAAAAAAATAAAAAATAAAAAAAGGAAAAAAGCAATGAATAAAAAAATTGTTGATTTTGTCTTGTCGCTGGAAGATGAAATTATTATAAAAGGAGTAAAACTTCCTAAAAAATATATTTTTATAGGAATTTTAGCGTTAATTATTTATTTTACAATTTTATTAATTAATTTAAATTTTTCAAAAACTCTAATTTTTGGAGAAAAAAGAAATCCTGAATATAAAAATATTATTTTGAAAAATCAGGAAAAAGATTTTGAAAAAATGAAATCGTTTGTGGAAGAACCTGAAGAAAAAGAGAGTTCTTATGAAGAAAATATTCAAAAATTTGCAAATACTTCAAATGAAGAAATAAAAAAAATATTTAGAGAACAAAATTTAAATATTTCTGATGCGGAAATTGATAATTTTAGAAAAGAATTTTTGAAAAATATTTCAAAAAAACAAGTTCAAATTGAAAAAAAGATTGAAAAATTGAAAAATTTAGAAATGAATACATCAAAAATTATTCATGAAAAAGCGAAAGAAATAAATAGATATAGATTAATAGATGAATTAAGAAATTAAGAAATAAAAAAAATAAAATTTTAAAATAAAAAAATAAAAGAAAGGAGAAATAATTGTTTTGTACTATAAATTTTTTTAGATTTATAAAAATAATTTTGAAAATTTTTTTGCATAAAAAAATTAAAGTTGAAATTTTAAATGAATATAGTTTAGGAAAAATTGGTTTGGGTTTAATTAAGAATAAAATTTCATTTGGTACGACAGATTTTTTTTCGATTTTAAATAATGGCGAAGTTGAACTTTCTAGAATAATTATGTCCATTATGATTTTTTTGCTTGTTATAAATATTTTGTGGAAAATTTTAAAAAATGGATTTAGTGGTTCAATTGAAGAAATTGTAAAAAATATTTTGGTTGAAGTTAGTTTAAAATCTCCATATTTTATATTTGTTGCAATGTATCCAGCAATTATGAAAGAAATTATTGTGCCAGTTTTTTTATTTAAATTGCCGACTTATATTTACAGTGACTTTATAAAAGCAAGTAATATTATTATGAAAAATGGAAAATATTTGACTTATGCTGATTTAGCCGCTCACATTTTCAGAAAAGGAATTCCTTTAATTGTGGCAAGTTTTGGAAATGGGATTTTAGCTCAACCTGATGCAATTGGAGGACTATTTGGATTTTTTGGGACAATTTGGAAAACGATTTTACAGTGGTTTACAAGTCCTGAAGAAGTTGCCCAAAATTCGCTAAATACACTTGGAATGTTATTTTCTATTTCAAGAATGATTGTGCAAACTGTATTTTTCCGTCCGCTTACAGTTGGCATGGGACTTATGACGATTTTGACACTTTTTAAAATAGTTTTAAATATGTTTTTTAGTACACTTTCATTTATAATTTCAACTTCAGTTGGACTATTTTATATGATTTTTGCAATGCATGAAATTACAAGAGATAAAGCACTTAATACTTTGGAAATAATAATAAGTGGATTTTTGCAATATCTTGTAAATTTTGCAATCATAATTTTACTTTCGATGGCAATTCAAAATTTGGGAGAAGCTGTGATAAAAAATGGAGTTATTATTACGCCTTTTAATTTAGTAAATATGGTAAAAATATTTTTATGTATAAGTTTTTTACAAAATATTATTTATGGTGTGGCACAAAGTTTAGCGGAAAGTTTTTAAAAGGGGAAATTATGAAAATAAAAAAATTTTTTGGAAAAAGATTTATTTTAGCATTAATATTTTTAATGAATTCAACATTATTCGCAAATTTTGAATCTGATACTTTTAGTAAAATATTTAAAGAATATACATTAAGAGGAAATGATATAATTTCAAATTTTATAGATTCGATTTATTTTGGTGGAATTATTTTGTATCGTGGAATTTCATTTAAAATAAGTCAAATTTTTGGATATATTTTACTTTTTTTCATGATTATAAATATTTTGCAAATAATTTTAAAAAATGTTGGACAAATTGATATTTATGGAATATTTAAAATGATAATTCCAACTTTTGTAATAAATCTTTTTATTTCTTTTATGCTTGTTACACCATTTCATTATTCATTAAAATTTGGTTTTGGAAAAAATCAATTTTATAAAAATAAAATATTTTCTGGAACTTTTTTGACATATTTTGTCGAAAGTATTTTTTCGATGTTTTATAAATTTGGAATTTTATTTTTTGGAGATACAAGTTTTTTGAATACAACGCCTGGAAAAATTTCAAAAATATTTTTGACAAAGCCATTTGAAATTTTAAAAGATATTTTACAAAAAATGACTTTATCTGGAATTTTTGAAATGATTATAAAAATAATGATATTAATTTTTTGTATGTGGATAATAAGCAGAATTTTATCAAAATTTGTGGGAAATATTTTTACAGCTTTAATACTCTCTTCAGTATCAACAATATATATAATTTTTTTAACTTTGGATTCGACAAAAAAAATTGGATTTGAAGGAATAAAATTAATTATAAAACAAGCAGTTACATTATTTATTTCAGTTGCAATAATGGGAATTATTTATCAAATCTTAAATACAATATCAATTTCGAGCAGTATTGATGGAATTGCAGCTTTTTCAGTCATTATTTTAGTTTTACAAAAAATTATGTGGAATATAAGTAATGTTGTAAATTCAATTTTGGACGGAGCAGGAATCGGAAAAGAGAAAGAAAGCAAAAAAGAAAAAGAAGAAAATTTGAAATTTAATGAAAAAGATAAAAAAAACGAAAAAAATAAAGATTTAGAAATAAAAGTAAAAAATAAAAATAATTTATCTAAAAAAATTAGAGAAAAAATGATAAGAAGGGAACAAAATAAAGATTTAAAAATAAAAGTAAAGAATAAAAATAGTTTATCTAAAGAAATTAGAGAAAAAGTGATAAGAAGAGAAAAAATAAAGATTTAAAAATAAAAGTAAAGAATAAAAATAATTTATTTGAAAAAAGATCAGAGAAAAAGTAATAAGAAGGGAAAAAATAAAAAATGAAAATAAAAAAGACGACATTGTTAATTTTAACTATTGGAATTTTTTTTGCAGTTATAAATACTTTTGGAGAAATTCAAAGTCTTGAAAGAAATAATTTTCAAAATCAAAATTTTGATGAAGAAGCTATTTTTAATTTTGGTGCAATTTTGTCGACTGCTGCAACTGGAATTTCAGCATATAACATCGGAATGGCGGTTAATGCAATAAACTCTTCAAATTTAAATTATGAGAATGATATTGGCACAAAGCCGATTATGTGGGATAAAATAGAGTTAAAATATTGGGAAATTATTGCTGTAGCAGCATTTATGGCAAATGAAACGAGAGAAATTAAAAATATAAGCAATGGAAATAATGGTTATATAAAAAATTTAAATTATGAAAAATCTCCAATTGGAAAAATGGAAGATACGAAAGATATGCGAAGTAAAATAATTATAAATTTATTTAAAGTAGTTGGAAATATTACTGACAATGTTGGACGGACACTTTCAAATATTTTGGCAACTTTTCTTTTGCTTATGGGAACTACTGAAATTTTAATTGGAATTCTTAAAGGTGTTTTAGAAATTGAAGATATAAATTCAATTATAATAATTCAAATTTTAAAAAATATGGTTCCTAAAATTGCAGTTATTGGTATTATTTTTTTATTTCTGGCAAACAGTTTTTTTTGGAATTTTTATACAGGAGCATTATTTAATTTTTCAATGAAAATTGGTGGAATATTATCAGGACAAAATTTTAACATGAAAAATTTGCCAAATTATTTAACAAAATTATTTGATGTTCCATTTTCAATTATGGTGCAAGGAATAAAAATGATGTTTAATATTCAAGGGGTTGTCAATAATATAATGCCGTTAATTTTGTTATTTTCTGGAATTTTATTTTTATATTTTATTTTTAAGGTAGCCGTTGAAATAATGTCAATTTTAATTGATTATTTAGTAATTGGCTGTTTTTCGATGTGTATCATTATATTTTCAGTTTTGCAGATTACAAAAAATATTGGAACTGGGGTAATCGGAGCGGTAATTTATGCGATGACGAATGTCATTGTAATGTTTTTATTAGCTGGAATCAGTTTTTCGCTGACTGATAAAATTGAAAAAAGTGGAATCAGCAGCATATCAAAATTATTAGAGTTGATTTTGACTCTTTATATCGCAGTTTTGCTTTTAACAAAAATAAGAGAAATTGGAAAATCAATTTATTCTGGAAAAGTATTTGGATTGAAGGGGACAGAAATTTTTGGAGAATCTAAAATGCCATTTAATAAAATAAAAAAATTTATAATTTAAAAAATTTTTAAAAATAAAAAATAACTCAAAATGAAATTATTAGAGTTATTTTTTTATATAGTTATTCATTTAAATATCTTGGAAATTGACTAATTATTTTCATATTTTCAATGTCAACTTTATTTTTTTTTGTTTCACAAAGAAAATTCAATTTAATAAAATTATCCGAAATATTTTTAAAGTTTTCATCTAAAATTTTTTGATTTTTTAAATTTATAGAATTTATATTTTTTTGTCTTTCTTTAAGCCAAATTTTTAAATTCAAAAAATTGTTTTTCAAATTAAAAATATAAAAAGAGTATTCATATTCAAAAATCTTTTTTTCTTTTTTATATATTTTTAAATTTTCAAAATTTTCATTCTCTAAAATATTTAATTCAAAAAAATTATAAAATTTTATTTTATTTATTGAATCAATGGAATATTTTAAAGATAATTTTAAAATATTTTTCTTTTTAAATAAATTATCAAAATCGCTAAATTTATTAATTAAGTTATTTTTTAAATTGTTTTTAACCTCTTTTTTTAAATCTTTTTCAAAATTATGTTCAAAAATTTGTTTAAAGTTTTCAAATTCTAAAAAATTAAATTTTTTCTCAAAATTTTTTATTTCAGAAATTTTATTTTGTAAAAACATTTTATTTATATTTTGAAAAATAAAATTTTCATTCAAATATTTTTTTGTTTCAAAATTGTAATTTAAGTTTAAGTCGTTAAAATCATGAAATAATAATAATTCGTTATCAAAAAAATTATCTTTTAAATATTTAAACATTTTGTCTATTGTTTTATTTTTATTTTTATCTTTATATAACATCTACAATCCTTTTTATTATAACGATTTTTGATAAAAAATATCCTTGATTAAGTGGAACGATGACAACTTTTTTATTTTTACTGGAAGCATGAATTAAATTTCCGCTTCCTAAATAGATTCCCACATGTGAAACTGTATTTGGACGATTTTTATCTGTTTCAAAAAAAATCAAATCGCCTTTTCTTATCTTGTCTAGCGTAATAGTTTTTCCAACTTTTGCTTGATTTTGTGAAACTCTTGGAAGTTTAATTCCTATCGATAAATAAACATTTTTTACAAAAGCCGAACAGTCAATTCCATTTCTTGTGGTCCCACCCCATAAATACGGCGTTCCCAAATAAGTATTCGATTCTTTTACTATTTTGTTGAGCAAATTGTTTAATAAAGTTTTTTTATTTTTTTGATTGTTAATCAATTTTATATCTGTATTTAAATTCGTTTCAAGAGATTTTATACCAACATCTCCAATTTCAGAAATTTCTTTTTCAGATTGAGAATTTTTTAAATTTAAATTATCAATCTTATCTTTTTCCATCATAAATCGCAAGCCGTTTGTAAAAGATAAAACGGTTGTTATAAAAAAAACAAAAATTATTTTTTTCATTGTTCTCCCCCTTTTTTTATTTATTTTAATATTATTTTTAAAAAAAGTCAAGATAAAATTTATATGTTTTTAAAATATTTAATTTTTAATTAATTTATTCTTGACAAAAAAAGATTATAAAGTTATAATTAAAAAAAGATTAATAATCAGGAGAAAAATATGAAAAGTAAAAAAGTATTTATAATTATAATATTTATAATATTAATATTTCCAGTTTTTGCAGGCGAAATAGATAAAACTGCTTCGGAAGTGACGCAAGATGTAAATGGAATATTGTTTGGATTTATTGAATTTTTGCAATGGACAATAACTGGAGTTATGTTAATTGTCGCAATTTTAGGAATCATTCCAGAAATTTTTTCTTCTGGAAAGCCACCAGATTTGGCAGCTGTTTTTATGAAATTTATTCAGGCGGCATTTATTATTGGATTGACTTGGGCGATTGGAGATTTTATTTTTTTGATTTTTGGAGCAAATATTAATTTTAATTTGGTTTTATAATTAAAGAAAATCTACAATAAAAAAAGAGGAGAAAAAAGGGAGAAAAAAATAAATGGAAGAGATAAAAGTTTTTTTCAAAGAAATTGAAAAAGAAAATAAAAAGACTAAAATGGAAGTTTTGGAAAAAAATCCTGACAATATTGGACTTGAAGATTTGAGTTATATTACAACTTATGATTCAATTTTTTCAAAATTGCCATATAGATATAAACAAATTATTAAAGTTAGAGAAGACAGCGAAGTTATATTTTCACAATTTGGAAAAGAGATTATGACGCTTTTAAAAGATAAAAACATCAATGAAATTAATTTAAATCAAGATGGATTTATAAGAGTGGATATGTTTGGAAAGGGGAAATTTAAGACGGATATAATTTTAGAAGCAGATCGTGCAGAAAACATGATAAAGTTAATTGCCGATTATAATCATGCCATAATTTCTGAAGAAGAGCCAATTTTATCGACAAATCTTCCAACTGGTGAAAGAATTGAGTGTCTAATGGGTGATATTGTAAAAGGTCAGCCTGTTTTTTCACTGCGAAAAAGACCGTCTAGAATTTTTCCGCTGACTGATTATGTAAATACTGGAAAACTTTTGGAAGAATATAGAAAAAAACTTGTGGAAGAAATACATAATGGAGCAAATATTTTAATTGCTGGAGGAGTTGGAACTGGAAAAACTACTCTTGCAAATGCTTGTATCAATGAATTAAGAGGGACAAAAAAGCGAATAATTATAATTGAAGATACGCCTGAAATTATATGCGACTGTGACAATAAAGTGGAACTTACAACTTCAAAATATGTGAAACTTGCTGATTTATTGAAAACTTCAATGCGGCTTAATGGAGATACTGTTATTGTTGGGGAATCAAGAACTGGAGAAGAAGTTGATATTTTGCTAAAAATTTGGAATTCTGGTGCGAAAGGAGGATTTAACACAATTCATGCTGATGACAGTCAATCTGCATTAAAAAAGATGGAGCAGTATATGCTCTCGATAACTTCTGTTCCACAAATTGAAGAAATAATACAAGCTGTAAATATTGTGATTACTGTAAAGAAAAAAATGGATAGCAGTAATTATATAAGTGAAATAATGAGAGTAAAAGGCTATGACTATAAAAATAAAAAGTATATTTTGGAAGATTTAATTAATTGAATTTTTTAAGTAAAGGGGAAAATTGTGAATATAAAAGAAATAAAAAAAATTAGTAAGAAATATGAATTTGGAAATTTAAATAATTCCAAAGGTATGAAGACATCTGTTGAAATGATGTATCATTCAACTGTAAAAATTCAAAAATATTTGAAAATATTACATTTTATAATAATTTGTTTAACTTTGACAAATTTTGCAACACTTTTAGGATTAATTTATAGAAGTGTAAAAAATCCTTATATTCCTTATGTTATAAGAGTTGATAAAGAAAATTCCGTCAATGGGCAAATCTTGAATACTAAAAATTCTGATAATCAAAATGTTGATGAAAAATTAGTTGAATATTTTTTGGTTGATTTTGTGAAAAAAATAAGAACTGTTTACAGGGATAGCGAATTTTATAAAGGACAGACAAAAGAAAAAATGGCATTTGTAAATAATTTGGCAAAAGCAAAAATTGAAGATTTTATTGCTAATAAAACTAACACAAATGAAGTTTTGAGAATGCAAAAATCAATTTCAGTTGAAATTGAGAGTTTTGTTAAAATAGACAAGGACAAATATCAAGTCAATTTTAAGGAAACGACTTATTCGCAAAATGGGACACCTGAAAAAGAAACTAAGTATACAATGGTAGCTTTTTTGGATAAAGTTGCAGTTAATTCAAATGCGATGGTCAGATTAAATCCATTGGGACTTATAATAAAAGATGTGGAATTTGGAAATGTGAGTCAAAATATTTTGCAAAATCCAATTCCGATTCAACAAAATAATGGGAACTCTTTAAAATTTAACCAAAATCCTAGAACTCAAAATATAGAAATAGAACCGATGGAAAATCAAAATTCGCAGTAGGAGAAAATTTTGGAAAATATAATAAAAAATTTGCTAAATTTAATAAATAGTTGTGAAACGAAAAAATCTGAAAAATATTCTTTTGGCTTTTTATATAAATATGAAATTATTGATGAAAAACATATTCTTTTGGTTGGAATAAAAGATGGAATTGAAAATGGGAAATTACAAAAATTTGTAAGTTTTGAAAAATTTTGCAGTAAAAATTATGTTCATAAAATTACTTTTGAAGAAAATTGGGAACTTCTAAAATATATTTTGTGGGAAAAATTTGAAATTGAATTATTTGAGATTTTGAATTTTGAAAAAGAAAAAATAAAAAATTGGGATTTTGATTATTATGAAAATGAAGATTTTAATATTATTTTTAAAGAGTTGATTTTTGAAATGAGAAAAAATTTCAAGTTAAAAAAAATTGCAAAAAAAACTTTTGAAAAAATTGAAATTTATGAATTTGAAATTGATAAAATTTTTGAAGAAATGAATGGAAATAAAACTTTAAATCTTGTTTTTGATGATTCGTTGTATAAAAATTATGAATTTTCTCAAAACTGTGAATTTCTTTGGGAAAACATAACGAATTTTAGAATTTTAAATTTTAAAATAAATTTTGAAAAAAATTTTTATTTTTTGAATATAAAATTTCAAATTGAAAGTTTTTACGAAGAAAAAAATATTTTGAATTATTATGATATTGAAATTCCTGATTTTTTATCTTTTCCAATTGAAGAAAAAAATGAAAAACTTTTGAAAAATAATTTACTTTTGATTTTTTATTTGGATAGCGATATTCTATACAGCATGATTTTGGATAAACTTTTGAAAAATAAAAAAAATATTATTTCAAAATCAACCGTTCAAAATGGAATTGAAATTGGAATTGGAAGTGAAAATTTGAAAAAAGAAATTATTTTTAAATTAGTTAAAAAATTTAGTGGAAAATTTTTTGTTGGAAGCGAAAATATTTTTTTGAAAAAAGATGTAAAAAAAATTTTTTATGAATTTTTGAAAAGAAATAATTTTAAATATGAAAAAAATTTATTTATTAAATTTTTGATTATGAATACAGGAATAAATATTTATGATTTTCATAACATAGATTCTTTTTTTGAAATAGTTGAAAAAATATCTTTAGAATGTGCGAAAGGGGGATAAAAAAAGATGAAAAAAAATAAAATTAATTTAAAAGTTATAATTAGTTTTGTAACATATTTTTTCTTAAATATTTTAGCATATATTTTATTTTTTAATTTTATATTAAAAAAAGTTTTTTTTCATATTTATAAAATTTTGTCTCAAAAAACGAATCTAAAATTTTTTGGAACTTTTGCACTTGCTGGGAAAAAAATAAATTATCATGGGAAAATAATTTATGTTTCTCAAAGTTCATTTTTTTAAAAGCAAAAGCCTTTGCAATTTTTTATCTCATAATTTTTAATTTAGTAATTTTAATTTTTTACTTTATTTTAAAAAAGAAAAAAAGAAAAAATGATTCACATGGTTCAGCAAAATGGGGTGGTATTGAAGAAATTGACTTTAAACCAGGAAAAGATAAATATTTTGGTGTGAGCTTAAAATCTGATAAAGGTGTGGTTTTGGGAAGATTTAATGGAATAAATTTGCGAGATAATAATAAAACTCATATTTGTGTTACAGCGCCAACTCGAACAGGAAAAGGAGTTTCTATTATAATTCCGACACTTATTGATTCTTGGAATGAAAGTGTTGTCGTACTTGATATTAAAGGGGAAAATTATCAGCTGACTTCGGGCGCTAGAAAAGAAAAATTTGATAATTTAATTTTAAGATTTGCTCCAAAATCAAAAAATTCGTGTGGATATAATCCGCTTGGAGAAGTCAGATTTTTGACTGAATACGAAATGGAAGATGTGAGACTTATTGTCGATATAATTATGCAAGATGACAGCGGCGGAGGAAAAGATCCTTATTGGAATAATTCGGCGGCAGATTTGTTAATTGGAATAATTTTTTATGTGATGTATAAAAAATTTTTGCAAAATCCAAAATTTCTTTTTGAAAATGGCGAAAAAAAGCCAGTATCTAGTGCAAGTATGGCAGATGTGGTCGATTTTATAACAGATCCAAATTACACGGCACCAATAAAAGAAATAATTTTACAAAAGGCGCAGGAAGAAGATATGATAGAAAAATTTGGAAAAGATGAAGAAATTAAAGAATATGTCAGAAATAAATTATTTCAAATGTATCCGAATGATGCTGAAATAATTAGAGGAGGAAGACATCCAAAAGCAGCAAGATACCTTATGGAAAAAGGAAATTTGCCAGAGCAGACTTTAGGTTCTGTAATTGGCTCAGCAAAAGTTAAACTTTCGATTTTTGAAATTCCAGTTGTAAAAGAGAATACAGATCACAGCGATTTTAGAATTTTTGACTTAATGAATTACAAAAAGCCAGTATCACTTTATTTAGTTGTACCACCTGCTGATATAACTTCGCTTTCGCCACTAATAAAAATACTTTTGCTGCAAATGGTAAATATTCTTACTCCAGAAATAGATTATATCAATAAAAAAGGACATAAATGGAGAATGCTTTTGCTTTTAGATGAATTTCCAGCAATTGGAAAGTTGGAAATTTTGGAAAAGGGAATTGGGTATGTAGCTGGTTATGGGATGAAAATGATGTTAATTCTCCAGTCGCTGGATCAGTTATTTAAAATTTATGGAAAGGAAAATGGTTTTTTGTCAAATTGCCAGACACAAGTTTTTTATACTTCAAATGATGAAACTACTTCAAATTATGTTTCAAAACTTTTGGGTAAAGAAACGGTGGAGCAGTTTACTCAGTCAAATAAGACAATTGGAACGATTATAAAATCTGAAAGTCAGCAATTTCTGGGAAAAGATTTACTTACGCCAGATGAAGTTAGACGATTTCCCAGTGATAAAATAATAGTTAAACTTGCGGGAAGAAATCCAATAAAAAGTGATAAGATTGTCTATTTTGAGGAAAAAGAGTACAGTGATTTGACAAAGATTCCATATATTTACACAGAAAGTTGTTATGATAAAGAAAAACAATATATAAAACTTTCTGAAGAACAGCAAAAAAAATATAAAGATTATTCGTATAACTACATTCCTTACAAAGTTGCGTTGAAAAATATGAAAAAAATATAAAAAAAATTTATAATGAAATAAAAATATTGGAACAAAATATTGAAAAACTTGATAAGAAAGAGTTGGAAGAATATAAGAGAAGTAGAGAAAATTATATAAAAAATAGCAAAGGAATAAAAAAATATATTGAAATTTATAACAAAATTCAAAAAGAAGATTTTTTAAAAAAAGAAAATAAAAAAGATAAAAAAGAAAGAAAACTATCTTTTTCAAAAAGTAATATTAAAATTAATGATAAAGAAGAAATATATGAAGTTGATGATTTGATAAATAATATTAATTTTAAAAATATATTTAAAAATAATTCTAGAAACTAAAATAAATTAAAATACTTTTACGAAGGGGGAAAATTTTATGAAGAAAATATTTTTATTTTTAATTTTTTCAAGTTTTGTTTTTTGCAATCAAAATGAAAAACCAAAAATAGAAATTATTGATAATTCGATTGATAATTCAAATGATGAAAATAAAATTTATGATAATAGTGATTTTTTAAAAATTCAGTTGCAAAAATATAAAAATGTGAGAGAATTTTATTATTTTTCGAGATGGCACAAATATTTAAAAGAAGTTGAGGAAGAAAATTATAGAAAAAAAGAATATGAAAATGCGATGGCTCAATACGAAAATGATTTGAAAAACTATAATGAAAAAGTGAAAAGTAGTGAATTTAGCGAAGTTCCAGAAGGAGAAGCAGTGAATATTGAAAAAATAAATCAAAATTTAGAAGATGAATAATTTGTATTTTAAAATATAAAGTATTTTTTTAAAAAAATTTTTGAAAGGGGAAAAATGAAAGATAAAAATAAAAAAAGAAATTTTTTTGTTTCTGAAAATTTTAATGACAAATTTAAATTGACTGCAACTAATGACAGCGTGAATTTTTATATTCCGTATAGAAGAATGATTGATAAAAATACACTTTTACTGAAAAATGGAGGATTTGCCAGAATTTTTGAAATTATTAATAAAGATTTGGACTATGTTGATGATATTGATAAAATTTTAGAAAATTTGAATGAAACATTGAAGGAAGTCGATAGCGGAGTTATTTTTCATTATGAAACGCAAAAAATCCCAATAAAAAGAGAAGAAGAAAAAATAAGTGATTTTTCTCCAATTCCTACGATTATTGGTCATAAAATGCGAAGTGAGCTTTTTAAAAAGAAAAAATTTTATAAAATTCGTCATTATTTGACAATTTCATATTTGTATGATTACACAAAAGAAAAAAATATTGATGAATTTTTGTTTAACGAAGGAATTTTTAAGAAAAAAGATTATTTGAAACAATTTGATAGTTTGATTAAAGAATTTAACAGAAAATTGGAAGATATTTTATTTAGGCTTGAGTATGCAGTTTTAGACATTAAAGTTTTGGAAAATAGTGAATTGTTAAATTTTTTATACAGAACGATAAATCCAAATTTGCCATTAGTTAATTTGAAAGTTCCACCGTTAAGTTTTCCAATTGATGAATGGTTAAGCTGTTCACAGATGAAAATTGAAAATGGTGCAATTAAAGCAAACGATTCGTATACAAAAGTTGTGAGCATAAAATTATTTCCAAGTGAAGTTGTACCGCAAATATTTTCAGAACTTGAAAAATTAAAATTTCCATTTAGAAGTGTGACCAGATTGATAGGACTTTCCAAAGAAGAGGCGATTTCTTCAATAAGAAATATTGAAAAATATCAGTTTGGAAAAAGATACAATATGATTCAAATTGTTTTGAATGCGTTTAATAATACTCGTGGGAATATTGACAACGGGAATGAGAATAGAATTAAAAAAACTTATGAAGCGAAATATGCAAGAGAGGAGCTCGAAGCGGACAAGGTTTCTTATGGATATTACACTTTTACTGTGATAATTTCAGACAAGAATTTGAAAAAATTAAACGAAAAAGTTAATTTAGTCATTAGAATTATAAATCGCCATGGTTTTACTTGCTTAGATGATAAATTAAATGTAAAAGATGCTTATTTTGGGGCAATGCCGTCCAATATAAAGCAAAATATGAGAAAGAGTCCAATGAATTCTAAGTCGCTAGGATATATGCTTCCAATTTCTTCAGTTTTTGAAGGGAATGACTGGGATGAGCGTATAAATGCGCCAAATTTGTTTGACACGATAACGAATGACAGAATTTTTCATTTTAATAACAAAGTTGATAAAGATGTTGGACATACGCTTGTGTTGGGACCTACGGGAAAAGGAAAATCTGTTTTGCTAGGAACGATGGTTTTAAATTTTTTGAAATATGAAAGTAAAGTTTTTAGCGATAAAAATGGTAAAAATTATGAGAAAAGTCCTGCACAAGTTTTTGTCTTTGATAAAGGAGCGTCATCAAAAGTTTTGACAATGGCTTCAGGTGGCAGATTTTATGATTTAGGAAGTGAAAACCATATGGCGTTTCAGCCACTCAGAAATATTCATAAGTTAAAAAATATGGAATTTGCGATGGATTGGGTGATGGGACTTATTGCACAGGAAGATGAAAATTTAGCAAAAGATGTAGTGAATCGGAAAAAAATATATGATGCATTGATTTCACTATCTAAAATGGAAGTCAAAATGCGTACAATTAGCACACTTGTAAAACTTGTGCAAATTCAAAAATTAAAGGAAGCATTAAGGGTTTATTCACAAGAGGGAATTTATGGGAGTTATTTTGATAATAACAGTGATGTGATGGAAGATACAAATTTTTTAACTTTTGAAATGGGAGCAATTATGGAAAAACCTAAAGTGCTTTTGCCAATTTTAGAATATTTGTTTTTTAAAATCGAAAGTGAAAAATTGGGAAAAGATATTCCAACTTTGATTATTCTTGATGAATGCTGGGTATTTTTGCGTCACGAAAGAATGAAGGCAAAAATTGAAGAATGGCTAAAAGTTTTAAGAAAAGCAAATGCTGAAGTTGTTTTTGCGACACAGTCATTAAATGATATAGAAAAATCAAGTATAGCTGCTACAATAAAAGATGCATGCATGACAAAAATATTTTTGCCAAATGAAAATGCGCTAAGTACGCACAAAAAACTTTATGAAGGTTACAATCTTTCACAGATTGCAATTTCCACGTTAGATAAAGCATTTGGACAAAGGCAGTATCTTTATAATTCCAAATATGGAACAAGACTTTTTGAGCTGAATTTGTCAAAACTTGAATTGGCATATGTCGGAGCTGGAGATGATACATCAAAGTCAGTGATAGAAAATTTGTCAAATATTTATTTGGAAAAATATTCAAAAATAGACGAGAAAGATAAATATTTAAAAAATTTAAATAAAGATTATTTAAAATATAAATATGAAGAAAATAAAATAAGTTTTGAAGATTTACAAATTGCAAATAAAATATTAGAAAAATAAAAGTTTAAAGGGGGAAAAAATGAGAAAAAATTTTACAACAGTAATAGTTTTATTAATATTTTTATCAACAAATTTAATTTATGCAGCAAATCAGCAACTTTTGGGAATGTCGGTGAATACAAATACCAATATGGCGACAAATACGGTATTTAACAGAGTTTTAGGTGGAATAATGGGTTTTCTTCCTTGGATTCAGTGGATTGTTACGGCAGGAGGATTACTTATGTTTGCAATTTCAGTTTTTAATTTATATAGAGGACAGCAATTAGATTTGGCAGAATTATTCAAAAATTTAGTAATTTATGGAATTATTATAGGTGGAACCTGGTTTGGTCCCAAACTTATTTCTGATATGTCAGGCGCAAGTGATTCTTCCCAAGCTCAATCTATAAATATATCTCAGATATATATTAAATAAAAAAATAAAGACTTTCTTTATTTGAGTTAAACTTTTTATCTTGATTTTTTGTATTCAAGATTTTTGGTTAAGTTCATCTTTAAGAGAGTCTTTTTAAATTTTTGTTCCAATTTGATTAATAGTTTTTATCATATTTTTTATTATTCCCATCAAAAGAAAAATTGCAATGATATATACAAATTTTCCACCAATTGAATAAATAAATTTTAAATATCCAACACATATTCCAACCAAAATAAATGTTAAATAATATTGAATTGAAGTTGAAATAAGAATTTTTGGGATCATAAGTCCATAATTTTCTCTTAGCGGTTTAAATACTAAAAATATAAATGAGATTCCTGAAAAGATATAAATTAAATGGACAGTTAAAATAAGTTGCAGAATATCACTAAAAAATATAATAATAACAAAATACATAAAAATCTTTAATAATATTAATATTATTGTAGTGCCTAAATTACTTTTTAAAATCCATTCTAAAAATATAGTCCAAGTATCTTTTAAGATATAAATTCGTCTTGGAATTTCTTCCAGAGTTTTCCAGAGAATATCTAAATTTAATAAAGTTCCATTTTCAATAAATAAATTTTTTCCTTCAATTTGAAAATTAAAAATATATTTTGGAATTTTTTTAAAGATTACAGGTTCAATAATATTTTCCAAAATATTAAGTCCGCTTATCCAGTTTATTAAAATAAAAAATATAAATCCAAAAAAAATTAATTCATTTGTGAGTTTTGATATTACTTTGGACGGATTATCTTCAATTGAAATTAAAAAAATTTCGTAGAGAATATTTAAAACCATAAGAATAAAAACGATAAAAATAATATTTAAAATTACAGTTTTCATTGAGATTTTTCCAAATAAAATTACATTTTCAATATTTTTAGCAATTATGCTATTTCCATAATTTATAATCATAAATTTTTCCCCAAATTTTCCTTTTTTGTTTTTATTTTTTAAGTATAAAAAAATTTTTTATAATGCAAAATGTACCTAATATTTTAAAAAATTTTTAGGCACATTTTATAAATTCTAGAAACTAGATTAAAAACTAAAATAATTTTTTTAAAGTTATCTAGTGAATGACTGTGAATTATTTTTAACAGTATTCATATTTCTAATAGTATTTTCTTTAGTAGAAACTCTATTTTGCCATCCTTTTAAGAAAACTTTATTTTTTCCATAAGCAATACTATTGTAATATTTTCTTTGAGAATTATGATATTCTTTTAAGAAAGTTTCAGGATTTATCTCATTTAATGCTTCTAATGTTTTTTCACCGAGTACACCATCTACTTTTAAGTTGGTACCATTAATTTTATTTAATGTTTCTTGAGCTTTTCTCACTCCGTAACTACCAGAATTTACTGAAAAATCACAAATGGAAAGGGCAATTTTATCATTTTCAACTTTGTCTAACTGATTTTTTTTATAATAGTCTTCTTCATAGATTTTTTTTGCAAAATCTAAGGATAAATTGCGCATATCGCCTTTATATCCATGACTTCTAGCTTCTCTTTCAGTAATCCCGTATTTTGTTTTTCCGCCGCTGTCGTTCTTGTCGTTGGAATAACCACCTTCCACTTTTAAAAGATATTTGAAAATTTCTTCAAAACGACGGTCGTTATTTTGGATAGTTTTATGTTCTTCGGTTTTACTTACAACTTTGTTTTTTATTGCGACATCTTCCAAAGAAATTCCTCCCTTAAAATCTTTTCTAGCGTCGATGTTTCTTATTCTAATTCCGACTCCCGCTTTAGCTGGAGTGTTATTTCTTGAGTTACCGCCACCGGATTCCATAATTTTTCCATCTCCCATGTAAACTGCTACATGATTGACTTCGTCTTTGCCGTAAAAGACTAAATCTCCAGGTTTTAATTCGGATTTTTTTAAAGTTTTAGATGTAAATTTGGATTGCTCAGAAGAAACTCTTGGAATCTTTAGTCCAGCATTTTTGTAAATACTTTGGGAAAACCCAGAGCAATCATAATAATTTGGTCCTTGACTTTCCCATACATATTTTGGTCTTGGATTTCTGTTGTATATTTTTTGAGCATTCTCTAATACATCTTTTCTCAATTCTTCGATTGATTTTTCTTTATTTTCTGTTTTTGAAGAAATTTCAGATTCTTTTTTTATGATAGAATTTTCAGTTTTAGTTTCATTTTTTTTGAAATTTTGTAAATTTTTTTTATCAGCTGAATCTAAAACATCTATTAAGATATCCATATTATTTTTATTTACCATAAAAATCCCCCCTATTTTATATTACTTAAAATAAATTAAATAAAATATATATTTTACATTTTTATTTTACAACAAAATATTAAAAAAAGTCAAATTTTTGAAAAATCATATCAAGTATTGATAATTACACATTTATTTCACTTTTCTATATAAAAAAAATATAAAATATTTAAAAAAAATTAAAAATTTTGATTTTATCTATTGAAATAAATTAAAAAATATAGTAAAATTAATTTATAAGATTAATATAAAATTAAAAAATGGTGATAAAAAATGGAAGGACTAACTTTGGTTTTAATAATTTTAGAAATATTATTTTTGTTTTTTGTAATTTCAAAAGAAAACAATTTGTATTTAAAAAAAATTTTTAAAACGATGGAAGAAAATTTTGTGAAAAAAAGTAAACTTAAGATTGAGTTTAAAAGAAAACAATTTGATAAAAAAAATTATATCATATTTTTTGTAATTTTTTTATTTTCATTGTTTTTAGATGCAAAGATGATAATGATAATTTTTATTAGTTTTATTATGTTTTTTCTTTTGAAATTACAAATCTCATACGAAAAATTTTCTGAGATATTTGTAAATTATAATCCGAATATAAAAAAATATAATTTTTATTTGTTATTTATTCTTTTTTTACAAATGATGATAATTATTTTAACATTTTTTATTTCAAGGTAGGTAATTTATGGAAAAAAATATTAGATTTATTCATTTTTATACTTTAATTTTGTCTGAATATCAAAAAAATAAAATTAATATTTTGAAAAAAAATAATTTTTTTGGATTTAAAAATTATAAAATTTTAAAAAATAAAAAAATTAAAAATATAAAAAAATATAAATTTATTGTGAACTATTTGGAAAAAATTTTAAATTGTGAGGTTAATTTTAGAAAAAATAAATATTTAGAGGAAAAAATTTTTTTAGATTATGAAATTGAAAATATTAATTTTGATGAAAGAATTATTATAAATATTGAATTTTCTGAAAATATCGAGAAAGAAAAAAGCTATTTTTTTATTTATTCCAAAATATTTGTTATTTTAGTTACTTTTGAAAAAATAAAAAAAACTGAATATTTTATTTCATTAAATAAAAAATTCAAAAATTTGTATTTAAAAATTGTTGTCGATGTAATCTATTTGATTATTTTTTCTGGAAGTTTTATTAGTGAAAATCTTGATTTTATCGAAGAGAAAGAATATCTTGATATTTTTTTGGAAAAAACAGAAAATTATTTCTGGTTTGTAAATTCAAACGATTTTTATGATTTTTCTAAAATTAATTTTGAAGTTTTGAAAGAAGCGCAAAGTTATATAAATTTATTTAAAAGGGCACTAAACGATGGATGTTTTTATTGCGGTAAAAATTTTAAGTTTTATTTTAATAAGAAAAATATGGAAAAAAAAATAGAAGAAATAAAAAAACTAAAAGAAAATATTGATTTTGAAAAAATAAATATTTAAAAGTTTTTAGAAAGGGTTAATATGGATGAAAAACAAATTGGAAATATTTATTGAAAATAAAAGTGAAGAATTAAAAAAAATTATGAGTGACAATGAAATTGCAAATTTTCTTGAAAAAAATGAATTAGATGGCATTTATGACGATAATTTTTTGGAGAACAAAGTGTTAGTTATGAAATTTTCAGAAATTTTTATTTGTATGTATTTTCAGAATAAAGGAGAAAAAGTTAGGCTAAAAACAAAAGTGAATAAATTGGAAAAAGAAATTAAAAAATTAACTTTTAAAAAAATTAAGGGGAAAAAATGAAACTTACTGGAAATTTTTATTTAGAAAATGAAAAGATAGCTTTTTTATTTGTTGTTTTAGATTTTGGCAAAAAAAATATTTATCTTCAGTATAAAAATAAAATTTATGATTTGAGATATTTAATAAATAAAATTAAAGATAAAAAAATATTTTTTTTAATTAAATTATATTACGAAAATAAAATTTTTGAAACTCATATAAAAAAAGTGATAGAAAGTACAGAATACAAAAAGAAATTTTTCAAATTTTTTGAACTTATTATAGAAATTGAATTTGTTAATTCAAATTTTTCTTTGGTAATTTCAAAAATAATCGAAATTGAACCAGATTTTGATGAGAAAAAAAATACTTTTTTGATTTATGCTGTTTTAGCTAATAAAATTATTTTAAAATATAACGAAAAGATTGAAATTTTATATAAAAAATCTAAAATTGAATTGGGATATTATAATTCAGATTTTAGTAAAGTTTTTAAATTACTTGGAACATATGTTGAACTTCAGAAAGGTTATAAAATATTGCAAATTTCAAATATTGTAAATTCAAATTGTTTTGGTTTAAAAAGGGAAAAAACTATTGAAAATTTTGAAAAAAGTGGTTTCTTTAAAAGAAATAATGATGAAATTGTTGAAAATTGGATTAAAGATGAAACTTTTGAAAAAGTAAGAGAAAAATTTGATGGAATTTTGGAAGATGAGATAATCAAAGAATTATTGAATTTTTAAAATATAAAAAAATTGAAAAAATTTAAAGAAAGGAAAGTACGAAGTTTTAATATTTTTCGTACAAGAAAATTATGAAGAAAAGACAGATTTTTTCATCACTTATGGATGAAATGGAAATTATGGGAGTTCCTCTGCAAATTTTTAAAATAATAATGGGATTTACAGGAATCTTGTATGTTTTTACAAAAAATTTTATGGCATTTGTAATAGCGGCAATTCTTATGGCAGTTTGTAGAATTATTTGCTTTGGTGACAATTATAAAATAAATTTATTGTTTAAATATTTTACTGATGAAGATGAGCTGGATGCTTAAAAATTTTTAAGACAAAAAGGAGGAAAATGAAAAAATAGTATGAAAAAAATAAATAAAATAAATAAAATTTTGATAAAGGCATTAATTTTTCTTATATTTGGAATTTTTATACAAGCTGAAGAAAATAAAGAAAATTTTTTGAGTCAAGAAAGTATTTCTAAAATGCAAATAAAAAAATTGCTTTCCGGAAAGCAAGATGCGATAAAACGGGTTGCGACTACTTTTGATTACTATTCTGACAGCATTTATGACATTTATGTCACGCCAGATTTTGTCACGATGATAAAGTTTGATCCAGAAGAAGAGATTATCGCTGTTATTGGTGGAAATAATTCTAATTTTGAGATGGAGCAGGAATTTGGAGGAGAAGATAATTCTGTTTATTTGTTTGTCAGACCCACAGATCTTGATATAACTTCAAATGTTAATGTCATAACAAATAAAAGGATTTATATGTTTAATTTGTATTCGACTCTTGAAATATTTAATCCATTTGTGAAATTTAATTATTTGACTTCTGAAAATGATATGAAGACAAAAATTCCAGTTAAAAAAGACTTTAATAAAAACTCTATTTTGATGGATGTCAATAAAATGGATTCAAATTATATGGTGACAAATAAAAATTTACCTTTTGCTCCGACGCAAGTTTTTACTGACGGGATAAAAACTGTCATAATTTTGCCTGAAGAAATACAGGAAGCGCCTGTTATAATGGTAAAAGGAACTAGTGGAAATGGTTTTGAGGTGGTTAATTTTGAATATGAATTTAATAAAATAATTGTTCATAGGAAAATTAAGGAAGCGGTGCTCAAACTTGGGAAAAAACAAGTTAGAATTAAACATAAATAAAAGGGGGAAATTGAAAATGGATGAAGATAATTTGAAAAAATATGAAGATGAAGATTTGATAATTGAGGAAGCTGATGAAACTGAATTGGAAGATGACATTGGAGATATTTCAGATTTTGAAGATGAATCAAAAAAAGATTTAGAAAAAGGTGGAAAGTTTAAGAAGAAATTGCCAATCTATGTTGCAATTGGTGGATTTTCAATAATTGTGGGACTTCTTGCAATTCCTGGTGTGATAAAAAATTCAATTAAAAAAAATAAAAATCAAAATGAATTAAGTCAAAATATGGAGCAACCAGTTTATGATGGTGAAGTTGATCCAGAAGAAGCTCAAAATAAAAATCTTAATTTAGGAAATCAAAATGATAGTAGTGCAATAAATGTAAATGAGCCTTGCGATACAGTTAATTTAAATAATCCGAATAACATTAACAACCCAAATTGTGCAAATATTTCAAATAATCAAAATATAGCTCAAGCTCAGAATGAGAATCAAAATGAATCTCAAAGTAAAAATCAAAACGAAAGTCAAAATAAAATTTCCAAAACTCAAAATCATTCAAGTAAAAATTTTGAAGCTCAAGATTTTTCGAAAAATGAAATACAAAAAAAAATTAATAAAAATATTTCATCCGATGAACAAAATAAAATTTACTCCTTTAGAAATATTTCTAAACCTGAAAAACCTGAGTATCATCCAAGAAATATAGAAAAACCATCATCTGGAGCGTTAAATTCATTGAGTAAAAATGATAATTCTAGTTTGAATGTTGATAAGAGTGATAAAATTGATAAAAGTGCTGAGAAAAAGATAAGAACGAAAGCTAAAGCAAATGGGATAAATACTTTTTCACTGCAACAGGGAAGTTATATTCCAATTGTAACTTCAACAAAAATGAATAGCGACACTCCCAGTTATTTTATGGCTATAGTTTCTGAAAACGTCTATTCCAAAGATGGACATCACAAAATTCTGATTCCGATGGGAAGCAAAATAATTGGAAATTATTCCACACTGAAAAATAATAACGATACAAGGATGCTTATGATGGTTGACAAAATTATTCTTCCAAATAACAAGACGGTTGTTTTTGAAAAGTCAAATGTGATTGACTTAAAAGGAGAAATTGGTGCAAAAGGAAAGTTGAATACAAAACTAACTCAAAGGATTGGAAAATCATTGCTCGCACTTTCATTTAGCGTGGCAGATTTAGTGCTGGATTATAGAAAGACTAGAGTTGCACGAAGATATTCGTCAAGATGGGATGAAATAATAACAGATCCTGTAAATACAGTAAAAGATTCGATGGAAACAATAGATAAGGCTTGGAATTCAGTAAAAAATCGGATTAAAATACCAGTTGGGACTAAATTAAATGTTTTTACAGGAAATGAAATTGTTTTGGAAGAATATAAAAGAAGTTAATTAAAAAATTGAGAAAAGAGAAATTATGAAAAAAAATAATAAAAAAATTTTTAAAATAGAATATCGGATACTCTCAATATTTTTTGGAATATGTAATTTTTGTTTTGCTGATACAAATTACAAAGGATTTGAAAGACTATTTAAAGAAGGAGTCAAAATTGGTGGTGGGAGTGTAATTGAAAGAATGGTAAATTCACTTTTTTATGGATTAATTGTTTTGTATCGGGGAATTTCATCAAAGTTAAGTCAAATTTTAGGTTTTATTATTTTGGCGTTTATGATTATAAATATTTTAAAAATAATTTTGCAAAATGTGGAAAAAGTAGATTTGTATTCAATATTGAAAATGCTTCTTCCAAGTTTTATAAAAAATTTAATTCTTGCTTTTATTTTTATTACGCCAGTGAGTTACAAAATAAATCTTGGTTTTGAAAATACTTTTGGAAACAAAACAGTAAAAGGGACTTTATTAACTGAATTCACAGAAATATTTTTTTCTATGTTTTATAAATTAGGTTTAATAGTTTTTAGCTCCGAGAAATTTAGAAATATAACTCCAGGAAAGTTAGCCGATAATTTTATTTCAACACCGCTTAATTTGTTACAAAATGTACTAAAGTTTAAAACATTTTTCGCAATATTTATAAATATCGCCAAAATAATTTTATTAATTTTCTGCGTTTGGATTTGTGCAAAAATTATTTCAAAATATATTGTAATTATTTTTGAAACATTGATGTTAATGATTTTTTCAACTTTTTATTTAATATTTTTTCTTTTGGAAAGTACATCACAAATTGCTCAAAAAGGATTAAATATAATAATTATACAAATAATCACAATTTTTATGGCTGCTGCAATGATGGGAGTATCGTATCAATTATTAAATTTAATATCAGTTGGAAATAGTATACTTGGAATTTCTTCACTTGTGATAGCACTTATGTTAGCAGAAAAAACTATTGAAAATATAGATTTTATTGCGATGACTTTGACTAGTGGTTAAGCAGTAAATGAAAGCTAGTAATAAATTTTTAGAATTATATTAAAAACATTTTTTGACACATAATTGAAATAGATAGATTGACACTATATTTTATTTGAAAAATGTAGAATGAAATGTTAAGAAAAAAATTATAAAAAATGAAAATGACTAAAAAATCTTTTTAAATAAAAATCTAAGAATAAGATGTTATAATTTTTAATAAAAGTTTTTGAAAGGAAAGAAAAATGAAAAAAATTATATTAACGATGTCTCTATTTTTTAGTGTATTTTTATTTTCTGAAACTACGAATGGAAATAATTTAAAACAAAGCGTAAATAATGCTTTTTATGAATTTATGGATTTTCAGATTAATCCTAATAATGTGAAAAAAAATGTTTTGAAAAATTCGGTGGAAGATACAAATAAAATTTTGGGGGCAAATGTTGATAAAAAAAGAAAAAATAATCTGAAAGAAGTTGCAAAAAGTCAAACTGGTGTATCTTTATCAAATTCTTCTGATTATTTGGTAATTGCAAATTCAAAAATTACTTATAAAATAAAAAATACTGAAGTAAAAAATGGAGAGGCAGTTTTAAATGTACATATGAAAGCACCTGATTTGACAGCATATAATTCAGAACTTCAAAATTACATAGAGAAAAAAGTTTATGAAAACAAGAAAGAAGTTCAAAAAATGAATGAAAATAAATATCAAAGTTTTTTATTGGAAAAAATATCTGAATTTTATTTAAATGTGGTAAAAAGAAATGATTTGAAATTTATGGAAAGTGATATTAAAGTATATGTAAAAAAATATCCGAATAAATGGGGAGTAATACAAGATTATAAAATAAATAATGCACTTTACAAATATTTAGGATTCGGTTTTGGTCCAGAATTAATAAATTAAATAGTGTAAATAGAACTGTTTCACAAGTGAGACAGTTCTTTTTTATGTAAAAAAATCAATATTTAAAATTATAAATCTATGTATTTTCAAAGATTTTTTTTGATAAAAAATTTTTTTGAAATTGATTTTTTTATTTTTTTCTCTAATATTCATAATCAGTATAATCAAAAAATTTGATAATTTTTATTTGATTAAAATTATTTTAATTTTTAGAATTCATCTTGAAAAACACAATATTTTGTGATAATATTTAATTATGATAACAACATATAGTGTTTTTTGAGGATTTGGGAAAATGGGGGAATTTATGAAATAAAGGAGAGAAAATCAAGATGGGATTAGAATTGACACCGAATTTAAATAAAACAATTGAAAAAATAATAAATGTGGAAAAAAATGATACAAATAATGAAAATGCGAACATGTCTTCAATGACACCTGCGGGACAAATGATGAAATTTGCAAGTGAAGTTTCAAAAGTTTATGCACTTGAAAATCTTATATCTGAAAAATTTAGAAAAGCTCATGAAGATGGGATTATCCACATTCACGATTTGGACTTTTATCCAAGCAAAACGACAACTTGTCTTCAGTATGATCTGGAAGATATGTTTGAAAAAGGATTTGTCACAAAGCATGGTTATATTCGTGAAGCGCAAAGTATTTTAACTTACGCCACTCTTGCGACTATTATTTTTCAGACAAATCAGAATGAACAGCATGGTGGTCAAGCAATTCCAGCGTTTGATTTTTATATGGCAAAAGGAGTGCTAAAGTCATTTAGACAGTATTTGAAAAATAGAATTTTAAATTTTGTGGAAATTAAAAATGATGTTGAAATTACTGAAAAATATGAAAAAGATGCAAAAGCATTTTTGAAAAAAACAGTTGATTCGATAAAAACGACAGAAGAAGAAAATGGAAAAATATCAAAATATTTTAGTATTTCTAAAAATGATTTGAAAAAGTTGTTAAAAAGTAGCTATAAAGATACAAAAAAAGAAACTTATCAGGCGATGGAAGGATTTTTGCATAACTTAAATACAATGCATTCACGTGGTGGAAATCAAGTTGTCTTCTCTTCAATAAATTATGGAACAGATACGTCATATGAAGGTAGAATGGTCATAAAAGAACTTTTAAGAGCGACTTCAAAAGGTCTTGGAAAAGGAGAAACTCCAATTTTTCCAATTCAGATTTTTAAAGTAAAAGAAGGTTTAAATTTTTCTGAAAATGATTATAATTTAGCGCGAAGTAATTTTGAAAATCTTTTAGAAAGTGTAAAAAGCGACGAAAATATTTATGATGAAGGTAAAAAAAATGTAAAATTTGAAACACCAAATTTTGATCTGTTACTACTCGCCTGTGAAACTACCAGTCGTAGATTGTTCCCTAATTTTGTATTTCTTGATGCAGAGTTTAATAGACATGAAAAATGGGATATGAATGATCCTAAAAAATATAGATACGAAATTGCAACAATGGGATGCAGAACGAGAGTTTTTGAAAATGTAAATGGTGAAAAAACAAGTCTTGGACGAGGAAATTTGTCATTTACAAGTATTAATTTTCCTAGACTTGCAATTGAAACTCGAAAAGATGTGGAAGAAAAAATTTTAGCAATGGAAAAAGAAAATAAATTTTCTAGTGAAAAAGAAAAAATAGATAAAAAAAATGAAATGTTAGTAAAAGAATTTCAAGAAAAAGTTTTGGACGCGTCAAGACTCGCTGGAGAACAATTATTAGAAAGATTTAAATTTCAAAAAACCGCTCTTGCAAAACAATTCCCATTTATGAAAGGAAATAATTTGTGGAAAGGTTTGGGAGATAAAAAAGAAAATGATGAAGTGGGAGAGGCGATAAATAGCGGAACACTTGCGATAGGTTTTGTAGGTGGAGCCAATGCGATGTATGCTTTGTTTGATGTAGAACATGGAACAAATGAATTAGCATATAAGACACTTTATGATACGATTGAAAAGATGGAAAAAGTGGCGGATGAGTTTAAAAATAAATATCACTTGAATTATTCAGTATTGGCATCTCCTGCAGAAAGTCTTGCGGGAAGATTTTTAAGAATGGACAGAGAAAAATTTGGAGTGATAAAAAATGTTACAGATAGAGATTATTATGTAAATTCGTTTCACATTGATGTCAAAAAAGAAATAAGCATTTTTGATAAAATAAGAAAAGAAGCACCTTTTCATAAACTTACAAAAGGTGGACATATAACTTATGTGGAATTAGACGGAGAAGCTAGAAAAAATATAAGTGTAATTTTAAAAATAGTAAAAGTTATGAAAGATAGCGGAATAGGTTATGGTTCAATAAATCATCCAGTCGACAGATGTAAAGATTGCGGAACTGAGGCAATAATTTATGACAGTTGTCCTGTTTGCGGAAGTCACAATATATCAAGAATCAGAAGAATAACTGGTTATTTGACAGGGGATCTCGAAAGTTGGAACAGTGCGAAAAAAGCTGAAGAAATGGACAGAGTAAAACACGGAATTTAATATGAAAAATGAGGATTTAAAAAAAGATTTTTCGCTAAGACTTTTAAGAACTTTTAAAGAAACTATTGTTGATGGAGTTGGACTTCGCTATTCAATATATTTTTCAGGTTGTTCTCATGCTTGTCCTGGTTGCCATAACGAGTATTCTTGGAATCCTAATAATGGGACTGAATTGACTTATGAAATTTTGAATGAAATTGCTAATGAAATTAATCAAAATGAATTACTTGATGGAATTACGATTAGTGGTGGGGATCCGCTTTTTAATCCAAAGGATATGTTAAAAGTTTTGAAATTTTTGAAAGAAAAGACGAAAAAAAATATTTGGATGTATACAGGTTATACATTGGAAGAAATAAAAAAAGATGATTTGAGAAAAAAATGCTTGAAATATGTTGATGTTTTGGTTGACGGACGATTTATTAAAGAATTGTATGATCCAAATATAAAATTTAGAGGAAGTAGCAATCAGAGAATCATAAAAAGAGAAGATTTTGGAATATAAAAAAATAGAGTTGCAAAATGTGGCAGCTCTAATTTTTATAATTAATTATTTTCTGAATTTTCATTGTTATTTTCATCTTTTGGAAGAATTGTATTCAAATTTGAAAAAGTTGTATTTAATTTTCCTAATAGTACTTCTAAATTTTCTCCTGTTACAGCCACTTTTTCTTCATCTGAAGATTTTTTTACCATAAATTTTGTAGTATTTTTTGCTTTTGGCAAGTCTTTGGATTCTAATGTTTCTTTTAATATTTCTTCAGTAGACTTTTTAGTCGCATCTTTTGAAAAAGTATTGCTTGAGATATTTTTAAAAAATTGTAAAAATAATTTTCTTGTGTCGATATTTTCAACTTCAACAGTTACAATACTTGTATCTTCACTTTGTTTTTCCGAGTTAGTAATTTTGTAATTAATATTTTTTAGCAAAGTTTTGTACAGTTGTTCCTGACTTTGACTAATATAATTTTGTTCAAAGTTTTTCACAAAATTTGCATCAGTAGTGTATTTTCCAGCTTCGGTTGTTTTTCCAGCTTTTAAGTTGTCAATAAATTTTGCAACTGTTTTTTCTGAACTATTACCGCCACAGCTTGTCAAAAAAACAAGAAATAACATTCCTAACAGTATTTTTTTCATATTTGGCTCCTATCTATAAATTTTATTATAATTATTATATAATTAATTTTACATTATTTAAGCTAATAAGTCAATAGTTTTAAAAACCAAAATAAAACTTAATAAAATTTTAAAAATTGACAACAGTTATAATAATTGTGTATAATAAAAGTACTATGAATAAACTAGAAAAATTGGAAGATTTTTTGAGACACTCGATACTTTTTTTGTATTATGGAGAACTTTTTTCTAAAAAGCAAAGAGAGTATTTGGAACTGTATTTCGAAGAAAATAGTTCTTTTTCAGAAATTGCAAAAAAATATAAGATTACACGGCAAGCTGTTTATGATAATATAAAGCGCGGGATAAAGCAGCTTGATGAATATGAAGAAAAATTAAAAATATTTGAAAAAGAAAAGGAACTAAAAAATAAACTTTTGTTTTTGAAAAGTAATTTTACTTTGGAAAATTTGGAAAAAATAATTAAAGAATTTGATTATGATGAAAATTTAGAATAAAAATTAGGAGAATTTAAAGATGTTTAATAATTTAGGAGATAGATTTAAAGATATATTTAAAAAAGTCAGAGGACAGGGGAAATTGACGGAAAGCAATATGAAGGATGCTCTTCGGGAAGTTAGATTAGCTTTGCTGGAAGCGGATGTTAATTACAGTGTTGCCAAAAATTTTGTTTCAAGAATTCGTGAAAAAGCGCTGGGAGAAGAAGTAATTTCAGGAGTAAATCCGACACAGCAATTTGTAAAGATAGTGAATGATGAACTTGTGAAAGTGCTTGGTGGAACAAATGTTGCACTTAAAAAGGCTGAAAAAGGAATGACAGTCGTGATGCTATGTGGGCTTCAGGGTGCTGGGAAAACGACATTTTCAGGAAAACTTGCAAAATTTTTAAAATCAAAGGGAGAAAAACCTTTTTTAATTGGAGCTGATGTGTATAGACCAGCGGCTAAAAAACAATTAAAAGTGTTGGCACAGCAGGTAAAAGTTGGGTCTTTTACGATAGATGAGAGCACAGATGCATTAAAAATCGTACAAGAGGGAATAAAAGCAGCTAAAGATGAAAATGCTACTTATGTGATAATTGATACGGCTGGTAGACTTCACATTGACGAAGAGTTGATGAAAGAGCTGCACGATATAAAAGATAATGTAAAACCTGATGAAATACTTCTTGTGGTTGATGGAATGACTGGACAAGATGCGGTAAATGTGGCAAAATCTTTTAATGAAGAACTTGATATAACTGGAGTTGTACTAACTAAACTAGACGGAGATACTCGTGGTGGTGCGGCTTTATCGGTTAAAGAAGTTGCTGGAAAACCAATAAAATTTATAAGTGAAGGGGAAAAACTTGACGATGTTTCGGCATTTCACCCTGATAGACTTGCCTCTCGTATTTTGGGAATGGGAGATGTCGTGTCGCTGGTTGAAAAGGCGCAGGAAGCGATTGATGAAAAAGAAGCTAAAAAAATGGAAGAAAAATTTAGAAAAAATCAGTTTGATTTTGAAGATTTTTTGAAACAATTTAAAATGATTAGAAAAATGGGGTCGATTGCGGGAATTATGAAAATGATACCTGGAGTTGATACAAGCATGATTGATATGGGAATGGCTGAAAAAGAGATGAAAAAAGTGGAAGCCATTATTTACTCAATGACAGTGGAAGAAAGAAGAAATCCAAAACTTTTAAAAGCTGGAACAAGAAAAGGGAGAATTGCCAAAGGTAGCGGAGTTCAAGTAAATGATGTAAATAAATTGATAAAACAGTTTGAACAGATGAAGCAAATGATGAAAATGTTTAATAGCGGAGCAATTCCAGGACTTGGAATGATGAAAGGCAGAAAAAGATAAATTTTTAAAAGACAAAAATTAAAGAAAAGAGATGAAAAAAATGGCAAAAGATATTTTGCATGAATTACAGAATGTGTATTCACTAAAATCAAGGAAGAGTAAGATTATCTTAATAATAATTTGTTTTTTAACTGGAATTTTTTCAGGGTTAATCGTTTCGTCATATACGTTATTATTAAATAACATTTCTTTTTTTAGAAATGAATATTTAACAAATTTGACAGTAACGAAAATCATTGCAGGATTAATATTTTTTATTCTAGTAGGGATAGTAATTCAGTTTATGTTTTCAAAATATCCACTAATAGGTGGAAGCGGTATTCCACAGGTAAATGCGTTTTTGAATAAAAAAATAAAGTTTAACTGGCTGCCGGAGCTGTTTACCAAGTTTTTTGGTGGAGTTTTGGCGGTTGGAGCTGGAATGGCACTTGGTCGGGAAGGACCATCTGTACATCTGGGGGCGCTTATTGGTTCTGGAATTAAAAAGATTACAAAAAGAACTGAAACTGAAGAAAAATATCTTGTAACTTGTGGTGCCAGTGCGGGAATCGCTTCGACATTTAATGCGCCTCTTGCGGGAGTAATTTTTTCATTAGAAGAACTTCATAAGTTTTTTTCGCCGCTTTTATTGATTTGTGTATTAGTTGCCAGCGGGACTTCAAATTATGTTTCAAGAATGATTTTAGGACCTGAGTCTTCGTTTCAATACAATTTTATGCTTCCAAAACATACTCCAATTTATATTATTGGAATTGTAACGCTTGTATTTTGTTTAATAATTACAATTTTGGGAAGAGGATTTTCATATTTTCTTTTGTTGTTTCAAAAAAAATTTAAAGACATAAAAATGAATAAATATTTAAAAATTTCGCTATTTATGGTGGTTGTCTATTTAGTGGCAATCTTTTTTAAAGAAATAACAGGTGGAGGGCACGATTTAATTGAAAAAATGTTCTCGGCAAAAGTAGGTCTTAAAATTTTATTTGCAATTTTAATAATGAAATTTTTTTATACAATGTTTTGTTATTCATCAGGATTTCCTGGCGGAATTTTTTTGCCAATGCTAGTAATAGGAGCTTTGTCTGGAAAAGTTTATGGCGAAGTGTTAAATCATTATTTTGAAATTCCAAATGAAATAATTGTACATTTTATGATACTTGGAATGGCGGCTTATTTTACAGCGGTTGTGAGAGCGCCAATTACGGGAATTACATTAATTTTGGAAATGACAGGAAATTTTTCTTATCTGTATATGCTTATAATTGTTTGTACAATAGTCTATATTTTTACTGAATTATTTAAAATGGAGCCAATTTATGAAAGACTTTATTTAAACATGTTTGAAAAAGAAATTTCTCAGGCAGAAAAAGAAGAAGAAAAAATTAAAAAAGAGAAAAGAAAAAAAGAAAAAAGACTTGAAATGTTGGAAAATTGGTGGAAAGAAAGACATAGTAAAAATAAAAAAAATAATGAGGATAAAATTGTCACTTTACTAATTCCAGTTGGAGTAAATTCGGAATTTGACGGGAAATTAGTCAAAGAATTGAAATTGCCAGAAAATATTTTAATTATAAGTGTTAGATCAGAAGGAGAAGACCACATTGCAAAAGGTAACACAAAAATTCAAAGTGGAAATCAGATTGTTATGATTACGGATTATAAGACAGCTAGTAAATATGCGAGTGAATTAAAAGAGCGAGGACTAAAAATTATTTAAAAAATAAATTTTAAAGTAAGAGGACTTTTTAGAAAATAAAATTTTCAATTTTAGTCCTTTTATTTTTTATAAATTATTTTTTGCAAAAAATTTAAAATTTGGAGATAAAGTATGGAAAAAATAAAAATATTGGGTTTGGGACCTGGAAATCTTGATTATACATTGCCAATAGTTTTGAAAAAAATAGAAGAAAGTGATGTGATAATCGGCGGGAAAAGACATTTGGAAAGTTTGGGAAAGTACACTAAAAATAAAGAACATTTTTATTAAATAGTGCAAGAATACTCGCAACTTTAGTCGTGAGATGAATTGCACGAAAATTTTAGTAAGCATATAGGGAAACTTGTATGTAGACACGGAGCAAAACCGTGCAACAAAGAAACTGAACTGCTGGGAACTCTTAAAGCTAGTATGACCACAACATAATACCTTCGTTCAAATATGGTATAAGTGTGATGGTAGCGAAAGCAGAAAAAATATACTAGATGGTGCAAGGTTAAATCCTAAACATTATGATAATAGACAATCAGCAGCTAAGCCTGAAAAGGAAAGTTCAACGACTATCCCTCGTGAGGGGAGTACAATACAAGCGATTGGTATTGGAAGTGGTTTCGCCTAAATCTTAGGTAGTAACAAATATAATTGTTATGAATATAAGATATGGATAAGATATAGTCTGTGCTTGTTAGAGATAACAAGAAGTTCAAGGCTAATCTCCCTAATTTATTAAGGAGTATATATGCCATGAGAACTGCATAAGTAGTAGCGAACTTATGTGAACGACGCTTCCCGCTGCTGTGGGGTTTTAAAAACTTTAAAAATATTTAAAAATAAATAAAAAATATTACTTTTTTGACAGATAAAATGTAGAATACATGGTATAATATCTCTGATGAAAAGGAGGTGATATCTATGTATTTAACATTAAAACAACAGGTAAAACATCTTAGTAAAAAGGAGTTTAGAAATTTAAAATATTTATCTCATATAGCAAAGAACTTAACTAATGAAGCTATATATAATATTAGACAATACTATTTTAATAAGAAAAAGTATTTAAGCTATAACGAAAACTATAAAATGCTTAAAAACAGTGGGAACTATAAGAAGTTAAATTCTAATATGGCTCAACAAATTCTAAAAGAAGCAGATGGAAGTTTCAAATCATTTTTGGACTTTTAAAACTTGCTAAGAATGGTCAATATAATTTTAAAGATATAAAATTACCTAAATATCTTGCTAAAGATGGATTTACAACTCTTGTTATAGGTTTTGTAAGATTAAGAGATGATATTCTGATAGTTCCTTATTCAAATTCGTTTAAGAAAACTCATCAGGAAGTTAAAATTAAGCTACCACCAGTATTAAAAGACAAGAAGATAAAAGAGATTAGGATAATACCCAAACAACATTCTAGGTACTTTGAAATTCAATATACTTATGAGGTAGAAGAAGTTCAAAGGAAATTAAATAAAGAAAATGGACTAGGAATTGATTTAGGTATAGACAATCTATGTACTTGTGTAACTAATAATGGAGCATCATTTTTAATAGATGGTAGAAAATTAAAATCAATTAATCAATACTATAACAAGATAAATGCAAAATTACAAAGTATAAAAGATAAGCAAAAGACCTTCCGCACAACATTAAGGCAAAAGAGAATAGCTAGAAGGAGAAATAATCGCATAAATGATTATCTTTCAAAAGCAGCAAGAATAATTGTAAATTATTGTCTTAATAATGATATAGGAAAACTAGTTTTAGGATATAATGAAGATTTTCAAAGAAATTCAAATATAGGAAGCATAAATAATCAGAACTTTGTAAATATACCATATGGGAAATTAAGAGATAAATTAATATATCTATGTAAACTATATGGAATAGGATTTAAGCTACAAGAAGAAAGTTATACATCAAAAGCAAGTTTCTTTGATGGAGATATAATTCCAGTATATGATAAAGAAAATCCGCAAGAATATATATTCAGTGGAAAAAGGATAAAAAGAGGACTATATCAAACAAGTAAAGGCTATCAATTAAATGCAGACTGTAATGGAGCATTAAACATATTAAGGAAAAGTAAAGTTGTGGACTTAAGCGTCCTATACAATAGAGGTGAGCTGAACACGCCTAAAAGAATAAGGGTAGTTGTTGCGCTATCAAACTTCTTAGAAAATTTTTAAATATTTTTAAAGATTTTAGAACCCTGTGACTTTAGTCGTGGGAGGTTCAGATTTCAGCTGATTTGAGCAAAGTTATAGAATTTATCAATGAAAATAGAGATAAGAAAATATCTTTAGTAGTTTCTGGAGATACTGGTTTTTACAGCTTTTTAGCTTTTATAAAAAAACATTTTTGTGATAATGAATTGGAAGTGGTTGCTGGAATTTCGTCACTACAATATATGTTTGCAAAAATTTCAGACTTTTGGAATGATGCTTATATTTCGAGTGTTCATGGAAAAAATTTTGATTATGTATCAAAATTGAGGGAATATGAAAAAATTGGATTACTCACAGATTTTAGTAAAAATACGCCACAGAATATTGCAAAGAAATTGTTTGAAAACGGCTTTGAAAATGCAAAAATTTTTGTTGGAGAAAATCTTTCTTATGAAAATGAAAAAATTTATGAATTTAAAGTTAGCAAATTGAAAGATTATGAGAAAAAATTTGGAATGAATGTTGTGATCATAAAAAGATAGAAAATTATTAAAAAAAATTTTTTTTAAATTTTGAAGTATTTGCTTAAAAGATTTTGAAAAAATTAGAAATAAAAAAATAAAATTTAGAAAGAGATAAAAATGAAAAAACATAAAAATATAATGATTTTTGGAACAGGTTCAAATGTTGGAAAAAGTATAATTGCAACGGGACTTTGCAGAATTTTTTATCAAGATGGATATAGAGTTGCACCATTTAAATCACAAAATATGGCGCTGAATTCATTTATAACAAAATCTGGAAAAGAGATGGGAAGAGCACAAGTTGTACAGGCTGAAGCCGCTAAAATTGAACCAGAAGTTTTTATGAATCCAATTTTACTAAAACCGACAACGGACAGGAAATCGCAGGTCATCGTAAATGGGAAAGTTTATAAAAATATGGATGCGAGAGAATATTTTGCTTTCAAACATAATTTGAAAAAAGAGATTAAAAGAGCATATGATTATATTCGAGAAAACTATGATATTTGTGTATTGGAGGGTGCGGGAAGTCCTGCGGAAATTAATTTGAAAGAAGATGATATTGTAAATACTGGAATGGCTGAAATGGCGGATGCGCCTGTAATTTTGGTAGCAGACATTGATAGAGGTGGAGTTTTTGCCGCAATTTATGGGACGATAATGCTTTTGGAAGAAAGTGAGAGAGCCAGAATAAAAGGGGTAATCATCAATAAATTTCGTGGGGATAAATCGCTTCTTGCAAATGGGATTGAAATGATAGAAGATTTGACGAATGTGACTGTTTTGGGAGTGGTTCCGTATGTGAAATTGGGGATTGAAGAAGAGGACAGTCTTGGGATTGACAAATATAATGAGAAAAAAGATGCAAAAATCAAAATTTCTGTGATAAAATTAAAGCATATTTCAAATTTTACTGATATTGACGCACTTAGTCATTATAGCGATGTCTCACTAAAATATGTCAAAAGTGCAAATGAACTTGGAAATGAAGATGTTATTATTATTCCTGGCTCAAAAAATACAATTGAAGATATGAAAGATTTGGTTGAAAAAGATATGGCTCGAAAAATAATAAGACTTGCAAAATCAGGAACTGTCATTTTTGGAATTTGCGGAGGATTTCAAATCTTGGGACAAAAAATTACGGATTTGAATAACTTGGAAAGTAATTTAAGGGAGATTTCAGGATTAGGTCTGCTTTCGATAGAAACAGTTATAGAAATGGAAAAGATAACTACGCAATATGAAAACACATTAAAAAACGTAAGTGGAATTTTGAGCGGAATGGAAAATGTTAAAATAAATGGTTATGAAATTCATCAAGGTTATAGTTATTTGGAAAATGGTGATAAGAGTAAAAATTTGAAAGAAATTCAAAAAAATTGTATTTTTGGAGAGAAAAAGTTAAAGGGAATGGTGCGAGAAAACGTGATTGGAACTTATGTTCACGGAATATTTGATAATTTTGAATTTACAAATAGTTTTTTGAATAAAATTAGAAAAAATAAAGGTTTGGAATATGCAGATAAAAAATTTAGTTATTCTGAATATAAAGATAGAGAATATGATAAATTGGCAAAAGTTTTACGGGAAAATATTGATATTGAAAAAATTTATGAGATAATTGAAAAAGAATAAAAAAACTATTTTTTTAGTTTGTTTTTATACGATTAGCTTTTCGATTGACAAAACTATAATACATGTTATAATAAAAAAGATACAGGTGTTTTTTAACTTAATAAGGAAATCGGTTAAAATCCGATACAGCCACCACTACTGTGAAATGGACGAAAGTGTATAGCCACTGAAAATAAAAAAATTTTTGGGAAGGATACGAGTAGGGAGAAGTTAGTCAGGAGACTTGCCTGTAATCTTTGCAATATAAAATTTTCTGGGAAGGGAGAAAATAATATGCGTAAAAAAGTAAACTGTGGTTTTATCACAGGATTTTTAAGTGTGTTAATTTCAGCTTTTTCAGCTGATTTTTTTATTAAAAAAATTTTTTAAGAAATTTGAGAGGAAGTGGAAAAGATGAAAAAGTTGAAATTATTAATTTTGATGGCTTTTTTAGTAATTGGTGTAAATAGTTTTTCTATGCACATCATGGAAGGATTTTTGCCTGTAAAGTGGGCGGCATTTTGGTTTGTCTTATGTTTGCCATTTTGGTTCTTGGGAATAAAAAAATTAAAAAAATTATCTGGTGAAGATATGGAGGAAAAAATGATTTTAGCACTTGCGGGAGCATTTATCTTTGTTCTTTCGGCGCTAAAAATACCGTCTGTTACAGGAAGTTCGTCACATCCGACAGGAGTTGGATTGGCTTCTATATTATACGGTCCTTTTGTAACTTCAATATTGGGAACAATAGTTCTTATATTTCAAGCGGGACTTTTGGCACACGGAGGATTTACAACGCTTGGAGCAAATAGTTTTTCAATGGCAATAACAGGGCCTTTGGTATCTTTTGGGATTTATAAATTGCTTTATAAAAAAAATAAAGCGTTGGCGGTGTTTTTGGCAGCAGCTCTGGGGGATTTGGCAACGTATGTAGTAACTTCACTTCAACTGGCACTAGCAAATCCTTCGGCAACTGGAGGAGTGTTGGAATCATTTTTAAAGTTCACAGCAATCTTTGCGATAACTCAAGTTCCTTTGGCGATTATTGAAGGATTACTTACAAATATTATCGTGAATATATTGGATAAATATAATGACAAAAAAGAAAAAGAATAATAAGAACAATAATAAGAATAAAAAAAGAGGTGCAATTATAGTGAAAAAAGAAAAAAAAGATAATATTTTCAAAAAAAATTTGTTGCTAGTATTGATAATTATAGTAATAGGAATATTTCCCTTGCTATTTATAAAAGGAGCGGAATTTGGCGGGTCTGATGACAAAGGGGAAGAATTGATTCAAAAAATTAATCCAAATTACAAACCTTGGGCAAAAAATCTTTTTGAGTTGCCGGGAGGAGAAGTTGAAAGTCTTTTGTTTGCACTACAGGCGGCATTTGGGGCAGGAGTGGTCTGTTATGTATTGGGATATTTAAAAGGTCGTAAAAAGGGAAGAGAAGAAAATGCTAATAGATAAAATTTCATATAGAAGTTTACTAAAGGAGATAAATCCTTCGATAAAAATATTTTTTATGGTAATAACTTTAATATTTTTAATTGTTACTGATAAAAAAGAAGTTTTTCTATTTAATTTTATTTTATTTAATGCAATTATGATAGTTTTTGTAAAAGTAAAAATAAAAGAATTACTTTATTTATATATCGTTCCAGCGTTTTTTATTTTTACGACAGCACTTTCGCTTTTATGGATAAAAAAAGATGTGATAACATTTTTATTTCGCTCTTTTTCTTCAATTTGTGTGGTTTATGCTCTAATTTGTTCGACACCGATTTCAGATTTCGACTATGTTTTTGAGAAATTAAAATTTCCAAAAATTTTTCGAGAATTGTTTTTATTAATTTATAAATTTATTTTTGTACTTTTTGATGTGAAAGATAAGTTATTAAATGCACAAAATTCGAGATTGGGGTATGTAAATTACAAAAGTAGCCTAAAATCTTTTTCAATGTTAGTTGCAGCAATATTCAGAAAAACAGCTTATTACAATGAAAATTCAGTAAAAGCTGTAAATTCAAGGTTGGGAAAAAATTTTATCTTTGTTCATAAAAAATATAAAAAAGTTGGAAAAGAAATTTTTTTCGTAATTTTTGTATGTTTAATAAATTTAGTTATGGTGGTAGTATAATGTTAAAATTAGAAAATATTTGCTTTTCGTATGAAAAGCAAAATAAGATTTTAAAAAATATCTCTCTTGATATAAAAAAGGGGGCAAAGACGGTATTTCTGGGAGAAAATGGTTCGGGGAAATCGACACTATTTTTTTTGCTAAATGGATTGTTAAAGCCAGACAGTGGAGAAATATATTTTAATGGGGAAAAATTAAAGTATAAAAAAAAAGATTTGGAAAATTTGAGAAAAAAAGTTGGAATTGTATTTCAAGATCCCGAAGTTCAGATTTTTGCGCCGACAGTTTATCAGGAAATGGCTTATGGGTTGCAAAATCTAAATTATTCAAATGAAAAAATTGAGCAAAAAATAAGTGAGATAAGCACTGAGCTAAATATGAAAAAACTTTTAGAAAAACCATGTCATCATTTGAGTTACGGACAGAAAAAAAGAGTCACGATAGCTTCAATTTTAGCGATGGAGCCAGAAATTTTAGTGTTGGATGAGCCGACGGCATGGCTTGATTTCAAAAATATAAAAAAAACATTGGAAATGATAAAAAATTTGTGCAAAAGAGGGAAGACGCTTGTAATTTCTACGCACGATATAGATTTTGCGTACGAAGTTGCGGATTATATTTATATTTTAAATGAAGGACAAATTGTGAAGCAAGGGACTCGTTATGAAATTTTTGATGATTTTAATTTTTTGAAAAAATTGAATTTGGATGTTCCAAAAATATTGAAAGTAAAAGAGTTTTTGAAACAGAAAAATATTGATATTTTGGAATATTATGAGTTTTTGGAAAAGAAATTTAAATAGATATTTTTCAAATAAATAAATTCTTGAATTTTTGCTAAAAGAAAATATGGTATAATATTATTAATAAATAATTTTATATAAAAAGTGAGTGATAGTGATGAAGATGAAAAAAATTAAAATTTCAAGAATTTTTTTTCTTTTTTTGATTTTTCCCATCTTTCTTTTTGGCGAGAGCATAAAAAATTATGATGTTTTCATAACAATTCAAAAAGATGGGATTTTGAATATTTCAGAAAATATAAATTACAACTTTGATGGAAGGCAAAAGCACGGAATTTATAGAAAAATACCTTTGAAGTTTGGTTCGGAAGTTGAGGTTTTTAATGTTTTAAAAAATAGTAAAAAAGAAAATTTTGATATTTTTGATGAAGCGGAATATAAAATAATAAAAATAGGAAAACAAGATGTGTTGCTTGAAAATGGAATTTACAATTATCAAATTGATTATAAAATGAAAAAGGCGATAACAGAATATGGAAATCAATATGAAATATACTTTAATGGAATTGGTCAAGAGTGGGGCGTTCCAATTGAAAAAGCAAATATTGTTATTAAAATGGAAAATGGAAAATTGTATGAAAATGGTGAAAATTCTAATTTTGAAGTTTATACTGGAAAAAAAGGGGAACGGAATCAAAATTTTGAGGCAAGAATGGAAAATGGGGAAATTTTTATTTCAAATTTGACAAGATTGAATGAAAATGAAGGAATTAGTTTTATTATTCATTTGGATAAAAATAAATTTGATAAAAATATTTTAAATCAAATAAATAATGAAGCTCAAAGAAGTTTTGAAAAAGAAAGAAATGATTTTAAAAATTTAGCTTTAAGAGGAATTTCTTTAGTGATAGGATTTATAATTTTGATGGTTTTGAGTGTTTATGTGTGGGTTTATTATTTGAAAGCAAAAAATACAAAATATTTTGACGAAGAATTATCTCCAGTTGAAGTCGCTTATCTTTCTGGAAATGATAATTTGGAAAAATTGACAGAAGTCGCCATCTTGTCGTTGTTAAAAAAGAAATGTATTTCAATTAAAGAAAAAACAATGAAAATGATTTTTATCAGTGAAAAAGATGAATTGCCAGAAGAAGAGAAAATTATTTTGGAAGCTATAAGAAATAATTATCAAAAAGAAGATAAATTTTATGAAAAAAGTTTGGAAATGAAAAAAATGTTGGAGAAAAAATATCGAAATTTAAAAAAAGATTCTAAAAAATATTATTTTCCATTTTTTTTAGGAGTCATAATTTTAAGTATTTTGTTTTTTACAACAACATTTGAAAATTTAAGCATATATATTGGCTTTTTTATATTTTTTGCTGTAAGTTATTTTATTTCTTTAGACAAACTTTCATATTTTAGAATAATACCGATTTTTTTTATAGGAATTTTATTATTTAACGATATTTCAAAAAATATTTTATATATTTTGGAAATTATTTATTTTTGGGGATTATTTGAAGTTTTTAATTATATTTTTAAAAATAATTCTTCGATAAAAAAATGGATAGATGAGTTAAAAAAATATATAGAAGATAAAATTTTTAAAAATAGTTGGGAAATGGATAGATTTGAGAGAAGAAGAATTTATGATATTATTTTACCTTATTCAGTGGCTTTGCATCAAAACCGAAGAGTTTCACAGTGTTTTATAAAAGAATTTGGAGAAGAGGAATATAAAAATCAAAATGTAAATTTTTTCTCAAATAATTTAATCATTAATGAAGTTCAAAAAACTTTTGATGCCGTAAGGGTAAAATGGGGAAAAATTGCTAGTAAAAATAAAAGATTTGGCTCTGGCAGAAGTTTTGGCGGAAGTTCAGGTGGCGGCTTTGGCGGCGGTGGAGGCGGAAGCTGGTAAGATTATAAAAATTCATATGACAATAAAAAAATGGAATGATAGTGTTAAATTTCATAATTTTGGAAAATATTTTTGAAACGCTGAAATATTTAATGGCAATTATTACTGGACTTTGGATTTACTGGATTATTTCACATATTATAGGAACAGTAAAATTTTTGAAAAATGAAGATTATTCATATAAATTTTCAGCAAATATTTTGAAACCATAAAAATTGATATATTAATTATCGTATAAATTCCCGTTTTAAAAAAAATTTTTTAAACGGGAGTTTTTTTGTAACATAAGTTACAGTATTATTTGAAAAAATGTTATAGAATATAAGTGGAGAGAAATCAACAGTTTTATACTATTTCCTATTCTTATTTCAGGATTTTAGTATAAAATTGATTTATTATTTGCTTTTTTGGAAAATATCATTATAACTTTTGATTTAAAATGCATTTTATAATAGTCAGATAAAAGATCTGATGTTATTAGATGCATTTTTTATTTTATCTTAATTTTATTATTTTGATGTTAAAAATATTCATGTAAAAAAAATATCTTGACAATCAAAGTATATAATGTTAATATATTATTGTTATTAGGTCTTCCTAATTTTAAAATTAGGCTTAGCTAAAACCGAAAGGAGTTGAGATGAGTAGAAGTATAGAAGACTATTTAAAGGGAATATATACTTTGAAAAAAAAGAAGGAATATTCCAATAAAAAACTTGCAGAATATTTAAATATCTCTCCAGCTTCAGTCAGTGAAATGATAAAAAAGTTGGCAAACGATGATTATTTAACTATTGACAAGAAAACAGTAAAACTTACTGAAAAGGGGAATAATTTTGCATTAGACATTATACGTAAACACCGTGTTTGGGAAGTTTTTTTATTTGAAAAACTAGGATATGAAAAAGAGGATGTACATAAAGAAGCAGAAATTCTGGAACATGTAACGAGCGATAAACTTCTCCAAAAACTGGAAAAATTTTTATTTTATCCTAAGGAATGTCCGCATGGAAGTCCGATTTTCTATGATTTGGAAAACTTGGATGAAGAAAATATTATAAAATTATCTGAAGCTGAGGAAAATGATGAAATTGTTATATTGAGTGTGGAGGATAATATCGAATTATATGATTATCTACGAGATTTAGATATAAATTTAAAGGAAAAATATATCGTAGAAAGAAAAGATCCGTTTAATGGACCAATATATTTGAAAAGTGAGCAAAATAATGAAAAAATAGTGGCTTTTAATGCAGCAGATATGATTGAGGTTTATAAAAAAAATAAAGATTTGGAGGAGATGGATAATGACTAAAAACAATGTGCTAAAAAAATTAAACTTAGTAATTGCAATATGTGTAGCAATGATGCTACTAATATCTTGTGGAAAAGGTGGAGCTACATCAGGTAAAAAAATAAAAATTACAACAACAACGACAATGCTTACTGACCTTGTAAAGACAATTGGTGGAGATAAAGTCGAAGTTACAGGACTTATGGGAGAAGGAGTAGATCCGCATCTATACAGTGCCAGTGCAGGTGATATTGAAAAACTTGGAAATGCTGATATTATAGTGTTTGGTGGGTTACATTTGGAAGGTAAAATGACAGAAATTTTTGAAAAGCTAAGTTCTCAAAATAAAAATATATTAAATGTTGGAGAAAAATTAGACAAAAATAAAATTCATTTAGTTGATGCAAATACGCCTGATCCGCACGTATGGTTCAATACGGAATTGTGGGAAAAGGAAGCTGAAGCAGTGGAAGCTGAATTAAGCAAATATGATCCTAAAAATAGTAATTACTACAAAGAAAATTTGAAAAAATACAAAGCTGAACTAAATGAACTTACAACTTATGTAAAAACAAGAATAAATGAAATTCCTGAAAAAAGTAGAGTTCTTGTAACAGCACACGATGCTTTTAACTACTTTGGAGAACAATTTGGATTGGAAGTAAAAGCTATACAAGGTGTTTCTACAGATTCTGAAACTGGTACAAAAAACATAAGTGACTTAGCTAATTTCATTGTACAAAGAAATATAAAAGCAATATTTGTTGAATCTTCTGTTCCGAAAAAAAGTATAGAAGCATTGCAGGAAGCTGTAAAAGCTAGAGGAAAAGAAGTTAAGATAGGTGGAGAATTGTATTCAGATTCGCTAGGAGATAAAGCACATAACTCTGAAACTTATATTAAGACAGTTAAAGCAAATGCAGATACAATTGTTAATGCGTTAAAATAACTGGTAATATTTTTATTAATATATATTATAAAATAATTCAAAAATATAGCAGAACAACTTTTATCACTCCCATTTTGTTATTATGAAGTATAAAAAATTCCTGAGAAGTTGTTTTGCTATGTTATAATTTTTAAAATTTAGGAGAAAAATAAAATGAATCAAGATATTTCAGATGATGTTATTATAAGGGTTGAAGATTTGACGATAGCTTATGAGGATAAACCTGTTTTATGGGATGTTGAGCTTGATATTAAAAAGGGGATTCTTATGGCTATAGTAGGCCCGAATGGGGCTGGAAAATCTACTTTAATTAAAGCAATGCTTGATTTGCTAACGCCTGTTACTGGAGAAGTAAAATTTTATGATGAAAAATATAGCAAAGTGCGGGATAAGATAGCTTATGTACCACAAAGAGGAAGTGTTGACTGGGATTTTCCCACTACTGTATTTGATGTTGTGGAAATGGGGCGTTATGGAAAAGTCGGGTGGTTAAAGAAAGTTAGAAAAATTGATAAGGAAAAGACGAAAGAAGCAATTCATAAGGTGGAAATGGATGAGTTTTCAGACAGACAGATAAGCCAGCTGTCAGGGGGACAACAGCAAAGGGTGTTTTTGGCACGGGCATTGGTGCAGGATGCAGAAATATATTTTATGGATGAGCCATTTCAAGGTGTCGACAGTAAAACAGAAAAATCTATTGTAAATATTTTAAAAAAACTGCGAGATGAGAAAAAAACTGTAATTGCTGTTCATCATGATTTGCAGACGGTAAAGGATTATTTTGATTATGTGACATTTATAAATGTGTCTGTTATAGCTTCTGGACCTGTGGAAGAAATTTTTACTCCTGAAAATATTGAAAAAACATATAAGAGTAAAAAAGCAACTCAAAATAATAGAAATCTGTCTGAAATTGAAAAGGAGCGATAAAATGAATATATTAACTCTTCTTATAACAGATCATACATTCAGAACAGTTGCACTTGGTTGTCTATTGCTTGGAATGGTTTCAGGAATACTTGGATGTTTTGCCGTTTTACGAAAGCAAAGTTTATTGGGAGATGCAGTTTCTCATGCTTCACTTCCTGGAGTTTGCTTAGCTTTTTTATTTACAAACGTGAAAAATACAGAAGTTTTGCTGCTAGGTGCTTTAATAACAGGAATTGTATGTATTGGTTTGATTCAATTAATTCAAAATTATACAAAAATAAAATTTGATAGTGCTCTAGCATTGATTTTATCTGTGTTTTTTGGATTGGGATTAGTTTTGCTTTCCTATATGAATAAATTGCCTGGAGCAAATAAATCTGGTTTAAATAAATTTATTTTTGGACAGGCTTCTACATTTATTAAAAGAGATGTTGATATTATTTTTATTACAGGAATTATTCTTTTAATTATAATTATTCTTTTTTGGAAGGAATTTAAAATTGTTTCATTTGACTCTGATTTTGCCAAAACATTGGGATTTCCAAGTAAAAAAATTGAAATATTAATTTCCATATTGATTGTAACTACTGTAATAATCGGTATTCAGGCGGCAGGAGTAATCTTAATAAGTGCAATGATTATTTCTCCAGCGGTTGCAGCACGGCAATGGACAGACAAACTTTCAATTATGGTAATTTTAGCGGCATTTTTTGGAGGAATATCAGGTTTGCTTGGGACTTTGATTAGTATAAGTGAAAGTAATTTGCCTACTGGGCCTGTTATCGTTATAATTATAAGTATAATTGTAGTTATCAGTATTTTATTCTCAAATAAAAGAGGTATTATTTTTAAAATTATAAGAAATCAAAAAAGAAAAAAAGAATTTAGAAAAAAACTTGAAAATAAAAAAATGAAATTAAAAAGTTTAGAAGTAAATAATTTGGAAAGGGGAAAATAAATCATGGTTTTTTCAGTAGAAATACAATTAATTGCAATAATGGTAGCAAGTGCTTGCTCTATCTTAGGGACATTTCTAGTTTTAAAAAGTATGTCAATGGTTTCAGATGCAATTACACATACTATTTTACTTGGAATTGTAATAGCATTTTTTGCAGTTCACGATTTGAACTCTCCCCTATTAATTGTTGGTGCAGGAATAGTTGGTGTTTTGACGGTTTATCTTGTGGAACTTCTTAACTCTACAAGACTTGTAAAGGAAGATTCTGCAATTGGAGTGGTTTTTCCATTGTTATTCAGTATAGCTGTAATTTTAATTTCAAAATATGCTGGAAATGTACATTTGGATGTTGATTCAGTATTATTGGGAGAACTGGCATTCGCACCATTTAATCGGGTACAGATATTTGGTTTTAGTGTTGCAAAAGGGCTAGTTACAACTTTTGTAATATTTTTAATAAACTTATCTTTTGTCGTTATTTTTTTCAAGGAATTAAAAATTTCAGTATTTGACAAAGCTCTTGCTATAACTCTTGGAATGAAACCCATATTAATTCATTACATTCTAATGTCGCTTGTGTCAATGACAGCAGTATCCTCATTTGAGGCAGTAGGTTCAATATTGGTAGTTGCATTTATGATTGGTCCTCCAATTACAGCGTATTTATTAACAGATAAGCTAAAAGTAATGATAGGATTAAGTCTCGTTTTGGGAGCTGTGGCAAGTATCATTGGATTTCATTTGGCAAGATTCTTTGACGTTTCAATTGCTGGAAGTATCGCAGTAATAATAGGAGTAATTTTTCTTGTAACATTAATTTTTTCTCCAAAAAAAGGTTTAATTTTTACAATAAATCGGAAAAAATCTCAAAAAATGGCATTTTCACTAAGAATTTTGTTAATTCATTTGTCGAATAACGCCAATACTAAAAAGGAAAAAGACGAGTGTGGAGTTGAAACTATTGAAAATCATTTGCGTTGGAGTAAAAGTTTTCTGAAAAAAGTTATCGACAAAGCTGAGAAAAGCAAATATATTTATGTTGATAATGGAGTTTTCAAACTCTCTGAGCGTGGAGAAAAAGTTGTTGCAAGTTAAAATTTCAGAAAAAGAAGGTGGCGAAAAATGGATACAAAATCAAGAAAAAAAATACATGGAATGATACTGGCAAGTTTAGCTGCAAGTTTGTGGTCAATTTCAGGAATTTCAGGAGAAATCCTTTTCAAAAAATACAATTTTTCGTCAGATTGGCTGGTTTCCACAAGAACCCTTATTTCAGGAATATTACTATTTTTAATTGTAATTTTCATTGAAAAAAAATCAGTTTTAAAGCCTCTAAAAAACAAGCGAGACATTATTGGAATAATTTTGTTTGGTTCAGCAGGAATGTACTTTGTTCAGTACACATACTTCCGAACAATCGAGTTAAGCAATGTTTCATTTGCAACAATTTTACAGTTTACAGCACCATTTTTCATATTTATTTATGAATCTGTAAAAAATAAAAAAATTCCAGAATTTCGACTTTAATTTTACTTTTTATGACAGTTTTAGGAGTTGTATTTATAGCGACAAAAGGAAAAATTTCAAGTTTATCTGTCCTTCCAGAAGCACTGTTTATTGGACTTTTTTCAGCAATTATGATTGCCTTTTACTCAATTTATCCAAAAAAACTATTGAAAAGATATGGCAGCATAACAGTAGTCGGCTGGGGAGAATGATTGTGGGAAGCATAATTTCAAACATCGTTCATCCAATTTGGAAAATAGAAGGAAATGTAAACACAAAATCTATGATTCAAGTAGCAATAGTCGTAATTTTAGGAACTTCCATTGCCTATTTAATCTATATCGCAAGTTTAAACTATATTTCTTCATCACTTGCAGGAATATTGACAGCTTTCGAGCCAGTACTTGCGGCAATATTATCAGTAATAATTTTTGGATTAACATTTTCTGTTGTTGAATTAATTGGATTTGTATTGGTTTTCATTTCAATATTTATTTTGGAAAAAAGATTATAAATAAATTTTGAGAATTTAATTTTTTAAAACTTTCTAATATTTGTTTAATAAAAATGTGATATTATTACGATTGAAAAAATAAAGGAAATAAATCGTAAAATCTTAAATTAAATTCTAAAAAAACTCTAAAATATTAGAAATATAAATTTTAAGATTTTGAATAAAAAATTTTAGAAAAGAGGAATAAAAATGAAAAAGACATTTGTTTTATTCGGAATTTTAACAGTTTTCTTACTAAGTTGCATTTCTTTGAGTGCAAAAACAAAAAAGAAAATTATTAATTTAAACGAAACTTCTTGGGAATTATCACAAATTAGTAAAAAAGGTCAAAAATTGCCAATTCCAGAAGGGGCAAATATTACGATTAATTTTTCAGACGGTAAAATTAGTGGATTTTCAGGTGTGAATAGTTATTTTGGAGGATATAAAATAAAAAATAATTCAATTTTAATTGCTGAAACAGTGGCAACCTTGATGGCTGGACCAGAAGAATTAATGAAAATTGAGCTAAACTTTTTTGATATTTTGCAAAATTCTCCAAGAATAAATTATAATAGCACAACTTTGAGCTTGAGAAATAAAAATGGAGAAGTTTGGACGTTTAAAAAATTAGATTTGAGTAAAAAATTAAAAAATACAAAATGGAAACTTATCGAAATGGGACAAACTTCCTTTCCAGAAAAAGATGGAGAAATAACAATTTCTTTTGCTGAAAACAAGATTAATGGAAATTCTGGAATAAACAACTATTTTGGAAATTGTGAAATCAAGAATGACAGCATTAAAATTGGACCAGTTGGTTCTACAAAAATGGCTGGACCAGAAAATTTAATGAAAATTGAATTTGAATATTTAAAATTGTTGCAAAATTCTAAAACAATAAAATTAGTTAAAAATATTTTGACTTTGACTACTAGTGATGGGAAAACGTTGAAATTTGAAAAGATCAAATAAGTGATTTCTTTTTGTAAAAAGATGTCGTGTACAATATTTGATAAAAAAAAGTCTACTAATAAAAAAAGAGGCTCTAGAGAATTGCTGCCTCTTTTTTATTTCAAAAAAAATTAAATTTAATATGACTGTTCTTTTTTATTGCCGTATTTATCAGAAAAAACATTATTTCAAAAAAACATCCAAATAAAAATTCAGATGTTTTATAATGCCTATTTTTTATTAATTCAAATAGAATGCTTCTTTCAACTCTTCATAAGTTTTTGATCCACCCAAATCTTTTTGGATTCTTGAATTTTGGATAATCAAGTTGTATGGAACAGTTTTTACTTTGAAGGCTGTCATAAGTGAGTCTGTGGAGTCATAATATACTGGGAAAGTAAATTTATTTTCTTCCACATATTTTTTAGTTGATGATAAATTGGTTTTTCTTCTTGTGAATACAACTACGACATTTATATTATCTTTATTTTCTTCATAAAATTTTTGTACAGCAGATAGTTCACGCTGACAATAAGGACACCATTCAGCAGCAAAAATAAAAAGTGTAGGTTTTCCATCTCCAAATAGTTTTTTACTTTTTGTATATTTTCCCTGAAAATCTCTTAATTCGAAATTAGGTAATTTTGCACTTTCTGTTACATCAACATCAAGAGGTTTTACATTTGCAAATCCCAAAATACTTGTCATAAATAATGAAATAATAATCAATAATTTTTTCATTTTTATCCCTTCTTTCTTATTTTTTTATTTAAAATGTTTTATAAAGTTTATCATATTAAGTATATATTTTCAATTATATTTAACTTTTTAAATCCTAATTTCACTATATTTTTTTATAAACAATCATACAAATTAAAAGAAAAAAACTTAAATAACAGGATAAACTAAACAAAGATTAGAAAATTTATATTAAAATATATTCAGTTTTACTAATAAAAGGAGAATTTTAAATTGGAATTAAGAAAAATAAAATCAATAAAACAAATTAGAAATATTTACAAATTATATCAAAATTCATTTCCAAAAGAGGAAAAAAAGCCATTCGGATTAATATTAATCGGAGTATTAAGAGGAAATTTTGAAGTTTTTTCAATTGAGAAGAAAAAAACTGATGAGAAAAACAGAAATTTGTACGAATTTAAAGGTCTAGCAATCGCACTGAAACATAGAGACTTGGTTTTGCTAGATTATTTGGCAATAACCAAAGAAGCTAGAAGTTATGGATATGGCTCTAAAACGCTATCTTTTTTGAAGGAATATTACAAAAATTATCGTTTTTTTCTTGAGATTGAAAATGCTGAGGATGAAAATGCTAAAAATTACGAAGAGCGTCAAAGTCGAAAGAAATTTTATTTGAAAAATGGATTTTCGCCATTTCCTTTCAATGTTGACTTATTTGGAATTGAGATGGAAATTTTAGGATACAATTGTTCTTGCGAATTTTCAGAATATTTTGAACTTTACAAAAATCAATTTGGTGGAATTATGAAAAAGAAAATTTCAGAAAATATTTTTTTGGTGGAAAAATAATTAAAAAATTGTTGTATTATCGAAATATTTGTATAACAAATATGGTATAATATTTAAAGTAATTTTATGAAAAGTGATTGACAAATAGTTGTGATCTTGATAAGATTTTTGATTTTAGAAAAGGAGGGAGCTATGAAATTTGAAATTAAATGGAAAAGAGCTTATGAAAAAATTGAAAAAGCAGATGGCTTTAGAATATTAGTTGATAAATTGTGGCCTCGAGGGCTAAAAAAGGAAGATGCGAAAATTGATTATTGGGCAAAAATTATTACGCCATCGAAGGAATTGAGACAAAATTACCATAAAGGGATTATCAATTTTGAAAATTTTTCTGAAAATTACAGAAAAGAATTGGAAGAAAATTCGGATTTTAAGGAATTTGAGGGTATAATATTGGAAGAGTTGAAAAAGGGAAATGTGACAATGGTTTATGCGAGTAAAACTCCAGAATTGAGCCATATTCCTGTATTAAAAAAATTTATTGAAGAAAAGTTGAGAAAATAGTTGAAATTAAAAAGATTTTTGCATAATCAATAAAAATTATCTAAAGGTAAGAAGTTAGAATTTGAAAAAATGAGTGAATTTTTTAGGGGAAGTGAGAAGAGAAAGGAGTGAAATATGGAAAAAGGTAAATTTTATGGTATTGGTGTCGGAGTAGGAGATCCTGAAAATATAACTGTTAAAGCGACGAAAAGGTTGCATGAGGTAGATGTAATAGTACTGCCTGAGGCGAAAAGTGGGGAAGGAAGTACAGCTTTTAATATTGTAAAAGAGTATGTAAAACCTGATGTGGAGCAGCTATTTTTGGAGTTTCCGATGATAAAAGATGTGGAAGCGAGAAAAGTTTTTAGAAAAAATAATGCCGGTAAAATAAATGTTGAGTTGGAAAAAGGGAAAAAGGTAGCATTTTTAACGATAGGAGATCCGATGACTTATAGCACTTACACTTATATCTTGGAACATATTTCAGATAATGTGGAAGTTGAAACTATTGCGGGAATAACTTCATTTAACAGTATTGCGGCAAGGCTTAACATACCGCTAATGATTGGAGATGAAGATTTAAAAGTAGTTTCTGTCAATCGAAAAACTGATATTTATAAAGAAATTGAAAATAATCAAAATTTAGTGTTAATGAAAATTAGCCGAGATTTTGAGAAAATAAAAAAAGCGATAATTGAAACTGGGAATAAAGAAAATGCTGTAATCGTTTCAGATTGCGGAAAAGAAAATGAAGAAATTATTACAGATATTGAAAATGTTGAAAGTGTACACTATTTTTCTACATTGATTCTTAAAAAACAGGGAATAGGACAATGGAAAAGGTTTTTCGAAAATGCTAAATTTTAATAATTTAAGAAAGCAAAGATGTAAGTTTAATGAAGGGAATTAGAATTAATTATGGGTGAATTAGAAAACAAAGATATAAAAATTTTAGAATATTTATCTAAAGTTAAGGAGAAAAAATATATAAAGATTTTAGAATACTTTTTTAAAGATAAAGATAAAAAGTTGTTAGGTATTGATAGATACGAAAAAGGTGATAAATATTGGGAACCTGTACATGCAAAACTAGATTCTCTTAATATTGATAAAAAATACAGATATACTTCAAAATTTTTATTTAACAAATTTCCAAATAAAAAAGAAAATACAATAACAAGATTAAGAAAATTGCATGATAAAAATTATATTTATTGTCATATACCTAATTTTGAAAACGAAAAAGAAATTGAATCAATAAGTATAACTCCGTTAGGAAAAGAATTCATACAAAATTATAAAATAGAGAAAAATAATAATAGAAAAAAATTTTTAATTAGAGACATAGGTGTGCCAATTGTAACAACTATTTTAACTAATGGTATTTTATGGATTATAAAAAACATTTTAATAACTAAGAAATAGAATTATAGAAATCTTGATAATAGCTGGTCGAGTTGGGAATATTTATTTTTATGGAATTTAACTGGTATAAAAAAACTATTATGCAATAATTTATACTTTTCCATATAAAGTTTTGATGTATTTTAAAGAAACTCAGATTAGTATTGAAAAAATCGGGATTATAAAGACATTAGAGTCGAGATATTTTGTTTATGCACTGATTGTTAATGCAGGATTTTATTTGGGAACTTTGAAAATAAATAATAAAAATAAAAGGGAAAATTGTGTTGAAAATAAGATTGATGGGGATATTTAATAAGAAGTAGTTAAAATTTAGGAACTAAAAGAAAGAAGGAATAATTATGAAAAAAATATTATTTGTTTTGTTACTTGGAGTAGCAATTCAAGGGCTAGCAGAAACAATTGTAAAAGGAACTTATGATACGAAGAAAAAAAGATACATAGAATTAAGTCAAATTTTTGAAAAGGAAATAAATTTGAGTTATGTATTGCCAAATGATAAAAAGAATATAGTAACGTATAAAACTGAAAATTTTGATATTATAATGAGAAAAAGTGATCTATTGGAATTATACAATAAAAATAGAGATAAAAAAGAAAAGAATATAAAAAATAGTATTTCAGATAAAGATAAAAAATTGGATTATGTTCGTAATTATATTGCTGAATTGGTGGAAAACAACAAAGCAGTTATTTATGAAAGAAAAACAAAAAAAGAAATAAAAAATATTGTAAAAGTAAAATACAATAACGATATTTACTATGATGCGGGAAGAGGTTCAAATTACGATGGTTATAAATTTTATACAGATAAAAGTTTGTCGCAGGAAATTATGAAATTTGATATTATAACACAATTTGGAATTGCTCTTCACAGCAGTTTGGGAGATAATCCGTATAATAGGGAATTGACAGAAAAGGAAAAAGAATATAGAGAAAAAAATGGAAATCATTTTGAAGAATTAAAGGAACTGTATAAGAAAGCCGTTCAAAATCCGAATGTTGAACAAAAAATTAGTTATTAGTTAAATATGTTTGATAAGTTATAAATTATTTTTAGAATTTAATATAAATAGGGGGTTAAAATGGGTAAAATTGAAAAAGGAATTGAGAGTAATATGGTTTATTTGCAAATCAAAGAATTGATGGAAAATGCGAGAAAACAGGTGTCTGTAAAGATTAATAATATTCTTGTGCAGACTTATTGGAAAATAGGGAAAATTATTATAGAAGATGAACAGGAAAATAGTGAGAGAGCAGAATATGGGAAAAGACTTTTAAAAGAATTGTCGAAAAAATTGACAAAAGAGTATGGAAAGGGCTTTTCAAAATCAAATTTATTTAATATGAGAAAATTTTATTTGAAATATCAAAAATTCCAGACAGTGTCTGGAAAATTGAGCTGGTCTCATTATTGTGGGATATTGAGTATATCTAATGATAAAGAAAGAGCATTTTATGAAAGAGATCCGCACTAGGTGGGCTTTCTAATCAGATTTTTGCTTCAAAATACACATTGTATATTCCTAATAAGGAAGTGCTTGAAAATGAGGTGGAAAAAGTTTTGAGGGAGTATAATAAGAAAATAAAATTAAAAGGAATAGAGAATGATAATTATGAATAAAAAAGAATTACCGAAGTGTTCTGTTGAAATAACACTTTCTTTAATTTCTAATAAATGGAAAATACTTATAATAAGAGATTTACTCGATGGGACAAAAAGATTTGGAGAGTTGAGAAAATCTATAAATGGAATTTCTAATAAAGTTTTGACATACAATTTAAGAGAAATGGAGGAGGACAATCTTCTTATAAGAAAGATTTATCCTGAAGTTCCTCCAAAAGTTGAATATTCTCTTACTGAAACAGGTTACAGCTTAAAGCCGATACTGGAAAGTATGGACAAATGGGGTGTAAATTACCGAGAAAAAACAAAATACGAATAACTATAATTGTATCGAATTAATTATGGTTTTTCTATTTTAAAATTTTCATTGGTATAAGTTTTTAAATCAAAAGTCCTGATTTCTTCTACATCAATATAAAAAAGTTCAAAAATAGGATTATCAGGAGTTTTAAAAAGTTCTTTTATTGCTGGATATTCATTTAAAACTCTTGTTTTAAGATTAATATCATTAGTAAAATGAATATTTCCATTTACGGATATAAATGATAAATAATCTTCTGAATGAGAGAGAAAAGAAACATAAGGACATTTTTTTAACTGTTTGTAAACGTTTTTATTATTTGTAGTTGCAAGATATACTTTGTTTTTCTCAGAAAACAGATACTGAAAAATTCTTGTTTTAGGTTTATTATCGTCAAGTGTAGCTAAAACTCCGTAAGAGTTTTCTTTTAATATTTTATTGTAATCAATCATTTTATTTTCCTCCAGATATATTTTTTTGAGTTAGCTAACTATGTTAATTATAGCTTAAAATAGAAAAATTGTGAAGAAGGCACAATTTTATTACAAGGTAACAAGATGGTAACTTAAAAAAATAATTTATTTTGAAAATGGGAAAGTTTGGAAAGCATTTTTGAAAAAGATTAAAAAAATATTCGAATACAGGGATGTCAGTAAGTTTTGAAATAAATGAAATACTATAAAACTAGAAAATTAATAAGAAAAGAAAGAGGTAATTTTATGAAAAAAGTATACTTCATAGGAGCAGGGCCTGGAGATCCTGAATTAATAACAGTAAAAGGGAAAAGAATCGTAGAGGAAGCAGATGTAATAATTTATGCGGGTTCGCTTGTGCCAAGAGAAGTTATTGAATGTCATAAAGAAGGAGCGAAAGTTTATAATTCTGTTACAATGAATTTAGATGAAGTGATGGAAGTTACGATAAAAGCTCAGAAAAATGCGAAACTAGTAGCAAGAGTGCATACTGGAGATCCGAGCATTTATGGTGCAATAAGGGAACAAATGGATATTCTGGATGAATATGGGATTGAGTATGAAGTAATTCCAGGAGTGAGTTCATTTGTGGCTGCTGCTGCTGCAATAAAAAAAGAATTTACTTTGCCAGATGTGAGTCAGACAATAATTTGTACAAGACTGGAAGGAAGAACATCTGTTCCTGAAGCAGAAAGTCTTGAAAGCCTTGCTTCACATAAATGTTCGATGGCAATATTCCTATCTGTACAAATGATTGATGAAGTTGTAAAAAGATTATTAAAGCATTATGATAAAACAACACCAATTGCAATTGTTCAAAGAGCAACTTGGGATGATCAAAAAATCATTATGGGAACATTGGAAAACATTGCTCAAAAAGTGAAAGATGAAAAAATTACGAAAACTGCACAAATTTTGGTTGGAAACTTTATAGGGGATAAATATTCTAAATCTAAGCTTTATGATAAGACATTTTCGCATGAGTTTAGAAAAGGAATTAAAGAATAATGAAAAAACTAATAACAATAATTCTATTTATATTTTCCATGCAAATTTTTGCAGAGCAATATCAAGTAATAAAGCAAAAAAATGTTACTTTGTCAAAAGAGCAGATTGAGGTGGAAAATAAAAAAATTGAAGAAACAGTGAGTAAATATCCTAAGAAAGTGTTACAAGAAATGATTTCATATTATTTTTCTGTAGCAAGTAAAGTAAATAATGAAATGAGCAAAGAAGAAAAAGAGAGTATGCAATTGCTATCAAAAGAAGTTCCTAGTTTTTTTTCTGAAATATTTAACAATTCAAAATTTAATATAAAAACTGTAAAATATTTATCAAATACAAAGGTTTCTGTTACTTATGAAGTGGTTATTCCTGATTCGGATAAAATTTTAGATGATAAAGAAATGAAAAAAAGATTTTTAAAAAAATATGGATATGAAATGAAAGACGATGAAGATTTTTTAAGTCCTTCAGAAATAAAAAAACGGAAAGATATAATAAATGAAATGTTAAGAGAAGGAGTGCGAAATCCTAAAAATTATATGATAGATAAAGTAATAAATGAATTAAATAAAATCGGGAATGAGTGGAAGTTTAAAGATGCTAAAAAAATTTGAAGAGATGTTAAATAAAATTAAGTAATAAAATGTTATTTATTGCGTAAGGATTAAAAAAAATATGGAAATTATAAAACTTGAAAATCAGAAAAATGATTCTTTTTTTGAAGCAGAATGTTTTTTGCATATTGGAGAAGCAAAAGAAGATAAAAATTATGTGGCATTTGATTTGAGAAGGGAAGATGATCCGCTGTATAGCTGTTCTTATTATGATTTTGAGAAAGAAAAGGGAGATAAAATATTTCATTGTTTTGATGGGCAGGATTATTCGTGGAAATGTTATGAAAATGAAGTTACGAATGATGAAAAATTGAAAAATGAAATTTTCGGAAATTATGATATTTTGAAAAACAGCACAATTAGGTATTTGAAAGAAATAATTCATAAAAATAAGGTTGATTTTTCAAAAAAATTAATTGAACTTCTTGAGAAAATAAAAGCGGGAGAAAAAATAGACAAGAAGGAATTTCGAATAGAACTGAAAAAAGTTGGACTGTATAAATCAATTTGGAAAGAAAAAACAGAAATTTTTGATGATGTTGTAACACGGGAAATTGGTTTTGAGAATATAATGAAATTTATTGAAGAAAATAATGTGAACAGGGTTATCTTTGAGGATGGTAAATTTTTAGAAAAGGAAGAAATAAGAAAATATATTAAAGAATACACAATTGTAGAATTTCGTGATTTTAAGCCAATTAAAGATTTTGATATGATAAAAATGACTTTGGAAGAATGGAATAATCTCAAGAAATGGAAAAAATTGGAAGTAGAAAATAATATTATTGAAATTGAAGAAAAAGATTTTGAAAAAGATGTTTCGATTTACAGGTTAAATGGGAGAAAAATAAATGCAAAAATAGAAGTTACAGATTTTGTGGAAATAAAAAATAATTTTTTTCGTTATTTTAATAAATGGTTTAGTAAGGGAAAAGATAATAATTTGAGAGAAAAGGCAATTATAAAAGGTGTTATACGAGATGGAAGAAAGTTTTATAACTGGATTTTTTTTGATGAAAATAGTGAGAGTGTTGCAAGTGAAGAATATGATGAGTTTGGTAAAAGATGTGATTAAAAAAGGAGTGCAGATTATGAAAAAACAATTTTTTAAAATATTTGTTTTATTATTTTTTATAGGAAATTTATCATTTACGGAGAATGTTAGTAATAAATGGAAAGTTTTTGGAAATAAAGAGTATGATATAGAAATAAGCAAAGGAAGAAGAAGATTAAATGATGAAATTTCAGTAGACGATGAAGGTGTTTATTATTCAGGTATAAAAGTAAAAAATGCAGAAAATCTTGTAAATATTAAACAAGAAAAATTAAAAATAAATTTTAAAAATCTTGAATTGATTAAACCAAATGTAAAAAATATAGTAGAGAAAAAATATTTTTTGAAAGATGGGGAAAGAATATTTGCTATTTATGGAACATTAATTAATGAACTAAAAGGAGTGGATTATAATACATTTAAGTTAATATCCGAAGACGTCGCAATAGATAAGGACAAAATTTATATATTTGGAATAGGGGAAATTATTGTTGAACAAGGTTATCATGGTCCATATTTTTCTATGAAAAAAATAACAGGAACACCTCCTGCTAAAGATTTTAAATTTATAAATGAAAATTTGAAACATAACAAAATATTTTTTGAGAATAATAAAAAATTATATTTTTTGTCTGATGGATGGCTAAATGAAGACAGAGCGAAGGAATTAAAAAATATTGATAAAAAAACTTTTAAACCTTTGGAGTATGAATTTATAAAAGATAAGAAAAGTGTCTATTACTATAATTCAGAAATAGATGATTTTGTAAAATTAGAAGGTGCAGATACAAAAACGTTTGAAGTTATAGGAAATGGTTATGCGAAAGATAGGAATAAAATTTATTTTTATGATATTTTTAGAATAAATAAATACCCAATTAAAGTTTTTGCAGATAAAAATTCGTTTATAATATTCGAGAATATGGATGTAGAGGGATTTTCTTACGCAAAAGATAAAGACCATGTTTATTGTAATGGGAAAATATTAGAGGGTGCAGATTATGAGAGTTTTAAAACTTCAAGAGATGAGAGATATAGCATAAATAAAGGAACAGTAAAAGATAAAAATCACGAATATTTGAAATGTACAATCAAAACTTTTTAAGAGAGTGTCCATAATTTTGTGTAATCTCAATTTTCCAACAAGAGCCAAATTATAGGCACTCATTCCACAAACCATAAAAAAAAACATTGTAACTCCAAAAATAATTCCCTCTTTTTTATTTCTAGGCATTAAATCCCTCCTTTAAAATTATAATTTTTACTATTCTATCATAAAAAAAATTTTTATGTAAGTTTTTTTTAAGTTTACCAGAAATTTCAATATTAAAATTTTCTACCACTATTCTAAATCAACATAACTATATGGTATAATATTTTATAAATAAAATAAAAAAGGGGAGATAAAAATGATTACGACATTATGTTATTTAGAAAAAGATGAAAAATATCTGATGCTACACAGAATCAAAAAGAGAAATGATATAAATAAAGGAAAATGGCTAGGAATTGGCGGAAAATTGGAAGTGGGGGAAACACCTGAAGAGTGCTTGAAAAGAGAAGTTCAAGAAGAAACTGGTTACGAATTGAATAGTTATAAATTTCGTGGACTTGTGATTTTTAATTACAATGATGATGAATCGCTATTTATGTATCTTTATACAAGTTCGGATTTTTCAGGAAATCAGCATGAATGTGATGAAGGCAACTTAAAATGGATTCCCAAAAAAGAAATTTTTGATTTAAAATTGTGGGAAGGCGACAAAATATTTTTAGAATTATTGTTTAAAAATACGCCATTTTTTTATTTGACTTTAAATTATGAAAACGACAATTTATTGAGTTCAAAATTAGAATTTAAAGAAAAATATAGTTGCTTTGAAGTTTTTGTTCCAGAAAATTATGTGGAAAAAATTGTGGAAAACTTACAAAAATACAATCTTTTGACAGAAGGCTTTTATGCAGATGTTTATTCTACAATTGATGGAATTGGACATTGGAAAACTTTGGAAGGAGGGAATCCTTTTGATGGAGAAGTTGGAAAATCCAGTGTTGCCAATGAGAAAATTATGAAATTTAGAGTGAAAAAAGATTTTCAAGAGTTAGCATATTATTTAATTAAGGAGGTTCATCCTTATGAAACGCCTGTGATTAATGTGTTTGAGATGGAAGTGTAGAAAATTTTAGGAAGGGTTGAAAAAATATGAAGAAGAATTTTATTAAAATGTTTGTTTTGATATTTTTAATTAGTAATTTGATTTTTTCAGAAAATAAAAAATTAAATGAAAATTACGGAATAGAAGATGGAGAAGTTTATTACATAAATAGAAAAATTGAGGGAGCTGATGCAAAGACTTTTGAAGTTTTTGAAGATGGTGAGTATGCAAAAGATAAGAATAATGTTTATTATGAAGAAAATGTTCTTAATGAAGCAGATCCTAAAAGTTTTAAATTATTGACAAAAATTAGTTATGGATTAAGTAAAGATAAAAATAATCTTTATTTTTGGGGGAATAAGGTAGATAATATAGATGTAAAAACTCTTGAAATAATGACAGATGAATTTTCAATTTATTTAAAAGATAAAAACGGAGTGTATATTTTATTTTCATATAATGGAGGAGTTCCTGTCGATTTAGATAATGTGATAATGTCTCCAAAAATTTTAAAAAATGTTGACAAACAAACTTTTCAACTAATTGGTGGAGGGTATTCAAAAGATAAAAATAGTGTTTATTATATTGGTAAAAAAATAGATGGAGTAGTTCCCCAAAATGTTAAAATTTTAAAAGATTATATTTTTATAGATGGAAAAAATGTGTATCTTTATGGAGAAAAAAAAGAGGATATAGATTTACAAACATTAAAATTTTTTGATGATGATTCCAGTTATTTTTTTGACAAAAATAATATTTATTTTCAAGGAGATAAACTGGAAAATGCTGATTTTGAAAGTTTTAAAATAATGGAATCAAATTTTTCAAAAGATAAAAATAATGTTTATGAAGGAAATGAAAAAATAGATGGAGCAGACGCAAAAACTTTTGAAGTAATTGATGCTTATGCAGGATTTGCGAGAGACAAAAATTATTTGTATCATTCAAATGAAAGAATAAAAAATTCCGATCCGTATACTTTTGAAAGAGTAAATGAACATTTAGTAAGAGATAAAAATCAATTTTATTCTAATGACGGAACAGTTTTAAATGTGGATGGAAAAAGTTTTCAAATAGTAAAAGATTATGAAAAAGATTATTTTATGTATGCAAAAGATAAAAATAAAGCATATTATATAAATTTTGTGGCTGGAAAAGATGAAATGGTAAAAGAGTTAAAAGGATTAAATCCTAAAAATTTTAAAGTGCTAAATCGTTATTATACAAAAGACGGTAAAAAAGTTTATTTTAGTAAAGAATATGCGGATATACAAGAACTTCAAAATGTAGATGTGAAATCATTTGAAGCGTTGCATTTTGAAAATATAGAGAATAAAGATGATTTTGGAAAAGATAAAAATAAAGTTTATTTGTTTGGTCTTGAATTAAAAGATGTAAAACCTGAAAAATTTCAAGTTATGAAAGAGCCAATAACAGAAAAAATTATATATGTTCGAGATGAAAATAATTTGTTCGTAATTTTTTATGATTATTTTTCAGGATTTAATTTTGTAGAGTCTAAAAAAATTGAAAATGTAGATTTTAAAACACTCAAGTGGAAATCAGCAAGAGAAATGGAAGATAAAAATGGAAAATATATGGTGAACGGCAGCGTAATTGATGAAGATAAAATAGGAATTGAATTTATAAAAAATAGAAAAAAGGAGAAAATTTTATGAAAAAATTAATTTGTGCAATTACAATTTTTTTAGCAACAAGTTTAGGAGCAAATGCATACACGCTTAGGGAATGTGTTCAAGAAACGCTTTCAAAAAGGGGAGTAAAACAAAGTATAATTGATGAAACATCAGAATTCTTGTTGTATTCAAAAGGTGGAATGTCGATTATTCCACAAAAAAATGAAATCAGTAGTTTGATTAATAAAGCAGAAAAGTTATTAAAAAAGGATAAAAATAATATTCAAATTAAACAATATTTGATTTCAATATATTCAATAAAAGGTGATACGCAAAGTATTTTAAAAGCTAAAAAGTTGCTTGAAGAAAATTTGAAAGAAAAAGATATTACCGATTTTGAATCTTGGAGCATGAGTGGATTTTATTATTATCAAATTGGAGAAAAGAAAAAAGCACAAGAATATTTTGATAAAATTAAGGAAAAATATAAGGACAGACCGGCTGTTTATAAATTGATAGAGATCGTTCTCACAGATATTGATTTATTGAGTAAAAGTAAAAAATTTAGTGATACTGTTGAGGATTTGGCAACAAATGAAAAGGATTTGGAAGAAATTGAAAAAAATTCTAAGAAGCAAGTTGAAAATCTTAAAATTGTAGAAGATTTTTTTCAATCTGAACAAAATAAAAGAGAATTTGGTGTTGTAGATGAACTTGTTTATAATTTTAATTTTTTGATTCATGCTTCAAAAATTTATGAATTAATGGAAGAAAATTCGAAAGGATCAAAAGGACTTGATTTGAAAACTAGAGAAGAAATAAAAAATTATTATTTAAAAAATATTGCAAATAATGAAAAAATGACAGAAGATGCGATAAGATATAATATTGTACCAGAAAGTACATATTTGTTGCTAATAACAGTGGTAACTTCAATTGATGAAGAAGAAGGAAAACAATTTGTAAATGAACTAGAAAAAACTAAACTTTATAAAATAATAAAAGAATTAGAAAAATAATCTAATTATTAAAAATATAAGAGTTATTTTGAAATATTATTTTAAAATTTTCGAATAAATTTAACAAAAAAGGAGAAAAAATGAGAACAGCAGTATATTGCGTAAGCAAAAACGGATACGAAACATGTTTAAAAATAAGAAATAATGTTTATAAAAATTTACATATTTATGTGTCACAAAGAGTGGCAAATATGCTCAATCTTGAAAGTGAAAATGTGGAAAATTTATTTGTGATAAATGAACGAGTGCCGATTTTATTAGAAAAAACATTTGATAAATATGATTTACATATTTTCGTTGCGGCGACTGGAGCAGTTGTGAGAATTATTGAAGGAAAATTTAAAAGCAAGGACACAGACCCAGCTGTTATTACAGTTGATGACCACGCTAATTTTGTGATTTCATTGCTTTCAGGACATCTTGGAGGGGCAAATGAAGAATGTAGAAAGATTGCGGATGGAATTGGAGCAATCCCAGTAATTACAACTGCTTCTGATGTTGGTGGAAAAATTGCGGTTGACACATTGTCGCAAAAAATTAAAGCAAAATTGGAAAGCTTGGACGATGCCAAAAGAGTTACTTCGCTTATCGTAAATGGAGAAAATGTGAGCATTCATTTGCCAAAAAATATCGTAGAAAATGACAAAAATTGTGCTGGAGCAATAATTGTCTCAAACAGAAAAAATATTGAAATTTCTAAAATTATTCCCAAAAATATTATTCTCGGAATCGGCTGCAAAAGAAATACACCGAAAGAAAAAATCATCGAAAAAATAAATTATGTAATGGAAACTCAAAATTTAGAAATGGACTCGATAAAAAAAGCTGCATCCGCTTGGGTAAAATCTGATGAAATTGGACTTTTAGAAGCAATGACTGAATTAAATATTCCAATAGAGTTTTTTGAAAAAGAAAAAATTTTGGAAGTAGAAAATTTAGTCGAAGAGCGTTCAGAATTTGTAAAAAATCAAATAGGAGTGTACGGAGTTTCTGAGCCTTGTGCCTATCTAGCTTCGAGTAAAAAAGGAAGTTTTTTGGTGAAAAAAGTGAAGCTGGGAGAAGTTACGATTTCAATTTTTGAAGAAGAAATATATTTTGAATGAGCAATTTTTTATATAGAATCAAAAATTAATAAGTAATTCAATTAAAAATATAAATTTTTGTGAAAAGAGGTTAAATAAATGGAAATAAAATTGAAATCTTGTTTTATAGAAATTCGAGATAATCAAAAGTTAAAATTATTTAGTAGCAAAAGAAATAAATTAGACGAAAATAATCTTTATAATAAAATTTTAGATGATATTCAAAAAATAGATTTAATTGATGAAAAAAATCGTAAAAGTCTAAAAAATGATGAAAAAAAATTTTATAGAAAAGATAATAAATTAATTGGAACGGTTTATTATGGCAAATATGGTATAGAACAAAGTCGAATATACAATATTAGAAATAAAGAACAGGAAGAAATATATGAAATACATGAAAATGAAGCCATTCAAGATAGATATTTATATTTTGTAAATAGATTTAGAGATGAAAAAAATTCAAAAGAATATATTGTTTTTATTACTGAAGTTAGAGAGAATAAACATCCAACTGAAATGTTTAATAATTATTTAAAAAAGACATATAAATTAAAAATGGAAGCTGTTACTGAAAAAGATGTAATGGATTATTTTCTAAAAAATTCTGTTACAGAAATAAAGTGTATCACAAACAGAGAAAAAGATATGAATAATGCTTGGGCGAGCTTTTTTGGGAATAATAAAATAGAAATAAAACCCGATGTAAAGAAAGTAGAGTTAAAGATGGAGTTAAATAATGATTTGAAAGAAATTGAGAAAAGAAATATAATTAGTTCTTATTTTAGAAGTAAAATTTCTGATGATGAATATATTTCTTTAAATTTGAAAAATGGCAGAAAAATAAAAATAACAAATAAAAAAGTTGAGATTGACAAATATTTTTATGTGGAAGATGTTGAAAAATTTTATTCTAAAGATGGAGAACTTTTATTAGAAAAGATAGAAAAAGTTTTAGATGATAATTTTGAATATATAAAAAACATTTTGTTAGGTGAAAAAAATGATTAGTAAGTTTTATTTTACAACATCTTTAATAATAATAATAATTTTTTATATTAAATGTATATTCATTGATGATATGAAAAATTCAAAAATTTCATTTAAAGAAATTTTAAAAAATATAGATTATTTGAGAACATATCAGGGCAAGTTGAGTAAAAAAGATTTGGGAATATTTTTTGGATGTCCAATTTTAATTTCAATTATCAGCGTTTTTATTTTAGAAATAAAAATAGACTTCAATAATTCTTTAACTTTGATTGTTAGTATAATATCATCAATCTTATTGAATTTTTGGACTATTTTATTAACAGTTAAAGATAGAATAGAACAAGAAAAGTATAAATACTTGGTTAGTCTCTCTACTAATATAGTTTTAGAAATTTTTATTTCAATAATTTTAATTTTATTGTTGGTTTTTAAAGATTTGAAACTAGATTTTTTAGTATTAAAAAACTTTCTACAAATTAAAATAATTTTTATAAAAATTGTAAAAACAGTGTATTTATTTTTAATATTATTTTATATGATTAATTTTTTAATGATTTTACAAAGAATCTTTTTGATTTCAAATTATGAAAAAAAATAAAAATTTATAGTTAGAATATCGAAGTGAAAATTCTCAAAATAATAAAATTAAGGAGAAAATATGAAAAAAATACTTTTTGCATTAGCACTATTTTTTATAATAAATTTAAATCTAGTCGCTTTAACAATGAAGGAAAAAATCCAGCAAGATTTGTCAAAAGCAGGTGTAAAACAAGAAATAATTGATGAAACTGTAAAATTGGATAAGAAATTTGGAGAAGGATTTGTAGAAGAAGATGGAGACGGGAAAAGGGCAACTGAAAGTAAGGATGAATGGGAAAAACTTTATCTGAAAGATAAAAGAAATTATATCGCCTTGGAAAGATTGATAGAATCGTATTTTGTGACTGGAATACCAAATGATCCTCAGAAGAAAAAATATGTTTCAGAATATTTGAAAATGAATATTCCTGAAGATAGAAAAAATTTCGTTTTGGGAAGGGATTTCTGGAATTGTTCTGAAAACAAAAATATAAAAAATGAGTATTTTGAAAAAGTTAAAAAGATTAGCGATAATCAGTATTATTTGAAGGGAATAGCTCTTTTTGAATATATATCAAAAGAAACGGAAAATATAAAAGAAGATGGAAATTCTAAGTTAATGAAACAGAAAATAGATGAAATAACGCAAAAAATGGATGAAATTGATAAAATACTTGATAATAAAAATTTGCTAGAAAAATACAGAATTTCTGATGAAGAAGCCTATTCTGATCAATTAACTTTTTTTATGGTTGGTGGTATTCTAAAAGCGTTTACAAGTGATACTGAAGGAATGGTCAATGATTTTATAAATAAAATTGCGAATAAAAAGATTTCTAAGGAAGTGGCGGAATATAATAAAAATAAGGAAATGATGACTGTTATGACAATTCAGATGGCAATGGCTTTGAAAGGATTTTTTGGAGAAATGTCAGAAAAAGAAATTGCAAAACTTGAAAAATTGACAAAAAAACTTCAAGGCACTGAAATGTTTAAAAGGATTATGGAAAATTCGGAAAAGGGTGAAACTATTGAAAACGATAGTTATTTAGAAGAAAAGAGAAAAAATTTTGAATCACTTTCAGATGATGAACAAATAAAACAAATTGTTAATCAAAAAAAATTTGACTATATCGAAACAAGAATAGACAAGGAGAAAAAGATTTTCGATTGGACATTTGGATGTAGCGGATTAACTTGTAAACTTGTTTTTTTAGGAAAAAATAAAGATTTTGAGAAAAAATAAAATTAAAAGATCTGAAAGAAAAAGAAAAAATTGTTAGAATTCTTATTTTTGGAAAAAGAGAAGAAGATGAAGAAATTTCAGAAGGAGTATTTTTAAGAAAAGGAACTGACAGTAAAGACAATAAATTTTATGTTTACGATGATGAAAATGAAGATAAAATATTAACAGTTTTTGCAGGTCAAAATGAAAATTTAGATTTTTTAAATTTGTAAATGAAATATTGGGAGAAGATTATAAAAATATTGAAGCGAAATATGGTGGAAGAGATTAAAAATAATAAAATAAAAATTTATTAAAATATAGTAATTTAGGAGAAAAAAATGAATAAAAATGGAAAAATTTATGTAGTAGGAATCGGGCCGGGAAAAAAGGCAGATATGACTTTTAAGGCTTATGAAGCGATGGAAAAAAGTGATGTTATTGTTGGGTATAAAACTTATACAGATTTGGTAAAAGAATATTATCCTGATAAAGAAATAGTGAGTTCTTCGATGATGAAAGAAGTTGATAGATGTACTGATGTTTTGAAGATGGCAAAAGATGGGAAAAATGTGGCTCTTATCAGTAGTGGAGATGCTGGAGTTTATGGAATGGCTGGGATTATGTTAGAAATTGCGGATGATAAAATAGAAGTGGAAGTAATACCAGGAGTTACAGCTACAAATGCGGCTGCTGCAATAACGGGAGCTCCTGTTATGCACGATTATGTGACAATTAGCCTAAGTAATTTACTGACTGACTGGGAACTTATAAAAAAAAGATTGGAACTTGCGGCACAAGGGGATTTTGTTGTAAGTATCTATAATCCGAAAAGCCGAGGGAGAGTTACGCAAATTGAAGAAGCACAAAAGATTATGCTAAAGTATAAGCCAAAAACGACTCCAGTTGCAATAGTTAGAAATGCAGGAAGAGAAAATGAAGAATATGTTGTAACGACTTTAGAAGAGATGACAAAACATGAAATAGACATGCTCACAATTGTGATAATTGGAAATACAAATACTTATGTGAAAAATGGGAAAATTATAACTCCGAGAGGATATAGCAAAAAGTATGAATATTAAATAAAAATTTTAAGAAATTAGAAAGAGGAAAGATGGCAATAATTTATGTGACAGGTGGAGCAAAAAGTGGAAAAAGTAAATTTGCGGAAGATTTGCTTTTATCTTTGAATGATGGAAAGCAAAAAAATGTGTATCTTGCGACTTCGGTTGTTTTTGATGAAGAGATGAAAAAAAAAGTTGAATTGCACAAAGCGAGAAGAAAAGATAATTGGATTACGGTTGAAAGTTATAAAAATTTTTCACAAAGTTTGGAAGAAATGATGAATGAAAATAAAAAAAATAATATGCTCGTGGATTGTTTGACGAATATGATAAGTAATATTATTTTTGAAAATGAAGAAATAGATTGGGAAAAACCTGAAAAAAATCAATTGGAAAAATGTGATAGAAATGTGAAAAAGGAAGTTCAAAATTTGTGTGAAATTTTTAAAAATTTTGAAAATGTTGTAATTGTGTCAAATGAAGTGGGAATGGGCCTTGTTCCCGCTTATTCGCTTGGAAGATATTTTCGTGAAATTGCTGGGAAAATGAATCAGTTTGTTGCAGAAAAAGCTGATGAAGTTTATTTTGTAGTTTCAGGAATTTCGATGAAGATAAAGTGAAAACTGTTTATAAAGAGAGATTTAAAGTAAGATGTGAAAACAAATGAATTTAATGGGGAGGTCAAATGTGGAACTTGAAATCAAAAGTAAAAAAATAGACTATCATTATAGTGAATTTAGAATGCTGCTAATTGCATATATTTGTGTATACTTTATGAGTCCTATATTTATTTTTTATAAAAAGTGATAAAAAATATTATTATATTTTATTAATTAATGCTGTTTTTGTCATGATATTTTATATATTTATAGTTATATTACAAATTTTTTTAAGATTATTAATAAAATTAAAAAGAAAGAAAATAATATTTTCAGAAAATTATTTAGAAATTTTTTTGGAACAGAAAGTAAAAAAATAGAATATGATAAAATAGAAATGATTTTTCTGAGAAAAAATTTATTGAATTCAGCAGATATAATAATAAATTTTCCAACCAATAATACAAGTTTATTTAATAGACAAGAAGAATTATTTAAAGGCGATAAAAATAGTATAGTGATAAGTAATGTTATTAATTATGAAGAAATATTTAAAGAATTAAAACAAAGATTATTTTTCTTTGAAAGTAAAAATGAAAAAATTTTAGAATGTAAAAGTTTTATCGAAAATAAAATAGTAATAATATTTTTAATATTATTATTTTATTTTTTCTATAAAATAAAAATATCAATATGTTTAATTATTATGTTATTCGTTAAAATAAAAAGGTATAATTATAAAATCAATTATTTAAATAATGACCAAATAAAAATTTTTAATGCGAATAAAGAAATTTATATAAAAAAAAATAACTATTTTTTTGACAAAGATGACTTAAAATTAAAAATTAAAAATGTTGATAGAATTTTATTGTCGAGTAATTCAGTGTTTTTACCTATGCATTATAAAATAAAGGGATAAAAAAATGAAAAATATAAAAGAAACTTATAACAAAAAAATGAGAAAAATGTTTACAGAAAATATGAAAAGTATATTTACTGAAGATATGTTGAAAAAATATGATGAAAATACATTAAATGTATTAAAAGAAGTCTGGATAGATATATTAAATGTAAAGTATGAAGAAGCAAATAAAAAAATAGTGAATATTAATAAACAAGAAATATATGAAATAATATGGAATATGGCTGATATTACAGAAAGTTTCACTTTTTATGGATTTTCACAGTATATGTATAAAAAAACAGAAAATGTAATTTGGTTGAATTTGTCAGCAAGTTTGCTATCATTTACATTTTGTTGTGTAGAAGGAGCTTATGCTGTTGGTATTTTTCATGCTAGAGAAGCAGTAAAAATTGAAAAAAATCTTGAAAATCTATTAACTTTACTAAGTTTTTATGGACTTCCAGAACATTTAATGGACGATAAAGAAGCAGAGAACATAGCAAAAGAAATTTTAGAGTTAGATAAGAATAATGAAAGTGCGATTTGTGTATTGAATGAAATTTTAAATTCTAAAAAAGAGTAAATGCATGGAGTGACCTAGTTTAAACCAAATCTAAATCAGGATGATAAATTATCATTCTAATTTTAATCTCTTCATATTTTATTTTTTTCTAAATTAATTACTAACTTGAAAAAATTAATTAATTATGTTATAACTATTTAGATCAATATTATTTTAAAAACAATTTTCAAATTGAAGAGCATATCAAAATATGTAAATCAGAAAAAAATAAATAAAGAAAATAAATAAAATATTTGGCATTTATTTTTTAGTGCTAAAAGGAATTTTGAAGGAGGAAAAAGTGGAAAAAAGAGCAACTGTAATAACATACGGATGTCAAATGAATGTAAATGAAAGTGCAAAAATGACTCAGATGTTAAAAAAAATGGGTTATGAAATGACTGAGGATATTGAACATTCAGATTTGGTATTTCTTAATACTTGTACGGTAAGAGAAGGTGCTGCAACAAAAGTTTATGGGAAATTAGGGGATTTGAAAAGAATTAAAGAAGAAAAAGATGGACATATGATAATAGGTGTAACTGGATGTCTCGCACAAGAAGTGAGAGATGAATTTATAAAAAGAACCCCTTATGTCGATTTGGTTTTGGGAAATCAGAATATTGGAAGAATTCCTGATATTATTGAAAGAATTGAAAAAGGTGAAGAAACTCATATAGTTATGGTTGACGATGAAGACGAACTTCCTACTAGAGTTGACGCTGATTTTGGAGATGACATAGTTGCATCAATTTCAGTAACCTATGGATGTAATAATTACTGTACTTTTTGTATAGTTCCGTATGTGCGTGGAATGGAGCGTTCTGTGCCAATTAATGAAGTTGTAAGAGATGTTGAGAAATATACGAAAAAAGGTTATAAAGAAATATTGTTTTTGGGGCAGAATGTAAATTCTTATGGAAGTGATTTGGCTGATAAAAGTGATAATTTTGCTGAATTGCTAAAGAGAAGTGCCGCAGTTGAAGGAGATTTCTGGATAAAATATGTGTCGCCACATCCAAAAGACTTTAGTGACGATGTGATTGACGCAATAGCAAAAAATTCTAAAATAGCTAGAATGTTACATCTGCCGCTTCAATCTGGTTCAACAAAGATTTTAGATGCGATGAATCGTGGTTACACAAAAGAAGAATATATAAAACTTGCAAAAAAAATTAAAGAGAAAATACCTGATATTGGTTTGACAACAGATATTATCGTTGGATTTCCCGGAGAAACTGATGAAGATTTTCAAGATACGATGGATGTTGTAAATGAAGTTGGATTTGAAAATGCATATATGTTTATGTATTCTAAAAGAACTGGAACTCCGGCGGCTACAATGGAAAATCAAGTTGATGAAAAAGTTAAAAATGAAAGATTGCAAAAACTTATTAGACTTCAAAATATGAAAGCTAGAGAAGAAAGTCAAAAATATTTGGGACAAACAATAAAAGTTTTGGTTGAAGGACCTAGTCGAAAAAATCCTGAAATGCTAACTGGAAGAACTTCAACTCATAAAGTTGTTTTATTTAAAAATAATGGGAAAAATTTAAAAGGTAAATTTGTAAATATTAAAATTAATGACGCAAAAACTTGGACATTATACGGAGAGTTGGTGGAAGAATAATGGAAGAAAAAAAGAAAAGAGGAAGACCAAAAAAAATAGTTGAACAGGAAATTGGTGAAACAGAAATGACTTTAAAAGAAGAAAATTTAATTAAAAAAAGTGAAGCTGAAAAAATAGAAAAAGTTGGCAATACTGAAGAAAATCAAAAAGAATTTAAAAATTTAGAAAAATTTTCACAGGAGAAGAATTTTCAAGAAAAACATCAAGAAGAAGAGATGATAAAAGATATTCTTTCAAAAAATGTTACCACTTTGAAAAAAATGGCAAAAGAATATAAAATCGAAGGATTTTCTGGGATGGCAAAATCTGACTTGATAAATGCTATTCTTATAAAAAAAGGCGAAGAAGAAGGAAAAACTTACGGTTTTGGAAAACTTGATATTATGAATGGTTCAACTTACGGATTTTTACGAAATACTTCTGTTGGACCTGATGTCTATGTTTCAATTTCCCAAATTAAAAGATTCTATTTGAGAAATGAAGATATTGTGTTTGGAGAGCTTAGAATACCGATTGGAACAGAAAAAAATTACGGAATTTTAAAAGTGCTTCTGGTAAACGGAGATTTGCCTGAAAAATCACTAGAAAGACCATTTTTTGACGATTTGATTCCATCTTATCCTGATGAGAAATTAAATCTTGGCTCAGGTGAAGTTTCTTCAAGAATAATCGATTTAATTTCTCCAATTGGAAAAGGACAGAGAGGACTTATCGTAGCTCCGCCAAAAGCTGGAAAAACTGTACTTTTATCAACACTTGCAAATGATATTATAAAATATAATCCTGAAATTGACGTTTGGATTTTATTAATTGACGAGCGGCCAGAAGAAGTTACAGATATAAAAGAAAATGTGAAAGAAGCCGAAGTTTATTCAGCGACATTTGACGAAGATCCGAGAATCCACACGCAAGTTACTGAAAATGTGCTAGAAATGGCAAAAAGAGAAGTTGAGCGTGGAAAAGACATCTTAATTTTAATGGATAGCTTGACACGGCTTGCAAGGTCTTACAACATCACAATTCCATCGAGCGGAAAATTGATTTCAGGTGGAATTGACCCAAATGCACTTTATTATCCAAAAAGATTTTTAGGAGCTGCAAGAAATATTAAAAATGGCGGAAGTCTTACAATTATCGCAACTGCGCTTATTGAAACTGGAAGCAGAATGGACGAAGTTATTTTTGAGGAATTTAAAGGTACTGGGAATATGGAAATAATTTTGAGCAGAGCTCTTGAGCAACTTAGAATTTTTCCAGCAATAGATGTGTTAAAAAGTGGAACAAGAAGAGAAGAGTTATTAATCCCTAAAAAAAATTTGGAAAAAATTTGGGCTCTTAGGAGAGAGCTTAGTGGAATGTCTGAAGTTGAAGGAATGAAAAAATTAATCGAATTGACAAAATTATACAAAAATAACGATGAATTGCTTGAAAATTTGGTATTGAAAAAATAAAAAAATTTATGCTGCACTAAAGATTTTTAGTGCAGTTTTTTATAAAAAAAATTAATTCTTGTCTTGAATTACAAGAATTAATTTTTAATAAATATCTAGTTTCCTTCATTCTGTAAAAGACTATCATTGGTTTGCTTGAAATATGCTACTATTAGTTCCTTCTGTTTCATTGGAATTTGTATCAGTATCAGTAGCATTATCATTTGTGTTAACTGTTTCAGCATCACTATCAGTTTCAACTGTTTCTTCGCCTAATATTCTACTTCTAGGAATTTGGTAATTTGTAATTTTTTTAATTGTTATAACTTTATCCTTTTTAGATATTGTTCCAGAAACTTTTAATCCAATCAAATCGGAATCAGTTACTCCATATTTTTCGGCTGCAAAATTATAAATTCCATCAAGTAATCCACTTTCATCTTTTACAGTATACGATGTAACTTTATTTGGAAAAATTAAATTATCCTTTGTGTAAATAAATGTATTTGTAGCTCTAAAATATTCACCTTCATAATTTTTATCAGCCGTTTTTAATTTTTGTGTTTTTGTTTTCGCTGCTTTTGCCTTAGGAATCTTTAATTTTTTATCTTTTGTTGCAGAAATTCCAATGACACAAATAGCGAATAACATAACTATAATAAATATTTTTTTCATAAAAAATACTCTCCTTTTTTATTTTGTATCAATATTATCATTTATGAAATCCTAAATCTGCAGGATTTATATCTCCTGAGATTTTCTCAATAATTCCATTTTGATTTTCAAATTTTTCCCTCATCAGAGTAACTTTTTTTATTAATTTTATTGTTTCAAATTCAAGATTGCCTGCGTTATAATGTCCTTTGGACCAATAATTAAGTACAAGCAAGCTATCTCCAAAAATTTTATTTATTTTATATTTTTTTGCATAGACTAATGCTGCATAGAGACCAACTAATTCTCCATAATTATTTGTTCTATGTTTTGCAACATAATAATTCCCATGTTCGTTAATCTTTTCTTTAGGCAAAATTTTATACAGTAGTGGACTTCCCTTATAATCAGTAAGTCTCACTTCGACGCCATTTCCTCTTCCTGTCCCAGCATCAAAATAAATTGCCGAGCAATCTATGTCGTTTTGGGAAATTTTCTTTTTTTCTTTTTTTTCATATTTTGCTCCGGCGTTTAGCCATTCCTGTGCTTCTTTAATATTATTAAAAGACTTGTATCTCGCATTTTGCTTTGAAATGACCTTTTGACATTTCTCCCAATTTTCTAAAATTCCGCTTGTATCACTATTTACTAAATAATAAGCATATACTTTTGACATAATTTGAAATTTATAAAATTATAAATTTAAACCTCCGTCAATTCTTAAAACTTGTCCTGTTATGAACTTAGAAACATCACTTGCTAAGAACAACGCTGCATTTGCCACATCTTGAGCATCTCCCATTTTTCTTAACGGAGTGTTAGCTAAAACAGTTTCTACAATTTTTTCAGGTAAAACATGTGTCATATCTGTTTTAATAAATCCAGGCGCAATTGCATTTGCTCTCAAATTTTTTCTTCCAAATTCTTTAGCCCAAGTTTTAGCCATCGCTATAACTCCACCTTTTGTTGCGGCATAATTAGTTTGCCCCGTATTTCCATCAATTCCAACTACAGAAGCCATATTTATAACACTTGAAGCTTTGCTTTTTAAAAGTAGTGAAACAAATCCTTGCATCACGTTGTAAACACCTTTTAAATTGATATCAACAACTAAATCCCAATCTGCCTCTTTCATTCTTTGAAGTAACGAATCTCTTGTAATTCCAGCGTTATTTACCAAAATATCTAATCTCCCGTATTTTTCTTTTAATTCTTTTGCAACTTCTTTGATATTTTCTCTATCTGTTACATTTAATTTTATATGAGAGATATTTTCGTGACTATAATCTGGATCAATTAAATCTCCTGAGATAACTGTCGCACCATTTTGGGCATATTTTAATGCGATTTCTTTCCCGATACCTCTTGAACCACCTGTAATTAATGCTATTTTTCCTTGTAACACTATTTTTCCACCTTTCTAATTTTTCAGTTTTTTTATTTTATTCAAATTTTGCATATTTTTCTATTTTAATACTTGTAATTCCACTTTTGTTACACCTTTTCCAGGACTTTCTATTTGTGAGAAAGCAGCATAGCTTAAATCAATAACTCTTCCTCTTACAAACGGTCCTCTATCATTAATTCTCACAATGACAGATTTACCGTTGTTCAAATTTGTTACTTTTACTTTTGTCCCAAATGGCAAACTTTTATGAGCGGCCATCATTTCACTGGATCTATGTCGTTCTCCGCTCGAAGTTTTGCTTCCATTTAAGCTTTTGCTGTAAAAAGAAGCCATTCCATTTTGATAGCTAGTAAAGTTATTTAAATCTTCTTTTTTTATCGTCATAACTGATTTATTATCACTTTTTGAAACATTAAAATCTAAACTGTCGGCTTTTTTCATCATTTCTTTTCTTATAAAAATTATATTTTGACTATTATTTTCTTGCTTTTGTATTGTATTTTCTTTTGCTGTTAATGAGATAGATAATGACAAAACTGATAGCATTGTAATTATTTTTTTCATTAAAAACTCTCCTTTATATTTTTATTATTTTAATATTATATCATATGCTATCAGTTTTACAGCTTAGTTTTCTCTTAATTAAATCATAAAAACTATTTTTTAATAAGAACAGCTATTAAAAAACTATAATCTTTATTTAAAATTTTAATTATTATTTTTTCAAATCTTTTAATTCAGGTTGTTTTACATGCTGAATTTTCATGCTGCTAGGTGTAATTACTTCAAAACTGTATCCTGCTTTTCTATATCCATCAATAATAGTTTGCAATGCTTGAACAGTTGTTCCTTTAACATTTGTGTCGTGCATCAAAACATCAATTTCTGGGTGATTAGTACAAATTCCATATTTAATTAATTTTTGTACAGGTACTCCATTTCCACTAGCATCTGTTGAATCACAGTTCCAATCGTGATAAATATACCCTTCTCTTGCCATTCTAGTGATAATTTGTTGTTTCAAGGCTTTTGATGCAATTGCATTGCTAGAACCTCCAGGGAATCTTGTAATTCTAACATCTTTTCCAGTTTTAGCTTTTACAGCATCCCGTAATCTATACAAATCTTCAAAGAAATTGTGTTCATTTGCATAAATATATTTGTAATCATGTGTATAACTGTGAAGTCCTATTGCATGCCCTGCGTCTATTATTTCCTTATATTTATTTTGGTTACGTCCTATCACAAAAAAAGTTGCTTTTATGTTATTTCTTTTTAATATTTCCAAAATTTTCTCAGTATTATTTGAAGGACCGTCGTCGAAAGTCAAATGAACTATTTTTATTTTTCCATCTTTTTTCATTTGTTCGTATTTTGCTGTAAGTTCTTCATTCTTTTTAGTCAATTCATCCAAAACTTTTTCTTTTTTACTTTTTTCTTTTTCTAATTTTTTAATGTTGCTGTTCAAACTATGATTTTTTACTAATTTAGATGTTGTTCCTAAAATATGCCAACCTGAGTATGCAAATCCAGCACAGGCAGCAATTATTCCAATTATTGCTATTCCTTTTTTCATTTTTTTACCTCTCAATTTAATTTATTTTATTTGTTATATTTTTTTATAATTTCTTGTGTTTTCTTATTTCCATCTTCAGTATACTTAATCTGATCATTAATTTCACCAAGCTCTTTTGTCAATTTTTCCTTATTTTCTTTCAAAATAGGAGTTTTTGACACCAAATCCTCTTTTTTCTTAATTAAGAAAAAATGTGATATTGCAACCAAAATTGCAGAAATTATAAACAATAATACCGCTCTTTTTAACAGTTTGTTTGCTCTTGTCGAATCATTGTCATCTCTGTTGTAAGAAAATTCATTTTTTTTAGCCATTTTTTTCCTCTTTTCTTTTTTTATTTAAAAATTTTTTTTAGTTAATAAATTTAATCCCCTTAATTAAAGTAAAAGACCTCTTTCGAAAAAGAGGTCTCATAAAAGGGGGGGTTAATTGAGGTTTTAGATCTTTTTATCGATCTGAGTATAGTATACACTATAATCATTAATTCTCAATTAATATTAATACAATTTTAAATTAATTTTTCCCTGCTGTTATAATTACTCTTTTACTTTATTTTATTTTACATTCTATTTACAGTATTTATTCCCAATAAATCCAATCCTTGCTTTAAAATAAATGCAGTTTTTTGCGCTAGTAAAATTCTAGCATCTCGAACTTTTGGATTTTCTTCTTTCAATATCTGTTTTGAATTATAAAAGTTATTAAATAATTTTGCTGTGTCAAACAGATATTCAGCAATAATATTAGGTTTTAGTGTTTCATACGCTTTCACGACAAATTGCGGAAATCTCAAAAGCGAAACTGCAAGTTCTCTTTCAATTCCATCCATATTTTCCAAAACAATTTCTTTATTTTCTAAAGTGAAGTTTTCTTCTTTTAATTTTCTAAAGATAGACATAATTCTAACATATGTGTATTGTAAATATGGTCCAGTATTTCCTTCAAAATTTAAAACTTTGTCCCAAGTAAATGTTACATCGCTCGTTCTATTTTGACTCAAATCAAAATATTTTATCGCTCCGCTTCCAATAGTTTCAGCAATTTCATCTTTCTCATCTTCTGGAATATCAGGATTTTTTTCGTTAATAACTTGTTTAACTTGCTTTTTAGCTTCATCAAGCAAATCGACAAGTCTTATAATATTTCCACTTCTTGAAGAAAAAATTACATCTCCAAATCTCATAATTCCAAAAATCACATGTAATTTTTTGTAATCGTAAGGTTCACCTAACATTTTTCCAATTTCAAACACCTGTTTAAAGTGATTCTGCTGTCTGTCATCCGTCACATAAATAGCTTCGTCTACTTTTAGTTTTTCTTTTCTAAATTTCATAGTCGCAAGATCTGATGTCGCATACAAAAAACTTCCGTCTTTTTTTTGAACAATTGCTGGCGGCAATTTATCCTCGTCAAAAAATACAACTAGTGCTCCTTGATCTTCCTTTGCAATATTTCTTTCTTTTAGTTCTTTTAAAATTTCTGGCATCATATCGTTGTAAAAAGATTCGCCGTAATAATAATCAAATTTTATTCCAAGCCTGTCGTACACCTTGTTATATTCTTTTAAGGAAATTTCAATAAACTCTTTCCAAAGTTTAATATTTTCACTATCACCTTGCTGCAATTTTTTTAATTCTGATCTTGCGCTTTCTTCAAGAGTCGGGTCTTCTTTTGCTTTGTCTGAAAATAAAACATAGATTCGCTCCAGTTCCCCAATCGGATCTTTTTCATAAGTGCTTTTTTCCAGCCAGTTTTTATATCCGACTATAAGTTTTCCAAACTGAGTTCCCCAATCTCCTATGTGATTGTCAGAAATAACTTTTATTCCCAGAAATTCCAATATTTTTTTAATTGAATGTCCAATTATCGTACTTCTTAAATGTCCAATATGCATTCTTTTTGCAATATTTGGAGAAGAGTAGTCAATAATTACTGTTTTATTTGTATCTAAAAAAGAAAAGTCATATTTTTCATTTTCTAGTTTTTTAATTTCTTTATTCAAAAATTCGTTTTTCAAAAAAATATTGATAAATCCTGGTCCAGCAATTTCCAATTTTTCGATAATTTCGTTTTTCTCAAATTCCGTGACAATTTTTGTCGCTATTTCTCTAGGATTTTTGCCAATTAATTTAGAACTGACTAAAGCAAAATTAGTTTGAAAATCTCCAAATTCTTTTTTTGTGGAATTTTGTATATCAATTTTGTCTGAAAAATCATTTTCAAAAATTTTATTTATATTTTCAGAAAATAATTTTTTAATTTTATTTGTCAACAATTCCATCCGTAATTTTTAATTCTCCTTTCAAAAATATCTATTTGTTCTTTACGTATTTTACCACAATTTTTAAATAATCTCAAGATTATAATTTTTACTTTGTCTTATTCTTTAAAAAGATGGATTTTTTTTGAAATATATAGTAAAATTGAAGAAAATAAAAGTAGGTTTAATTTTGACCTGAAAAGGAGAAAAATATGGAACAGGAAAAAGTGATAAATAAAACGTCAAAAGAGTTACTGCAGCAGCTCTTTGACAGAATTAAAAAAAATAACTTGGATGTCGATACCGAAGAGATTTCTCAAGCATTTACTTTGGCGAATGAGTCGCATATTGGACAAAAGAGAAAAAGTGGAGAAAATTATATTTTGCATCCTGTGGAAGTGGCAGAAATTCTTGTGGATTTGAAGATGGATACGGATACGATTGTCGCTGGAATACTTCATGATGTCGTGGAAGATACGCTTATTACCTTGCCTGACATTGAGTATATTTTTGGTGCAGATGTCAGAAAACTTGTTGACGGAGTGACGAAACTTAGAAATTTGCCAAGAACGGATAGTAAAAAGATTGAAAATATTCGGAAAATGGTAGTTGCAATGTCTGAGGATATTCGAGTTGTAATTATAAAATTAGCTGATAGACTTCATAATATGAGAACGCTTAAATACATGACCCCAGCAAAACAGCTTGAAAAATCTAAAGAAACGCTTGAAATTTTTGCACCGATTGCACATAGAATTGGGATGTCAAAAATAAAGTCAGAACTTGAAGATATAAGTTTTAGATATTTACATCCTGAAGAATATCAAGAAATTAAGGAGCTTGTAAATACAAAAAAACAAGAGAGAGAAAATTATACTAAAAAAGTTATTGAAAAAATAGAAAAAGAACTTGAAAAGCATAATTTAAAAGGAGAAGTTACGGGGCGACCTAAACATCTTTACAGTATTTATCGAAAAATGATTGAAAAAGAAAAGAGATTTGCTGACTTGAATGATTTGATTGCGGTCAGGATAATTGTCAATCGGGAAGATGAATGCTACAATGCGCTTGGAATAATTCATAATTTGTTTATTCCAGTTCCTGGAAGATTTAAAGATTATATCGCTGCACCTAAGATAAATGGGTATCAATCGATTCACACAACTGTTAATGGACCTGATAATCAAAAAGTGGAAATTCAGATTAGAACAAAACTGATGCACCAAATTGCTGAAGACGGGGTTGCGGCACACTGGAAATATAAAGACAAAAAATACAAAGAGAAAAAATCTAAAAATGAAGAATATTATGCAGCTGTGAAAAAAATTATTGAAAAAAGTACAAATGAAGCAAATGAAAAAGAAAAGACGAAAAGTTTTGCCAAAGAAGTTACGGGAGATGTGCTAAATCAGACGATTTTTGTTTTTACTCCGAAAGGCGATGTTGTTGAACTTCCAAAAAATTCAACTGCACTTGATTTTGCGTTTCAAATTCACACGCAAATTGGTTACAGAACGATTGGAGCCAAAATTAACGACAGAATAGTTCAACTTAATCAAACTCTAGAGAATGGAGATAAAGTCGAAGTTTTAACTTCCAAAAATACAAAAGGTCCAGGAAAAGACTGGATAGCGATGGTAAATAATCACAGTTCAAAATCAAAAATTAGAAAGTGGTTTAAGGATAAAGAGTTTTTGGAAAAATCAAAAGAAGGGGAACAGCTTTTAGAAAAAGAGTTTGAAAAATTGGGACTGAAATTTGCGGATGTTGTGGAAGAAGAAAAAGTATTTTTATACATGAAAAAATTTAATATTTCTTCAAAAGAAATACTTTTTTATAAATTTGCAACTGGAGATTTGTCACTTGACGGATTTTTGAAAAAATTTGAGAGAAAACAGGAGAAAAAACTGGAAGAAGTTTTGGAGGCGGAACAGGAAAAAGGAAATAAGAGAAAAGAAAGAAGCCAAGGCGGAATAAAAATTTCAGGAACAGAAAATACAATGTACCGTTTTGCAAAATGCTGCAGTCCGCTTCCTGGAGATGAAATTTGCGGATATGTGACGCGTGGCAGGGGAATTGCGATTCACAGAAAAGATTGTAAAAATTTTGAGAAATTGATGGAAATTGAGCCAAATAGGGAAGTTGAAGTGTATTGGGACGAAGAAGAAATTCGTAAAAATACGACGAGATACCAGTTTAATTTTTTGATAAAGGCATACGATAGAAACGGTCTTCTTTTGGACATCATAAGAATTTTAAACGAATATAAAATGGAAATAGTAAATGTCAACACAAATATTTTAAAAGAAAATGGAAATCAGCTTTGCCTTATACATCTAGGAATAATGATACGGGGAAGAGAAGATTTTGAAAGACTGGCAAACAACTTGAAATCAATGAAAGATGTGATCGACATAGTAAAATAAAGGTTTTGGGGGAATAAAAATGAAAATGCTGATAACAATAATTATAGTTTTTTTTGTTTTAAAACTAATTTTTAAAGTAGCGAAAAAATTAATATTTTTTGCGATAATATTTGCAATAGCGTATTATATTTTTGAACGATTATTTTAAAATATTTTAGTTTGTAAATTTGGTTTTAAATAAAAATAGATTTTTATCCAAAATTATGTTAAAATACAGGGGATATTTTAGTTGGAAAAGTAAAAGAATATCATAAAAATAGGGTAATTGGATTTTTTGTAAATAAAAAAATTATTTACAATAAAATAATATTATTACAAAATAAAAAGTTAAAAGACATAAAATTATCCTTTTCAGAATAGCCGTTTTGCCATGACTTACAGTGCAGATAAAAATGCACAAGTTAAAGAAAAGGAGGTAAAAGTTGTGAAATGAAATATTTAAAAAAATCTTTAATGGTTTTTATGCCGCTTCTTTTGGCTTTAGGCACATTAAAGTACTATATTTCAACACCACATTTTAAGTCGACGCTGACGAGAATTTTGAAAACGAATGCATTAAATGTTGAGTTTGACAAAATTAGACTTTATGGATTTGACAGAATTCAGATTGATAATTTGAAAGTTAGAGATTTGTCGGGAAATATGGTGATTGATGCGAAAAAAGTGGTAGCAAAAATAAATTTACTTACGCCAACTAGGCTTAGTAAAATAGATATTTTTGGTGCAACTGTAAATTTGGAGCGAAGAAAAAATAATGATTTTAATCTTTTTCACATAATAAAGGACAAAAAAGAAAAAACATTTGACAGAACCAGTCGGATTGGAAAACTTTTTATTCACAATGCAGTACTTAATTACGCTGATACAAATTTTAAAGAAAAAATACAGAAATCTATGACAAGCGTAAATGGAAATTTAGAATCTGCAAAATCTCGTGGATTCTTATTAGTGGCAAAGGGAATAGGAAATTTGAATGCGGACAATACGGTTGAAACTTTGGGAATTGAATTAAATCAAAAGTTAAATTCAGTGCAGTCGTTAAAATCAAGATTTGATAAAATTAAAAATAGTTCTGAAAAGAGAAAAGAATTTTACTTAAATTTTGATTTTGGAAATGTGAAAGTTACAAAGGAGCTTGGACAATATCTTCCGCTTGAAATGATAACAATAAAAGGTGGAATGTTAAATGGAAAACTTAATTTGACAAAAAATAAAGCGACTGAAACTATGGAACCAACTGGGAATTTAGTTGTAAAAGATGGAATATTGAACTATGTTGATTTTGATGGTGACATTGATAAAATTAATGCAAATATCAATATGACAAAGGAAAACATTATAGTCAATGCAAATTCATTGTTGGCGCAAAAGCCAGTTTCGCTGCTATTAAATTACGGAAATCAAAATTTAAAGCTCACTATGAAAATAAAAGTAAGAGAAGTTCCTTATTCACAAATTGCAAGATACAAAATCTTGAAAGGTTTTAATGTAAAAGCAAAAGGAAATGTCACTGGAGAATTAAATCTAAAAGTTGACATTGAAAAATCTAAAGAAAAAGACAAAAATAAAAATCAAGTACAGAAAAAAACTAAAGAAAAATCTGCAAAAGTTGAATTGGATGGAAAATTTTCATCGGAAAACATAAAAATAGCAAATTATAATTTTAGAAACATTAGCACAAATATGAAGCTTTCCACTCAAAAAGGTTTTTTTGAACTAGATGACACGGCTTTTCGTTTTGACGAAGTGCTAAGCGGATTTCGCATAAAAGATGATGTAAAAATTCCAAAATTTATATATGACTTAAATAAAAAGACCGGAAAAGGTAACTATATCTTAGTAAACAAAGACTCAGATTACAATATTCCGAGATTTGTTGGAAATGTGAAAATTTCAAATAAAAATATTATTTCTGGGACGCTTATTTCAAAAAAATTAAATGCAGACTATGTGGTAAATCCAACTGCTAAAACGCTTTTTGTCAACGCACAAGGAAAGGATTATATTACGGTTAGATATGGTGGAAAAAAATATGTACTAAATCCAGATGTAAAAAAATTATTTGTTAAGTTTGATGAGAAGCATATGCTGCGTTCAGGGAATATAAAGGCAAAACTTAAAAATTTGCCAATAAAAATGATTGAGAGTATAGTTGCAAACATAAATATAAATAGAGGAAACTATAATATAAAAGCCAGTGTAAAGACTGGTGGAGTAGTGGTAAGTGTAAAAGGTACGACAACAGCAGATATGAAACATTCCTACAATATTAAAAATGTAAGTAAAATGGATTTGTCAAAACTGCTAAAAAATTATGGATATAATTTTAAAGGAATGGATAAAGCAAGACTCCCAATGGATGTGAAAGCTAAAATTGACGGGACAAATAACAGAATCATGGGAAGTTATGAAATTTACAGTCCTTCTGGAGAATATTTTGTAAAATATAAAAATTTACATGCGAGTGGGAAAATTCGTGATTTGACGAAAATGGACTTGGATATGAATATTTTAGCAAATGAAGTTTCTTGGGAAGATCAAAGGCTTAAAAATTTGACTGCAAAATTGAATATGAAAAATGATATTTTAAAAATTCAAAGTTTGGGAAATGATAAATTGTTTGCACAAGGAAGTTATCATTTAAAAACTGGAAGAGCAGAAATTGATGCCAAATTAAATAATTATGTCTTTAAATCCAAAAAGTTAAATGACGCAAAATTTCTTTTGAATGCGAAGGCTAAAATTAGTGGAAAAGTCAATGACAGACTTTCTGGAAATTTTGAAATTTCCAGTCCTTACGGAGAATATATCGCAGAGTTTGAAAATTTACATGCAAAAGGGAAAATTAATGATTTGGCAAAAATGAACTTGGATATGAATATTTTTGCGGACGAAGTTTGGTATCAATATCATAGACTTAAAAATTTGACTGCAAAATTAAATTTAAAAAATGATATTTTAAAAATTGAAAGTTTAGGAAATGACAAATTATTTGCGCAAGGAAGTTATAATTTAAAAACAAGAAATGTAAAACTTGATGGAGAGCTTAAAAATTACGTTTTATATGGTATATTTGATCCGCAAGTGAGCATGTATGTTGACAGTCTAAAAGCAAATGTTTCTGGAACGCCAGATAATTTAAATGGAAAAATTTTGTTGACTCCATCGACGACAAAAATTAATTTTAATTCAATCGGACAGACAAGAGCGGATTTAGATATAAAAAATAGTATAGTAAACTTTAAAGATGTAACTTTGAGAGGAAATAATATTTCTGGAACATATAATCTGAAAAATAAAGTGGCTGATTTGGAACTTAATCTAGACGAAGATGACATTCCAAAATTATTAAAAATGAATGATTTGACATTTGGAACAAAATCTAAAATTAATTTAAAAGGTCATTTAAATAAATTTAATATGTATGGACATTTAATTTTGAGAAATATGAGTTACAGAAGTTATAAAATTCCACATATTGTGGCGAATATCGACTACAGTAATGGAAATATTGATAAATTATTTAAATATGGGATTTTTGATATAAAAAGTTTAAAATTTATTGGAGAAAATAATGAAACATTATTTGAGACAAATACAAAATTTGACTTGGAAAATGTTGACATTGACTACAAAGTTGGAGATCACAATTTTTCGTTAGATTCTGTACAAGATTTGAAAAATAAAGGATATAGCGGAAATATTGACTTTGATTTCTTTTATAAAGGAAGTTTTGAGAAATTTTTGACTGGTTTAAAAATAAAATCTGACAAAGTAACTTTGGCTGGATTTCCAGTAACAAATCTTGACATAGATCTTCAAGGAAATGAAAAGACAGTAAATATTGGTCTATTTAATCTGAATTATGAAAACAACCCACTTATAGTCAGCGGATATTTCGATTATTCGCCAATAAAATACGATATTTCGGTATTGGCACAAAACTTTAACTTGAACTTTTTAGAAGCTAATAAAGATGTGGCTAGTGCAAGTGGAATTGCTAATATTGACGCTATTCTTTCAAGTAGTCATGGAACTTCAGGGCATATTTTGTTAAATAACTTTAATTATAAGACAAAAGATGAACGGACTTTAGTTGACAATATCAATGCCAATATTGATTTAGAGGGGACAAAACTTATAGTAAACAGATTAGATGGTGGCTTTAATAATGGGACATTTAATGTAACAGGAAATTTGGATGTGCCAACAATACCGCCAGACTTTATGAAAACTAAGCGTTTGCAACTGGGTAAATTTGAGTTGAATGCGAATTTGAATAAATTGGGACTTCATTATGGAAATGATATTGACTATGCAGTTACAGGAGATTTGATGTTGACTGAAGACAGATTGTTTGGAAATTTGGTTGTAAGTGATGCTGAAATTAGAAAAATACCTGATTTTGTAAATAAAGATAATTCAAAAAATTCTGAACTTCAAAAACAGGAAAAAGATAAAAGCATTGTGGAAGGTGTAGTTGAAGAAGTTTTGGACAAAATTTTGAAACAATATACAGTTAATTTGAATGTTCAAGTCGGAGAAAAAGTAAAATTAAATATTCCTAGTGTCAGCCTTGTTAAAAATATAAAAGGTACAATAAAAGGAGCAACTGAAATTTCCTTTGAAAACGGGGCAATTGGCTTAATGGGAGATTTCGATATTTCAAAAGGGTCATTCTACTTAAATGGAAATGAATTTAAAATTGATAATTCAATAGTTAGTCTTTCAAAATCGACTTCAGAAACAGATTTTATGTCCAATACATTTGTTAATTTTGAAGCGAGTACGAAAGTTGGCTCTGAGAGAATAGAAGTAAGTGTTACAGGAAATGTGAATAATCCTGATATCAGGTTTAGTTCAAGTTCTGGAAAGACAGAGGAGGAAATAATTTCACTGTTAGCTTTTGACAAAGTTGTTGGAAATGGAAACAAAGATAAAAAAGGTCCAAAAGATAATTCAGAAGATGGAGTGGTCGTAGCAGGTTCACTTTTAAGCACTGCATTAAATGAGTTGATTTTTTCTTCAATAACTGATAAAATTGAAGGGGTTTTTGGACTGTCTAAAGTGTCTGTATCAACAAATATAGATAAATCAAATAAAACTGGTAAATACAATGCTTCTACAACATTAAGCTTGAAAGATAAATTATACAAAGATAAAATTTATTGGAATTTGGCTATAAAATTCCCTTTCCAATCTTCGGGAGAAAAAGAGGAAAATCCAATAGGATACAACGCCTGGTTGAGCTATAATATAGCAACTGGACTTGATCTTAGAGCTGGAGGAGAAACAGCGCCAAAAAGTAGCAAAATAAATTTAAGAGCATCAAATAAAAAACAAAATAAAATAAATTATTATTTTGGAATTGATTTTTCAACAAAAGCTGATAGCATTGGTGATTTATTCAAGAAAATATTTAAAAAAAGAAAATTGGATACATTAAGAAAATAGGAGGAAAAATGAGAAATAAAATTTATGCTTTAATTGTGGTGGTTACATTATTCGTTTCTATGAATAATATGTCACAAGCAGCTGAAGAAGGAGAAAAAACGGTTGAAAGTAAAAATGAAATAAGACAAAAAAAGCCAGAATCAACAACATTAGCAGCAAACACCACAACAAGTTCTTCATCAACATCATCGGCAACAACAGCAACTGAAAATGAAGAAGACGAAACATCGGGAGCGGTAACATCTCAAGAACAGAGTGAAGAACTAAAGTCTACTGACGAAGAAACTTATTCTTCGACAGATTCTGATGAAGAAGTTCAGGAACGGGGAAAAAAAGATAAAAAGAAAAAAGTAAAAAAATCTAAAGAAAAAAAAGAAAGAAATCAAGCAGTAGTAAACAGAAGTGATTTAAAAGTCGGAAAAATAAACATTTCTAATTTAAAACAGTTGCCAGAAGATTTGATTAGGTCAAAAATTCCAGTTCAAACTGGAGAAAACTACTCGAATAAAAATTTGAGCGATATTTACTTAGCGTTAAAAAGAGAGCGATATATCTCAAATGTAAATACAGTTCCAAATATTAATGGAGATGCGGTAGATATTGATATTGCAGTTGATGAAAATCCAAATGCACAAGAAGTTCTTCAGTCACAATTACAGTATGAAGAAAATCAAAAAGAAACAAATTTTACAATAACAAGTGTAGATATTCAAGGAATTAAAACTTTAAACAAAGAAGATTATTTAAATAATCTTCCAGTAAAAGTGGGAGATAAACTTATTCCACAAAAAGCAATTGATGGAGCTCAAGAATTATTTAAGTCAGGTTATTTCTCAACCGTAGAGCCAAAAATAGATAGAAAAGCTGACAATACAGTTTCAATAATGTATGAAGTACAAGAAAATCCAGCTGTTCAAAGTATAAATATCCAAGGAAATACTTTATTTACTAATGCTCAATTGGAAGAAGCATTGGGAATAAAAAAAGGAGAAATTTTAAATGGTAATTTATTAAATCCTGATTCAAATGGAATAATCGGATTATATTCTAAAAATGGGTATTCAACTGCAAGAATTGAGTCAATAACTGTTGGAGAAACTGGAGATGTAAATATTGGTCTTAGTGAAGGTATAGTTAAAGATATAACTTTTGAAAAATCTACACCTAAAAATGATAATGACAGACAGAGTAGTAAAAGAACCAAATTAAGAACAAAAGATTACGTTTTGGAAAGATATTTGGAAGTAAAACCAGGACAAGTATTAAATAATAGTGATTTAGAAAGTTCAATAAGAGAATTGTACAGAACAGGTATTTTTACAAGAGTAACACCAGAGCTTTATGGAAGTGAAACTGACCCAAATGAAAGAAATATAAAATTTATAGTGGAAGAAAGACCTACAACAACAATTAATGGAAGTATTTCTTACGGTACTTCAGTTGGATTAGTTGGAGGACTTAAATTAGCGGATGATAACTTTTTAGGAAGAGATCAACAGGCTTCGATTAATTTGGAAGCATCAAATAAAGGGGATAAAACATTTTCAATAGACTGGTTTGATCCTTGGGTAAAAGGAACTGAAAGAGTTCAAATGGGTAGTTCTGTTTATTGGACACAATCTGTTGACGATGACGCTGACTGGGACGAGCTTGAAAAAGTTAAAACAATAGGAACAAGATGGACAATAGGTAAAGGATTAAATAAAGATATTTATGTAAGACTTTCAGCGAGATATGATCACAAAAAAGAAATTTATTCAGGAGGAGATGTTAAAGATAAATATAATTTAATAGCAGCAACTCCAGAGTTAATTTATGATACAAGAGATAATGTAAATGACCCGACAAAAGGGCTTTATGCAGATTTTACTTATGAAAGAGGGGATCTTTTGAAAGACCCTAGAAAATATGATAGATTTGAAGCTGATTTAAGAGCATTTCATCCATTATTTGGTAAGAGAAATGTGATGGCATATAGAGCAGTTTGGGGTTCTACAGGAAGCGGAACTCCTGATGCAATGAGATTTAGTGTTGGAGGAGCTGAAACACTTCGTGGATATGAATATGGAGCGTTTGATGGATATGATCAATTTTATGCAAGTATTGAAAATAGAACAAAAATCAATGACACAGTGCAATTGGTTGCATTCTTTGATATAGGAAACGCTTGGCAAAAAGAGGGAATAAACCCAGCGACTGGAAGAAGAACTTATTCACCTGACAGAAAAAATTCACACAAATTCAAAGATCTTAAAAAAGGTTATGGAGTAGGACTTAGATTAAATACGCCAGTTGGACCATTAAGATTTGATTACGGTTGGCCAATGGACCCTGAAAAACCTGGTAAGAAAAAAGACAAAGGTAAATTTTATTTCAGCTTTGGACAATCATTCTAGAATATAATTTACAGCTAAAAATTATAAGGACAAAGTTATTTTATAAAACAGGGGATTTAAAGGTTCCCTGTTAATTTTTTAAAAAATAAAAAGAGGTATGAAAAATGGAAAAGATGTATAATATAAAAGAGATAGCGAACTTAATAAATGGAAAAATTATCGGAAATAATGAAATAAAATTTACAAGGCTAGCTCCTTTTTTTAATGCAAATGAAGAAGAACTGGCTTTTGCCGCAGATGAAAAAATGTTAAAAAATATCGAAAAATGTAATGCTGGAGCGTTAATAATTCCCGAAATTCCAAATTTGCCAGAAAATAAGACGTTTATCGTGGTAGATGAAAATCCAAGAGAAATAATGCCAATCTTGTTAAATTACTTTAAGCCTAAAATAAAGCCTTTTGAAAAAGCAATAGAAGATTCAGCAGTGATAGATAAAACAGCAAATATTTCAAAAATTAATACGTACATAGGTCATAATGTAAAAATAGGAAAAAATGTTGTTATTTATCCAAATGTTTCAATCTTTGAAGGTACAGAAATTGGTGATGGGACAATTGTATATCCAAATGTTACAATCAGAGAATTTTGTAAAATTGGAAAAAGATGTATTTTTCAGCCAGGAGCAGTAATTGGTTCAGATGGATTTGGTTATATAAAAGTAAAAGGGAACAATGTAAAAATAGAGCAAATTGGAAATGTAATTTTAGAAGATGAAGTAGAAATAGGAGCAAATACTTGTGTTGACAGAGGAGCAATTGGCGATACGATAATAAAGAAAGGAACTAAAATCGACAATTTAGTTCATATCGCTCACAATGACATAATAGGGTCAAATTGTTTTATAATAGCACAAGTGGGAATTTCTGGAAGCGTAGAAGTTGGAAATAATACAATCCTTGCAGGTCAAGTGGGAGTGGCAGGCCACTTAAAAATAGGAAACAATGTTGTAATTGCTGCAAAATCAGGTGTTACGAATAATGTACCAGATGGAAAACAAATGTCAGGATTCCCACTAAGAGAACATATAGATGATTTGCGAATAAAAATGTCTATGGGAAGAGTTCCAGAACTGGTAAAGAAAGTAAAAAAATTGGAAAGAAAATTAGAAGATAAATAAATTTAAGAGTGTTTGAAATTTTGTGTGAGAGTGTCCAGAATTTTGTGTAAACTCAAAATATAATATATGGTTCAGGATGGTATTTTTATCATCCTTTTTTTCTTTTAAATTCTTCTTTGGTAATATAGAATGTCATTTTACTAATTTGTTTAATTTTTCTTTCAACTCATCATCAACTTCAATTTTTTCTAAGTTTTTTATATTTTGTATTATTTCATCAGGAAAAATATATCCCTTCCCTTTCCATTTTTCCAATGTATTAGCTGCTCCATATCTCACATTTTCATATGGAGAATTTAGAGCACATATCATTAAATTTTTTCCTATCCCTTCAAAATTTTGTAGAGTTCTAACTGCAACATCTAAAACTGTAAATTCTTCATTTCTAAAATTGATTTTATCAGTAGGAGATCCTTTCATTTTTTCTAATGGTAATCTTTTTTCTACGAGTAAGACAAGTTTTTCTATATTTTCTTTTTTTGATATATCATACATTATATAGGGATTTTTTAAAAGATTACTTTGTAAATATTCTAAAGCATACGGTTCAATGTCTATTTTTATATATTTTGCTATATCATAAGAATATCCTTTCTTCATTAATTCTTTTATATTATTTACAGTTCTTTCAGAATTTAAAATCTCATTGCAAATTTTTATAAAATTATTATTAATTTTTTTGTCATCTTTTATATATTCTTTAATCATCATAACAGCACGATAATCGTTTTCTGTTGAAGATAAATATTTTGCTTTTTTTAAATATCTTTCAATTAGCATTTCTTTATTTTCTAAGGATGAAATTCCAGAAGCAGGTCCTTCATCTAATAAAGCAGTAATTAAATATGAAATGGCATTAAATTTTTTATTAGAAATATTTTCTTCATCTAATAATTCTAGTAAATTTATTTTTTTTACACAAGTTAATGCAGTATATGCTGAATCTATTTCATTGTGACAGCCTTCTTCTAATAACCAATCTTTTATTTCATCATTAGTAACTTCTAAATATGCGATGGAATGTACTCTTCCCCATCCTTTAACCTTTTTGACAATTTCAAAAATCTCTTCATTTGAATTTTCTAGCCTAGCTATTATATCTAAACAAAATAAGGTAAACTCGTCAGAAAGAGCCAAAGTTTTTATTATTTCCATTGCACTAACATCTTTTTCAACTCCCATTAATAATAATACAGCCAAAGAAAATTTTATACTTTCTTTATTTTTAGAAGTTTTCAATTGAGAGATAGTAAATTTATACAAATTATTGGCATTTATTTTTTCATTTTCTTGAATAATCCAATTTAGCAAGGAAGTTCTTGATGAAACCATTAAAAAATCTAAATGGTCTAAATTATTTTGAGCTTCTTTAAATTTTCCTTCTGAAATTTGAAATACAATATTCTTCAAAGTTTCTATATTTTCTTCATTTGTATTATTATGATACAAAAAAACGCCATCCATTGCACCATCTGCCCAAGGAATTCCATTCTCCTCTTCTTGAGGCAAAGCAAAATCTTCAGGTAATTTTCCACACTCTCGAATAGAAGATTTTATTAATTCATATATGGATAAATTTTTGTTTTCCAATTTTTTATTCCCCTTTTCTACTATTTTTTTCTTTTTTTTTTGAGAAATTAGAAAAAGAATTGTTACTACAACTACAATAATAAGTATATTTTAAAAAAATTCCATAATTCCATAAATCATTCATTATAATTTTACTATATTTTACCATTCATTTACAGAATATAAAAGAGCAAGCCTAATTTGTGTCAAAAGTTCTTCCGTAAGAATGTCATATTCACTTTCAAGTCCTTTTTCGTGTGCATAATAAGGAGGACTGTCATTCCAGGAACCCATTCCACCAAAAACATTAGAAATTTTAGCTGAACAAAAAAGTCTTGCATTTATTTCAGGCATTTTGAAAAGAGTTTGTCCATAAAAAGTATTTCTTATATTTTCAAAACTTTCCCCATTTAAAATGTTAAAAGCTTTTCTAAAGGTATTTCCAAAATTTGGAAAATTAATTTTATCAGCCAAAGTTGCTATTTTACTTAATACATTTTTAAAATCTTCTGTATTATCATAAAATTTAAATTTTCCATTGATAGAATTTTCGTATTTGTGAGCAGTATAAATAATATTCCATCCACCACTTGTTTTCTTCCATTTTGGTGTAAAATAAAGAATCAAATTATTTTTAAAATAGCAAATGAGTTTAATCTTCTCTGTATTTAAATCGTTGGGAATATTTAAATTTTTAGAAGAAACAGGTAATAAAATTTTTATATCTTCTAAACTTAACTTTAAACAATAATCAAACCATTCTTCAATATTTCCGGCTTTGTAGTTTTTTTCTAAAAAATCTATTTTATTTTTAGAGAATAGAAATTCTATACTTTTTTCATATTCAAAAGGAAAATATTCAATATTAGTTTTAGTTTTTAAGGCAAATTTTACTGCTAATGTAATATCACAAATTTGTATGATTTCCATGTTCATAAAAATAACCTCCATTTGAATATTTTGTATATAATTCTGAGCAGTTCAACAGTTCTATCTCATTATATGCTCATCTAACTGAATAAAGCAAACAATTTTTTTATTTTTCAGTTCATCTACACTTGGTAATATATCGTTTTCCTCGTCATCTTCCAGTCCCACCTGAGCAATTAAATGGTTGGAAAATTCATCTTCGTAAATATCACAGGTAATAAACGGAACTCCTTTAATACACAGAGCATCCTGAATATCTACATAATAGATTGTATTTCTAAATACATCAAGGGTTGATTCATTAATAATAATCTCAACATTTCCAACATAAAAAATTTCCTTTTTCCTTCTAAACATTTCATTACCCTCTCTATAAATGTTCTTTTGTTGATAGAGCTTACAAAAATTCCAGATTTCATCAAATATTTTATTTATTTTACCATAATTTAAAAAAAAATTAAATATATTTAAGCAAAGAAAAAAATTATAAAAATAGTATAAATAAATTGAATAAAATTTTTAAAAACATATGCTATAATTAATTATATTAATCAAAATTTATTTAAAATAAATTCAATATTCAAAAAATATTAAAAAAGGAGCAAATATGAAAAAATTAAATTTCAAAATAGAAGAAAAAGAATGTATTTTATATACAAATGAAAATAAAAAGGTAGAATATATCCTAATACAGCCTGTCGATAAGCATGATATGCAACTTTTAGACAATGAAGTGAAATATATTTCTGAAAATACGGATAAAAATTTTAGTTTGGCAGCTTTTAAAATAGAAGACTGGAATAGCGAGCTGACACCTTGGGAAATGCCACTTCTTCGTGGAAAAGGCAATTTTGGAAATGAAGCTGGTAAAACATTAGAGTTTATAAAGGAAAAATTGATTCCAAGTTTGGCAGAATTTATGAATATTCAAGAAAAGAATGTGAAATATATTTTAGGTGGATATTCTCTTGCTGGATTATTTTCGCTGTGGAGTGGTTATCAGACAGATATTTTTGATGGAATAGCTGGAGTTTCACCATCGGTTTGGTATAAGGATTGGCTAGATTTTGTGAAAAATAACAAGATTTTGGTAAAAAATGTTTATTTAAGTCTTGGAGATTTAGAAGAAAAGACTAAACATCAGGTTTTATCGAAGATTGGTGATAATATAAGGGAATATTTTGAAATTTTGAGAAATTATGAAGATGTGAAAAAATATATTTTGGAATGGAATGAGGGGAATCATTTTAGAGATTCTGATATACGGATGGGAAAAGGATTTGTATGGCTTGTAGAAAACTGCTGATTTTAACTTGCTCACCTAAGGGTAGAGGCAGAGGTGAAGTTCGATATTTTTCGACTGTCTAGTCAATCTGTAAATAATATACATGATAACTAAAATCAAAAAGGGAGTAAAGACACACTCCCTTTATTCTGTGTTTACACAAAATTATTTAGCTAATTTCACAATTTTTTAACATATTTCAACGCTTTTATTCTTATTCCTTCAAACTATCCGTTTCTATAAACACCAGATATAAAGCTCACTCTATGAATAAACTACATCGAACTTTCCCATTCACCTTTCACAGTAACGCCAGTTCCAATAGCCACTCTATCCATAAGTTCAACATCTTCATCACTTAATTCAACACTTGCAGCTCTTTTGGCATCGTCAACTTGATTAGGTTTTGTAACTCCAATTATTGGAATTGTTCCTTTTGCTATTGCCCAAGCAGTTGCAATTTCAGGAATTGTTGCAGAATATTTTCCACCTAAAATTTTCATTTCATAAAATAACGGCTCCAATTTTGCCAAAGTTTCAGGCGGGAATGCTTCACCCCTTCTTGTTCCAGCTGGCAATGGATTTTCTTTTGTATATTTTCCAGATAAAGCACCTTGTTCCAGTACCATGTACGAAAATACTGCGATATTGTTTTCCTTGCAATAATCTAGAATTCCAGTTGTTTCAATTGTTCTGTAAAGTAAGCTAAAATGATTTTGAATAGCGTGTAACTGAAATCCAGCTTCTTTTAAAAGATTATTCACATATTTTATTTGTTCTAAATTGTGATTAGAAACCCCTACTTTTTTCACTTTTCCTGATTTCAACACATCAACCAGTTTAGGTGCCCATTTCTCCATATCTTTTGTATTGTGTATCCAATAAATATCAATAACTTTCTTATTTAATCTTTCTAAACTTTCATCAAGAAATTCAAAAATTGCATTATCTCCTCTTCCTTCTGCAAGTTCAGGTGTAAATTTTGTAGAAATTATCGCATCACTTCTATCTTTTACAAATTCTCCCAAAATAGTTTCAGATTGACCACTCGCATAAACAGTTGCAGTATCCCATAATTTTAATCCCGAATCCATTGCTCTATCAAAAACTGGTTTCAATTCATCTTTTCCTAATTTATTTCCAAAAATCGAATCTCCTCCAGCGATTCCTCCAAATCCCCAAGACCAAGTTCCTAGTGCTACCTTAGGCACATCTATTTCCTGTATTTTTGTTGTTTTCATTTGAAATCATCTCCATTTTTTTACATAAATTGTTATTTTACTAAAGTTCAAAATTTAATATTTTTTATTTCACATAATTTAAATTACCCTTATTTAACAATTTTACACCTTCAATATTTATAAATTCTTTATTTTCAATTATATTTTCCGTTTGCTCAATATATTTTTTAAAATGAGCTGTTTTCCTATGTTTTTGATACGCTTTTTCATTTTCATAAATTTCAAAAAAGTACCATTTATTCGGATTTCCTATTGCTGTTGCAGCATAAATCACATAAACACCTTCTTCTTTTTTTATCGACTGCTTCATTTCATCAAGTACAATTTCCCTAAAAGCATCATTAAATCCTTCTTTTACATCAACTGTAACATAATTTACACGAGTATTTCTTGTTTGCACAAACTTTTTATCTCCCATATACTCTGGCATTACTTGAATTTTCTTTTTATGGTTAGTCAAAATTGCTGGCGACTTTTTTAAAAATTCTTTATATTGTTCTGACTTGACATGTTCCTGGTAACTTTTCTCATCTTCATAAACTTCAAACATATAAGTCATATTGGGATTTTCTTTTTCCTGAACCAAATACATCCCAAGTGTACCTTCATCATTTAAAACTGACTTTGTAATATTATTTTTACCAACTGCCACATATGCATTTTTTTCGTTTTCTTTGACCCCAAGCTCAAAAATATTAAAAATTGGTAGCATTTCTTTTCTTCTCAATAAATTTAATAAATTTTTCCGTTGCCACTGAATATTTTAAACACGGTTTCCAAGCCAAAATTGTCTTAGAAATTGCTGCTTTATAAAATGGAATAAATTTCAAATCTTCAAAATTATTCTCTAATTTTAAGCAAACTGCCATTCCCATTCCATTTTTCACCATCATCGCAGCATTATAAACCAGTGTGAAAGTAGCACCAACATTTAATTTCTCCATAGGAATTCCCATCCAATTTGTAAATTCATTTTGAATTAATTTATTTTTAGAAATAATTACCGATTCTTTTTTTATTTCTTCTGGATAAATAAATTTATTTGAAGCCAATTTATGGTCTTTTCTAACCAAAAGTCCCCATTCTTCAATCTGTTTCAATCTTATAAATTTATACTTTTCCTTATTAATATAGTCAAACACAAGTCCCATATCTAAAAAACCGTGTTCAATTCTATAAATAATATCTTCGGCTGTCCCACTATAAATGTCAAATTTAACATTTGGATACTTTTCCTGAAATTCTGAGAGTAATTTTGAAAGTTCATTCATTCCCAAAAATTCGCCACATCCAATAGATATTTCTCCAGCAACAATTTCATTGTCATAAGACAGCTCTTTTTTCGTTTTTTCCGTTAAATAAAGTATTTCCCTCGCCCTTCGCTGCAAAAACTTCCCATCTTCAGTCAATAAAATTTTATGATTACTTCTCGTAAAAAGTTTAACTCCCAGCTCTTCCTCAAGCTGTGCCAATTGCCGTGATAATGTTGGCTGTGTAATAAAAAGCGATTTCGCTGCTTTTGTTATATTTTCCTCTTTTGCAACCATCAAAAAATATTTTAAAATTCTTAATTCCATAAATCCTCATTCATTTTATAATTTTTTTATACTAACTTATCTCGCATTCACTGCTTTTGGCAACTTTTCATATTCATCTTCTGACAATATTCCAAACCATTCAGTCGAACCGCCATCTGACAAGGCAATATGCGTAAACCAACTGCCTTTTGCAGCTCCATGCCAATGCTTAACATTTTTAGGAATATTCACAACATCTCCTGGATGTAATTCTACTGCTTGTTTCCCGTCTTCTTGATACCATCCATGCCCATCTGTAACCAACAATATTTGTCCATTTGAATGAGAATGCCAGTTATTTATAACTCCCGGCTCGAAAACAACATTATGAATACCAACTTTTGAAGTGTCATTCGGCTCAACTAATGTTTTTAGATAAGTTTTCCCATTAAAATATTTTGCATAAGCCTCGTTATAATCGCCTTTGCCAAACAAGCTGCTTACAGGATCAGCCGTCCCATCTTCTGAATAGATCTCTTTCAAAAGCTGAAATACAGCCCAAGCTTTTGGCCATCCCACATAAAATCCTAAATGTGTAATAGCCTCTGCCAGTTCTTCTCTTGTAACCCCATTTTCCAAAGCACTTTTTAAATGAAATTTCAAAGAACTATCCAAAATTCCATTAGCCATAAGTCCAGTGACCGTAATCAAACTTCTATCTCTAGCCGACAACTTATCCTCTCTTGCCCAAACTTCCCCAAACAAAACATCATCATTCAATTGTGCAAATTTTGGTGCAATATTACCTAATAAATCTCTTCCTGCAGTAATTTTTTTACTCATTTTCTTTCACCTCTGTTTAATCAAAAAATATTTCTCTTTTTCATTAAAATTTTTTTATTTTTTCTACCCAAGCTCCAATGCTTTCCAAGCTTTCATTCCAACCAAATCTTTTGCCTTCAATAATATTCAAATCCGAATAATTTTTTTTCAAAAAATCTGTTGAGCCTTTTATCCCACTTCCACCTGATGTCGCAAAAGCGATTATCCTTTTTCCACTCATATTATGTTTTTCAACAAAAGTCTGAATAATGCGAGGTGGAATATACCACCAAACTGGAAATCCAACAAACACAGTATCATAATCATCAATATTCTCCACAACATTTTCAATCTCTGGACGGCTAAATTCATCATTCATTTCCACTGAACTTCTACTTTTTTTGTCGTTCCAATTCAAATCCTCAGAAGTATACTCAACTTGCGGTTTTATCTCAAACAAATTTCCCCCAGTCGCTTTTGCCAATTTTTCTGCAACTTTTTTTGTTGTCCCTGTCGCTGAAAAGTAAGCTACTAATATTTTATTCATAAAAAATCACCTCTTAAAATTAAATAAAATCTAAATTTTTTATTTTCTTATGATTTATTTTATAACATTTATCCTATTATATCAAATACTTATTTTTTATAACCAGTTATGCTTTAAAAGCATATCTTAAAAACTATTTCCTATTATTCTCTTTCAAACTTTATTTCAAATTCTTTTCCCATAAACGCAATCTCTATTTTATCATTAATTTATAAAAATTAAAAAAAGGAGTAAATATAGACTCCCTTTATTCCACAATTTAAAAAATTAAACACAATTTCTTATTTATTAAATAATATAACATTTTTTTATAAAAATCAATATTAAATAAAGAGAGCTTTGAAACTCTCTTTAAATTAGCCTTTTTTAACAATGAATATAATTTTATTTCATTTCTTAAGTTAATTATACAATATTTTTTTATGAAAAACAATAATATTGTATTTTCTAACTATTTTTCAAACTTCACCTCAAATTCTTTTCCCATAAACGCAATCCCAATTTTCAAAAGTTTCTCAACTCCAGCATTTTTTAAAACTGAACTATATTCTTTCTCATCAATCTGCTTTAATGCAACTTCACATTCTTTTTCAAGTTTTTCATGAATTTTATTATCATTTAAATTTTTCACTTCATTAATAATTTTCAACTCAATAATAATTCCTTCTTTTCCTTCCAAAATATTTTTAGGTTTTAAAAGTAAATCATATCGTCCTTTCCCCGCAAAATTATTCGATGTAATTTCGTATTCATTTTTTAAAATTAAAACTAATCCTAGCATCAATCCGTGATAAAATTGTTCTTTGTAAGTTCCACTTACATCAAATATTCCAGCATTTTCCAATAGAATTTCTTTTAGATATTTTTTGAAATTTGAAATATCTCCTTTTCTTAAAGCATCTGACATATACAAAAATTTTTCATAATCGTCAAAGTATACTTCGATAAACATTTCTGAAAACATTTTCAATATCTCTTCATTCGGTATTTTCAAATAAGCATCATTTTCATTGTATTTTTCTGCCAAAGTCAAGTAACCGCTATGAAAAAATAAATTCCAAATATTTTTTTCAAAATTAGCTTTTAAATTACCAAAAGTCATATTATCATTAATAATTTTTAAAATACTTTTTTTATTCAAAAGTTTTGTGAAATCATCAAAAATACTGTCTCTTAGCTTTTTCAAATATAATTTAATAAGAGCATTTCCACTTGTATTTACCCAATAAGGTTTCAGATTTCCATTTTTTAAAAAGTTGACAATAGACCACGGATTATAAACTTTCCTATTTCCAAATAAATATCCATTATACCATTTTTGGACATCTTTCAATTCATACTCCAAACCAAAATCTTCGAGTGATTTCTCCACTTCGTTTTCTATAATCCCAAAATATTCTGTAAATTCATCATCTAAAATTGTATGAACTTCTAAATTATTCAACCCAGAAAAAATATTTTCCTTTGCAACCCTTAAGATTCCAGTCATAACTCCCATTTCAAGATATTCGTTATCTTTTAAAACAGCTCCATAAAAACTTTTGAAAAAATCAATAGTTTCATCGTAATATCCCTCGATATAGGAATTTATTATTGGTTGATCATATTCATCTATTAAAACAATCACTTTTTTTCCATAAAAATCATACAAATAATTTGACAGATCTGCCAATGAATTTTTCCAATTAGCAAGATTAGCTTTTTCCATCAAAATCGAATCAAACTTTTTCTTTTTTCTTGCACTAAGTTTTTCCTTCACAAACTCAAATTCATCATACAAGCCAGAAATAATATCTTTAATCATATCAAATCCATTTTTCCAATCTTTTTCCTGATACTTCTTAAACGAAACCGAAATCACAGGAAAATTCCCCTGCATGCCAAAATATTCACTTTTAGAAATATTCAACCCTTCAAACAATCTCCTGTTCTCATCTTTATTCTTAACATCAAAAAAGTATTTAAGCATCGACATATTCAATGTTTTTCCAAATCGTCTCGGACGAGTAAACAGTTTTACCTCAGAACCATCATTTAAAATATTTTCAATTAGATTGGTTTTATCAAAATAATAATAGTCATTTTTGATAATTTTTTTGAAATCAGATATTCCAATTGGCAGTTTTGCTTTAATCCCAATGTCCATATTAAATTTACCCCTTTCTTTTTTCAATTATTTCTTTAAGATATAGTAATTTCTTGCTCTGCATATTATCATTTTTTTCTTTTCAATTCCTGTTTTTATTATATCATTTTTTTGAAATTTACCCTATTTAATTTCTCTATTTTCTCTAATCTTTTCTCCACGATAATATTCACCATTCTTATCTTTTGCATAATTTCCTACTAAACCCAATAACATTAAATTTTTAGCAAACTTTTTTCATATGTCTTACTCCTTCTCCAACATTTCCTCCTCAAATTCAATTGGATTCTCCCCTTCCATTCTTTTTCCTTCAAAATAAACATTATTCTTATCTTTCCCATATTTCCCACTCATCGTTACTTCAAAACTATCTCTATCTGCTCCATTTATTTTTACAAATTTTTCTCCGTTCAAGAAATAAACTCCGTTTTTATCTTTGAAATAATTTGAACCATCTATTGGTGTATCAAATCTTTCAAGAGTTTTTAAATCAATATTTTTGCTGTCGAGTGGAATTATTTTTATTTTATCTTTTTGATTTTCATTTTCCAGCAATTTGTAAGCTCCATTTTTGTCAACTAAAATTTTATCATACGAAATTCCACCATCAAAATAGTTAAAGTTATTTGAACTGATTTTCTCCAATTTCTTCCCTCGATAAAACACACTGTTTTTATCTTTTATCCAAAGCCCGTCTATTCCTTCGGCACTTTTAACATCTATTCCTTTCACTTTTTCTCCCTCAAAATAAACATTGTTTTTGTCTTTTGCAATAAAAGTATAATTTTCGTTGTCATATTTAAATGAATTTGGATCTGCTCCTTCTATTTTCTTAAACTCATTTTCTCCAAAATAATAGAGATTTTTATCGTCTTTATAATAATTTCCGCCTATTTCTTTAAAATTTTCAAGATTGACTTTTTCATTGATTGGAATTAATTTTATTTCATTTTTTTCTTCATCTTCATCAATTTTATAAAGTCTGTTTTTATCTTTTATAAAATTAAATTCTATTTTTTCAAAACTTGCAGCATCGATTCCATCCAATTTTTTATTTTTATAATAAATATTATTTTTATCTTTCGCAAAATTATAATCCAAGTCTTTGAATGTTTTCAAGTCAGCATTTTCTATTTTATGTAAATTTCCAGAATCCTCGTAGTAAATATTATTTTTATCTTTAAAATAATAATCGCTATCATCAACTTTTTTAAAACTTCTCAAATCCAATCCTTTTAAGTTCAACTTTTTAGTTTTTATTTCTGAATTTTCATTTTCTTCTGAAATATTTTCCAAAAAATACACTCCATTTTTATCTTTTATCATTTCATAGTTCAATGCTTCAAATGTCTTTGGATCAATTCCATCCACTTTATACTCAAAAATATAAAGATTTTTATCATCTCTTGCAAAATTACCATCCATAATTTCAAATGTTTTTAGATTTGCACCAGCCAATTTTTCAAATTTCATTTTGTCATCTCTATCATTCAAAAAATATATGTTATTCTTATCTCTGTAATACTTGTTGTAAGAATTCCCCAAAAATTCAAAACTCGGAATGTCAACTCCTTTTATATCTAAAACTTCCACTTTATAAGTAATTCCATCACTTTCTCTATCCAAATAGTAAACATTCTTATAATCTTTTACAAAATCTAAACTATCATTTAATACTTCAAACCCTTTAGAACTCACACCTTTCAACTTTTGATTTCCAATAAAAACACTATTTTTATCTTTTGAAATAATTCCAAACTCAAATGTAGCTGGATCTGCTCCTTTTAATGTTTTCAAAGAGACTTTTCCATTATTTTCATCAACATAATAAACTGAATTTTTATCTTTGTAATTTAATCCACCAAAAATATCTTCAAAACTTGCCACATCAATATTAAGATTTTTAATTGGTTCTACTTTCACTTTGTCATTATCATTTACAGAAATTTCATAAACATTTTTCTTATCTTTCAAATAAATCTCATTAAAGATTTTAAGCCCATCTAGTCCTACAAAATCCAATTTTTCTCCAAAAGAATAAACATTTTTACTATCCACTCCATAATTTCCGTTTACAACTTTAAATGTATTTCTATCAACATTTTTCATAATTTTTACTTTTCCATACTCATTATCCACAAAGTAAACATTTTTCCCATCTCTCAAATAATTACTAAAAGTAGAATTTTCATCATCCAAGTATTCCAAATTATTTACATCTATTTTCAAATTAATCTTCTCAATTTTCCCGTTAGAATAATAATAAAGGTTATTTTTATCCTTTATAAAATCATTTAATTTCAGCACTTTTTCAGCACTTTTCACATCAATATCACTTTTAATTTTTTTCAGGTCACTATCTAAATGATAATAAAAACTATTTTTATCTTTATACAAATTAGACATCTCAAAATATTTAAATGTATCAAAATCAATATTCAAGCTATCTATTTTCTTTATTTCAAATCTTTCATTGTTATCCGAATCCTTTTCATTTACAGTCATCAAATAATGGTCATTGCCACTTTGAAGAATATAGTCGCTATTTCCCAACGCTTTAACAACTTTAGCATTATTTGAAGAAATTCCATCTATTTTTTCTCCAAAATAATAAACTCCATTTTTATCCTTTCCAATTTCCTTACTCAAAGTATTAAAACTATTTCTATCAATATTTTTCAGCATTTCCAAATCATAAGGATTATAATCCTTTAAAGCAAAGACATTATTTTTATCTCTAAAATAATAACTTTCTCCCATTCTTTCAAAAGTTTTCGCATCTACTCCTGTAACATCTTTATTATCCTCAATGTAAAAAACTCTGTTCTTATCTTTTGCTAGCCCATCTTCAAAATATTTAAAGCTTTTAATATCTATATTTCCTAGCTTTTCCCCTTTAGAATAAACATTATTTTTATCTCTGGCAATATATTCCACCAAAATTTCAAAAGAATTTTTATCTGCTCCAGTTATTTTTCTCAAATCATCTTTATGAAAATAAACGCTATTTTTATCTGTATAATAGTCTGTTAAAAAAGCTTTTTTGTTTTCCAAAACTTTAAAACTTTTCACATCAAGTCCATCAATCGACACTTTTTTCGGTTTTATTTCATCAATTGAGAAAAAAGAAAGTGAATCAGTTTTAAGATTATACAAATTTTTGTAATCCTTCACATACTTTTCATCCAAAATTTCAAATTTTTTAGTTGAAACATCTTTTAATTTTTTCCCAAGAAAATAAACATTTTTGCTATCTTTTCCAAAATAGCCGATAACTTTCATCTTATCTTCTCCCAAATTTTCAAAAGTCTTCGCATCCGCATCTTTCACTTTCAACTTAATTTCAAGATATGGCATTTCATAATAAACTTCTCCATCCTTTTTCAAATACTCAGCATTTGCGATAGTTCCAGCTAAAATAAATAAAACCAATATTTTTAACAAATTTTTTCTTTTCATAATACTTGCTCCTTTTTTATCTTATCAATCTTTTATTCTCTTTCTATTTTTATAAGATTCATATTTTCATCAATTTTATAAAATTCATTATTATATTTTATCTGATTTTTTACAATTTTAAAGTAATTTGGATTAACATTATTTAACTTTTTCCCTTGATAATAAACATTGTTTTTATCCTTTGCATATAAGTATTCAATAACTTGAAAGGTTTTGTAATCAGCATTTTCTATCTTTTTTATTTCTACATTTTCTTCATCCACATAATAGATATTCTTTTCATCTTTTATATATTCATCACTTTTTTCGCCATTTTTTTCCTTCAAAAATTTAAGTGTTTTTATATCAGCTTCATTTTTAAATTTAATAAGTGTTTTTCCTTTTTTTATATCATCAGTTTCATCATAATAATAAAAATTATTTTTATCTTTATAAACTCTCATGGAAAAACTTTCAAAAGTATCCCTGTCAATTGGGGAATCCATTTTTTTTGCATATATTTTTTCATTCGAATTATTTTCATAAACAAGATAAAAATCATTTCCGCTTTTAATGATATTATCAGGAACACTGCTTAACGAAGTCCAAAAATTAAAATTATTCGGACTTACACCTTTCACTTTTTGCTCACGAAAATATAGATTATTCTTGTCTTTCGCATAAAAATCGTCCAAATAAACAAATGTTTCCAAATCAACTTTTTCATCAATTTTTTTCATATCAAAATAAGCATTGTTCTTATCTTTAAAATAATAATCTCCAACTGATTTAAGCGTTTTTGTATCCACATCTTTCAATTCCTTTTTTTCATAAGCATCAAAAACAATTTTCTCATCCTTTACAAAATGACTTCCAAATATTTTAGCACTTTTAGGATCTATCTTTTCAATCTTTTCCCCTTGATAATAAATATTATTCTTATCTTTTGCAAAATCATTTTCCAATATTTCAAATGATTTTTTATCTATATTTTTTAATATTCTTGGCTTTTCTTCACTCCAGTCCCGATAATAAATCTCTCCATTTCTTTTTATGTATTCTGCATTCATAATATTTCCTGCCAAAATTGACAACCCAAATATTTTCAACAATTTTTTTATTTTCATAACCATCCCACTCCTTTTAAAAAAGTTATCAAATAAATTTATTTTATTTTAATTTATTATTTATTTTCAGTTTCTTAATATATTTTACCTCATTTTTTGTAATTTTAAAATCATTAAATGCTTGTTCCACGGGAGTCCTAGTATCTCCAGCTCTTTTTTGTCTTACATCAAGGGAAACTTTTGCTCCTTTCAGTTCAATTACAGCCCTTACATCTTTCTTTCCATCCACATCAAAAAACCCTAAAACTCCATCAGCCTTCTGACCATCCATTTTAGTTTTCGTTTCCCTCTCAAGATTCCACTCTTTTTGACCATCCGACTTATTCACAGCCCTTAAAACAGTTGTAAATATATCGTATAAAAATTCCCCTTGAAATTCTTCTTCCTTAGAATTATTCAGAACTCCATTTTCAAGATTATTTATCCACTTATCCAATGCTTTTCTTCTTTCAGATAAATTATGTCTACTCAAATCTACTTCTTCTTCAGCTTTTTTAGCCAGTATTTTCTGATTAAATAAATTATTCATCTAAATTTTATACTCCTTCTGCCCCGTAAATTGTTGCCTACTTACATTCTATTAACTTTTCCATTTTTTGTCAATTCAATTTAATATTAATTATAACAAAATAAAATAATAGGGAATATCTTATAAGTCATAAGAATTCCCTATTTAAAATACTAATAAATATATTTCATAATCTCACCGACTATATCGCTTGTCATCTCATCTAACACATATTTTTTCTTAATATTAACAGTTTTCCATTCCTCCTTAGGTTTATTTGCCTTTTCATCAAAAATATTTCCGCCAGTAGTGATTTTTACTTTGTTAGTTGAAAAATTAATGCTAAGTTCCTCTTGATCGCCAGAATTTCTCATAAATGAATTATTGTCAAATCCAATAAGTTCAAGCTTTTGGTTTTGAAATCTAAAAGTGTAGGTATTTTGTGTTACAGACCAGCTTCCCGCACTTAAAAAATAATTAAGTTTAATTTTTAAAATATTATTTTTTATGCTAATGCTGTCTAAAGTATCCATAAGAGCTGGACTTTCCTTATTTCCTTCGCTTTTGATGAAACCTTTATCATTCTTGCCTGCCAAAATATAGCTTCCATTTTTTTGCTTGAATAAAACCAAAAGTATTCTTGGATTTAAGTTTAAATATTCAGAGCCAAGATTCTCGTTTTTTACAATATTTGCCTTATCAGTTTTTTCGATAATGATGGCAACATCTTCAAGCTTATCATTATTTAAATCTCCTTTAGCCGAAAGAATAGTTTTCCAGCCTTTTGGAATGAATTCATCTATATTTTTTGCCTTTTCAGGAAAATTTTCCCCAAAAGAAAAAATTGAAAAAATTAAAAACAATGACAAAGTAAACAATAATTTCCTTTTCATAAATAACATTCCTTTCTTTTTTATTCTAACTATTTGTAAAAGTCTAAAAATTCTAATAAATACAGTATTCTAAAATTTTTAATTTTTTTCTTTTTTACACTCTCTAACAAAGGAACTTGCCCCCTTATGATATTAGTTAACTTACTTTTACAATTGCCTATCTTCTATTCTAAAATTTTTTTCAAAGTCTCAATAACCCTATCATTACTCTTTCTGTCCTTAATTGCTAGTCTAAAAAATCTTTCATCCAAAAATTTAAAATTGGACGCATCCCTTATCAAAATTCCTTCTTCCATCATTTTTTCCCGCAATTTTTTCACATTCAGCTCTTTTGAAATCATTTCATCTTTTATTTTTACACAAATAAAGTTTACTTCAGTCTTATAAGGCTTTATTCCTGAAATTTCATTCAGTCTTTCATACATGTATTTTTTTTCTTCTGTTATCCAGTTTAATGTCTTTTCTATGTATTCTGTATCATCAAGTACTGTTATTCCAGCCATTTCAGCGATATTGTTCACACTCCACGGCTCTTTTTTTTCAGCGATTTTCTTTTCCAAATTTTTTTCAAAATAAATTCCATATCCCAATCGTAATCCTGGAATAGCAAAAAATTTTGTAAATGCACGAGTTACAAACAAATTTTTCTTATTTTCCCCACTATTTACAATGCTTTCCTTTAATCCATCCTCTAAAAATTCGATAAATGCCTCATCAATAAATAACTTCGTATCATATCTATTGCATTCTCTCAAAATTTCCTCTGTTTCAGCCATTTTTAAAAATTTTCCAGTCGGATTATTCGGATTGCAAATTATTACCAAATCATATTTTTTCTCAAGTTCCTTTTTTAATTTCCCAATATTAAGCCTAAACTCATCTTTTTCTTCTAATTCAAAATATTTAATTTCAATTTTTTGACTTTCAGAATTTTTGCACGCTCTTACTGCCCTTTCATATTCCCCAAAAGTAGGCGATACAATCAGTACTTTTTGGGGCTTTATTACTTTTATGAACAAAAATATAGCTTCTGTTGCACCATTTCCCAGCACAATATTTTCCAGTTCAACTTTATTCAGCTGAGCCAATTTTTCACGCAATTCCACATAGTCAGGATCAGGATACCTCTCAAGAATCCCAATATTTTCGATAATCTTCTGCTTTAAACTCTCTGGCACTCCGTAAGGATTAATATTTGAACTGTAATCCAGTATTTTTGTTATATTTTTTTCCCTGAATATTTTATAAATATTTCCACCATGAAAATCCATTTTCCTCTCCTTGTACAAAACTTATACTGATAAAATATATTAACTGTTTTGTCTAAATTTTCTTTAAAATCAAATTCATTTTTATTTCAATCTCTTATTTTTTAATTTCAATATTTTTTAAATTACCGTTCAATAAATCAAATGTAAATATATTTTCTTCTAATCTTCCAATAATTTCTTTATTTTCAATATCTATTTCTATTTCTCCAAAATTATATAATGAATAGTAAATATCTTCTATTTTTTGGGCTTTTAAAATATCTTTAACATTATTTTCTGAAGGAGTTTCTACATATATGGAAAAAGTTATTTTATTTATTTTTGATATAACATCTTCAGGGTTTACACAAAATTCTGCGTGCATAAATCCTTTTTCAGGATAATAATATATTTCCCCTGTATCTACATCATCTACATCTAAAAGATCGTATTTTTCACATAATTCAGTTGTCATCTCATTTCCAACTTTAAATTCGCCTAATAAATAATTTTCATCATAGATTTCTATTTCCACTACTTTTCTTGAATATATGTCTATGTGAATATATGAATTTTCTATTTCCATTATTAAGTTATATCTTTCTCTTCTATCATTTTTACGATACTCTGTATGATAAATTTTCATAAGAGGATAAATTTTTTCTACGCTATCCCCTAATGTTATTCCTTTATAATTATAAATTTCTAAATTTTCATTTTTATATCTTTCTACTAATTCATCATCATTTTTATCATATTCACTCTTCATTTTTTCTAAATCTCCTAAAAATTAATTATATAGTTTTTTTATTTCGATGTCTTTAATTTCAGCAAAACATTTTTGAAAATTTTTAATTATTTAATTATATATTTTCTGATTTCATTTGTCACCATATTCAAAGATAAAGCACATGGACAATCTAAATTTTTATTACAAATGTCAATTTATTCCATTCCCATTATTTCATAAACCTTATCAATATCCACATTTTCTCTCAAAATTTGTGCCAATTTATCGTATTCCCTTGTTTCAGCCATTTTTAAAAATTTTCCAGTCGGATTATTCGGATTGCAAATTATTGCCAAATCATATTTTTTCTCAAGTTCCTTTTTTAATTTCCCAATATTAAGATTAAACTCATCTTTTTCTTCTAATTCAAAATATTCAATTTCAATTTTCTGACTTTCAGAATTTTTGCACGCTCTTACTGCCCTTTCATATTCACCAAAAGTAGGCGACACAATCAGCACTTTTTCGGGCTTTATTACTTTTATGAACAAAAATATAGCTTCTGTTGCACCATTTCCCAGCACAATATTTTCCAGTTCAACTTTATTCAGCTGAGCCAATTTTTCACGCAATTCCACATAATCAGGGTCAGGATACTTCTCAAGAATCCCAATATTTTCAGCAATCTTCTGCTTTAAACTCTTAGGCACTCCGTAAGGATTGATATTTGAACTGTAATCCAGTATTTCTTTTATATTTTTTTCCCTAAATACTTTATAAATATTTCCACCATGAAAATCCATTTTTCCCTCCTTTTCAAAAAAATCATTTTTATACAATCTCTCATTTCATTTTCCCTTACAAATCTTTTAAAATCAAACATATATTTGAATATTTATAAATATTCATTATTTAAGCAGAAATAGTACTGTGCAATGCTCAAAATTAAATTATGCAAAAAAAAAAAATACACAAAAAACAAACGTTATTTAAATCACAATCTTTAGAATATAAGGTATAATAGTAATAAATAAAATATATTGAATAAATTAAATTAAAATCAAATTTTTCAAATTCCAAAGCAACCCTATACGCTTCATTAATCTTCATAAACATCTCAGGAAACTCCTCAGAATGATATTTTTTTAACATTTTAGAATATGCAATTTTTATTTTCTTCTTATCAGCTGTCGGCTCTATTTCCAGTATTTTAAACGCTTCGTCAAAATTCAAAATTATCACTCCTTACTTTTTTAAATAAACATATCTAAAACTTTCTTTGAAAAATTTTTCAATCGTTTATATCTCAAACACGAAATTGCTATTGTTTTAAAAAATATCATTAAATTTAAAATCATATACTGGTATACAAGTTCAAATCTAAAAGACATAGTATAAATATATATTACTGTAATTAGAAAAAACATTAAAAAACTCGATTCATTATTCTTATTCCATTCAAAATTTTTTTCTTTTAGCAACACATTTATATATTCTGATATTATGAAAAATATAAAAAGTATCCACATAATCATAATTTCATTAAAAAATAAATATAAAATACAACCAAAGATCAACGCACCAACATATAAGCAACCATACAATTTCAATGCAATATTATCTTTTGAAAATTTCATATCAAAAATATACATCAAATTATTAATTACATTAAATTCATTTTTTAACCTGTATGTCATTAATTTGATTATTCTCTTTAATATATTTGAATTTTCCACATCTTTTTTAGAATACAAAGTTATATTTTTTCCAAACAGCTTAAAAATTTTAATATCCAAAAAATTTTCAATAAATTTTTCATACCCTTTTTCATTATCTTCTTCCTTTTTACTTTTAATTTTTTCAGAAATTTCAATTAAATCCTTAGCTTCATCAGGTAAATAATTTGACATGTTTTCTATTTCACTCAGATTATTTAAGTTATACTTTAATAGTTTCTTTTCAAAATCCGTTAAATTATAAGTGTGATTAAATATTCCATCTTCATTCATAAATTTAATAATCATTCTTTTTTCATTTGCATTAAAATTAAGGTGAAAATTTTTTAAAAATCTGTCATATTTTTCTAACGGACGAACTTCATACGAAAGAAAATTAATAAATTCCAATATCCAATTATACATTTTATCAAAATCCAAAATCATTTTCTTCCTAAATCTCCTTTGTTTTCAAATAAAACGGTATTAACAATTCAAATCCCTTCAAAAATTCCTCAACAAGCTCATCCAAACTCTCAAATCTCTCAATTTCTTCCACATCAAACTTAACCAAAACTTTCCTGATTTCCCCATTTTTCCACTCTTTAAGAAATTTTTCTCTATTTTTTTCATTTCCTTCAAATCTATCCAAAGCACAGTTTTCCTTACTTTTCGCAAATTGCACAAAATAATAAAGTGGTTCATCAATCGGCACTTCCAAAACTTTATTCTGATTTTCAAGCGTATTTTCCCCAATTTTACGCTCAACAAAACTCACTTCAAGCGAAATCCCAATTTTCTTAGTCTTCTCATTTTTAAAAACTCTCAACGCAATCCCTGATTCACTTTCACTATCCCCATCTTGTCGTAAAAACACCCAAAGATAAGGTCTTGCAATCTGAGCCTGATTCATCCAGCTGCTAACTTTTTGCAAATGAAATCCATCTGTTTTTTCTTTCAAAGCCTTTGCAATTTCCGTAAAAACTTTTCTAGCATTTTGCCCATTTTTTCTAAAAAGCTCCATATCTTCTTTTAAATCTCCAGCTTTTTCAGGTTTTATATATTTTTTTCTTTCATAATTTGTATATTCAATTAATGGTTTGTAATTAAATTTTTTACTCATTTTTATTTTTATCTCCTTTTGTTTTGATTTTTTTTAAATTATATCATATTTTTTTGCAATTTTTTTATATCTTTTAATTTATATTATCCAAAATAAAAACCTCCAAATATGTATAATTATTTTATTATACATTATTCAGAGGTTTGAACGAAAATTTTTTAATTGTTATTTAACGTTTCCATGATACCACTTTATTTATATTAAATGAAATTTTATTTTCACTTGGAGAATAGTATACAATTTTATTTGGATAAAATGATAAAGATGAAAGCGTGTCTGTAAATTTATTGCTACTATTTGTAATTATTACTAATTGTACATTGTTAAAATAATGCCCATTTATTTTACAATTAGCATAATTATATAGATGAGCATAATATCCTTCATTAAAAGAATCTATTCCTTGATAATGAATTTTAGAATCTGCTGGAACACATCTATCTGATTTTCCAGTTTTGATTGATAGACTTTTACCAAAAGCAAAACTACCTAATAATAACATTAGCATTAATATTTTTTTCATAAAAACTCACTTCCTCTTTTATAATTTTTTAAATGAATATTTTATATAATAAAAAAATATCCAATTTTTTTCTTTTACATTAAAGTTATACCTTTTTTTCTTGATTTTTTAATTAGTTTTATCTTGTATTTTAGTTTGTTGATTAAAAAAATTATATATTGATAAAAAATATTAAAATATGAATAATAATGAATATTATAATAAAATTAATAATTCAAAACAAATTCATAAAAATTATAAAAAATGAAAATTTTGTTTTTTCACTTCAAATGTGATAAAATATTTTTAGAAAAATAAAAAAGGGGAATTAGTTTATTAAGATGGTAAAATTGAGAAATAAGAGAGAAATTGGGTTTAAATATGAAAAAATTGCTAAAAAGTATTTGGTTTTACAAGGGCTTGTTTTTGTTGAAAAAAATTTTTCTAGCAGATATGGGGAGATTGACTTGATTTTTAAAGATTTTGAAAATGACGAAACACTTGTTTTTGTGGAAGTTAAATATAGAAAAAATAATTCTTTTGGGAAAGCTGTTGAAATGGTTACGCAAGAAAAGCAAAAAAAGATTTTGGCGACTTCACAGATATATATATTAAAAAATAAATGGAATAGTGGCGTAAGGTATGATATTATTGGAATAGACAGTTTTTCTAATAATATTGAATGGATAAAAAATGCGTTTTGAGGTGAAATATGAGAAATAATGAAAGATGCTTGAAATGTGGTGAAAAAACATTTGAAATAAAAAAAATAGCGGTGCCGACAACGAAAACGACAAAAGCGAAAATCGGAATAGATATGTTTTATTTAAAAATATGTCAAAATTGTGGATATACTGAAATGTACTCAACTAAAGTGCTTGAAAAAGTCAAAGACCCAGTTAAAAATTATTGATAAATTAAAAAGCGAGATTTTTAAATTTAAAGGAATTTTTTTTAGAAACAAAGATATAATTTCTGGGGAGGAATTAGTTGAGTACGAAATAGTTTCAAAAAAGACTAAAAAAATTTTTAATGATTTAAAAAAATTGCGAAAACTTAATAATATTTATTATTTGTGGGATTATAACAATGAATTTAAAAGATTGATATATGAGTATAAATATAATAGAAAAAAATTTTGGTAAAATTTATTTCGGAAATTATAAAAAAAGAATTTTATTTTATTCTGAAAAAGAAAAAATAGATATTGTTGTAAGTGTGCCTGTAAGTAAAAAGAGAAAAAGTCAACGGGGTTTTAATCAAGTTGACGAGATTCTAAATTATTTAGAAACAAAATATTGTAAAATTAAAAGGACAAAAAATACTAAAAAAATGGCGTTAATTTTGGACGAGGAAAAAAGGAAAAAAAATATAAAAGGCGCATTTGAAATTTCTGAAGGAATTGATTTTAATAATAAAAATATTTTGATAGTTGACGACATTGTCACGACTGGAGCGACTTTGAAAGAAATAAAAAATGAGATTTTACAAAGTTCTAAAATTAAAAATTTAAATATTATCGTTTTTTGTCTTGCGGCGGCAAAAGAAATTAAAAAAAGTAAAGGAGAAATATGAGCAAATTAAAATTAAAAATGACAGTTCTGTTATTTATAATTGGTACAACTCTTTCTTTTTCAAAAGAAAAAAGTGATAAAGTGAACAATGCAGATACAAATATGGAGCATCTGGACGAATCAACGCAAGAAATTATAGATGACAGCTCAAAAATAGATGAAGAAATTATAGACGAACAAGAAAATAAAAGTGCAAATGAAAACTTGAAGTACAGTCAGAGAAATGACGGAATAATAGATGTAAACTCTTTAAAACACGAAGAAAATTCTGAATATCGTGTGAAAGATGGAAAAAATGTAAAAATACTTATGAAAACCAAAAATAATGATGTCTATTCGGTGGAAGTGATTTACAAAAATGGAAAAAAAATGATGCGTGGAATTGGGAATTATGGTGGAAATGAAACATTTTTAGCAGAAGTTCCAGATACAATCAAAGATTATTATTTTGAAATAACTGACGCCAAGACAAAATATTTTATGGGAAGAAACTTGACAAAAAATAGAAGTTCTGTAATTCCGTTTGAATATACAAATTCAAAAAAATTGACACAGATTCCAGATTGGGCAAAAGGCTCTGTTGGTTACCAAATTTATATTGATTCATTTAGAAATGGAGATGTCGACAACGATGCAATTTTTAATGAATTTGGAACCGATGACTTTTCTGCGCCAACTGGAGAGATTCGTTCGGGAACTACAAAAAGGGAGCTTCTTTTAGCTGAATGGGGAGATGGAAGCAAACCTCAGTTTTCATTAAATGAATGGAACAGTAATTATGAAGAAAAAAATGAATGGGAAGAGAGTGCCTTAAATGAAGTGCAAAATTATACACGTTATTATGGTGGAGATTTAAAAGGTGTTGAAGAAAAATTGGATTATTTGAAAAATTTAGGAGTGGAATATATAATTTTATCATCGCCTTTTTATTCGCTGTCAAACCACAAATATGATACAATTTACTTTAATCATGTGGATCCATATTTCGGAGTTATTGAGCAGACTGGGACAATAAAGGCACTTGATATAAAAGCACCTGTTCACAATGTCAACGGTGACAAAGAATTAAATTTATTAGTTTTTAATCCGACAACTGATAAAAATTTGCTTGGGGAAGATTTGAGAAATACAAATAGCTGGGTTTGGACTGATTCTGACTTAGTTCTTGCAAGTCTTGTAAAAAAGGCGCATCAGAAAGGCTTGAAAGTTGTTTTGGAAGTTGCGCCAGATGTGACTTCTGGAGCTTTTTTTGCAAGAGAAAATAAAGAATTTAAAAATTGGTATTTAAAAGACACGGTGCTTGATTTGAGCAATAAGGAAGTTCAAAATTATTTTGAAAATTCAATGAAAAAATGGATTTTATGACCAGACTTTTAAGAAAAATGTTTATGATGACGGGATTGATGGAATTAGATATGTTTATTATGATGATAGAAATAAAGAATATATAGCGGAAATTACAGAAAATTTAAAGCAATATAAGCCAGATTTATTAATAACTGGAGAGTTTTCCAACAGTTTTACAAAAGATATAGATGATGGAGTTTACGACAGTGGGGCGGATTACAATGTTGTTAATAATATAATTAAGTACACTGTAAATACAAATCCGAATTATCGTATAAATGGAGTGGAATTTGCTTCAAAATTAAACGAAATTTATAATAAGTATTCAGCTAACAGATTTAACATGACACAACTTTTTATAGGTTCACTGGATACAGACAGAATTTTTAGTGGAATGATAAACACAAACCGTGTTTACGACAGAAATAATCAGTCGAACCAATATTTGAACATAAGACCTGATTTATACGATGGAACTGCGATAAATAAATTAAAAAGAGTAGTTTCAATGCAAATGATGCTGCCTGCAACTCCCATTATTTATTATGGAGATGAGAAGGGAATGTGGGGATCAGATTCGCCTCGAAATAGAAAACCTATGCTGTGGGAAGATTATGATCCATATGATAACGAAACTGATGACATAAGTAAATATAAAAAAGTGCTTAGAAATTTGCCGGATTCGGTGGAAATAAATGAAGTGCAAAAATTTATTTCTTATCCAGTTACGAGCAATAAAGAAATTGAAAATCATTACAGAAGTTTATTAAAAATAAGAAAAGAGCACAAAAATCTGTTTAAAAATGGAAAACTTAGAATATTGGAGGTTTATGGCGATGAAAAGACAAAAGGTAGAGTTGACACTGAAATTGCAGCATATTTAGCTGATGAAACAAGAAGAGCAAAATTATATCAAGGTCGTGACTACACGCCACCAAAACCAAATACAGATTTTATTTCCTATGAAATTTCCTTGGGAAATGAATCAATCATAGTTTTGGTAAACAACAGTGCCGACAGTTATCCGCTAAACTTAAATGTTCCCAAAATGTTTGGATTTTATAAAAATCAGTTAAATCCAAAAGAGAATTATGCGATTTCTGAGAGAAAAATCCAAGTGGATGTAAAACCTTACGAAGTAAAAGTTCTCTACAGCAATGCAAAAAATATGTTTGACTCATTTAGAAAAAATAAAAAATAAAAAAATATAATTAATAAAAGTTCTTTTTTAGGACTTTTATTTTTTTATAAAATTTAGTTTAGAAAAATTTTGATAAATAAAAAAAGGTAAATTTAGTTTCTGTATGGAATTATCAGTTCGATATTAAAGGAATTTCACTATCTATACATGAAGAGATATTTTAAAAACAGCACTTTCTATCTTAAATTTGATATTGAAGGTGCTGTTTTTCTATTTTGGCTCTATTTTCTGAATGTAATACAATAAAATCTGTTGTTCCATAAAAAATCTGTCTTCTTTTCTTTTACACTCTCAGGTATACATTTCTGGATTTCACTCAAATCAAAATCTGTATTTTTATAGTAATTTTTTGTAAAAATACTTTTCTTATATTGAGTTCCAATAAAATCTGCGGTTTCATCCGCTATCATTATCTTTGAACCAGGTTTTGATACACGAATCATTTCTTTTATAGCTAGAGCCTTATCAGTAAAAAAATTAATTCCTCCCACATGAAAAACAATATCAAAAACATTGTCTTTAAAAGGTAAATCTTCAGCACAGCAATTTACTAATGTAAGATTTGTTCTTTTTTTCCAGATGGAATGACATTTTTTTAACATTCCATAGGAAATGTCTATACCTGTAAAATCTAAAGATTTTAAATCAACATTCTGTGGAATAAAATTTAAATCTTTTCCTGTACCGATAGAAACATATAAAACAGAAATGCCATTTCTCCACTCCAGATGTTTCATAAGATTTTTTCTCATTTCTGAAACTGTATTACCATATCTGAACAATCCTATCCATTTTTCACCAAAATCATACCAGAATGATAACTTATCATACATATTCATATATTTTTTATTATCTCCTGCGAGATAATCTCTATTTACATATGAAAATATTTTCCCATCTCCTTTTAAGTTTTCAATATCAATATTTTCTTTAATTTTTTCTAGAAATTTTTCCTTATCAGTTCTTATCATAGCACTCTCTTTCAATTTTTTTATTATACAAACTAAATTTATTTATAATGAATTTTCTAAATTACACAGATGATACTATATATAGTCAAATCCCTTTAATATCGAACTGATAATTCCATACAGAAACTAATTAACTGAACATTTCTCATTTTTACTTTAAAGTGGTTTCACTATAAAATCTCTGTAAAATGGTATAATTGAATTATGATAAATAACAATAACCATTTAACTAATTGTACTATATTTTTTCCAAATTATCAATTGTTTTTGCCTATGGATATTGGAGTTAATATCCTTGAATCATCGCATATGCCATGTTTGACGGTATTAATACTACTAGAACTATAGAGAAAAATTGTATAGAAAAGTATCTGAAAAAAGAAATTTTAGATAAGGATATTGAATTTGGACAAAAAAATAGAAGCTGAACTCAAAATTTTAAGCATTTTGAGACAACTTCTTTTTTATTATTCAAAATATTGTTTATTTTTAGATATCAAGTTTAATTCTTTGAATATCAGCACCGACAGCGTTTAATTTAGCTTCTAGTCTGTCATATCCACGATCAATGTGATAAACTCTGTTTACGATAGTTTCCCCTTCGGCAGCAAGTCCAGCAAGTACAAGTGCAGCTCCAGCTCTTAAATCTGAAGACATGACAGCGGCACCAGTTAGTGAAACTCCTCCATTTATAACGGCAATTCCTCTTTTTATCATAATGTCAGCACCCATTCTGTTAAATTCTGGCACATGCATAAATCTGTTTTCAAATACAGTCTCTTCCATTGTGCTAGTTCCGTTTACCAATGTTTGAAGTAACATCATCTGTGGCTGCATATCAGTTGGAAATCCTGGATGTGGAAGAGTTTTAACATTACAAGGTTTTAATTCTTTTAAATTTCCTTCCACAGTTAAAATATTCCCTTCTTCTTTAAATTTCACACCCATTTTTTCCAGGTCAGATTTGAATTCACCCAAGTCGTCAAGTCTGGCATCTTGAATTTTTAAATCTCCATCAGTTATCAAAGAAGCGATAACATAAGTTCCAGCTTCAATTCTATCTGGCATAATTGAATATTCAACGGCATGTAAATCTTTTACTCCTTCAATTTCAATTCTAGTAGTTCCAAGTCCTTTAATTTTTGCTCCCATTTTTATTAAAAAGTTTCCTAAATCTACTATCTCAGGCTCTCTTGCAGCATTTGAAATGATAGTTTTTCCTGGAATTTTTACTGCAGCCATCATGATATTTTGAGTTGCGCCAACGCTTGGAAATCCTAATGGAATTTCTGACCCTTTTAAATTATCTGATTTTGCATGAACATATCCATGAATTCTAGTAATTTCTGCACCCAAAAGCTCAAATCCTTTTAAATGCAGGTCAACAGGTCTTGAACCAATTGCACATCCTCCTGGAAGTGAAACAACTGTTTCGTCAAGATTGGCAATCATAGGTCCCATTACCAAAAATGAAGCTCTCATCTGTTTTACAATTTCGTAACTAGCTTCATTTCTTTTAAATCCTTCATTTACAATTTTATAAGTAGTTTCGTCTAATTTTTCGGTTTTCATTCCCAAATCTTCTAAAAGTTTCATTGTAACTCTGATATCTCTTAAATTTGGTACATTTCTTAAAATATATTCCCCTTCTGCAACAAGTGTTCCGATAAGGATTGGAAGAGCTGCATTTTTTGCTCCGCTTACTTTTATAGTTCCGTTTAAACTATTTTTTCCTTTTATTTTAAATCCATCAACCACGCTTTTTTCCTCCTAATTTTTGACATATTGGACATTTTGAACCAAATAATTTGTCCAAGAATCCTATTTCTTTATAGTTTTTTATATAATTTGGCAATTCTTTTCGAACTATATCTAAATGAAATTCACAAATACATTTTTCCATTGATTTATAATAAATTTCCGGTAAATTTTTCTGCTTTATAACTTCCAATTTAGGTTGTACTAAAATATTGTCATTTTCACCGTGTTCAATTGCATCTTTAGCAGCGACGACAAGAGCGATATCCCCTGAGTATTCTAAACTATCAATCATTTTGTATGACATTCCTTTTTTCTTGGCGATTTCAATATATTTTTTTATATTGACAAAATCAGCTTGGTGAGAAATTAATAGCTTGTAGGCGTTTTTGTCTTCCATAGCTTCTTCGATTTCATAATAAATGCCTTTTTCATTAACTTCATCAAATGTCAAAGCCTTTATCACTCTTTCTTTGTATTCTCCCAAATATAAACTGCATTCAATTTTTGCGCTATGCGCTCTATCTGCAACTTTTTCTACATCTCTCATAAAATCTGTATCATTGTATTTCATTTTTTTCTCCAATTCATCTAAATAAAACAACTCAAAATCAAGTTATTTTTTTATCAAAATAAAAAAATCTAAAAAAATTCAGACTTTCAATTTATTTTTATATTATACTACTTTTTTTAATAATTCTCAACAATAATTAAAAAAAAGTTTTTTCATAAATTTTTAACAAAAATTGGTAAAAATTTTATTATTATAGTTTATAAGAGAGAATTTTATCAAATAAATATTCAAATTTTTTGTTTTTTTTTAAATTAATTTTAAAAGTGAAAAATGGATCCTAAAAAATTTTTAGTGCAAATTACTTGATTTTTATTGAAAAAAATGATAATATATTATGTGAATTCTGATATTCATAGTAATTACAAATTTAAAAAGAAAAAAGTAGTAGTTTAGCCAAACAATAGATATTCGGCGCTATGTCTTTTTAAAATTGTTTGACTGCGTATTAGCAAAAATATAAATTTTGTCGAAAGGAGTGAAAAAATGGCAAATTCTAAAGCATCTAAAAAAAGAGTATTCATAGGTGAAAGAAATGCACTTAGAAACCAAGCAATTAAAAGTAGAACTAGAACTTTTGTAAAAAAAGTTATAAAAGCTGTGGAAGCTAAAAATGTCGACGAAGCTAAAACAGCATTACAAGTAGCTTACAAAGAACTAGATAAAGCTGTAACTAAAGGTGTAATCAAAAAAAATACTGCTTCAAGAAAAAAATCAAGACTTGCATTAAAAATCAATAAATTAGCTAACTAAATTATTATTAGTTTAAAAAAAATTTTTTTTAAATTATACTTTCAATAATGAACTTAAAAAATTTGAGTATAAAAAACTACCTCACATAAAAAGGTAGTTTTATTTTTTTATTTATTTTTTAAATGTTTTATGATTTCAGTGTAAACTCTATCGCAATTTTTTTTATCTGTGTATTTCAAAAATTTTGGCTGTAATTTTTCAAATTTTTCTATTAAATTCTTATCGTAGTTAAAATTATTTTCTGAAATTTTTATGATATTTTCGACACATTTTTCCACACTTTTTACCTGTATTCCAAATAAATCTTTATTTTTTACATATGAGCCAACTTTTTTGTCATATTCATCTTTGTCAAACTGAAAAAATATTATTGGTTTATTTAAGTAATAAAAGTCATATGCAACGCTAGAATAATCAGTAATTAAAATTTCAGATTTTTCAAGTTCTTGCGTAATTTCAGCATCAGCTGGTAAAATTTTTACATTTTCAGAAAGTTCTATATTGTCGAAATTTTTTAAATAATCTTGCATAAGCTGATGAATGTAAATATTGAATTTTATATTATTTTTTTTAAGAAATTCATTTAATTTTGGATCTGTAATCAAATTTGTAATATTTTTAAAATAATCTGTATCTTCAATTTTTAAATTTTCTGATTTTATCCAATTTCTCCAAGTTGGCATAAAAAGTATTTCTTTTTGAGAACTTTTCACATTGTAAAGTTTATCATATCTGGGATAACCTGTTATAACTGCAGTATTTTCTGGAATCTGCCACCATACTTTAGTCTTTATATTCTTTTCAAAATTGGAGTCGCAAATGTTTAAGTCATAAGATTTTACAATGTCTTGAGCAATTTTTTGCGTCTTTTTATTCATCGGATGATTGACTTTAAATCCGACTGTTCCGTGATTTAGGAAAACTTTAAAAACTTTTTTGTGAAATCTTTTTAAAAGCGGGACAACGAAAAGGTAAGGGACTATATCAGCAGAAATTGAGTGAGAAAATAGCACAACTTCAGAATTCATAAAATATAAATAACTTTTTATGCTACCTTTAATTAATTTTTTTAATTTTTTGCGCTGATTTTGAATTTTTGTTAATTACCCAGTATTCTTCGATTCCTTCTTTTGCTCTTAAATATTCGTACATTGCACGACCGTTGTCAACATAAAGTTCACCAGCATTTCCACCCACAATCCAGATTTTTTTCTTTTTAAATGAATTTTTTTTAAAAGGATATAAAATATAGGCAATTAACATATTTACTAAATATTTCATTTTATTCATTTTTTTTATTTTTTTCCTTTCTATTCTGTAACATTAGATTTTTTTATAAAATTATACTATATCTTTCAAAATTTTTCCATACTTTTTTTATCAAAATAATTTTTTTATAATCAAATTATTGACAATCTTTGATTTGCAGAATATAATATAAAATGTGATGAAATGAGAACTTAATATTTAGGAGGTAATAAAATGGGAATGAGTTTAACTTACAAAATTTTAAAGAACAATTTGTTAAAAGGTGAGCTGAAAGCTGGAAATGAAATCGCTGTAAAAGTAAATCAGACACTTACACAAGATTCAACTGGGACGATGGCATATCTTCAATTAAATGCGATGAATGTGGATAAAGTCGTAACTGATATTTCTGTTGCATATGTCGACCATAATATGCTTCAGTCAAGCTTTGAAAATGCAGACGACCACGAATTTATAAAGACATCAGCGGCAAAGCATAACATAGTTTTTTCAAAACCTGGAAATGGAATTTGTCACAGATTGCATCTAGAAAAATTCGGAAAACCAGGAAAAGTTTTGATTGGTTCAGATAGCCACACTCCAACTGGCGGAGGACTTGGAATGATAGCAATTGGGGCGGGTGGACTTGACGTTGCAATTGGAATGGCAAGAGGACTTTATTATTTAAAAGTTCCAAAAGTTTATAACATTGAATTAAGAGGAAAATTAAAACCTTGGGTTTCGGCAAAAGATATAATTCTTTATGTTTTAAAGGAACTTACTGTAAAAGGTGGAGTTGGATTTGTGATGGAATATACTGGAGAAGGAATAAAATCCCTTTCTGTGGAAGATAGGGCCACAATTACAAATATGGGAGCTGAACTAGGAGCTACAACCTCAATTTTCCCAAGTGACGAAATTACCAGAGATTTTCTTAAAAAACAGTCAAGAGAATCTGATTTCATTGAATTACTGCCAGATGCAGATGCAGTGTATGATAAAAAGTTAATTGTAAATTTGGATGATTTGGTACCGCTTGCAGCATTTCCACACAGTCCAGACAATGTACATGAAATTCCAGATGAAAAAATAAAAGTTGACCAAATTGCAATAGGTTCTTGCACAAACTCTTCTTATTCAGATTTTATGAAACTTGCAAAAATTCTTGACGGGAAAAAGGTTCATCCAGATGTGAGCTTAGTGTTGTCGCCTGGTTCAAGCAACATTATGAAAATGATTTCTGAAAATGGAGCACTTGCTAAATTTATCGGAGCAGGAGCAAGACTTTTGGAAGCAGCTTGTGGACCTTGTATCGGAATGGGGCAGGCACCAAAATCAAATGGAATTTCGCTTAGAACATTTAACCGTAACTTTAAAGGAAGATGTGGAACAATGAACGCTGAAGTTTATCTGGTTAGTACAGAAACTGCGGCAGCTTCGGCTCTTACAGGATATTTGACAGATCCTCGTACTTTGGGTGAAGAAATAATTATTAAGCAGCCAGAAAAATTTGAATCTTCAGAAAATTATTTTATTTTCCCAAGCCAAGATGAAAATGAGAGAAAAAATGTAAAAATTGTGATGGGACCAAACATTAAACCATTCCCAATTGGAGAAGAATTAAAAGATACAATTACAAAAAAAGTTATTTTAAAAACTAAAGATAATGTAACAACAGATGACATTTGTCCATCAAATGCGGGATTACTACCATTCCGTTCAAATATTCCAAAATTGTCACAACATTGTTTTGAAACAATAATTCCTGATTTTAAAGAAAGAGCTGAAAAAAATGATGGTGGAATCATAGTTGGTGGAGATAACTACGGACAAGGTTCAAGCCGTGAACATGCAGCGCTTCTTCCATTATATTTAGGAATAAAAGCTGTAATTGCTAAATCTTTTGCAAGAATTCACAAGGCAAATTTAATAAATAGTGGAATAATTCCTTTAGAATTTGAAAATCAAAGCGATTACGACGGAATTGACGAATATGATGAATTGCAGTTGACTGATGTTGAAAATTCTTTAGCAAAAGGAGAATTTACAGTAAAAAATCTTACAAAAAATAATGAATTTAAAGCAAAATTCAATGGTTCAGCAAGAGAACTTAAAATATTGAAATATGGTGGATATTTGAAATTTGCAGTAAGTGATGAGTTTTTAAACTAATTTTTCTTTTAATTAAAAAATTGTCATTTATTTTGGGAAAGTAAGTGACAGTTTTTTAAATTATTAAAATAAACTATAACAAAGAAGGTGGATTTATGAAAAAAGTTACATTAATTCCTGGAGATGGGATTGGATTTGAAATATCACAAAGTTTGGAAAAAGTATTTAAAGCGGCAAAAGTTCCAATTGAATTTGAAAAAGAAAACGCTGGGACTACTGTTTATGAAAAAACTGGAGAACTAATACCTGAAAGTTTATACAAAAGTGTGGAAAAAAACAAAATAGCGATTAAAGGGCCGATTACAACACCGATTGGAAAAGGTTTTAGAAGTATAAATGTCTATTTGAGAAAAAAATATGACTTGTATTCAAATTTTAGACCATCGAGAACTCTTCCAGGAATTAAAACAAGATATGACAACATCAATCTGGTAATTTTTAGGGAAAATACCGAAGGGCTTTATATTGGAGAAGAAAAATATGAAGATGACAAAAAAAATGTGGCAGTTGCTATAAAAAGAATTACAAAAAAAGGAAGTTACAGAATAATAAAAAATGCTTTTGAATATGCCAAAAAAAATAACATTGACAAAGTGACAGTTGTACATAAAGCAAATATTTTAAAGTTGACTGACGGAATGTTTTTGAATACCGCAAGAGAAATTTCACAAGAAGCTGGTTATGAAAATATTAAATTGGAAGAAGTTATAATTGACAATATGTGTATGCAGCTTGTCACAAATCCAGAAAAATATAAAGTTATTGTTACAATGAACTTGTATGGAGATATTTTGTCTGATTTGGTCGCAGGACTTGTCGGAGGGCTTGGTGTTGCGCCAGGAGCGAATATTGGGGACGACATTGCGATATTTGAAGCAGTTCACGGTTCAGCACCTGACATTGCTGGACAAAATAAAGCAAATCCATTAGCAATTCTCTTATCAGGTGTGGAAATGCTAAGATATTTAAAAATGGACGAATTTTCTACAAAAATTGAAAATGCTATTTTAAAGACATTAGAATCAGGAGTAAAGACAGCTGATTTAGGTGGAAATGCAACAACTAGTGAATTTACGCAAAAAATTATAGAAAATTTATAAATTTTGCTTGAAAGGAGGGAGCTATTTGAAAAGTGATTTTATACACGAGCTGAGCCTTTTGATACAGGAGCATAATTTTATCTCGAAAGATATTTATGACAAGCTGGATGTCAAAAGAGGACTTAGGAATAAAAATGGGACAGGAGTTTTAGTTGGACTTACAAAGATTGGAGCGGTAGTCGGATATTCTGTCGAAGACGGTAAAAAAATTCCAAAAGAAGGTCAGCTTTATTTTCGAGGAATTCCACTAAAAATTCTTATTGAAAAATTTAAAGAAAAAGGAAATAGATATGCCTTTGAAAAAACAATGTTTTTGCTGCTTTTTGGAAAAGTTCCAGAAAATTTTGAGTTAAAAATGTTTTTAAGTACATTAAAAGAATTGCAAAATTTACCAGAAGAATTTATTGAAGATTTTATTTTGAGAAAACCAAGTGTAGATATTATGAATCAACTCCAAAGAACGGTTTTGTGTCTTTATACTCTTGATCCAAATCCTGATTCTGTGGAATTAAATAATTTGATAAATCAAACTTTAAATTTAATTGCAAAATTTCCAAGTCTTTTAGTTTATTGTTATCAGGCGACCAATTACAAGCATTTTAATAAAAGTTTAATTATTCATAATCCTGTTGAAGAATACAGTGTTGCTGAAAATATATTACATATGTTAAGACCAGATAACAAATTTACTGAACTTGAAGCGGAGATTTTGGATTTAATTTTAGTTATACACGCTGAGCACGGGGGAGGAAATAATTCGACTTTTACTTCTCACGTGGTTTCTTCCACAAGAACTGACACATATTCATCAATTTCAGCGTCAATTGGTTCATTAAAAGGACCTATGCACGGGGGAGCAAATTCAATAGTAACTAAAATGATACAAGATATTAAGAAAAACTGTAATTATACAGACAGAGAAAAATTAAAGGAATATATAAGAAAAATTTTTGAAAAAGAAGCTTTTGACAAAAAAGGGAAAATTTATGGAATGGGACACGCTATTTATACGCTTTCAGACCCAAGAGCTGTACTTTTAAAAGAAAAGGCTTTCGAACTTGCTAAAGATAAAAATTCGCTGGAGGAGTTTAAGTTATTTTCTGATATTGAAGAACTTACAAAAGAAGTTGGAAAAGAATTAAAGGGAGAAGATTTTACAATTTGTGCAAATGTTGACTTGTATTCAGGTTTTGTCTACAATTTATTGGATATTCCTCAAAATATTTTCACGCCACTTTTTGCACTTGCAAGAATTGCCAGTTGGAATGCGCATAGAATTGAGCAGATTATAATTGATAAAAAATTAATTCGTCCAGCTTATAAGGCGATTGATGAAGAAGGGAACGTTATTTTATAATTAATATATATTTTTTGCAAGGGGTCACCCCCCTTGTTTTTGTTTTTCTAGATTTTTACAACTTTCAATAAATTTATCAAATATTTTTTTCATTCCTAGATTCCCTCTGGAAGCCATCATTTCAGGATGCCACTGCACTCCATAAAAAAATGGATAATTTTTATTTTGAATTGCTTCTATAACTCCGTCATTTGCAGTTGCAATCGAAGTCAATTCTCTTCCCAAATCTTTTATCATCTGATGATGAAATGAATTTGTCCGAGCTTTTTTCCCAAAAATTTCAAATAAAATATTATTTTCTAAAATATTTATGTCGTGTGTCGGCAAATCAGCAAGCCATTTTTGCTTATGCTGAATATTTGTATCTACATATTTTATATCCTGATAAAGAGTTCCACCGTAAAAGACATTCATCAATTGAAGTCCACGACAAATCCCTAAAATAGGCTTTTTAGTTTTTAAAAATTCTTCTAAAATTGCAAGTTCAAAAGTATCTCGTTCAGGTGTAATATCCCCCAATTCTTGAAGACAGTCCTCGCCGTATAAATTTGGGTCAGGATCTCCGCCACCTGATAAAATTAGCCCGTCAAAATATTTTACTTGTTCTTTTATGACTTCAAAATTGTCTGTAATTGGAAGAATTACAGGAATTCCGCCGGAATTTATCATAGAATTGCTGTAATCAAGTGAAACCATAGTTCTGTTGTCATTTAATCTATTGGGATTTAAGTCCATCGAAGAAGTTATTGCAATAATTGGCTTTTTCATTTTTTTATTTCCTTTCTTTTCTCTTTTCTTTTCGCTTTACTTTATTTATTTGTTTTTATTTTCAAAATCTAAATTTTTTATTTATTTTCTACTCTTTTATAAAAATCAATAAAATTTTTATAAGTTACCATATCTATTTCGTTTTGAGAATATCCACGTTTTTTTAGAGCCAAAGTTATGTTGTTTAACTTAGTTACATTTTCAAGTCCATTAAGTCCTTCACAGCTTTCACCTGAAGGTGTGTAATATTCGTCAAAGTCAAGTCCAAATCCCACTTTGTCAAGTCCAATTTTTTCGGCGACATATTCCATGTGCTCAATTAGAGCATCAAGATTTTTTTTATTTTCATCACGACTCACAAAGTTGTGGTAGCTATTCATTCCAACCATTCCTTCATGCTCTCCAATACATAAAATCTGGTCATCAGTCAAGTTTCTAAGAGATGGACAAAGTGTTCTGGAATTTGAGTGCGAGGCAAAAAAAGGTTTTTTCGAATATTTTGCCACGTCCCAGAAAGTCTTGTCGTTGGCGTGGGATAAATCAAGTAAAATTCCAAGTTCATTTATCACTTTTATGGCATCTATGCCAAGTGGCGTAAGTCCACGGTTTTTATCTCCGCTTTGTCCAGTTGCAAAAGCGTTTGTTTCATTCCAAGTTAGTCCAATGTGGCGAATTCCCAATTGATGAAGTAAATAAATATAGTTAAGATTGTCGCCAATTCCAATTAATCCTTCGATTCCAAGAACAACTCTAAATTTTTTGCTCTTTTCTTTTTCTAAAATTTCAAAATCTTTTGAATTTTTTACAACATGAATTAAATCTTTGGAATAATACAATTCTCTGGTCATTGCACAAAGATCTTCCAAAAAATATTTTTCAATGTTCTCAACTTTTCTAAAATCAATATAAATTACAAAAATTCCTCCAAAAAGTCCACTTTCCAGAAATTTTTTTTCATATTTTTTTCTAATTACATCAAAATTTCCTTTTTGATACTCCCAAAAATTATCAGTCCAAACATCAGCATGCATATCAAAAATCATAATTTTCCTTCTTTCTTTTTTTTCTCTTTATTTTATTTATTTTATTTTTTTTCTTTATATTTATTTATATATTTCTTTTATCTGTTAATTTTATATTTTTTTCTTTTTTTCTCTTTTTTTAAACTCTTTTTTAGCTATTTTTTAAAATAAATTTTGATATTATCAAAATTTTTGTCAATATTTATTGTACATTCTGCTCCCAGTGGCAAAGTTACTAAATCTGGTTTTTTATGACCACATTCGATTCCAGTAATGACAGGCTTTTTAAAATCTTTAAAAAAATTATTTAAAAAATCGTCCAAAGTGTAATTTGGGTCGTAAGTGTTTTCGCAGCCGTCAAAATTTCCAAATAAAACGGCGCGGCAGTCGTCAAATTTTTCAGAAAGTTTTAAATGCGTCATCATTCTGTCAATTCTGCTAATTTCTTCTTCAATTTCTTCGATAAACAAAATTTTATGTTTTGTGTCAATCTCGTAATCAGTTCCAAGCGTTGTAACAAGTAAAGATAAATTTCCTCCAATTAATTCACCTTGTATTTCTCTAAATTTACTTTTAATTTCTTTTTTTATTTGCTCTTTATTCTCTTTTTCTTTTTTTTTATTTTCTTCTTCTCTTTCTTTATTTTCTTCTTCTCTTTCTTTTTCTCTTTCTTTCTCTATTATTTCTTTTTCTCTTTTGATTTCAATTTCGATAAAATTATTTTTATTTAATAAATTTAATTTTTTTGAATTTGGATTTTCAAGTTTCCATTTTTCTCCATTTTTCTTGTTTATTGAAAAAAGAAAAGATTTTTTTGTAAATTCGTTAAAGTCATAAAGCATATTTGATCTTATCATCGGACCGTGATATGTTCCAAGTCCGCATTTTTGGTTAAAAGCGATATTTAAATTAGTGACATCGCTGTAGCCGACAAAAAGTTTTGGATTTTTTTTTATTAATTCATAGTCGATTTTATCTAAAAGCTGTGAAGAAGAAAATCCACCTTTTACACAAAAAATAGCTTTTATTTCAGGATTTGAAAATGCTTCGTGCAAATCATTTATCCGAGTATCAGCACTTCCTGCCATATATCCTCCAATATTTTGAGAAAGGCTTTTTCCGACAACAGGATAAAATCCAAGATTTTCTACAATTTGTTTACACTCTTCTATTTCTTCTGGCAAAATAGGCGAAGAAGTGCATATTAAAAAAACTTTATCTCCATATTTAGGCGCTTGTGGAAATTTTATCATTTTAATTCTCCTTTTTGAATTTACAATTTTTTTATTAAATTTTGTTTTTGGGTAAAATTTTTTTCAACAATAATTTTTCCAATTTTATTTTTAAAGTCAAAAATTTCATCTTGAAATTCCAAAAAATACGGTTTCAAAAATTTATTTATCTCAAGAACTGCTTTAATTTCCCCCTTGTTTTCAAAAATATTTTCCAAATGCTCTAAGACAATTTTTTTTGTATTATCAAATGTCTTAACAGTTTTTATTTTCCCGGTTTGTAAAAATTCCCTTGCTTGAGCGATTAACCAAGGATTTCCAATAACTCCTCTTGAGAGCATAATTCCATCCAAATTACATTTTTTAACTTGCTCTTTTATAAATTTTGGCTCAAATAAATCTCCATTTCCAAAAAATTCTGTATTTCGTGGAAGTTTACTCAAATTTGAAACAATTTCCCAATTTGCCGTGCCAGAATAAAATTGATTTTGTGTCCTACCGTGAACGCAGATAAAATCAAGATTGTATTTGTTTGCCAAATCCAAAAAAATTTCTGGATTGTTAAAATTTTTGTAGCCAGTCCGAATTTTTATTGAAATTTTTGTGTCAGAATCTAATTTTGGAAGCAATTCTGAAAAAAGTTCGTCCATCAAATTGTAATTTTCCAAAAGTGCTGACCCCGCTCCATTTCTTATAATTTTTGGCTGCGGACAACCCATATTTATATTAATTTTTTTAAACCCAATTTCTTCTAATTTCAAAATTCCCAAAAGAAGTTCATTTTTATTGCTGCCAAAAATCTGTGTTCCAGTTTTTTCTTTGTCATCGCACTTCAAAAGTTCGTTAATCGTGGCATCATTTTCACGATTTAATAAATTAGCATTAACCATTTCTGTAAATAAAAGATCTGGATTAAATTTCTCCATTATTTTTCTAAAGGAATAATCGGTAATTCCTGACATTGGAGCCACATATATTTTCATTTTTTCTCCTAAATTTTTTATTTATTATATAATTTAAAATTAAAAAAATCAAATTAAAATTTTTTTGTAATATATATTACAGATTTTTTTTGAAAAATATGATAAAATTTTACCCGAAACAAACATTTACAAATATAAAAAATTATTACTTTCTAAAAATCTAAAAGAAAAAAAGACTTGTTTTTAAACTTAATAAAAAATATTTTGTTTATGAACAAGTCTAAAATTAATTTTTAAAATGTGAGGGGAAAAATATGAAAGATTTACTAAATGAAACGCTTTATGATATTATAAATGATGATCCAAAAATATATGATTTTTTCATTACAAATGGATTTGACAATTTTAAAAATAAAGAGATGCTTAAAATTATGGGGAAAAATATAAAATTGGGAATGGCACTAAAATCAAAAAGAATTAATCCAGAATTATTTTTGGAAAAACTAAATGCTTTTTTGAAAAAAGATAGTGAAGTCGATATTTCGCTTGAAGAAAATGAAGTTAATAAAAGCAAAGCTAGTAAAAATGATGTTTTGATTGAAGGAGTCCTGCCTTGTCCGATTAGAATTCCGCTATTGGAAGGAATTAAAGAGTGGGTTGACGCTCAAAATAAAAAAAATGACTACACAATTAAATATGAATTGCAGTCTGCAAATTTAGGACTTGACTGGGTTGTTGAAAAAGTTAAGACTGGAGATGCAAATGAAGTTCCAGATGTTTTGTTGTCAGCTGGATTTGAGCTTTTTTTTGACAAAAATTTGATGGGTCAATATATGGAAAATGGAATTTTTGAAACATATTTTGAAAATATGAATAAAGATTTTTGCAATGAAAATATTGATTTGCGAGATCCTAAAAAAAGATATGCAATAATGGGAGTTGTTCCAGCGGTATTTTTGGTGAACAAAACTGCTCTAAAAGATAGAAAAGTGCCACAGACTTGGGATGAGATTTTATCCGATGAATTTGAAAATTCGGTCGCACTTCCAATGGCAGATTTAGATTTATTTAATGCTTTAATCGTGATGGTTTACAAAGAATATGGAATAGATGGAATTAAAAAACTTGCAAAATCTTACAAAAAAAATCTTCATCCAGCACAAATGGTAAAAGCTAGGACAAAAGCGCAAGAAGCACCAGCAATAAGCATTATTCCATACTTTTTTTCACAAATGGTAAATGGAGCGAGTGATTTAGAAGTTGTCTGGCCAAAAGATGGAGCTCTTTTAAGTCCGATTTTTATGATTACAAAAAAAGAAAAAGCGGATAAAATTAAACCATTTTTAGATTTATTTTTATCGGAAAAAGTTGGAAATTTATTTTCAGCAAATGGAAAATTTCCTACAACTAATCCAAATGTTGACAATCACTTGGAAGAAAATCAAAATTTTAAATGGGTTGGATGGGATTTTATTTATAAAAATGATGTAGGAAAAATTGTTCGTGAAGGTGAAAAATTATTTGACGAAGAAATAAAAAAATATTTTTAATAAATTAGGAGAAAATTATGAATTTAGTTATATTTTCAGGACCGCCATCTTCAGGGAAAACAAGCGTTATTTTAAAAACGGTTGATGCACTAAAAAAACAAGGGATGTCAGTTGGTGTAGTAAAATTTGATTGTCTATATACAGATGACGACAAATTATATGAAAAAGCGGGAATTCCAGTAAAAAAAGGAATTTCAGGAGCTTTGTGTCCAGATCACTTTTTTGTGTCAAATATCGAGGAAGTTGTGCAATGGGGAAGAAGTTTGGGATTATCGGTTTTAATTACAGAATCAGCGGGATTGTGTAATCGTTGTTCGCCATACATTAAAGATATAAAAGGAGTTTGTGTAATTGATAATTTATCAGGAATTAATACGCCAAAAAAAATTGGTCCAATGTTAAAATCAGCTGATATTGTCATCATCACAAAAGGGGACATCGTTTCTCAAGCAGAAAGAGAAGTGTTTGCGTCGAGAGTTAATTCAGTAAATCCAACAGCTGTGACAATGCATGTGAATGGTTTGACAGGACAAGGAGCTTATGAATTGAGCACATTGTTGTATGAGAAAGAGAAAGAGATTGAAACAGTTCAAGGGAAAAAACTTAGATTTCCAATGCCTTCAGCGCTTTGCTCGTATTGCTTAGGTGAAACAAGAATTGGTGAAAAATATCAAATGGGAAATGTTAGAAAAATGAATTTAGGTGGTGCGAATGAATAGAAATTTAGTGGATAAACTTTCGATGAGAGAATTAATAGAAAAATATCCGTTTGCCGAAAATTTTTTTGTTGAAAATAATATAATTATTGAAGGATACGAAGATGAAACTTTCAGTAAATTTTTGAAAATGTTTACAGAAGAGCAAAAAGAAGATATGGCACTTGATGTGGAAAATATTGAGATTTCGTTAATTGAATATGTTGAGCAAATGAAATTGTTTTTGGGAATGGAAGAAGAAACAGGTGTTGAAACGCTTACAATTTTGGCTGGACAAGATAAAACGGGAAATCCAGAAGGATTTGGAAGGCTAGACATTCATAAATCAGAAATAATTTCAATCGTAGGACCAACAGGTTCAGGAAAATCAAGATTATTAGCCGACATCGAATGGACAGCACAAAAAGACACGCCAACTCAAAGAGAAATTTTAATAAATAACGAATCCCCTGACAAAAAGTGGAGATTTTCCTCAAATAATAAATTAGTTGCTCAATTATCGCAAAATATGAACTTTGTTATGGATTTGTCGGTTAAAGAATTTTTGGAATTACATGCTAAAAGCCGTATGGTTGAAGATGTGGAAGCTGTAACAGAAAAAATAATTTTAGAAGCAAATAAATTAGCAGGAGAAAAATTTAACCTAGACACAGCAATTACAGCCTTAAGTGGAGGACAATCAAGAGCACTGATGATCGCCGACACAGCAATTTTAAGTTCTTCTCCAATCGTTTTAATTGACGAAATTGAAAATGCTGGAATTGATAGAAAAAAAGCATTAGAATTATTGGTTTCTGCAGATAAAATAGTCTTAATGGCAACTCACGACCCAACACTAGCTCTAATTGCAAACAAAAGAGTAATCATAAAAAATGGTGGAATTGCTAAAATAATCAAAACTTCTCCAGAAGAAAAAGAAATCTTAAAAGAATTAGACAAAATGGATGAAAAAATTCAAAAAATGAGAGCAAATTTGAGAAATGGGGAAATCTTGAAATTGGAAACTTTAAAACTTTAAAATCTAAAATTATAAATAAAAAAATATATTGCTAAAATTAAATGCAATATATTTTTATTTTAAAAACTTTTATTTTTCTTCAGTCGTCACAAGTTCTGCAAGTTTTCCATCCACAACTTTTATTAATTCTTTGGTTTTAACTTCCATTTGAAGTCCTCGCTTTCCAGCGGAAACAACTATTTTATCAAACATTTTTGCTTCTGTATCAAAAAAAGTCTTGTATTTTTTCTTCATTCCAACAGGAGAACACCCTCCACGAATGTAGCCAGTATTTTTTTCAAGCTCAGAAAGCGGAAGTAGATCAATATTTTTTTCACCACAGGCTTTTGCCACTTTTTTTAAGTCCAAATGTTTCTCACTTTGAATGACGCAGACAAAAAGCTCTTTACTTTTCCCTTTTAACACAATCGTCTTAAAAATTCTGTCGGCTAATTCTGGAAAATGATTGCCAACTTCAGCTCCTACATGTTTATCTTCACTCCATTCGTAAGTGTGAATATCATAATGAATTTTTTGTTTGTCCAAAATTCTAAGTGCATTTGTTTTCGGTATTTTATGTTTCATACTTGTAAATCTCCTAATAATAAAATTTTTTATTTTTCTATATTAATATTATAACAAAAACTATTTTATTTTTAAATAAAAAAATAATCTTGAAATAAAAATATAATTTAATAAAATTATGCTTGAAAAATACTGTATACCCTGTTATAATTATAAAAAATATCTTGAAAGGTCAAAAGATGGATAAAAATTTAATAATACCAAATCATATAGCAATTATTATGGATGGAAATGGCAGATGGGCTAAGGAACGTGGAAAAATTCGGTTAGAAGGGCATAGAGCTGGAGCAGCTAGCCTTGAAAAAATTTTAAGATATGCTGGAGAAATTGGAGTGAAATATTTGACTGTTTACGCTTTTTCAACTGAGAACTGGAAGCGTCCTCAAAAGGAAGTAAATGGTCTTATGGATTTATTTGGAAAATATTTGGATAAAGAGAAAAAAAATCTGAAAAAGCAAGGTGTAAAGTTAGTTGTGACAGGGGAAAAGGAAAATATTTCTCCAAAACTTCTAAAAAAAATTGAAGATACACAAAAATTTTTGGAGGATTGTGAAAAAATAACTTTTAATATTGCTTTTAATTATGGCGGAAGAAGGGAAATTGTAAGTGCGGTAAATAAAATTTTGAGTGAAAATGAAACAAAAAAAATTGAAAAAATTACAGAAGAAGAGTTTTCAAAATATATGTACCGACCAGAAATCCCAGATCCAGAGCTTGTAATCAGAACGAGTGGAGAATTTAGGATAAGCAATTTTTTGCTTTGGGAAATTGCCTATTCGGAGTTTTACATAACAGATGTTTTCTGGCCTGATTTTGGTGAAAATGAATTAGATAAAGCGATTTTATCCTTTAATAAAAGGGATAGAAGATACGGAGGGCTGAATGTTAAGTAGATTATTTATTATTTTGTTGTTTGTACCTTTCCTTTTATGGATATTTTTAAAAGGAAATCTGATGTTTTTGGTGTTTACTCTTGTAATAATTGGAATATCGCTTTTTGAATTTTACAAAATGCTAAAGGACAAGGGATTTGAAGTGGCAAGCAGGATTGGAATGGGACTTGGGCTGTTTTTACCTGTTGCGATATATTTTCAGGAAAATTCAAAAAATATTTTTTCATATTTTAAATTTGAACTTTTTAAGCAAATTAACTTTGATATGGGAGGATTTATCGTATTTGCAATAATTCTTCTGTCTTTAAGGCAAGTTTTTAAAGTAAAAATTCACAATGCAATGGCAGAAATTTCCTACACTTTATTTGGAATAATTTATGTTTCGTATTTATTCTCACATATTTTACTAATAAAATATGAATTTCCAAATGGAAAAATTTTAGTTGTAATGACATTTATGCTAATTTGGGCATGTGATATTTCTGCTTATCTTGTCGGAATGGCAATCGGCGGAAAAATATTTAGACACAGACTTGCTCCAAAAATTAGTCCGAAAAAATCAATTGAAGGTGCAATTGCAGGAATTTTAGGGGTATTTTTAGTAATTTTATCTTTTGACAAAATATATTTATTCATAGCAAATTTTGTCTGCGGAATTTCATTTTTAACAAAGACCTGTTCTGTAAATTACGATTATGTTGCCATTGGAGGATTAAAAGCCTTTATCCTTGCACTTGCAATAGGAATCTTTGCCGAACTGGGAGATTTGGTGGAATCTAAGATAAAAAGAGAATTGGAAGTTAAGGATTCTGGGAATTTACTTTTAGGACATGGTGGATTTTTGGACAGATTTGACAGTGCGTTATTTGTATTGCCGATTGTTTATTATTTTATGAAATATGTTGCATATTTATAAAAATAAAATTAGTAAAAATTGAGAAATAATAGATTTGTTAAAAAAATTAAAAAAATATAGAAATTAAAGAAAATTAAGAAATAAGGAGAAAAAATAAAAAAATGACAGAATTAGAAATTAAACAAGAAGTAGAAAGACAATTTAATATTTTAAGTCGCGGGTGCGATGAAATAATTAATGAAAATGAATTTAAGAAAAAGTTGGAGAAATCAATTTCGACTAATACTCCATTAAGAGTAAAATTGGGGATTGATCCAACTGGGTCTGATTTGCACTTGGGACATGCGGTACCTTTGAGAAAATTAAAACAGTTTCAAGATTTGGGGCACGATGTGTTTTTCTTGATTGGAACTTTCACTGGAAGAATTGGAGATCCAACTGGAAAATCTGAAACTAGAAAAATGTTGTCAGAAGAACAAGTTATGGAAAATATTAAAACATATTTGGATCAAGTAAAATTAATTTTGGATTTAGATAAAATTAATGTTGTTTACAATGCTGACTGGCTGGAAAAATTATCGTTATCAGATGCGTTGAATTTGTTGTCACAATTTACAGTTTCACAAATGATTTCGAGAGAAGATTTTTCAAAAAGATTATCTGAAAATAAACCAGTTTCATTGATTGAGTTTATGTATCCAATTTTACAAGGATATGATTCAGTAGAATTACATGCAGATGTGGAATTAGGTGCAACTGAACAAAAATTTAATTTGTTAAGAGGAAGAGATTTACAGAAAAACTTTGGTCAAGAGCAGCAAATTTGTATGATAATGCCGATTTTGGTTGGACTCGATGGAGTAGAAAAAATGTCTAAATCATTAGGAAATTACATTGGTGTAAAAGATACGCCAAACGATATGTTTGGAAAAGTTATGTCAATTTCAGATGAATTGATGGAAAATTATTATACAATGATAACTGATGTCCCTTTTGAGAGAATTGAAGAAATTAAGGCACAAATCGCAGATGGAAGTTTACATCCAATGGAAGCTAAAAAACAATTGGGAGCTGAAGTTGTAAAAATTTACTACGGTGAAGAAGCGGCTAAAGAAGCGAGAGATTGGTTTGAAAATGTATTCAGTAAGAGAAACTTAAATGTTGACTTGCCAGAAGTTGAGTTGGAATATAAAGAAGTTGGAATTATTGATTTACTGGTAAAAGAAACAGGGTTGATGAAAACAACAAGTGAAGCTAGAAGATTAATTCAGCAAGGTGGATTCAAAATAAATGACGAGCCAATAAAAGATGTGAAAGCCATGGTTGTTCCTGAAAGTGGAATGATTGTGAGAGCTGGGAAGAAAAAAATTGTTAAAGTGAAATAAGAGAGTGTCTAGAATTTTGTGTAGACTCAAAATTTTTTGAATATTGATATTTTCTTTTACATTAATGCTTATTTTTAGACAAAATCTTATTATTGTAGAGTTTTCAATATTATTATTTACTTTTTCAATTTTACTGATAATTACTAGAAAATATGGGAAAATAAAGTTTTAAAATACATTTTTAGGGAAATCAAATAAAACTTCTAAATATAATAAAACTGCCTCAACATTCTGAAGCAGTTTTTTTATTTCACAAATTAATTATTTATTAGTCTATTTATTTTCAATAATTACTGTTTTTGGATCGACTTTATTCCCATAAACAGGCTCAAGAGTTGCTTTATACGCTTTTTCAAAGAATCCTTCCTTAGTAAGAGCATCTATTTCAGTATTTAGCCAGTCTAACAGTCCTTTGTTCCCTTTTCTTACAGCTGGAGCAATGTAGTCCTGTTCTCCTAACTGTTTAATATCCACAACAAATCCTGGATTTTCTGTTGCCCATGCGAATACTAGAGTATTATCGTGTGCAAGTGCAGCTCCTCTTTTATCTAATAATGCGTTAAATGTTTCTGTATTTTGGTCATACTTCAACAATTCTATATCTGGATAATTTTTAGTAAAGTAAATTTCTGCTGTTGTTCCTTTGTTAACTATTAATTTTTTACCTTTCAGCTCTTTAACATCTTTTATTGGAGCACCTTCTGGTGAAACAATCCCTAGCGACACTTTCATATAAGGTTTTGCAAAATCAACTTTTTGTTTTCTTTCATCTGTTACTGTAAAGTTTGCCAAAGTGATGTCAACTTTATTTGATAACAAATACTCCACTCTATTTGCAGCTTCCATTGTAACAAACTCTATTTTGTTTTCATCACCTAACAAATCTTTTGCCAGTCTTTTCGCCAAATAAATATCGTACCCTTGATTTTTTCCATTTTCATCAACAAACCCAAATGGCGGCTTATCTCCAAATACTCCTATTCTTATTTTTCCTGCTTTTTTTATTGCCTCAATTGATCCTGGTTCAGGACTTCCCTTTCCACCTTTTCCACAGCTTATTGCAAATACTCCTAAAACTAAGATTGCAATAATTTTTACAAGCCTCTCAAAATTCTTTTTCATAATTACCTCCAAGTTTATTTATATTTTTTGTTTTTTACAAACACAATTCATATCAATTAAATCAACAAAGCTGATTCCATCTTATCTTTCTTTTCAAAATTAAATATATTTAAGAATTTCTTAGCCCTTTCAGTTTTTGGATTTCTAAAAAATTCCAGCGGATAATTTGTTTCAACGATTTCTCCAGAATCCATAAATACTATTCTATCCGCAACTGCTTTAGCAAATTCCATTTCATGAGTAACGATTATCATTGTCATTCCTTCCTTTGCCAGTTCCAGCATTACATCCAGCACTTCTCTTACCATTTCAGGATCAAGTGCCGCTGTAACTTCATCAAACAGCATTATTTCTGGATTCATACATAGTGATCTTATAATTGCTATTCTTTGTTTTTGTCCTCCTGACAGTTCTCTTGGATATGAGTTCTTTTTCTCCAGAAGCCCTACTCTTTCGAGCAGTTTTTCTGCTTGCTCCGTAACTTCCTTTTTATCCCTCTTCTGTACTTTAAGCGGTCCTAACAGAAGATTTTGCATAACTGTCATGTGATCAAATAATTCGTAACTTTGAAACACCATTCCTATTCTCTGGCGTATTAAATGCCATTTTGTCTTATCTTTATTGATAACATTTCCTTGTAATTTTATTTCTCCAGACTGAATTTCTTCAAGTCCGTTTATACATCTTAAAAGTGTACTTTTCCCACATCCAGAGGGCCCCAGTATTACTACAACCTCACTTTTATTTACTGAAAGTGAAACTCCTTTTAGTGCGGGTACGCCTTTTTTATATTCTTTTTTTATATCAGAAAGTTCCAATAAAACTTCCGAATCTGCCATTTTGCTTACCTCCGTTTCCTTTATTTTTTAAACAGCCCATTTTTTCTCCATTTTCTTTGATAATAATGTAATTGGATAACAAATTATGAAATATAGAAAAAATATGAACAGATACACCCAGAATGGTGCCATCGGATTTTTCCTGCTTGAAAATTCTATAATTTGCCGTCCTATTTTTAAAACTTCTGCAACTTCTATAAAAATCGCAAGTGAAGTTGTCTTAATCATTCTTGTTATAAGGTTTACCGCTGCAGGTGCAATTCTTCTTACTGCCTGTGGAAGCAGCACATATCTATAAACCTGACTTGTATCAAGTCCCAAAGCCTTTGCACTTTCCCCTTGAATTTTCGGAAGAGAAATAATTGCTCCCCTCACAATATCCATCATTTCAGCCGTTCCCCATATCACAAATACTATTATTGTCGTAGTTTCTGAATCAATATGCAAATCAAAGCCTTTTGCAACTCCAAAATAAATTATGAACAGCCACACAAGCAAGGGAATGATTCTCATACTTTCCAGATAAAACTTCAATATTCCATAAATAATCTTATTTTTTGAAGTCATAACTATTCCTAGAATTAATCCAAACAATATTGAAAATACTATGGAAACAAGAGCAATTTGTCCTGTTACAACAAGTCCACCCATAAGCCTTTGCAAATTGACTCCTTTAAAAATAACATCAATTCCCGACAGTTGCATATCTTATTCTCCTTTCAATTACTGTTAAAATAAACGAAACTGGTAAAATAATAATCAAATATGCTGCAACAAGCATAAACAGACTTTCATTCGTCTTATAATAAAGCCCTATCAAATCCCGTGTCAAGTACATCAGTTCCATTAAAGCCAAAATCCCTATTACTGAAGTTTCTTTCAAAAGAAATATTATATTTGCCGCTATCGCTGGAAACGAAACCGTAAATGCCTGTGGCAATATTACGTTAGTTATAAGCTGTGATTCTGTAAGTCCAATGCTTAACCCAGATTCCCGCTGCCCTTTTGTAACCGACTCCAATCCGCTCCGAAATGCCTCACACATGTAACTTCCGCCTAGGAAAGATAATCCAATCACAGCACAGATATACGAATTAAATGTAATCCCAATTTTTGGAAGCCCAAAATACAGAAAAAAAAGCTGTATTACAAGTGGCGTATTTCTCGAAAGCTCAATATAAATGCTCACAATCTGCCTAGCAGCTGGAACTCTATAATAAAGCACCAATGCACAAACTATTCCAATCAATATTGAAAATACAATTCCAAAAATTCCTATAATCACAGTCAATTTCATTGCTTCTAAATATTTAGGAATATTTTCTATTATAAAATTAAAGTCCATTTTTGTTTTTCCTTTCTAAGAATATTATTGTATATTTCACTTTTTATCTCTTATATTTGTATGTAAAAATATTATACTATAAAAAATTTTATTTGTAAAGAATTATTTTTGTATATACATATGATTTTAAAATATGAAAAGTGTGATTTTTTAACTTTTTTGAAATTTTTAAAAAAATAAAGAGAAAATGGGAAATAAATTAATATATTTCCCATCTTTTTATTCAAATATTTTTATCTGTTTAATTTTTCTAAATAAATTTTCCAAAAAGAATTTTATAATACTTATCTAAACCTGTATTCAAAGACATTATCCTCTTTTAAAATTACTGAATATACTACAAAAAATATGAATTTAATTTTCTTATAAACTCAAAATATGTCTTGTATAATTTTTAGCATTTTCCAAAAGTTCTTCATCACTTATATTTTCAGTATCAAACAAAAGATAGCGAGAAGTCAAATTTGCCTTGATATATTCAATAGTTGCTTCAAAAGGTGCTAGAATTTCATCCATCGAAAATTTTACAGAGCCAGTTTTTGAATAGTCATTTTCAAATTCTCCAATAGAAATTGCAACTCCTATATTTTTACGATTCAACTTATATTCATTTCCATAGGCCCAGTTATAGGAAAGCACGTCATCAAGCCATTTTTTTAATAAAGGAGTGTATGTGTACCAATAAAGCGGAAATTGAATAATTATATTATCATGGGGTAATAACAATTCGTGCTCTCTTTCAATGTTAATATCTCAATTTGGATAATTTTTGTAAAGTTCATTTACTGTAATTTTGTCAGGATATTTTTCCAATTCTTCTTTCCATCTTTTGTTAATTCTTGAATTTTCCATATCTGGATGGGCTAAAATAATTAAAGTTTTCATAATCAATTTTTTCCTTTCATTTTTATTTTAGAAATTTTATTTTTTTTCAGAAAACATAAAATCAAATTCTTCATAATATAAATCTTTTGTTTTTCCGTCTACTATCTGTTCATCAATTCTTTTTAAGGAAATTTTATAATTAATTTTTTCTGCTGTCCCAATATATTCTAAATCTTTTTGAGAAACTTCGTATCCTTCATCTTTCTTATCCTGTAATTTTAAAGTTTTTAATTTGGATACGATTTGCTTAATTGCATCTTCATAATTTATTTTGGCAAGTTCCATTCCATCTTTACTTTTTATTGTAATTATTTTATTTCTAATTGTAATTTTATATTTTTCAGATTCATTTTCTTGATCTATTGGTTCTGTATTGTCAATCTTTCTGTAAGATATAAAGTTATCGTAACCTGTTGTATCGGATATGAGTTCAGCATTTTCACTGTTTTTTACTATATATGCGACAATTACCTTTTCATCGTAATTTTCTCCATTCTCATCTTCATTTCTAACTATGTAATAATCTTTCCAAGCTTCCTTCACATCCAGTGCTTTTTCCAAATCTTCAAGATTTGAATAAACTTCCCCTTTTTCATTTTTGAAATTTAATTTCTGAATGTCGCTGTTGCTAGAAATATATTGAATTGTTGTATGAATGTGGCTTCCTTGTCGATTAGTCAGTTTCTGCGTTATTTTAGAAATTTTTCCATCTTTTAATGCTCCATATTTTACAAGCATTCTTTTTAATCTTTCTTTTTGACTGAAATTACTTACACTTTTGGCACTAAATGGAGTATAGACTGCGATTACTACACAGGCGATTAAACTTATGAAAATTCCTGTAATATTCATTTTTCTGATGAATAAAATCATGCAGAAAAGTAGCCAGAATATTAAGATTAGTACATAGTACCGTTTTTCTGTAATTCCGTATTGATAAATTCGTTGGAAAAGTGCAAATAGTGAAGTAAATATTAAAGGTATTGAAAAATATGGAAAATATTTTTTGAAATTTTCCAAAAATTTATCTTTTTGTGTAAATGGTGTTATTAAAATCATAATGATAACACTAAATGCTGTGTACCAAAGCACAAGATGAGAAATTAATCCTTTTGGTAATCGCATAGAAATAACAGTTTTAGCTATATAAATATATAAAACACCCGTGTAAATAGCAATTAACGGAATAATTACAAACTTAATCAATAAATTGAAAATAGATGGGAACATATAATTTTCCAAATCGTCATCAGTTTTTTTTAATAAAGACAGAAATAGTGATGCTCCAAATACTTCAGCTATAAACCAGAAAGAATACGTAGTTAATCTGAAAAAGAAGTCATTGTTAGAACTAAAAAAGAGATAACTTACGGTTGCTAAAACTATTGCAATTCCAACAAAGAGAACAGCTGCAAAGATATATGTTATAATAAAATCTGAAAATTCAGATTGCAGATATTTTTCCTTATTTTCTTTGTTTAAAATAGGAATTAATACAAATAGAATAATGGAAATAGGAATCAATGCCCAAAATTTAAAATTATTATAATCATTAGTTTGCAAATAATCTACATAAAAAATAATTGATAAAACAAGCGTTATAAATGAATAGATTCCTCTAATCAGCCATTTATTTTTTTCATAAAAATACTTTTCCCGAATTATTTCGCACATCCCTGTAATAAAAATGCTGCCAAACAAAAGAAAATTAATTTCAATAAATTCATCAGACTGAAAATTTCTAACTTCGGCTATGTATATTCCTGTAATGAAATGTACAAAAGCTAAAATAATTGTTATTGGAAATCTCTCGAATCCACTTTTGAAATGTGAAAGCAGTTTTTTTAGGTTTTCTTTAATTTTTTTCATAGTAATCACCTCTTAAATATATTTCAATTTTTTCTCCAAAAGTTGAATAAGTAGAGAAAATTATTTATTTCACAATGATAATAACATATTTTCATTAGAAAAAAATGATAAAATTATTTTAATTGCTTGTTTCTACCTCTAAAAATTTTAATTTTTTTATCTATCAAATGACAAATCAATATGATATAATTTATCATAAAATATAAGTTTCATTTGATGAAATGGCGACATTAATCAATAAGACTTAGACTAATATTAGCTAAATAAATCAGTTGTTACAAATGCAGAGTAAAAGCTCATGTCCGTTTTTTATATATATTAAAAATGTATGACAAAATGAAATAATAAATAAAAAAAATTAAAAGAGACTATATCCTATAAAATTAATTTATAAGTTAGTCTCTTATTTTAAAATATTTATTTATTATCTAAATATATATATATATATATAATTTTCAAGGAAATTTATTAATTATAAATTTTTTACAACAAGTTTATTCCATTTTCACGGCAAACCTTTTTAATATCTTCAGTCCAGAATGAAGCTTGAACTTCTCCAATGTGTGCTTTCTGTAAAAAGAACATGCAAATTCTTGATTGTCCGATTCCTCCACCGATTGTTAGCGGTAATTCTCCATTTAAAAGTTGTTTGTGGAAATCTAATTCTTTTCTTTCTTCCAAATTCAATTCTTTTAATTGTCTCTCTAGTGCGTCTTTGTCAACACGGATTCCCATTGAAGACAATTCCAATGAATGATTTAATGCAGGATCCCATAAAATCAAATCTCCGTTTAGTTCCCAGTCATCATAGTCTGGGGCACGACCATCGTGTCTTTGTCCAGAAGCTAAAACTTTTCCAATTTGCGTAACGAAAATTGCTCCTCTACTTTTTGCAAATTCGTTTTCTCTTTCTTCTGGAGTTAAATTTGGATATAAATTTTCTAATTCTTGTGAAGTTATAAAAGTAACTTCATTTGGTAAACTGATTTTTACTTTTTCAAATCTAGCACTAAGTTCTTTTTCTGTATTTAAAAAGACTTTGTATATTTTTCTAACAGTTTCTTTTAGAAAATCAAAATTTCTATCTTCTTTTGTGATAACTTTTTCCCAATCCCATTGGTCAACATAGATTGAGTGTGTGTTGTCCATATCTTCATCTCTTCTGATTGCGTTCATATCTGTGTAAATTCCTTGTCCTACTGGCACACCATATCTTTTTAGTGCCATTCTTTTCCATTTTGCAAGTGAATGTACAATTTCTAACGTTTCGTCAGGAACTTCTTTTGTTTCAAATGCAACTGGTCTTTCCACGCCATTTAGATTGTCATTTAACCCCGAAGACTTTTTTACGAATAACGGTGCTGATATTCTTGTTAAATTTAATGCACTTGAAAGTTCTTTTTCAAAAAAATCTTTTACGAACTTAATTGCAATTTCTGTTTCCATTATCCCGTATTTTGGGTCATAACCTTCTGGTATAAAAATACTTGACATAATTTTTCTCCTTCTTTTCTCAAATCTTATTTTTTCTACCCGTTTATGTTAGCAAAATTCTAAATTTTTGTCAAATTTTTTTATTTATCATAAATTGCAATATTTAGATGCAACATTTTTTTAGATTTCCTAAAATTTAATTTCATGTAAAAATTTTTTAAATAGTGTTGCGTAGTTCAAACATTTTCTAGGTTAGGTCTTGAATTTATTAGTATTAAGGTTCTTAATTCTCTTATAAATAGTAGCTTTATCTTTTTTTAAGAATCTTATCAACTTTCTTTTATTTTGTAATTTTCTTCTAGCGGAACCTCCGATTTATTTTTCTATTTAAATAAAGTTTTTAGTATCAAATATTGTAGTTATAAAAAAAATTGCTTTACAAAATATTTGAATGAGAGTATAATATTTGTACAGCTAAAAGATATTAGTTAATTTGAAATATAGAGGAGATGATTGAAATGGCTGGAATAGTAAAAAATCAAGGTGGATTAGCTTTTAGTGGGACTAATTATAAAGTGGTGAAGGAAGTTTTAGATTCAGGAGAAAAAATCCCTTTGCATAATCATGAAGGAGAAGATGTTGTAATTTCGGTTTTAAAGGGGAAATTGGAAATATATTTAAATGACGATGAAACACATACTTTAGTGCCTGGCGACATCATTGGTTTTGATGGAAAGAATCTTGTTAAAGGTACTGCATTGGAGTATACAGAATTTAATGAAACACTTATAAAAAAATAATCTTTACAAATTAAAAAAATTATAGTATAATATTTTTATATACAAATAAAGAGATTGAAAAGGTTAATTAAGTATACTATTAATAAAAAACTATAACTTAATATGATAATATACATGAATTTGTAGAGTTTATTTTAAAATTAACTGGAAATAATTTTATATGTAAGCTCATTTCAAAGCAAAAAAAATCGAAAAATGAGATTGCATCCTAGAAAGCCGGATAATCTTATTCGGCTTTTTTCTTTAATAAGATAAATTTTTTGTTTTAATACTATTTCCTGTTTCAAAGAGTAGGGATCAAAAAATTTATGAAATTAAAGTCATTTTTAATAGGATTATGCTATTATACAACCTATGTAACTATTAAAATAATCCTTTAATTAAATTTATTGTTAAGTATTCATCTTAAAGACTTTTATAATTTTATTTATAGATATTATGATTAATAATAGTTTTTTCTATTTCTATATGTTTGAGCATTAGCGAGTTTCGCTTTTGTTTCAAAAAAATGCTTAGACAAGCCAAGGTCACAATAAAAATCCCTTATTTATATGAATACTTAAGAATTAAATTTGATTTTTTAAAAAGTTATCAAATTAATTATTATAGAATTTTACTTCTATTTTTTAAATGGGATATTAGTATAAATTAATAGTAAACAAAAAATATAAAAATTTTAGGAGGAAAATCATGAAAAATATTTTAAAATTAACAGGAATTTTATTGATAGGACTATTTCTTATCAGCTGTGGAGGGAAACAGGAAAATGGTAAAAGTGGGAGTAGTGAAGGAAAACAAAAAGTGAAAGTTGGAACAGAAGGAGTTTATGCACCATTTACGTTTACTGATGGAAGTGGGAAATTAACTGGATATGATGTGGAAGTTGTTGAAGAAATTGGGAAAAGAGCAAATTTAGATATAGAGTTTGTGCCTACACCTTGGGATAGTATGTTTTTAGGACTGGAATCGAAAAAATTTGACTTTATTGCAAATGAAATTGCTAAAAATCCTGAAAGAGAGAAAAAATATACTTTTTCTGATGATTATTTAGTATCAGCCGCTCAAATTATCGTTAAAAAAGGAAGAACTGATATTAAGACACTTGAGGATTTAAAAGGTAAAAGGGTTATGACAGGAGTAGGAAGCAATTATAACAAGACTTTGACTGATTTTGACAAAAATAAGGAAATAAATTATGCTTATTTTGATGGAAATGTTTCAATTGCACTTGAAGAAATTGCACAAGGAAAAGCAGACGCTACTTTAAATGACAGATTGACAGTAGGATATTTCACAAAACAAAGAGGAAATCTTGTAGAAATCGTAGGAGAGCCTGTAACAAAAACACCTGTATACTTCACATTTAGAAAAGATAGCGAAGAATTGAAAAATAAAGTAAATAAAGCACTAGCTGAAATGAAAGCTGACGGAACGCTTGCCAAAATATCAGAAAAGTGGTTTGGTGGAGATTATACAAAATAATTTATAAACAGGAGAAAAGTAATGAATAATAATGTACCTTTTTTAAACTGGGGATTTATGGTAAGAGCTATTCCAGAAATACTGAAAGCATTGCCAATGACTCTGAATATTGCGATTGTTACGATGATATTTTCGCTGATACTCAGTTTTTTTATCGCACTTGTGAGAATAAATAAAATTCCTGTGCTGACAAGGCTTGCTACAATTTATGTGTCCTTTATAAGAGGGACACCTCTTTTAGTTCAGATTTACCTTGCCTATTATGGATTGCCTAAAATATTAGATTATATACATTTAAAGTATGGATTTAATATAGATGTGAATAATATTCCTGCGATTATATTTGTTTATGTGGCATTTATTTTAAATGTATCAGGTTATCTGTCGGAAACATTTAGGGCGGCAATTCAGTCGGTGGATAAAGGGCAAGTTGAAGCTGCATTGTCTATTGGAATGACAAAATGGCAGGCAATGAGAAGAATTGTGCTTCCACAGGCGATTATAATAACTTTTCCTAATTTTGGAAATACTTTTATAAGTCTGATAAAGGATTCCTCGCTCGCTTTTACAGTTTCAATTGTGGAAATGATGGGAAAAGCAAAAATAATATCAGCTTCGGGGCTGGATATTTTTGAGGCATATATTGTTGTTGCTGGAATTTACTGGGTTGTTTGTATAATTGTGGAAAAAGTCATGGGAATTGTGGAAAAGAAATTGAGAGTAGGTGGACTGTAGAATGATAAAGGTTGAAAATCTAAAATTGTCTTTTGGAAAAAACGAAGTTTTGAAAGGAATAAACTTTAAAATAGAAAGAGGACAGGTAATAAGCATCATAGGACCGAGTGGATCTGGAAAATCAACATTTTTACGAAGCCTTAATTTTCTTGAAACAGCTTCATCAGGAACAATAACTTTTGGAAACGAAACTTTTGACTTGAGCAAAATAAATAAAAAAGATATAAACAGACTTAGAAAAAATACGACAATGGTTTTTCAGAATTATAATTTATTCAAAAATAAAACTGCTTTGGAAAATGTAATTGAAGGTCTTTTAATTGTAAAAAAAATGAATAGGAATGAAGCAACAGAAATTGGATTAAAAATGCTTGAAAAAGTGGGATTAAAAGATAAAGCCGAATTTTATCCAAATCAGCTTTCTGGAGGACAGCAGCAAAGGGTAGGAATCGCAAGGGCGGTTGCAATGAGTCCAGAGGTAATTTTACTTGATGAGCCAACTTCGGCACTTGATCCTGAACTTATCGGAGAAGTTCTGAAAGTTATAAAAGATATGGTAAAAGAAAATATGACAATGATAATTGTTACCCATGAAATGCAGTTTGCAAGAGAAGTATCTGATTATATAGTATTTATGGATAGCGGAACAATTATAGAAGAAGGAAAGCCTGAAGAAATTTTTGTTAATTCTCAAAATAAGAGGTTACAAAATTTTTTGAAAAGATATTCTGAGAGTGAAACGGATATTTATTCAATATAACTAGAAAAAATAAAAAAAGCCTCTAAATAAAATATTTTGGGGTTTTTATTTTTTTATATTATAAATTGCAATTCTCTTTCTGCAATTTGTTCTGGCGACCATATTTTATAAAGCTTGGACTCTATTAAATACTTTAATTCAGAAGTAATTTTGTAAGTTTCTGCCTTTTTTACAGACTTTATTATTGGCATTTATCTGAGCTTTTTTAGTACAATATTCACCTTTAAGTCTCTTAATTTCCCGATAAATAGTAGCCCTGACTTTTTTTAAAAATCTCAGCAACTCTCTTTTATTTTGTAATTTTTTTTCTAGCAGAACCTCTGGTTTATTTTTCGCATTTATGGTAAAATATTTACAACTCATGATATATTTCCTTTTGTTAATGTTTTTGTGGTTACTAACATTTTAACACGAAATTATCATGAGTTTTATTTTATTTTGAATTTGTTTCATTTTATTATACAGTCTATCTTATAAAGTGAAGAAATCTGCATTATTAGCCTTTCGACTCCAGCACTCATCTCAATTTTTCCAGTTTTTATAGAATTTTCAATTTCCCAGGAGCGATATACCAATTTTTTTAAACTTTCTAAACTATAATTTTTCTCTAATTCCAATTTTTTGAAAATAGCATACGAATTTGGAATTCTGTTATTTATTTTAAATGCTTCTTTTACTTTTTCAAACTGAATTTTAAAAGTGTTATAATTAGAGCTAAATTGTTTACCTTCTTTTTTTAAAATTTTTATTTTATATAAAACTTCCAATTCGTTATACAGTGAATAAAGCACTCCCATATATTCCTTAGTTTGCTCCAAATATTTCATAACTTCATTTATTCTATTTGATAAAATTTCTTTAGTTATTTCGTAAATTTTATACTCTTTTTCTATAGAAATAATATTCTTTAGTTTTTTTAAATCAAACTTTTCTCCATCTAAAAAAATTTTTATTTTTTCAATTTCATTTTTTACTTTAAAAGGATTTGTTCCAATCATTTCCAAAAGTGAACTAGCATTTTTTTTATTTATTTTCAGCTCAAGCATAACATAATTTTGTATTTCAATATCTTCGTCTTTTAAAAACAAAAAATTTTTAATTTTTTTATCTTTTTCAAGTTTATCAAGAACTTTTTTTAGCTCGGCATTCAATTTTCCATCTTCTTTTTCATAGTCAATAATAATTTGCTTATTTATTATATCCAAATTAGCGATGTTTTTCAAAAATGTTTCAAATTTTTTTATTTTTTGCGCTCTTTTTAACACGACAAGTTCCTGCGAAGAAAAGATAGAATTTGTCATAAGTTTTTCCAAAAAATTTTCATCTTCCTTAAGTTCTGCATCAAAAAAGCTCTCAGAGATATTAGGATTTTTTTCTCTCAATTTATTTAAAATTTCAAAATATTTAAATTCTCTAAATTTTGTCCCACCAATAAAATAAATCATTTTACCTCTTTTCAAAATTTTTATTATTTTTTTTAATTTTATTTATTTAATTTTATTTTTCTTTCTTTCTTTCTTTATTTTAATATTCTAACTTTATGTTCTAAAATTATATCACAATAATTATTATTTAGCGACATTAACTTTTTAGTTTGAAGTATTTTTTTACTTGTGATAAAATAAAAAAAATAATATAAAATAAAAACTAGATTATAGATATTAAAAAAATAAAGTTTTTGAAAGGAAAAGCGATGTATTTAAAGGCATTGGAGATAAACGGCTTTAAGTCGTTTGCAAATAAAACGGTAATTGAGTTTGACAGCGGAATAACTTCAATTGTGGGACCGAATGGGAGTGGAAAAAGTAATATTCTGGATGCAATTCTGTGGGTTTTGGGAGAGCAGAGTTATAAAAATATTAGGGCGAAAGAGAGTTCAGATGTGATTTTTTCTGGAGGAAAAAATAAAAAGGCAAAAAATCAAGCAGAAGTTAGTCTTTATATCAACAACGATGATAAATATTTAGACATTGATTTTACAGATGTGAAAATCACTCGGAAAATTTTTAAAAGTGGGGAAAATCAATATTTTTTGAATAACGAAAGAATTCGGCTAAAAGATATTCACAACTTGTTTTTGGATACAGGAATTGGAAAACAGGCTTATTCTGTGATTGGTCAAGGACGAGTTGAGCGGATAATTGGGTCTTCGCCAAAAGAGCTTAGAGAAATAATTGAGGAAGCGGCTGGAGTTAAAAAGGCTAAGAATGAGAAGGAAGAAGCTACGAAAAAACTTGAAAATGTCAAAAATGAAATTGAGAAAATTGACTATGTGGAAAAAAGTTTGTCAAAAAGAGTGGAAGAACTTAAAATTGAACAAAAAAAGGCAAGGCTTTACAAAAAAATTTCTGATAAAATGGACACTCAAAAATTTATGATTTTGGAATATGGAATTAATGAAAAAAAATTTTTGCGTGATGAGTTTGAAGAAAAAAATAGTGAAATTTTGGAAAAATTGGAAAAACTTGAAAAAAATTTGTCTGAGAAGCGAGAAGAATCGGAAAAAATTGGCAAAAAAAATGATGAAGCTAAAAAAATCTTGTTTTACAAAAAAACAGAGAAATAGTAATTTTGGCGAAATTGAAAAACTTAAAGATGAGTATTCTAAGATTTTGAATAAAAGTTCTAATTTGGAAATTGAGGCTTTGGAAAAAGAGAAAAGAAAAAAGATTTGGAAATTGAAATTTCTTCTAAAGAAAAAATTTTAAATGATTCAAAAAATGAATTAGAAATTTTGGAAAGACAATTTTTTGAAAAAGAAAAAGAAAAAAAGAAATTTATAAAAAAGTTTTGGAAATAAAAAATAGAAGTGAAAAAATCGAAAAAGAGTTGAAAGAGAGAACTCGAAAAAATTCTAATTTAGAGATTGACAAAATAAAAATTGCTGGAGAAAATGAAGATTTGGAAAAAAGGATTTTTTTGTCTAAAAACGAGAAAAAAGAAATTTTTCACAAATGGAAAAATTAAAAGAGAATTTTGAAAAATTTATTCAAGAAAAAGAAAAATTTGAATTTCAAAAGGAAAAAAAAGAAAAGGAAAAAGTGCAAAGTGAAAAGGAAATTTCTCGCTTAACAAGTGAAATTGACAATTTGCGAGAAAAACATTCGGAAAATGTGAAAAATAAAAATAAAATGAATTTTGAGCTTCAAAATTTGAAAATTAAAAAGAATGCGATTTCTAGTGCGATTGAAAACAATGAAACTTTTAACAAAAGCATTAAATACATATTAGACAAAAAAATAAATGGAGTTGTAGGAGCTTTTGTAAATTTGATTGAAATTCCCTTTGGCTTTGAAGCGGCAATTCAAACTTTGTCAGGCGGAATGTTTCAAGATATTGTCACACAAAATACTGAAGTTGCACGAAATTGCATTGAACTTTTGAAAAAAGAAAAAATGGGAAGAGCTTCATTTTTGCCGATGAACGATATAAAAGTTTTTAAAAGTTTGAATTTTCTTCCCAAAATTGAGAAAAATTTTTCAAAAAAATTGTCTGGCGAATTTAGTGAAAGTGAGAAAAAAAGCATTGTTTCAAATACGAAAGGTCAAAATGGAATAATTGATTTTGCAAGAAATATTGTGAAATTTGATAAAAACTTGGAAAAAGTTGTTCAGTTTGTTTATGGAAATTCTGTTGTTGTACAAAATTTGGAAATTGGAATTGAACTTTTAAAAAAAGGTTTTAGTGACAGAATTGTGACGCTTAACGGCGATATTATCACTTCTCGTGGAAGAATGACTGGAGGATTTTCACAGAGAAGAGATGAGCTTCTTTTTCAAAAAAAAGAATTGAAAAAATTAGAAGAAAAAATTTTGGAAAAAGAAAAAAAGTTTTTTGAGTTTAATGAAAAAGTTGAAAAAATTTTTGAAAAAGCTGAAAAAATTGACAGAAGGAAAAAGGAGTTGCAAAATAATTTTAGAGAATTTCAAAATGAATATAGTGAGTTCGTAAAAAGTTACGATAATTTTAACGGAAATTTTTCACGGGAAAAAAGGTCGATTGACACTTTGGAATATGAAATTTCTCAAATTGACGATTTTATTTCGGAAAAAGAAAAAAAACTTTTGCAAAATCTTGAGTTAATAAAAAAAATTGACGAATATATTAAAGAAAATAATTTAAAATTGGAAAAACTTAAAATTGAGAGTTCTAAAATTGAAAATACTGAAAAATTTTTTCAAAAATTAAATATTGTTGATAAAGATTATGAAATTTTGAAAGTGAAAAAAGAGGGCAATAAAAAAAGATATGATGAAATTTACAGCGACTACAAAAAAAATTTGAGGGAAATTGAAAATATTGTACAATTTGAAAATGAAAAAGAAATTTTACAGAAAAAATTAAATTCTGAAATTTTTTCTAAAGAAAATGAAATTTCTAAATATGAAAATGAAAATAAAAATATTTTGTCCGAAATTAAAAAAAATGAAGAAGAAATTCAAAAATTTGAAAAGTTTGAGCGAGAAATTTTGGGAGAACTAAAAAATTTAGAAATTGAAATTGTTAAGTTTCAAAGCGAAAATGAAAAATTATCTGAAAAAATCAAAAAAAATGAAAAAGATTTGAATTTTGAAACTGAAAAAATTGGCGAAATTGACGAAAGCAAAGTTATGCAAGATGAAGAATATTTTGAGATAAGCAATGAAAAAGAATTTTTGGAAATAAAAAAAGAGCTTTCTAAAAATGAAAAAAGGCGGGCGGAAATTGGGGAAGTTGACTTGTCGTCAATTGAAAAATTTGAGCGTGAAAATAAAGAATATGAAAATCTTGTGAATCAAAAAAAAGATTTGGTGGAAAGCCGAAAAACACTTTTGGAATTTATTGAAGAAATTGAAAATGAGGTGCGAGTAAAATTTTTAACCGCTTACGAAGAAATTAATAAAAATTTTGAATATATGTGCGAAAATATTTTGAATGGAGCAAAGGGAAACATAAAGCTGATAAACCCTGAAGATATTTTGACAACGGGACTTGAGCTTAGCGTAAAATACAAGAATAAACCTGAGCAATCGCTTTTACTTTTGTCAGGTGGAGAAAAATCAATGTTGGCAGTTTCGTTTATTATGGCAATTTTTATGTTCAGACCGAGTCCTTTTACTTTTTTTGACGAAATTGAAGCGGCTCTTGATGAAAAAAATACGAAAAAAATTGTGGAATTGCTTCACAATTTTACTGATAAATCGCAGTTTATCTTAATCACGCACAATAAAGAAACTATGAAAGGTTCGCACAGACTTTATGGAATTACGATGAATAAAGAAATTGGGGAAACTAAAGTTGTTTCAGTTGATGTATAATATAATGTAATATTTAATATAAAAAAATGGGGAATTTTTATTCCCCATAATTTTTTAAAAAATTCCAATTCCATTCATTTCAATAAATCTAAAAAGCAAATCATTAAAAACTCCTTCATTTTTATTCTCATCATACGGCAAAGTAAAATCACCATCTCTATTTGTCCAAAGTCTGTCGTAGTAATCTGAAATTTGTTTTGAAACTTTTTGATCGTAACTCGAAATTATTTTTAGTTCATTTTCTAAATTATAATTTCTCATATTTCTTCTTGTAAAGTTAGTCGAGCCGCCATAAGTTATCATATAATCCTTTTTAAAGATAGACATCATTTTCACGTGATACATCTCTTCGCCTTTGTTGTAAAATCTAACTGTGATGTCGTAATTGTGCTTTCGTGCAAATTTCATAAGTTCTCCAGCGGATGCTTTGTTTGGAAGTCCGGCTGTGGAATTGTTTAAGATTATTTCAAATTTTACGCCTCTTTTAGCGGCTTTTCTTATGTCATTAATAATTTTTCTGTCCGCCAAAAAGAACTGCGCTATCACAACTTTGTCACCAAATCTCGCCTTTTTCAATTCTTTTGAAATGTCAATTCCAGTCGCTCCTTCAGTAAAATATTGCAATTTAATTTTATCGTTTTGAGAAGCTGGGATATCAAGTTTTTTATTTGGCAATTTTTGTTTTAAGCTTCCATCTTTTTTGGTAATTCTTGCAACTGGCTTTTCCGCGTCGTAAATTTTTTGAATGATTGGCGAAGAAAATTTAAAAGCCACATTTGAATGTCTTGACCCTTCGGCATGTGGATTTGCAGAAGTTAGCATAGCCGTGCTTTCGTTCATAATCAATTTTCTGTGGTCAGCTTTGGCATTTAACGCTCTTAAAATACTTCTAATCGTAACTGGATCAGTTCCTTCATAAACTGGATTTTTAGTTTTTCCAACATTTTTAGGATTTCCAAACGGTCTTATAAAAAGTCGCCAAGGTGCTGAATACAAGTGCAGCGGATCACGCAATTTTGCTAAATCAACATAACCTATTTTTACTCCAGCTTCTTCCAATTTTTTGTGTGTTGGATTGTCAAATGCGCCATAAAAGGTATTACTCTCATCAAGTATCAAATAAATTTCAACATTTGGCTCTCTTTTCTTTTTTTCTAGAATTTTTTGTGCAAATTCTTCAGCGATTGGAAGCGGATGCAATTTTTCTTCCACACCTTTTCCAACCCAATCGTTAAAAACAAAAATATCCATAAGAAAGAAGTCATGAGCGTTGTCCAAAATATCATAAGCCTGATCCCAAATTTGTCTTTCGTAGTGTGTTGCGCCATCTTTTTTGTAAGTCAAATCGTAGTAAAAGTCAACATTGTCGGCATTGTAAACGGTAGTTTTGGTCTGGAGTCCCATTTTTTCATAACTTTTGCACGAAAATATTGACAGAAAAATAAGTAAAATTAAAAAAATTTTTTTTTTCTGCATAAAAAAATTCTCCTTCTTTATAATCGTTGTTTAATAATACAATTATTTTCTATAAAAATCAATATTTTTTAATAAAATAAAAATTTTAATGATAAAAAAATTTGAGTAAAAAATATTTTATCCTCAAAAAATTTAGGCTATTATATTTTTATAATTAAATATATATTTTATTTAAAAATACTTGCAAAAATTTCAAAAAAAGTATAAAATAGTTTTGATAAGCAAAATATAATATTAAACAAGTAATTTATATTTTGAAGATAAAATTATTTTAGAGAAATTAATTTGTATTTTAGAGGAGTGATTATGATGACTTTATCGCAAGGAAAAGTGGGGGACAAGTTTTTTTTAAAAGACATTATTGAAAAAAAACTTGACACGAGATTACTTAGTTTAGGAGTTTGTAGGGGTGATATCTGCAAAATTGAAAATATTGCAAATGGGAATATTCTGATTAAAACAGTAGAAACTAAAATCGTGCTCAGTGAAAATTTGGCAGAAAAGGTAGAGATTGAGGTGGTAGAATGATAAATATAGCATTTGTCGGAAACCCAAATGTCGGAAAAACAGCGTTAATAAATCAAATTTCACATGCAAGTCTAAAAATGGGAAACTAGTAGGGTAACAATTGAAAAAAGAAGTATTTTTTTCAGTTGGAGATGAAGATGTAAAATTAATTGATTTGAATTTACAATTTATCAATGAGTACAGCAGAAGAGAGGGTTTCAAGAGATTTTTTGCTGGATGAAAAAGTTGATGTGATAATTAATGTACTAGATTCCACATCACTTGAAAAAAATATTTATTTGACAGCTTTATTAAAGGAACTTGATATTCCAGTTGTGATGGCACTTAACTTTGAAGATGAATTTAAAAGAATTGGCTATCAATTAGATATAGAAAAATTTGAAAAGCAATTGGGAGTGCCAGTTATTTTCACAAGTGGAAGATCTGGAGCTGGAGTAGACAAACTTATGGAAAAATCTGTAGAACTTTACAAAAAAAATTCTTCAGATAAAAAAATACAGCATAGATTGCCATTTGAAAAGGAAATCGAAGATAATATTAAAAGTTTGAAGGATAAATTGGAAAATGATAAATCTTATGAAAAAGTTTTGGAAAAATATCCAGTAGAATGGCTAGCAATTAAAATCTTGGAAGATGACACTAATGTAGCGGCAAGAGTGAAAACTGAATTTGGAGTAAGTGTCTCAAATATTGGAGAAACTGAAAAGAAAAATATTGAGAATCGTTATGGACTTGAACCTCAAGATGCTTTGGCAAGAGAAAGATACGGAATAGTGCGTGGAATTATCTCAATGAACCTAAAAAGAGGGACTGGAGATAAATTTGCATTAACTGATAAAATTGACAAAGTTCTTTTGAATAAGTTTTTCGGTGGGATAGCATTTCTCGCTATAATTTATGCTGTCTTCGTAATTGTATTTGATGGAAGTTCACCGTTCATTGACTGGATTGATGGTTTCTTCAGTGACTTCGTCATAAAATATGTAGGTCACGCCATCGAAGGAGTGCCAGATTGGTTAAGCAGCTTTATACTTGATGGAATTTTGGCTGGTGTAGGTTCAGTATTGACATTCGTTCCACTTATGTTCTTTATTTACTTCTTTATGGCAATTCTTGAAGAAAGCGGATATATGGCTCGTGTTGCATTTATTTTAAATAAAATGATGACAAAAGTTGGACTTTCAGGAAAAGCATTCATCCCAATGCTAATCGGATTTGGATGTACAGTTCCAGCAATTTATTCAACAAGAACATTGGAAGATGAAAAAACAAGAAGATTAACAGGAGTTATCGCAACATTCATGTCATGTGGAGCAAGACTGCCAGTTTATTCATTGCTTGCAGCAGCGTTTTTTAGCAAGAATGCAGCTTTAGTTGTAGTTTCAATCTATGTTTTTGGTGTATTTATGGCTCTTTTGGTAGCTTTTATATTAAAAAGATTTAAATACTTTAAAGGAAACAACACAGAGTTACTTATAGAATTACCGCCATATAGACTTCCAGGTGCAAAAGCTGTCTGGAGTAATATGAGATCAAGAACTTTCTCTTACATAAAAAAAGCAACTACAATAGTTTTAGGAATTCTATTAATTATTTGGTTTTTCCAATATTTCCCAAATAAAGGAGATGCCGAAAGTTCATACATAGGTCAAGCAGCAAAAGTTGTTCAGCCTGTATTCAAGCCAACTGGTTTTGGTGACAGATGGGAACCTGTGGCTTCTATTGTGCCAAGTATTATTGCAAAAGAAACGGTAGTTGGATTTTTAGGACAAATTTTATTATCTCAAGGAGATGATGAGAAAAAAGAATATAATTTTGTATCAGATTTAAAAGATCAAGTAGTCGGATTGGGAGGAGCAGCAGTAGAATCAGTAAAATCATTAGGACATATTGCAACCTTTAAAATTGCGACATTGGAAATGAAAAGTCAGGAGGAGCTTGACCAAGATGCAGGTGGAAATATCATTCCCGCAATTAGAAGCTTGTGGAATGATAAATATGGTCAATTAAGAGCATACTCATTTATGCTGTATGTCCTTTTGGTAGTGCCATGTGCCGTAGCAATGGGAGCTTTAAAACAAGAATTTGGATGGAAATTATTAGCATTTCAAGTGTCAATGTTGTTAGTGTTGCCATATGTGGTGTCAACATTATTTTTCAACATTGCAAGATTACTAGTTTAGAAAAGAGGAAATATTATGATGATAAAAACAATAATAGTTGGAATAATAGCACTTTTTGTAGCTTTTGCAGTATTTAGAAAAATTTATAAAGATTATAAAAAAAATAAAAATTTATGTGGAACAGATTGCTGCAGATGTTCAGGAACTTCAACTTGTGGGCGACCCAAAAAAAGTCATATTCAAACTAAAAACAAATAAACAAAAAAAGGGTTTCTAATGATGTTAGTGTATAATTATCAATGACCAATAGAAAAAGTGAAAACTTTTTTCTTCATAACTCCTTTTTAGATATGTTGCCATATGGGTAACATATCTTTTTTTAGTGTTTATGGGGCTTTGAAGTGTTTTCACTTTTTCATTTTCTTTTTAAATACATACAAACTTAAACCCTGTGTTTATGCGACTTAAATTTTTTATATTGTTTCCGTTGGTTACCCGTTGGTTACCAATTTTTTCTTTTCAATCAATCAAATTAAAGGCCCATTCGTATATTTTTATTTATATTTATTTTTTTCCGTTGGTTACCTTTTTAGAATCCATTAATTCGTTGTTTCATTCTCATCTGTATAAAATTTTATGTGGTTCATCTCTGCTTTTAAATTTTCCTTGTCTGTCTTGATATAAAACTTGTTAGTAGTTTCAATGCTTTCGTGTCCCAATATATCTGTAATAGCTGTTGTTGTAAGTTGCTGTCTGCTCATAAGGGTACTTAATGTTTTTCTACAGTCGTGTGGCTTGTGGTTCATTCCTAGCATTTCAAGCGTCTTGTAAAAATGTTCACGAAAAAAATTAATTCGTAGTGGCTTGTTTTCCTTTTCCTTTTTCTTGAAAATCCATTTTTTGTTATATAGCAAATAATCCGTTGGACTTTCTTTATACAGTTTTTCAATAATTCTGTATATGTCCTTGTGTATCGGTATTTGTCTATGTTTCCCTTTTTCTGTCTTGTTTCCGCCGTTTATAAATCCTTGCAATAAATCAATGTTTTCTTTTTTTAGTCCCACAAGTTCGCCTATTCTCATACCTGTATAAATCATTATTAAAATATAATCCACCCATTGCAATGTTACATTTTCCCAAAGTTTCTTTATTTCATAATCGCTAAATATATTCTTGTCTTTTTGTTCCACCGCTTTTGGCAATTTAATGTATTTCGCTCTATTTATCGCTATTATCTCAAGTTCCATACCATAGTTGAATAATGTCGTTAAAAAAGTTTTGGTTATTTTCTTTGTTGCTACACTTATTTTTAAACTATTTAAGACTTGTTGCATTTGTGGGGCCTTTATTTCTCTAAAAATTAAATTATAAAGTGGCTCACATCTCTTGTAACTGTTTTGATAACTTTCCAATGTGGCTTTACTTACCATCTCTTTTTGATTTTTTATAAATAGGTTGTATACTTCGCTAAATATGATTTTACTGTTGTCTATCTCATATGGATTGACTAAATAAGCGTTTAAAACTTCCTGCGCTTTGGTTCTAGTTTCATACATTCCCAATGATTTTCTTTTCCCTGTTCTTGAATCCGTAACCCTTACCCAATATGGCTTACTTTTCTTTGTTTTTGTTATGCTTCCCTGCTTGTTCGCTTTCTTTTTCCTTTTCATAAATTTACACCATTCTAATCAAAGGGCTTACTTTACCCAATAATTTTAATATCTTTTTTTAAATAAATCAATATATTTTTTATAATATTTAATATTTATCGTTTATTTTTTGCATTCTCATTTATTTTTCTTTTTTCGTTGCTTATTTCTTTTTCTAGTGGTATAATTAAGTTACCTAACTACATCTTGGACTTTTAAAGTTTTTGGACTTTTTTAAGTCTTTTTTTATTTCTCATCACTCCACCATAACTATAAACCCTGTTTGTCCCTTTTACTGTTTTTAAATATGCTCTTATTTCCGATTCGTTCATATTGAACATTTGCTTTTCAAGATTTCCAGTTAAATACCTGACTAAATTTTCTTTATCTTTTTTGGTTTTTCCCACTGCTCTTAAATCTGTTAAGTTTTTTTCGCCATTTCCATTATATTCACCCCATTTCTTTTCTATTTTCTTCCGTATTTCTTTAATACCTGTCTTTTGTCTGCTCCATATCATTTTGTAACCATCTTTTACAACCAAAATTGTATGTATATGTGGCTTAAATATCCCGTTATCTCCTTTTATTTCAACCACTCTCACATATCCTAATGTTATTTTGTCCAGTTCTTTTAATTTCTTTATTTTATTAAACTGGCTCTTTATTTTTTTTAATTCTTTTTCGTAATTCTCTGTTAAATTTTTTCCATTCAATGTTAAAAATAATATTGAGTTGTATTCTTCCAATTTTTTCAATATTTTTTTATATTCTTGTATTTTTAGTCTTGTTGAACATACGGGACAACATCTTTTATCACATTTTCTTCTCATTTCCACTCCATTTCTATTTAAAATATAGTTGTTTACACATTCCAATACTATTTCAAAATCTTTTTTGTTTAATTCTTTTTCTAATATTTCTAGTTCTTTTATTAAAATTTTTTCCATTTTACATTTTTACCACCTAACTACCATTTTTATTGACTTTGTTTACATTTTATCTAAAAAGTAACATCAAAAAATGTTATCAATTGCTTATTATTAATGGCTTTGTATCTATTTTTGAATAGTCATTTAAATACCCCGAATATACTATAAGAAGAAATAATTTTTTTTAACGCATTTTTTTTACTCAATATATTTAATTATTTTTTCTATAAATTTTAATACTAATCCCATCGTAGCGTTTAAATGATTTTGAGAAATTAAAATACCATATTTTATAAATTTGTATTTTTAAAATTCTTGTTTGCAATTTATATTAAATATGGCTCTAATTTCTTCATATCTCAATCACACGATTGATATTTTAAATTTTAGTGTTATTTAATTACCTTTGATTACTTTTTATCTCACAGGGCTTTAAAATTGATTATTTTGATTTTTTGTCGCTTAAAATTCCTTTATTAAGTTTTCTGCATTTGTCACATCTTGCCATAAAAGCGTATTTATATTGGCTTTTTCTTATTTCAAATAATACTGCTCCGCAATTTTCACATCTTACCCTTACCATTGGCTCTAGTTTCATTATAAATACCCCCTTTAATTAATCTTGCCATCTGTATTGTTTGACAAAATAATTACATCGCCACTTTTTTTCAAATCTTTAAATATTTCTTCGCCTTTTTGAATTTCTTCTGCCGTCGCATTTTCCTTTTGTTGCGTTATTACTCCGCCATCGCTTGTTCTTCCTTTAATTTCAAGCCCCATATCTCCTAATATCTTGTTTCCGTATTTCTCCATTTTATATTTTATTAATTTCTCCAAAAACGGTATCGCTTTAATCATTTTATATTCTGTTTCCCACTCAATATCTTTTTCAATATTCAAGCAGAATCCAAGTTTACACACCATTAGCGCTTTTTCATACACAACATTAATCAATGTCAATTCTTTTGCATTTTCTAAATCCTGCTTTTTGTCAAAATCTGTAAAGTCATAAGCGTCGTTTTTCGCTCCTGTCACTTTCTCAAAATATAACCTTATCAAATTGTTTAGTTGCCTGTTGTAGCTTCTTAAATCAAATCCTGTGGCATTATTTTCAATAATTTCAAATCCCCTGTTTAACATCTCAATATCTTTTGTTTCCATAATAAATTTGCTTTGCTTTTTTAGTTTTCTCATTCCAATCGCTCCATTTCTTTATTTTAGTATTAAATAAGGGGCTTTTGTTTCAACCCCTTGTTCTCTTTGCTATTTTCCTGTTTTTCTTTCCGTCGGTATGCCTAATCGAATTAGCACCATTTCCATTTGTTCCAAACTTAATTTCTTAAATCTTCCGATTATTTCTTTCGCTCTCTCATCTGCACTTTTTTATTTTCCATTTTCTTCAACTCCCATTTTTAATATTCTATTTTCCAAGTAATTCCTTTTTCTACATTCTCAACCTTTTGTAGTGCTTTTAACAACACTTTGGCTTTTATTTCTGTTCTGTCTTTTACTTCTTTGTATATAAGTGAAAAAGGTATGTTCTCACTCATACATTCATTTATAGCCGCCGTCATTATCAATTCAACTTGTTGCAATATTCCCAGTTGTCCTTGAGTTAATTTATCTCTTTTTAACCCTTTTGGAAGTCCTGCAATATCTCTTGCCAAGTTTGTATAATGAATATAATATATTTTTTGACGCTCTTTTTTTATTTTTCCATATTCTAGTAAAGTTTTTAAGCTCAATGTTTCAATGTTCCTTGTTATTTTAGTTAATACCCTTGCTTGTAGCCTTGCCAGTTCTTCTAGTTGCCTGTTTTGATTTTCCAAATATTCGATATATTCGATAACCTTTTCACGAACTGTTGCACTTTCCCTCAATAATACTTGCTTAGATTGTGATAACGTTAGTTCAAACATTTCTCTTTCACGATTATTTTTATCTAAGTATTTGCTAAGGGAAATTTTTCCTTGTGCTATTTTGTTCTTAAATTCTTTTCTTATGATTTTCAACAAATCATTATGTCTTAATTTTGCATATCTACCACTTAAAGTTTCCTTTTCTGTCAATAGTCCTGCTTTTGCTTTCTCCTGGTATTCTTTTTCTCTTAATTCATTAATTTTCTTTACCAGTTCTATACTTGTTATTGTTTCATTCTTTTTCATCATTTCCATTATTTTCCGCTCCCATTTCTATATTTTCGATTCTTGCCACTTGTTTACCAAGTTTAAAAAATGTATTTTGCACATCATTAATCAAATGTACTAGTAAATCACTTGCCTTTTTATTGTTTTCGAGTCCATTAAAGACAATGTCCCATTTTTCTTTGTTCTCTACTTCAAATTTAAAATTAGCCCATTCTATTATACTTTCTTCCATTTCTTTGTTTTTTTCTTCCATTTAATCCGCTCTCCTTAATTTAATTTATCCAATCTTTCTTTTATTGTTTTTTCTTCCTGTGTAAATATATCAATTGCAAGTATGCTTTCACGTATAACATTTTCAATATCCATATTACTGATGTTTTCCCTGTATACTTTTTGTAGATATTCTTTAGTTATTATTTCTTCTCTTGCTACCTGTATAACTGTAAACAGTTCAATTAATTTTTCTTTTACTTTTTCATTTTTAGCAAGGTTTAAACTCTCACGTTCCGCATATCTCTCTTTTTGCCATATTTCTTCCCTTATCTCATCTGCCTTGTCGCCTAATATTTCTTGTCTTATTTTCTTTTCCATTTATTCCGTTCTCCTATTTTCATTTATTTTGATTCCGGTCCCCTGAAATTTCAGGGAGGTTCAATTAATATCCCATTTTCTCCAATATCCCTATTGATATTCTCTCTTTTACTGCTGTATCTGTTATGTTATCCAGTAGCTTTAATGCTATTTCTATATTGTTGCTATCCTGCTGTAGCCTTGTTTCTATTTCATTGCTTATAAAGTATTCTGTTATTTCGTCCTTAAATGCCCTTAATTCCTTTATTTTTTTGAGTAATTCCTCTAAATTTTTCTGATAGTATATTGCTGTGTATGTTAATTGATTACTTAAAATGGCGTTTTCTCTTTTCAATGATTTTATTTCTTCATTTCTTAATACACTTCTGCCTTTGACTGTCGATAATTTAAGACTTATATCATATCCAACCAGCTTGTTTAATTGCCTTGTGATTAATATAGGTACACCGTGATAAGTTAGTTTGTTATTCAGCGTTATTTCTTTTCTTATGCTTTCCATTTTTCTAGTCATTGGTCTTTTGCCCTGTAATTCTTTTCTCATTCTCTCAAATTCATTGATATATGCCACATTCAAAATAAAGGCAATTGGTACTGACGCATTATATCCTCCAATCAGTTGTGCAATTCCTTTTTGTGTGATTAAGTAATTTTTGTAGCTTTTAAAATTCCCTTTAACTTTGTATGAACTAGGTATATAAAACTCAGTAAAATCAAGGTTTCCTCCGAAACCTAAACTTTCAGGTTTCGCAATATTCCCAGTATTTTCTCCGAGAACGGAAGATTCCGTTTTCGATATATTTCCAGTATTTTCTCCGAGAGCCGAAACTTCGGCTTTCGTAAATTTTTCAATATAACCCTCAATTTTTTCTAATAAATGTTTATGACTTACTCCCAATTCTTTCGCCACTCTGTTACTTGTTGTTACTAAAATTCCATTTACATTTTCCACGTTTACCTTAATCATTTCCATAATTATTTCACTCCCTTAATCATTCTTTTTATTCTGTTAATCATCTTGTTTCGGGTCTTTTCCCTTGCCTTGTCGCTGTTTTTGTTTACCATTCCTATGGCTTCAAATTTGTGTTTCATTCCTTACCACTCCATTTCAATATTAAATTTTCTGTGTATCTCCGTTTTCGATGTATCAAAAAATTATTAAGCCCAACGCTTAACCTAACAATCAAATTTATTTGTGTATTTTCTTATCGCCTAGAAATGTATTATATATGCCTATTTACTTGTTTTCTGATATGTGCTATAATTGTTTTGGAAATTTTGGTATAAAAAAATACTACAAATTTCTTTGCATTTTTGAGAAGTTTGTAGTATAATTTACTTGCTATGGTAGTATTATACTACAACGTTCTTTGTATTCGTAAGGAGTATGAAGGACGTTTTTTTATGATTTTTTTATGATAACTGTTTTAGTTTCGTCATCATATTCAACTAATACATCACGATTATTCTCATCAATTCCCAATGATTTTAACAATGGTACTGATAGGTTTACTCTCACACCTTTTCCATTTCCCATTTTACTGAAAATAACCTTTGCATTTCTGACTGTTTTCATAATTATTTTCCTTTCTGTTTAGTCCTTACATTATGATTATACTACATAAGGACTAACCTGTCAAGTTATAATTTACATTTTTTTATAAATTACATTACAAACTTCTCAAGTATGCTATTTGATTGTGATTGTCCTTGTTTTCGGCAGGCCCAAATGCTCCTATTCCATTAATTCAAATCCTTTTTGCGTTATCCTGTCCACTTCGCTTATAAACAAGCTCCGTACTTTCCTAAATACTTCCGTTGCCTTGTCCTTGCAGTCCTGATATATCAAGTAATGTGGCACGTTCTTAGATATATTTTCAATGATTGTAACGTTTATAACTGTCTCCAGCTGTTGCAATAAACTTAATTCCTGTGCGTTCATTTCATCTCTTTCAGGCTTTTTCTTATATCCCATTATCCTGTATGCTATCATTGTGTAGTTTGCAAAATACAACTTCCATTTTTTCTTTGGTATATTCCCGTATTCCAGTAGCCTTTGTATTGTGTTAGTCTCTAAATTTCTAAGTGCTTTCCCCATTGCTCTAACTTGTAACCTTTCACGTTCTAGTGCTTTTTTAAGTTCATTTTCTAAATACTCGATATATCTAAATACTTTATCTCGTACAATTATACTTTCACGGCTTGCCACTCTTATAGCTTGTCTAAATGTTAGTTCAAACATTTCTCTTTTTTCTCCCTTTTTGTCTATATATTCAACGGGGAAAATATTTTCCGCGTTAAATTCCTGTAAAATGATACGTTTTAATTTCCTATGTTCCATTTCTACAAAATGTCCCCTTTTCTTTTCTGCTTTTGTCAATGTTCCCGCTTTCTCTTTTTCCTTGTACTCTTTTTCTCTAAATTCATTAATCTTTTCCAGCAATTCCAAGCTTGTGATTGTTTCCTTTTCTGTTTTTGTTACTAATTCATTCATTCTCATTCACTCCTATCTTAAATTTTATATTTTACTTTCTCCACTTATGGGGAAAAATACGACGGCGGAAACTTTCGCTTTCGGATCTAGTTCAATAATAAAACTTCATTATTCCCTAGCCCTGTATTTTTCTTGATTCCGTCCCTTACAATTTTTACACTTTCAGGATATAGTCTAATCACTATTTTTAGCAGGTCTTTACCGTAACCATTAGCCAAAGCATACTCAAGCACACTTTTAAAACGATTTTTTGCTTTAACCGTTTTGTTGCAGTTGTTCATTCTGATTTTTAAATCAATGTGCTTTTGTTCTCTAAATACTCTATAAACTTCATTATATCTTAGCCCATAATTCCCCCCACCTGCTCTTAATATGCGGTTTATAATGTCTGCCAATTGATATAGTTCTAGTTCTCCATTAATCCCCTTTATTATTTCATCTTTCGCTTGGTTCTCATTTCTTAACTTTTCGTTTTCAAGTTCTGTTATAAGTGCCATTTGCAATACTTCTATTTTCGTCAGTTGTCTTGGCTGAATCTGTCCAGTTTTTACAATGAAATAACTTTCAATTAGCATATCTTGGATTTTCCAACTTAATTCATCTGTAAATGTCTTGGTTAGTTTTATATATCCCCTTTCGGTATACAGTCTTTCAAAAGGATTATTACTGTATTTTGAAAAGGCGGTCGCAAATTGCGACTTTAAAATTTCATCACGATTCAATATAAAATAATCTTTTCCAAGTATAAATTTATTAATATTTCTCTCAAATTGTTCATTTACTCTTTTTGGCTCTCTTTTGTGTAATTTCGCTATATCATAAGCCGTTATCACTCTTTGCCCTTTATATTCTTTCGTTTCAATCTCAATCCCGTTAATTACAATTCTGTTACTTCCTGTTAATATTACAAGTTCATTCATCTTTTATCACTCCATTTCTAATATTAAAATTTATTTTTTGTTTCATAATTTTATACTAAAAAGATTTCAACAACTTCATCATTAGTTAAATTCAAATACTCTTTAATCTTTTTCACTTCGTTTAAACTGAACTTAATTGTTCCGTTTACTTTTTTATTCGTGCTTACTTCGGACAATCCCAAAGCCTTTGCTAAATCTCTTTGTGTTCTCTCTCTTAATGATAATTTTGATTTTAAAATGTTCTTTTGTATCATTTCTTTTCACTCTCCTTTATTCGTTTATAAAGATTTCTACTACTTCATCATTGGTTAATTTCAAATACTCTTTAATTTTTTTTATCTCATCTGGTTTGAACTTAACTTTTCCATTAAATCTTTTGTTTATTGAGGGTATTGAAAAACCGAATAATTTCGCTATATCATTTTGTGTTTTGTCCTCAAGCACCATTTTTGACTTTAATAATCGTTTGTTTATCATTTTTATCACTCCTAAAATTTAAACTTACTCATTTGAGTGATTAAATAATATCACTTATTTAAGTAAGTGTCAATAATTTTTTATAAAAATATTTTCTTTTTTATTAATTTATGATATATTTAATATATCAAAAAGCATAAAGGCGGTTGGAAAAATGGATATAAAAGATAAGATAAAAAAAATACGAATAGAAAATGAATTTTCACAAAAAGAGTTTGCTGGTTATCTTGGCGTGTCTTATTCAACTTTACAAAAATACGAATATGGAATAACTAAACCCAGTAATGAATTTTTATATAATTTAAGTGAAAAATTCCATATAAATCCAAAGGAATTAATAGAAAATGATAACGATAGCTTTGATTTTTTTGTAGAAATAGAAAAAGAGAAAAAGAGAACAAAAAAAGAAACTATTTTTAAAGCACTTAATTTACTTTTATCTTTAGATGAAGTTGAAATAAAAAAGATTTTAAATAAAGAAAATACCTATCATATAACAGGTAACGCTTATTCAAAAATTGATATTTTAAATATAGATGATGATATTATCGAAAAAATTGGTAAAGATACCCTGAATTTCTTGATGTCCACTTTAACAACTTATATGAGAGCCTATGATAAAGGTTTTGATATGTGTGATAACAGAAATAAGAAATTTGAGAAAATTTTTACAAATGATAAAAAGGATTCCGATTAAATTATAAAAATATAAATTATTTTCCTGTCATTCTAAAATTTTAGATTTGATAAGATTAGCACTATTACATATCGGTTGCTATTAATTTTAAGAAAAGAATATTAAAGGGCCTTTTGATTTTTTTAGTAAAATTTAGTATAATTTAACAGTAATGTATTTTTATAAATATAATACAAATCTATTATAATATTTTTTCGATTATTGTTCAGGGTATAGAAATATACCCTTTTTAATTTTTTATGGTCTATGTCAAGTTAGGGGCTATTATGCAAAATAAAATCCCATATAAGCTAAATACAAGCCCATATACGCTTTTAATTCATTTATTTGATAAATTCCCTGCTTAAACTTAACTTAAGTTTGTAAACTTACGATTTTTTAAATTTACATTGTATTTTGGATTCTGCTAAAATCTTTTTTGTCTAGTAGCTCTTACTTAATTTTGAGTAATAGGTTCATCTTTATGAAAAAGATAGGATAATTATAAATTAAGCGGAAGTTCCCGCCCAACTGATTTTTCAGGTCGGCTAATTTTTCAGCCTAGTAAAAATATGACTATTCAAATTTGAGTTGTCCTGAAATATGACGGCTAAAATTTTAGCCAACCCAAATGCGATACCTTAAATTAAAGGCGTCGTATTTATGTAGTAATTTGTAGTATTTTTTTACTTGTTGAATCTGATACGGAAATTTTCCGCACCAGCTTTTATAATTTGACTCCATAATTTTTTGGAGTGAATTTTTTATATTTTACATTTCAACATTTATTCTTAAAATCAATTCTAAGGTATCTAGCATTCCACTCACGCTTTATAATTTTATTTTTGGTATAAAACTATGGCTAAAGTGGAAAATGTTCTTAAATCGCTTTATTTTTTGTCACATTTCCTAAAAACTGTTTTTTGAAATTCTTTTAACATATTATTTTTACTAGGTTTTTAATAATAATTCATCTAAAAGGCGAAACGACAAAATTGATAAATTTAACAAAAAATTTACACAAGTCGGGCTCTCGCCAGACCCGTAACGCTCAAAATTCTCTCACAGTACCTTTTTAGGATTTTATTTTTTTTATAAAAAAATCGCAGTTAATCCAATAACTACGATTTAAGTTAATATACTCGTTATTCTTTTTCTTTATTGCCTTTGTCTTTATTTCTTAACCCTAATGAAACGGCTAACATTCCAATAGCCCCAATCATAGAGGTATAACCCTCAAGGCTTTTGCCTATGCTTAAAAGATATATACCGCCAATTATAGCCGATAAAACAGCAATACCGCCAATTATCTGCCCTAGGATTTTTGAAACTATTGCACCATTTACAAGTTTTTCTTGATTCCTTTGAAATGTTTGTGATTCCTGCATTTCTATCTTTTGCCTGTTTTTCTGTTGTCGTTCTGCCATTGCCACAATCCTGCTGGCTAACCCCTTTTCAATATTTTCGTACCCTTGTAATTCCTGATAAGTGGGTATCGGTGCTGAACGTATAGAGACACTTTGGATCTGTGTTTCTGTTTTGTGATTTTTAGGGGCTTTTGTTACTTGCTTTTTATTTCTTTTTACCATTCTATTTACCTACTTTTTGACACTTGCTATATTCTTTTATTGCACTTCTTATATCATTTCCAACTTTTTCCCAATCCGATTTTAATGCTTTATAATCATCTTTTTCAAAATTAGAATTTCTTTTCAACGATACTTCAGGCTGATAAACTATGTCCGCTATTCCCTCAATAAAGGCTTTTAAATTCCTGTTCATAATCTCCCTCCTAATTTTGATATAATTTATTTTACCTTTTTTATTTTAAAAGTGCAACAAAAATTTAATTTTTTTAAACAATATGGATTATAAATATTACAAAATGTTTATTTTAACTTTAAGTCAATAAAAAACCCGTTTCCATAGTAAGCCCATTATTATTCTAGTATTTAATTTTATTCTTTCTTTCGTTCGTTTTTGGTGCAATTTGTCTCAAAAAGTCTCATTTTTTCCATTAGATGTTACTATCTCTAACCATTATTATTGCTGTATTTTTTAACACTTTGCACCTTTTTTAAGTGGTTGCATTTTTGGTTGCTTTTGGTGCATTTTCTGCCAAATTTTGCCATTTATTTTATTTTAGTTTGTAATCTTTAACTATTATATTTACTAGGTTTGTTAATGTTTTGCAACCATTAGAACTGGGTGCATTTTTGGTTGCATTTGGTTATATCATTTTTCTTTATAATCGATATTAATATTATACCATATTTTTTTATAATTTGAATCACACATAAAAAGCAACTCACTGTTTTGAGTTGCCAAAAAATAAATTTTAATACCCTTTAAATTAGAATGTAACTTATTATACCATATCTAGCCTTTATTTGCTACCAAAATATATTAATTTATGCAATTCGTCCAATAAGATTATGTTTGTATATACAATAATAATTCTATTTGACGCTTATAATTTAAAAGACTACCTAAATATTTTTTAGATAGCCTTTTTCTTCCCCTTGATATTAAAATTATTTTCTTGTAAAGCAAGTATTTTTTTGAATGTTTGCAAACCCTTTAAAAATGGGCTTTCATTTTTTTACTTTTTTCCGTTGGTTACCCGTTGGTTACCTTTCAAAATTTAACCCCCATAAATAGCGGATTTTCGTTAAAAAAGTACTTTTTTCTTCATAACTCCTTTTTAAATATGCTATCACAAGGGTAGCATATTTTTTTTGCCATTTCTTACAAAACAAGATAATACAGTACCAAAAAGGTATTCAATTACCTTTTTCATTTTTTTAGTTTTTTTATTTATTTGTAATTTTTCATAAAAAGGTACTCATTTACCTTATCCGTTGGACTAGCGTTGGACTAAAACTAATGTCAAGAAAAAAGCCTATAATTAAGGCTTTCTATGAAGTTTTTCTAAAATTTAAACTATTCATTGATAACTTTAGTTTTTGTTTATCTGTCTGAATATAATATTGTTTTGTTGTCGCAATATTTTCGTGTCCCATTATATCTGTTATCACAATATTATTTATTTTTTGATTACTCATAAGTGTTGCTAGTGTTTTTCTACAATCGTGAGTTTTATGTTTATTAATTTTTAAAGTTTCCAATGTTTTATAAAATTTCTCACGAAAATAATTTTTTCTTAAAGGCTTATTTTCGTTCTTTTTTTTACTGAATATCCATTTATCATTGTATATCAAATAATCTGTTGGACTGTTCTCGCAAAGCTCTTTTATAATTTCAACTATATCTTTATGAATAGGTATACTTCTATTTTTTCCTTTTCTAGTTTTATTTCCACCGTGTATAAATTCCTCCTGTAAATCTACATTTTCCTTTTTCAATTCCACAGTTTCTTCGATTCTCATACCTGTATAAATCATAATTAAAATATATTTTACCCATATTATGTCCTTGTTTTTCCATAATTTTTCTATTTCATCATAATTAAAAGGATTTTTTTCTTTGATTTCAGTTTCTTTCGGTAAATTTATAAATTCTGCTCTATTTTTTTCCAATATGTCTATTTCTCTGGCATAGTCCCAAAAAATTTTTAAAAATCCTTTTGTCATACTTTTAGTTGAAATACTACAATTCAAATTAGTTATTAGATTTTGCAATATTGGAGTGCTAATATCTTTAAAAACCAGATTATGTAACTCTTTACATCGTTTAAAACTATTGATGTAACTGTCCAAAGTATTTTTAGCAACAATATCTTTTTTACTGTTTTTAAATAACTCAAACAAATCTTTAAATTTAATTCTATGATTTTCTAAATTGTAAGGATTATTAAAATATTTGTTTAATACTTCCGTTGCTTCCTTTTTAGTGCTGAAATATCCTAAAGAATGTCTTTTTTTAGTTACAGGATTAGTAACTCTAACTCTAAAAGGATTCGTTCTATTTATTTTAACTTTTGTTATACTCCCTGTACCATTTGCATTTTTATATTTTTTCATATTTTCTCCATTCTGAAAATCCAACTAAAAAGCATTATCTGCTTTATAATTTTAATATTATTTTTCTTTTATTGCAATATATTTATTTAAAAAAATATCTGTACCAATTCATCATTACTCAATTCTAACAATTCTTTTAATTCATATATTTCTGATTGTGTAAAAAAATTTTTTCCATTTATTTTTTTATTAAGTCCACTTTCTGATATATTCATTTTTTTTGATATTTCTTTATAGTTCAATTTCTTTTTTCTAATTCTACTTTTCAATGTATAGTATATTAATCTCTTATCTTCTAAATTCATATTTACCACTCTACTTTCTCTATTTTTATTAGTATATTTTTAGATAAAATAAGTTAAAATAAGTTGCAAGTTTTTATATATTACATTTTTTGATTTTTAACTTGTATTTTAGATATATTTTCTGTTTATAGTTTTCAATAATTTAAAAATTTATTTCATAAAATTATTTTTTTGATTCGTTATTATCAATCAAAGGGGATAAGTCTGACAGGAAATATTCTTATTCTTTAAATTTACTCCAATAATATATTCTTTTCCTTTTTATAATATTTAGATAAGCAGAAAGGATTGTCTTATTTTCATCATTATCAAAAAAATTTTTCAATCTTTTCTTTTTAGAATGAGTTAAATAAGATACAGTTTTTTGTACTTTTTCTTCTGTACCTAATTTTTCTAAATGAACATTGGTTTTGAATCCACTCATAGTATTCCATTTAGCCTGTATCATTTCTTTTAATTCTTTCATTTTAAAATGTTTGTATATCCCTTTTATTGTAAATAGCAGGATATGTAAATGAGGAAGAAAAGAATTTCTTTCAGGATTATAAGCTATTTCCGTTACTCTTAAATATCCTTTTACAATATTTTTTAAAAAAGAACATTTGACTAATTTATTAAAGTTTTTTCTTAATACATTTAATTCATTTTGTAATTTATTTCTATCATCAATTTCAACATTTTTTCCATTTATTGTCAGTATAAATATCAAATATCTATTTTTAAAATTTTCTATTTTCTTCATTATTTCAAAATATTTGGCACTTCTGTCTATTTCATCACATATAGGACAGCTTCTTCGTTTACATCTTAAATTTTTAGTAAATTTCATTGAATTTTCGTGGCATTCAATATAATTATTAAAACAGGTATTAATACTGCTGTATTCAGACTTTGATATTATTTCGTATTCAGAATACCATTCAAGAGCCTTTAAATAATAATTTTCCTTCTCTTCTATCACTTTTTCTGTATCTGTTTTCATCAATTCTTTTCTCTTTTCTTCTCTTCTTTTAATCTAAATTTCCACAAGGGGCATTTATTATAAGGACAGTTTAAAACTTTTTCCTTATCATCATCCCAGCACTCAAGACAATGCTTTTCAATTGCCTCTTTTTCTAAACTTTTATTTTTCATAAAATTCACTCCTTTTAAAATTTCTACCTTTTCTTTTGGAATAAACTACATTTTTTTATTGTTATTTTTTTATAATTTTTTTCTATTTTGTTTAATACTAATTAATAATAGAAGAATAATTTTTATATCCAAAAAGATGTGTTTTAAAATAAATTATGCTTTTGTATTACAATATAGTTGTACCACTATTTTTAAAATTTGTCAATATCTTTTTGGCATATTTTTTTAAAAATACATCTTTTTGATTAAAAAAATTATTGAAATTTTGTAAAATTTATTATATAATTATGGTACTAACAAAGATTGGAGAGAAATTATGGAAGAAAATAATAAAGAATTGAATAACAAAATTTTGGGAGAAATAATAAGAAATTATAGAAAAAGAAAAGGACTGAGTTTGGAAAATCTTGCCAAGCAAATGGATATAACAAAATTAAGTATACAAAAATATGAAGTTGGGAAAAGAACAATACCATTTAATACTTTGCTTGATTTTTTTAGAATACTTGAGATACCTTTAAATGAATTGGAAAAATTTTTTAAAAAAGAAGAAAAGTCAGAGATAAGAGAAATTTTAAGTGCTTTATTTAAAGAAAATAAGAGAATAACAGCTATAATATGTTTTATTGATTATTTAGAAAATTTAGGATTTTCATTCAATGTAATAAATTCAATAGATGAAAAAGGAGGGGTAGTTTATGGAGATATAGAAGACGCTATAAGAAATCCTAAAGTGGTAGCTGTGCGAAGTCCAAATAAAAAACATACATTTTATATTGGAATCAAAGATTTTCTCTCATTTATAAGCCTTCGTTCAACAAATAATATAAATGACTTTATAAATTATCTTGAAGTATATCATTTAGATAGAAGCGATACAGGATTTGATGATGAAGAAATAGAAAGAATGGAAAAAATATTTGAGAAAGTACCTTTGAAAAAGCCAAGTAATTATAAAAAAATTATTGAAGAATTGGATGAGAAAACTAAAAATAAATAAATTTACAACAAAATACAGCTTTCATTTTTAGAGCCTGTTTGATTAAGATATGCACTTGTAACTCCGTATAAGCCCCGTAGAGAGCATTTAAACTCATTTTTGATATTTTCCTCGAATAACAAAAATAAGCTCTTAAATCGGCTATTACAATAAAAAATTTTCTCTTTTGTTTTCTATTCTGAATATTCATCATCGCTTTCATCTGAATTTGTTGAATTATTATTTTGAGTTTGGTCAATTTGATTTGTTGTTCCATCAATTTCATTTATTGTTTCGTCAATTGTTCTTTCAATTTCAATTTCTTTTTCATTATTTGGATTTTTTTCTTTTCTTTTAAGAGTGGAACTAGCATTATTTTTTATACCATAACCGTGATTATTAAGGTATTTAATTATAGAACGATCGTAAAATTGTTTTGCTTTATACTGTGAATTTGCATTATTCCAATGAGTTCCAGTATAATGACAACCTGCTCCATTTTCCAAATCATTATCATTTCCATAAATTGTATCAAATACTTGTCTAATTTGTGCTATTCTTTGTAAATGTTCTCTATAAGCGTCATCTACTTGAGTATAGGTTACTTCTTCAAAAGGTTTAGTTGTACCTGGCATTATTCCATTATCTACCTTAACAATTTCATTTACTGTTCTACAGTATTCTTCTCTTAAACTGTCGTATGAAACTTGATTATTAAGTAGACTTTCAGCATAACCGAGATTTCTTGGAGTAAATGCTGAGTTTTCTCCATTAGATTTTTTGTATTTATATCCTGATTTTATTTCATATTCAATATCATTTTCTGTATTATTGTTATTGTGTTTATTAGTTTTCTTTTTTATTTTTTTAACTTTTGAAACTTTTGGATTTTGTTTGCTATACTTAATTATAAAATTAGTCCACTCAAAAATATTAAATATAGCAATCAATCCCATTATAATTCCAAATATTAAATTACAAATATTTGTTTTATTATTCATATTTTTTATTCCTTTTCTCCATATTTTTATTCCGAAGTATTATTTTCATTTGAATTGTTAGTATCAGATTCCTGTTTTGAAATAGTTTTAATTTGTTCTTGTTTTTTGATTATGTATACTTTAGAAAACAAACTAAATAAAATACCTATAATTATTATGATTTTTTGAATTTTACTAAAATTTGTGTAAGATTTTATTTTAGGGAAAATAACTCTTAAATTCACAATTATTGTGATAATTAATAGCCACAATCCTGTAAAACTAACTAATTCATATTCGTAATCTAAAATTTTAGTTAAAAAGCATATTTCGGTTAAAAGTAGAAAAATATAATTTAAACTTGGAACTTTATTTATTTTTTTACTATATAGATAAATACTTGATATTGCTAAAATTCCTAGTAATAAAACTAAAATTTTAAAAAAAGAGTTATCAATCTTAGATAATAATATTGAAGTAAAGAAAATAGTAAAAAAACCTAATATTGAAAATAACAAGTTTTCTTTATTTTTTGAAAATGTTTTAGCAAATTCAAAACATTTATAGATACTTATGATAAAAGAAACCATAAATATTGTGCTTAATGAATAAAGTCCCATTGTTAGAATTAATAGTATGTAATTTAGTTTGAAAAATTTATCTATTTCTCCGTTCACTTTAAATTTTAAATAGATGATTATTAATATGTTTTCAAGTAGAAAGTACACTAAAAAATATGATAGAAAATACATTGGATAATCCATTAAATAGAAAATACTAGCTCTTTCATATTTACCGATATAATAATGAACAAGATGAATAGATTCCGAATTTACCAACATCATCGTATGTACAATAAAACATAGAAGTGTTGCTATTTTCAATAAAGTCATTTTCTCATCTTTTTTAGCCAATTTGATAAAAAAATCATTTCTCATAATTTCTCCTTAAATTTATAATTAATTTTTTGATCAATTTTATTTCAAATGAGGAATCCTCTTTTTTAAAGTTTTTCCTAAATATTCACAATAGAAAAAACTTTTTTCTATAATTTTTTCAGAATTTTCAATTGTAAAATTTCTGTCTTCAAATATTATTTTTTGAATATTTTCATTATTGTCTAAATACGATATTTTCAATTCACTCCATAAAAATATATGTTTTACAAGAGTATTTGAAATGACATCTTCATATTCTTCTTCTCTTATATTAAAATCAATCATTTTAATTTTATCAAAATCTAAAAATTCTTTTTTATTCGAATTTCCAATTTCTAATCTGTTATTTAAAATTTTAGCATAAACTTTTTCTTCTTTTTGAAATTCTAATCCCTCGATATATTTTAATTCATAATAGTTACTTTTATTAACTTCTCTCATCTTTTTCATAATAAAATTATTTAACTCATTAAGATTGTTTTCTTTTTCCATTTCAATTTTTTTAATTATAAAAAACCAAACAATAAAAAATACAATAGTGAATAAAAAGTAAAAATCTAAATTCAGATCCATAAAAAGTTCCTTTCTTTAAAGTTATCCTTTTAATTACATTTTTTTTAAATATCTTATAGTTTGACTTACAGTTTTTAAAAATAATGCTAATACAAACACATCAATTACCCACAAAATAATAGCAATAAACCAATGACTATCATAACCAGTTAGACTCGCAAATATTCCAAAACCAAGAGCAGTCATAATATTTAATAATATAACATCAACAAAAACTAATCCTATATATTTTAGCCCTACATTCTCATCGCTTAAGTCCTTATTTTTATCATAATACTGTTCTAATATCTCTTTTCTTTTAACATCTGATTGAGTGCTATTTTCTTCTCCATTATTTTTATTATTCTCATCATTATCATTATAGTATTGCTCCCAAATTTTTCTTTTATCCATTTTTTCACTCCTATTCTAATTTAATTTTCTATTTGATATAAAAATATGTTTCGATTAAATTATCATCTCCTTTTTTAAAATTTACCAAATAGCAAATTAATTATCAAAAAAAATATCCAAAAACTCAACATCACTCAACTCATATTCTTTCCTAATAAATTTCATTTCTTCAATAGTAAAATTACTAGTTCCATTTATTTTTCTTGAAAATGCTGAAGGAGTTATTTTTAATTTATGTGCAAGTGTTTTATTGTTGTCTTCGTGTAAACTCATTTTTGATTTTAAAAGATTCTTTTTCATCTCTATTCTCCTTTTTGCTAATTGGTAAAATAATTATACCATAAATTAAAAGTTTGTCAAGACAGCTTCAATTAAATTGATAAAATATCAATTTTATGATTAAATTTATTAATTTTAAAGTAGAATTATTATGAAAAATTTAGAAAAATAATGGAGTATTCTATTCTTGTACAATATCTGATATTTTATTTAATAATTCTAAAATTTCAGAAAATTGTATATTATCAACATATTTATTTTCATTTTTATAAATATTCCATTGTTTATTCAAATATTCATCATTTTTAATATCTTCTAAAATTTCCTTGCTTTCTAATATTTCTTCCGTTGAATTTCTATTTTTTGCTGTTTCCCAAATTGCTTGTTTCAAGTTATTTACATCTATCTTATCATTTTTTAATTTAAAAATCATATAAATATCATAAAAATCTCTCAATCTCGTTGTTGTAATATTCCGTTTTATTATAGTTTCATACTTTTCAGCAATCAATGTTTCCAATGAATAAGCCAAAATATTTAGTTTTTCTTTAAATATTGTTTCGTATGAATATTCTATTTCTGATGGAATTATTACATCTCCTGTTGTAATATCAATTTTTAATGGATTCTTTATTTTCTCAAAATTTGCTGTCAAATGTAATCTATAATTTTCATATTCCGATATTTCTCTTATATTTTCTATTTTTCCCAATACAAATTCTATTTCATCATTTACTTCAATATTTAAAATTTCCAATATTATTTCTTTAATAATTTCTTCTTTTACTGGAAGTCCCTTTATTGTCGTATCAATATCCATCGTTGTTCTATTTTGTATACCAATAATTGATGAAATTAAAAATCCACCTTTTATTATAAAATTCGCTTTATATCTTGATTTTTCTAATCGAGTCAAAAATCTTTCAAAAAAATACATTTGTAATACTTCCTGTGCTTTTAAATTATTTTTTTCTGAAAAACTTTTTATTTTCCCTTTTAACTTTTCTGATGTCATATCAAAACCTCCAAATATTCTCTTACTTTTTTCTCAACTTTCAATTCTTTACTATATTTTATTAATTTTCTTACTTTTATATCTTTATCTTTAAAAAATAATTTTAGTGCCTTTGAGAATACATCTACATCAATTTTTTCTTTATTTTTTATAATATCACATATCGTTCTCTCTTTATCATAAATATAAATTTTAGCACCCATTTTACTCAAAGTTTCAATTTTCCCACTTTCAAATATTTCTTTTTTCACATAATGAATCTTCAAATTTTCAAATTTTTTTGTAATATGCAAAACATTATAACCTTGTGGAACTGTTATTGAAATTGTATTTGGCACTCTATCTGCTAAATTATGAAAGTATAGAGCAGTTGTGTTTGAAAAAATCACATTATTATTTTTTTGTATCTTTACAAATTCATCTGTAATTGTATCATTTTTCTGATAAACTCCTTGCTTTACTCTTTCTAAAATTCCTTTTTTACATAAATTAGAAAGAATCTGTCTTTTTATACCGATTTTTTCTGCTTCTTTAACGGTTATTATAGTATTATTTTCAAAAAAATTATTTAATTTGTCATTTGTAATTTTTAACATAATTATCACTACCTTTACTATTACACTTTAATTTTAATATTTTAAAGAGTAATTGTCAAGATTTTGTTCAAATTTTATATCTTTTATTTATTCGGTAATTAGTAAAATAATTGTACCATAAAAATAAAATTTATCATTATTATTTCAATTAAATTGATAAAATATCAATTTTATGGTAAAATTTATTGATTTTAAAGGAGAATTACTATGGAAAATGTAGGAAAAAGATTAAAGAGTTTAAGGGAAAAGTACAAATTTTCTTTGGAGGAAGTGGCTAGAAAAATAAAATCATCTGCTGGAGCTATTTCACGATATGAGAATAATGAGAGGAAAATAAATAGTGAGAGTTTAATTAAGTTATCTAATTTATATAATGTTTCACCTGAATACATATTATACGGTATAAATAAAGATTCCAGTAATTTAGAATCATCTATTATATCGTTCTTTAATAATGAAAATATAGATTTTAAGGAAAAAGAAGAGTTATTCAATAAGATTCAAAATGCCTTTTTTAAAGAAAAGTTTAAATAAAGTTTATTGTATTTAAAACTATAAAAATAAAATTAAGAAAATAGTGATGTGTTTTCTAAAAATAGATTTTAAATTTAAATTTATTTTTTGTTTTGTTATTCGCTCGTATATCCGTGTAACAGCCTTGTAGCGTTCGTTAAAAAATTTTTTGGATAAATACCTTGCCTTGAAATGAAAAAGTCTACCAGAACGATACTACTTGATTTTTTTTTAACTTATAGAAAATAATTTTAAGAAAAAATCAAGGCTAAATTAATAACTGTGATTAAGGTAAAAATTTAATATATACTTTCTCTTTATTCCGATTCATAAACTCTTCATTAAAACAAGCTCCAAATAATCAATTAGTCACTATATCTGATAATCTTATTAAAGCGTGTTTGTTAGAATCACAATATTGTAAATTCAAATTTTCCATATTAGGAAATAAATATATAAAACTTATTGTAATTCATATTAAAAGTTCCATATTTAAACTCTTGAAGTAAAGACTCCTTTAATTCATATTTTCCATCTGTTGCTGTTGTATGTTCATCTACAAAAAGAAAAATATTAGTTGCCTCTTTTTGCTTTAACTTATTGTTTTTTATTAGTTCTAAGAAACAATTTTTAAGACCTATTTTAAAAGCATAATCCAAATATCTTTGCTTTGATTTTTTTTGTCTAAATATTTCTTTCCGTATTTTTTCCTGATTTATAACTACCCCAAATTTTATACATTCGTTAGCCGAACGGAATATTTTATTTTTTATTTTAGAATCCAAAACATTTGCCTTGAGTTCCATTTCCGAATATTGAGTATAATGTTCTCTGATTTTCTTTTCAACATTCAAGTATTTTCTATTCGCATTATCTTTTTCATTTTTACTCAAGAAAATTACTCCACCATATACATAATATTCGTTATTTTTCACATCAAAGACCCCCGACTCATCAGCATAAACAAATATATCCATTTATTTTTATATCCTCTCAAAAAAAATACCACCTTAACGGGTGGCTCTGTGGCTGGCGTTCTTACATAACGCTTAAACTTTCATTCAGTTACACAGATATACAGTCTAGTCTCCTATCTGCAATATAATTGTATAATAAAAAAATATAGAAGTCAAGATTTTTAATTTCATAATTTTTACAACAATTTATACAAATTAAATTAATGGTTGCTAATTTTCTCAAAAAAAATTATTTGTATTTCAAAGCCACACTAATTAGAATCAAGAAAATAGTGCCATACTTATAGGGATAGCTTTGCAAAATACTGTGCCTTTATCTCACAGACTATGTCAAAAATACAATCTCGGATAACTCTGTATAAGCCCCGTAGAGAGCATTTAAACTTATTTTTGATATTTTCCCTTGAATAACAAAAATAAGCTCTTAAATCGGCTCTTACAAGAAAAAACTCACTATCTAAATTAGCATAGTGAGAAAAAATAATACAATAACTAAATTTAATATTGTTTCTAGTTGGATTTTCTATTTTTAAAATTTACAGATAATGTTGAATTTTTTTTATAAAATTAGAGATTTTGTTCTCATAATTTCTTGTTGGACTAATGTTGGACTATTTTTTAAATTTAGCCCTTATTTTACTAGGTTTTCTTTAAAAAGGATGTTGTTTCTTCATAACTCCTTTTTAGATATGTTGCCATATGGGTAACATATCTTTTTATTACTGATAATATGTGTGTATATTTATATAAAATTATGAATATTCTCAAAAATCGATTATTAAATCACAAAATTTTTGAAATATTTATTTTAATTCATAAAAAATATAGCTTTCTATGTATTTTTTTATTTAGGGTAACATTTTTAAATAAATTGTATCTTGTATAGGTTTGTTGTTTAAAACACCGCTATATAAATAATTGGATGTAATGTCGGCTAGTCTTATCATGGGTGTTTTTTCGGAATTGCAATATTTTACTTCTAAATATTTTAAGTTTTTAAAAATAGGTTTTATGTATACTTCATAGTTTGAATTAAAAGTTCCGCTTTTAAATTCTTGTATTAATCCTTCTTTAAAATTCATATTTTTTATTTGTTGTCACTGAATATTCGTCGAAGAAAATATAAACATTTTCTACTTTTTCTTCTATTATTTTTTTTTTCGGCTATCAGTTTTTTTAAATGATTTTTATTTCCAATTTTTTAAGCATAGGTATCACTGCTTATTTTTTTTATTCTCAAAAATTTTTGGATGTATTTCTTTTTGGTTTATTATAACGCCAAATTTTATAACTTTTTTGTTGCATTAATAATTTTATATTTTCTGTTTTCCACATCTTTATCATTTTTATTCAAAAAAATTACTCCGCCGTAAACATAATATTTATTATGTTTAACATCAAAAACTCCAGATTCATCCAAATAGACAAATATCTCCATAAAAAAATCCTTTCAAAAAATACCACTAAAAATGGTGGCTCTTTGTAGCTGATGTTCTTAAATAACGTTTAAACTTTTATTCAGTAACATCACAGATATACAGCGTAAGTTTCCTTGCTTACAACATAATTATATAATAAAAATATATGGAAGTCGATGTTTTTACGCTAAATTTGTCTATTTAGATATATTTATAAAAAAGTTTTAAAAAAAATTAAAAAAAAGAGTTGACAAAAAGTAAAAAATATATTATTATATATTTGTGATTAGCACTAATAGTCTTAGAGTGCTAACAAAAAGGAAAGGGTGTTAAGATGAATGAGAGAGAGCAATTAATTTTAAAGGCGGTCATCAAGCATTATTTGGATTTTGGTGAAAGTGTTGGTTCAAGAACACTTGAAAAAAAGTATAATATTGGTGTGTCGTCAGCCACAATTAGAAATACGATGGCAGATTTAGAGGATAAAGGGTTAATTGTAAAAACTCACACATCTTCTGGAAGAATACCTACAAGCGAGGGATATAGGCTTTATGTCGAAGAACTTTTAAAGATAAGAGATATTTCTCAAGAGGAAAAAGCAAAAGTCTTTGAAACCTACAATAAAAAAATAAATCAAATAGACGCAATTTTTGAAGAAACTTCAAGGTTGCTGTCAAAAATTAGCCAATATGCAGGAGTGGTATTGGAGCCGTCAATTCGGCAGGAAAGTATAAGAAAAGTGCAATTTGTACACATAAATGATACAAATGTGTTAGCCGTAGTTGTGATGGATACATTTTTGACGAAAAGTCTTAATATTTATTTGGAAAATCCTGTAAGTGAAAAGGAAATTGATAAAATAAACAATTTTTTAAATGAAAAAATAAAAAATAGTAATTCAATTTTTACATTATCAGATTTAAAAGAATTTTTAACTGATTTAGATTTGTTTATTCCAGAAGAATTGGAAGAAGAGCACAATTTAAATGAAGGGAAATTATTTTTTGAAGGGAGTTCAAATTTATTTGAGAGCAATGATATTGTAAAAGTTGTAAGTCGAGCAAAATTGTTTAATAGTCCAAATGATTTGAAAAATATTTTTTCACAATTTATTCAAATGGATAAATATAAAGATGGTGAAGTAAATGTTATTTTCGGAGAAGATTTGGGAATTGCTGGACTGGAAGATTTTTCTTTTGTATTTTCGGTTTACACTTTTGGAGATGCTAAAGGAATGATGGGAGTAATCGGTCCAAAGCGGATGGAATACTCAAAGACGGTTGGACTTGTTGAATATGTTTCAGAAGAAGTGCAGCATTTATTAAAAAAAAATAAATAAAAAGAAAGTGAGAGGGGAATGGAAAAAGAAAAAGAAGAAAAAGTTAAAGAATCAAAAGAAACGCTAGATAAAGAAACTAAAGAAGCTAAAGTTGATGATTCTGAAAGAGAAGTTAAAGAAGAAACACCAGAAGAAGTAATAGCAAAACTTGAAAAGGACTTGGAAGAATGGAAAAGTTCTTATACAAGAAAATTAGCTGAATTTCAAAACTTCACAAAAAGAAAAGAAAATGAAGTTGCTGAAATGAAAAAATATGCTTCTGAAGGAATTATTATAAAATTATTAGATAATATTGATAATTTAGAAAGAGCTGAAAGTGCTTCTACAGAAACTAAAAATTTTGATGCGTTAGTTGAAGGAGTTAATATGATTTTGAGAAATTTAAGAAATCTTTTGACTGAAGAAGGTGTTGAAGAATTAGAAGCAGCAGAAGGCGTAAAATTTAATCCTTATGAACATCAAGCGATGATGACTGAAAATGTGGAAGATTTGGACAATGACGTTATCGTGAAAGTGTTCCAAAAAGGATATAAATTGAAAGGAAAAGTTATTAGACCAGCAATGGTTACAGTAAATAAAAAATAAATTAAAAATTAAAGGAGAATGATAAATATGAGTAAAATAATAGGAATAGATTTAGGGACAACAAACAGCTGCGTGGCAGTTATGGAAGGTGGAAACTTTGCGATAATACCGAATAGTGATGGAGGAAGAACTACACCTTCAGTAGTAAATATTAAAGATAATGGAGAAATTATTGTAGGGGAAATTGCTAAAAGACAAGCGATTACAAATCCTGATTCAACAGTAATTTCAATAAAAACACAAATGGGATCAGACTATAAAGTAAATATTCATGGAAAAGACTATACACCACAAGAAATTTCAGCAATGATTTTGAAAAAATTGAAAAAAGATGCAGAAAGTTATTTAGGAGAAACTGTAACAGAAGCAGTTATTACTGTACCAGCTTACTTTACTGATGCTCAAAGACAAGCGACTAAAGATGCTGGAGAAATTGCAGGACTGAAAGTCCAAAGAATTATTAATGAACCAACAGCAGCGGCATTGTCTTATGGATTAGATAAGAAAAAAGAAGAAAAAGTGTTAGTATTTGACTTAGGTGGAGGTACATTTGATGTATCGGTACTAGAAATTGGAGATGGAGTAGTAGAAGTTATTTCAACTTCAGGAAACAACCACTTAGGTGGAGACAACTTTGACCAAAAAATTATTGACTGGTTGGCTGATGAGTTTAAAAAAGAAACTGGAATTGATTTGAGAAATGATAAAATGGCAGTTCAAAGATTGAAAGATGCAGCAGAAGATGCCAAGAAAAAATTATCAACTACATTAGAAACACAAATTTCATTACCATTCATCACAATGGATGCAAGTGGACCAAAACATTTGGAAAAGAAATTAACTAGAGCAGCATTTGATGAATTAACAAAAGACTTGGTTGAAGCAACTAAAGAGCCTGTTAAACAAGCGTTGGAAGATGCAAACTTAGATCCAAGCGGAATTGATGAAATCTTGCTAGTTGGTGGATCAACAAGAATCCCAGCAGTTCAAGAATGGGTTAAATCATTCTTTGGAAAAGAACCTAATAAATCAATTAACCCTGATGAAGTTGTAGCAGCAGGAGCAGCTATTCAAGGTGGAGTATTAATGGGAGACGTTAAAGACGTATTGTTATTGGATGTAACTCCATTGTCATTAGGAATTGAAACAATGGGTGGAGTATTTACTAAGATTATTGATAGAAATACTACTGTGCCAGTTAAAAAATCACAAGTATTCTCAACAGCGGCAGATAATCAACCAGCAGTATCAATCGTTGTATTGCAAGGAGAAAGAGCTAGAGCGGCTGACAACCATAAATTAGGAGAATTTAACTTAAACGATATTCCACCTGCACCAAGAGGAGTACCTCAAATCGAAGTAACATTTGATATTGATGCAAATGGTATCGTGCATGTATCTGCTAAAGATTTGGGAACAGGAAAAGAAAATACAGTAACAATTTCTGGTTCATCTAATTTGTCTAAAGAAGACATCGAAAAAATGAAAAAAGACGCTGAAGCAAATGAAGCTGAAGATGCTAAATTTAAAGAATTAGTAGAAGCTAGAAACCAAGCTGACCAATTAGTAATTGCAACTGAAAAAACTATAAAAGAAAATGAATCTAAATTGCAAGGAACTGAAAAAGAAGACATCGAAAAAGCAATCGAAGAATTGAAGAAAGTAAAAGATGGAGACGACATCGAAGCAATCAGAAAAGGAATCGAAGAATTGTCGAAAGTATCTCAAGGATTTGCAACAAGAATGTACCAAGAAGCAGCTCAAGCCCAACAAGCGGCACAAGGCGGAGAAACAGCTGGAGAAAATAATGATTCTGGTGCTAATGATGTGGAAGATGCGGAAGTTGTGGATTAATTAAAACGTATTTTTTATAAAATTTTGAGAAAAGGAAAAATAAAATGATACATTACTATAAAATTAGGTGTAATAATGATGAGTCAAAAAATAAATTAAATAATTATGTTTTTTCAGGTGAAGATTCTGAAGGGAATCTGAATATTTTTACTGAGGAAAATTTATATAGTTTGACTTTAAAGCAGTTAATAAAAATAATTTCTAATAATTGGGTAGAAAAAATAGAAGAAATAGAAAGTGAAGATTATTTTAGAAATTATAAAGCATATGGAGAATCTGTTTTAAATAAAAATATGACTACAGAGCAACGAATAGATAAAATAAGATATGAATTTGATAAATTAGAAAAAAATAAAACTTTTTATGTAACAGATCCGTTTATATTTACTAGTTACAATGAAGAAACTAGTAGGTATTTGCAAGTAATTTTTGAGACAGTTGCTCCAAAAAAAATATTTGTTTATTATAGAGATGATTCGAATAAAGAACAAGTTTTAGAAATGATAAAAGGTATTTGTAATTTAAATAATGATGATATAATATGTATTCAAAGTAATGACATACACGATAGATTTTATATTGTTGAAAATGATGGTTTACTTGTAGGAACTTCTATTAACGGAATAAATAGAAAATTATTCACAATTTGTAAACTGTCAGATGAAGATGTAGAAGAAGTTAAAAGTCAGTTACAAAATATAAATTAGTTTTATAGAATAGAGAATTGATTTCTCTATTCTTTTCATAAAATAAAAAGGATAAAACTTATTATAAGAAAAAATTTAAAATCAAAAGTAAAGAAATTAGAAGAAAAAGAACTAAGCAATATTGAAAAGTTATTTTCAAACTACAAAGGGGAATATGAAAAAATAAATTTAGACTGGTATAATGAGGTTGGCAAAGAAATTTGGTACAATGATAAAAGTGAAAAATCAAAATAAATTAAAATAAAATCTTTAAAAAAGGATGTGTTAAAGGTGGAAAGTACAATAAATACTTTAAAATATGGAAATATTGAAATTGCAGTTGCAGATAGAGGAGCAGAATTACGAAGTTACAAAGTAAATGGAGAAGAGTTTATGTGGGACAGGAATCCTGAGTTTTGGGCTGCCAGCTCACCTGTGTTGTTTCCGTTTGTTGGGACTATAAAAAATGGGGCTTATAGTTTTGATGGAAATAAATATGAGATTTCTACACGGCATGGGTTTGCTCGGACTGAAGATTTTGAACTAGTTGAGAAGACTGAAAATTCTTTGAAGTTTAGATTTTCTTCAAATAAGGAAACTTTGGAGAAGTATCCGTTTGAGTTTGAATTGTTTATAACTTATACAATTGTTGGAAATGCTTTGGAAATTGAGTACAATGTTGTAAATAAAAATGATTCTGATATGTATTTTTCACTTGGAACACATCCTGCATTTGCACTTAATGTGAATGACAATCTAAAATTAGATGACTATTACTTGGAATTTGAAAAAAATGAAACTTCGCAAAAATATAAACTTACTAATAATGGACTAGTTTTTGATGAAAAAGTTGATTATTTAAATAATGTTAACAAGATTCAAATTACTGAAAATGTATTTGATGACGATGCAATAGTATTTGAAGGTTTAAAATCAGAAAAAGTTACAATAAAAAATAATAAAAATTCTAAAGAATTAAGCGTTGAATATAAAGGATTCCCATATATTGCATTTTGGAGTAAGCCAAAAGCTCCTTATGTGTGTATAGAACCTTGGTATGGAATTTCAGATTTTGAAGATTGTACAGGAAAACTGGAAGATAAAAAAGGGATTTTAAAATTGGAAAAAGATAAGACTTTTACTGCAAAGATAGTAATTAAAGGAATATTATAAAAATTATACAAATAAAAAAGAGATAAACTCTTTTTTGAAACATTGAAATAAAAATAATGCGTAAAGAAAGGAGAACATCTCTGAAAAAAAGGAGGTGTGGAGAAAATGGCAAAAAGAGATTATTATGAAGTGCTTGGAGTAAGTAAAGATGCGAGCGAATCAGATATAAAAAAGGCATATAGAAAAGCAGCAATGAAATATCATCCGGATAAATTTTCTAATTCGTCAGATGCAGAAAAAAAGAATGCTGAAGAAAAATTTAAAGAAATAAATGAGGCGTATGAAATTTTGTCAGATCCACAGAAAAAAGCAACTTATGACCAGTATGGACATGCGGCATTTGAAAATGGTGGCGGCGGTACTGGAGCTGGAGGTTTTAGTGGAGGCTTTAGCGGATTTGGAAATGGTCAAGGATTTGATTTTGACGATTTAGGAGATATTTTTGGAAGCTTTTTTGGTGGCGGTGGAAGAAGCCGAAGTCAAGGTCCAAAAGTTAATCAAGGTGATGATTTGAGATATAATCTTACCTTAACGTTGGAAGAAGTCGCAAATGGTGTAGAAAAAGAGATTAAATATAAAAGAGATGGAAAATGTAAATCTTGTCACGGCTCTGGAGCAGAAGCTGGAAGTCATATGAAAACTTGTACAAAATGTAATGGTTCTGGACATATAAGAATGCAGCAAAGATCCATTTTTGGAATGCAAGTGATGACACAGGAATGTGATGTATGTCATGGAACTGGAAAAGTACCTGAAAAAGCTTGTAGTCATTGTCATGGAACTGGAGTGGAACATGAAACAGTTACAAGAAAAATAAAAATACCAGCTGGAGTGGAAACTGGTCAAAGACTTGTCGTAAGAGATGGTGGAAATGCTGGAAGAAATGATGGAATCTACGGAGATTTATACATATTTATAACCGTGAAAAAACATGAAATTTTTGATAGACAAGGACTTGATATTTATTGTGATGTACCAGTTGGAATTACAACAGCAATTTTAGGTGGAGAAGTCGAAGTACCTACTCTTAACGGAAAAGTAAAAATAAAAATAGCTGAAGGAACACAAAATGGAAAAGAATTTAAGTTGAGGGAAAAAGGAATAAGCTATGGAGCTAGAAAAGGTTCTGAAATAGTGAGAATAAAAATAGAAACTCCAACAAACTTATCTGAAAAACAAAAGAAAATTTTAAGAGAATTTGACGGTTCTCTGGAAACTAAAAATTACAAAGAAGGAAAATCATTTAAAGATAAAATAAAAAGATTCTTTAGTAAATTTGAAAATTAAACGGTGAAATTTACTAAATAAGTTAAAGTTTAAATAATGAAAAGTTCAAAAATATTTTTAATAAAAATTAAAATATAAAATTTAATAATTTTAAAAAATAAAAAAATCTGGGGGGATTTAATTATGAAAATAAAATATATTATTATTTTTGTTATGCTTTTAATTGTGGGAAATTTTTTAAGACTTTTTATTGAGGATAAGAATAAGCCAAATATTGAAATCAGTAAAGAAGTGAATTACAAAAAAGAAAAAGCTAAAGAAAGTAATGACTTTACAAAAAAAAAGAAAAAATTTGATGTAAATAGTGTCGAATACGCAGATTTGTTAAAATTAGGGTTTTCAAAATCAAAAGCAGAAAATATTATAAAGTTTCGTGATGAAACTGGGATAATTTTAGATATTGAAGAGATGAAAAATGTTGAAAGGTTTGGAAAATCGGGATTGGAAATTTCTAAAAAATATCTTTTTGTTGATAAAGAAAAAATAAAAAATCCAAAAGAAAATTATGGCAGGGAAATTATGAAATATAATATTAACAAATGTAGCGAAAAAGAATTAAAAAGAATAGGATTTACAACGAAGGAAATAAAAAAAATACTTTTAGAACTTGATAGTGGAAATATTCGTTCAAATTTAGATTTGGAAAAAATTATTGGGAATAAGAGATATTTGGAAATGGAAGATAAAGTAAAATTTATTGATTAATTTATTGAATTAATAAAAAAGTTAAGAGTGTGTATAAAAAAATTACACCCTCTTTTTATTTAGAATTTTTATTTACTCATCAAATCTTTAAAATATTCCACAACAAATTCAGCACATTTCACTCCATCAACGGCAGCAGACATTATTCCGCCAGCATATCCAGCACCTTCTCCACAAGGCATAATTCCTTCGATATTGGCAAAAAATTTTTCATTTCTTGGAATTTTTACAGGAGATGAACTTCTACTTTCCACACCAGTTAAAATGGCATCATAATTTGCAAATCCTTTTATTTTTTTGTCCATAAGCGTTATTCCTTCTTTTAGAGAAGAGTTTATATATTCAGGAAAAATCTGATTTAAGTCGGCAAATTTGTAATCTGCAAGGTAACTTGGCTTTACATTTCCCAATTTTTTTGAAACTTTGTTATTTAAAAAATCTCCAAATAGCTGAACGGGAGCTTTGTAGTCACTTCCACCAAGAATAAAGGCTTTTTCTTCCAATTTTCGCTGAAACTCAATTCCAGCAAGAACTGAATTTCCTTCAAAATCATCTGGAAAAACATTTACTAAAATTGCCGAATTTGCGTTTTCTAAATTTCTTTTAGAATAACTCATTCCATTTACAACTAACCTATTTTCTTCACTTGCAGACGGTACTACAACTCCGCCGGGACACATGCAAAAAGTGTAAACTCCTCTTCCATTAGAAGTTTTGACATTTAATTTGTACTCGGCAGATGGCAACTTATCAGCAAATTTTCCGTATTGAGCTCTATTTATCATACTTTGCTTGTGTTCGATTCTAACTCCCACAGAAAAAATTTTTCGCTCCATTTGGACTTTTTGTTCATTTAACATATAAAATGTTTCTCTTGCGCTATGTCCAATCGCTAAAACTGCGATATTCGTTGAGACAGTGTATTTCTTTTCATTTTCTAAATCTTCAACTTCGATTTCTTTTAATTTATTGTTTTCGTAATTAATTTTTGTAAGTTTTGTGCAAAATCTATATTCTCCGCCGAGGCTTTCAATTTTTTTTCTGATATTTTTCATAATTCCAATAAGTTTGTCCGTTCCAATGTGCGGTTTTGACATGTAACTTATTTTTTTCTCGGCTCCTGCTAAAATCAGCTCATCATAAATTTTTTGCATTCTAAAATTATTCGTGTTAGTGTTTAATTTTCCGTCAGAAAAAGTGCCAGCTCCACCTTCACCAAATTGTACATTTGAATATTTATTCAATTTTCTTGTCTTAAAAAAATTGTAGACATCTTTTTTTCTCTCGTCGACATTTTTTCCCTGCTCAATAATAATCGGTTTAAGCCCAGCTTCAGCCATCACAAGTCCCGCAAAAATTCCAGCAGGTCCGCTTCCAACTACAACGGGTCTTTTTATTTTCTCATTTTCAGAAAAATTTTCTATTTTTGAAATAGAATAAATTTGTTTTTCAAATTTTTTTATATTTTTAATATTTTCAAATTTTTTTTTGTTTTCAAGCTCGATATTTACAGCATAGACAAAGACAACATTATTTTTTTTTCTAGCGTCAATCGCCTGTCCTGCAATTTCAAAACTTTTTATCTCATTTTTATTAATTTTATAAAGTTTGCAGACAACATTTTTTAAGTCGTTCTCGTTGTGTTTTACAGGCATTTTTATATTATTAATTTTAAGCATTTCTTTTCCTCTCACATTTTTTTTATTAAATATTTTCTCCAGCAAATTTTCCACTCGCCCACGCCCAATGCAGATTAAATCCACCACATTCACCATAGACATCCATAACTTCTCCAGCAAAATAAAGCCCTTTTGTTTTTTTTGATTCCAAATTTTCTAGATTTATTTCGCTCAAAGGAATTCCGCCGGCGGTAACTTGTGCGTTTTTAAAGCCGTTTGTATCCAATATTTTTATTTTATATTTTTTTAAAATTGTACATATTTTTTTTATTTCATTGTCGGTAAGTTCTGAAATATTTTTTGACAATTTTGGAATTCCTGACATTTTAGTCAAAAATTGACCTAATTTTTTGTTAATCATTCCATTAAAATATTGCTCCATTGTCATATTTTTTAGTATTTCCCTTCTTTTTTTCAAAATTGTAAAAAGATTATTATAATCAAATTTTGGCATAAAATCAACTTCAAATTCAACTTCTTTGTAAAGCGGAAAAACAAAAGAAATATTAAAGACGACATTTCCCGAAATTCCGTAATCAGTAAATAGCAGTTCTCCTTCATAGGTACAAATTTTCTCAAATTTATCTTCATTTTTTCCAAAAGCGCTGACTTTTGCATCTAATTTTATTCCGCGTAATCCCTTTATTTTATGTTTTTCAGTTTTTAGCTGAACAATTGTTGGTACAAGTTTTGTTAAACTGTGACCAAAATTTTCTGCAATTTGGTAGCCGCTTCCGTTTGAGCCAAGTTCAGGGTAAGAAATTCCGCCTGTTGCAAGAATTATTTTTTTCGAGTTAATTTGTCTTTTATCTTCGGAAAAAATTTTAAATTCAAACATTTCTTTTGTGACTTTTGTGACATAAAAATCCGTATAAATAGGAATTCTAAGGTTTTGTGCATAAAATCTGAGTCCATCTACAATTGATGCCGCTTGTCCACTAAGTGGATAAAGTTTTCCACGACTTTCTTCGTTGCAAATGATTCCAACTTTATTTTCAAAAAAGTCAATTACATCAGTTGGCAAAAAATTATTTAAAATATGATTTATATCCTGTTTTTGTTTTTCAATCCCAAAGTAATTTTCATTTGTTGCATTGACATTACTCAAATTACATCGTCCATTTCCCGTGACCAAAACTTTTTTCAAAATTCTATCTTTTCGCTCTAAAATAACGACATCTCTTCCATTTTTTTTAGCAGTGATCGCTGCCATAAGTCCAGCTGCTCCACCGCCAATAACAGTTACTTCTGTTTTCAATTTTATACTCCTTATCAAATTAGTGAACTACTCCCGCTTTTAGAAGCGGGAGCTTCTTGGGAAGTATCTGCTTTTGCTAGCCAAATATATTTACCAAGCTCTTCGGGTAGTTCCTACCCTGTCTTCTTTTATTTTCTTAATATTTCAACATCGCTTTTCCAATGTTTCTTATATTCAATGCCGCATTGTAATCTCTATCAATTTCAATCCCGCAGCACTCACATTTATAACTTCTTTCTGATAATTTCAGTTCCTCTTTAATATTTCCACATTTACTGCAAGTTTTCGACGATGGAAACCACTTATCTATCTTCAAAAATTGCTTTCCTAAAAACATCAGTTTATACTCAAGCATCTTCAAAAACATTCCCCACCCATTATCTCCTACACTTTTACCAAAATTTAATGCCTGACTTATCCCTTTCATATTCAAATCCTCAACAACCACAGCATTATACACTTCAGACAATTTTTTCGATAATTTATGCAAAAAATCTCTTCGACAATTTTTGATATATTCATGCAATTTTGATATTTTCATTTTTTGTTTATACCAATTTTTAGAAAATTTCACTTTTCTTGATAATGATTTCTGTAATTTTTTCAATTTTTTCTCCAGCATCCTAAAATATCTTGGATAATCAGCCCTTTGGTTTTCAGAACTGACAAATAATTCAGGCATTGAAAAATCAAGCCCAATTACTTTATCGCTACTTGGCATTTTTTGAATTTCTTTTTCAAATTCCGTCAAAACAGAAACATAGTAATTTCCATTACTGTTTGTTAGTGTTACCGACTTTATTCTATAATTCTTTGGTATTTCTCTATGATATTTTAATTTTACTCTTTTCAATTTTGGCAAAATCAAATATTTATTCTCCTCAATTCGTATCGAATTATTCACACAATTTGTCGTATAACTTTTAACACTATTCTTTTTAGATTTGAACCTCGGAAATTTCGCTCTCTTCTGAAAAAAATTCATAAACGATCGTTTTACATTTAATTGAGCATTTGCAAGTGCCAAGCTGTCTACTTCTTTCAAAAATTGGTTTTCAATTTTTAAACTGGCAGATGTAATTATTTTATTTTTTCCCGTTTCTTCATAAAATTTATTTGCAGCATACAAAATCGTATTGTAAACAAAACGAACACATCCAAAAGTCTTATTTATCAATAATTCCTGCTCTTTATTTGGATAAATTCTGTATCTGAATGCTAAATTATATTTCATAAAATTACACCTCCTTTTGATTTTGAATATATTTTTTAATTATCTCTAACGGTGCACCTCCGACACTTACAACTAAGTAACTTCTACTCCAAAAATATTCTTTCCACAATCTTCCCCTTATTTCAGGAAATTCTTTTTTTATCAACCTGCTGGAAGCACTTTTGTAAGTATTTACAAACTTAGAAAGTTCAGTATTAGGCATAGCATTAATCAACATATGAATATGATCAACATCGTGTTCCCATTCTTTAAGAACAATGTTATACTTCGGACATATTTTTTCAAAAATCTCTTTCAATCTATTAGAAATTTCATCATTAATTACTTCTCTTCGATATTTTATACAAAAAATCATATGATAATTTATATCAAATACTGAATGATAATTGCTATTATATGACATTATTATTACCTACTTTTATATTATTTCACTGAATAAATTATATCATAAATATATCCTTTTTTCAATTTTTTTTACAAAAAAAAGCAATTCATCTCCCGCTTGTAGAAGCCGGAGACTTCTTGCTATCTTTTGTTAAAATTTTTACACTCTCAAAAATCCTACTATTTAATTTAAAGTTTTAAGTCTTTAAATATAACTTCAATATCATCTTCTATACTTCCTAAAGATTCTAAAATATCTTCATCAATTGCATCTAACATAATTTTTTCTTTTTCTAAAAGTCTTTGATATATTTTTTGATCTAAAGAATATTCAAATCCATCTCTTGTTACAAATATACTTTGTAAAAAATAATATTGTGTATATTGCCCTTCTTTTAATCCTAAACGATGTATTCGATCCTTTGATTGTAACAAATGTACTAAATTATAACTATATTCGTAATAAATTGCATCGTGGCAAACAGAATGCAAAGAAACTGATTCTGCTAAGGTATGTGGATTTGTAATTAATACATCAATTTCTTTTTCTTTAAATTTATTTAATATATTTTTTCTTTCTTCTTCTGAAGTACTACCAAAAATGACACCTGCAGATATTCCCTCCTTTTCCAATTGAGAAGCCAACTGTCGAATTGAATCAACAAAAATACACCAGATAATTACTGACTTCCCTTCTGAATTAAGTTGCTTTACTTGTTGAATACAGGAATTAAATTTTTCAGTTTTACCAAAAGAATTTATTAAATCTTTGATATCCTGTGAATAATCAACATAATCAATATCTTCTGGATCTGATGTAGTATCCAATATAGCTGAAAAATCTTCTTGATTTTCAGATATAGCTTTTAATAACATTTTAGGATTTGATTCTAACTGTAATAACCTAATAATTAATGCTAATTTGTTTTTAGCATATTTTAACAATAAAATATTAAAAATTTTATTTTCTTTATCTGATAGTTTGCATGGCAAAATAATATCTGGATTAACCTCAGGAACTTCCAATTGCTTTTTTGTTGTTCTACAAAAAAATGGTTTGATTTTTTTGTTGATATTTTCTATATCATATTCACTTGGAATCCTTAACTGGGCATCTCCAAAACCAAAAAAGTCATTATATTCTTCATGATATAAAATATGTAATAAATTCTTAATGTCAAGATACGAATTTGGAAGGGGTGTTCCTGTTAATGCTATTGTATATCTAGCATTATATGATATTTTGAGAGCATTCTTAGCTCTTTTACCATTTGGATTTTTTACTTTATGAACTTCATCAAAAACAAGCAGTGTTTTATCATCTATAATATTTTTTACCTCTTCCAAAATAGAATCTAAACTTTCATAATTAAAAAGTAGTAAATTTTTTTTATGAACTGCTTTATACAATAAGGCATTTTTCTTATCTCTTGAATTTGAATAATCTTGAATATTAAATAATTCTAATTTTCTTTTATTACTAAAGCAATTATAAAATTCATCTTTCCACGAAATAAAAGAACTTCTAGGCCCGATCATAACTATTTTATCTACCAAACCTTTGTAGGATAAAAAACTAAAAACTCCATAAACTGAAGATGTTTTTCCAGAACCGGGTACAGAAAAATTAGCAGATTTTCTCATTGCAAACATAAAAAATGAATCCCAAGCCTGTTTTTCCCTTAATTTTCTTACCATTTGACTATCAATAACAGCTCTATAACTGTTATATTTTTCCAAGATTTCCTCAGTCTGACTTTTAATTCCTAAACCCACTCTTGATCTTTCATTAATATATATTTCTCTTTTTTGTATGTACTCTTCCACTTCTTTTGAAACGTGAAAATCAATATTATTTTTTGAAGAATAGTTTTCTATTATTTCAATTATTTTTTTATATTTTATATAACCTATTTCTTTTCTAAAAAATAATTTATTTTCCTCTGTCTTATCCCTAGAAACATATCTTTTTAATTGTAATTTATAAACTCTATTTCTCTTTAAATTAGAAATCATCGAAGAAGAAACAAGAACTAAATTATTATTTTCAAATTGAAGTGTCAAATTATCATTCACTATCGGTTTCCTCCCCAGTTTTTTGATCAATCTCTTCTAATCTATCTTCTAACTTCTCAATTTTTTCCTTTAATTCATCTATTTTCCCTTTTAATTCTTCTATTTGCTTATCTTTTAATTTATCCAAAATTTTAAGATCAATCTCATCTAAACCATTACATGCCTTTTCCATAGATTTTAACGGTGCATTTCTAGTTTTTTCCCCTGCAGATCTTGTAACATACTTTTCTGTTGTACGCAAAAACTCATTTTTTATTTTTTTATCTTCTGCTATTTCGCCGATTTTTTTACTTACATTTTTATCAGATTCTTCTAATTTTTCACAAATTTGTTCCACAATTGGCAATTGCTCTTCTAAGTAATTTTCTAAATGTTTTGGAGTATCTGCAATATCATTTATTTTTCTTATATATCTAGTTAAATCTCCAGCAGGTTTACTTAAAAATTGACTAAATACAGCATTCTTCAAATTTTCTTTAGTATCTTCATCATTAACTTTTTTTAACATTTTCTGTAATTCCTTTAAAGGATCTACAAGATCTAAATCTCTAGCCAAATGAAATTGTTTTTCTGCATCAATAAATTCTAGAAACTCAGCTAATAAATTTGCTCTTTCAACTTCTGAAATTATATTTTTTTCTGTATCATTTACACTTTTAGCATATTCTGCTGTCGTTAATAATTTTGTTTCCACAATATCATGATAAATTCCCACTAATCTTTCAATAGGACTATATCCAACTTTTTCGTCAACACCATGCTGTAACATAAGTTCTAACATTTTTATATCTTTTTCATTATTCTCAATACTGTAATCCAATATAACAGCTTCAAAATACTGCTCTTTATGAGTTTCCTTCTCAATATTTCTTAAACATGTGAATCTCCGATTTCCATCAATAATACGTCCATCTAACAATACAACTCCTGCTTCCACTTGCCCGATAGCTTTTATATTTTGCTGAGTTTTTTTTAATGCATTATAATTACTTTCTGTAATAAACCTATGAATAATTTCATTATAACTTTCTCTATCAGAATAATCTATTTTATCAATATTATTTTCCATTTTATATCTTGAAATCCAAGTGGAAATTCTATCATTTTGATCATTGTAAAATAACTTATCCAATCTAATCTTATAAATTGGATAATCTTTTGAATGATTTCTGATGACTAATTTTTTTTTATTTTCTGTTTTAAATACAGACTTTTCTGCTAAATCGTTTTCTAATAAATTCATTTATATCACCTCATAATAAATTTCATAATCTGCAAACACTATTTTAGAAATAGGGTCATAAAACATAGAAGTAGACTTTACAGAACTAATAACATCGTGCACATCAAGCACAATATTATATTCATCTCTTAATAAATCATTTAAGTCATAAACTTCTATATAAAGTTTTTCCTGTTTATACACAATACGCTCTAAAAAATCTTCAAAATTTGCTCCTTCACCATTACTATACATAAGTTTATTTTTCCCTATTCTTCTATAGGAAATTCTATTCTTATCTTCAATAAGAATAGATGTATAAAAATAATCGTCAAATCCCAGTTCATCTAATTCATGATAAAATCCATTTTTCTTCAATGAAAATGTTGTAAAATACTTATCTTTTCCTATAAATTCTAAAACATCTGAACAATATTGTTTTAAATCATCTTTTGTTATTCCTAGTTTTTTCAATTTACTAAAATTAACAAATTTATTTGGTGAAAATTCAATAATTTCATATACATATTTTAATCTATAAATTTGAGAAGTAAACATCGGCAAAGATTTTATTTTAGAAGATATATCATCCAATTTTACAATCTCATTTTTTTGTAAAAATTGATAAAAATAACTAGATGCTGAGTCATATTGACTTTTTACAATATATCCTCCAGAAATTTTATATCCTAATTTTTTTAATAAAATTGGATTCAAAAATTCCTTTTTATAGTTTGGAAATGTTTTTTCAATTTTTTCTTTAACTTCTTGAACTGTATAAAGTTCTTCAGATAATATATCTTTTAGCTCAAGAAAAATTGAATCATCATACTCTTCAAATGTTATATCGTATATTCCACTGCAATTATATTCATCTATGTAAGAAAGATAATTAGCTGCAAATGTTTTAGAATCAACCCCATAAAAATCTTCGTATTCATTTATAAAGTCCTGTTTTGAAATAGGAGATAATAACGACAATAACTCTTTTACCTGCTGTTCTCTATCAGCTTTACCAAATTCTATTGACGGCATTCTACCAAATTTTATTTCAAGATATTTATCCACAGTACATATCTTTTTTAACAAATTATGAAGTTCATATTCATCACGAATATCATACATTTTCATTAAATCAGGATACATTTTAAAAAATTTCAGACTTGAATATTCCTCATTTTTATACTGGCTTAAATTTAAAGTTTCTAAAAAGTCGCTAAAATCATATCCTAAAATATTATAATATCTAAATTTTTTCTTTGGTTTCCATAAAACATTCATATCATCTCTTATACGATTTTCATAACTTCTATCCACAATTTTAAGACTTTCTTCTTTTTCATAACCTAATTCAGTTAAAAACATATCATACATTTCTTTAAATTCAATATAAGACATTCCATCATTAGCAAAATGCTTTATAATATAATTTGTAAAACTTGCTCTCCCCACAAGTATTCTTTCTTTATCGAAAGTAATATAATCTTTATAAACAAATTTTTCAAAAGCTCTCCGAATTATAGCAGGAATTTCTTCATCTTCTAAAAGCTCCTGTAATGGTTTTCTCTTATTTTTAACTTGATTTAGCTCATTTCTATATCTCAAACTTAAATAGTTATATGTTTCTTCTTCTTTTAAAGCAACTAGAAATGATTCTTTATTTACATCATATTTTAAATATATATCCTTAAAAAAATCTTCTTTAAATTTTCCAAAAGATAATTTTTTCAATCCTTTTGCTTCAATCTGTCTTACTCTTTCTCTTGTTATCTCTAAAGTATCTCCTATTTCTTCCAATGTTTTCCCAGAAATTCTATTTAAAAAGATATTTGCTTCATTTTCTGTCAAATAATTGTACACTTCTTCTTTAACACTTTTATATACAATTACAAATCTATCATCATATAACTTTTTAATTAAGTTTGATTCGCATAAATATTCAATAGTTTTTTTATATATTTTTTTATCTTTTAAAATTTCAGGAATACTTTCCCATAAAACATCTTCTTCAATTCCGTAAATATTTTTAGATATTTGCCTAATAATATATTTTAACCACTTTTCTTTCCCATAACTATTTTTCCACCATAAAAGCGAAACTATATTTTCAGTTATATAATTATAATCATTTTCCTCTGTTAAATCAGTATACTGCACAAAAGAAAAATAGTGATCAGAAATATTTGAAATCAGCTTTTCAGTATTGCAATTTAATATTTTAGCAACTTTTTTTAAAAAATCAACACTTTCTTTTGAAATTTTTTCTTCTTCTGATTCCTTATCTTCAATATTAGCTGGTATTCCAAAATAAAAAAATATAAGAAATTTAAATCTTTGCAGTTCTTTTAGAGTCTTTCCCCCCATTTGCTTTATTGCCTTCAATTCTTCTTTCGTTTTATAAAAAAGCTGAGAACAGTATTTAATATTAGCAATCTTCAAACAATTTTTAGCTCTTGCTGAAAGTCTTAAATAATTTATACTTATATCTCCCCTTATATTTATTGGAACTTCAATGTTAAGATCCCTTCTTATACTTTTTATTTCCTTTTGTACTGTATTTTCCAAATATTCTGGTAATTCAAATTCCTCATCACCCTTGGTAAGAAGTTCTGAATAATACTCTATACCAAGTTCCTTTAAAAAATTTTTACTTTCTTCTGAAAGTCCTAAATCCTCAATAGGAATATCTTTATATTTTTCTCCAAATTTATTTGTGAAATATTTATCTTTTGATATTTTCATTTCTATTTCAGAAATATCTATATTATCAAAATTATGATCTTTTAGTAATTCTATCTTTGATAATATTTCTTGAATAGATTTTTTTCCTATCCCTTTGAAATTTTTTATATCTTCTATCGAAACAGTTAATAAATCTTGAACAGTAATAATATTAAATTTTTCTAAAACATTATAAGATCTCTTTGATAATTGAAGTATTTGAATTGGCGTATCTTTTTTCATAATTAAAAAACTCCTTCTCTGCTTTTAATTAATGTTCAAATTTTATACTGCTATGCTCTACTTTTTAATGTAAATCTCACATTTTTAGCCCAACTTTTTATAAATTTATTCATAATTAAAATTTTTTATTATCAAATAAATTATATCATTTTAGTCGTTTTTTTTCATCAAAATTTTAAAAGTTTTATTATAAATTTGGTTATATTTTCTTTGACAATATATTTTTTTTGTAGTAAAATTTATATATTGAAAAAAATTTTATTATTTTTAGATATAATTTTAATTTGAGAGTTTAGGAGGGAAAATGAAAAAAAGGACATTAGTTTTAGTGTCGCTCGTATTGACAATTTTAATATTTTTTACAGCTTGTGGGAAAAAAGAAGTGAAAAATCCAAATGCAAAGACAGGTAAAAAATATATTATTGCAGTAGATCTGATTTATCCGCCGTTTTCTTTTAAGGAGAACAATGTGGATAAGGGAATTGATGTGGATTTGATGAAGGCGGTGGCAAAAACTCAAGGATTTGAAGTGGAAATTCAGCCGATGGATTTTGGAGGAATTATTCCTGCGATGGAATCTGGGCAAATTGATGGTGCGATTGCGGGGGCGAATATTACTGAGGAGAGAAAGAAAGTTGTTGATTTTTCTGATCCATATTACGATACAGGAATTGTTGCGATAATTCATAGAGATAATAATACGATAAAAACTGGAAAAGATTTGGTTGGAAAAAGACTTGCGGTTAAAAGTGGAACTGCAGGGGAAAGATATGTTCAAGAAAATTTGAAGGGAAAATCTGAAGTAAGAATTTATGATGACACAGTTTCAATGTTAAAGGCGGTTGAAAATAAACAGGCTGATGCGGGATTTGAAGATTTACCGGTAGTTTTGTACACTTTGAATCAAGATCCAGATACACAGTTAAAAGTTGGAACTGGAAAGCTGACAAATGTTGGAAATGGATTTATGGTAAAAAAGGGGACTCACAAAGAGTTGCTGGAAGAGTTTAATAAAGGTTTGAAGACTTTAAGACAAAATGGCGAATATCAAAAAATTGTTGACAGATATACTAAAGGTGGAAAAACTGTGGAAAAAGGCGGAATTGCTGGAGTTATTGATTCTTACAGGGGAATTTTGACTGGTTACGGACTGAAATTTTTAAGAGGACTTGCGATTACCATCTATATCACGGTTGTTTCATTATTTTTTGCAACATTGATTGGTTTAGGAATAGGATATTTAAATTTTGTGCCAACAGATAAAAAAGGTTTTCACTCGAAAATGATAAAAGTTTCGCAATTTTTAGGAAAAGAATATATTGATTTAATAAGAGGAACGCCACTTATGGTTCAGACAATATTCTTCTATTTCGGAGTTGTGCCGCTGCTTCCAAAACTTTTAAAATTGACATTTCATTTGAGCAGTGAGCCAGGAATGCTTTCTCCTGAAATTTCAGGGATAATTATAATCGCACTAAATGCTGGAGCATTTTTAGCTGAAATTTTTAGAGGCGGAATACAGGCGATAGACAAAGGACAAATGGAGGCGGCTAGAAGTTTGGGGCTTTCTTTTAACAAGTCTATGACTAAAGTAATTTTGCCACAGGCTATTAAAAATATGATTCCTGCCATTTTAAATCAGTTTATAAGTTCACTAAAAGACACTTCCTTATTAGTTGTAATTGGAGTGGCAGATTTGATGAAAGAAGGGCAAGTTGCTTATAAAACTAATTTTAAAACATTTGAAACTATGCTTATAGTTGCGGCAATTTACTATATAGTAATTAAATTATTGTCTAAATTGTTCAAGAAAGTGGAGGATAAGTTAAAAGTATGATTAAAGTAGAAAATTTGAAAAAACAGTATGGAGATAATGTTGTTTTAAAAGATATAAGTCTTAATGTGAAAAAAGGGGAAGCGATAAGTGTGATTGGACCGTCAGGTTCGGGGAAAAGTACATTTTTGAGATGTATAAATGGGCTTGAAGAACTATCTGACGGACATATTTGCGTGGATGAATTTGACCTTGCGGATAAAAATTTGAACATTGACAAATTTCGTGAAAAAGTTGGAATGGTTTTTCAAAATTTTAATTTATTTCCACATTTAACAGTTTTGCAAAATATAACTTTAGCTCCAGTAACGCTAAAAAAAGAGACAAAGTCAGAAGCTGTAAAATTGGGAAAAGAACTGCTTGAAAAAGTTGGACTTTTAGATAAAGCCGATGTTTATCCATCAAGTTTGTCTGGTGGGCAAAAACAAAGAGTGGCAATTGCAAGAGCTCTCGCTATGAAACCGGAAGCATTACTGTTTGATGAGCCAACAAGTGCATTAGATCCTGAGATGGTTGGAGAAGTTTTGAAAGTTATGAAGGATTTGGCTAAAGAAGGAATGACAATGATTGTCGTGACGCATGAAATGGGATTTGCAAGGGAAGTTTGTGACAGAGTCATTTTTATGGCTGACGGTGAAATTGTGGAGCAGGGAAAACCTGAAGAAGTGTTTTTGAATCCGAAAAATGAGAGAACTCAGAATTTTTTGAAAGTTTTATAAAAAATTTATTTTTAAAAGTTAAAAAAAATAATTATGAATTTTATTTATATAAAAATAAATATGATTGTTGTAAAAAATAGTAAGATTTTATTCTTACTATTTTTATTTTTTATTAATTTTAAATTAAAAATATATTGACAAAATTCAAAAAATATTGTATAAATAATTAATAAAATATTAAATAAAAAAAAGGAGGACAAAAAATGAATGGGAGAATTGTAAAGTTTAAAAGTGAAAAAACCTTTGGAAAAAAAGCAAAAAAAGGTTTTACGCTTATTGAAGTGATATTGGTTGTGGCAATTATTACGATAATTTCTGCGATTGCAATACCGCAAGTTGGAAAATATTTGAATAAAGCTAATAGGAGTAAAGTTATCGGGGCAATTTCCGAGTTAAATAACACGACAACATCTTGGAGTATTGACCACAGCGGAGATGCACCGAAAAATTTGCAGGATATTTTGACGGAGCAAGGAAATTTGAATAAACTTGGAATTGGGCTGGATAGTAGCGGAAAATTTAAAATTGGGAATATTCAAGGTCAAATAATCTATCAGAATGGAGAAATTTATGCTAAGATCGCTGCAAATAGCAAGGCTTTTCCTGGAGAAGAGATAAAGAGATGATGGCAATCATTTTGTTGGTTTTAAAATATTTTACATTTTTTAGTATTTTTATAAATGATATGAAAAAAAAGCTGATATATGACAGGGATATTTTATTTTTAGTTCTAATAGGATTATTTTCTGCTGTTAAATTTAATGATCTGGGAAATTATTATTTGGGAGCGAGTGGCTATTTAATGCCGTTGTTGGCACTTTATATTTTGGAAGATTATTTTAAAAAAAGTTTGATTGGCTTTGGAGATGTGAAGCTTATGATGGGAATAGGCGGGTTGTTTCGATACAGCGGAGTTGAAAATATTTTTAAGTTTTATACAATGTTGTATATATTTTCAGGAATTGTCGTATTATTTTTACTTTTTTTTAAAAAACTTCAAAAATGTGAATATATTCCGTTTGCACCATTTATTATTGCAAGTTACATCTTTTTTAATCATTTTAAAATATTTTTTGGTTAAAAGAGAAAAGAGAAAAATAGAAAATAGAAAAAGAGAAAAAGGGGAAAAATAAAAAGATGAAAAAAGATAAGGGGGAAACTTTAGTTGAAAGTTTAATTTCAATGTTTTTTGTAACACTCGCGATTGTTCCGCTGTCAAATTTGTTTTTAAAAACTTTAAAGACGAATACGAAAATAGATAATGTGAATCTTCAGAATATAGAAATTTCAAATATGATTGAGCTCATAAAAGTTAAAAAATATGAAGAAATGAATAATTTTTCTGAAAAATATGAAATTGCAAGTACAGATGATTTTTATAATAAATTTTTGATTGAGAAAAAATATCAGATTTTAAAAAATATTGATTTTACAAAAAATAAAATTCAAATAAAAATTGAAAAAACAGATGGATTTTATTTGAATGAAAAAGGCGAAAAAGAATATATTTTTAAAATAATTGCAAATAAAATGAACGATTATTATTTTCCAAATTTTTTATAGTGTAAAAAATAAATTTAAATAAATTTGAAAAGAGGAAAAATTGTGAAAAATAAAAAAAGAGGTTATTTTCTTTTAGAAATTATGATAAGTATGTTTTTATTTTCAGTCATAGTTTTTGTAGTTTCGATTTTTTTGAAAAGAGTTGTCATAATTGAGAAAATGAAAAAAAATAATCAGAAAAGTTATGAAAATTTGTATTTTTCGTTGGATAAAATTGTGGAAAATTTGAAAAATAGAGATAAAGAAGAATTTTTTTATGAAAATGAAAAGAAAAATATTCATATTTTTAAAGATAAAATTGTTTATAAAACAGATGGAATCTTATATAAAATTGAATTTGAAAATAAAAAAATGTATATTTCGGATACGGAAAATAAAAGTAGTTTTGGAAGTAGAACAGTGATTTCAAATTTAGAAAATTTAGAATTTGAAAAAATTGGCGAAATTCTTGTCATAAAAATAAAAAATTTTGGAAAAGATGAAATTAGAGTTGTGAAAATATGATAAAAGGGGATTTTTTAAAATGAAAAAAAAAATTTAGGTGCAAGTCTTATTTATGTGTTGATTGCACTCTCGATGATAACTGTGTTTTCGACAAATTTTATATTTTTTGTAAAACAAAAGTCGGATATAATTTTTTTGAAAAATACAGAAAAAAAGTTAAATAAAAAAATTTTTGTTGAAAAAGAGTTGGAAAATGCTAAAAGAATTGAAAGAAATGGCGTGATTTTTGAAAATAATCAAGTCGAAATAGAAAAAGAAGAATTTTATTTCGATACGAATTTACAAAAAATAAAAAATGATTTGAGAGCAGAAAAATTGATATTCTTGCCAAAAAATGTGCAAAGTATTGGTGGCTTTGTGGTAAAAAGTATTAAAGACAGTAGTGAAAATGAATATTTTTTGCCACTTGATAAAAATACAGTTTATGGTGATTTGGAAGTTATTTTTGAAAGAAAAATTTTGAATACGGAAATTTTTTATAAAGAGAAAATTTCTTTTAAGCGAAAAAATGCAACGCTTGTGGAAATGAGTGTTTTGAGCAGTGAAATTTTAAAATAGAGGAGGAATTTTTTGGAAAGTTTGAAGATATATTTAAGAAGCGAAAATAAAATTTATCTTTTTTATGAAAATGAAATATATTTTTATGAAAATCAGGAATTATCAAATGTTTTGGAAAATTTTTTGGAAGAAAATAGTTTTGACAAAACGGAATTTAAAAAAATGTGGAAGTTAGTTTTATTTTACATTTTTCATATTTTGATTTTGAAAATTTTCAAAATTTTGAAGAAGAAAAAATAAAAGTAAAAATAGAAACGAAGACAAAAACGAAAATGAAAAAGAAAATAAAGATAAAAATAAAAATTATGAAATGAGAAAAATTTTTAAAAATAATAAATTTGTTTGTAAAAAATTTATTCTAGATTATGTAAATGGTGAATATTTGAATCTTTATTTGGAAAAAAATAAAATTTCAAGTTTAAAAAAAATAGTGAAAAATTATTTTTTGAAAATTTCGGAAATAAAAATTGATTTTCAAGCGATTTATAATTTTTATAAAAATAAAAATTTAGAATTTGAAAGTGAGAATCAAAATCAAAATCAGAAAGAAAATAAAAATAATTATGAAGAAGAAAAAAATAAAGAAGAAAATTTATTTTTTGAAAATCAAAAAGAAAATAAAAATAAAAAAGAAGATGAAGAAATTAAAATTGTTCAAATAGAAGATATTGGTGTTGAACAAACTATAGACAAAGAAAGTTTGGAAAATGAAAATTTGAAAAGTGAAAAAATTGAAATTTTTCAAATTGGGGAAGAAAATAGTTTACGCATGGTAATTTTTGACGAGAAGATAACGGAATTGGAAAAAGTTGAGTTAAGACTTTCCGATATTGGAGAAATTAGTGAATTTGACTTTGGGGATATGATTGTTTTTACTGATACGGAAGAAGAAATTAAAATGATTTTTTCAGGTAGTGAACTTTTTGAAAATCCAAATTTTGCGGAAAATGAAAATTTTTTTGATGCAAAAAGTTTGAAAGAGATAAAAATTTTAGATGTGGCGACAGTTTTATTTTTGTTTCTTGGATATTTTCTTTTGAGTAATTTTATGAATAATGAAAAATTAAAAAAAGAAAATGAAAATATAAAAGTTCAGACGAAAATTTTGGAAAAAAATTATTTGAAAAAGAAAGATGAAGAAGTTCCGAATTATACGAAAGAATTAAAAATATTAAAAGATATTGATAATTCGATTGAGCGTGATGAGTTTTACTCATATATAAAATTTTTAGTTGAAAATAGTAAAAAAGGGGTAGATTATACAAAAATTAATTATGAAAATTCAAAGTGGACGGTTTCTGGCGAGTTAAAAAATTTTGAGAATTTTGAAAAATTTGAAAATAGTATTTTGAAAAAATATCCCAATTCTGAACTTGGGTATTTAAAAGATAACGATGAAGCGACAATGTTTGAATATGTCATTAAATAATTTTAGGAAAAGTGGGAAAAGTATAAAATGAGAAAAATAAATTTAAAAATGATGATAATTGCTTTAATTGTAGTTTTTTTTGTGATAAACTTAAATTCAAAGTATAGTGAGCACAAAGAACTTTTGGAAAATAAAAAATTACTTTTGGAGAATAAAAAAAATTTTGAGAAAAAAATTATTGAAATAGAAACTGAAAAATCACTTGAAAAAGAAAAGAATATGGCTGATTACGATAAAATTATGATGTTGACAAGAAGACTTTCTTTTTTTTCAATAAAAAATGAATCAGAGTTTAAAAAGATGATTTATATTTTTGCTCATGAAAGTGATTTAAAAGTGAAAGAAATTTCAAAATCAGAAAATGTCTGGGAGAAAAATGGATATAAATTAAAATATATTCATTTTACAACTTTTGGAAGTTTAAATGATTTTGGGAAGTTTTTGTATTTAATTAATAAAAGTAAAAGATATATTGATACTTCAAGATTGTTTATTGAGCTTACAAGCGATGAATTTAAAATTTCGATAGGGTTTATTGAGAAAAAATTGTAAAAGTAAAAGGGGGAAAAATGAGGAAATTAAATTTTATTTTATATGCCATTATTTTTTTTAGTAATACTTTTTCAGCGAAAGTTACGGATTATGTAAATAAAAACGATGCACAAAATATGAAAAAAATATTTATTTATAAAGTGCCGAAGGAAAATAAAAAGATTGAAAATAATAGTATAAATAACAACACACAACAAAAGCAAGTAAAAACTCCTGAAAATAATACATCTAAACAGACAAAACAAATTCCAAAAATGGAAAATAATAAAAAAGAAGTTACAAAAATAGAAAGTTCAAAGATTGAAAATCAGAAAAAAGATGAGATAAAAAATAAGACGGGAGAAATTGAGTTTGAATATAGAGATGTAAAAGAAATTTCTGAAGCATTAAATGGATTTGAAAAATTTGAAGTTATTGGCGTGGGGAATAAAATTATTTTTAGTGGAGATGAAAAGAAATTTGAAGAGATGAAAAAAATAATAAAGTCTTTTGACAGTCCAAAAGAGCAGGTTATAATAAAGGGAACGATAATTGATACAAGTTCAAATTTATTTGAGCGGCTTGGAATTGACTGGTCGATAAATTCAGATTCTGGAAATACTGGAAAAAATAATTTGGTTGCAAAATTTTTAAATGGAGAAATTTCGATTAGTTCGATATTTTCTGCTGGAGGAAAATTTTTGGGAGTTGACTTTAATATGCTAAAAGAAAATGGAGATATAAAAATAGAAGCTATGCCAACACTTATGATTATGGAAAAGGAAGAAGGGGAATTAAAAGTTACGGAAGAAGTGATTATAGGTGAAAAAAAAGTAACTAAAAATAATGAAGATTATATTGAGCCAATATTTTCAGAAGCGGGAATTGTTTTTAAAATAACTCCAGAAATAAAAAAGATAAATGGAATAAAAAAAATATTGTTAAAACTTGATACGGAAATAAGTAATTTTAAATTGACATCAACTTATAGTGCATCTTCTGGTGCAAAACAAAAAAATCAGACACGAACTACGATAACATTGAATGATGGTGGCTCGACATTTATAGGAGGATTAAAACAAAATGTGAGTAAAGAAACACAAAGAAGGGTGCCAATACTCTCAAAAATTCCAATAATTGGACCGCTATTTAAATATAGAAGGACAAATAAAGAAATGAGAGATATTTATATTGAAATTGAAGCTGTTATACAAAATGATAAATCGCTTTTAGTAAATTAGAAATAAAAAATTTTTTTCTAAATTTTTGATGAAAAATATTAAAATATGTTGTATAATAAAAATATATTCAAAAAAAATAAATTTAAAAATAAAAAATAAAAAAACAAAAAATAAAAGAAAGGAAAAAAATGATTTCAATTCGAAGGCTTAAAGAGATACTTGAGCGGTTTAAAAGTGTGAGAATTGCTGTTATTGGGGATATGATGCTAGATGAATATCTTATTGGAAAAGTTGGCAGAATTTCTCCTGAAGCACCAGTTCCTGTAGTGAATATTGAGAAAGAACGATTTGTATTGGGTGGAGCTTCAAATGTGGCAAATAACTTAATTTCATTATCAGCTAATGTATCGGTGTATGGAGTCGTGGGAAACGATGCAAATGGTGAAAAGTTTATAAAGGAATTGGAAGTTAAAAAAATTAACTCAGCTGGAATTGTGAAAGACAGTTCCCGTCCAACTATAATTAAAAGTAGAGTTTTAGCACAAGGACAACAATTACTTCGGCTAGATTGGGAAAAAGATATTGATATTTCATCTGAAAACCAAGATAAAATTTTAGAATTATTAAAAGAAGATTTGAAAAATATAGATGCGATTTTGTTATCCGATTATAATAAAGGACTTTTAACAGAAAGACTTTCCAAAAAAATTATAAAACTTTCTAAAGAAAATGGAAAAGTTGTAGTAGTAGATCCAAAACCTCAAAATTTTAAAAATTATGTTGGAGCAACTTCTATAACACCTAATAAAAAAGAGATTTTGGACTATTTTGGAATGAAAAAATTTTCTAGTGAAGAAGAAATTGTAGAAAAATTAGAGCAGTTAAAAAAAGAATTGGAGCTTGAAAATGTTGTGCTTACGAGAAGTGAAGAGGGAGTTTCACTTTTTGAAACGGAACATAAAAGAATACCGACGGTGGCAAGAGAAGTTTACGATGTGACGGGCGCAGGAGATACATTTATTTCAACTTTTCTTTTGGCAAGATGTGCAGGAGCTGATTTATATGAAGCTGGAGAAATTGCGAATATGGCTTCAGGAATAGTTGTGGCTAAAATTGGAACGGCAACTGCAACAAAAGAAGAAATTTTAGATTTCTATGAAACCGTACAAGAACATTTGTAAAATAAAAAGGGAGTTTTATTGTGGGAAATTTAAGTGAGATTAAAATTAAAAATTTAATTTATAAAGAAAAGAAAAGGAAGTGAAAGTTATGGCAATTATTGCAGCAATAGAAGCTGGAGGAACAAAATTTATCTGTGGAATTGGAACAGAAGATGGGAAAGTGATTGAAAGAGTTAGTATTCCTACAACAACGCCTGAAGAAACAATGGGAAAAGTTATAGAATATTTTTCAGATAAAGAATTTGATGTGATGGGAGTTGGAAGTTTTGGTCCAATTGATCCTGTAAAAGGTTCTGAAACTTACGGGTATATAACAAAAACTCCAAAACCTTATTGGAGTGATTTTAATATGATTGGAGAACTAAAAAAACATTTTGATGTGCCAATGGAATTTGATACAGATGTAAATGGAGCGGCGCTCGCTGAATCTTGGTGGGGAGCAGGAGAAGGACTAAAAAACGTGCTGTATATAACAGTTGGAACAGGAATTGGAGCAGGAGCCGTTGTTGATGGTAAAATGGTTCAAGGGTTGACTCATCCTGAAATGGGACATATTTTGCTAAAAAGACATAAAGATGATAAATTTGAAGGAAGATGTCCATTTCATAAAGACTGTTTGGAAGGAATTGCAGCAGGACCAGCAATTGAAGCTAGATGGGGGAAAAAAGGATTTGAATTGGCTGAAGTTGACGAAGTTTGGGATATGGAAGCGTATTATTTGGCACAAGCGTTAGTAAATTATATTTTGATTTTATCGCCACAAAAAATTATTATGGGCGGTGGAGTTATGAAACAGAAACAACTGTTTCCAAAAATCAGAAAATATGTTCAGGAATCTTTAAACGGATATGTACAAAAGAAAGAAATTTTGGAAGATATTGATAATTATATTGTCTATCCTGGATTAGGTGATGAAGCTGGGTTTGTCGGATCAATTGCATTAGGAAAAATTGCTTTAGAACAAAAATAAAAAAATACAAATAAAAAATAAAAAAGTTTTTTAAAAGGGGGGAGTTATTGTGGGGAAAATAACTGAAAAGGAACTTTTGACATTTACAAAAAGTGTATATTATTTGTTAAATGGGAAGATTAGTTTGATTGATACACTTACGATTGTTTCTCAAAATTATAAAAGCGAAATGAAAAATAAAATTTTAAAAACTAAAGCACAAATAGAACAGGGAGTCCCTTTAACTAAAGCATTTTATAAAATGGTTCAAGAAAGAGAATTTTTGGAAATGATAAAAATTGGAGAGCAGACTGGAAATTTGGAATTAGTTTTTAAAAATTTGTATCAAAAATATGAGTTTAACCAAAAAATAAAAAAAGATATTATAGGACTTAGTATTTATCCAGTTACGGTTATTGTTACAGCAATTATAATAGTTGCAATCTTATTAAAATTTGTTGTTCCAAAATTTGTTTCAATTTATTCGGACATTGGACAAGATTTGCCCAAAATTACAAAAACTGTTATAAATATGAGTAAAATTTTTGATAAATATTGGATTGCTTTTTTTGGTGCGATGGTTTTTATATATTTTTTGTTTTTTTATTTTAAAAAGAAAAATGAAGAAGATTTTGAAAAATTTTTTTTAAAATTAAGAATAATTGGGAAGATGTATAAAGATATTTGTGTGTTAAATTTCACAAGAAATATGTATTCTTTAACTAATACAAATATATCGTTTGTGAAATCTTTAGAAATGTGTTCAAATTCTAAAAGTAATGTTTTAAATAAAGAATTGAAAAAAATTATTTCAAAAATTGAAAAGGGGGAAAGTATACAAAAATCATTTAAAAATACAACTTTTTTTGATGCGGAATACAGAAGTTTTTTAACGATAGGCGAGAGAACTGGAAAAATGGAAATTTCATTTTTTAATTTGAACGAAATATATTATGAAAGAGTAAATGAAAAAATTAAATGGTTTTTAAAAATGTTTGAGCCATTTTCGATAATTTTTATCGGAATATTAATCGGTGGAATAATATTTTCGGTTATGCTTCCAATTTTTAAAATGGGAGAAATGCTATAAAAAATAAAAAAGGAAAAATATGATAGAAAATTTTAATGAATTATCAAAATATGCGCAAGATTTGTTTTACTATAAAAATAAAAAATCAAAAAAATATGAGATTATAAAAGAAATAAAAGAAGAAAGTTTGGAGAAAAAAGTACCTATAATTACAGATGATGTACTTAATTTTATGATATTTGCTGCAAAAAATAAAAAGTCAAAAAAAATTTTAGAAATTGGAACTGCGACTGGATATTCAGGGATTTTCTTGGCACAAATTGCAAATGAAAATGGTGGATTTTTGACCACAATAGAAATTGATGAAATTCGTTATAAAAAAGCGATTGAAAATTTCAAAAAAATGGGGATATTTGAAAAAAATAATTTAATTATGGGAGATGCGCTGGAAGAAATACCCAAATTAGATAAAAATGTAAAGTATGATTTTATATTCATAGATGCGGCAAAGGGTCAGTATTCAAAATTTTTTGAAATGTGTTATGAGCTGCTTTGTGAAAATGGAATAATTTTTATTGACAACATTGTATTTCGTGGATTTGTGGCAAAATCTAAGGAAGAAGTTCCAAAAAGATATAAAACGATTGTAAAAAGATTGAATGAATTTATTAAAAAATTAAATGACGAGTATAATTTTGTTTTGCTGCCGTTTGGCGATGGAGTAGGAATAGTCAAAAAATAAAGGTTAGCGGAAAGAAGTGATAAAAATGAAATTTCTCTTGTATAATATACGCTATGGGACAGGAAAATATCTAAATCAGCCATTTAAGCATATCAGAGGATACTTAGGCCGCTCAAACTGGCATATTCACAAAATTGGAAGTCTCATAAATAAATATAAACCTGATATAGTGGGACTTGTAGAAGTTGATTTAGGTTCTTTTAGAATGAAAAGTAAAAATCAGGCTGCCGTCCTTGCGAGAATTACGAGAAATAACAATGTTTTTCAGTATAAATACGAAGAAAATTCAAAATATATGAAATTTCCGATGGTTCGTAAACAGGGGAATGCTTTGCTTTCAAAAAGTGAAATAGTGAAGAAAAAATTTCATTATTTAGACAGTGGAATGAAAAAATTGATAATCGAAGTTGAAACTGAAAAAGTGATAGTATTTTTAGTACATTTGGCATTGGGAGGAAAAACTCGCCAAAAACAAATAGTTCAGCTCTATGATTTGGTAAAGAGTGCGAAAAAGCCTGTGATTGTTGCTGGAGATTTTAATGCTTTTTGGGGATATGATGAACTTGCGATGTTTTTAAAAGCGTCAGGATTAAAAAATTCAAATGTTAATTCACAGCCAACTTTTCCAAGTTGGAAACCTAAAAAAGAACTTGATTTTATACTTTGTTCACAAGAAATAAAAATAAATAATTTTAAAGTTATTCAAACAAAACTTTCTGATCACTTGCCAGTATTAATTGATTTTAATATATTATAATCTTGTAAAAAATCTGAAAAAAAGTTGCAAAAATTCAATAAATGTATTAAAATTATAGTGAAGAATATATTCAGAAAGGAGTTTTTTAGTGAAATCAATAGTAAAAAAATTATCATTATTAGTAATTTCAATTTTGACAGTAACGTCGCTAAATGCCGCTAATTTAGTAGTTAGTGGAAATAAGAATGCAACAAAAATAGATAATGCAAAAATAGCAAAACCTAAAGAGTTGAGAGGTGTGTGGGTTGCAAGTGTAAGTAATATAGATTTAGTCAAAAAGGTCTTAGTGTAGAAAAACAAAAAGCGGAGTTTATTTCAATTCTTAACAATGTAAAAAGTTGGAATATGAATGCCGTATTTGTGCAAATTAAACCAGAATCTGATGCCTTTTATCCATCGAAATACGCACCTTGGTCTCGTTATTTAACTGGAACTCAAGGAGTAAATCCTGGATATGATCCATTAAAATTTATGGTGGAAGAAGCTCATAAAAGAGGAATAGAGTTTCACGCTTGGTTTAATCCTTACAGACTTACTGCGACTGGTGGAAGAGAAAAGCTGTCAAGCGAAAGTATTGGTAAGAAAAAACCTGAATGGACCGTGACATATGGTGGAAAAGTTTACTTAAACCCTGGAATTCCAGAAGTTAATAATTATGTTGTAAATAGTATTGTTGAAGTTGTAAAAAATTATGATGTTGATGGAGTTCATATGGATGATTATTTTTATCCATATAAAGTGAAAAATGAAGAATATCCAGATTCTGCACAATATCAAAAATATGGGAAAAAATTCTCGAATGTTGGAGATTGGAGAAGAAATAATATAAATATACTGATTGAAAAATTGCACAAAGAAATAAAAAAAGAAAATCCTAATGTGGAATTTGGAATAAGTCCTTTTGGTGTTTGGAGAAATGATTCAACAGATCCCGCAAGAGGTTCTGCAACGAAAGCTGGAGTTCAAAATTATGATGATTTGTATGCAGATATTTTACTTTGGATGAATAACCACTGGATTGACTATGTTGCACCGCAAATTTACTGGAATCAAGGATTTAAAGTTGCTGAATACAACACTTTAGTAAAATGGTGGAGTAAATATGCAGCTGAAACAAATACTGATTTATACATAGGACAAGCTGCCTATAAAGTAAATGAATGGAAAAATGCAAAAGAATTGGTAAATCAAATTAATTTTAACAGAAATTATCCAGAAGTCAAAGGAAGTATATTTTTTAGCTATAAATCTTTATTGACAAATCCAAAAAATGCGACAAATAGCTTGAAACAAGGACCATATAGTTTGAATAATTAATAAATTAGAGACTTTGTTCTAAAAGTTGAATTTTAGAACAGTCTCTTTTTTTTATTTTTAAACTTTAGAAAAAATTTTTTAAATATGTTATAATATAAAAAAATATAATATAAAAAAAATTATAGAAAAAGGAATTAAAGAAAGATGGGAAAATTAATAATTATTGAAGGAACGGATGGAAGTGGAAAGCAGACACAGACAGAATTGTTATATAAAAAATTGTGTAAATTAAAAGGAAAAGAAAAAATAAAAAAAATATCTTTTCCAAATTATGACAGTAAAGCTTCGGAACCAGTAAAAATGTATCTTGCAGGTGAATTTGGAAAAAAAGCTCAAAGTGTGAATGCTTATGCGGCTTCAGTTCTTTATTCAGTCGATAGATTTGCTTCTTATAAAATGGAGTGGGAAAATTTTTATAACGGTGGAGGAATAGTTGTAAGTGACAGATATACAATTTCAAATATGATTCATCAAGTTCCAAAAATAGATAACGAAATTGAAAAAGAAAAATATTTGAAATGGTTAGTCGATTTAGAGTGGAATAAAATTGGTTTGCCTAAACCTGATATTGTGTTTTTTTTGGATATTCCTTTTGAAATTAGTGATGAACTTATGAAAAATCGGGAAAATAAAATAACTGGAGAAATTAAAAAGGATATTCATGAAAAAGATAAAGAGTATTTGAGAAAATCATATGAAACGGCAAAAAGCCTTGCACTAAAATATAGCTGGGAAATAATTTCTTGCGTAAATAATGGAAAGTTAAAATCTATTGAAGAAATTAATGATGAAATAATGAAAATTATAAATAAAAAATTATAAAAAAATTATCTTAAAATTTCAGAAATATTTTTATTCCTGTCATTTCAAGATAATTTTTTGTTTCTTTTATTGTTTTAGTTTTAAATTTATTAAATAAAATATTATTTAACAAATTTAAAATTTTTATAGTTAATTTGAAGAATTTTTTTCACTGAATTTTTCCAAAATATACAAAGTTAAAGAATTTATTATAAATCCAGGAACGATTTCGTAGACTGTTTTTCCAAGTCCGCTTTGATTCCAGAAAATAACTGTGACAGTTGCGATAAGCATTGAAATTAATATATTTTTCCAATGTAAATTTTTCTTGTATAAAATGAATAAAATAACAGGAGAAAATACAGCTCCAAAACCTGCCCAAGCGTATGAAACTAGTGATAAAACTTGTGAATTTGGATTCATTGCCAAAATTGTTGCAACGATAAAAATTAAAATTATACATATTCTTCCAACCCAAATAAGCTCTTTGTGGCTTTTTTCTCTCTTTACAATGTATTTATAAAAATCTTCCGTCAAAGTATTTGAAGCAACCAATAATTGTGCGGAAATTGTTGACATTATGGCTGATAAAATCGCAGCATACAAAATTCCTGCAACCCAAGGATTGAAAAGTCCGCCAATCATGTAAATGAAGATTTTTTCAGCATCACCTGAAATTGTTTTTATATCAGGATAAAGTGCCATTCCTGTAAGTCCAACTGCAATTGAGCCGACAAGGGAAATAATGACCCACACCATTGCAATAAGCCGTGCTTTCCAAAGTTCGTTTACATCTTTAATACTCATAAATTTTACAATTATGTGCGGCTGTCCAAAATATCCAAGTCCCCATCCAAGTCCTGAAATAATGACAGGTAAACTAAGCGCTTCAGGATATTTTAAAAGATTTAAAGAAATATGTTTTTGAACCATAGCAGTTTCAATTCCTTTGTTCCCGCCAACCACGAAATATGCAACGACAGGTACGACAATTATTGCAAAAAACATAAGTATTCCCTGAAAGAAATCAGTCCAAACTCCAGCTAAGTAGCCACCTAAAAAAGTGTAAATAATAATAGTTCCGCCACCTAGTAAAACTCCTAATTTATAGTCAATTCCAAGCAGTGATTCAAATAATTTTCCATTTGAAACCAAACCCGAAGCAGAATAAATTGTAAAGAAAAATAATATTACAATTGCAGAAAAAGTTTTTACATATCCTTTTTTGTCATCTGATTTTCTTGATAAAAATGTAGGAATTGTCAGTGCATCGTGTTCTTCCGTTTGAGTTCTAAGTTTTGGCGCAACGAATTTCCAGTTTAAATATGTTCCGATGGTAAGACCTACAATGACCCATATTTGCTTTAATCCAGATAAATAAACAGCTCCAGGCAGTCCTAAAAGCAGCCATCCGCTCATATCACTGGCTTGAGCTGACATTGCTGTAACCCAGTAACCAACACCTCTTCCGCCTAGCACATAATCTTCGTGTGTATCTGTTTTTGTGTAAAAATACACTCCTATTCCTATTAAAAATAATAAATATATTCCAAATGTTATAAATGTTTCAATTCCAACTGACATTTTTTCTCCTTCTTTTTCTATATATAATTTTTTATTTAGACATCTCAGCAAGTAAAATTCCACCTGCGACAGATACATTCAAAGAATTGATTTTTCCATTTAAGTGAATTTTTACAATTTTATCACAGTGCTCTCTAACTTTTTTTCTCATTCCATTTCCTTCGCTTCCAAGTACGAGACAAACTTTATTTGGATATTTTTCTTCGTAGTAGTAGCACTCCCCATTCGCCTCAGCACCATAAACCATATATCCATATTTTTTTAATTTATCAATTGTATCTGAGATATTTGTAACTTTTACAATATCCATGTGTTCTATCGCTCCTGTCGATGATTTTACGACTGTTTCTGTCACTTTTACACTATTTCTGTCTTGAATGATTATTCCATCAACTCCAAAACATTCAGCACTTCTGATTATTGCACCAAAATTTCTTGGATCTTGAACTTGATCTAAAATTACTATTTTTGATTTTTCTTTTCTCAAAACTTTTTCCAAAAATGCGTTTAGGTCAACATAGTAGTCAAAATCTGAGATAATTGCGACGACACCTTGTGAATTTTCACTTCTTTTGTCGTTATAAAAAACTTTTATATTTTTTTTACTTGCTAAATTTAAAATATTTTTTATAGTTTCTTTTTTAATTTTTTTATAAATTTCAAGTTTTTCAATGTTTTTATCGGATTTTAAAACTTCTGTTACAGGATTAATTCCTATGATTTTTTTCATATTTTTCTCGTTCTCGCTTTCTTTTTGTGATTTATATTAATTATAACAAAAAAAAATGATTTTGTCTTGTTTAAATTTTATCTATTTTAAAGAAAAAAATTAAAAATTTTAGTTTTACTGTTCTTTTACTATGAATTTTAGAAATATTCTATCTAACCATAAAAAATATCATTTAAAAAGCTCGTATAACATCTATACAGCTCAAAAAATTCATTTTTAGTATAAAACCAAAACCCTATGTCTTGAATGAAAATTTTGACTTACAAGAGTTATATGAGTGAATTTGATATAATCAAAATATTTTGTATTAATTATTTTGAATATATGAAGAATTTGAGAAAAATAACCGTTGTCTTTTACAACAACGATTATTTGAAAATTTTATAAATTTAAATTCCAGCTGTTTTTCCATTCTTTCCATTCCTTCGGTGTTACTGTTGCCAAATCAAAATCTTTCATAAAATCATACGGATCTTCATATTTTTCAAGCGGAGTTATGTCTATTAATTCTTTTGGTGCTACTTCATTGTCAATTTCCAAGTCTATTCCGTGATATAATGCTATTTTGGCGTATATTATGACATATACATGCAAGTAAAATTCATAGTTTGGATTATTATCATTTGAAAATTTTTTTGCTACTTTCTGTTCCATCATCCCGTCTATCGCTTTTTTCATTCCATCAATATCTTTATCTGCCAAAGCACTTAAAAATTCATAGTGCAGTTCCCCATATTTATAATAACTATCTTTCAGTGGCTTTTCCAAATATGCAGTACATCTTTTTTTGACTTCTTCAAAATCTCCTCTTATTGTATGAAGAATTACACGAATTAAGAAAAATGTTCCATAATCATTTTTTAAATAGCCATATTTATTTTTTTACTATCATAATCATCAGGCATTATCATATCAATATTATTTTTGAAAAATGTTATAAAATCTGGATTATTAGACATAAACATTTCAAACATTTGAGAAGCTTGAGTAAACAGCTTATTACTTCTACTACAACCCAATATTAATAATTTTCCACCTATATGGCAATTTAATCTGTGTTTTTTTATATTTTTTTCAATTACTAAATCTATTGAAGAAAATTTATTATAATCATTAGATAAAGTCCACATACAAGCAAATTGATCCCCTTTCTTATTTTCTATATATTTCAATTCATCTTTATCAAAATCTTCTTCCTTTCTTAAAAAACTTGAAATTAAATTAATTCCTTTTTCATATTTATTTTTACTTGCTACTACACTCATTTTAAATCCTTTCTCATTAATTATTTATTTTGTAATCCTTACAGGTACAAAAATTAATTCCCCTGTTTTTTTATCTACTCCAACTAATCCTGTATTCAATTTTCCACTATTCTTAGCATTTTCAATTGTATGTTTAACAGGATTATTGTTTTCTAATTTGTTTAATACATTATTTACCCAGTTTGGAGACATCTGTCTTGCTCCACCTGCACCTTTATTTGACACACTCATATTTCCTGATTTTGCAATCTGTTTACTATCAAGTACCCAAACTTCTCCAGTTTTTTTAAATATTTTGACAAAAGTGTATACATCTAAAAAGTAATAAATTTAACAACTCGTATTTTCCTTTGAATGATTTTTTTAATAAAATCTTATTTATTCCATTGATTCCTTATATCTTGTTTAAAACATATTTTTTTTATTTTATCTTCCTCTACTATAGCTGCTTCTCTAGTTCCTAAATATTAGTTTCTCCATGTAGTATATGATTAAAATCAAAATTTCGAGTAATAGAATTTGTTTTATAAGCATAACTAGAATTCTTTAGTCAATTCAGAATATGATTTAAATTTCATTAAATTCTAAAAATTAAAATGGATAAATGTCGTATTCAAATATTTCTGAACTGATTTTATATATTTTGTTTTTTAATTCATCAAGTTGATTATTAATTTGATAAACTTCTTCAACTTTTTTTTTGTCATTTTCTTCTGATTCAATTAAATAGAAGTAATAAGAAGAAAAACCTTGATCTTTTGGTTCTGGACTTCCCCATTTGCTCCATTTTCTTATTTCATCTTTTATTTCTTTTTTCAATTCTTCTGGAAATATTTCTCTTTCCCCATAAATTACAATATTTAATATGCATAAATAATCTAGCAATGAAATTTTGATCGGTTCATATAAATCTTTTCTTTTTTTCAACTCATTTCTTTTTTTTAAGAAAGTTTCTACTGCCTCTTTTAATTCTATGTATTTTTCTAATTTCTCCACTTCCTAAACACCTCCATTTTATTTACTATATTTAAAAAATTCAATTCCAGGTATTCTAGTATCAGGTAAAAATATTTGATTGGTTTCCATTCCTCCCAAATACATCCCACCTTGTGGTGCAACTGGACCTTCATATATAACTGTTCCTGCAGGTATTCTAACTGCATATACCTGTTCTATCATAGATTTAGCAGTCTGTTCTCCTGTATTTAAATTTTTAGCCGCATTCCCTGCTGTCTGTGAAATTTTTTCAACATTTCTTGTATGGCTTGTAACTTCTGTTGTGCTGGAAGTTGTATTATACGGTAGTCTCCTAGATACACTTTTTGAAGGTTTTGTCACATTTTTAGGAACTCGGAATACTCCATCAGATCCCTATTCAAGAACTGTCGCTCCTTTTTTTGTAGCGACGATTATGTTATTTTTTATTATGTGTTAAAAAAAATTTTAATATTTAACTTTGTAATTTAGATGAAATTTCTCTATATCTTGTTATTACTTCATCTTCTGTCAAAAACTGAGTTCCATTTAATTTATTATGTTCTTTTGATATAATTTCATTTTTACTTATATCATTATTTTGTATTATTTCTTTTAATTTCTTTTTAAAATGTTTCCATATTTTTTTATTATCACGAATCATTTCCAATATCATGTTAATTGAAAATATATCTAGATATTTTAAATCTTTTTCAAACATACTTATTGTTTTATCTAAAAGATAATTATCTTCTAAAATTTTAGTTAATATATATAGAATATCCCAGTATTTATCATATTTTAAGTTTATATTCTTCATTTCACTTATTTTTGATAATATTTTCTCTACTTTTTCTTTTAACCATTTTCTTTCTTCTTTTTTGAAATATTAAATTTCATATATTGTTCAAGATATCCTTCTCTTTGCATATGAAAATAACTCCCATTATAATGTAAAAATATTTTTTGCTTCATTATAGTCTTTTATAATCATTATTGTTTCACCGCTTTCCAGAATTCTCCATCTTTTATAAATTTAAAACCATTATCTTTTAAAAAATTTACTTCTTTTTGAAAATATCCACTTGCTTTCATAGGATCATGTGAGAGATAAAAAATTTTCCCCTGCTGTAATTGCTGTTCTAAAAATTTCTTGTTTATTTCCCACATATTCGATTCCCCGACTTTATTTAATGCTTCATTCCAGCCTTTATCTCCTAAATCAAAATATGTATGTTTATTCCCAGCAGCCTTTATATAAGAAACTCCATCTTGATTATATTTCCTAACATCAGAAACCTTTCTTTTTTTATATACTCTTGTCACATATGTATTATCTCACAACAAAAATTTCATCTATTTTAAAGAAAAAAATTAAAAATTTTAGTTTTACTGTTCTTTTACTATGAATTTTAGAAATATTCTATCTAACCATAAAAAATATCATTTAAAAAGCTCGTATAACATCTATACAGCTCAAAAAAATCAATATTTGGAATACAGAAAAAATGTAAAAAAAACTGTATCTCCTATTTTGTGTCTCAAATTTAGGTGCAATGTAAAATAATTCTCTGACATCTTTTTTCTTTTTTTTAATGTAATTTTTTATTTATTATTTAATCTTTTGACTGCTCATTTTTTTCGTCAATACAACTATTAAAAATTCTTGATTTACACCAATATTCTTTTAGAAATTCATTTTTAAATAATATTTTTAAAGTGTTAATCAATTTTTCTTCATCTTCAGAAAGACTGATATCTTTTTTATGCAATATTTTATTAGGAGTAAATATTGTATATTCAAAATTATAATCTGGAACCCAATAATAACCTTCTTCTTGTTTCATTGAATCAATTTTTTCTATAATTTTAAATATTTCATTATTTTTTTTAGATATTTTTCTTATTTCAAAATTATTATAATGTAGTTCAAGGGAGACTTTATTATTTTCAATTTCCCATTTTCCAAACAAAATATTACTTTCTTTATCTTTCTTTATTATGCAAGTTGGATATAAATTCATATAATATTTTTCAATGTCAAATGAAAAAAAATTTAATACTTTTGATTTTGACTCTTCATCTAAATTATTTAAACAATGAATTTCTGGATAATTGTTTTTCCTAAAATATATCCGAGCTTTTTTTTCAACATAATTTTTAGATTTTAAAACGAAATCATGTGAATAATACATAGTATAATGATTATATACATTAAGAATAAAAGTATTTGTTTTTCCATCATAATATAATGGTGTACTACCTGTTGTTAGGTTTTTTAAATAATCTTCATTATCTGAACTATGAAAAATCTGATTGATTATTATTCCCTCATAAGGATAATCAGGTTTTATACCAAATACTTTTTTTTCTTTACAATACATAACATTTATTGAGAATATTATTAATAAAATAACCCTTTTCATTTTTTTAGCTCCGTTTCTTTTAGAATATTCTTTACATTGCCAATTTCATCAAATTCTATTTCAAATTCTTTTTCTAATCCAGAAAATATTATAATTTTTCTTATTTTATTTTTTTCATAATTATAATATTCTATAACCTTTTCAATACCAGTTTTTATATTTGATTGTTCATTCAGATTTTCTCCATATAAATATCTTGCTATATTCAATTTATAAATATTTGCGTTTTTATAAATTTCTTCTCTTTTTATTTTATTATTTTTATTAAAATAAACGATTTTGTTAATTTCTTTCTCCTGATTAAAAAAGATAATAATATTTCCCAATGTTTCTGAAATAGTAATAAAGTCTTTATGATTAACGTTTTTTAAAATAAATTTTTCATATTTTAAATCCATTTTCCTAGTAAAATTGTCATCCATTTTTTTAAACTCACTACCCAGTAAATTTAATGAAATTATAAAAACTATAAATTTTTTCATCATTTTACCTCTCTAATATATTTTTTGCAGATTATATTTTTGACGAGTGAATGCATCAGGTTTAAATTTTAACTCTGCATATCCAGTTCTTTTTCTGAAACATGAAATAAATTATCCAATGACTTTGTAACATCCTTTATTTCATCTTTAATCTTACTCAAAGCTTCTTTCAACTTACCAGGATTAGTAGCATATTCAATAGACTATCTCTCGAACACTGCAATCTTTTGTAACTTCATTAGTTTTCATAACATCCCTATTTATTGGACTTTCAGGAGTTTTACCTATTTCAGCATTTCCAACTACTGTATTTCTAGTTACTTCTTGTTTATTTCTATCATCTTGATTAAATCCAATGTTTGTAACTCTAGGAGATTTTCCTGATGACGTTCCTGATGAAGCTCCTGTTGTTGTCATTGTATCATAGTTTTGCATATTATGTCCAACATACTTATTATGAAAAAAATAGAAAAAGTACGATTATGAGGTAAAACTAATTAATTCAAAACAAATATTATAATTATAGTTTATAGTTCCATTTTGTTATAAAAAATATAAGTGTGGAAAAATAAAATTAATCGTTGTATAATAATATAAAACTAAAAAATTTTTTTTAAAAATTAAAAGTTATAAATTATTAAATTATAAATCAAAAATTGGAAATTATAAATTAGAAAGGCTGGAAAAGAATGAGAAAGAATGAAAAAGTTTGGTATAAATTAGACGCTTTTGCAAAAACTTATTCTTCTATCATAAGTGAAGGTAGAACAACTTGCTTTAGACTTTCCGTTAAATTTTTGGAAAATGTTGACTTGGAAGTTTTACAGAAAATATTACCTTTTTTGGAAAAAAAATATCCATTTTTTAATTCAGAGCTTAAAAAAGGAATTTTCTGGAACTATCTTCAAGAAAAAAATACTGGATTTATGCTTGAAAAAGAAAAAACTTATCCATGTACAAATATTCAAAAAAATAATCCTTTGAGAATAATTTATTATAATAATAAACTTTCGGTGGAAATCGCTCATTTTTTGACTGATGGCGGGGGAGCTATGATATTTTTTAGAGATTTAATAGAAAAATATCTAGAAGAAAAATATTTTTTTGTAAAAAACAAAATGAAAATTTTTGTGGAAGAAAAGAAAAATTTTGAAGAAGTCAAAAATGTTGAAAAAGATGGATATGTAAATTCATATGAAAAGTATTTGCGAAAAGTGAGTAAAGAAGTGACAATAAAATCAGCATTTCATTTACCGCTAAAGATATTAAAAAAAGGTCAGTATCATATAACGACAGGAGAAATTCTTCTGAGTGAAATAAAAAAAGAAAGTAAAAAACATAACACAACAATTGGAAAATATTTACTCGCTGTTTATTTTAAAATTTTGCTTGATAGATATTCAAGTGCGAAAAATCCGATTGTTATTGGTGTTCCTGTGGATTTAAGAAAAATTTTTTGTGAAAATACTTACAGAAATTTTTTTATGAACATAACACCAAGCATTGATGCAAGTCTTGGGACTTATTCGCTCTCGGAAATCATCACATATTTGGATAATTATTTTGCTCTTAAAATAAATGAAAAGGAGTTTTACAAAAGTATTTATAAAGCGATGAATCCAGTTGAGAATATTTTAATACAAATAGTCCCGTATTTTATAAAGCGAATGTTTTTTCCATTCATTTTTGATTATTACGGCGAGCGGGGATATACGACGGGATTTTCAAATTTGGGAATTTTTAGAACTGAGCCGAAATACGAAAAATATATTTTGGGATTTAGATTTTTGCCACCGCCTAGCAAGAGATGTAAAGTAAAAGTCGGAGTAATTAGCGATACAAAAAAAATATATATAAACTTTGGGAATCTGACTACAAATTACGAAATAGAACGAGATTTTTTTATTTATTTGCGAAAGCGGGGAATAAGGTCAAAAATTATAACAAATCATTAAAAAAAATAAAGAAAGGAAAATGAGATGTATTGTGTAAAATGTGGCGTAGAACTTGAAGATGGCGTAAAAAAATGTCCTCTGTGTGAAACTCCTGTACCACAGTTGGACGATTTAGAAAAAATCAGTTATGAAAGTGAGTATCCAAAAATAAACATAAATTTTTATGAATTGAGAATGAAAAAAATAAAAAAAACGATATTTTTGTCTTTTTTTTCAATTTCAATAATTCCAATTTTAGAAGTATTTTTTCAGAATATGATAATGTACCATAAAATGAAATGGGCATATTACACAATTCCGTCAATTTTAATTTTTGATTTATTTTTATTTATTTTACTTGATTCTTATAGAATGAGAACAAATTTATTTATTAGTTTTTTTGGACTTAGCAGTTATTTTTTGATATTGGATTATGGAAATAAAGTTTTGACTTGGAGCTTAAAATTAGGAATTCCGATTGTTGTGGCATTTACAGTAATTGGATTAATTTTTTCATTTGTTTGGGACAAGCATAAGTCAGATAAATTAAAAATATTAAATTTTTTTATTTTTTTTGTCGGAATATTTTTATTGGTGTTGGAATTTATAATAAGCCGGAAAATGACCTGGTCAATATTTTCATCAATTCCGCTTTTTATCTTAAATATACTTTTAAGATATTCATATAAATCGTATAGGGAAGAATTTAAAAGAAGATTACATTTGTAGTTAAAATATATTTATTAAAAAATATAATGAAATAAAATATTTAGAGGTAAATAAAAGAATTTCTAATTTAGGTTTCTTATGTAATCTATGAAATTATTAAAATAAAAATTTTTCAATATCCTTTTTTAAGCAGAAGTGCTCATCGCCGCACCCCTGCACCCCGGCTAGTCTTCGACATTTTTATGCACTGACAAAAAACTCGCACTAATCGTGCTCAAACAGTTTTGTCAGCACATAAAAATGCTCCGACGGTTTAAATTTTACTACTATATAAAAGTGTCGTGATTTTTTGGGAGTAAAGACGACTGTTTGAACGAAGTGAGTTTCGGCTTTACTTCAAAAAAATTCTTAGACGAGCGTGGGGATTATAAGGGGAAATGGCGGTCCTTTCCCCTTATGTAAAAAAAGAAAAAACTATACTAAACAAAATAACATCTTGTAATTAAGGATAACTTTAAAAAATTTGAAATTAAAAATCTAGCTTTAAATATTTTTCTTTGTTTTAAAAACATTTGTATTTGCAAGAAAGAATTTTTAGTGATATAATAAAAAAAATTAAAATTTGAAATAGGGAGAAATCAAATGAAAAAAATAATTTTAAATTCTTTAATTTTACTTGCAATAATTTCTTGTGGGAATAAGACTAAAAGTAAAACTGAAGAAGTAAAAGGTATAGATAAAAAATATTTGGAATATGTTGACAGTTTAAAATCAGAAAATGATTTAAAAATCAGAATGGATGAAGAGCCAATTATAATCGTTGGGAAAAAGTTGAAAGTTGGCGACAAAATAACTCAAGTTCCATTAGCTGTAAATACAAAATTGGAGGAAAAAAATATTTTTGATGATAAAAATATAAAAGTTTTGTATACAGCACCTTCTTTAGATACAAAAGTTTGCTCAATTCAAACCAAAATTTTAAATGACGAGGCTCAGAAGAATCCAGATATAAAATTTTATTCAGTTACAGAAGACACACCATTTGCACAAGCTAGATTTTGTACTGAAAATGATATAAACGGGATAAAAGCTATCTCAGACTTTAAATATCATCAATTCGGTCTGCAAAACGGTTTATTTATTAAAGAAAAAGGTCTTCTTACTCGTGCGTTAATCATTTTGGATAAAGATAATACTGTTAAATATATAGAATATGTAAAAGATGAAAAAAATGAGGCTGATATAGACAAAGCATTAGCTTTTTTACAAAAAATGAAAAAATAAAATATAAAGTGAAAATATAAATTTAAAATTGGTAGTTTGTATTGCCAATTTTTTTTGTATTATATATTATTATTTATTTAAAATTTTTTTGTGGTTCACAAATTTTATTAAAAATGATATAATAAAAATAGTCATAAAAAGAAATGAGAAATGAGAAGTGAGAATATTGAATATTACATTATATAGAAAATATCGTCCTCAGAATTTCGATGAAATAGCGGGACAGGAATTTGTGACTCGTGCCATAAAAAATTCTTTGAGAGAAAATAAATTATCACACGCTTATTTATTTAACGGACCTCGTGGAGTTGGGAAAACTACGATTGCAAGACTTATTGCAAAAGGGGTAAATTGTTTAAACAGTGAAGATGTGACAGATTCTCCTTGCGGAGTTTGCGAGAACTGTGTTGAAATTAGTAAAGGGATTTCTATGGACATGGTGGAAATTGACGCGGCATCCAATCGTGGAATTGACGAAATTAGGGAGTTAAAAGAAAAGATAAATTATAGACCCGTAAAAGGAAGAAAAAAAATTTATATAATTGATGAGGTTCATATGCTCACAAAAGAAGCATTCAATGCACTTTTAAAGACATTGGAAGAACCGCCGTCACATATAATATTTATTTTGGCTACAACTGAAATTGATAAAATTCCAGATACGGTTATTTCACGATGTCAAAGATATGATTTTTTACCAATTGATAAAAAAGATATAATAAAATTGTTAAAAAAAGTTGCTTTTAAAGAAGATATTGAAATTGATGAAGAAAGTCTGGATCTGATATATCAAAAGTCTGAAGGAAGTGCAAGAGACAGCTTTTCGATTTTTGAGCAAGTTGTGTCAAACTATTCTGGAGAAGCAATTGATATTTTAAAGACGCAAAAGGCATTGGGAGTCGTACCTGAAATTATTTTGAGAGAGTTTTTAGATTTAATCTTTCTCGCAAATAAAGAAAAACTTGTCGATTTTATTGATAAAATATGGGAAGACGGAGTTGTAATTGAAAATTTTTTAAAAGATTTTGCTTATTATTTGAAGGAGCAGTTTAGAAAAAGTAAAGATATTAAAGTAAATTTTTTACTCGATACAATAAGTTCAATTTATTTTACATTAAATGAATTTAAGTATGAAGAGGACAAAAGACTGCTTGGATATGTTTTGATTCATGAGTTATATAAAAATAATAGAGTTAAAGTTTTAGAAAAAAAACTAGAAAATTTTGAAAATCTTGATGTTGATGATGAAAAAAACTCATATGGAAACTCAAAAATTTTTGACTCAGAGGAAGCAAATGAAACTAAAAAAAGTTTTGAGAAAAAAGAAAAAGTTGATGACATTTCTAAAGAAAAAGAAGAGATTGTAGAAGAAGAATTGGAGTCTGAGGAAAATATTAATATTTCTATTTTTAGAAAAAAAATTAGAAGAATAATGTCTGAATTGAAAAATTTAAATACAGCTTTCTCAATTTATTTTCAAAATGCAAATTTTTTGAAAGTGGAAAAAAATATGCTCTATGTGGAAGTTGAAAATGACTTTATTAAAAATAAAATTATGGGGGAAGATAAGAAGGAAATAGAAGAAGCAATAAACAAAATTTGCAAAACTAATATTGAAGTGAAAGCCGTAGTTTTAAAAAATAAAGTTAAAAGTGAGAGCCAAAAATTTTTGGATAAGATGACGAATTTTTTTGAAGGAGAAATTTTGAAGCGAAAAAATAAAGAATAAAAAAATTAAAAACAAAAATAAATAAAAAGGAGATTTTTAATATGAAAATTAAAGTAATTTTGACAGAAACAATTAAAGGAATAGGAAAAAAAGACGAAATTATTGAAGTAAAAGATGGATATGCCAATAACTTTTTGTTAAATAAAAATAAAGCGGTTTTGGCAACGCCAGAAAATATTAATAAATTGCAGAAAAAAAATGAAAAAATAGAAAAAAATCGCGCGAGAGATGTAAAAGAAGCAAATGAATTAAAAAATATACTTGCAAAAAAAGAAGTTGTGCTAAAAGTTAAAGCTGGAGAAAATGGAAAAGTTTTTGGTTCAATTGGAGCAAAAGAAATTGCGGAAGCGATAAAAGAGCAATTAAATATTGAAATTGACAAAAAGAAAATTTCAAGTAATACAAGAGTGAAAGATTTGGGACTTCACATAGTTGAATTAAAACTTCATTCGGAAGTGAAAGGAAGCATAAAAGTAAAAGTTGAAGCAAAATAAATTTTTTAGGGGCAAAGGGGAAGAATGGATATAGATGATTTGAATTTGACTGATGAGAAAGTAAATGGCTTACCCGAAAAAACATATAGTATAAAAGCTGAAGAAGGATTGATTGGATCAATATTTTTAAAACCAAAAATTATGTCTGAAATCTTGGAAATCGTAAATGAAGAAGATTTTTATAAGGGAAGTCACAAAATATTATTTAATGAGATGAAAAAGGCTCACGAGAGTGGGAAAATTATAGAAGTTCTCGTAATTATCGAACTTTTGAAAAAAAATAATCTTTTGGAAGAAGTCGGTGGAGAAGACACCATTTATGATTTTACAGAAGTTGTTTCAACAGCGGCAAATGCGACAACTTATGCCAGAATAATAAAAGAAAAATCAATTCAAAGACAGCTTATTGATGTTGGAGAAGAAATTATAAAATTGTCGCAAAATAGTTATAATAGTATAGAAAAGATCATAGATGATGCCGAAAAGAAAATCTTTGAAATTTCTAAAAAAAAGCAGCATCAGGAAATCATAAAAGTTGGGGAATTAGCGGATAAAAAATTAAAGTTATTGGATGAATATCAAAATTCGACGAGTGAATTAAGTGGAATACCTACAGGATATTCTGCTTTTGACCAGATGACGGGTGGTCTTCATGGATCTGACTTAATGATTCTTGCGGCTAGACCAGCTATGGGGAAAACAGCGTTCGCACTAAATCTTGCGATAAGTGTCGCAAAACAAAATAAGCATGTTTTAGTCTATAGTTTGGAGATGGGAAATGAGCAGCTGTTTGACAGAATTTTATCAATTACTGCGGGGATAAGGTTGAAATCATTAAAAGATAATATGCTCAAGAGTGAAGAAATGTATAGAATGGGAGAAGTTTTTGGTGAGATTACTGAAATGCCATTTTATATCTCAGATTCCGCAAGTGTAAATATGATGGAATTAAAGTCAACGGCACGTAGATTAAAATCGGAAGGAAAACTTGATTTTCTTTTAATTGATTATTTGCAGCTTATAAGCCCGCAGGAAGGCTATAGAAAAAGCAGAGAACAGGAAATATCAGAAATTTCCCGTTCACTAAAACTTCTTGCAAAAGAACTAAATATACCAATTTTGACTTTGTCACAGCTTTCTAGGGGAGTGGAGCAGAGAAATGATAAAAGACCGATGTTATCTGACTTGAGAGAATCTGGAGCAATAGAACAAGATGCGGATATGGTAATGTTTTTATATCGTGACAGTTATTACAAAAAAAATAATTTTGATGATGAAGAAGAAAGTGAATCTTCTAACAGTGATAATAATAACAATAGCGAAGAGAATGAAAAAGGCGAAGAGGTGGAATTAATCATTGGAAAACATAGAAGCGGACCAATTGGAACAGTAAAATTATCATTTGAAGCTTCGTATCAAAGATTTTTGAATATAAAGAGTGACAAATATTTACCGCCGTCTGAATAAAAAAATTTGGATACGACAAACAATTAAAAAAATAAGGAGAAGAGATGAAAAAGAGAAAAAGAGTAGAATTACTAGCACCTGCTGGAAATATGGAAAAGTTGAAAAGTGCTTTTCATTTTGGAGCGGATGCTTGTTTTATTGGAGGAAATGCCTTTAATTTAAGAGGGATGTCCTCTAATTTTAACAACAAGGAATTAAAACAAGCTATTGATTATGCTCACAGCTTGGGGAAAAAAGTGTATGTGACACTGAATATTTTTGCTCACAATGCAGAAATTGAATATATGCCAAGATTTATAAAAAAACTGGAGGAATATGGGGCAGATGCGGCAATCGTAGCCGATCTTGGAGTTTTTCAGCTAGTTAGAGAATATGCGCCAAACTTGAGAATACATGTCAGCACACAAGCCAATAATACGAACTGGATGAGTGTCAAAACTTGGAAAGAGATGGGAGCTAAAAGAGTTATTTTGGCAAGAGAAATGTCACTAAACGAAATTAAAAAAATTCGTGAAAAAGTGCCAGATGTTGAAATAGAAGTGTTTATTCATGGGGCGATGTGCATGACTTATTCGGGAAGATGTTTACTTAGTAACTATTTTACCGGAAGAGATTCCAACCGTGGAATTTGTGCACAGGATTGTCGTTGGAACTATAAAGTTATTGCTGAAGGGCATGAAGAAACTGGGGCGCATGATATTATAGAAAATGAAGATGGAACATTTATGTTTAATGCAAAAGATTTGTGTACGATTGAATTTATTGATAAAATTATTGAAGCAGGAGTGGATTCGCTAAAAATTGAAGGAAGAATGAAAAGTATTTATTACAATTCAACAGTTGTAAAACAGTATAAAAGAGCATTAGATTCTTATTATTCAGGAAGTTATAAATTTGATGAAGACTGGCTAAAAGAGCTTAAAACAATTAGTCACAGACAGTATTCAAATGGGTTTTTCTTGTACAACTGAAAAAGATCAAAATTACAAGACTGGACTTTCATATAGTCAAACATACAGATTGATTGCAAATGTGTTAGAAAAAGTTGATACGAATAGATATAAAATTCAAATTAGAAATCAAGTCTTTGCAACGCAGGAATTGGAACTTGTGAGACCAGAGTCAGAAGTTGTAAAATTTAAAGTAAAAAACTTTTTCAATACAAAAAAAGAAAAGTACGAAGATCATGTGAATCCTAATACGATTGCAATTATAGAAACTGAAGTTGAAATGGGATCGATGGATTTATTAAGAATAAAACTTCCAGAAGGAAAGTCAGATAGCGATATAGATAAAGAAAATTTCTAATTTTAAATTTTTATAATTTTTATTTAATTAAAAGTTTAACAGAATAAAAGCAAAATTCAGAAAAATTATCTATCTTAATCTATTTATAATTACTTTTTATCTAAAAATTATTATAAAAAAAAGATAAAAGTGTATACAAATTTTAAAAAATAAGGTATAATAATTAGAACGAATTGAAATTTTTTTTATGAAATTTCTGACAAATTAAAATAAAAGTGGTGATAAATGATGAAAGAAAAAATATTGGTTGTGGAAGACGACCCAAAAATTTCAAGACTTCTTGAAATTGAATTAAAATTTGAAGGTTTTGATGTTTTTTTTGCATATGACGGTAAAGAAGGTTTAAATATGGCTAAATATGGTTCATATGACTTAATTTTACTAGATGTAATGCTTCCAAAAATGAGCGGAATGGAAGTTTGTAAAAGGGTAAGAGAAACTTCGCAAGTGCCTATAATTATGCTTACCGCTAAAGATGAAATAAGTGATAAAGTGGTTGGATTTGATTATGGAGCTGACGACTATATGACTAAACCGTTTTCAAATGAAGAATTACTTGCAAGAATAAAAGCTTTATTAAGAAGAACTAAAAAAGCGGTCGATCACAAAGGACTTTTTGAATTTGAAGACCTGACCATAAATTATTCGACTTATGAGATTTTTAGAGGTTATGGAAAAGATTTGATTCAGCTGTCTAAAAGAGAATTTGAATTACTTGACTTTTTAGTTCTGAATAAAGGGATTGTTTTATCGAGAGATAAAATATTGGAAGAAGTTTGGGGATTTGATTATATTGGAAATGATAACATTTTGGATTTATATATCAAATATTTGAGAGATAAAATTGACAGACCTTACGAAAGAAGATTTATTCAAACCGTGAGAGGAATTGGATTTATCTTTAAATAAGGGGTTAAATTATGAGAAATTTAAAATTAGAAGACCGTATTTCTTTGAACTATGTTCTTCTATTTTTGGTATTGATATTATTTTCAAATGTTATTTTAGTATATTCACTGCAAAGACAGTCAAAAAAAAATTTAGTGTCTTTGGCACAAAATAAAATAGAAGATATAAACAGTTTTTTGGATAAAGTTACTGTATTTTCAAGAAAAACAAATGAACTTACATTTGATTTTAACCCACAAGTTATGGAAGGAGGAAAAATTATTTACTTAAAGCCTTTTAATCCTGGGGAAGAAGGTTATCTGTACGTTCTTGAAATGAAAAGAAATAACAGTAGTGCAATTCCAATAAATACAATTGGTGGAACTGATACAGAAGAAGCTAGTGCAACAAACGAAGAAATCGTAAAAATGCTGGAAAAATTTAATTTAAGAGAAAATGAGGCAAATGGAAAAACTATTGACTTGGGTAGTGAAAATAAATATTTTGCTTTTAAAGTTGCAAGAAATATAAAGCATTATGATTTCAATATCTATGTATTAAAAAATATTTCACAGGAAAATAAAATTTATAAAAGACTGGAATATCTCGTAATTTTATTTACGATAATAGGAGCAGTTCTTACGATAATCGTGTCAAAAATAGTCAGCAGAAGAATCTTAAAACCTATTAAAAGTGTAATAAAAACGGCAAAAAGTATTACAAGTGAAGATTTGAGCCAAAGAATAGAAGTTCCAAAAAGTGAAGATGAACTTCAGACATTGACTCTAATTATAAATGAGATGCTAGATAGAATTGAGATTTCTTTTGGAAATCAGAAAAAATTTGTGTCAGATGCATCGCATGAGCTTAGAACGCCACTTGCAATAATAAAGGGTTATGCGGAAATAATTAAAAAGCGTAGACTTACAAATGAAGAAATTTTTGAGGAATCAATCGATTCAATTATAAACGAAACTGATAATATGCGAAATTTAATTCAAAAATTGCTGTTTTTGGCAAAAGGTGAGATTACAAAAATTAATACAAAATTTGTTGAAATTGATGCCAATGAAATGGTTAGGCAAATTTATTTGGATACAAAAGTTTCAACAAAAACTCACGAAATCCACTTAAAAGAGGGAGAAAATTTTAAAATAAACGGAGATGAAACTTTGCTTCAACAGGCGATTAGGGCGATAATTGAAAATGCGACAAAATATTCGGAAGAAAATACAAATATTTATATTGAGTCAGAAATAAGAAATGGAAATGGTGTAATTTCTATTCGTGATGAAGGTGTCGGAATTTCAAAAGAAGATACGAAGCGAATCTTTGACAGATTTTACAGAGTTGACTTATCGAGAACTAAAGCGACTGGAGGAACTGGACTTGGACTTGCAATTGTGAAAAGAATAATTGAAATTCATAATGGAAAAATAGAAATTGATTCTGAAATGGGAAAAGGAACTAAAATTTCTATAGTTTTGCCAATAAATGAAAAAGAAATTATGGCTAAAAATGAAAAATCTAATAAAAAAGATAGAACAAAAGAAAAGTCAAGTTCTTTTTTTAAGTTTTTGAAAAAAAGAAAGATAAAAAATAAAAAAGAAAAAATAAAATAAAGCAACAAAAAAAGTGAAAAAAATGAAAAAAGAAAGGAATAAAAATAATAAAAATGGCTAGAAAATATTTTGGAACAGACGGAATGCGTGGAGAAGCCAACAAGGATTTAACTATTGATTTAGTTGGAAATTTGGGACTTGCTCTTGGATATTATTTAAAAAAACATAGAAAAAAAGCGGGAAAACCAAGAATTATCTTGGGAACTGATACAAGGATTTCAGGATATATGATAAGATCAGCATTATCTGCTGGATTAAATTCAATGGGAGTGCATATTGATTTTGTCGGAGTGCTTCCAACACCTGGTGTTTGTTATTTGACAAGAAAATTAAAAGCTGATGCGGGAATTATGATCTCTGCTTCACACAATCCAGTAAAAGATAATGGAATTAAAATTTTTAGCTCAAACGGCTATAAACTTCCAGATAATGTTGAAGAAGAAATAGAAGCGCTTATGGAAGACAGGGAAAAATTATTGAAACATCAAATTGCTGGAGATGATTTAGGAAGATTCAAGTATGTTGAAGACGATATGAGAATTTATTTGGACTTTTTGGCTTCAACTGTGAAAACAAGTTTTAAAGGCTTGAAAATTGTAATTGATGCAGCGAATGGTGCAGCATATAGAGTAGCTTCAAAAATTTATCAAAAACTTGGAGCGGACATTATTGTAATAAACAACATTCCAAATGGAAAAAATATAAATGTAAACTGTGGTTCAACTCATCCGGAGCTTTTGCAGGAAGTTGTAAAAGTATATAAAGCTGACTTGGGACTTGCATTTGACGGAGACGCGGACAGACTTATTGCAGTTGACCACGAAGGAAATGTAATTAATGGAGATTTAGTAATTGCTATAATCGCTAGATATTTTAAAAAAAGAGGACTTTTGAATGACAACAAAGTAGTTACAACAGTTCTAAGCAACATGGGATTTGAAAAATATCTGGACGAGCAGGGAATTGGATTAATTAGAGCAAATGTTGGAGATAGATATGTTCTTGAAAAAATGAAAGAATATGGTCTAAATATTGGTGGAGAGCAATCTGGACATATTTTGATGTTGGATTACAACACGACTGGAGATGGAGTTTTATCCTCAATTCAGTTAGTTTCAGCAATTTTAGAAAGTGGAAAAACATTGAATGAATTAGTAAAAGATATAAAACTGTGGCCACAAGATTCTAAAAATATAATGGTTTCTAAGGAGAAAAAAGCAACTTGGGAAACAAATAAAGAATTGATGGATTTTATAAGAGAAAAACAAAAAGAGATTGCTGGAAAAGGTAGAATCTTAGTGAGAGCGTCTGGAACTGAATCACTTATTAGAGTGATGGTTGAAGCGGAAAAACAAGAAATTGTGGATAAATATATCAAAGAATTGGCAAAAAAAGTTGAAGAGGTTTTGGGATAAGTTGATTGAATTATAAAAATAAGGCTAGATAAAATTCTAGTCTTTTTCTTTTTAATGAAATAGGAAATTAAGTTAAGTTTACAAAAATTATGTCCACTCTTTGTATTTTGTATATTGCTTGTATATTGTGTGTATATTGTAGGCATACACTTCTATACTTTTCCATACTTTTTTCAAAATAAAAACCCCTGAAAACCAGTGTTTCCAAGGGCATATAAAATAATAAAATTATCTTTTTGAGAATTTTAAAGAGTATTTAAACACCTATAAATTCTACATTTTCAATTTTATTTGTATATTGTTTGTATATTGTAATTTTATACTAAAAAACTCTATCAATATTTATGATATTGACAGAGTCATTATAAATCTTATTACATTTTCATTTTATCACAGATAACTTGAAAATACAATGGAGTTAAAATGAAAAATTTAAAAATCAAAAACTTAGATGAAAAAGATATTCGGAATTTAAAAGAAATTAAAACTATAGAGCTGGAAGAAATGAAACTTCAGGATTTGAAAATTCTGAAAGTTAAGATTGAAATAGCTATTAAGAATATAGAAAAATAAGAGCCATATTAGGCTCTTTATTTGCTTTTCTTTTTTGTATTTATTGTTTTAGTACTTTTCTTTGCAAGTTGTTTTTCTCTTTTTGGATTTGTTTTATTCCTTTTTTAGGTGTCGGAAGTTCTTCAGGAGCTACCCCACTAATTTCAATCATTGTTTCTCTTACTTTTTCACCTATTTTAAAATGTGTATTGTTTGCCTGTTCTTCTCCATTTACATCACCTTTTTTTAATCGCTCTTCAGTTTGAGTTATTCTAAAATAATTGGCTGCTAATTCCGTAGACCCCATATGATCAAGTATTTGCTCATTCTTTCCAAGATTTTTCCTTTTCTTTATATCTATTGCAGTTTCTCCGTTATACAAACCTTTATAGCCAAAATTTTGAAATTTTCCAAAGTTTTGAACTCCTACATTTTGAGCTTCTTTAGCAAGCAATTTATTAAATCCTTTAACATCGCTTCTCAATTTCAATCTACGTTCATCTTCGGAAAGTTCTTCAAATTCAGATTCAACAATTTCTTGTTTTCTTGTTTGAATGGCAAAGTATTGTTGTCCTAATGCAATGGCTTTTTTTCTTGGATTACCATTTTGTACAAGTATATAGCAAGCATATCTTGTCAGTTTATAATCTTCTATAGTTTTTTTTGAAATTCCCGCTTCTACGATTTTGATGTCAACATCAAAATGGTCGGAAACCTTAATATTACTATTTTCTAATGAAGTTATAGATTTATTAATTAATTTTTCAAAATTTCTCCAATTTGTATATTCCAATATTGTCATCAGTTCTCTTGCATACCAAAATTCAATTCCATTTTCATCCAAGTGTTTAATATCTTCAAACATACTAACGTTGTATTCTCTTAAATCACCCATAATTATAATTTCTCCTCTATATTTTATTATTAACAATGTGTATTCTTTCTGATTCTGTTATGCTATTCCTTTCCATTCAAATACCCCGTTATCTTTTCTATTTGCCTGTCGCTCAGCTTACTAATTTCTCTAGCATACAATAAACTTAATTTCTGCTGTTTTTCGTTTAATGAATCTAATCTTATTCTCATTTCACCTGAATAAATACTTATAGCCTGTAAAATTTTTTCTTTATCATTATCACTTAGCTGATAAATTTTGAAAAGTTTTTCCGCAAGATCCTTTGGAATATTTCTTTTTCCGTTTTCAATTGCTGATAAATACGAAACAGAGATTTCAAGTTTACAAGCCATATCAGAAGAAATTTCGTCATTGTCAATTCTGATTTTTCTAAGTTTTTTTCCTAAATTTGTAACTCCTTTAGTTTTCATATCTACTCCCTGCTTTCCTTCTTTTGAATACATCATATCAAGTATTTTTATTTTTGTCAACAATTTTGAAAATAAATTTTACAAATTTGTAAAATATACTTTTCACTCTATTTTTAAAATATTGTGACTTTTTCATTCCACAAAAAAAGATAGCCATTTCTGGCTACCCCAATATCTTACAAAAATATTTTCACAAGTTTTTTCTTGTTTTTCTTTACAGTTTCATCACTTTCTTCAAATACTCCGAATCTATCGAATCCAACAGTTATCATTAAAGCGACAAAGTTTGTACCTATCAGAAGTATTAAATCTTCTGTCTTCGACTTTTCTTCTATGGAATCAAATATTTCTTTTTTGCTTTCGCTCTTTAGCTCGCTCCGTAATAAATTTAGATTCTGCCTTCTTTGATAGCCTCTTAATTTCAGCGTGATTGCTGAATTTAAAAATACCAGTGCAAACATTACGATTGCAAACTTCCTACTTCTGTGATATATTTTCATTTTTATCATCCCTCTTCTTGACAAATCCGAGCTTTTCCAGCAGAAGCTCCAAAAATCCTGTGCTTATGCCATACCTTTTCTGATTTACTGTTTCCAGCAAAGCTTCTCCAAAAAATCCTAAAACAGGACTCCAAGGATATAGAAATCCTGCCTTAAAATGCCCCACCACTTTGTTAAGAGATAGAGCAATAGCCATTGTCATTCCAGCAACGGCTATTCTTTTTATGTACGGTTTTACTGGCTGATTGTCTATCATTTTCTGTGCAACTACGCCAAACAGCACTCCTGAAAAAAAGAGTATAAGGAAAAGTCCGTGATTGTCTATTATTACCTTTAAATCCTCTATCATTGATTATGCTCCTTATATTCCTATTGCTCTTTTTTCTTCTCCAAGTATTTTGTGTATTATTTCATCCACATTTACAGTTTTTTCAAGTGTTTCAGCACCCTTTAGTAATAAATCTTCAGTAAATTTCTCAATGTCATCAGGAATATATGGGTTGTTTATCTCTTGCACTTTTTTTATAAAATCCTTAAACTTCCCAAAAAAGTTATTCTTAACAGCTTCCAGTTTTTCTATTCCTTTTTTAGCTCCAAAAACTATTTCCTTTTCCAGCACTTCTTTTCTGGTAAAATCTACCAGCATTCCTATTAAAATTACTTGTAACTGTTTATCCATTTTTATCATCTCCTAAAAAATTATTTTCTTGTTTTCCCATTTCTTGTATGCATCTAAGTACATCTCATCTTTGTCTCCATTGTATGTAAGTTCATAATACATTCCATCTGAAATAGTTGTACTCAATAATGCTTTTGCATTCTGCAATGTTTTACAGTGCCATACCACAAATACATCTTCCTTTTTTAATTCAAATTTATCTGTCTTGTCACTTCTGCTATTAAAATATTTTGTCACTTCTTCTCTGCAAATATCCTGAAATTTATTAAAATCCATTGCTTTTCCTCCTAAAATTTATAAAATTAATTCTAAGCCACCTAACAAGCGTTTTAAGACAAATCAACTCATTAGGTAATCAACAATCAAGAGTATTTTTATGCTCTTATTCAGCCTGTATCAAAGCCGTTTTTAGAGCGATTTTAAATAATTTTCTTTTCTGTCCACTCTGTTGAGCCATCCTTTTAAAAAAACTTTTTGCGATGGTCTATTTGCTACTATCACTTTATAATATCGTCTCTGCAAATCGTGATATTTTTCCAAAAATTTATTTTCATCAACTTCATTTAACGCAGCTAAACTTTTTTCTCCTAAAATTCCGTCCACTCTCAAATCAAATCCCAGTTCATTCAGTGCAACCTGTGCTTTTTTAGCTCCCCAGTTTCCAGCGTTTACTACAAAGTCGCAAATTGATAAAGCTATCTTGTCCGATTTTAAAGTATCAAGCCCATTTTTGTGATAATATTTTTTGTTATAAATATCTCTTGCTATATCAAGCGGCATGTCTCTCATTTCACCTTTGTATCCATATTTTCTAGCTTCTGATTCTATAATTCCATATTTTGTTTTCCCTCCTCTATCATTTTTGTCATTTGAGTATCCACCTTCGACTTTCAGCAAATAATCAAAAATTTTCTCAAATCTGTCCATCTACATCACTTCCTTTACTTCTTCGACATTTAATATTATGTTATCTTTTTCAAATTTTATCCCAACAACTTTATATTTTTTACCGTCTAATTCAATCTCTGTGCATATCAATTTTTCTATATTCATTCAAATCACTCCTTTTCTAATTTTGAAAAAAATCTTTTACATTTAACTCTAACATTTGCTCAATATTATATCTATTGATTCCCACTACTGCCATTTGTTCTGCTACATCTGCAATTTCAATTATATCTTGAATCTTTGTGGCTAAATCTTTTAATTCCGTTCTATTCAACTCAATAAATTCAACCATTTTTTGGTCATTTAAGACTTTTACTTTTTCAATGTTTTCTTGCTCTAAAGTCCACATTAGCGACATTTTAAGAGACAAACTGTTTCTGTTTCTTTCGTTGTTCTCGAAAGTATATTTTTTACTACTTTTTTCGATTCCAAGTGTCTGATTCAAAAAGTTTGATTTAGCTTCTGCTAAGTCTTTTAACGCTTTTTCTCTTAACTCTTTTAATTTTTTATTTAACAAATCATTGTCAACTTTCCAAGTGTGAGAGTCTTTATCCCATACACTCCACTCGTTCGGCTTTGTAACAGTTTTTATTTCTTCGCTCTCTAAATATTGTCCGTCTGATAAAATTAATATTCCCGCTTGAACTTGTTCTGAAATATTCATTTCTCTAATTTTTCCATTTTCAATAATTGGATTTTTAATTTCCGTGTAGGATATAAAATTTTCCCCTTCTCTATATTCGCTACAATATTTCAATTTATCAGCCTCAAATTTTTTCTGTGATGGTGCTAGAAATATTCCTATTATATTCCCATTTTTATCGTATAAATATATTCTAAATCCTTCCATTCTTATCACTCCATTTCTTTAATTTTATCCTGTGCTAACTTATGAATTTGCACGAATTTATAGATTAACTACTTAGCTAAATAAACAGCATTAATATACAACGCAGAAATTGTTTTTGAACCGCCCCGCCATATAACATTACCATCTGTTTCTATGTGAGCCGCCCCGCCACTTGTGGAATTGATTAATCCGACCGGAACTGGTGTTCTAAAAATTGGACGAAATTTTTCAGGGATGTTAAAAAGGACATCCCCATAAGTCCGACCGTTATACACTTCGTTTGTATCTAAAATTAAGATACAAATGTTCCCGATTTTGTGAATTATGCCGACTGTGAGCCTCGGGTCTATTACGTAAGTTTCAACATTGAATAATTTTTCCAATTTGTCCGAAAGTCCAACATTCGTAATATCCACAAATTTAGTAATGTCAAAACTCGTACTCTTATGATTCTGTATACATTTATATATTTTCCCATCCGTTAAATCATTTATGTACCATTTCCCAGCTTCTTTGTTTTCGACTTTACTTACATATCCACCTAAAGATTGCCCTATTGCTTGTTTCCAAGTTTCTGAATTTATTGCATTTCCTGCTTCTGTGCCGAATTTAACAATTCCTGCTGTTGTGTCTGTTGCTACATCTGTATATTTTACCCTCTTAATTAATTCATCATCTATTATTTTATTGTCTTCAACAAAATCAATTCTCTTCGGATATTCATTCCCAAGCCATTGATTAAGTCCTAAACTTGTTTTATTTATTGCTGGCACATTAAATCACTTCCTTTTATTCTTTATATTTTTCTCTATCTTCCCAATTATGGTTTAGTAAATCCCAAGCGTTCCAAGTTTTATTATACCTGTCGAACTCATTCCAAGTCATATAACTGTAAACAATTTTATAACCTAAGTGAGCTGGTTTATTTAATTCAATAAAATTGATAAAATTATCTAAATTTGGTGGTACTCCATAAATGCTTGTAAATCTAATAACAAAATAATACTCGTTAAACACTTCTGTTATTTCAATTTCTCCGTTTGTAAATACTTTAGCTTGTTCTTTTAGATTTTCAGGAGAAAATATTTGTTTTGATAGCAAACGAAACAAAATTCTATCTCGTCTGTCTTGCAAACTTAAATTTAAGTCTATTTGCAAATTCATAAACTTTTCATATTTCAAAATCTGATCTTCATTAAAAAAGTTTAAAAAAATAAACTCCTTGTATTTCTCAATATCATTTTTTATTTTTTGAGCCTCTATTGTTAAACTTTTTATTAAATCAACCTGTAAGCTATTTCTTGCAACTTTGGAGATTACTTTTATTTTACTGTTCATTGATAACAACCCCAGTCACTATTAATATTTCATTGCTATCTACAGTTATGTTTCTGCTGTCATTGTTTATCAGGACTTTGCAGTCTTCAACTCCGTTAATAGATAAAACTATTTTTTCAATTCTGTTAATTGACAAAATTTCCTTGCTGTTTAAAGCGTATAGTGCCGAATTATCTTTTATCATCTGCTTTATTTTTGAACTGATTAGATCCGATACGGTATTTAACTTTATTCCTGGACTTAAAATAACGCTTACAGATATAGCAATATTCTTACCATCGAAACTTGTTACTGTAACATTGGCTCCAATTGGTCTGCCGTCAATCTGTTCTATCTTTCTTTTTACCTTCTGTATCAGATCATTATCAGCTAAGTTATTATTGTAGTTAGAAATTCTGACTCTTACTGTTCCGTTTCCGTTCCATAGTGGTTCAACTAACACTCTACCTACTCCGTCTATTTCTTTTGCCCATTTTTCATAATCATATATATTACCGCTATGCGCCGGTTTTAATATTCTTTCCTTCGCCCTGGATATTAAACTGTCATTAGGCTCCTTTTCATAACCATTTGTAAAAGCTTTTTCATTAGTCACTGTAAAGATGTCGGCGTTAGCTATTTCAAAATTTACTATCTCACCTATAGCACAGTTTCCAACCTCTCCTGTTTGCAAACACTCCACTTCCGCAACTGCTTTTCCATTAAAAGCTACAGTCGTATCATAAAGCAGCTTGTATTTTGTGCTGTCCGTTTTCAATACTATTGACCCTGCAGATATTGTAGTGTCAGCTTTCCCGGTTATTAATATTTCTCCTCTTGCCTTGGTTCCCTGCTTTCTCGTCACTCCGAAAAGCATCGCATGATAATCTATAAATTCATCTTCTGTTGCGGTATCAATAAAAGTTTGCTTAACCCAAAATTCTAGCAATCTATATATTGCTTCAGCTTCTATTCCGTAAGCACTCGCAATGTCAAAATTAAATGTTCCTTCTATTTTAGAAAATTTATTTTCCAAATTAGATAAAAACTTATTCCTTGCTTCTATTTTATTCACTATGCAGCACCTCACTTTCTCCATAAACGGTTAATATATTAAAAGATACTTTCAAATGATTGTCGCCACTATTATAATCTAATTTAAAATTGTAGCAGTCCAAAATATACGGATTAACAAGCAAACAATCTTTAATTTCTGAAATAATCAAAGCGTTTTTTATACTTTCCTGATAAACCGTACCAATATGTACATCTAAATCATTTCCATAACTATCCGAATGTATTTCGTAAAAATTTCTTTTAGTTTTAAGTGCTTTAAATATCCATACCTTGAGTGCCTCATTTCCAGTCAATTCAACAAGTCTATCGCCGTTTTTCAATGGTTCTAATGTATTAAAATCAATTGCATATTCTTTAAAAAGGGGTAATTCTTTTTTTTCTTTTTCTGTGCTTTGATTCAAAAACAATTCTTCAAAATCCATATCTACACCCCTTCTATTGCACCACTTGGCATTTTCACTATTTTACTAACCACCACATAATTTATCCCCAGCACCAAAACTAGCACTTCATCTCCAACTTTTAAAGTGTCTTCAAACCATATATCCTTGCTACTTTTGTAAGTTCCGGAACCTTTAATTGTTGAATGGTCGTGGGCGTGTGAAGCGGGTCCGTTTCCTATTGCCGTTTGAGTTGTGGTATCAATAGTTATTTCATCAATAACACCATCTATTTTATAAGTTCTGCGATAATGCGGTAATAAAAAATTAGAGCAGTAAATCTGTTCTGAAGGTATTTCCACATTATCAAATTTTATTTTTAATTCAGGCGGTGGACTAGTTACACTAGCTCTTATAAAATTGTTTGATTGCTGTTGCACTCCATTGTCAATCATATCGTTAAGTATTTCAAACATACTCATTATTTAGCACCTGCCTTTTTCTTACTTTTCTCACTCTTCTTATTTTTCTTACTCTTTTTACTTTTTGATTTTTTCGATTTTGGTTTTTCTTCAAATTCGGATTTGTCCATTATATTTTCAAAAGTTAATTCTATATCACAATAATACATATCATTTTCCCAAGTATGCGTATCATTTTTTACTAAAAAACTGCCAACAAGGTTTGTATGTGGTTCGTGTATCCCTATTGAATAACCGCTTTGTATCAAAACATTACCAAGACAAGTGATATTTCCTGTTTTTTCAACACTTTTCAACATCTCTTTAGCATTGCTGATATTATCCCTATCCTTATCATACTGCATTACTTTTTGAAATAATCCGTATTTTTCCTTGTCTTCTTTATTTTCTACTTTATCTACTATTTGTTGTTTTTCTTTTTCAGTTTTATAAATAACAATTTGATTCACCATTTGTTCAAGATCTTCACCATACTTAGAACTTTTTATATCTTGCCCAGAGTTTAGCATGACATCTGCCAAACTCCCTTGCTCTACAACTTCTATTTTTCCATCGTTACTAACAATAGAATATATTTTTTTATCTTTTCTATGCTGAATCGTATAAGCATTCAAAATTATTTGATACCCACTCTTATTAACTGCTGGATAAGTGCAATCCACTTTGTCTTCAGGTATGTTCCCAACTTCCAGCTTTAACTCTCCGCAAATTTCTTTTAATATTTGCGATGGCTTTTTCTTATTAAAATTTTTCACAAAAAAGTTTTTATTAAGATATATGGAGTTATCAAAACATCTAAAAGTTTTAACTTTACTTTCTCCGACAACTTCCACAGAAAAAACTTTACCAATAAATAATTTGTCATCATCGACATAAAATTCAACTTTGTCTCCTAATTTAGCAATTTGAGTATCATCTAAATATGTTACTTCCAATGTTCGTGAAGTTCCGTGTATTCCACCCTTCCAAACAATTCTTTCAAATTTTTTTATATGTTCTTTATCGTTTATAACAATCTTTAGCATTTTTTTAATTTCCTTTTCTAAGATTTTATCAAACTTTTAATTTTATCTTGTACTTTACCTTTTATTTCACTCTTCAAATCCTCAAATCTCTCTACCAATTGATACTCTTTTATCGGTGAAGTTTTTCCAGTATACCTCTCATAAAGTGCATTAACATCGTCAATCATTGTTGTCTGTTCCCTAGCTTCTATCAAATCAATTGTAATATCAATGTCTCCAGTTTTTTCAACTATTTCATATTCTAGTTGTTTAATATAGCACTTTAAATAAATATTATAATTAGCACTTGTCAAAGTTAAAATTTCTTTATCATCTTTATATTTTTCCAGCTTTTTTATTCCAGCCATTGGAGAGTGAGAATTGAGTAAATAATTAAAAAATTTAGATTTTTTGGATGGTAAAAACGTAGAAAAATTTACTTTTTTTATGTTTTTCTCTCCCATCAATGCTACTTCCCCAATATCTAATATTTTTACCACATCATTATTTTGGCTACTCGTAATTTTAAAATCTGATGGTGGTATCACAAAAACAAATGGGTCTGTATCGTGTAGCAACATAAATATTGTTCTCATAACTAAGCCCCCTTTTCTCAACCTATTTTGACGCTTGAATTTGTGCCTGTAAGTTCGACATCATAGTATTATATGTATTTTGGCTAACACTTTGAGCTATTTGCCTAGCGATACTTTCAATTTTTGCTGTATCATTTATTGTTATATTTGACAATTGTGCTGCTATCTGTGCATTAGCTTGATGATTTATAACCTGTTCTATTGACACTGGTTGTGGAACTGGTGGTTGCATTGTAGCCAAACTGGAATTCAACTGACTAGGCAAACTATTCAAAGGACTTAATCCAGTACTAATAGCATTTGTTATAGCACTTGTGTCAAATGGTTGCATTGGATTCGTATTTTGTTGTTTTGCCACAAGTTGTGAAATCAAACCAGCCAGTTGTGATGTTTTATCCTGTTGAATAACAGGTTGATTTTGTTGTTGCATTCCATATTTTGGTGCAAATTTCGTTGCAAAGGATTTCATATCAAACACGACTTTCTGCAAAGCTTCTGCGGAACGTCTATCATATTCTTTTTGTCTTGCAATTCTCGATGCTTCTTCTTTTTGTGCTTCTGCCATCGAAAGCACTTTAACACCAGAATACCCCATATAATGGAACTTTCCATCGCCAGAATTATAACCAGATTGACTTGCTCCAGGAGTAAAAGCTCTAGCTATAGCTTCTTGTTTTTCTTTTTCTTTTTTTGGGTCTTTCGGTTCTATGAGTTTTTTTACTATGTCTGGCGAAAAATACCCAATAGCTCCACCAATTGCAGCACCTACCGCTGTTCCTACTGGTCCCCCAATTGCTGTTCCTAATTGAGCTCCCCAAATTGCACCTTTGGCTCCTATAATTCCTCGCATTCCTATTTCTGCACCTTTTGTTAATTGTTCAGCTTGCCCTTTTAATTTTTCAGGATCTAATGCCCCGCTTTTTTGCCATTCTTCAACTCTTTTCATAAAGTCTTCCATCCACTTAGTCGCTATTGGAGCGAATGCTTCTCCTAACGATATTTTCAAATCATCTATCGCTGATTTAAATTGTGCTATTTTGTTAGCTGTTGTATTACTCATATCATTAGCAAATTTATCCGTTGCTCCACTAGAATTTCTTACAGCATTGGCGACTTTGTTATAGTTTTCTTCTGTTGTTCCCATAATAGAAGCCAGTATTTTCATACCTTCTCCACCAGCAATCATTGTCAAATATCTATTTCTTTCTTCCTGTGTAAGACCAGCTGTCGCAATTTTTAAATCATCAGATAACGCTTTTAACCCTCTAAAATGTCCTTGTTGGTCATAAAGTTGAATATTTAAGTCTTCTAAAGCATTTCCCACTTGTTTCGATGGATTAGCCAATCTTCTGTAAATCCCTGCTAAATTACGCCCAGCTTGACCAGACTTAATTCCGTTATCCGCAAGTACTCCTAATAAGATATTTACATCTTCAAAACTCTCAAAATTTCTTGAAGTTGCTGCAACATATTTATAAGCCTCTCCTAACATTTGTACATTGGTATTTGCATTATTACTTGTCGCAACCATTACATCCATAAGTCTGTCAGAATCTTTTAACGACATACCAAAAGCTGTCAGGTTATCTGTGACTATATCAGAAGTTTGAGCGAAATCACTTCCAGCCGCAATTGACATTTTTAAAAGTTTAGGTGTCATTTCCAATACTTCATTTGTTTTCATACCAGCCATAGCTTGATACATTTGTGCTTCAGCTACTTCTTGGGCTGTAAATTTAGTTGATCTACCCAAATCTCTTGTTTGTTGCATAAGTTGCTTTTCTTGTTGTACTGTAGCCCCCATTATAGCCTTATTTCTTCTGACTTGGTCTTCCAAATTTGCATAGGCTTCAACAGAAGATTTTAATGCGCTGACTGCTGCACCTGCTCCAATACCTACTCCGACAGCTGCCATTGCCCCTTTTACTCCGTTAAATTCGTTTTTTAATTTATCAGATACACTTTTACTCTTTTTTTGTAGTGATATTATTCCATTTCCTACGTTTTCCAACATTCCTGTAAATCCGCCCTTTATTCCATTAGATGCTCCACCAACTTTATCTTTTAATGTTCCTAATGAACTTCCAGCCTTTTTTGCTACATCAGTAAACTTATCTTTCAATTCAAGCAATGCACTTAATTTATATTCACTCATTTTCTAATCCACCTCCAATCATAAAAAACATAAATAACAACTCCGAATTACTTAATTCCCTTAGACTTTGCAAACTATGTCCACAATTTAAATAGTGAGCGACCGTTTTTGCTTTCCAGTCGCCCTTGATTAGTTTTTTATCTCATCAACTACCTCTTCAACAGTAAATTTTTCATTCCAGCCAGCCTTTTTCATAAGTAATTCCGAAATATTTACTATGGTAGATTGACTTAGCACTTTCGGCACAACTTCTATCGGATTCATTTGGCAACCCAATTTAGTAATCAATTTTTCATCTTTGAATATTTTCCCTGCAGTATAAATCAATTCACTATCTTTGTCTTGAGTATTACTGGATAAAATATCCAGTATTTCCATTCTGTTCAATACTTCTAATTCTAAAATAGCTCCATTCAATTCTTCAACTTTAACCTTTACTATGTCTCTTTTTCCTATTTTTTTACTGTTTTCCAACAACATTTCCACTGTTATATTTTTCATTTCGTACCTACCTTTTCTTATCTTATCGCATTTTCATATCTAACATCGCTAGGAGTAAATCCAAAAGGAATTTCTTCTTCCACAATTTCTCCTCTTTCAAATTTTGCAAGTTCAATCGAATTTAACCAAACATTATCAATCGACACTCGTTCTTCTTGTCCACGTAAACTATCAGGATCTTTTATAGATGTGACTATTCTGCTTCTCACATCTTTTCCTTTTACCCAATTTTCAAGTATTTTTTTCCCACGAGTATAAACTTTAAAAACTTTGATAGTTCCTTCACCTTTCAATCCTGTTATTTTACTGTCAACAGAAATTCCCAGCTGTACATCTTTTCTTTCCGCTGTAATTTTAGCTTCTACAGATTTTAATTCCGCTACTTTTTCATTATCAAGCCATAACTCTCCATAAGCCCCTGTTATTGTTCTATTTCCTCTTATATTTTCCGACATTTTATCAACTCCTTTTCATTACATTGCCATTGTTAAGCTAAGTGAAGCCATAGTGTCTACAAACCTTACGTCACCAGTTAAATAAACATCCTCACCAGTTGGATATTGTAAAATTTCCAAATCCATCATACTGTTTACTTCCAGCCCATCTGCAATTATTACTTTTTTATGTGCTTCAATATCAATTTCTACTTTGTTGTCATAATCCCCATTTAATACATTTGGTGACATCTCTTTGAAATACACTTTAGTTATATTTGAGCAGAAATTCATTTTATTGTCATAATCATTTATGTATTTTCCAAGCCAATAATTTTTAAAAGTATCTCTTATATCATCGACAATAAAGCACATACCTTCAACAACTTTAATTTTTCTTGTATCTTTTTTCCAAGTACTGTCAAATGTGGTTTTAGAATTAACTCCATAATTCACTTTAACCACTTCTTCATCGTTGTATAAACTAAATTTACCAAGTTTAGGTTCATAGTCTTCAACAGATTTTAAATCACTCATAGTGTAATTATCCGCACTACGATTTAACGGCATTCCCGCAATAAGCCCAGCTATTGCCACGGTATACTCTTGAGCTGCAAAATCCCCATAAATAGACTTGTATGTTCCACCGTTCGCAAGTTCCACAATAGCCACGTGGTCTGTCTTATCCGCAAAACTTGACACATATTTTACAGTTTTACCAATTGCACCAGTATTTCCGAATTGCTGTTTTACCCAATTTACAACCGTCTGGTCTTCTGTTTCTGATGCTTTCGGATAAGCTAACCAGTTGAACTTTCGCATTTCTAAATCCTTTAATACTTTGCTTGTATCTTCTCCACTTTGTATAACTCTGACTAATATCTTAAATGCTCCATAATGCATAGCTAAATTAATATATTTAATACTATCTTTATCCCATTTTTCAGTTTCAACATCGGCTATAGTTTTAAAAGTGTACCATTTTTGGGTAGCTTTCGTATCTTGTAAAATCAAACAAACAGTACCTCTTTCACTTCTTTGAATAGCTGTCGTTGCCAACGTTTTAAATGCAATACTAATGCTTGGACTCGCATTAATTTGTCCGACTATCGCCATTTTATCACTCTCCTAATTTTTTACTTTTAAATTTTTCATTGTTTTATAGTTAAAAGGAACTCCATACATATCAAATAAGTCTAAATCAAACATATAGTGACCTAATCCATCGACTACTTTTGTACGCTCATTTTTCAAAGTTAGATTTCTATCTTTAACTTTTAAAATCTTATTGCCTTTAGTTTCAAACATATTATCCAATTCATCAAGTGCCTTATAAACTTCAGTTGTATTATTTTCATCATTTTCAGGAATATACATAATATCTACGCTAATAAATATCCGCTTTTTATAATTTGCAAAAAACTCATTTTTGTAATCAATCACTTGAATATAATAGCACGGTCTAGTCAAAGCATTTATATTATCAATTCCAACTTCTTTATCTGTAAAATCGTATATTTTTTTGCTCAGGGCTTTTATAAAATCCATAAATTCCATTATTCAAACTCCGCTTTTATTGTTGACCCTATTTCATCTTTAAATATAGGTTCTAATTTTTCTATTGTTTTCTTTAACATAAACACACCAGGTACTACTTCACCTGTATCTTTACCAAAATACACTGCTCTATGTCCATATTCAACGTGGTTTACATACTCCACATTGTTATAAACCATCTGTTTGAAACTTCCACCATTTTCCCTATGCCAACCCATTCTTAATTGACCAGTATCCACAGGTGTTTCTTCTTTTACTTCTTTTATTGTTTCCTCAGCAACTTGTTTAAGTGTTATTCCAACTTTTTGTGGAGTATCAGTGGCTAAATTTTCTAATTTCTTTGCCAGTTTTTCCCAGTCACCGCTAAGTTTCATTTTTTTCCACTTCCTCTACCGATATTTCCTGATGTTCCAAAAAATCAGTGTACTTTATAGGTTTATTAGCTTTAAATTTATATTTTATTCCACCTTTATTTACTATCAAAATATCATTCTGCTTTATTTGTACATCATTACTAACAAATATCTTATATGAATTTTTAGAACTGTTTATAACTCCAGTCTCAGTAGCTCTTAAAATTCCAGCACTCAACTGGCACTTAACATTTGTATAAACGACTTCCCAACCCTGAACTGTCAAACCAAATTCAGTCTTTGTTTTTGTATTTCTTCTAACTTCTTCTATCACATCGGTATCAAAAAAATCTTCAAACATCGCATACCACCTTTATTTTATAACCCCAAGTTTCCTAAAACGATTCAAACTTTTTCTAAATTCCACATCATCATTTAACTCAGTTACAAATTCAACTTGCCTATCTCCACTTTTCATAGATTTTATATTTCTATTTTTATCAAAATTATATTTAAAAATATATTTTGTTATAGGAGTTATCAATTCTCTTGGGAAGTCTTCTCGGTTCATATAGTTAATACTGTCTTGAACAATGCTCTCAATAGCAAATTTAGTCTTTGCTTCATTTGGTGTTACATCAGAAATAATTTTTATTTTTTCATAAATTTCATTAATTAATTCAACCATTTCTACTACCTCTTAAAAATAAAAAAAAGTATGGTATTTAACCACACTTTCTCCTCTAAGCTTCAATTGCAACCAAACCTTTTGCCTTATTATTCAACACAAAACAATCGTAGTAAAATCTACCTAAAAATAAAGTTCCTGAATAATTTTCAGAATCTGTAACCACTCTGTATTCAGCCAATTTCACTGGGGCTACTGTTGCTGAATTATGTCCAACTAAACAAGCATATTTTTTAGTAGTTGCTGGTGTTCCAGTTTTAGCTTCCATCCATTTTTTAGTAACTCTTACGATTGGTACTCCGTCAACCATTCCTACCAATCCATTTATTGCTATATTTTGTCCAATATCTGAAGCTTTAATGAAGTTATCATCCTTTTTTAGTTTGGTCAAAAACTCAGGTATAACATAAGCAATTCTGTTTTGCGGCACATCCTCATCATTTAATTTTTCTTGTGCTTCCAAGAATTTAGCATAAGCATTGCTAGCTGTAAGCCCTGTCACTGTCTGTGAATTTGTATCACAAGATTTAAGAATTGTTTCAAATCTGTATTTCTCAATCTCAGGAATTACTCTTTCTCTCAATTGTCTCGCCAACACTTCTCCAGCTTTAATTTTTGTCTCATCTTCGTCCATTTTATCCAAAAGCATTTTAAAAGCTCTATCTTTTGTTAATGTCAATTCTTGGATTGAATTTTGTAAAATGTCCGCATTTCCATAACCTGTATTTCTGTTATAGTCCCTATTATCAACTGTATTAATCGAAGTCACTTTTACAGTTTTAGCTCCTACAAAGCTGTAATCATTATTTACTATTTTCTGTGATACCGCTTCACTTGTAAATCTTTCATCAATTTTATCTGCAAATAATTCAGTGTAAATCATTGCCATATTCTATCATCTCCTTTAAATTAAAAAGAACTAAAAGCCTTATCAAATGCTTCAAGTCCTATGTCTTTTTTATCTTTTTCTCCTTCACTTCCACCATTTAAAGAGTTTGGTGTTCCTCCGCTTTGTGTTTTAAGATAACTAGATAAATTCTCAGAAAAAGATTTCACACTATCTTCAATCTCTTCTTGAGTATTTCCAGTAATGCTACCTAAAAAACTATCAGGGATTTTGTATTTCCCTAATATAGCCTTTTTCATCTCATTAGTTTTCAATGTTGCAAGTTCCGTATTTGAAGTATCGAGTTGTTTTTGAAGTTCAGCAATACTTTTATTATACTTCTCTTCTGCAGTAAGATTAGCATTATTGATTCTTGTTTCATACTCTTCAATCGTCTCTCCGTGCTTTCTCTCCAATTCTTTTTTCTCACTTTCAAACTTTTTTCTCTCTCTTGCAATCCTTTCTTTAATCATTTCATCTACTTGTTCCTGTGTAAATGTATTTTCTGACATAATTATCCTCCCATTTAAAGTCTGTCGACTATTTTCTATCCAGATGTTTAACGTCCATCAGTACGACAAATAAAAAGAGCAGTCGTTAAACTACTCTTTTGATTTTTTTTCGCTCAAATATAATTCATCCAATTTTTCCAAAATAGTCAAAGCTTTCTCTTTTTTAAACTCAGAGCGTTTTAATTGTTCAAAAAATTCTCTGTCCTTTTTCAAATATTCCCCACGCCAATATATTTTTTCTTTGCTATTTTCAGCATTATCAGCTTTTTCTTCTATTTCCTTTAACTTCTTAAAACTTTTATACACTTCATTATCTTTTGTTAATTTCATTTCTCTTATACCTTAATCCTTTTTCTTTTGCTTTTTTATACTGATTTATTACTATCCATCTTTCATAAGTCATTTTATCTGGTGACTTATTTAGTTCTGACAGTATATTTTTCATTTCAAACATATCTTTTGATAACTCATGAATGTACTTTTCGTCAATTGCTGCTAAATATTTTAATTTTAAATTAGTAAATGAACTAAAATCATCATTGCTGAATCCCCACTCATGATTACTATTTTTAGGATGGTTGTGAGTATATAAAGCGTCTTCAAAATTAATTTTAGTCATCTTATGACTTGGTATCGAATTTTCATCTCCTTTCAAAATATAAATATCTCCATTTTTAGCTATTACTAACGCATTTTCTTTGCTCTTCTTAACGATTTTTTGTTCATACTTTCGCAACAATTCTAGCGGTTCATCTTTATACTCCGTTGCATTAATATTTCCTATATTTCTGTATCTACCACCTTCAACAAAAACAGTACCATTATTATTAATTGTACCCTCATTATCATCATTTTTCAACTCTTCTTTTTCAGGTTCATCAGAAAAAACATCGGAATACTCATAAGGAACAGTTGTACTTCTACACCGAGGGTGCATTGGCGGATAATTTTCTCCTTCCATAGCATTTTCTGTTTTAAATATCTCACCATTAAGACTAGCACAAATATGGCTTGTTCTACTATCAAGTACTGCTAAAAACTCATACTTAACAACTCCAGAATCTTTATACCCCATAAGCGTTGCTTGGTTTTGTATATGGGCAGTTTCAGTTCTTACTAGCCTTTCAGCATTTTTATAACTTGTATCAAACTTCTTAGCTATATTTTGCGACATAGTTCTATAGTTAATACCTTTATTCAGCCCAACAATCACTTCATTCTTTATCGCTTTCGCTAAATTATCAATGTTACTCCATATTCTACTTGAATAATTAGCCCCACTCCATTCTTGCTCCAATGCCATTTTTATTGTACTACTACTAATTACACCTTTTTTAAAATTCAAATCCTCAACGAATGATGTATAAGTATTTTCGTAAACATCAGCCAATGTATCTGTCACTTTACCTTTTATTTTCTCCCCTGCCTGTATAAGTTCATAGTCAACACCTGCTTTTAAACTGTCCAGTCGACTGATACGGCTTCTATATGCCAATGTTTCAAGTTCAACTGACATTTTCCTGAACTCAACAGGATTACTTTTTTTCAACTTCTCAATTTCCTCTACATATTTTCCTATATCGTATCGCCATTCTTTATACTCAGTACCACGAAGCAGTTTATTAGCCTGAATCTTATCAATACCTAGTTTTGTTACTTCTTGCTGATATTTAGCGTATAATTGGGCTATTTTATTCTCTATCTCTTTTTTGCTCTTACTAAGTATTTTTACATATTCTTCGTATGCTTTTGTACCTTTATTAAACGATAACTCTTCTCGTGCAAGTTGCCTTTTTTCCCAATATTCTTTATTATTCTTTTTCATCTATTTTTTTCCTGTCCATCTGTTCATCTATTAATCCCTTATATTCCAATGGTTGCTCAATTTGATTTTCTTTTTCAATCTTTTTCAATTCTGCTTCAGTATCTTCAACAAAAGGTAGTAGGGAAATTAAACTTTCATGTGATACGATATTTTGTAAATTTGTTATTGCAGTTGAAAGTTCAAGCAAATTTTCAGGAGTATTTCTCGTGAAAATTTTTTGAATATCTAATGGTTTCAATGATAATCCAAAATAATCAATAACTAACTCTAATCTTTCGTTTAATGCTTTTTTAAAGTACATTTCTTTTTGTGCAGCCAGTTGTTCTAGTGCTAGCAGTTTGTAGCCTAATGCTACACCTGAACTATTTCCAGCAAAATTTTCGTCTTGCATATCAGGAATAAAGGAAAATTTATGAATATCCTGGTTTAGCCTATTTTTATTATTTTGAGAATATGTATCGTTTACATTTTTTACTAGCCAGTTAGCTTCTCCATTTTCTCCCAATAACATCACTTTGTTTTTCTTCAAGCTCTCTATATCTTCTTCATCAGTTCCTTGCATATTTGTCAATACTAGGATTGCGTCTGTAAAATCTTTCATATCGTCTAATGAAGTTGACACTGCTTCATTATATCCGTCAATCAATGTTATTACTTTTTCAAAATCCCCAAGTTTCCTTTTATTGTTCGCAAATTCAATAATTGGTACTTTGTTAAATCCGTGTAATCTAATTTCGCCTTGCCCCTGTGGAGTTAGTATTATTCCTTTGTAATCCATAACAGAAGTAAATGTATTAACAGTTACAGTTTTATCATCATAAATCTCCAAAATATAATCATACTCATTGTTTTCATTTTTTTCTTTATTCCACCGAACTGCATATTTAATATTTTTATCTATCGTATTATCTCTAATAACAAAAACATCTCGAGGATCTAGTGTTTTAAAATTTATCGTATTATCTATATTTTTATACCATAACTCATACGACCGCCCAAAAATTGAACAGTTTTCAACATGTTCATAATTACACTGCTGTTCTTCCTCCGTAGCTAAATATTTTCCAACAATCTCGTACTCATTAGCCAAATTGTCTTCCAACAACTTATAAGTAATATTTTTACCAATGAAGTAAGCTGTTGCTATCGTAGTTATATATCCTGGAAAATTGTGAATAAGTTTACTATCTGGTTTCTCCTTCAACCTATTAGGTTTTTCCAATATTTTATGCCTACCAACATAATAATCTTCCAGTTTTTGTAGCCGCGCTAAATCATTCACTAAAAAATCCCACAATGCTTTTTCCAAGATTTTTATCTCCATTATCTCACCCCCAATATATTTTTATTAATTGTCTTCATCCGATTATTTCTCATATAATCCTCAAGTGCATATCTCATGGCATCCATTAAATGATTAAAATCATCTATCGGTTTATTAATTGTTTTGTCAAATTTATCTTTATCCCAGCTATAATTACTTATTTCCGTAAGAAAATTATTACATCTCGGATGAATAAATATTTTAAAATCCTGAATAAATTGTATGCCAGCATTTATACTATCTTTACCTTTTCTTGAGGCTTTAATTCTCATAAGCCCTAAACTTCTTAAATGCTCTATACTTTTTGGTTCCGCACTATCTGCAACTATTATTTCTTTCCTAAATCCGAGTTTTTCTATATTGTTGTAAATAGCTCTATTTTGCATTCCCTTTTGATATATTTCATCAAAAACATAAATTTCTTTTTGTTCTCGGTCCAATATTCCACAAAAAAAAGCAGCAGGATCATTCGTGTACCCAAAATCTAATCCAAATACTGCTTTTGCTTTTTGCCTTTTATTTAAAATTTCTCTCCAATCAAATTCTAACTCTCTCCAATTTTCATAGACAAGTCCATCAGTTACTCCCCACTCGCCTAAGCCGGCAACTTGATATCTACGAGGGTTATTTTTTTTCATATCTTCAAATAGCTTTTTATCAGATTCGTCAAGCCACTCATTGCACAGGTAATTAGTTGTAAGAGCTAAAATATTTTTATCTTTTCTATCAAAAAATCTAGCTTTAAGCCAGTGCCTTTCATTCCAAGGATTGAAGCTAATGATTATTTGTTTAAATAATGGTTCTTCAACTATACCTCTTATACTTTCATCTAGCATATTAAACGCTACTTCATCTGTCAACTCATATGCTTCCTCTACCCAACAAAAACATAATTGTCCAACTGAAACTGAAATAGATGTAATTTTCAACGGATCATCGAAACCTCTAAATAAAATCTTTTGTCCAGTAGGTTTATATGTTATTTCAAGTGGACTTTCTTTTAACTCCCAATAGTCTTGAACCTGTAATCTATGTATTGCCCATTTTAAATCTGAATAGCAACTGTCTTTCAAAGTCCTGTATACCTTACGTACAACAAGAGTATTTGCATTTCTATATTTCATCATATTGTAGACTATCCATAATGCCGTTGTCTTACTTTTCTTACTTGCCCTTGATCCTTTTACGACCTTGTACCTTCCCTTGAAGTTCCAAAAATCTCTATATCCTTTTCCAACCAGTTCTGGCAGATTCACTTTTCTACTCTTCAAGTTCGCTCTCACCTACAATCATAACAGGCACAACTCCTTCAACTTCAACTTTATCAGTAAACAATCTATATCGTTTACCAAGTAGTTCCGCTGCTTTTAACCTATCTCTTAAATCTACATTTTTAATTATTTTTTCTGTTGCTGATTTCCCAAATCCTCCCACTACTACTTCTTCAGTTACTTCTCCTCTTAGAGTTGCAGTTAAGAACTCCAGTATCTCTTCAGCTTTAGCTATTCTATTATTTGCATGTTCTTCCATTATCTTTTTTATATATTTAGAGACATTAGTATTTTTTAGTAATTTATCAGCATTTACACCCGCATACTTTTCTTTATACCCAGCCTTTATTGCAGATTCAGTAGCATTTCCACTAGCTACATAAAACTCACAAAAAGACTTCTGCCTTGCATTTAATTTCAATGCTACCACCTCCTCAAAAATAAAAATACCTTGCAATCCTAAGCGGCTGCCGAATCACAAGGCGATATACAAAAAAGTATTTATTAAAAAAGACAGCTTTTAAACTGTCTTGTCCTTATATAAAATCAAGGATTCAATTACAAGTACTTAACTCATACTCTTACATCTTGACATATTATAACATATTAAAAATTATATACAATATCAAAAAAGTATCATTTTTCAATTTAATATATTTTTTATTACATCATCTGAAAATATAACTAGTTGCAACTGTCTAATCATTTTATTTTTATATCTCTTTGCAGTTATAACGCTTATATTTAATTTTTCAGATATATGCTCAAATGTTAAATCATCAAAATATTTCATTTCTATTATATCGTAATATTTATTATTCCTAATTGTACCTAATGCTCTTTCAACCATACTAATCACATTTTCTATTCTTGCAATTTCTTCCTGTAATTTTTCAATCCTATTTTCAACCTTTTCTAGTTCAGATAGATACACCTTACTAGTCTGTACATTAACACCTGTTTCCTTTTTATGAATTGATATTCCCTCTTTCTTCAAATCCTCTATAAGCATATTTTTAGAATCAATAGCACCTTTCAATAAAGATAATTCTGATAACAGTTTTTCTGTCTTTTGAAATGGTGTTAATTGTTTCTCTGTTTTTATTTCTCTGTCAGTTTTCATTTTTTCTATTATTTTATCTGCTATTCTGTCTATGTCTTTTTCGTTCATTTATTTTTGTTTTCCTTTCTAAATCTAAATTTTAACATTTGCACAAAAAAAGACCAGTTTTATTTGGTCTTTGTTGATTTTCTTTGTTTTTTGAACGTTTTTATAATTGTTGCGCATATGTCTATTATTTCGTCTATAAGATAAAAAATATCTTTAAAGTTTTCGTAGTAAGGTTCTTTGTTTTGTTCAAGAATTATTTTTTTAGCTTTTATCTTTAATTCAATATTTTTTCCCTTGTTTTTACCGTTATTATGTATTGTATTCCGCATTTTACTTCCAAAATCTAAAACTTTTTTATCATTTTTTATATTTCTATTTTTGTCATAATCTAATTTTATTGTTTTGAAAATATAATTTATTTTATCAGAAAACGATACAAATTGTTTTTTCGTAAACTTTTCCTTATTTTTTGATATTTCTAATAAAATTTGTTCAGAATTTTCAAAATCATTCAAACTTTCTTTTAATATTTTTTCTATTTTTTTCCAATTACTTTCTTTTAGTTCGTTTCTTATTTTTTCATCAATTGCGGTGCACAACAAAGTTATCGTATTTTCAAAGTCTGACCAAAAATTAATAAAAAAATCATATAAAAAACTTGTAAACAATTCGTTAAAATGATTAGAGCTCAAACTACCTATGTACCTACTTAAACAAGCACTTTTTATTTCGCTGTAATTCTCTTTTTGAAACACTGCTATACTCAAAGGTATTAATAATTTGTTCTCGTTTGATTGTGCCATCTCTTCTTTTGTCATATAATATAAAAATTTCGCGAATGTACTCCGAATATTTTTTAAAAAATTTTTAAAATCTTCATCTTCTTCAGTTTCAATTGCATCATTTATAACTGATATGTATGCAAAAAGTTTTTTTATCCATTCAAAATAATAGCAATCATAAATATATTTTTCTTTATTATATTCAAATTTAAAACGTTTTTCCATAAATTTCTCCTAGTATAATATAACGTATATTATACCACAAAACCAAAAATATTCAACTGCCATTGTCCAATTTTTTCTAAAATTTACATTCTTTAATTTTTTCTCCAACATTCACTAATCTATATTTTGATTGTCCGATTGAATAAGTGTTGCTATTTTCAAAAGTTATATAATAATATACAGATGTTTGTGGTACTGGAATATACAAGGGACTACCATTTATTTCCCCAGCATATTGATTTATTATAAAAGTTTCTTTTCTTTCGTATTTATCTGCAACTTTATAATTTTTACAATCTGAAATCAATTTTTTATTATTACAACTTCCTAATAATCCTAAAATTGCAATTCCTAATAATAATTTCTTCATTACAATTTCCTTTCTTAAATTATTTTAAATCCGTTTCGATACCCACATACCGAATGCAAAACTCACAACTAATTTAGCTAGTTCTAAAAGATCTTTAGTTCGTTCAATTTGTGCAACACCTATAAATGTAATTATAAAGCAAAACACTATCCTTATTAATTTTTTTTGACATTTTCAAATCCTCCTAATTTCTATTGTTTTCCCTACACCGTCCAAACGTTCTTAATACCATTTTGCTGACATCAGCAATTTTCTAATCCAATCGACTTTTTACGACTGAACTTTATTATTTTATAACAGATATAGAAAGAACAACATACCCTTCTTTCAAAAAAGTATTGTCATCCAAAATGTATAATACTTTAGCAGAGATATGTCTACCAGTATATATTTGTTTATCTTTATCATACTCATTTAAAGATAAAATGTCATTTACTTGATAATCCCTGTCGTTTTTCCTCACTTCAAATCTTTTTCTCTCTGTTATAACATCGTCAAAATATTTTCTTTCTATTTTTAAATCATGTGTTTTCATATTCTACTCCTCCTTCACTACCCAGTAAGATTGATTTATATTCTCATTTCTCCATTCTCTAAATAATTCATACTGTTTGTCATCATCATTTATTATTTCTTTCGCTTCTTCCTCTGTATAGCCGTAGTCGTCTATTAAATCAATCTCGGCATTTTCTCCGCAATAACTATCGCCGATTGAAAAACCTAATTTATATTTGCTCATTATTCCTCCTTAAATGCCTTAAAATGATTTTTGTAAATCTTTTTCAATTCCTTTATCTGTTCATCGCCCAAACAAATACCTCTCGCATCATACTTTCTTTCAAATGCTTCCACTCCAATATCGTGCTTTTCGGTATGGTGTTGTCTACAAAGCGAAATATATCTTCCCTGTCCTCTATCATTCGCATAACCTCCCAAGCTTCCAGCCGACTGCCAATGTTCAAAGTCAACTGGAGTTCTATTGCATACTGCACAACGTTTATATTTTAATTTTGCATAAATATATTTTTCTTCATTCTGCTGTTTATATAGTGTTTGCATTTCTTCCCACATTGCTATATCATTCTGCAAAAAATAGTCAAACAGGAAATTGGTAAATGTCACAGCTTCGGTATTACTCATTAATTTAAGTGCCAAGCTAAAAGTATCATTCAATTTGATAAACAACATTTGAATCTCGTCAGTTACAAAATCCATTAAATCGTTCGTGATTATATTGATTTTACTTTCTTTCGTGTAATTCTTGTCAATTATATCTCCGATTCTGTCTTTCAGCTTACTCTCCATATTTCTGAAAGGCTCATATCCCTTTATATTCTTGCCACTGTGCCTGATGTAAAGTTTCTTTAAGTCCTCCTTTGCCTTGTATAAAAAATAATCAGAAATGGCAGGCTTTTGCTTGCTAGTCTGCCAATTTATATCTACTCCTTTCAAATGATAGGCGTAGCAGTCTATAAACCAGTAAATTAGTTTTTGGTTTTCCCTGCTCATTCTCTTAGACATTTTCTCTTAGCCTTCCTTTTCTTAATAAATTTAATATTCTTGAACCGATTGGCATTCAGTTTTATATATCTTAAATCATTTTCGCTTATCTCAATTCCGTTCAAAAGTTTGTCTTTTACTTTTTTGTATATATTCTCATCCATTTTCCCTCCATAAAAAAATCACAGCTAAATTAATAACTGTGATTCCTGTTTTTAATTGCTATTCTAATAATCCTTCCATAATTTCATTATGAAACTGCTCTACTTTTTCCGCTATTTCTAAAAATAGTTCTTCGTAATCTGATTTCAAATCTCCTATTATAACACTTGTATCTATCTGTTGCATTGGTATTGAAACCATTCTATGTGTCCTAATATACGATAATCTAGTCAAGTTTATTTTGGGAAATTTTGACGGATCTATTTCTATATCATATACTGGATTTACATTTATTCTGTTTGGAATAGTTGAAATAGGAAGAACTACATAATCATCATTTTCAGGACTTCTTAATACTAAAGCAGGTCTTGATTTGATTGAATTTCTATGTAATCTTGTATCGTAGTATTGAGTTAAACATCTGACTATTTTTCCTACCATCAAACCACCGCTTCATAGTCATCAAATTCATCATAGTACATATCCCACATATAGTCATAAGGTCTTACTTTCTTTGCATCTTCTCTTATATCTTCGGTTTGGATTTTAATCCTTCCGTTTTCTTCCTTTTTAAGTCCCTTTCGAGAATTCATCCAAGAAGTTTCTTTGTGTGTTAATGCACTTAATTTCCACGATGCTAATGCTCCGTATTCCTGAATTACATTATTTATTATGTATTTACTTTCACTTTTTATGTCTTCTGTTTCATAATTTATTCCGTCCGTTGTATAAGAAGTCCGTACCTCTCTTGATACAGGTCCATACTTCCAGCCTTCAAACACTTCATCAAAAAGAGGCTCATTTAAAATAGCAAATGTTTCTCTTTGTGAAAAATACAATAATTTTTGCAATTTCATTTCATCAATAATTTCTCCTGTCACTCTTTTATATTCATTAAAAATATATTGAGCAACATTTATTATTTTTTCCATATTGCCACCCTCCTCTTGTTATCATTTGACAATTAAATTATATCTTAAAAGTAGCGAAAGTGCAACAAAAATTTAGAGTTTTTTTGACATTGTAAAGTAAAATATTACAAATCACAGTTATTATTCAGTTGTCATTGTCCTTTTATTAATCCAATCAATTTATTCTATTTCAATTTCTCAATTCTGCTTTTTCTATCCAGTTCTGCACATATGCTAATGCTTCAGTTAAGTCCTTTCTCTTAATATCACGATAACTTGCAACTCCAAACCTGTCCTTTAAATCTCTGTAAATTGCTGGAAACATTAAATTTCTGTCAGCATCTATCACATCTAGTCTTTGATAAACTCTTGTTGCTATTGTTTTCTGCAATTTTCTTTGTTCCGTATGGTCTATTCTTATCTCATTGTCAACTTTGTTTTCTACAACGTCAATTCTATGTTTAACACTCTTCATTTCATTTGCCTGCAATATGATCATATCTTCTATTGTCATTGGTTTTTGAAGTTGTTCAATCTTTTCAATAAGTCTAAATCTTGTTTCAGCATTATATCTTGCCCCAAGTTGCAGCACTCCTTTGTAATTCAAAAGAAACATTGGTTGACTTCTGTTAAAATTATCTATATAGGTGGTTGGCTGAAAAATTAGCCGACCTCTTTCCTCTCCTAATTTACCGATTTCATCTCTAATATCAGCTAAAATATTTTTATGTTCTTTTCCTACTATTTGTGCCACTTCCAAACTTGTCAATGTGTTTCTGCTTTCTATGTTCATTAATTCATTCATTAATATTCCTCCTAATTTTTTCTTATGCACTTTAACTTGTGTATACATAAGTTATTAAAAAAAATTTTCCAGATTTGGTCTAAAATAATTTTTACCTTTCAATATTTTTCCATCTTCCCTGAAAATTGCTTTTCCATTTTCAAGTTTCGACATATTGCTTTTGTGAACTTCCTCGAACGCTTCCATAATTAGTTCATCATTAAACCAAGTTCTTTGTTTGTAATAATCAATTACATAAAATTGATTCCCGTATGACCCTAGCTCAAGTGTTGTGCCTATCGCTATGTAATACATATCACAAATAGCATCTAATTTCTCTACATCTGTTTCAGCCTCCAAAAATTCCTTTAGTTCTTCATCAAATAATTTATTTCTTAGTTTAATCCGTTCAATGCTTGTTGCTCTATATACTTCCTTGTTTAGGTACTTTTCCTGCCTAAAAGCCACATAGAACTCCTTAACAAGTTTTTTCATTTTTTCTAAATATCTTATATCCATTTTTCTTAAATCTAATATTTCTGCGTTTGTCATTTTTTTATTTCCTCCTATAAAATTTCTATTCTCAACCCTGCATTTTCCTTGTCAACTTCATAACCTAAAAATACAGGAACAATATTTTCCATGTTGTCGTTCTCTATCCATTCATTTTCCTGCATTAAGTCCAACGGAAGCTGTGCAACATTCACATAATCAAATGCCCTTTTACTGTTTCTTATAAAATAAAATCCGATTTTGTAAGGCTTTTCTTTGCCTTTTAACATTTCCCTGAATTTTATTCCTTTTTGCCACCATTCATCAGCCGTATTTTTCTTGTATTTCATTACGGTTTCTGAATTTATCAGCCTTTTTCCTGTCCAGCGTTTGCTGTTTTTGGAACTCGGCACATTTCCAGATATAAAAATTCTCATTCTTGTTTTTCTCTCCTGTTCTCTACTCTTATTTCTTCTCCATCTGTCTCCTCCCAATAAGCTATTTCTTGTATTTCCGGACTCGAATTGTCACATTTCGCACACGAAAAATCGCCATATTCCACATCGTTGATTTCATCAAGCACTTCTCCATCTTTATCCATTTCTAAAACCTCAGAAATTCCACCTGTTATGTTCTGATAGAAGCAACCGCTTCCACATTTCTTGCATTTCCACATTTTTTTATCCTCCTATCCAAAAATTTCTTCAAAAATTTCTTTTTTCACTTCTTTTCTTCTGCTTTCCCAATTAAATGCTAGACCTTTGCAGTTCTCTTTTAACCTGTCAAGAACATCGTCGCTGCCATTTATGCTTAAATATTCCGACATCTGCTCAGGATCTAACGTTGTTGAGATTATTAAGCACTTTTCTTTTTCGTAAAGCATATTAAATATATCAAACAGTTTTTCTTTTCCCCACTCTTGACTTAAATATTCCTTACCTAAGTCATCAAGAATTATCAAATCTGCTTTTAATAAGTCATTAAGCACATCTTCTTCATCCTGATCTTGCATTTTCCAAGTTTTTTTTATTCTTTTGTAAATGTTCATCAAGCTTGTGCGGTAAACTCTGTAATTCTTGCATAATTCGTTATAAACACACAAGCTATAAAAAGTCTTGCCTGTCCCTCTTACACCGTAAAAATACAGTCCTATTCCGTTCTCAAGAGCTGTTTCAAAGTTTTTACAATATTTTTCAAGCATAACTTTTATTTTTTTCTCCTTGTCACTTTTTACAATTGCTTTTTCAAAAGTGCAATTATTAATTTTTTTAGGCAAATTCGACAATCTTTTAAAATATTTTATTTCCACTTTTCTTTTATTTTCTGCCATGTCAACATCGGAAAATGATGGAAAACTGCTAAAACTCAATGTCGTAGTTTGGTTTTCTTTCTCCAGCTTTATTCTTTCTACCCTCTGTTTTATTATATCTGACACCTTTTGCATTGCTATTTCCTCCGTTTTTTGTATTTTTATAGTTCTCTACCCATTCAGGCTCTAATCCTGTCCATTCCCTTTCTTTAGCGATTTCTATTGCTTCCGAAAGCCGTTCGGAATCAGGAAAATCTTTTAACAATTTGTTAATAGGAGCTATTGTCTTTATTGTTTTTTTTATTTCTTTGCGATATTTTATGTATTCTAAAATCAAGGCTTTGTATTCGTCTGATTTTTCAAGTTTGTTTACAAAGTCTTCAATTTTACTTTTTGTCTTTTCTTTTTTACTTTTTTCTTTTATATTATATTGGGTATTTTTAATTGTGTTTTTTTCATTGTGTTTTTTTAGATTTACATTTTTGTCACTATCGGAAGTGACACCTGTGTCATCTAGGGAAGTGACAACTATGTCACTATCATTTTTGTCATTATCAATTTTGTCACTATTAAGAGCAACATTTTTTAGATAATAGATATTTGTTTGATTGAATCTTCTCTTTTTCTCAATTAATCCTTTTTCTTCCAGCTTTTTCATATATCTTATTACTGTTCTTTTATCTTTTCCTATAATTTCAGCTAATTTCTCAACGCTCGGAAAGCATTTTCCTTCTGCGTCCGCAAACCTTGCTAAAATCATATACATTGATTTGACTTCAAATGACAAGTCAGTTCTATCTATTAGTTCATTTTCAACCCAGAACCAGCCTTTTTTTCTTATGTCTCTCATTTCTTCCCTCTCCCTACATCTTGTGTTCTTATCAAATTTATGTTATAATAAACACAATATATAGTATTTTTTGTTTTCTAGCACTCTTCGGAGTGCTTTTTTATTAATTAAATTTTCCTAATCTCAATCTTTTCTGATCTCTTATTATGAAATATCCCTGACTGTTAAAATATATTTCGTTTACCGTAGTCCTTTTTGTTCCTGAATCAAATAGCAATACACTTGCTTCTGTTACTTTTCCCTGTCTCCTGTTTCTTCTAAAATATATAAATTTTTATATTTCAAACATTCTTTTAAAAACTTCTTAAACATTTATCCTCCTTGAAAAACACAAAATATTATAGTGGACATTATAAACAGTCTCCAGTTAAAATTCCTATTCCACATTATGATCATTGGTACATAATAGTAACAAACGGCAATGTAAAAGCTAGTGTTTCTGTAATAAAATTTTAATAATTTACGGGGAGAATTATTCCCCGTTTACCTTGTATCCTTTTTCTAATCTGTCCATAACTTCTAATTTTTCATTGACCATAATATAACCTATGTTGTTTCCTTGTGGATCAACTACAAAGACACAAACTCCTTTTGATGTTTTGTCATTTTCTATTTTATCTTTCGCTTTTAGACATTTACTTAGCTTATTCATTTCTCCCACCTCCCTTTTGATACCAAAGACAAATATATTAACAGAATTTCTGAAATAATTAACCAGATGTTCCTTGACAAGTACAACGAATTAAAATAATTTATAGAAATTTTTGAAAAAATTCCTTTTGTGTGTCCTCCTGAATCACTCCGCAGTTTTCATACTCTTTCCTTATAATTTCAATTATTGTTTCAAAATCTTTTTTTGGCACTTTATTTTTAACCAGCACCTTTAAAATTTCTGCTACATAATTTGTTATTTTTTCATTCACTTCTCACACTTCCTTTCTTTTCTTTTGGATTATCAATTTAAACACTATTAAAATAATTACATCTTCTAAGAAAGGAGTAATTATTATGGAAAATAATGATGAAAAATTAAAAGAAATCGCTGACTTGATTAATTTAATTATTATTTTAAAAAAATCAAGTAATTAAACCGTTTACTTTTAACAACGAATTAATCAAAAAAATTTAATTTTCTAAATATTTGCTGGATTTGTTTTTTCCTATCCCATTTAAAAAAATTATAAATTGCATTTCTTGAATACCCAATTTTTTTAGAAAATTCATCTATCGTCAATTTATTCTTTTCTATCAAATATTTAAATCTAGCAAATTCAGGGTGTTCATTTGATTTTTTATATTTTCTAGCCATACTATCACCTCGTTAAAACTATATCACATCTGTTGTTAAATGTCAACGGATATAAAAATTTATTTTTTAATAAAAAAAGAGCCTTTTTTAAAGCTCTTAAAAAATACTTTATTTCCCTTCTTTCAAATCAATTCTTACATTTTTGTAATTATGTTTTTGTAATAAACTTAATAAATTACTTCCATTTATTAAAGTCAAAGGTTTATCTTTAACAAATTCATAGGAATCAGCTCCAAAATCTGAAGTAGTAACTAGAATTCCTTTTGTAGCACCTTCGTTATGAACTGTTCCATATAAATCCCGAACTGCTGATATTCCTACTAAATTGTTATATCTTTTTGCTTGTATTATGTATTTTCCACCTTTAATTGGATCAGGGTCAAACATTATTGCATCAACTCCACCATCTCTGCTTGCTTGTGTAGTTTTTACTTCTACTCCATCATTTTCAAATTCTTTTTGAAACAATTCTCTTATTAAGTGTTCAAAATCTTTCCAATCAATATTTGCTATATTTATTCCCTCTATTTTATCACCTATTTCAACATTATCAATAAATCTTTTATCTTCTGTATTTATATTCAATATTGGGGCAACAGGAACTAAGTCATTTAAGTTAGGTTTTGAAATACCTTTTAATTTTCTAAAACAAGTTTTATAGTCAACTTGTTCTAAATTTATAACATCAAAATTCTCTTTTTTAGTTTGTAGACTTAATAAACAAAAGCTTTGTTCATTTCCAGTTGCTTTATTTATATTTTCTATCCAACCATTAAATACTATTGATTTCACGCTATCATTTTCAACTTTTGAATATAAAACTTCTACAATTTTTAAAACTAATCCATACAATAATTCATTATACACTTTTTCTTTTTGTTTCTCAGTTATATACGTTTCATTAAATTCATCTCGTGATTTTACATAAGTCATATTTTTTAAATCTGGTATCACATCTATATTTGGCAGAACATAATCTAACACTAATATTTTACTTAACTCGTTATACTCTAAATCATAATCTCCCTCCAAACCTTCGTATGGAAATTCTATCGCATCTAAGACTAATTCAAAATATTCTTCAACCGCCTCTTTTTTGTTTTTATTATATCTATTATTTAATTCTTCTATACTTTTATTGTATTTTTCACGTTCATCATAAAAACTAATTTTTCTATTTTCCCAAATTTTCAATTCTTCGTTAAAGACTCTCAAATTTTCTTCATTTGCAGCTTTAATTCCTTCACATTTCACTTTCCATTCTTTCAATTCTTTTTCATATTGTATTTTTTTCTTTCTCTTAATTGAAGGAATTATTTTTGACATAAAAGTTTCTTTATATTCTGGTTTAGGAAATACAGTTTTAACAGATATTTCTGGACGTTCTTCATCAAATGTATCTTCTCTAATCTGATCCAACAAACTAATTTTATTTTTTATATGTATATGATTAGCTATTTTAAAAAAAGTATTACGTTGATTTTCAGCATTTTCTTTCGTTGTCTTAGCATAATTTTGATTACTTTCTACATATTCTTTCTGTAATTGTTTTTGATATTCTTTTTCGGCTTTTACTTGCTCCCTTTTCATTGCATTTAATTTTTGAACTCGTTCTCTTTCTGCACGTTTTCTACTTCTTTCTGCCTCACGTGCAGCCTGTTTTAAAATAGTAGTAAAACTTTTTCCGCGTCTTGCCATATTATCCCTTTCTTTTATAATTCATCTATTTTTTCTTTTACCTTTTGTATCAAAGTCTCTGCTTCTTTATAATCGCCATTTTTTAATTTTATATATTCAATTTTTTCCACCATTTCATTTAAAATATTCTTTTGACTTTTAACATCTAATAATTTTAACAAATTTAACATTTCATCATCAATTTTATAATTTTCTATTTCGTCACTCGTTTCATCTTCATCATCCATATACCCAATTATTTTATACAGTTTACTCAAATCTATTCTATAAAAGGCTGATAAAGCCTTTAAATAAAAAGGATTAGGCTTTTTCTTTTGTCCATTTTCAAGCATAAATATTTCCTTTTTATTCAAATTTGTATATGCCGCTACTTGACCATACGAATAATCTTTACTCTCTCTAACTTTTTTTAAATAATTTCCTAATTCTTTTAATTGTTCGTCTTTTATTCTAAAATCTGACATAAGTACCATCCCTTTTTTCTATAATTATACAATATTTTTGTTGTCATTTGATAATTTTTTTAAAAAAGTGTTGACATTTAACAACAAAAGATATATAATATTTGTGTAAATAAAATTTTACAAAAAAAATTTTACTCAGCGTGTTGTTAAATGTAAACGATAGGAGATGATTAAAATGACAGAACTAGAAGAAATAAAAGATGTTGTCTCTGACGAAATACAGAGACAGATTGCAGACGGCATTCTCGTGAAAAATTACGACGAAGGGGTAATAGAATTTACTGATGAGCAATTAGAAGAAACTCTGCAAGAATTTGCGGAAAATGGATGGGATTCAGAAGAACAGAAAGTTATAAAAGAATGTTTCAAGAATTACAGCTTTGAAGAGGAAGAGGAAGTCAGTGTACCTTACAAAGACTGTAATGGCGGAATCGACTGGTATGACACAGGGGAAACTAGAATAAATTATTTTGAGATGAAGAAAGTAGGAGGCAAGTAAAATGAACTTCACTTTATACAAAGATAATAAATTCGTAATGCAAAGAAAACATTTTTATCCTTTAAGAGTGCATATCATGAAAGCTCTAGGAATGAAAAGTGTTTTTGAGACAAGTACAAAAGAAGTGATAAAAAAAGCAAAGAAAAATAATTATAGAATGGAGATGAGTGGAAATGAAATTTGAAGCATTAAAAATAGTAAATGATAACAGCAGTAAAGTGAGAAAAGAAAACAGCAAAAAGTTAGTGAATAGAATAAAAAAATTATTTAAAAAGTAATTGATGTTTTAACAAGCTCATTAGCGATAGTTAGTGAGTTTGGATAAGATATTAAAATTTAGGAGGAAATATGGACGAATTACAAATTTTAGAATTTAAAAGAACAATGACATCATTGGAAATTTCAGAAATCACAGGTAAGGAACACAAAAATATTCTAGCTGATGTTAGAGATGAAATTAGTAAATTAGGGACAGAAAGAGGACAGCTGATTTTTCAGCCGTCCTACTACATCAACGAGCAAAATAAGAAACAGCCAATGTTTGTTGCAAACATACAAGGAGTTTTACAACTCGGAGCAAGATATAGTGCTGATGTTAGATATAAATTAATTGAAAAAGTAACAAAAAAGGAAACTGTTAAAAGTAAAGAAAATATATTTAAAAATGATTTAATCGACATTGAAAAAGATAAAATCAGACTAGAAAAGAGCAGAATTTTAAAAGAATTGTCTCAAAGCATTACAAATGACAAATATAAACAAACTTTGGAAATATATAGTGCGAATGCTCTCTATGATGAACCAATTTTAGAACTTCCCGTTGCTAAAAAGAAAAGCTACACAGCAACAGAAGTCGGCAACAAGTTAGGAATTACATCAATGAAAGTCGGAAGCATAGCTAAAAAGCATAATCTAAAAACAGAAGAATTTGGATTTTGGGCTTACGATAAAGCAAAACATAGCAATAAACAAGTAGAAAGTTTTAGATACTATGAAAACGTGATAAATGAATTGAAAAAATATATTTAGGAGGAAAAATGAAAAAGAGAATATTTAAAAATACTTTAAAAGTGATTTTAACTATCGCATTAACTATTGCAGCTTATAAATATGCAACAGTAGAAAGGGGGTATTTTTTAGGAGTGATTGGCGGTGGAGAAACGGCAGTTCCAGTATTGTGCTGGTTATTGCTTTGGTTTTTCCCGGCAGCGTTTAAAGAAATGAAAGGAAACAAAAATGAGTAGCTTAAGAAAAATTAAAAAGAAAAAGTTTAAAGAGGAAATAACTGAAAAAGCAATGGATTACACAAAATTTGTGCTAGATGAAAACGAAAAGACAAAAGTTTTCTCGATGATGGCGTTGTCAAATTTGTGTAAATATTATAGAAACTATTTTAGTATCGTCGGTATTACCGACAAAAATCTTGTAAAAGGTGACACTAAAATATCTAAGTTGTCAGAGGAGCAGACTCTATGGTGCAGCTTTGAACTTGAGGACATCATACAACGAAGTTTCAGGACATTGACAAGACTCATAGAGGAATATGATTATGAAGATTTGCAAAATCCAAATCAGCGAAAAATAAAAGACTTTAAAAATGAATTTGTAGTCGTCGAATTTTCAAAAATTTATCAAAAGAATTAATAAATTTAAAAATTAAATTTGATAAATATCTAAAAACTAGATACAAAGAAACAGAAAATGCGCTAAAACAGATACTCGTTATATTTGCATACTATAACATATTTAAAGCACAAATCTGCAACAAAATAAAAGATTTTAATAAAAAAAATAGAATGTATATAAAAACTTTGATAACAAAAACAGACAAAAAATTTGCAGAAATGGAAGAGGTCATCATGGAAAGTGGGGAAGTTAATCACGAAGAAGAGGCGTTAAGTCTACTAGCTTTTGAAGAAGTTGGAATCAAAATTAAATGGGTAGGATATAGCAGAAAAGAAGCTTTAAGAATAAAGAAAAAATATGAAAGGATTAGTGGATAAGATGAAAAAAGAAATTAAGGAAAAAGTAATGAAAATAATGGATTTAGCTCTCGAGATTAATTCGAGAGAGAAAAATACAATTTTTGTTGAGTTTTCTGGTCATACAAATGAAATTTGTGCTAAAGTTTACGAAAAAGGTTGGGAATACTGGAGAGAAAATGAAGAAGGAAGAAAAAATTAAATGAAAGTTATTTATATTTAGACAAAGACGATTGTGTTGAAAAATTAAATAATTTAATAAAAAAATTGAAAGAAATGAAAGGATAAAGATATGAATATTTACGAAAAAATACAACAAGCAAGAGTAGAATTACAAAAAAGCGGACTTAAAAAAAGTGGGCATAATAAATTTGCAGGTTTTGATTATTTTGAATTAAAAGATTTTTTACCACGAGTGAATACAATTTTCAGTGAATTAAAATTGTTTTCAAAATTTGATTTGACTGAAAACGAAGGAATTTTAACTATTATTAACTCTGAGAATTTAGAAGAAAAAGAAACTTTTGTGACACCTATTGCAAAAATAGAGACGAAAGGACAAAATGTTTTACAGCAAATAGGCTCAACTCATACATATTTAAAAAGATACTGCTACTACAATGCTTTAGAAATAATTGCAAATGATGACTTTGAGTCGACGATTGATAAAGAAGAGTATGAAAAAGCAATTAAAGCAATTAACACATTTCACCAATTTTTCGAAAGAGAGTTAAGTGATTTTTTGTTAATAAATAATGCTAAACAAATAGCAGATTTAGAACCATTTCAAGTTATAAAATTCAAAAAATTTATGCATAAAAAAGCAAAAAATGATTCTGAACTTGCGAAAAAAATAAAAAAATTTAGTGAAAAAGGAGAATAAAAAATATGAACAATGCAATATTGATGGGAAGATTAACAAGAGATGTGGAACTAAATTACAGCCAAAATGGAAAAGCATTTACAAGGTTTGCAATAGCAGTAAATAGAATCGGAGAAGGAGCTGATTTTATAAACTGCGTTGCTTGGGAGAAAACAGCTGAAACAATAGCTGAGTATTTCAAAAAAGGTCAAAGAATTTTAGTTCAAGGAAGCATTAGAACAGGAAGTTATGAAAGGAACGGTCAGACTATTTATACAACTGATGTTTTAGTAAGCCGATTTGAATTCGTTGAAAGTAACAAGCAAAGTGAAAAGAAATATGATGATGACGATGAATTTCCTTTCAGCTAAAAAATAGGGGGTTAAAAAATAAAAACAGGAGAAAAAGATATGAGTAATTTAAGTTTAATAAAATATGAATTAGAAGAAATAAATAATATTGCAAATTTTTTAGACAGCGAAAATAACGAATTAGACGAAAAAACAATAAATGACACAAAAGAAAGCATAGAATTGCTTTTAGAAGAAAAATCGGAGCAGTTAGAGCTGATATTAAAAGAACTTGAAGCAAAAGAAGAAAAGTGCAAAGAAATTGCTGATTTTTATGCTATAAAAGCAAAACAAGCGAATGAAAAGAAAAAAGCACTCAAAGAATTAATTTTGGAGGCAATGCGGAAACTCGGTGCTAAGAAAATAGAAACTGTAACAGGAACATTTACAATTAGAAATAATGCGCCATCACTAATTATTGAAGATGAAAATTTAATTCCGCAAAAATTTATAACGCATATTAGTTCTATAAAAATTGAAAAAAATGAAATAAAAAATGAAATAAAAAAAGGGATTAAAATTCCAGGAGTGCATTTAGAAAGCACTCAAAGTTTGGTAGTAAAATAATAAAAGCAGAAGAACGTTTGAGAGAAATAGGAGGATAAAATGAGTTGGAAATGTAAAGAATGCGGATGTGAATATTTTAATATAGACTGTAAAGTAACATATTATCAAGCTGATTTAGATGACTATAAGAACATAGATAATTATAAACTTTCTGAAAAAGAAATGATTCAATACGTGTGTTTTGAATGTGGAAATTCGAGTGAGATTCTGGAAGAAATAGCTGAACAGAAGGAATGGGAGGATGAACAATGAGAGAAATAAAATTCAGAGCTTGGCTTAAAGAAGACAAGAAAATGGAAAATGTCAAAACAATGGATTTTACAGATAAAACTATACGATGTTTAAAAAAGAATGAATTTATTAATGCATATCTTTTAAGAAGAGTGAGCTTTGATGATGTTGAGTTAATGCAATATACAGGATTAAAAGACAAAAACGACAAAGAAATTTATGAAAAGGATATAGTTTCTTGTAATAAATATAAAAATATAGTTGTATTTTTTGAAAATGGATGTTTCAAGGTTAGATATCCCAAAAATGATACAACTAATATAATATGTACATTAGATACATTTTTAGAAAAATATAAGTGCAAAATTTCAGGAAATATTTATGAAAATTTTGAATTATTGGAGGAGAACAAATGAGTAAATACAAGGTAGGATTTTATGCGAATAGCAACGCAAATATCTACTCTACAAATGCTGAAGTTATAGATTTAGTAGAAGATTGCGGTTATACAGAGAAAGAGGCGGAAGAAATAATAAATGATGAAGAAAAGTTAGAAAAAGAATTTGATGTTTGGTTATGGGATACTATAGAAACAGGCTTTCAAGTTCTCAAAACAGAAGAGGAAGTTGAGGATTGGAAAAGGATGGATCAATGATAAAATATGCTGAAATATATAAAATCAAAATTGAAAATGAAATAAGATATATAGCGAAAATGTATGTCACTTATAGAGATGAAATGATAGATAGTTTTAGTAGCAATTATTTAGAAAAAGTTGTTGAATATTTAATAAGTGAAGAATACGTTATATCAAATTATTTTGATATGACAGAAATGGAGGGATAATGAAAATAAAATTAAGTGTAAAAGAATGTGCCGAATTCATGAATAAGAGTCAACCTTATATAAGAAAAGGGTTACGTAATAAAAGGTTTCCATTTGGCTCAGCAGTTCAAACAAAAGAACCAACACCCGAAAATCCTGAAGGCAACTGGGACTACCACATCCCACTTATACCAGTTGAACAATATATGGGAATAAGCTACGAAGAATGGTTAAAGATTAAAAGGGTGTGATTAAACTATGAAACTCAAAAATCCTAATGGATATGGTTCTATCATAAAACTCTCAGGGAAACGAAGAAAGCCGTTTGCTGTTAGAGTCACAGCAGGATGGAGCAAGAAAGGAAAACAAATTTATAGGTACGTTGGTTATTACAGCAATTTAAAGGAAGCTAATCAAAAACTGGTTGATTATAATAAAAATCCATATAATTTAGATGGGGAAAATGTCACATTTGAAGATGTGTTTGAAAAATGGAAAAAAAGAAAATATACTATTGTTGGACATTCTGCACAGCTCGGATATAACGCCGCCTTTAAAACGGCTATTAAACTTCACAAAATGAAATTTGTGGATATCAAAACTTCCCATATGCAAGAAGTTTTATCAAACGATACTAGAAAACACGGTTCACGTAGAAAGTTAAAAATACTTTTTAATCAACTTTTTGATTATGCAATGAAAAATGATATTGTTACAAAAGATTATAGTAAATATGTTGAACTTGAGAAAAATAACGAGAAAAGCACAAGAAAGCCATTTTCAGAAAACGAGATGCAGAAATTATGGGAATTGTCAAATGATATGGAATGGGTAGATACTATTTTGATATTAATATATACAGGATTTAGGATAGGAGAATTGTTGGAAATTAAAAATTCCGATATCAATTTAGAAGAGCAGTATATAAAAGGAGGGCTAAAAACCGAAGCAGGAAAAGATAGAATTGTTCCGATTAATTCAAAAATACTTCCTTTTATAAAAAATAGAATGCAAAAGAAGAATAAATACTTGATTGTGAATTTTAAGGGAGAGCAGATGAAATATAACAACTACTACAAAGAGAAATTCCAACCTATCATGGAACAACTAGGAATGAAACATAAGCCACATGATACTAGACATACATTTGCAACATTACTTAGTAATGCAGATGCAAATAAAACATCAGTTAAAAAATTAATAGGACACAACAGTTATACAACAACTGAAAAATTTTATACTCATAAAGACATTGAAGAGTTAAGAAAAGCAGTGGAAAAGATATAGTATTTTGTATATTACCTGTATATTACTTGTATATTACGCATACAATCTCAAACGATTTCAAACAATCTATGAAAAATAAAAACCCCTGAAAACCAGTGTTTCCAAGGGTATATAAAATAATAAAATTATCTTTTTGAGAATTGTGGACTTCTTCTTGCTTTCTTTTTCCCGTATTTTTTTCTTTCAACCATTCTCGAATCTCTTGTTAAGAATCCAGCTTCTTTTAGTGCTCTTCTTAATTCAGCGTCTGCTAATAATAGAGCTCTTGAAACACCATGTCTTATAGCTCCTGCTTGACCTGTATTTCCTCCACCGTTTACATTAACTTTTACTCCGTATTTGTTTAAAGTTTCTGTCAATTCTAATGGTTGTTCTACGATTTTAGCTAAGATTTCTCTTCCACCAAAATATTCTCTCATATCTTTTCCGTTAATTGTAACTCCTGTTTCTCCAGGGATTAATCTTACTCTTGCTACTGATGTTTTTCTTCTTCCTGTTCCTAAATATTGAATTTTATTTGCCACGAATTTTTACCTCCTATAAATCTATTCTTTCTGGTTTTTGTGCTGAATGTACATGTTCATTTCCTACAAATACTTTAAGTCTGCCAATCATTTGACTTCCTAGTTTATTTTTTGGTAACATTCTTTCAACGGCTTTTCTTATTACTTCAGTAGGTTGTTTTTCTAACATTTCTTGCAAATTTCTAACTTTTAGTCCACCTGGATAACCACTGTGTCTGTAATATTTTTTATCTAATAATTTTTTTCCTGTAACTGCGATTTTTTCAGCATTTGTTACAATAACAAAATCTCCTCCATCAACATGTGGTGTGTAGCTTGGTTTATGTTTACCCATAAGTCTTACTGCGATTTCTGCAGCAACTTTACCAAGTATTTTTCCTTCGGCATCTATTTCATACCAATTTCTTGTAACTTCTTCTTTTTTTTGCATTTTAGTGTATTTACTCACTTCATCCTCCTATTTTTTTCAATTAAATTTTATTCGGATAACGGTCCTTTGTGGGAAAGGCTCATATTTAAATATAATTATATATCATTTTTGCTCCTTTGTCAATAAAGAAAGATGAAAATTTTTTCTGAACATCAAATAGGATAGAGATAGGGGGAAAAATTTAGAAAAGATTTTTAGTTTTAATTTATTTTTGATTACAAGATGTTATTCTGTTTAATATTATTTTAGTAATTTTATGGATTGAATAAAAAAATAAAAAAAACTCAAAATAGAGTTTTTTTATTTGTACTTAAATATTTTAAAATTTTTTATCCTTGTTTTAATGGATTCACTACTTTAACTACAAACAAGCGAAGGCGACTTAAATTTTGTTTTTCGTTTCAATCCTTGTTTTAATGGATTCACTACTTTAACATGTATGATATCTGCATATAAAGGTAGTCTAGCATAGGTTTCAATCCTTATTTTAATGAATTCACTACTTTAACTGATTTTGGGGCTATCAACCAAATTGCATTAGGAGAGTTTCAATCCTTATTTTAATGGATTCACTACTTTAACGTCCTATCGTACTCAACATTCAATGACCCTGGTACAATGTTTCAATCCTTGTTTTAATGGATTCACTACTTTAACAATTTATAACATTAATCAATTATATCTAAATTTTTATAGGGTTTCAATCCTTGTTTTAATGGATTCACTACTTTAAACCGTATTTTTGAGAAAATTCTTTATTTATCAATGTTACAGAGATTTTTTCAGACATTAAAATTGCAATTTTTTGACTAATTTTTGTTATTTTTTGCCATTTTTTTAGCATTTTCCGTAACTCGTAATCCCCATTTTTACTGACTTTAAATGGATTTTATCAGCATTTTTTTATTTCCTGTAGTGGTAGGAACTTTTTCTACAAACTTATTTTACCATATTTTTCTGTTTTTTCAAAATTTTTTTTGATTTTGGACGGAGTAAAATATTTAGAGATAAATAAAAATTCTGTTTTGAGTCCTTTTATCAAAATCATAAAACTACTAAAATAGCATTAGACAAAATAACACTCTGTAATCAAAAATAAATTAAAATTAAAAATATATCTCTAAAATTTTTACTCTATTAAGCAAAAAATAGTTGGTTCACAAAATTATCAAATTGTGATAAAATTAATTAATTAATTACAATAAAATAACTGGAGAAATATTTATGAATAATAAAGATAAAGATTTATTTTCTAAATTTGACACGTTAAAGTTTGTTGCAATAATTATGGTTGTTTTTATTCATATTGTCTGCGGGAAACTTTATGAAGTTGAAAGTGGCGAGCTTTCTTATGAATGGATTATTTCCAATGTCATCGACAGCTTTTGTAGGAGTTGCGTGCCAATTTTTGTGATGGTTAGTGGATTTTTTTTGCTTGGAAAAGATGAAAAAATAATAGTATTTTTTAAAAAGCGGATTTTAAAAATTATCCCCAAATTCTTAATTTACTCTATAATTTTTTATCTTTTCACAATAACTTTTCACAATAACAGTTTTGAAAATAATCTATTTTTCAAAAAAAGTTTTTATATAAATTTTGTAAAACAGCTATTAACTGGAAAAGTTTATTATCATTTGTGGTATATTTACATGATAGTTTCAATTTATCTCATTACACCAATTTTACGAAAAATTGTTTTTTGGGATAAAGAAAAAAATTTTCAAAATACAAAATATCTAATATCAGTTTGGATATTTTTTTGGGTTTTGATGCCATTTTTTAACACTTTTTTTAAGTTAAAGATAAATACTTATGAACAGGTTGGTGAGTATGTTGGGTATTTTTTACTCGGATATTTGATTGGAAATAAAAAAATTAGGATTTTTAAAAATAAAAAAATAAGTGCAGTTCTGTTTTTTTTGTTTAATTCCATAATTATTTATTTTACTTATATTTTCACAAAAAAAGATGGCAAGCTGTTTGACTATTTTTATAATTATTACTCGATATTTGTATTTTTTATATCAGTTATAATTTTTGAGTTTGCAGTAAATTTTGAAACAAAAAAAAATTAAAAAATGAAAATTTAAGTTTAAAAAAATTTGTAAAAGTTGGGTCAGCTATGACATTCGATATCTATTTAATTCATCCAATTTTTGTCTATTTTTGTGAAAATTATTTAAAAAATAGGATAAGTTATGGAAAGTATATAGTTATTTCATTTTGTTGCGTATTTTTTTTATCGTTTATAATAAGTTTATTTTTTTATTATATTAAAAAATTATCAGAAAGAGGTGTGTTATAACAGTGAGCGGTGTTAGAAAAAATTATTTGGCATTATTTTGGATACTTACGATAGTTGTTTACTTTATAGGTCTTATTATCATAAATAGAGGACTTGGATTTAGGAATATAGGAATATTTGGAGTCGCGCTAATTGCATATTATGTTGGAAATATTTACAATATTGCAGTTGGAAGATACCGGCTTCGTGATATGGCGGTTGTCTGTGTAGTTAACTTTATTTTTGCCACCGTGGCTAATTTTTTTAAAATATTTACATTTTATGAAGCGATAGTTCTATTTGGAATAATCGCCATGTTTCAAATTGTTTTTAGATATATTATAATCGTGGGAGTTGTTGAAAGACAAAGAATTATGTTTATAGGAGAAAATGATTATACCCAAGATTTACTTGAAAGCATAAAAAATGACGAACAATACAGATTTATTGAGCATTACAAAAATGTTCAAAAAAAAGATTACGGATATGATATATTAAAAATTTGTGATTTAAAAAAAATAAATATAATTGTCGATTTTACGGAAAATTTACTTATAAATCCAAAAATTGTTGACAAACTTTTAAAAAATAAATTAAAGGGACTTCAGTATTACAATTATTTAGAATTTTATGAAATGTATGAAAATAAATTGCCAGTTTCGCATCTGAGTCCAAAGTGGTTTTTGGAAAATACAGGTTTTGAAATTTACCACAATAATTTCAACTTAAAAGCCAAAAGAATATTAGACATTATTTTTGCGCTATTAATAGGAGTTTGTGTAATTCCGATTATGATTATTGCAGCGATTATTATAAAACTTGAGTCAAAGGGACCGATATTTTTTATTCAGGAAAGAATTGGTGAGGGAAACAAACCTTTTAAAATCGTAAAATTTCGTTCGATGACGACTGATGCTGAAAAAGATGGACCAAAATGGGCTACAAAAAATGATAACCGTGTCACAAAATTTGGGAAATTTATGCGTCTTACAAGAGTGGACGAGTTGCCACAGCTATGGAATGTCTTAAAAGGTGAGATGAGTTTTGTAGGACCAAGACCTGAGCGAGAATTTTTCATAAAACAATTAGAAAAAGAAATAATGTACTATAATTTAAGACATACTGTAAAACCCGGGCTTACAGGCTGGGCTCAAGTGATGTATCCCTACGGAGCAAGTGTCGAGGATGCCTACAGAAAATTGCAATATGACTTATATTACATAAAAAATCATGATATTTTATTCGATATGAAAATTTTATTAAAAACCATCACAATTGTAATTTTTGGAAAGGGAAGATAAAATAAGATAAGATAAGATAAAATATCTTTTAAATAATAAAAATAAAGAAAGATAAAAAAATAAAAAGAGAAAAATAATAAAGAGAGAAATTAAGAAATTAAGAAATTAAAAAATTACAGAAATAAAGAAATAAAGAAATAAAATAAAAAGAATAAAAAGAATAAAGTAAAGAGAGTTTATTTTAAAACTCTTTTTTTAAATTTAATTTTATTAAAATAATCCTGATATTACTCCGTTCTCATCAATGTCAATTAACTCAGCCGCTGGTTTTCTTGGAAGTCCTGGATATCTATTATTTCTCCAGCCATTGCTACCAAAAATCCTGCTCCAGCTGATAGTCTTATTTCGTTTATCGTAATTTTAAATCCTTTTACCGTCCCAATAAGTTTGGGTTGTCAGAAAGTGATTTTTGAGTTTTTGAAATACAGATTGGGAGTTTGTCATAACCATTTTCCAAATATTTTTGAATATTTTTTTCGCTTTTGCAGAAAAGTTTACTCCGTCTGCTCCATAAATTTCTTTTGCAATTTTTTCAATTTTTTCTTGAATTGTCAGATCTAAATTATAAAGTGGAGCATACTTTTTAGATGAATTTTCATTTTTTTTGATAGCATCCATCACTTTTTCAACAAGTTCTTTTCCACCTTCGCCACCTTTTTCCCAAATTTCACAAAGTGCAACTTCAACATTTTGTTTTTTACAAAAATCTTTTATCACTTTAATTTCAGCATCTGTATCAGTTATAAACTTATTAATTGCAACAACAACTGGAATATTGTATTTTTGCATACTTTCGATATGTTTTTCCAAGTTTTCCAGTCCTTTTGCAAGGGTTTCACAATTTTCAGTTTTCAAGTCTTTATCGCCGCCGTGATGTTTTAGTGCTCTCACTGTTGCAACTATAACGATTACATTTGGTTCAAGATTTCCAAATCTAGCTTTTATGTCTAAAAATTTCTCAGCTCCCAAATCTGCTGCAAATCCAGCTTCTGTTACAACATAATCCGATAATTTTAGTGCCATCTTTGTTGCGATTAAAGAGTTACATCCGTGAGCAATGTTGGCAAATGGACCTCCGTGAATAAATACAGGGGTATTTTCCAATGTTTGAACTAAATTTGGCTTAATTGCATCTTTTAATAGAGCTGCAACCGCTCCTTGAATGTTTAGTTGTTTTACTTTCAACATTTCACCTTTTCTGTTATAAGCAAAGACAATCTCTCCAATTCTATTCTTTAAGTCGATAATTGAATCAGCTAGACAAAAGATAGCCATAATTTCTGATGCAACGGTGATTTGGAATGAATTTTCCCTAGGGATTCCATTTACTTTTGGTCCAAGTCCAATTACTATGTTTCTTAAATTCCTGTCATTCATATCCACAACTCTTTTAAAAGTGATGTTATTTACATCAATATCAAGCTCATTTCCAAAGTGAATGTGATTGTCGATACAAGCTGAAATAAGATTGTGCGCAGCTCCTATTGCATGAATATCTCCTGTAAAATGAAGGTTGATTTCTTCCATTGGAACAACTTGCGACATTCCGCCACCTGCAGCTCCCCCTTTCATCCCAAAAACAGGACCAAGCGATGGTTCTCTTAATGCTGCAATAGATTTATACCCAAGTTTATTTAACGCTTGAGTAAGTCCAACTGTTACAGTTGATTTTCCTTCACCGGGAGGTGTTGGTGTAACAGCTGTCATCAAAATTAATTTTCCGTCCTTTTTATTAGCATTTCTTTTCAAAACGTCAAGACTAACTTTTGCTTTATATTTTCCATAAGGTTCATAGTCGTCTTCACAAAGTCCAATACTTTGCGCAATTTCGCTAATTTTTTTTAATTTTGCCTTTTGAGCGATTTCTATATCTGTCATTCTTCCTCCTAAAAAAATTGTAATTTAAGTTTATTTTATTACTCAACATTTGTATTATACTAAAAAATGTTATTATAAGTCCAGCATTTTTGAAAAATAAAAAATAAAAGAAAGAGAGTTCAGGTTAAATTAAGAAAAAATTTTCAAAAAATACTTGATTTTTTTTTATAAATAGTATATAATTACACTTGATAGTAAAAAATAATTGAATTATTTAACTATAACCAAAGACAGTAGGTAGAATGGAAAATTCATAAAATCCTACCGAGGTAGTTGTAATGAATTATTGGAGTTTTTAGTATGAATTCTTATGATAGGTTTCGTTATAATAATACCTCTGGCTTATTGTTTTTGTTTCAGAGGCTTTTTTATTTGAGGAGGTGAATAAATTGCCAGCACAAGCAAAATTAGATGCAGTTAAAAAATTGACTGAAAAATTAAAAGATGCAAAAGCTATGGTTTTTGTTGATTATAAAGGAATCAGTGTTAATGAAGATACAGAACTTCGTAAAAATGCTAGAGAATCAAAAGTTGAATATTTTGTAGCAAAAAATAGACTTGTGAAAATTGCATTAAAAGAAGTTGGAATCGAAGCAGACTTTGATGACTTATTGGAAGGGACAACATCTTTTGCAGTAGGTTATGAAGATGGAGTTGCACCATCAAAATTAATTTACGAATTTGGGAATAAGTTAAAAGATAAATTAGTAATTAAAGGTGGAATGGTTGATGCCGAAAGAGTTGATGTTAAAACTGTTGAAGCATTAGCAAAATTACCATCAAGAGAAGAATTACTTGGTCAAGTTGCTTACGGATTGCTATCGCCAGTTAGAATGTTAGCTGTGGCGTTGACAAATGTAGCAGAACAAAAAGAAAATGGAGAACCAGCTGCTGAATAGCGGGCTGAAAAAATTAAAATAAAAATAATTTAGGAGGAAATAAAATAATGGCATTTAATAAAGATCAATTTATAGAAGACTTAAAAGCTATGTCTGTATTAGAATTAAAAGAAGTAGTTGAAGCTATTGAAGAAACATTTGGAGTATCTGCACAACCAGTTGCAGTAGCAGGAGGAGCTGCAGCAGGAGGAGCTGCTGAAGAAAAAACTGAATTTGATGTAATCTTGACATCAGCAGGTGGAGCTAAATTAGCAGTAATTAAAGAAGTAAGAGCAATTACAGGATTAGGGTTGAAAGAAGCTAAAGCATTAGTTGAAGATGGAGGAAAAGCAGTTAAAGAAGGAGCATCTAAAGAAGAAGCTGAAGAAATTAAAGGTAAATTAGAAGCTGCAGGAGCAACTGTTGAATTAAAATAGTTCGCTTAAGCCAAATCAATAGTTAAGACACTCTTTTGAAAGAATAGGGAGTGTCTTTTTCCACTATTTTATGTTTGAATATAAAAATTAAAGTATATTTATTGAATTTTTTATATAGTTTGATAAGTATATTTTGCAGTATAAAAAGAAAATCGTGTAAATACGGTCTTTTTTGTATTAATTTTTATGTTGAAATAAATTTAAGATTTAATTATTTTGTGAATTTTGAAAATAATTAAATATAAAAATCAAATTAAATAAGAACATTCAAGTAAAGTTTAATTTTTAAATTTAATTTTAATAAAAGTGAATATGTTCTATGACAGGGAGGAAATTTTTAAATGGACAAACTTATTGAAAGATATAGTTTTGGAAAAATAGTAGACAGAGGGGAAATGCCACATTTTTTAGAATTTCAGATAAATTCTTACGAAGATTTTTTACAAACAAAATTGCCACCTCAAAAAAGAGAAAATAAAGGGTTTGAGTCGATTTTTAACGAAATTTTTCCGATTGAATCAAGCAACGGACTGTTGAAATTAGAATATTTGTGGTATGAAATTCACGAAAATGACGAGCCATTAAACGACGAACTAGAGTGTAAAAAAAGAGGTAAAACATATTCCGGTCAATTAAAAGTTAGATTAAAATTAACTAATAAAAGAACAGGAGAAATTCAGGAAACATTAGTTCATTTTGGAGATATACCTTTAATGACAGATAAAGCGACATTCATTATAAATGGAGCAGAAAGAGTTGTCATTTCACAGTTACATAGATCTCCAGGAATAACTTTTAATAAAGAATTGAACATTCAGACGGGAAAAGATGTATTTATTGGAAAGATAATTCCTTATAAAGGAACTTGGCTTGAGTTTGAAACGGATAAAAATGATGTTCTTAATGTAAAAATTGATAGAAGGAAGAAAGTCTTACTTCCAGTTTTCTTAAAAGCAGTTGATTTTTTTGAATCAAACGAACAAATTATGGATGAGTTTTTTGAGGCTAAAACTATTGATTTGTCAGAAATTTATGAAAAATATAAGGGGAACGAGTTAGACGAAATTTTGCGTTTAAAACTGGAAGGAAGTTTTGTAAGAGAGGATATAATTGACGAAGAAACAGGGGAATTTATTGTTGAATCTAAAGAATTGATTGACGGAGTTGTCATTGAAAAAATATTGGATGAAAAACTTCAAAAACTTGATATTTGGGAAGTGAAACCTGAAGATAGAATTATTGCGAATGCAATGTTAAACGACAGCACAACGACAAATGATGAGGCTGTAATAGAAGTGTTTAGAAAGCTAAGACCAGGGGATTTAGTTACAGTTGATAGTGCTAGATCACTTGTAAAACAGATGTTTTTTAATCCTCAAAGATATGATCTAGCAGATGTAGGAAGATATAAAATTAATAAAAGGCTTAAAATTAATGTGCCAGAAGATGTAATTGTACTTACAAAAGAAGATGTTTTACACACAATTGAATATGTAAAAAATCTTGTGAGTGGGGAAGGATTTACAGATGATATTGATAACTTGTCGAACCGTCGTGTGAGAGGAGTTGGAGAACTTTTATCCATTCAGATAAAAGGCGGAATGTTAAAAATGTCAAAAATGGTAAGAGAAAAAATGACAATCCAAGATATTACAACTTTGACACCACAAAGCTTGCTAAATACAAAACCATTAAATGCGTTAATTCTTGAATTTTTTGGAAGTGGACAATTGTCGCAATTTATGGATCAGTCAAATCCATTGTCAGAATTGACTCATAAAAGAAGAATTTCTGCGTTAGGACCTGGAGGACTTTCAAGAGATAGAGCGGGATTTGAAGTGCGTGACGTTCATAATTCACACTATGGTAGAATTTGTCCAATAGAAACACCAGAAGGACCAAATATCGGACTTATCGCTTCACTTTCAACCTATGGAAAAGTTAATAAATATGGATTTATCGAAACTCCATTTGTAAAAATTAAAAATGGTAAAGCGGATTTTGATGACATTGAATATTTGGCAGCGGATGAAGAAGAAGGATTATTTATCGCACAGGCGGATACTCCTATTGACAAAGATGGAAATTTCTTAACAGATGAAGTTGTTTGCCGTTACGGAGATGAAATTGTGCATATTGACAAATCTAAAGTTGATATATTGGATGTGTCGCCTAAACAGCTTGTGTCAGTGTCAGCGGGACTTATTCCGTTTTTGGAACATGATGATGCCAATCGTGCGCTAATGGGGTCAAATATGCAACGTCAAGCAGTACCTTTGCTTAAAACAGAAGCACCTTATGTGGGAACAGGACTTGAAAGAAAAGTGGCTGTGGATTCTGGAGCAGTAATTACTTCACAAGCAACTGGAACAGTTACTTATGTCGACGCTAGAAAAATAGTTGTGACAGATGAAGATGGAAAAGAGTACTCACACAGACTTTTGAATTTTGAAAAATCAAATCAGTCTATGTGTCTTCACCAAAAACCAATTACAGATTTGGGGGCAAAAGTTAAAAAAGGTGATATAATTGCTGACGGACCTTCAACAGCTGGAGGAGATTTAGCACTTGGAAAAAATATTTTACTTGCGTTTATGCCTTGGGAAGGATATAACTTTGAAGATGGAATCTTGATTTCAGAAAGACTTCGTAAAGATGATGTATTTACTTCAATTCATATCGAACAATTTGATACTGAAGCAAGAACAACAAAATTGGGAGATGAAGAAATTACAAGAGAAATTCCTAATGTATCTGAAGAAGCGCTTAAAAACCTTGATGAAAATGGAATTATAAGAGTTGGAGCACACGTTGTCCCAGATGATATTTTAGTCGGAAAAGTTACACCTAAAGGGGAAACTGAACCGCCTGCCGAAGAAAAGTTACTTCGTGCAATATTCGGGGAAAAAGCAAAAGATGTGAGAGATACATCGCTTAGACTTCCACATGGAGTGAAAGGGACAGTTGTCGATGTATTGGAATTAACTAAAGAAAACGGAGATGACCTAAAAGCTGGAGTAAATAAATTAATTAGAATTTATATCGCTGAAAAAAGAAAAATAATGGTTGGAGATAAGATGTCGGGACGACATGGAAATAAAGGGGTAATTTCAAGAGTGTTGCCGATTGAAGATATGCCGCATTTGGAAGATGGAACGCCAATTGATGTCTGCCTTAATCCACTTGGAGTGCCATCACGTATGAATATTGGACAGGTATTAGAAGTTCACTTGGGACTTGCAATTGGAGATATTGACAAATATATTGCAACACCTGTATTTGATGGTGCTAGCGAAGATGATGTGAAAAATTATTTAGAAGAAGCTGGATACAGTAGAACTGGTAAAGTAAAATTAATTGATGGAAGAACTGGACAACCGTTTGACAATCCTGTAACAGTTGGTCGTATGTATATGTTAAAACTTCACCACTTGGTAGAAGATAAAATGCACGCCAGAGCAATTGGACCATATTCACTTGTCACTCAACAGCCACTTGGAGGAAAAGCTCAATTTGGTGGACAAAGACTTGGAGAAATGGAAGTTTGGGCATTGGAAGCTTATGGGGCATCAAATATCTTGCAGGAAATGTTGACTGTAAAATCAGATGACATCAGCGGAAGAACAAAAACTTACGAAGCAATCGTAAAAGGAGAAGCAATGCCAGAAGCAGATGCACCAGAATCATTCAGAGTGCTTATAAAAGAATTCCAGTCACTTGGATTAGATGTGGCTCTTTACGATAAAGATGGACAGCAAATTGAATTAGATAAAAATGTTGATGCATAAAAAAAGATAAAAAGTTTCCCGCTTTCTTTATCAAAAAAGTGGAATAAATAATATTGAGGAGGCTCTTATTAATGAGTATAAGAGATTTTGATAGTATTCAAATAAAACTGGCATCGCCGGAAAAAATATTGGAATGGTCATATGGAGAAATTACAAAAGCGGAAACAATAAATTATAGAACACTTAAGCCTGAAATGGAAGGGCTTTTCTGCGAGAGAATATTCGGACCTTCAAAAGACTATGAATGTGCGTGTGGAAAATACAAAAGAATGCGTTACAAAGGAATGGTCTGTGAAAAATGTGGAGTTGAAGTAACTACTTCAAAAGTCCGTCGTGAAAGAATGGGACACATTAAACTTGCTACGCCAATTGCACATATTTGGTATTCCAAAGGAACACCTAATAAAATGAGTCTTTTACTTGGAATAAGCACAAAAGAATTGGAATCAGTCTTGTACTTTTCTAGATATACTGTAACTGATCCAGGAGAAACGGGACTTGAAAAAGGTCAAATTTTGACTGATAGGGAATATAAACTTTATGAAAGTCAATTTAAAAATGAATTTACAGCAAAAATGGGAGCTGAAGGAGTTTTAGCGCTATTAGAAGAAATTGATTTGAAAGAGTTGGAACAAAAGTTGGAAAATGAAATGGATACGGAACATTCATCTCAAAAAAGGAAAAAAGTTATAAAAAGATTAAAAATAGTAAGAGATTTAATCCTTTCTGGAAATAGACCTGAATGGATGATTATGACTGTACTTCCTGTAATTCCTGCAGACTTAAGACCAATGGTGCAGCTTGATGGGGGAAGATTTGCAACTTCTGACTTAAATGACTTATACAGAAGAGTAATCAACAGAAATATAAGACTTAAAAAATTGATGTCGATAAAAGCGCCTGAAATTGTCATAAAAAATGAAAAGAGAATGCTTCAGGAAGCTGTTGACGCTTTAATTGACAATGGTCGTCGTGGAAAACCAGTAGTTACTCAAAACAATAGAGAGCTAAAATCATTATCTGACATGTTAAAAGGAAAACAAGGTAGATTTAGACAAAACCTTTTGGGGAAAAGGGTTGATTATTCTGGAAGATCGGTAATTGTTGTTGGACCAAGCTTAAAAATGAATCAATGTGGACTTCCTAAAAAGATGGCGCTTGAGCTATATAAACCATTTTTAATGAGAGAATTGGTACAAAGAGAATTGGCTTCCAATGTGAAAATCGCAAAAAAAATGGTGGAAGAAGAAGACGAAAATGTTTGGGAATTGATTGAAGAAATAATTAAAAATCACCCTGTGCTGTTAAATCGTGCGCCAACATTACATAGACTGTCAATTCAAGCGTTTGAGCCAATTTTAATAGAAGGGAAAGCGATAAGACTTCATCCTTTAGTATGTTCAGCGTTTAATGCCGATTTTGACGGGGATCAAATGGCAGTTCACTTAGTGTTGTCACAAGAAGCACAAATGGAAGCAAAATTACTTATGCTTGCAACAAATAATATTATTGCGCCATCAAGTGGAAAACCAATTGCAGTTCCTTCTCAAGATATGGTAATGGGATGTTATTATATGACAAAAGAAAAAAAAGGTGCAAAAGGAGAAGGAAAAGTATTTTCTAACAGAAATCAGTTAATTACTGCTTATCAAAGTGGAAAAGTGTCAGTCCATGCCTTAGTAAAAGTAAGAGTGGAAGATAAATTACTTGACACAACTCCTGGAAGATTAATGTTTAACTTAATCTTGCCGAAAGAAGTTAGAAATTATGGAATCACGTTTGGGAAAAAAGAATTGGCAAAATTGATTGCTGAGCTTTATAAAAGATATGGATTTGAGAAAACTTCAAGTTTACTTGATGATATTAAAGCATTTGGATTCCATTATGGTACACTTGCTGGAATTACAGTTGGAATTGAAGATTTAAAAATTCCTGAAACTAAAAAAGAAATACTTGAAAATGCTGAAAAAGGTGTAGCAGAAGTTGAAAAACAATATAAAGCTGGGGAAATTATTAATGAAGAAAGATATAGAAAAACAGTAAGTATTTGGGCAGAAGCAACTGAAAAAGTAACAAAAGATATGATGAATAACCTAGATGAATTTAATCCAGTGTATATGATGGCAAATTCTGGAGCCAGGGGTTCAATCGCACAAATGCGTCAATTAGGTGGAATGCGTGGACTTATGGCGGATACACAAGGTAGAATTATTGAGATGCCAATTAAAGCAAACTTTAGAGAAGGACTTAATATCTTGGAATTCTTTATGTCATCGCATGGAGCAAGAAAAGGACTTGCCGATACTGCATTAAGAACGGCGGATTCAGGATATTTGACAAGAAGGTTAGTTGATATTTCGCACGAAGTTATTGTAAATCACGATGACTGTGGATGTGAACACGGAATTGTCGTATCAGATTTGATGGATGCTGGGGAAGTTATTGAAAAATTAAGTGAGAGAATTTACGGTAGAACACTTGCAAAAGATTTGATTCATAATGGAGAAGTTATTGCGACTAGAAATACTTTGATTAACGATGAATTGATTAAAAAAATCGAAGAACTGGACATTCGTGAAGTGGAAATCAGAACGCCGCTAACTTGTAAATTAGAAAAAGGTGTTTGCAGAAAATGTTATGGACTTGATTTGTCTAATCATAAGGAAATTTTGAAAGGAGAAGCAGTTGGAGTAATTGCAGCTCAATCAATTGGAGAACCTGGTACACAGCTTACAATGCGTACTTTCCATACTGGAGGGGTTGCCACAGCGGCTTCAGTCCAATCTGACTATAAAGCGGATGTTTCTGGAAAAGTTAAATTTAGAGGTATTTCTACACTTGTAAATGAAGAAGGGAAAGAAATTGTCGTTTCTCAAAATGGACGTTTAATAATAGGAAAACATAGATATGAAATACAATCTGGTTCGATTTTACATGTGAAGGATGGAGATGCAGTCAAAAAAGGACAAGTGCTAGTTGAATTTGATCCTTATCAGACACCAATTATTACATCTGAAGAAGGTAAAGTTGAATTTAGAGATATTTATGTGAGAGAAAATATTGATGTAAAATATGGAGTTACTGAAAAAGTAGCAATAAAACCTGTGGAAAGCAGCGATGTAAATCCTAGAATCATAATTTATACAAAAGATAACAGAAGAGTGGAATATGCAGTTCCATATGGTGCATATTTGATGGTAAATGAAGGGGATATTGTTAAAAAAGGTCAAATTATTACAAAAATTTTGAAAACAGGAGAAGGAAATAAAGATATTACTGGAGGTCTTCCTCGTGTGCAAGAATTATTTGAAGCAAGAAATCCTAAAGGAAAAGCTATTTTATCAGAATTTGCAGGGCGTGTTGTATTCTCTGATAAAAAGAAAAAAGGTATGAGGCTAATCTTAATTGAAGATCCTGAAACTGGGGAATTAATTCAAGAATATACGGTTCCCGTAGGAGAACATCTAGTTGTAACTAATGAAATGTTAATTGAAAAAGGTGCTAAAATTACAGATGGACCAGTTTCACCTCACGATATTCTAAAAATTAAAGGACTTGTGGAAGCGCAGCAATTTATTTTGGAATCAGTGCAGCAAGTTTATCGTGAACAAGGGGTTACAGTAAACGACAAGCATATTGAAATAATAGTTAAACAGATGTTCCAAAAAGTAAAAATTAAAGAAGTTGGAGATTCTCTGTTCCTAGAAGATGAATTAATTGAAAAGAAAATTATTGAAAGAGAAAATGAAAAGTTAATTTCAAATGGGAAAAATCCTGCAACTTACGAACCTGTAATACAAGGTATTACAAAAGCTGCAGTAAATACAGAAAGCTTTATTTCAGCTGCATCGTTCCAAGAAACTACAAAAGTGTTGGCAAATGCGGCAGTTGAAGGAAAAATTGACAAACTTGAAGGAATGAAAGAAAATGTCATAATCGGTAAGAGAGTGCCAGGAGGAACTGGATTCAAAGATTACTTACATTTAGATGCCAAGTTAAAATCTGATATTGCTAGTGAAAAAGCAGAAAATCAGGAAGAAATGTTGGATGACAATGCTCAAGAAAATGGCGAAATTTCTGTTGAAGAATAGAAAATTATGATTAAAAAAATAAGGGAAATTTTAAATTTCCCTTATCTCATAATATAAAGTTAATTTTTATTTTCAATAATTTAAAAAGAATAAGGTGATTTTTATGAAAGGAAAATTAATTATTGTATCAGGACCATCTGGGTCAGGGAAATCAACGGTTACAAAATTGGTAAAAGATAAATTAAATATTCCACTTTCAATTTCTGCAACTACGAGAAAGCCTAGAAATGGAGAAATTGACGGAAAAGATTATTATTTTTTGACAAAAGAAGAATTTCAAAAAAAAATAAAAAATGATGAGTTTTATGAATTTGCAAATGTCCATGGAAATTATTACGGGACACTGAAAAAAACAGTGGAAGAAAATTTGGAAAAAGGACTTAATGTCATTTTGGAAATTGATGTGCAAGGTGCATTAATTGCAAAAGAAAAGAAAAAAGATGCGATTTTAGTCTTTTTTAAAACGGAAAATTTGGAAGTGCTGGAAAATAGATTGAGAAATAGGAAGACAGACAGCGACGAAGTTATAGAATTAAGGCTAAAAAACGCTAAAAAAGAACTTGAGTACGAAAAAAAATATGATTATGTAATTGTAAACAAAGAAATTGAGAAAGCATGCAATGATTTAATAAATATTATAAATTTATAAATATTGAAAGGAGAAAGTTTTTTTATAAAAACTTTTTAAAACAATGAAAAAAGAAAAAATAACGATAGATGAGCTATTAAAAAAAGTGCCGAATAAATATGAGTTGGCAATTATCGCAGGAAAAATTGCAAAGGCTGAATTTAAGAAAGATAAAGCAAAATTTGAAGTGATGGATGACGTTTTTTCTGACATCATGAATGACGAAGTTGAAGTTATCTATAATGACAACAAAAAAAAAGAAAATGAAGAAATTTAAAAAATTTTTTAATAAAGTATTGACTATTTAAAAAATCAAATTATACTTATAATGTAACATCTAAAATTATTAAAAGAATTCCCTTAGAAAAAAATAAAAGGGAGTGAACAAATATGTATGAAAAAAAGGAAATTCAAAAATTAATAGATAATTTAGATATTGTAGAGGTGATTTCAGAGTATGTAAATTTGAAAAAATCAGGTTCTGGTTATAAGGGTCTCTCTCCCTTTAAAGAAGAAAGAACGCCTTCTTTTTCAGTAAATCCGGTAAAAAATATATTTTTTGATTTCAGTTCAGGAGTTGGTGGAAATGTGATAAAATTTTATCAATTGATAAATGATGTAAGTTTTCCACAAGCGATAAAAGAATTGTCACAAAAATATAACATTCCGCTAAAAATTTCAAATTTTGGAAATAAATATGAAATTAATCAGGACAAATATAAAGAATATTATGAAATTTTAAGTGACGCTCACGAATTTTTTAAGAATTCCATAAAAAATGATGAGAAAGCATTGAAATATATGGAAGAGCGAGGTTTTTTACCGAAAGATATAAAAAAATTTGAAATAGGATTTTCTTTGAATGAAAGAGATGAGCTGTTTAAATATTTAATAAAGAAAAATTTTTCTGAAAAAAAAATATTGGAATTGGGTCTTGTAAAAAGGAATGAATCAGGAGCGGTATACGACACTTTCAGAAACAGAGTCATGTTTCCGATTTATAATCCACAAAATAAAATTGTTGGTTTTGGTGGAAGGATTATTGAAAAGGAGACAGATTTGCCTAAATATTTAAATTCAGCCGATTCAGTTGTCTTTAAAAAAGGTAAGGAGTTATTTGGTCTAAAAAATCGTGGGGAAGCGATTAAAAGAAAAGGCTTTGCCATATTAATGGAAGGTTACTTGGATGTATTGACGGTAAAAAGATATGGTTTTGAAACTGCGGTTGCAAGTCTTGGAACAGCTTTTACTGAAGAACAGGCAAGTTTGTTAAAAAGATATACAAAAAACATAATAATTGCTTATGATAACGATGAAGCTGGAAAAAATGCTATTATAAGAGCTGGATATATTTTAAAAAAGTTTGATTTTGAAATAAAATGTCTTAAAATAACCGAAAATGTAAAAGATCCAGATGAATTTTTGAGAAAATACGGCAAGAAAAAATTTGTAGAAACTTTAAAGAAATCGGTTGATTTTTATAATTTTTTATTTTTAGAGTTTACAAAAAATTTGAATATAGAAGAGATTACTTCAAAACGGATATTAGTTAAAAAATTTAAACCATTTTTTGAAACTTTTGAAAATGAGCTCGATAAAGAGCTGTATATTCAAAAATTATCACATGAGATTGGAATTGAAGAGAAGTATTTAAGACAGGAATTTGAGAGCGAAAAAAGTTATACGAAAAAAGACAAAAGTAATAATAATTATATAAAAAAAAATAGTTTTGATTCAAAAGTACAATATAAAAAAGAAGAAAAAGATTTATATGATGATTTGGAAGAGCAGACGATTATGTATTGTATAAAATATTTTAAGTTACAAAAAGAAAAAATTCAATTGCTTCTGAAAAAAAATTTGACGAATGAGTTTTATCACAATTTATTTTCAAAATTACAAGAAATAAATTTTGCAGTAGAAACTGTTTTGCAAATAAATGAAACTGAGCTTACAGAGGAACAAAAAGAAAAAACATTTGGCTTGAAATGCTTTGCAGACAAAGAAATTAAACTTGAAAAAGAAGAAAGTTATTTTAATGAATTATTTAAAAGTTGGCTGAGAAGAGAAATAAAAGATACCCGAAAAGATATGACAAGAGCGGAAAAATTTAGATTAAAAAGAGAAGTTGAAATTGAACTTGAAAGAGAATTTCATACATTTGAAGATTTAAAGAAAATATATAAGAAATTTGAAGAAATAAGGAGACCAGAATAATGTCTGAAAATAAAAATAAATTAAAAAACAGTCTCGCAAATTTTATAAAGGAAACAAGAAAGCAGAAAGTAGCTAGTTATGAAGAAATTAATGCCGCTTTACCAGCAAATTATCCACCTGAAAAAATTGAACAGCTGATAAAAAAATTAGCTGACGATGGTGTCCAAATAGTTGATACGCAAAAAGAAAAAAATGAGTTGCTCAAAGTTCCAAAAACCATGGAAGAAATAGAAAAAATGGAAATTTCTGATTTTGAGGATGGAAACGATGAGTTTGTAGAGAGTGAAATTGATGATACTGAAGTAGATAAGCTATTACAGGCAGATTTAATTAAAATGGCCGAAAGTATGGATGTGGATGAGCCAATTAAAATGTATTTACGCGAAATTGGTCAAATACCGCTTTTAAGTTATGAAGAAGAAATAGAATATGCGCAAAAAGTTTTAAATGGAGATGAGGAAGCAAAACAAAAATTAATAGAATCCAATTTAAGATTAGTTGTAAGTATAGCTAAAAAACATACTAATCGTGGTCTAAAAATGTTGGATTTAATTCAAGAAGGAAATATGGGGCTTATGAAAGCGGTAGAAAAATTTGAATATGAAAAAGGATTTAAATTTTCAACCTATGCGACTTGGTGGATAAGACAAGCTATAACAAGGGCAATTGCAGATCAAGGAAGAACAATAAGAATACCTGTTCATATGATAGAAACAATTAATAAAATAAAAAAAGAAAGCAGAATTATTTTGCAGGAAACTGGAAAAGAGCCGACTGCTGAGGAGCTGTCGAAAAAATTGGAATTACCGGTTGAAAAAGTGAAAAATATACTTGAAATGAATCAGGATCCCATTTCTTTGGAAACACCTGTGGGAAGTGAAGAAGATAGTGAATTAGGAGATTTTGTAGAAGATGATAAATTCGCAAATCCGTACGATGCAACTACAAGGGTGCTTTTAAAGGAACAGCTTGATGATGTATTGAAAACATTGAATGAAAGAGAAGAAAAAGTTCTTAGATACAGATATGGTCTTGATGATGGTTCACAAAAGACATTGGAAGAAGTTGGAAAAATATTTAATGTGACAAGGGAACGTATTAGACAGATTGAAGTGAAAGCACTGAGAAAACTAAGACACCCGAGTAGAAGAAAAAAATTAGAAGATTATAGGAGCTAGAAATCTGGATGGCTCCTTTCATTTTAAAATAGAGGTGGAAAATTGTTAAGTAATGTAATAGAAGATATAAGAAAAAAGGGTAAATTTAGTTTTGAAAAAATTGTTGAAAGTAACGATTTATCCGATGATGAATTTTTTGAGTTATTAAAATTTATTTATTCAGAGAATGTTCCAGAAGTACGGACATCTGTTGATGGAAGTGACTTTATCGCCTTGGAAGATGAAAATTTCTATATTTTAGAAAAAAATACAATAAAATCTTATTTGGAAGATGTAAAAGAAAGAAATAGAGAGGTTTTTGAAAAAATTAAAGAAAAGAAAAGTTTTAAAACTGACGAGTTAATTGACAGATATTTAAAAGTTGCAGTGAAAGAGAGTCTTAATTATTCAAAATTTGGATTTTCATTTTTGGATATAGTTCAAGAAGCGACTTTGGGGCTGATTTCAGGGTTAAATTATTATTATAGAATAATGAAGAATTTTAAAAGTCCAGAATTTTTTTTGAAAAATTTTTCAATAAAATATATTTTGGAATTTCAGAAAAAATTGCTAAAAAATATAAAATCAATGGAATTGTCATATATTTTATACTTAAAATTAAAATTGGACAAAGCTGATGGTTACAGCCTTGAAGAAATTAGTAAGCAGATGAGTGTAAATCCAGAATATTTGGAAGACTTGGAAAAATTGTTTGATAAAGTAAAAGATGAAAAATCTATCGAAAGTGAAAAAATATTTGAAAAAGCTGATAAAATAACAAAAACATATATTTTAGAAAATATTCCCAAAAAATTGGGATATATTGATGAACAGATTTTAGTGATGTTTTACGGATTGGATGATAAAATTTATTCTGAAAAGGAAATAGCCAAAAATCTGAACATAGCGTATCACAATGTGAATATTTTGAAGGAAAAAGCGCTTAATAAGCTATCTATAGATATGTTGCAAAGTGATTTTGTAAAAAATAGTGAAAATTTGAATTTTTTAGTTAATTAGGAAGTTGATTGAAAAAAATAAATTAAAATTAAACAAAAAAATTAAAAAATAAAAAATAAATAAAAGAAAGGAGAAAAACACAAAAAAAAATGAAATTAAGAGATATAATAGGAGAATTAAAGACAAAATATAATCCCAGAATGGCAGAAGATTGGGATAATGTAGGGCTTTTAATTGGAGATGAAAATAAAGAAATAAAAAAAATATTATTTTGCTTGGATGTGACTGAAAATGCGATTGAAAAAGCAATAAAAAATGATGTAAATTTAATAATTTCACACCATCCAGTTATTTTTTCTGGAATGAAAAGAATTAACAATGAGACATTGCACGGAAGAAAAGTTCTAAAACTTATTGAAAGTGGGATAGCTGTTTATTCAATTCATACAAATGCTGATTTTGCAATAAATGGATTAAATGACTTTGTGATGGAAAAGTTAAATTTAGACGGAGAAACAAAAATCTTGAATGAAGTCAGTTTTGAGGATTACAATGAAGTTAAGCATTGTATGGAACGACATTATGGCGGAACTGTGAGAATAAAAATTTTGAATGAAGGAATCACTTTGGAAAATTTGGTAAAAAAAATTAAATATGAACTTGGGTTGCCTTATGTGAGATTTGTCGGAGATAAAAACCGAATTATCAAAAGAATTGGTCTTGTGACAGGTGGTGGAAGTTCTTTTATCGGTCATGCAAAAGGAAGTGTCGACGTGTTTTTAACAGGGGATTTGAGATATCATGAAGCGCTTGATACGCTTGAAGAAGGTGGACTTCTAGTTGATATAGGTCATTTGGAGAGTGAATATTTATTTGCGGACTTAATGGAAAGGGAAGTTTCAAAGTTTTTTGATGGTGAAATGATAAAACACTACGAAAATCAAATTTTTCAATTGGGATAAAAAAATAAAAAAAGAGTTTTGGGCAATAAAATGCTTAATTTCTCTTTTTTTTTATTTTATTTTTTTATATATCTATGATAAATTGTATCTACAATAACAGCGATTGCATTATCTCCAGATACATTTGCCGCAGTTCCAAAACTATCTTGAGTTATGTATAGTGCAATAAGCATTGTTCCTAATGAACCTGTCGAAACAATTCCGACCATTCCTAAAAATGGCAGTGCTGACATTATTGCCCCATGTGCTCCTGTGCTGCTACCATTGCAACCCCCAAAGTCATTATAAATGGAAACATAATCGACAAGCTATGAGACATATTATTTATCATTAAGACAGCTGTAACACAGCTTGTTATCGTTATGATACTTCCAGCCATATGGATTGTCGCACAAAGTGGTACGACAAAATCCCTTATCTCTTCAGAAACTCCGTTATTTTTAGCACATTCCACGTTTACAGGGATTGTAGCTGCAGAAGACTGAGTTCCAAGTGCAGTTATATATCCTGGAATTTGATGTTTTAACAACTGAAGTGGATTTTTCTTTCCAATTGCGCCAGAAATTATAAATAAAATTATTAAATATATAATATGTAAAGTCAAAACACACAAAAATACCTTTATGAATACTGACATTATCGTAAATACACCACCGCTGTGAGCCATATTTGCAAATGTTCCAAAAATATAAAAAGGTAAGACTGGAATGATTGAAGTCGATAAAACTTTTACAATAATAATAGAAAAATCTGAAAATAAATTATAAATTGTTTCACCGTAATCATTTTTCTGAGATTTTAACCAGCTTATTGAAAGACCCATTATGAATGAAAAGACTACTGCTGAAGTTACATCTAGTAAAGGTGGTAAATTTATTTCAAAAAAAGGCTTTAACATTCCTTTTTCTGGATCCCCTATTTTTGCTAGAGTATTTCCATCTATTATATGTGGAAAAACAATTGAAGCCATTATATAGGCCAGTGTACCTGCTAAAATCGTTGAACCATACGCTATAACAGTTGTTATTCCTAGAAGTTTTCCCGCTCCTTGTGTTAAATCAGCAATTCCTGTTACTATAAATCCAATAATCATAAGTGGTATAATAAATGCCAAATATTTACTGAACAGTCCTGAAAAAGTTACAGCAATTCTAATAATCGGTCCTGGTAAAATAAATCCAGCACAAATCCCCAGCACAATTGCCATCAATAGCCGTGAAACCAGACCTATTTTAAATCTTTTCATAAAATTTTCTCCTTTCATTAAAAAAAATAACTATAATTGTATTATATCATAAATTTAAGTTTTTTATAAATTAATTTTTAGAAATACTTTTAATTTATTTTTGGTTACAAAGCGTTATTCTGTTCAATATTATTTTCATATTTTTTCCATAAGGGAAAAGGACCGCCATTTCTACTTATTAAAAAAAATAAAAAGATTAAACTAAAAACAAAATATAAAATAAACAAATTAATCAGTGAATTTGCTTGATAATTATTTATAAAAAAATAAAATTAATGAAAAAAATTTTTTGATTAATTGTGAAATATGGTAAAATAATGGTATAAAAGTTTTTAAAAATTAGGAGAAAAAAATGAAATTAGTTTATTTAGATAATGCGGCTACGACAAAAATGTCAAAAAGAGTGATTGAAGAGATGACAGAATCGTTTGAAGAAATTTATGGGAATCCTTCTTCAACACATACTTTGGGGCAAAAGGCAAAAGCTGTAGTTGAAAATGCAAGACATATTGTGGCAAAAAATTTAAAAGTTGAAGCAAAAGAAATAGTTTTTACTTCTGGTGGTGCGGAAGGGAACAATCTTGTCATAAAAGGATTTTTAAAACAGAATAAGGATAAAGGAAAACACATCATAACAACCAAAATCGAACATTCGACTGTGCTAAAAACTTTTGAAAGTCTTGAAAAGCAAGGGTATGACGTAACTTACATAGATGTTACAAAAGATGGAATAATTGATGTTGAAAAGTTAAAAAAAGCAGTTAGAAAAGATACCGCTCTTGTGTCGGTTATGTTTGTAAATAATGAAACTGGAGTTATTCAGCCAATAAAGGAAATTGGTGAGTTCTTAAAAGAAAAAGAAATTTTTTTTCACACGGATGCTGTTCAAGCAATTGGAAAATTTGAAATTTATCCAAAAGAGTTGAGAATAGATGCTTTGACTGTGTCATCGCATAAATTTTATGGGCCTAAAGGAACTGGATTTGTGTTTATCGACAAAAAATATAATATTGAAAAAGAAATTTTTGGAGGAAGTCAAGAGAGAAACAGAAGAGCGGGGACTGAAAATGTGAATGGAATTTTGGGAACCGGCGTTGCACTTGAGGAAGTTTATGAAAAAATGGAAGTGATTTTTGAACACGAAAAAAAGATTCAAGAATATTTGGAGGAAAAATTGAAAAATGAAATTGGAAGAATTCAGAAAGTGGAAATAAATGGAGAAAATTCAAGAAGAGTGAAAAATATTACAAATGTCTTTATAGAAAATACGGATATTCAAATGCTTTTAGTAGCTCTTGATATGAGGGGAATTTGTGTGAGCGGAGGTTCAGCCTGTATGTCTGGTTCGCTTGAAAATTCGTACGTTTTAGAAGCTATGGGATTAAATGATGAAAGATTGAAAAGTTCGTTTAGAATCAGTATTGGAAAAGATACGACAATTGAAGAAATTGATTATTTTATTGAAAATTTGAAAGAGATAATATAAAAATTTGTGAAGGAGTGAAAAGTAAAAATGGACAAAATTAAGGCAATATTTTTGGATTTGGATGGGACAACACTAACAAGTGAGCATACAATTTCTGAAAATTTAAAAAATAAATTGAATGAATTAGAAAAAAAAGGAGTTAAAATTTTTATTGCGACAGGTCGTACATTTACTTCAGCAAGTCCTTTTATCGAAATGCTTAAAATAAAAAATCCCGTGATTACTTATAACGGTGGAAGAATCGTGGATCCTACAACAAAAAAAATGATTTATGAAAAACCGTTAGATGCGAATGCTGTGGAAAAGATAATAAAAATTGCAAGAGAAAAAAATATTCACTTGAATTTGTACACAGATGATAAATTGTACATTGAAAAAGAGACAGATGAAGGGAAAGCGTATGCTGAAAGTGTTGGAATTCCGTATTATGTGGAAAATTTTGACAATTTTTTTGAAAAAACTTCGACAAAAGCGCTTTTTATCAATGAAAATGAGGTTTTAAAAAAATTGAAAAAAGAATTGGAAGAAAAGTTGCCAGATGTTACATTTGTGTTTTCAAAATTAAAGTATTTGGAAGCGCTAAATAAAGAAGTGAATAAAGGGTTAACTGTTAAAGTTATGCTTGAAAAATATAATATTTTGCCGCAGGAGGCAATGGCTTTTGGAGATCAGTGGAATGACTTGGAGATGTTAAAATCGGTAAAATATGGGTATCTTATGGGAAATGCGACTGAAGACTTAAAAAAGGAATTTTCTTCTGACAGAATAGCTTTGTCCAATGACGAAGATGGAATTTATGAAATTCTAAAAAATTTATAAAGTAGGGGAAATTGATGGAAAGTAAATTTGTACATTTAAAGTTGCACACCGAGTATTCTTTGCTGGAAGGCGTTGGAAAAATAGACGAGTATGTGAAAAAAGCAAGTGAACTTGGGATGACTTCCCTTGCAATAACGGATGTCAATATGTTTGGTGCAATAGAATTTTTTAAAAAATGTAAAAATGCTAAGATTGAGCCAATTATTGGACTTGAAATCTTTTTAGACGGAATGGAAAATTTTGGAGAATATTCTTTAACTTTACTTGCCAAAAATAAAAATGGTTATAAAAATTTGTGTAAGTTATCTTCGATTTCGTTTGAAAAGTTTTCACGGAAAAGAAATAAAGTAAAATATGAAGATTTGAAAAAGTATTCACAAGATTTGTATATTTTGTCAAGCGGGTTGAATGGAGAAATTACAAATTGCATTTTGGAGCAAAAAAATGAAATTGCACGAAAAATAATGAGAAAATTTTCTTTTGATTTTGGCGAAAATTTTTTTTTGGAAATTCCAGCATCAAAAAAACTTGAGAAAGTGAAAAAGCTGCTCATTGAAACGGTGAAAAGAGAAAACATAAGTAATTTTGTTGTAACGAATGACATTTATTATTTGAATGAAGAAGATAAAATTTTGCAAAAAATAGTGGAACTGATAAAAGATGGAGAAAAGTCAGATTCAGAAAAGATTGTAAATAGTGAGGAAATTAAAAATAATGACTTCTATTTTAAAAATTATATTGAAATGAAAAACTCTTTTAAAAACGAAACTGAGATTTTTGAAAAGGCAATAAAAAATATTCAAAAAATTGTTCAAAATTGTGAAGTTGATTTTGAATTTCATAAATTTAGATTTCCTAGATATGAATTGCCCAAAAATATTTCTGAAAAAGGATTTTTACGAAAACTTGTCTATAACGGAATTGTAAAAAGATATTCAACTGTAACTTTTGAAGTGGAAAATGAAGAAGATATAAAAGAAGTTATTAAAAAATTTTCAAGCGACAAATTTAAAAATGAAAAAAGTTTGGATGGAAAAAGTATAATAAAAAGAGCGGAATACGAGCTTAAAATTATTGATGAAATGGGTTATAATGGTTATTTTATTATAGTTTGGGATTTTATAAAATTTTCTAGAGAAAATGGAATCTATGTTGGACCTGGACGTGGTTCTGCTGCGGGAAGCATAGTTTCGTATGCTTTAAATATCACAGATATTGATCCACTTGAATATAATTTGATTTTTGAGAGATTTTTAAATCCTGAAAGAATTTCTATGCCTGATATTGACATAGATTTTGATCAGGAGCAAAGGGAGCAAGTTATAGATTATGTCTATAAAAAGTATGGAAGTGAGCATGTCGCTCATATCATAACTTTTGGAACATTAAAAGCAAGACTTGTAATTAGAGATGTGGGAAGAGTTTTGAATGTGAAAATTTCAAAAGTTGATAAAATTGCGAAAATGATACCGTTTAGTATGGATTTGAGTGAAGCAAAAGAAAATGTGGCAGAATTGAAAATGATGTATGAAACCGACAGGGAAACAAGGGAAATAATTGATTATTCCTTAAAGCTGGAAGGGCAGGTTAGACACACTTCCATTCATGCAGCAGGAATTGTCATTTCAAAAGATGTTTTGACTGATGAAATACCAACTTATTCCGATGGAAAGACAAAAGTTGTGGCAACTCAGTATCAGATGAAAGAGCTGGAAGAACTAGGAATTTTGAAGATGGATTTTTTGGGCTTAAAAAACTTGACAATTTTGCGAAAAACTGTTGAAAATGTGGAAGAGAGCAAAAAATATAATGAGATTTTTTTTGAAAAATCGAAAAATAAAGTATTTCTTGATAAAATTCCATTAGATGACAAAAAAACTTATGAGCTTCTTTCAAATGCTGATACAATGGGAGTTTTTCAGTGCGAGTCGGTCGGTATCAGAAGCCTTATGAAAAAAATGAAAATTGAGAGTTTTAGCGATATTGTGGCGGTTCTTGCGCTTTATAGACCTCTTGGAAGTGGAATGGTAGATGACTTTATTTCTCAAAAAAATTCAAAAAATGAAATAAAATATATTGATGGTTCTCTAAAAGATATTTTGGCGGAAAGTTACGGAATGATTTTGTATCAGGAGCAGGTTATGAAAATTTTAAGTGAACTTGCGGGTTATACGCTTGGGGAAGCTGATGAAGTGAGAAGAGCGATAAGTAAAAAAAATCTTGAATTAATTCAGAAAAACCGTGAAAAATTTGTAAAAAATACTTTAAAAAAAGGCGTTTTACAGAGTGAAAATCCACAAAAAAAAGCAAATGAAATCTATGACTTAATCGAAAAATTTGGTGGCTACGGATTTAACAAGTCACATTCGGCGGCATATTCATTAATCGTTTACTGGACAGCTTTTTTTAAGGCAAATTATCCTTTGGAATTTTTTGCTGCAATAATGTCAGTAGAAGTTTCAAATTTAGATAGATTTCAAATTTTTGTAAATGAAGCTAAAAAAAAAGATATAGATTTATTTTTGCCTGATGTAAATATTTGTAATAAAGATTTTGAAGTTGTGAAAGAAAAAACACGCAGAAAAGAAAATGAGAAATATGGAAGTATTCGCTTTGGATTTTGCGGAATAAAAGGAATAGGAGAAAAGTTGCTTCAAAGTTTGAGTGAAGAGGCAAAAAATAGGAACTTTAGTTCTTATGAAGATTTTGCTCAGCGAATGAAAGATAATGAAATGACGGCAAAACAACTCGAAATTTTGATATTTTCAGGGGCATTAGACAAATTCGGAAAAAGTCGGAGTAAAATGCTTGATTTGATTGAAAATCTAGAATTGCTTGATGAAGAAACACAAGTAAGTAAAATATTTCAAGAAAGTTTAGAAGATAAAAATAAAAAAAATTCTGATTTAAAAAATTTGAAAGATGTAAAAACGAAAAGTAAAAAAATTTTACAAACAGAACTTTTGGAAAATGAAAAAAAATATCTGGGGATTTATGTTTCAAAACACCCGCTGGATTTGAAAAAAGTTTTGATAGATATGGTTTTTCACAATAGAATTAAAAATATTTCCAAAAAAAAATTAAAAAATGTAAGAATTATTGGAATGATAAAGCATTTGAGTGTTTTTAATACAAAAAAAGGCGAAAAAATGGCAAAATTTGAATTGGAAGATTTTGATGGAAATATTGAAATTATATGTTTTCCGAATAAATATGTAAATTTTGAAAATGAGATTAAAGAAAACGAAATTGTTATTTTGGAAGGAAATGTGAATTTTGAAAATGAAAAATATAATATTTTTTTAGAAAATATTTGTAAATTGGAAAATTTGGAAAAAAGAAAGGATTTGAAATTATTTATTAAAATTGATGAAGATACGATAAAAAAATCTCAAGAAATTAAAAAATTAATTTTGAAATATCGAGGGAAAAATAAATTTATTCAAGTTTTGGAAAAAGGTGGAAAAAGTGAGTTTAAAACTTCTAAATACACTATAAATCTGTCTTTAAATTTTTTGCGCAGATTGGTGAAATTAACAGGATTTGAAAAAATAAAGATAAGATAATGATCTTTCTTGAAACCTTAAAAATATTGTAAAATATAATATTGTATGTTATAATAAATTATCAAAATTAAGCGATTAATACAAAATAAAAAAATTTAAATTTTTAAAAATGATAGTTTTAAAATGAGGAGAAATGATGGAATTAAAAGATATTCAAGAATTGATGAAAGTTATGAAAAAAGAAGAGTTGGAAGAGCTTAAAATTAGATATGGAAAAATGAAATTAACATTGATTAATTCTTGTGATGCCAGTCAAAAAATAAATGTGTCCCATCCTGTAAAAGTTATGAAAAAAGAAGAAAAGGTAAAAAAAGAAGAAATTATTAAGTCAGATAATGTTGGGAAGATAAAATTATTAAATGTAAATAGTGGAAAAGAAGTTAAAAAAGGTGAAATATTAGCTAAAATTTACACAATGGGAATTGAAAATGAAGTAAGAGCCACAGCTGACGGAGTGATAAAAGAAGTTTTGGTCTCTGATGGAATCGCTGTTGATTTTTCAAAAGAATTATTTAAAATCGAAATAAAATAAATTAAAAAAGTTAATATTTAGGAGGAATCAATGTTTAAAAAAATATTAATAGCAAATAGAGGGGAAATCGCTGTGAGGATTATAAGAGCAGCAAGAGAATTGGGAATTGCGACAGTTGCTGTATATTCAGAAGCGGATAAGGATTCCCTGCATGTAAAACTTGCAGATGAGGCAATTTGTATTGGAAAGCCAAGTGCTGCTGATTCTTATTTAAAAATACCAAATATCATTTCAGCGGCACAAATTACAAATAGTGAGGCAATTCATCCAGGATATGGATTCTTATCAGAAAATCAAAGATTTGCTGAAATTTGTGAAAAAAATGGTATTGTGTTTATTGGCCCTAAACCTGAACTTATTAGCATGATGGGAGATAAAGCGACTGCAAGAGAAACTGCAAGTAAACATAAAGTTCCAATGACAAAAGGTTCGGACGGAATTGTCCCAAGTGTTGAAGAAGCTAAAGAAATTGCAGAATGGATAACTTATCCTGTCATGATAAAAGCAACTGCCGGTGGCGGTGGAAAAGGTATGAGAATTGCTCATAATGAACAAGAATTAGTTGAAAACTATGTCGTTGCGCAAAATGAAGCCAAAGCAAATTTTGGGAATCCAGATGTTTATATTGAAAAATATGTTGAAGAACCAAGACATGTTGAAATTCAAGTGATTGGAGATAAATATGGAAATGTTGTTCATTTAGGAGAAAGAGATTGCTCTATTCAAAGAAGACATCAAAAATTGATAGAGGAAAGCCCATCAGCTGGAATTGACGCAAAGACTCGTGAAAAAATGGGAAAATTTGCAGTAAAATTAGCTAAAGGGATAGGTTATGACAGTGTTGGAACATTGGAATTTCTGGTTGACAAAGAAATGAATTTTTATTTTATGGAAATGAATACGAGAATTCAAGTGGAACATACAATAAGTGAAGAAATTACTGGAGTTGATTTAGTAAAAGAGCAAATAAGAGTAGCAGCGGGAGAAAAATTGAGTTTTACTCAAAAAGATATAAACATACATGGACATGTAATTGAGTGCAGAATAAATGCTGAAGATTCAGAAAATGGATTTTTGCCGTCGTCTGGTATTTTGGAAAAATATATTCCGTCTGGTGGAATTGGAGTGAGAGTGGATTCACACTCATACCAAAATTATGAAATACCGCCTTATTATGATTCGATGATAGCTAAGTTAATAGTCAAAGGAAAAAATCGTGAAGAAGCGATTGTAAGAATGGAAAGAGCATTAAAGGAATTTATAATCGAAGGAATTGACACAACAATTCCTTTTCATCAAAAAGTTTTTAAAAACAAGGCATTTAGAGAAGGAAAATTTTATACAAACTTTATTGAAACTTATTTTAGCGAAGTTTTGGAAAAATAAAAAAAATTATTAAAATAAAGATGAAAAAAATAAAAAATTGTGGTATAATTTTATTAATAAAAACAAGATTTCCTGTTTTTTAAAAATGGGAAAAACTGTTTAAAAAAATTAAATATTTAATTTTAAAATTTAGGAGGAATCAAAATGAACGAATTAGGAAATGTAAATATATCACAGGAAGTTGTTGCAACAATTGCAGAATTAGTAGTTTCAGAAATTGAAGGAGTAAGCAGTTTAGTTGGAGGAAAATCAAAAAATGAAATAATTAAATTTTTCCAAAGCGTATCTGCTGGAGGAAAAGGAATTGATGTAGAAGTTGGTGAAACTGAATGTACAATCGACTTGTATATTGTAGCTAAAATGGGTTACCAATTACCAGCCCTTGCTGGAGAAATTCAGACAAAAGTGGTAAAAGCAATCACAGAAACAACTGGATTAAAAGTTCAAGAAGTGAATGTATACATTCAAAAAATTGTTGAAGATGATAAAAAAAATGAAGTAGCAGTGGCAGAACAAACAGAGGAATAGGTGTGGATAAATGACAGCTATATTAGGATTTTTAGCAAAATTATCAGTGATATTGGGATTTATTGGAATTGCTTTTTCTAGTATTTCAGATATTTTATTCAAAACAACATATTTAGATCAGTTGGATAGTGCGGTTGATTTGAGTAATTTTAATGTTAAGATTTTAGTTGGAGTAGTTGCAGTAATTTATTTAGTTTTATTTTTACTTTCATATATCAACAAACTTACTAAATATTCTCAAAATAAAAAAGTGAGAAGTAAAAGTGGCGAAATTGAAGTATCAATTAAAACAATAAATGAAACGACAAAAGAGTTTTTAAAAACAAAAGAAATTATAAAAAACTCAAAAGTAAAATCATATTCAAAAGGAAAAGCGGTTATTATTGAAGCGAGTGTGGATACATATAATGTAGAAAATTTGAATGACAAGCTCTCAGAGATTCAAAATGAATTAACCGAATATGTTTTTCATTCAACTGGAATTACAGTAAAAAAAAGTAAAATAAAATTAAGAAAAGTTTTAAGTGAAACAATAACAGAAAGAAAAGTTATGGATTTTTCTGAAAAAGATTCTGAAACAAAAAAATCTGAAAGTACAGATAAAAATCAAGAAAAAGAAATTGAAAAAGAGAAAAATTTTTAAAAAAAAGAAGAAACAGAGTAACTTAAAAAAATAAAATTGCAAGAATAATTGGAAATATTATCTAAGAAATAATATAAGAACCGCAAGAACAATGAGGATAGCTTGGTAAATTTACTGAGAACCACGGGATTTTTTCTATGGTAGTTCGAGTATTTTGAAGATTTTAGGAAGGGAAATTTTGATGACAAGAAGAAAAATTAGAGAAGAAATTTTTAAGCTTCTTTTTGAACATGAATTAATTGATAACGATATTCAAAAAAGAATTGAGGAAGTTGTCGAAGAAGAAAAAATTACAAAAGAAGATCAGATTAATTTTTTAAAAAGTTATGTAACTGAAATTATTGAAAATGAAGAAATTTTAGTAGAAAAAATAAAAAATACACTTGACGGTTGGACTTATGAAAGACTGGGAACAATAGAAAAGGTACTATTAAAAATCTCTTTTTATGAAATCCTTATAAAAAAAGTAGGATTTGAAATTGCAATAAACGAAGTTTTGGAACTTGCAAAAAAATATTCTTACAATGACACAAAGGATTTTCTAAATGGAATTCTTGCAAAATTAGTAAAAAATATGAAATAGGAATAAAAATAAAAGAACTTCTATATGCTTTTTTAGTATGTAGAAGTTTTTGTATATAAAAACAAATATTAAAATAAAAAACTTAAAAGATTTTAGAAAGAGGAAAAATGAAAAAAATAGGAATTGTTGTAGGGAAATTTTTTCCGCTTCACATAGGACATGTGAATTTAATTCAAAGGGCAAGTGGAATAGTGGAAAAATTATATGTAGTAGTTTCATATTCGACTGATGGAGACGACCTTATTACTTCAAATTCTAGGTTTGTGAAAGAAATAACACCAAAGGACAGACTTCGTTTTGTCAAACAGACATTTAAAAATCAGCCTAATATAGTTTCTTTTTTGTTTAACGAAGACGATTGCCCGCCATATCCAGACGGCTGGGAAAAGTGGTCAAAATTATTGAAAGATGAAATTGAAAAAAGAGAAAATAGAGAAAATGAAGAGAGAAAAAAAAATAAAAAAAATTTAGATTGGGAAAATGATGTGATTTTCATAAGTAATCACAAGGATGATAAAAAATATTATTTAAAGTATTTTGGCTCACAGACGAAATCAATTGATGAAAATTACAATGAATATAATGTAAATTCTCACGAAATCAGAGAAAATCCAAGCAAATATTGGAATTATTTACCTAGAGAAGTAAGAGAACATTTAATCCCCATTATAACCATATGTGGCGGTGAGAGCAGCGGAAAAAGTGTCATGATAGACAAACTTGCCAATGTGTTTAACACAAGTTCTGCTTGGGAATATGGGCGTGAATATGTCTTTGAAAAATTAGGCGGAGATGAAGATGCCTTGCAATATTCGGATTATGAAAAGATAGTTTTTGGACATCAGTCAAATGTCTTGTATGCAGCAAGAAATGCAAATAAATTTGCACTGATAGATACGGATTACATCACAACTTTGGCGTTTTGTCTGACGTATGAAGAAAGAGATAATCCGATTGTCAGAGAGTTTGTGCAAAATTATAGATTTGATCTTACAATACTTTTGGAAAATAATGTAAAATGGGTAAATGATGGGCTTCGTTCGATTGGAGACGACGACAGAAGAGAAAAATTTCAAAAACTATTAAAAAAATTGTATAAAGAATATAATATTTCATATGTGACTGTGAAATCAAATAGCTATGAAAACAGATATTTGGCTTGTAAGCATATTATAAAGGCATATTTGAATGGAAAAGAAAATTTGCAGGAAATTGCAGATAGCTATGAGTAATTTTTTGATGTTAAAATAAAAATTTTCGTATTTGGTAAGTTGCAAAATATATCAATATATGATATAATGAGTTATTATAAAAATTTAGAAAGTTTTTTTAATATGATAAAAACTAAAAAATTTAAAAGTGGCAAATTTGTCAAAATAAAAAGATTTTTTAGCAAATTATCTATAAATGAAATGATAAAAATATGGAAAGGAGTCGATAAATAATGGCAGTACCTAAGAAAAGAACTTCCAAAGCTAAAAGAAATATGAGAAGAGCACATGATGCAATCACAGCTCCAAATATTGTGGTAGAAGCTGACGGAACAGTGAGAAGACCTCACAGATTAAATTTAGAAACAGGAGTATACAGAGGTAGACAAGTGTTGAAAACTGATGAAACTACAACAGAAGCTGAATAATTACAGGAGTTTAAAAACTCCTATTTTTTTAAATAAAATTATTGATTTACATTGACGAAAGTTAGTGTTTTTTTATTAAAAAAATTTTTTTATTTTTAATAAAAAATATGGTAAAATATAAATGATAAAAAATAAAATTTATTTTAGGAGGAAAATCAGATGAAAAAAATTATGAGAGGTGTACTGTTATTCGGTATGCTTGGAGGAATGATTTTAGCTTGTGGAAATAAGAGTAATAATTCTAACAATTCTACTAATTCCCAAGCTATAAAAAATGAAAAAGTTTACAAAATAGGAGTGTCGCAGATTGTTGATCACCCAGCATTAAATGCAGCAAAACAAGGATTTAAGGATGCACTTGCCAAAGCAGGGATAAAAGCGGATTATGATGACAAAATTGCAAATAACGAAATGAGTAATCAAACTTTAATAATGCAGCAATTTTCATCAGACAAAAAAGATTTAGTTTATGCTATAACTACGCCAACAGCTCAGGCGGCAAAAAATCAGGTGGATAAAAATATCCCTGTTGTGTTTGCTTCTGTGACAGATCCAAAGAGTGCAGGATTAGTAGGAATATCAAATATTACTGGAACAAGTGGAGCAGCTCCAGTGGAAGAAAATTTGAAATTGATGAAAGAATTATTTCCAAAAGCTAAAAATATAGGAATAATTTATAATTCATCTGAACAAAATTCTGTTTCTGAAGTAAATAATTTGAAAAGATTGGCACCAAAATATGGATTTAATGTAGTTGATAAATCTGTAACTAATGGAACCGAGCTTGTGTCAGCGGCCAATCTTGTGGTAAAACAAGCGGATTTATTGTATGCGATTCAAGATAATACAGTTGCTTCATATATTTCAGCAATATTGGATATTTTTAATAGAGAGAAAAAACCAATTTTTGGGACAAATAACATTTATTCAAATGCAGGAGGATTTATTTCACAAGGGACAACTGATTATGATATAGGTTACCGTTCTGGAGAAATAGCCGCTCAAATATTGAAAGATGGGAAAAAGCCAAATGAAATTCCGATTGAAAATGTAAAAGATTTAAAAATCGAAGTAAATAAACAAAATATGGAATTATTGGGAATAAAAATTCCTGAGAGCATTTCAAAAAATGTGAAATTTGTAGAAACAAAAAAATAAACGAAAAAACAGATAGAAAAATAAATAGTCGAAAAAATAAAAATGAATATAAAAAAATTAGAAAAAATAATAAAAGTAAAAATAAAACAAAAAAAAGGAGTGAAAAAAATTTATGAAAAAAAATTTTTTTAAAATATATTTGTTGATTGGAATTTTAGCAGTTTTAACGATTAGCTGTAATAAAGAATCTGATCCAGCAAATGTGGAAAAACCTGAAGAAAATATTTCACAATCTCAGTCAAGTGATGCAAATAGCAACAACGCATCTGATGCGACAAATAGACAACAGCAATCACAACAAACTCAAGCTTTGGATACAACAAATCCAACTAAGACAGCATTGCAGCCGCAAAATGATCAAGATGGAAATACAGATCAAACTCAAAATCAAGTTCAAAATGGGGTACAACAAGCTCCAAATCCTCAAGCGAAAAATAGTCCGACGTTAAAACATGTGGATGGTGTTTTAGGACATCAATTTTCACTTGATGACAGAGTGGTCACTTTTGAAAGACAGGGAACACAGTATAGAGTGGTTTATACAGTTGAAGGTGAAAATGGGACAAGTGTAGAAAAGAAAAATTTGTCATTTAATCAAAAAAGTGATAGTTTATCAGATGGAACTTACACCTATAAAGTAAAAAATAATAAATTGGGATTATACGGAAATGGCGGAAAACAGTTGATTTTTGTATTACAATAAATAAAAAAACTGTCTTATTTATGAAAGTAAGGCAGTTTTTATTTTATTTTTATTTACTCACTTTGGTTTCAATCATTTTCTCAACTAAATTTCTCCCATGATCTCCAACTCTTGTGAAGTGAGAAATGACATCTATGTAGTAAAGTCCAGCTTTTACATCGCATTCCTGTTTACTTACTCTTTTTATGTGAGCTTTTCTTACTTCTTTTTCTTTTCTATATAATTTATTGTGCAAATCAATCACAGAAAAAGCTTTTTCATTGTCATTTTCTTTTAGTGCATCAATCGCTGTTTCAATTAATTTTACAGTGATTTCAAGAAGTTTACTCACTTCGTTATGTGCCACATCAGAAAAAACCAGTTCTTTTTTTATTTCATATTGAACATCTTTAACTATTCCGAAAGCGTGGTCGCCGATTCTTTCAACGTCACGGCACATATCAAGGTAAATGCTGATTTCTTCTCCTTCTTTTTCAGTGAAAGTTCCCTGTGATAACATTGTTAAATATTTTGTGATTTCCTGATCCATGCTATTTATGTTATCTTCAGAAAGTTCAACATTCCTAGCTAATTTTTCATTGTGTGAATGAAAGAACTCAACTGATTCTTTTAAGTTCTCAAGAGCCATTGAAATCATAATTAATATTTCTTGTTTTACTTGTCCAATTGCAATAGAAGGCGCATTTAATAGAGCCATATCCAAATATTTTGGCTTAAATTCTTCCGCTTTGTCTTCATCTTTGTCTTTTATTACTTTAACAACTATATATTCCAAAACTCTAATAAACGGAAATAAAAGTATTGTTGTAATTATATTAAAGGAAGCATGAGCAAATGCAATTGTAACTTTGGGGTTCAAATAGAAAATTTGCTGCATTTTAGTCACATACATTGTAAAAGGGATTAAAACAATCATAAATATTACAGTACCAATCATATTGAATAAGGTATGAGATAATGCGAGTCTTTTTGCTGATGTGTTAGCCCCTATTGAAGCTAAAATAGCTGTTATTGTAGTTCCAATATTATCTCCAAAAAGGACTGGAAGTAAAGATTTTAGTGGCATAAGCCCTTCTTGATAAATATTTTGGATAATACTTATTGTGGCACTTGACGCCTGTACAGCCATAGTCATCCCAGTTCCCAAAAGAACTCCTAGAATAGGATTTTTTCCCAAACTTGTGGTTAAAGTTTTAAAAGCGGGAAGATATCTAAGAGGAGCCATCGCATTTGACATCAAGCTTAGTGCAAAAAATATTCCTCCAAATCCAAATAAAATTCTCCCGGCGTTATTCATGGTCTGATTTTTAAAGAAAAAAAGACATAGCGAACCTACAAATATAATTGGAAGTGCATAATGTGATATATTAAATCCTATAATAAATGTTGTAATTGTTGTACCAATATTAGCTCCCATTACAATTCCTATAGCTTGACGAAGTGTCAGTAATCCCGCTCCGACAAGTCCTATTGTAATTACTGTCGTTCCTGAACTGGATTGAATAAGAGCTGTTATTAAAATCCCAACTAAGACTCCTAAAAAAGGTGAAGTTGTATATTTATCCAAGATATATCGAAGTTTATCTCCAGCTGCCATTTGAAGTCCATCTCCCATATATTTCATATAAAATAGAAATAATCCAAGTCCACCTAAAAATCCGAATATCATCTGTTGGTAGTTAATCGACGCAGCATTCATTAATTTCATTCCTTTCTAAAAATATTTTTTATATGAATAATAAATATTTATTCAATAGTATTTATACCATATTTTTAAAAATTTTCCTATAGAATTTTAATAAAATTTATATTAAATTATTCAATCATTTTATTGATATATCTAAGACAGCAATTATAAATTTCTGTAAAATTATTATTGTTTAGTTTTAATATAACTATTTTTTTATTATTTTTTTTTAAAATTTCTTTTAAATTTTTATCAAATTCTTTTATTTTATCAGTTTTTTTCTCGCTTTCAAGATAAAAAATCAACTCAAAATCTTCATTTTTTATAAAATTATTGATTATTTCATTTTCTTTACTTTTAAATTCCATTAGATTAGCCTGAAGTGAACAAAATTCCGTATCAATAAACACTAATTTGTTGGAACTTTTTACAGAATTTAAGATTTTTTTTTGATATTTTTCAGCAATGCTGTTAAAATCTTTTTCTTCTAAATTTTTTAAATTATTTTTTTTCAAATATTTCTTTTTGTAATCTTCTACAAAATTTGTATTATAACAATTTGATAATTTGTGAACCAAAGTAGTCTTTCCTGAGTGCGGAGTTCCTATGATCGCCACTTTTATTGTAAAAAATTCCTGGACAGGTTTTGGCATAAAATCCCAGTTGTGATAAGGGGAATTTCTCACTTCAGTCGCACTTATTGGGAAATTATCTCGATTTATGTCGATTGTTTGAATCGTTAGATTTTTATTGAAAACTTTTTCAAAATTTGGAAGAGTGAGAAAATTGTTTTTGTAATTTTCAACGTCTTGCAGTTCGTTTGAAAAAATCACATTGACTTTTATATCATTTTGTAGTAAGACTTCAAAAACTCTTTCGCTCCAAAGTTTCCATCCATTTGGATAAAATGGAATACCATCTTCAGCTAAATGAATTAATTTTATATTATTTTGATATTTGAATATACCTTTTACAAAATTTAATCTGTCTTTTATAGTTGGCATCTTTCTCATTTTAGATTCTTCAAATAATTTTTTATCCCTAGTGTCGTCACTGCAAACAACGACATAAAGCTCGTCGACAAAGCCACTGGCTTTTTGAATAAAGTCAACATGTCCCATATGAATCGGATAAAATTTTCCAAAGATTATACCAGTTTTTTTCATAAATTGCACTCCTGATTTTTTATAAAAATTTCCATTTTCCATTTTCATATTTTATTTTTGATAAATTGTCGCCGTCATCGTTATTATCACTATCATCTCTATCATCTTCAAATTCTTTATCATTTTCAAATTTATTGTTGTCATCATCGTCGTGAAAATTTGAATCTTTTTCATCATTCTCTTCTAAATTTTTCTCTTCTTTTTTTATGATAGTTTCCAAATTTTCATATTTTTTTTGTCGTTCATCTAAGAAAGGGGGCATTCCTTGTTTACTATAACTTTTGACATTTTCAGGAAACTGAATATCAAAAATATCTCTTTTTTCAATTTTTTGAGTTGTCAATTTTTGCTGTATTTTTTCAAGTATTCTTTTATCTTCTGCCTTTAAGTTTTTAAATACATCAGTATAATATTCGATATTTTTTGTGTCAAATTCTTTTATAAATTCATTTATGGTGATGGCTTCAGGATTATAGGCAATCTGATAAATTGATTCTGAATTTTTTCCTAGAAAGACTTCATTTATAAATCCCATTTTTTCAAGGTCTGACAAAATATCTTTAACAAAAAGCACATCCATTCCAAGTCTATCCGACAATTTTTGAAAAGTAAAAGGTTCTTTTTTTTGTGCAAAATTTTTAATAATTAGCGACAAAATAAGCATTCCAGCTTCTCTTTTAATCTTAATTGGCATCTCAATTTCCTCTTTATACAAAAATTTGTCTGAAGTTTGAATTGAAAAGGCAATTTGTGCACCTAGTAAAATCGTTACCCAAATATATTGAATAAAAATCAAAAAAATTGGGATTAACGCTAAACTTCCATAAATTATATTATAGCTTGTAATAATTGATTGAAGCAGTAAAAATAACAGTTTCCAGCAAAAAGTCAAAATTGTTGTGATAAATCCAGCAACTAACGCAGGCTTTACTTTTACATTTGTATTTGGAATCAAATAAAATATAAAAGAAAATAAAATTATGTAAGTTAGGGGTCCCGAAACTGCTATAAATAAATCAATAAAAATTGATTGCTTGGAAAAATAGTGAATAAGCTCGTCAATTATAAAAGAATTTAATGCTGATAATGCTACAAAAAATATTGGTCCCAAAAATATGATTGCGACATAATCGACAATTCTTCTCGGAAGCGAACGCTTTTTGTTTATTCTCCAAATTTTGTTAAACGAATTTTCTAGCATAATCAAGACTTTTATAACAGAATAGATTAAAACAATAATTCCAATTCCTGCAAGTAAATTTCCTTCGGTGGAAGCAAGTAGCTTTTGTGCAACACTTAAAATAGATTTTATGATGGAACTGTTTGGCAAAAATTCAAACAATTTTTTTATAAAAATTTTATCAAATCCAAATCCTCTAGTTATTCCAAGAACTAGTGCCACAAACGGAAATACCGCTAAAAGTGAATAGTAAGTGAGTGAAATTGCAAGTATCTGAGTTTCACCATCTCTGTAATTTTTGTAAATTAAATATATCATTCTTTTTAAATCATTAAAATTTTTTTTTGTATTTTCTAAATTCATTTCCATTATTTTCTCCATTTTTCTTAATTTATCCAAAATTAAAATATTCTTTTTCACTAAAAATTTCATCCATTAATTCTTCATAATTCTCAATTTTTGCTTCTTCTGTAAGGATATCTTCCAATTTGGGATTTGTAACAGGATGTTTTGGAGCAAAAATCACGCAGGAATCTTCGTGAGGCTCGATTGACTTCTCATAAGTTCCAATTTCTTTTGCAATATCGATAATTTCAGTCTTATCCATTCCAATAAGCGGTCTAAAGACAGGAAGTTTTTCCACACTGGCATTTGTGCAAGTAAGTCCGCCCAATGTTTGAGAAGCGACTTGCCCCAGACTTTCTCCTGTAATCAATGCCTGATATTGCATTGAATTTGCCAGTCTTTCGCTGAGTCTCATCATAACTCTTCTTGTCAAGATAGTTGCATATTCTTTTCTAGTTTTGCCATTAATTTCTTCTTGCAGTTTTAAAATATTAATCGTATAAAGTCTTGATTTTCCAGTATAATCAGTCAAAATATTGGTTAATTCCTTAATCTTTTCAAGTGCCTGTTTACTTGTAAAAGGAAAGCTGTTAAATGTCACAAAGTTTATTCTCATTCCTCTTTTTGCCATCATAAATGAAGCAACTGGACTATCAATTCCTCCAGAAAGTAAAACTAGTCCTTTTCCAGTTGATCCAAGCGGAAGTCCACCATAAGTCTTGATTCTCGTCGTATAAATATAAACTTCTTTTCTTATGTCAATGTATATCATAACATCAGGATCTTTCATCTTAACTTTTTCAAAAGGACTGTTAATTAACACAAAAGCCCCAACTTCTTTGGCATAGTCCATAGAATTAATGGGAAATTCCTTGTTGCTTCTGTTGACAGAAATTTTAAAAGTTCTAGCTCCTTTTTCATATGCATAATTTGCAAATTCTAAAACTTTTGCTTTAATCTCTTCGTCTTTTTGTGAAACTCTGCTTGACTGGTTTATTCCAACAATTCCAAAAACTTTTTTAAGTTTTTCTGTGATTTTTTCCAAATCTTTTGGGTCAATCAAAACATATAATTTAGATAAATCTTCGACTAATTTATAGTCAAATTCCTTTAAGTTTCTATTTATTCTATTTCTCAATTTTCGCTCAAATTGCCCGCGGTTTTTACCTTTTAGCGAAAGTTCGCCATAAGAAAGACCGATTGTGTCAAGCAAATTTTTATCCGTATATTTTTCCATTTTTTATTTTTTCTCCTTTCTTCAATTCTTTTTAATTTTTATTTTTTTAAATTTTTTGAAGCGTAACTAAGTTGTAGTCATCGTCTTCCACAGTTATGGCTTGAATATTGTTAAACGGAACTAAATGAAGTTTATCTTTATACTTTTGAACCAATCTGTCACAACTTTCCTTGTAAGGTTCGCTTTGGTAGTGGGGAACTGGATAAAATGGTAAAAGATTAAGTCCTTTAGTATTTTTTAATTCTGGTGCAAAAGCTTTGTCGTCACACTCTGAGACATATTCAATATCGGGGCTCATAATGGCGCTTCCCGCTGATTCACCCACATAGATTAGTCCATTTTCAACTTTTTTTACAATAAAATCCGATAAATTTTTCTTTTGAATTTCTTGCATCAAAAAGAAAGTATTTCCGCCTGAGATGTGCAAAATATTGGAGTCATTTATCAAATCTTTTGCTTTTGTTTCGCTTACTTCGGTAAGTTCCAAAAGAGTTATGCTCATTCCAAGACTTTCATAAATTTCCATCGCTATTTTTATGTGAATGTCAATATTTTCCACCAATGCCGCAGTTGGAATCAGAGCCACAGTTTTTCCTTTTAGCTTGTTTTCAAGTCCTAAGTCGTTTTCTAAAAAATTTTTAAATAATTTTTCTACATATCCAAATGATGAAGTTAAAAACATTTTTTTCATACAATCACTCTTCTTTCTTTTTTTTATTTTTAATTTTTTAAAAATAATATTTTTTATTTTATTTATTATTATTTTATTATTTCATTTTTCTAATTCTAGCAACACTTTCTTTAACTCTTTTTACAATTTCATCAATTTCTTCAAGTTTATTTTCATTTGAAAAGCTAAATCTTATCGCTCCGTCCAATTCAGACTGATTAAGACCCATCGCAGCAAGAATTCTGCTGTTTCCTTTTTTTGAAGAACAAGCTGACCCAGTTGACACAAAAATGTCATACATTCCTAAAAAATGCGTTAAAACTTCACCTTTTGTCCCATTAAACGAAACATTTAAAATTTTTGGCGTTGATTTTTCTGTCAAAAGTGAATTTATTTTTATATCTTCAATTTCTTCTGTTAATTTTTTTGCAAGATTAATTTTAAAATTTTGTGAATGAATCGCTTCTTTTTTATCTTCTTTTGCAAGAATTTCAACCGCTTTTGAAAAAGCCAAAATTAACTCAGCTGGCAAAGTTCGTTTAATAATGCCATTTGCACTATTTGAGCCGAAAATTATGTCATTGATTTTTACATTTTCTCCAACATAAATAGCGCCAATTCCTTTCGGAGCATAAATTTTGTGCCCGCTCACAGTAAGTGCATCAACTTTTATTTTATTAAAATTTATATTTGGAAGTCCAAATCCTTGCACAAAATCCGTGTGAAAATAAGTATTCTTATTTTTGTCTTTTATAATTTTAGAAATTTTTTCTAAATCTTGAATAGTTCCAGTTTCACTATTTACAGCACCAATTGACACTATTATAGTATCTTTGCAAATCAAGTCAGAAAGCATATCTAAATCTACAAATCCGTCTTTGTTGACATTAAGATAATCAACTTTAAATCCATTTTCCTCATAGTACCGAAAAACTTCATAAACTGATGGATGTTCAATTTTTGTCGTAATCAGATGTTTTTTTAATTTTGAGTTCGCATTAATAATTCCTTGCAAAATAATATTATTTCCTTCTCCACCACCAGAAGTAAAAAAAATTCTCTCAGGGCTAACTTTAAGATATTTTCCAATTGTCTTTCTAGCATCTTTAATTTTAAGAAAAATTCTATGTCCAAAATCATGAATCGCATCAGCATTCGCATAACTTTGCTCCATCGCACAAACCATTGTATCTATAACTTCTTTTCTTGGTTTTGTACTTGCTGCATTATCTAAATATATCATTTTAAAACTTCCTTTTTTTAGTTTGTACTTATATATTATACTATATTTTTTAAAAATTATAAACACCTTTATTTTATTATACTAAAATAAAAATTCTAAAAAATAAATTATAAATAAATAAAAAACAAATATTTTTATGCTAAACTGCAAATAAAAAGTAATGCAAAAAAAATAAAATTTTTGAAAGATAAAAATTTAGGAGGAAATTTTATGAAAAAATTATTTAGTTTGGCTGTATGTATAGTAATGATGTTTTCATTAAATATTGCAGGGGCAAAAATTATGAAAAGAAGAACTGCAAAAATTTCCAAAAAAGCAGCAAAAAAGTCATTGACAAAAATAAAAAGTAAAAATTCAAAGTTACCAAAAGTAAAAAAAATAGAAAATAGCGATATTCCTGAGCAAAGAATGATAGGAATACCTAATCCTGCTTCAATTTATTGCGAGAAAAATGGCGGAAAATCTATTATTAAATTAGATGGCGACGGGAATGAATATGGAGTTTGTAAATTTAAAGATGGAAAAGAAATTGACGAATGGGATTTTTATAGAAAAAACAATAAGTTAATAAAAAAAGGAACTCCAGAAGATAATTAAACTACTCTCATTTGTAGAAATAGAAGATTTTGTTAATATATTTTGCAAACAGAAATAAAGAAATTGGATAAATTAATTTTTACCCTATCTTTGCTTTAATAAATGTTTGACTACAAAAATAAAATATGTTATCATACTTTGATAAAAATAAATTTTGGATGGTAAAACTATGAATAAAAAATATGATTTTGAAACAATAATAAATAAAAAAGGACAAGGATCCTATAAATGGGATCAAATGTATAAAATTGACCCAAATATTGCTGATAATATCGTTCCATTATCTGTTGCAGATATGGAGTTAAAAATTGCAAAAGAAATAATTGATGGATTGAAAAAATATTTGGACAGTACGATTTTAGGATATACAGGACCTTATGAAAGTTATTATTCAGCTGTGATTGATTGGCTTAATAGAAGACATAACTTTAAAGTGAAAAAAGAGTGGATTGTCTGTTCAAACGGCGTGGTTTCAGCAATTTATGACTGTGTGAAGGCGTTTACGAAAGAAGATGATGGAATTATTGTTTTTACGCCAGTTTATTATCCTTTTTACAGTTCTATAAAAAATAATAATAGAAAAATTATAGAATGTGAGATGTTAAAAAATGAAAATAACTACTATGAAATTGATTTTGAAAAATTTGAAAAACTTGCAAGTGATGAAAAAAATAAACTATTAATATTTTGTAGTCCTCACAATCCGTTAGGACGTGTTTGGAAAAGGGAAGAATTGGAAAAAATTGGAAATATCGCACTAAAAAATAATTTAATAATTATTTCTGATGAAATCCATTCTGATTTAATAATGCCGAATTACAGACACACAGTTTTACAAACATTGTCAGACGAATTGTCAGAAATTACTATAACTTGTACTGCTCCCACAAAAAGTTTTAATTTGGCGGGAGTTGGAATTTCAAATATTATTATAAAAAATGAAAAATTGCGAAAAAAATTTGAAATTGAACAAGATAGATCAAGTTCTCATGTATTTGCAGCGCTGGGTTACAAAGCTTGTGAATTGGCGTATAATGAAAGTGAAAAATGGCTTGATGAACTTATTTTGCTAATTGACAAAAATCAAAAATTAGTTCATGATTTTTTCAATAAAAATTTTGTAAATTTAAGTGCGCCGCTAATTGAAGGAACTTATCTTCAATGGTTAGATTTTAAAAGTTTGGAACTTTCAAATGAAGAGTTGAAAAAATTTATGAATGAAAAAGCAAAACTTTATTTCAGCGAAGGTTATACTTTTGGTAAAAATGGAAGTGGATTTGAAAGAATAAATTTAGCTGCGCCAACTTGGGTCATAAAAGAAGCTTTAGATAGACTTTACAGTGCTTTAAAAGAGGTTTTTCCAGAAGTTTGTAAATAAAAATATAAATTGAGAAAATATAAAAATAAATTGTAAATAAAAAAAATAACTTTACAAGAAAATAGAGAAAGTTAAGAAATTAGTTTTTTCTATTTTTTTATTATAGAAAAAGTGATATAATAAAAAAAACAAGTTTAGAAAAGGGGAAATTTATATGGAAAATGAAAAAGCAAAAAAAGAAAATATCGGACTAGTTCTTGAAGGTGGAGGAATGAGAGGAATTTTTACTGCAGGAGTGTTAGATTTGTTTTTGGAAAAAAATGTGGAAGTTGACAATTGCATCGGAGTGTCGGCAGGAGCACTGCTTGGAGTTAATTATTTGTCTAAGCAGGAAAAAAGAGGCTTTGAGGCGATTGCGGATCACATTCAAAAAAGAGAATACGGAAGTTTTTATAATCTAATTAAAACTGGAAATTATTTTGAAACTCAGTATTCTTATCATGATATACCTGAAAAATATAATCCTTTTGATAACAATACGTTTAAAAATAGTCCCATAAAATTTCAAGCGGTCATAACAAATTGTGAAACTGGGCAGCCAGAATATCCTGAAATTAAAGATGCAATTACAGATATAGATATTTTAAGAGCTTCTGCCTCACTTCCATTTTTGTCAAAAATGGTGAAATTGGGAGATAAAAAGTATTTGGATGGCGGAGTGGCTGATTCCATACCGTTAAAATATTCAATAAAAAAAGGAAATAAAAAGAATATAGTTGTACTTACAAGAGATAGAAGTTACAGAAAAACTCAAAGCAAATTAGGTGTAATCTCAAAAGTGAAATATAGAAAATATCCCAAATTTGTGGAACTGATGAAAACAAGATATACTAGATATAATAAAACTTTAGAATATATTTATGATTTAGAAAAAGAGGGGAAATTTTTGTAATTCAGCCGCAAGTTCCACTTACATTGGGAAGAATTGAAAAAAATAGGGAAAAACTTGAAGAAGTTTACAAAATTGGCTACAATGAAGCTCGAAAAAGATATAATTCACTTTTAGAATATTTAAAAAAATAAAAAAAGTTTTAAATAAATTTGAAAAAAAACTGTTCTTTTTTTTAAAAATATGATATACTATTCATAGATAACCAAAAGCAAGTAAAATGTAACAAAATTAATATTTGTAACAAGTTGTTTGAGGTGTAAATTTTTAGGAGGTAATACTTTGTTAGGTAAAGTAAAATGGTTTAACGACAAAAAAGGATTCGGATTTATTTCAGGAGAAGATGGACAAGATTATTTCTTACATTTCTCAAAAATCAATAAAGAAGGATTCAAAACAGTTAACGAAGGTGAAGAAGTAAGTTTTGATGTAGAAGAAGGACCAAAAGGACCTCAAGCAACAAATGTAGTTTCTCAATAATAGTTAAGTTAAATGTTGTTGTTATTAAAAAAAGCTATCTTAAATTTTTTAAGATAGTTTTTTTTTGAAAAAATAAATTTGTTTATAAATTTTGAAAATATATGTAATTTTGTGTAAATATTAATACAAGTTCATTAATATAGGGATTTATGACTACAGTTAGTTACATAAAGTGATTTACATTGTCTGAATATTAAAATAAAAAAAGAGAGACGAAAATCTCTCTTTTAGTTTATCTCACTATTTGAAATAATATTGCAACAACCAAAAATAATGTTGCGATAACTTCAGTAAATTTTTCAATTCCTTCTTTTTCTTCATCTAAGATATTTGCTGCACTTTTTGCTAAACCTTGGCTTCTGTCAGGTTGCAATAAGATTACGCTTATCATAATAATTGATAAGATTACTAAAGCTACGATTAATAAATTTTCTAACATTAAAGTCCTCCTAAATTGTGCAAAGACTGAGAAAATAACTATTTAGTTACTGCATCTCCAGCTTTTACTATTACTGTGAATTTTGCAGGAACTAGACTTGCTCCACCAACTAATCCACCGTCGATATCTTTTTGAGCGATTAATTCAGCGGCATTTCCGTCGTTCATTGATCCACCATATTGAACTGTTACATTTTCAGCAACTTGTGCACCAAATAAATCTGTTAATAGACTTCTTATGAATGCGTGAACTTCTTGAGCTTGTGCAGGAGTTGCAGTTTTTCCTGTTCCGATTGCCCAAACTGGTTCGTATGCTAAGATTACATTTGCCATTTGGTCAGCAGTTACATCTTTTAATCCGCCGATAATTTGGCTCTTAACCACGTCTTCAGTTGTATTTGCTTCTCTTTCTTCCAATTTTTCACCAATACATAAAATTGGTTTTAAATCGTGTGCTAATGCTGATTTTACTTTTTCGTTAATGATTTCGTTAGTTTCTCCGTAATATTCTCTTCTTTCAGAATGTCCTAAAATTACATATTCAACACCTAAGTCTTTTAGCATCAAAGGTGAAACTTCTCCTGTGTAAGCTCCGCTTTCTTTAGCATTCATATTTTCAGCTGCGATTTTAATGTTTGTTCCTTTAGTTTCTCTAACAGCTGTTTCTAATGCTGTAAAAGGTGCACCAATTATAATTCCTGCATTTTTAACATCTTTTACTAATGGTTTGAATTCTGCAAAAAATTCTCCTGCTTCTTTTGCAGTTTTATTCATTTTCCAGTTTCCTGCTACAATTACTTTTCTCATTAATCTTTCCTCCAATATTCATAAATTTTCTTATTTTAATTTTATCATATATCAACACTTTTATCAACGAAATTTTTTAATGTCAATATGCTTTTTTACAAATTTCTTGTCAAAAATAAAGTTTTTGAATTTATTTTTTTTCACTTTCATCTTTTTTTGTCAATTCAGAAAATACAGTCGCGAGATTTGCTAAATTTTGCATATTGCTTGGGATAATAATTTTTGTAGCTCTTCCATCTGCCGCTTTTTCAAATGCTTCTAGTCCTCTTAAAGATAGCACTTTGTCGTTTGGAGCAGCTTCGTTTAAAACTCTTAAAGCTTCTGCTTTTGCTTTTTGAACTGATAAAATTGCTTCTGCTTCCCCTTCTGCTTCTTTAATTTGCTGTTCCTTCTTGGCTTCTGCTCTTAAAATAGCCGCTTGTTTTTCTCCTTCCGCAACTAAAATAGCCGCTTCTCTTTTTGCCTGTGCTTCCAAAATATTTGCTCTTTTTTCTCTTTCAGCTTTCATTTCTTTCTCCATCGCAACTCTTATGTCTGCAGGTGGCAAAATGCTTTTTAGCTCAACTCTGTTTACTTTTATTCCCCAAGGATCTGTCGCATCATCCAGCTCTTTTCGCATTTTTGTATTAATGACATCTCTTGAAGTCAAAGTTTGGTCAACTGTCATGTCACCAATGATGTTTCTAAGGGTTGTCGCAGTTAAATTTTCAATTGCTGAGATTGGTCGCTCAACTCCGTAAGTGTATAGTTTCGGGTCTGTTATTTGAAAATATACGACTGTATCAATCTGCATTGTGGCATTGTCCTTTGTGATTACTGGCTGTGGAGGGAAATCAACAACCTGTTCTTTTAACGACACAACTCTTGCTACTTTGTCAAAGAATGGATTTATAAAACTTAATCCAGAATCCAGTGACTGATAATATCTTCCTAATTTTTCTATGATGTAAACTTTTGATTCGGGTACGATTCTTATTGCTTTCAGAACTAAAATTGCAAGAAAAGCAAGTAAAATAATAATTAATGGTAATAATATGACGTTCATAATGACCTCCTAAATTTTATATTATTTTAAATTTCACATTTCTTTCTTCATTTTTTCTAAAATGATTTTGTTTCCAACAAAACCTTTTATTTTAGCAATCTCATCTTTTTTTAAGACATCTTCGCTAATCCCCTTCCAAAGGATACCTTTGAATTTAACTTCGTACTCTTTTTTTGAACTTGTTAAATTTAAAACCTCTTCGATTTTTATCTCGTTTCCTATCATTTTAGAATTAAAATTTGTCCTTTTGTTTTTTTCGATGTAATTTTTTAAGACGGGTCTTGTGAAAATTACAAAAATTACTGACAAAGCTGAGAAAATAAAGACTTCGACGACAGGATTTCTCATAAAAAAAGATAATCCAGTTAAAACAAGTGCTGCAAGGGATAACCAAATTGTCACAAGTCCCGGTATAATAATTTCTAGTATTGCAAATACCGCAGTTGCCATTGCCCAAAATAATTCACCCATTTTTTTCTCCTTTTTTTCTTAAAAATTTAAAATCCGATTCCGACACCACCGTGAATTCCATTTGTTCCAATTCCAATTCCCGCACTTAGACAAGAAGTTAGTGCAACTAACATCAAAATCATTAAAATTATTTTTTTCATAATTTTTTCTCCTTTCAGTTTATAAATTTATTTTTTAAAAGTCAATTCCCACTCCAGTATTTATCAGTCCACCTGTGCTGACTCCTATATTTCCGTGAATTTTTCCGTTACTTCCTACACTTATTCCGCCTGTAACACAGGAAGTTAGTGAGAATAGCATTAAAATTATTAAAATTAAATTTTTCATTTTATTCTCCTACAAATTTAATTGAAATTTTATAATTTTACACTAGTATTATACCATATTTTTTAAAAAAAATAGTAAAAAAAGTTTACTTTTTCAAAAAACTTTTATATAATTTGAATAAAGAATGTTATATAGTTGTAAAATATTAAATAAAATTAAATTTGATATTTTATCTATAAAAATTAAAAAAATTAAATTATAGTGGATAAAAAATATATAATTTAAGTAGATTTTTTAATTTTTGGAAAGGAAGAAAAATGGCAAAAAATTTAAAAGAGTTAAGACAGGAATTAAAGTCATTTGCTAAAAAAGTGAAAGACTTTAAATACACTGATTCAGCACTTATCACATTTTTATTGACTGGTGCGATAGGAAGAGGTGCGCCAGCTAATCTGTTTTCAGATGGAAATAAGGTTGAAACACAGACAAAAGCGATAAACGTCTCGGTTACACAGCGGAAAAAAGACTTCAAAAGGGTAAAACGAGAAAATGAGAAACTTATTAAAAATGCCGATTTGGAGTTAGTTCAGCTTATGGAGCAAGGAGATTATGCGGTTAAATTACCTTGGGGAGGCTGGCAATATGGAGTGAGCGGAAATTACAACAACTGGAAAGGGCACTACAAAGGTCGTGGAGATAAGGTAAAAAATATTAAATATACTAGAGGTAGAAATACTTCGGATAAAAAAACAGTAGCAGATGATAATGTTGGAGCAGTTCATGCAAGTAATGGCGAAACGATAACAATGAACAGAACTTCTTTTCCATCAACGCCAAATATTTCTATAGCAAATGGGATTGATTCTCAGACAAAGAAAAATGCAAAATTTGGACTTTTTGCCAATAATGGCGGTATAATTAATGCGCAGAAGAACTGGATAAAAGTGACAGACAGTCCAATGAACATTGTTTCACTAAACAATGCAAAAATTGATTTGGAAGGCAGTAAAGTGGAATATAAGGGAAATGGATATGTACTTTATACTGACAGTACAAGTAATTCTGAAGGTGCTATTAATATGAAAGATGCGACATTGATACTAGATGGAAAAGCTATTGGTTATGTTTTTGACCAGGCTAGACCAAATGCTGTAAGTTTTAATAATACTAATATTGATGTGCTTTCTGATGATGCAGTAATTGCAGAGTTAACAGATTCAAAAAGTCCGCTTGTTATAGATGTGGAAAATAAAGCTGGTAATGATAGCTTAAAGAGCCGGCTTCTTAGAGGAAATGTAAATATTACAAGTTCAAATGGAAAGACAAATTATAAATATGCTTTGGCAGATGATGCGACAATTCAAATAAAATCGGCAATTGATAAAGCAAATCTAATAAGTGATTCAGACAGCGAAGTGTTCACAAAGAGATTTTTATATCAAAATTCGAGATTACATGTTGAAGCATATGGTTCGGTAAAAGCAGAATTAAATACAGCGCAGATGAAGGCGATAGATGACAGATTTTTAGCACCGGTAGGACTTGCGATTGCTGGAAGTTCAAAATCGGTTAATAATAGAACAACAGAAATTGGAAATAAGGGGAGAGTTTTTGTTGACAGAACAGATGCTGGACAAGGTGGAATAGGATTTTATGCCGATTATGGATGGCTTAATAACTATAATGCTGGAAAATTAGAAGTGGAACAAGGTGCGACACATAATGACAGAGCAGTTGGAATGTACGGAACAAACAATTCAAATATGGTAAGTTCTGGTCCAATACATGTCGGTGGTAAAAACTCAATTGGAATTTTAGGACTTTCGTATAGAATAGACCCTTCTACAGGTTTAGCTGTAGATCCGTCTAATGAACCTTATTTCAGAAGTGCTGAAAATCCAGCTAATTTTGGGAAAATAGATATTATGAATTTGCCATGGGGTACAATTACGATGGATGATGATGGTGCAATTGGGATATTTACAAAAAATAACAGCATTGATCCGACTATAAAATCTGTTCCGTCTACATCTAAAGCTTGGCTTGTCGGTGTAAATGAAGGTACTATTACAATAAATGGAAATAATCATGCGATAGGAATGGGGTCTAGTTTTGGTGCCGTTTCAAATTATGAAGGTGAAGATCCTGTAACTCATGTTTATCATTCTGGAATAATTAATATAAATGGGACACAATCGTTTGGAATGTACGGGACAAATAATACTGATTTGAAAAATTTTGGAATAATAAATGTTGCTGCAACTTCTCCGGGAAATGAATCAATAGGAATGTATGGGGATGATCCAGAGTCAAAAGTTTATATGTTGGAAGAAGAAAATGGAACTAGAATAAGAAATAACAGTATAATAAATGTTGGACGATCTTCTTATGGTATTTTTGCAAGAAATATAGAAATGAATGGTGGTACAATAAATGTAGGTGATGATGGAGTAGGAATTTATTCTCAAGGGCCTGATGTCAATCTTATTGCAGGGAAAATTAATATAGGCAACGACAATGCAGTAGGAGTGTATATTGATGACGCAACAGTAGCTCCAAAACCTGCAATTGTTAAAGGAAACTTGGATATGAAAGTTGGGCAAAATTCAGTAGGATTTTTAATAACAGCGGCAAATATTAAGACAGACTTAAATACAAAAGCACCAAATGATGTTCATATTGGAGAAAATTCAGTTTATATTTATTCGAGAGCACCACAAGGTTTAGGTGGAAAAATTGAAAATAAATCAAATATTGTGACTGATGGAAATAATAGTTATGGAATTTATTCATCTCAAGATTTTATAAATCGTGGAAATATTGATTTAAGATCAGGAACTGGAAATGTTGGAATTTATTCGGCACAAGGGGTTGGACAGAACTATGGAACCATTGAAGTCGGTCCAAGTGATGTAGTAAATGGAAAATATGGAATTGGAATGGCGACAGGAAGTACAGCTGCATCAATGGGAACTATAGAGAATCATGGAATAATTAATGTTACAAAAGACAACAGTGTTGGAATGTACGCTTCAGGTTCTGGTGCAAAAGCAGTAAATAGGGGTGCCATTAATTTGGAAGGCAATGATACGGTTGGAATGTATATTGACAATCATGCTACCGGAGAAAATTATGGAACGATTCAGACAACTGCAAGCGGTAATGGAATAAAAGGTGTGGTTGCAAAAAATGGAGGAATTATTAAAAATTATGGAACAATAAATATCGTTGGAAGTAGCAATACAGGAGTATATACTGACACGACTAGTACATATCAGGAGCATGGAACTAACAACTCAACAAATAAATCTTCGGTAGGAACAGCAGTTAGTAGAACAGTAGCAGAAAAATTGGTAGTAAAAGTCCCTGCACATCCAAGTCCAGTGTCAATACCGATACCTGCTGTGATAGCTGAATCATTAGGAGATAACGCAAATATAGATTTGCCGCAAGTATCAGGCGGTAATAATCATACAAATAAATCAAGCATAGAAATGTATGTGGACACTTCAGGAATAAATCATACGAATCCTATTCAAGGATTAAATAATTTAACAAGACTTACAGACATAGATTTAATAATGGGAACAGAAGCTGCAAGAAATACGAATGCAAAAGCGATTCAAATAGGAGATAACATTTTACAACCATATAACGATGCTTTGGGAAGTGTTATGCCGACAGGAGTTAAATTAAATGTAGATTCAGCAAGTTTGACTTGGAGAGCAAAGATGGTAGAATCAGGGAATTTAACTGCACCAATGAAAACCGTGTATATGGAAAAAATTCCTTATACTGATTTTGCAAATAAAAATGATACGGATGCTGAACATTTCTTAGATGGACTTGAACAGAGATATGGAGTTGAAGATGTAAATTCGAGAGAAAAGCAAGTCTTTAATAAGTTGAACGATTTGAGGAATGATGAAGATCTTATATTTACGCAAGCTATAAGTGAAATGCTAGGTTATGAATATTCAAATACTCAGCAGCGAATTAATGAAACTGGAAATGAATTGGACAAGGAAATTGGAAATTTACGGAAAGAATGGAGAAATACGCTTAAACAAAATAACAAGATTAAAGTGTTTGGAGCAAAGGATGAGTATAACACAGATACAGCTGGAGTTGCAGACTATGACAGCAACGCTTATGGAGTAGCTTATATGCACGAAGATGAAACAATTGAAAAGGGGAATTCCAAAGGTTGGTATGCTGGAGCTGTTACAAATAGATTTAAATTCAAAGATTTAGGAAAATCAACTGAACAGCAATCTATGATTAAAGCTGGAGCATTTAAGACAATGTCACCAAAAAATGATTACAACAGTTCATTAGAGTGGACAGTTGCAGGAGATGTATTCGGAGGAATAAATAATATGCATCGTAAATTCTGGGTTGTAGACGATGTGTTTGAGTCTGAAGCTAATTATTACACTTATGGAGCAGCTGTAAAAAATGAATTAGGCTATGATATAAGATTATCTGAAAGAGCTCACTTGCGGCCATATGGAATACTGAAAATAGAATATGGAAGATTTACGAATATAAAGGAAAATAATGGTCAAATGAAGTTAGAAGTCAAGGGGAACGACTACTTTTCAGTTAAGCCTGAAGTTGGGGCAGAGTTTAAATATATTCAGCCACTTACTGCGGGAACACAACTTTCAGCAGGACTTTCGGCGGCGTATGAAAATGAACTTGGAAAACTTAATAGACTTAATCAAGCTAGAGTTCGTTATACTACGGCAGATTGGTATAATTTAAAAAATGAAAAAGAAGATAGAAAAGGAAATATAAAATTTGGCTTAAATGTCGGAATTGATAGTTCAAGATTTGGAGTGACGGCGAACTTAGGATATGATACTAAAGGTAAAAATATTAGAGAAGGGCTTGGATTTAAATTGAATTATTAATCTTTGCCACTAAAATTTGAGGCAATTATTTATCAAAAAATTTCGGTCCTCTGTTTATTATAGATAAATAATTAAAAAATAGAATAAAAAATTTTTTGTAAAAAAGTTTATTCTAAAAGAAAACAAAAAAGCTTTACTTTTTTTAAAAAATTTTATACAATTAAATAAGATTTGTTATAAAATTGTAATGTTTTTAAAAAAGAAAGTATTTATATTTTTTTTGAAATTTTGCAAAAATAATGAAATTAAATTAAGAAAAGATTAGAATAATTTTTTGAGAAGGGAAGGAAAATGACGAACAATTTAAAAAAATTAAAACAAGAATTAAAATCTTTTGCCAAAAGAGTAAAAGACTTTAAGTACACAGATGCGGCGCTTATTTCGTTTTTATTGACGGGAGCGATAGGGATAGGAGGAATTTCAATCAATCTTTTTTCGGCTGAAGATGAGATTAAAGTACAGACAAAAGCGATGAATACATCAATTGTTCAGCTAAAGCAGGACTTTAGAAAAGCAAGAGCAGAAAATAACAAGCTTCTCCGTAACACAAATTTAGAGCTGATTCAGTTGATGGAGCAAGGGGATCACGTGGTTAAGTCACCTTGGAGCAGCTGGCAATATGGAATAAATGGATTTTATAACAATTGGCAAGGGCACTACAAAGGACGTGGAGACAAAGTTGCCGATGTGAAGTATGAAAGAGATAAAACGATGGGGAAGTATAAATACAACACAACTCCAGATGCACACTCTCTTTATGGAAATACAACAGATCTCGGATTAAAACAGGAACCCGTTGCGATAATACCAGTATCTGCTTCGCTTACACCACTTGTACCGAAAGTGAAAGTGGCTAATGTATCTATGGCGGTTGATATTAGTGATTTGCCGTCGTTTGAGCCTAGAACAGTTACTCCGCCATCAGCACCAAGTATTACACCAATAGGAACAATTAATGCTCCAAGTTTTGTATTAAAGGCTAAATCCTTGGGAAACTGGAATGAGGATTCTTTTGATAATGCAAGTAAAGGAAATGGTGGTGTAATTGAAGGAGGATTGATTATAAATGATGGAAATTTTATTACTAAAAGAATACAAAATTATCCAGATGGGTATGGTATATATAATTATGAATATGAAAATTATAGTGTAAAAAATGCTTTTAATAACTATAGTGCAATGGTTACAGATAGTAAAGATAAAAGTGTTACCACTACTTCTCTTAGTTATGGAAATAGTACATCAAATTTAAACAGAGGTCTTACAACAACCAAAAAAAAAGCTGGTTTTATGAGAATGGTATCGGATCGTAATTATAATTCTTATGATCAAGGCTCAACTTTAGTAAATAAGGCAAATTTTTTATATACGAGAATGCCTGGTTTAGCTGGTCCATTTATAAATGAGTTAGTACATTTAGATATGCATGGAGCAGCTAAAATTACAGATCAAATTAGTAAATTAGGAACAACAACTGGAGCAGAGTATGAGGCTTTTTCGGATTTGCAAAATATTGCAAATAATACAACAGGTAGTAAAAGGTCACAAACTTTTATAAATTCGGGAAAAGTAACAATAGAAGGGGAAAACTCCTCTTTTGTAAATACCTATGATCATGCACGTGATAATGATCCTTCACCTGATGGTATGTATGTGGCATCTATAGTAAATACCAGCAAAGGAGATGTATCAATACATCCATACGTAGATGGCAGTGGTAAACATAATACACAATCAGCTGTTTTTATAGTATCAGCAGAAGTAGCAGGAAAAGGAAATCCACAAATTATATATAATGCAGGGAATATAAGTTTATATAATGAGAAATCAGCAATATATTTTATAAATCCAAATGGAGATGTAAGATGGAATCATACGGGAGAGGATTTTGAAGAAGCTAAATTTGACTCTGATGTTACAGGACCATATTCAACTGCAGGGACTCTTTCTAAGAATACAGCAAGTTATACAAGTGGAACAACGGTTAATTTTGATAAGGATGATGATGATCAAAGAGAAATTACAATTGTAAATAGAGCTACTGGAAATAAAGCCGTTAAGACTTTTGGTGATGGAGATGTTGGAGTATATCTAAAAACAAGTAAATATATTTCAACTGCAAACCTTGATTTTAAAACAAAAAGTACAGGTGGAACTTGGGCGCCGCTAACTATATACGGAGATAACAGTATTGGACTTTATGCACCAAAAGATGAAACTTCTAAATTGACAACAAAACTATCAGGAACAGTGATAGGAAATTTTGCAGTTAATATAGGGGATATAAGCGGAAATTCGTACGAATATTATGAATCGAAAACAATTGCTAATCCAAGTAATGTTCCTGATTCCGAAACCACAGCAGGAATAACAGGTAAAACTCAAATAAATGATGATAAGTATATTGATAAATCTTATGGTATTTTTTCTTCTATTAGTGTAGATTTTGAAAAAAATACAACAAAAACACATTCTGCTGATCCGACAAATGGAAAAGGTATTGAAAATGGACATGAAATAAATCTTTTCAAAAATGTAAAAGATAGTATTGGAGTACTGACAGGAGATAGTGCAACTATCAAACTTGGAAAAGGGAAAGTTTCAATGAATGGCGGATTTGATAATACTGGTATTATTGTTGGTGGAAGTGATACTTCGGTGCCTGGAACTAAAAGTACAGATGGGAAAGTAACGGGAGATGTTATCACTATTGATGGTGATAGTAGAAATGATAGGGGAAATAGAGCTATTTATGTAGGAAATAATTCAAAAAATGAAGTTAATGTAAATGCTGTTGTTTCAACAAATGCTACAAATTCTATAACACTTGTTGCGGATAAAGGAGCAAAAATTACTGTAAATGATAATACTACAAAATCAACAGCAACAATAATCGGAACTTCAGGAGCACCGACAAATGCAGGAGTGGAAATTACAGGATCAGAATTTTTGTATGATAAAACTCGTGTTAACTCGGATCTTACGTCTAAAGACAATGTTGGAGCAGCTTATGCTAGTAATGGTGGAATAATAGCTATTAATCGTACTTCAACTACAAAACCAGGAAGTGCTAATATTTCGATAAAAGGTGGAATAGATACTCAAAGCAAAAAAAATGTAGGATTTGGATTTTTTGCCGATGGTACTAATTCAGAAATTGATGCTCAATATAACTGGATAAAAGTAGAAGATGGTTCAACTAATACAGCTTCTCTTAATAATGCAAAAATTGACTTGACAGGAGCAACTGTAGAATATAAAGGAAATGGATATGCGCTTTATACTGATACAACAAGTAATAATAGTGGCGCTATTAATATTAATGATGCAACATTGAAATTAGATGGAGATGCTGTTGGATATGTATTTTATCAAGATAAGTCAGGTATAATAACTGTTAATAAAAATACAATTATTGATATACTCAGTGATAATGTAATAGTTGCAGATTTGAGAAAAATATCAGGCAAAGTTACTGTAAATGTTGAAAATAAAGGTACTCCTGATACCTTAAAAGAACAATTAATAGGTGGAGTTGGAAATGTTGGAAGTTCAAATGGAAAGACTAGGTATAAATATGCGGTTGTAGATGATGCAGACATTAATATAAAATCAGCGATTGATAAGGCAAATTCAACAAAAGACACTGATAGTGAAGTATTTTCAAGAAGATTCTTATACCAAAACTCAAGATTGAATGTTGAAACAGGCGGTTCAGTAAAATCAGAATTGAACGATTCACAGTTACAGGCAATAGATCTCAATCTTAAAACTCCTGTTGGTCTTGCAGTAACGGCAAGCGCAAAAACAGAAAATACTTCAACAACAGGAATTAATAATAATGGGAAAATAGAAGCAGATAGAACAGTTGGTACTGATAAAGGTGGAATTGGTCTTTATGTAGATTATGGATTTATTAATAATAATTCTACAGGAGTGGTAAATGTAGAAAAGGGAACAGTTAATGCACCTAATGAAAAGGCGATAGGGATATTTGGGACAAATAGTACTAGAATAGTTAATAATGGGAAAGTAAATGCTGGAGGTAAAAAATCAATCGGTATTTTAGGACTTTCTTATAGAATTGATTCAACAGCAGGTATTGTAAAAGATCCAAAAGATGAGCCATATTATAATAATGTAGTCGCTCATTCTGGACATACATTTGGAATAGTAAATATTGAAAATGGTGCAACTGGTAAGATTACGATGGATGACGACGGTGCAGTTGGAATGTTTGTAAAAAATAACAGCAATGATAAAAACGGTGCAGGATATATCGTGACAAATGCTCTTGACAGAAGAACTAAAAATGATACACATGGTATAAATAAAGGTGAAATCACAATTAATGGGAGCAACAGTTCAGTAGGAATGGGAGCAAATAACGGTATAATTACAAACGATAATAGTGGTAAAATTAATATAAACGGAACAAAATCAGCCGGAATGTACGGAACAAACGATTCTGACTTAATAAACAACGGGGAAATCAATGTTGTAGCGACATCCGCTAAAAATGAATCAATTGGAATGTACATTGACGACCAAAAATCAACAATTGTAAATACAGGAAAAATAAATGTTGGAAAATCTTCCTATGGAATTTTTGGGAAAAAAGTTGATATGACAAGCGGGGAAATTAATGTTGCTGATGATGGAGTAGGAGTTTATTCAACTGGACCTAGCGTAAATCTTGCAGGTGGAAAAATTAATGTGGCAAATAACAATTCGGTAGGAGTGTATATAGCCGATGATACGACTAATTCACAGCCTGCAACTGTTACAGGGAATGTGGATATGAAAGTAGGAGATACAGATTCATTTGGATATTTAATAACAGCCTCAAACGCTAAGACAGACTTGACAACTCATGCGCCAAATGACGTTCATATTGGAGAAAAATCTGTATATATCTATTCAGGTGCGCCAAAAGCTCTTGGTGGAAAGATTGAAAACTATTCTAATATTGTGACTGATAAGAACAATGGATATGGAATCTATTCATCGCAGGATTCGATAAATCACGGAAACATTAACCTGATGTCGGGAAATGGAAATATTGGAATCTATTCAACGCAGGGAACTGGAAAAAACTATGGAACAATTGAAGTTGGAATGAGTGATGTGACAACCAAGCAGTATGGAATTGGAATGGCGACGGGATATTACGACGAAAATACAAAAGCTGCATCAAATGTAGGGACAGTTGAAAACTATGGAACAATAAATGTCACAAAGGAAAACAGTGTAGGAATGTATGCAGTTGGAAGAGGTGCGAAGGCAGTAAATAGAGGAACTATAAACCTGGACGGCAAGAACACGACAGGAATGTATATTGACAGATATGCGGAAGGAGAAAACTACGGAGTGATCCAGACGACACCGACAGCGAATGGAACAGGAATAAAAGGTGTGGTAGTGACAAACGGTGGAGTCATTAAGAACTATGGGACAATAAAAATTATGGGAAGTAAAAATATAGGAGTGTATGTATTCAGAGGTGATGAAACAAGCTCGACGTATAAACCGTATGAAGAACATGGGACAGGAAACACTTCGACAAGGCCATATCTGGAAGGGACAGCGACAGACAAGAAAATAACAGGAAAGGCGATAGTAAAAGTTCCGCCAGCATCACTACCGAGCGCAGTGTCAATATCAATAGACGGAGTACAGGTTGAGCCAGTAAAAGTTGATACGAACGTAGCGTCTCCTCAAGCTCCAGAAGTGAACATAACAGATTTAACAGGAGTTACGACATTAAACCTGGCGACTGAGCAGATGGACCACAACCATACCCACTCGAATGGAGAAATATCAAGCATAGGAATGTATGTTGACACATCAGGTATAAACTACACAAATCCGATTCAAGGATTAAGCAACCTATATGGACTTACAGATATAGACCTGATAATGGGAACGGAAGTTACAAAATATCTGAATGCGAAAGCGATTCAAATAGGTGATAACATCTTAAAGCCGTATAATGATGCCTTGGCAAGTGTTGTATCGACAGGGGTGACATTAAATGTGAACTCTTCGAGCCTGACCTGGATAGCGCAGCCGGTGGAATCAGGAAACATAGCGGCACCGATAAAGACAGTATACATGGTAAAAATACCTTATACAGACTTTGCAAGCAAAAACGACGTTGACACGGAACATTTTTTGGACGGACTTGAACAGAGATACGGAGTCGAAGGCATACATTCGAGGGAAAAACAGATATTCAATAAGCTGAATGACTTAGGAAAAGGTGAAAATCACATATTTGCGCAGGCTGTAAATGAGATGAAGGGTTATGAATATTCAAATACGCAGCAAAGGATAAATGCAACAGGAAATACTTTGGACAAGGAGTTCAAATATTTGCACGACGAATGGAGAAATCCATCTAAGCAGAGCAACAAGATAAAAGTGTTTGGACGGAAAGATGAATATAGAACTGATACGGCAGGAGTAATTGACTACGACAGCAACGCTTACGGAGTTGCCTATGTGCATGATGAAGACGAGGCGATTACGCTTGGAAACTCAGCTGGATGGTATGCTGGAGCAGTTTCAAACAGATTCAAGTTCAAGGATTTAGGAAAATCGACTGAACAGCAGTCAATGATTAGAGCAGGAGTATTTAAGACAGTGTCGCCAGTTAAGGACCATAACGGAAACTTAAGATGGACGATTGCAGGAGATGTGTTTGGAGGCGTAAACAATATGCACCGAAAATTCTGGGTAGTTGACGACACGTTCTACTCAAAGGCTGACTATTATACCTATGGAGCGGCGTTAAAAACTGATTTAGGTTATGACATAAGATTATCTGAAAGAACGCATTTGAGACCTTACGGAGCGTTAAAAATGGAATATGGAAGATTTACGGATATAAATGAGGACAGGGGACAGATGAACCTGGAAGTTAAAGGAAACGACTATTTCTCAGTTAAGCCTGAAGTTGGAGCGGAATTCAAGTATATTCAACCATTAGCTGTAAGAACGCAGTTATCGATTGGACTTTCGGCGGCATATGAAAATGAGATTGGGAAACTGAATAGACTTAATCAGGCGAGAGTACGTTATACGACGGCAGACTGGTACAACTTGAGAAATGACAAGGAAGACAGACACGGGAATGGTAAATTTGACTTGAACTTAGGAATTGACAACACAAGATTTGGAGTGACAGTAAATGCTGGGTACGACACTAAGGGAGAAAACGTAAGAGGTGGACTAGGATTTAGATTGATTTACTAATTTTGATAAATTTACAAATTTTCAAAAGGAAAATTTTATAAAAAAATGAGAGTGTTAAAATTTTTGCACTCTCATTTTTAATTTTAAATCATATTAACAAAAGAAATCTTACTTTTGTAAATTTGAGCAATTCACTTTGTTTAAATGATTTGTTGATTATTTTGAAATAAATAGCAAAATTTCTCTTAGAAGCTTACATGCAAGAGCGGTAGATTGTCCCGATTGGTCGTAAATAGGCGATAATTCGTTCATATCAAGTCCTACAATATTTAATTCTGAGATTTTTTCTATTGCTTTGTGCAACTCAGTAAAAGTAATTCCTCCCGCTTCAGGTGTCCCCGTTCCTGGAAATTCTGATGGATCTAGCACATCTAAATCCAATGTGAAATAAACAGGTTTACCTTTTAGTTTTTCAACAACTTTGTCCAGTTCGTCAAAATTTTTTCCAAAGTTAAATTTTGTCGTATGAAGATGTTTTTTTGCAAAATCCCATTCGGCTCGTTCTCCACTTCTTATTCCAAACTGAAAGATTTTATTGTCGCCAACCATATCCCAGCATCGTCTGATTACCGAAGCGTGTGAAAAATATTGACCCAAATATTCATCCCTTAAATCTGTGTGAGCGTCAAACTGAATTATGTGTAAATCTGGATATTTTTTAAAAACCGCTTTTACGGCTCCCAATGTGACAGAATGCTCTCCACCTATCATAAATGGAATTTTTCCGTCATTTAAAATACTCTCGGCTTCATCTTGAATGTCTTGAAGCGCCAAATTTGAATTTCCAAAAGAAAGTTCCAAGTCACCGCCATCAAAAATCTTATAATCTTCCAAATCCTTATCTTGATAGGGACTGTAAGTTTCAATTCCAAAACTCTCATTTCTCATAACGGAACTTGCAAATCGTGTCCCAGGTCTAAAGGAAGTAGTGCTGTCAAATGGAGCACCGAAAATTACAATATCGCTTTCGTCATATTCATTGTCGCAGCCAATAAATGTATGTATATTTTGTTTTCTCATAGTTTTTACCTTTCTTAATTTTATTTACTTAAAAAATTTTTGTCATTATAGCATATTTAAAAAAAATTTACAATTTTTATCTCATTGGATTTATAGCCGTTAATTCCCATTTTTGAATACCTTCGTTTTTTAAGGCGCTGTCATAACCGATATAAACATTTTTTAATCTTTTGTTTACTGGAGTTAATTTGTATTTGTACATAAGTGGCACTTCAACGGCTTGATTTATGTAGTATTCTTGCCATTTTTTGTACATTTCTGCTTTGTAATTTGGGATAGTTAGTGATTTTTCACCCAAAATTTCGGCGATGAATTTGTCATTTTCCGGGGATACAAATCTTGTGTAATTTAACTGAGAACTTCTTCCAGCCGAAGAAGTCGGATTTACATCGGTTCCAACTCCCCATGCTGCAAAAAATACATCAATATCTTTTGTATCGCCTTGAACTTTTTCGTAAAAATTTTGAAAAGCCAGTAATCTTCCAGAAGTCAAGCTCACATTTAGTCCGATTTTTTTCCAGCTTTGCAAATAAAACTGAGCAAGTGGCTCAGCCACATCTCCACCAGCCATAAACGCCATTTTTATTTGAAGCGGCTTACCATTTTTATCTTCACGAAATCCATCATTGTTCACATCTTTGTATCCGCTTTCATCAAGAAGCTGTTTTGCTTTGGCTAAGTTATACGGAAATCCTGTCAAATCTTTTGGAAAATATTTTTTGAAAACTGGAGGAACCGTAGAAGTCGCTCTTTGTCGCAATCCAAAATAAAAGGCCTGTGCAATTTGATCGACATCAATTGCATAAATCATCGCTTGTCTTAAATTTAAATCCGCCATTTTAGCGTTAGGATCACTCACATTTTCCCCTTTTGCTTTGTCAAAATGTCCCAATTTAAATCCAACATACGAGTAATACAAATCCTGTTGTCCCAAAACTTCTAAATTTCTAAAATCTTTATAATTATTGTATAAACTGTCTGGCATTTCCATAACATAGTCATACTTTCCGGCTTTTAGAGCCGCAACAATCGACTGTGGATTGACCACTTGCAAAATCGCCTTTTTTATTTTAGGTTTTCCCTTGTAATAATAAGGATTCGCCACAAATTCCATGCTTTCTCCACGGGAAATTTTTACTAAGTTATAAGGCCCCAATGTGACGGGTTTTGTTCTTATTTTGTCAGATGAAACCAAATTTTTTATTGGAACATCTTTTAAATAATGTTTTGGAAGTGCGTTTACCATAAGTCCGTTTCCACCGCTAAAAATACTTTGTCCCATCTCAGAAAATGAAATTTCCACTGTTTTATCATCAATTTTTTTCACGCCGGAAATTGTTTTAGATTTTCCACTGTGGTAGTCATTCATCCCAATGACTTTTTGATATTCTTTAGTATAACGAATTCCTGTGTAATCCTTGCTTCCTAGAACTTCGTAAGCATAAATTATATCATCTGCGGTAAGTGGAACGCCATCTGACCACTTTATACCATCTTTAATTTTTATAGTTGCTTTTTTGTTTTTTGCATCGACATTTAATGTGGCAACACCCGTGTCAATTATTTCAAAATTGTCATTCACTTCAAAAAGGCTGGAGCTTAAAAACATCGAAAGGATATCTCCATCGTAGCCGTCCTGATACAAAATCTCGTTAAAAACTCCAACAAGCGGGTCATCTTTGACAAGAGCCACTTGAAGTGTTGCATTTTCCACAGCTGGTTCATTATTTGAAGTTTTTATTGGGAAAATTGACAAATTTATTTTAGCTCCTGGCATCTCACTTCTCTTTTTATCTGGATTACAGGAAATTAGCATAAGTCCAATTAAAAAAATCAATATTTTTTTCATAAATTCTCCTCTCAAAAAAGTTACGCTCGTCTTTTTTTCGCATCAGCAGCTCTGTTTAACATCTGTCCAATGTAGTTTATACAAAGCATCATAACAAGTATTAAAATCGAAGCTGGAAGCCAAATCCAAAGTTTTGAAGATAAAACTTCCGGATCGGCTGCATATCCAACAAGTGTCCCAAGACTCGGAGTTGAAGGAGGCAAACCAAATCCTAAAAAGCTAAGTCCAGTTTCAATTCCCAAATTTCCGGCAAAGGCAAGTGTCAAATCTACAATTATTAAAGAGCTTAAATTTGGCAAGATTTCTCTAAAAATTATTTTAAAATCGCTTGTTCCCATTGTCTTTGAGGCGAGAACATATTCCTTTTTACTTTCTGCAAGAGCTTTACTTCTAATAAGCCGTGCTGTTGAAACCCAGTAAAATGCACTCATTATGAAAATAAACGAGCTAACTGTGTATTTTGGCACAATTGTTACAAATACAATAATTATCATAAGTGTAGGCATAATCGTTATAAAATCAATTATTCTCATAATTATATTATCAATAATTCCGCCATAATACCCGCTTATCATTCCAAAAAAAGTTCCTAGAAAACTTGTCAAGATAGTTATTGTAAAGCCAATGATAATCGAGTTTCTAGCTCCCAATATAAGCTGTCCCAAAATTGAACGTCCACCTGAATCTGAGCCCAGCCAAAATCCTTCTTTCATCGGAATGGCATATTTATCTAAAAGGCTTATTTTCATAATTTCGTCCTGATTTGCAAAAAGCGAGCCAATAAAAATAATTCCAAAAATTACTGCAAGTAAAATTAATGATGCAAGCGCAAGTTTATCCTTTAAAAGTTCTTTTACTATTATTCTAATACCTGTCGGTTTTTCATTCATATTTTTTTCACCACCTTTATTTAATTCTAATTCTAGGGTCGACAATGCTCAAAATTATGTCAGAAAGCAAACTTCCAAAAAGTGTTAAAAATCCAAAAAGTAGAATAAGAGCAGTTACGACGCTGTAATCCCTAGTTACGATAGAATTTATAAAAAGTCCGCCCATTCCGGGATAACTAAATATTTTCTCAATAAAAATCGAACCACCTAGTAACCCTGTTATAGCATATCCAAAAAATGCCGCAATCGGTAAAATCGAGTTTCTAAAGATATGTCGCAAATAAATTTTATTTTCAGGAACTCCTTTACTTTTCGCTGTTTTCACATAATCGAGCGACTTTGCCTCAATAACTTCATTTCTCAAATACTGAATAATCCAAGTTGTTCCAAGCAGTGCATAAGTTATAGCTGGAAGTATGATGTGATAAATTCTATCCCAAAAATGTCCCATCTTTCCAGTTTCAAGTCCAGCGGTAACAGAACCTGTTGTAGGAAACCATCCCAATTTATATCCAAAGAACCAAATCATTATAAGCGACAAGACAAATGTCGGTATCGCATAACTCACATAGTTATAAAAAGTTACAAATTTATCCAAAAATGAGTTTTGGTATCGTCCAGATAGCATTCCTAATGGAATTGCAATGCAATATGTCAAAATCAAGCTTACAAGCGATAAAATAAAAGTATTTACAGCTCTTTCTCCGATCAAAGTTTTAACAGGAACATTGTAAGTGTAGCTCATTCCCAAATTTCCAGAAAAAGCGTTTTTAATCCATCTTATATACTGAATGTGCCAAGGGTCAAGAAGACCAGCTTTTCTTCGCAGAGCTTCCAGTGCGGATGGATCAGTTTGCGGAGTGATAAGTCCTGTAAATGGGTCTCCTGGCATTAGTTTTGCCAAAATAAAGACAATCACGCTAAGTATAAATAATTGCGGTATCATAATTACAAACCGTCTTAAAATCGTTTTCCACATAATTTTTTCCTTTCCTACTAAATTTTTATTTTAAAGCGACAAAATGTGTGTCAGTCAATTTTTTTAAATCAAAAACTTTTCCATTTTCGTCGTAAAAATTTTTTTTGTTTTTTTGATATTCCTCTTCAATTTTTTTTCTTTTTAACGCATTTTCCAGCCGCTTTTCAGGATGAATTTCAGGAATCGCAGCAATCAATCTTTTCGTGTAAGGATGTTCTGAAAAGTCATAAATATCAGTTTTTGTCCCAGTTTCAACGAATCTTCCGCTATTTAAGATGTAGATGTAGTCGCACATATGTTTTACAACCCCAAGGTCGTGCGAGATGAATAAATAGCTTAAATTATACTGTTTTTGAATATCTTTCATATAATTTAGTACTTGTGCCTGAACCGATAAATCCAGTGCAGAAACAGGTTCATCAGCGATGATAAGCTGTGGCTTTGTTGCAACCGCTCTTGCAATTCCGATTCTTTGACGCTGTCCTCCTGAAAATTCATGTGGATACTTGTAGAGTGCATCTTCAGAAAGTCCTACAATTTCCAGCAATTCTAAAATTTTTTTCTTATTTTCCGTTTCAGTCAAATTTTCAAAATTTTTTAGTGGTTCACTTATTATGTCGATTATCCTTTTTTTTGGATTGAGGCTTGATAGAGAGTCCTGAAATATCATTTGAACATTTTTATTGTACTCATTTTTTCTATTTCTAAATTTTCTGTCAATCTCTTTGCCTTTGTAAATAATTTTTCCACTTTTAATTTTTTCAAGTCCGATTATCGCTTTTCCAATCGTGGATTTTCCCGAGCCAGATTCCCCGACAAGTCCATAAGTTTTTCCTTGTTCAATTGTAAGCGACACTCCGTCAACAGCATAGATGTAGTCGACAATTTTATTAAAAAATCCGCTGCGGATTGGATAATGAACTTTTAAATTTTTTACTTCAAGAAAACTCATATTTTTTCTCCTTAATTTCTTTTACTTGATTTTATTTCAATTTACACTCAAATCTATCCAAAATAGAAGTATTAAAAATTATATAAGCTTAGGGTTTGAATAAAATGGTCATAGTTTTGAGTTCTGTTTTAAATCAGTTTTACTATACTTTACTTCAATTTAATTTTTTTTAATTTATTCAATTTATTTTAATTCAAAATTTTTGTAGCAAGTACATCTCACAAAATGGTTTTTAGAAATTTCGTGCAATTTTGGATTTTCTTCATGTTCACTTTTATCAACCCACGGAATTCTATCAGCAAATCGGCAGCCTTTTCTATTTATTTTTTTTAGCGACGGGACATTTCCATAAATCACATGAAGTTTTTCATTTTCTAAGTCCAGTTGTGGAATGGAGTTAAGAAGCGACCTTGTGTAAGGGTGTTTCGGATTTTTAAATAATTCGGTAACATCAGCAATTTCCACAATTTCTCCCGCATACATGACAGCAACTCTATCAGCCATCTGTGCAACCACTCCCAAATCGTGTGTAATCAGTATAATTCCAGCATTCATTTCATTTTGAAGAGATTTTAATAAATCTAATATCTGTGCCTGAATTGTTACATCCAGCGCTGTAGTTGGCTCATCAGCTATGACAATCTGTGGTTTGCAGGAAAGTGCAATTGCAATCATAACTCTTTGCCGCATACCTCCGCTAAGCTCGTGTGGAAATTGTTTTGCAACTCTTTTATAATTATTTATCCCAACTTTTTGTAGCAAATCATAAACTTTCTTTTTTCTTTCTTCTTTTGTAAAATTTGTGTGGTAAATAAGACTTTCCTCAATTTGATTTTCAATTTTCATAAGCGGATTAAGTGCAGATAATGGATCTTGAAAAATCATTCCAATCTGTTTTCCCCTTATTTTATTAAATTCTTCTTCATCAATTTCCAGAAGATTTTTTCCTTCAAAAATTATCTTTCCGTTAGATTTTGTATTAAGTGGACTGTGAAGTCCTACAATGGAAGTAGCAAGTGTACTTTTTCCGCACCCGGATTCTCCAACAATTGCCAAAACTTCATTTCTTTTCAATTCAATCGACACATCATCAACGGCAGGAAAATATTCTTCATCGATTCGGAAACTTGTAGTCAGGTTTTCTATTTTCAAAAGCGTATCTTTTTGGCTCAAAATTTTTCACTTCCTTTCAATTCGATTCAATTCAATAAATACTATATTTACTATAGTACAATTATAGCACATTTTTTTTATTAAACAAAAATCATATTAAAAATTATAAATATTAAAATTAAAACGAAAATTATAATTGTAAAAATTTTCCATAAGTGATATAATTTTTACAAAATTTAAAAAAAACTAATTTTTAGAAAATAGATAAAAAAATCGAAGGGAAGTGATGAATGAGTTGGAAAATAAAATAAAGTTATATGGATTTAACAATCTTACAAAGACACTTAGCTTTAATATTTACGATGTCTGTTATGCCAAAATGGAAAGGGAGCAGAAAGATTATATCGCTTATATCGACGAGCAGTATAATTCTGATAGGCTCACAAAAATTTTGATAAATGTCGCTCAGATGATAGGAGCTAAAGTGTTAAATATTTCAAAGCAAGATTATGAGCCGCAGGGAGCTTCTGTCAACATCTTAATTGCGGAAGCCAGAATTAATTCTGCAAACATTGATAAATCATGTAATCGGGGAAAGCCTTTTTTTGATGAAAATAAAGATTTAAAAATTAAAGATACAGATACGGTTCACGCACATTTGGATAAAAGTCACATTACAGTGCATACTTTTCCCGAGTATCATCCAGAAAATTCAATTTCTACTTTCAGAGTGGATATTGATATAGCAACTTGCGGAGAGATTTCACCACTGAATACCTTAAATTATTTGATTGACAGCTTTGAATCCGATATTATTACAATAGACTACAAAATAAGAGGTTTTACTAGAGATATTTCGGGTAAAAAATTTTTCACCGACCACAACATTACTTCTATTCAGGATTACATTGACCCTGATAAATTAAAAATTTACGATGCGATTGATGTAAATGTCTATCAGTCCAACATTTTTCACACAAAGATGCTCATAAAGGAAATTGAGCTCCAAAATTATCTTTTTAACCGTGATGTTTATGAAATTCCACCACGAGAAAGACTGAAAATAATAGATGATTTAAGAAAAGAAATGATAGAAATCTACAGCGGAATGAATATTTATTAGAAATTATTTTAGTAAAGAATAGATAAAATACGGAGAAAACAAAAAATGAAAAAGAATATTGATTTGAAAAGACAGAAAAAAACTGTACTTTTTGACGCACTAAAAGAACACTTAAATAACAGAGTGGTAAGATTTGATGTACCAGGACACAAAGGTGGACGTGGAAACAAAGAATTTAGAGATTTTATTGGGATACATGCCATGCAAATGGATGTCAATTCTATGAAACCGCTAGATAATTTATGTCATCCAACTTCCGTCATAAAAGAAGCACAGGAAATAGCAGCTGAAGCTTTTGGGGCAAAAGAAGCCTATTTTATGGTAAGCGGAACGACAGGAGCAGTACAGGCGATGATTATGTCAACTTGCAGAGCTGGGGATAAGCTTATAATTCCTAGAAATGTCCATAGAAGTGCCATAAATGCCATGGTTGTCTGTGGTGCAGTTCCAGTTTATATAAATCCAGGACTAAATAAAAAATTGGGAATTTCACTTGGAATGTCGATAAAAGATGTGAAAAAGGCAATCAAAGAAAATCCTGACGCAAAAGCAATTTTGGTAAATAATCCAACTTATTACGGAATTTGCTCGGATCTAAAATCCATTGTGAAACTGGCACACGAAAATGGAATGTATGTTTTAGTCGACGAAGCGCATGGAGCACATTTTTCCTTCGATGAAAATTTGCCAATTTCGGCTATGGAAGCAGGAGCTGATATGGCAGCGATAAGTATGCACAAAACAGGTGGTTCTCTTACACAGAGCTCCATTTTGCTGAGCGGAGAGAAAATTAATGCCGACTATGTGCGAAAAATAATAAATTTGACACAAACTACAAGTGCTTCGTATTTACTTATGGCATCACTTGATATGGCAAGAAAAAATCTTGCCATAAACGGCCGAGAATTATTTGAGAAAACTGTAAAATTTGCTGAATATGCACGAAGTGAAATTAATAAATTGGGCGGTTATTATGCTTACGGGAGAGAACTTATTGATGGAGATGCAGTTTTTGACTTTGACACAACTAAACTATCCGTTTATACACAAGATATTGGACTTGCGGGAATTGAAGTTTATGATATTTTGAGAGATGAATATGGAATTCAAATTGAACTTGGAGATTTGGGAAATATTCTGTCGATAATTACTGCAGGAGACAGAGGACTTGAAATTGAGCGGTTAATTTCATCACTTGCTGAAATTAAAAGACTTTACTCTAAAAGTCCAGAAGGAATGTTTGACCACGAATATATAAATCCAAAAGTTGTCATGACTCCTCAAGATGCCTTTTATTCTGAAAAAGAAATGATTCCAATTTTAGATAGCGTTGGAAGAGTGAGCGCAGAATTTGTGATGGCTTATCCGCCAGAATACCAATTTTAGAGGAGAAAAATTACCGACGAAATTATTCGGTATATTTCTTATGCAAAAGAGAAAGGTTGTCTTTTAACTGGAACTGAAGATATGCATGTTGACAAAATAAATGTAGTTGTAGAAAAATAGTTTATAAAATAAAAAGTAATAAGTCAGAAATAAGAAAAAATCAAAAATAAAAAAGAAGAAGGAGAAAAGAAGAGCGAGAAAAATAAAATAAAAAAGGAAGTGATATCAAATGATTGACAGATTTAATAAATTTTTTGACTATCTTTTATTTATAGAAGGGAACTATTCCAATCATCCTGATGACAAAGGCGGTGAAACAAAATACGGAATAACAAAAGAAACTGCCAGAAGTTATGGATACAAAGGAGAAATGACAGATTTGACAAAAGCTCTTGCACAAAAAATTTATGAAAAGAAATATTACAAAGCTTATAAAATTGACAAAATTAAAAATGATAAAATGGCTCTTAGTATTTTTGATTTTGTCGTAAACTCTGGAAAATATGGAATAAAAAAAGCGCAGGAAGCTGTAAATAAAGTTTATGAAAAAAATGTTTTAACAGCCGACGGAATAATAGGTCTTCAGACAGTCAAATGTTTAAATTTGGTAAATTCTGAAAAATTTTTAGCAGAATATCATAAATTACAAATTGAATATTACAATGCAGTTGTTAAAAGCAATCCTAAGCAAAAAGTCTTTTTGGCTGGATGGCTAAACAGAGTAAAAAGAAAAGAAAATTATTTGAAAAATGTTTAAAAAATGAAAAAAAAAATAAAACAAGAAAAAAAGTAAAAAAGAAAGGAAAAACTATGGAGCTTTGGTATACTGAAGAACATACGAAAAATGTCCGTTTTTCGATAAAAGTTGACAAACAGCTAGTTAGTTTTAAAAGCGAATTTCAAAGAATAGATATTTTTGAATCGAAAGAGTTTGGGAGATTTTTAACATTAGACGGATTTATGATGCTCACAGAAAAAGATGAATTTATTTACCACGAAATGATAACTCATGTTCCAATGGCAGTTAATCCAAATGCAAAAAAAATATTGGTAATCGGTGCTGGGGACGGTGGAACAGTAAGAGAGCTTGCAAAATATGACCACATTGAAAAAATAGATATGGTTGAGATTGATAAAGCCGTCGTTGATCTGTGTCGGGAGTTTTTGCCATCGACTGCCTGTAAATTAGAAGATAAAAGAGTAAATATTTATTATGAAGATGGTTTAAAATTTGTCCGTTCCAAACATAATGAATATGATATTGTAATTGTCGATTCCACAGATCCTTTTGGGCCTGGAGAAGATTTATTTACAAGAGAATTTTACGGGAATTGTTTTAATGCGTTAAAAGACGATGGAATACTTGTAAATCAGCATGAGAGTCCTTATTACGAAGCTGATGCAATTGCTTCCAAAAGAGCAAATAAACAGTTAAAAGCTGTTTTTCCCTTTGCGACAGTTTATCAGTTGCATATTCCAACATATCCGTCAGGACATTGGCTATTCGGATTCGCTTCAAAAAAATATAATCCAGTAACCGACTTAAAAGCTGATATCTGGAACAGTTTTGGGATAAAGACAAAATATTATAATACAGAACTTCATAAAGGAGCTTTTGCACTTCCAAATTATGTAAAGGAATTAATTAGTGAATAATTATTTTAAATTTATTGAAAAAACAAAAAATTAAGATAAAGCAATAGAATTTAAAGAAATTACCTAATTATTTTATAATAATTAGTTTCTTTATATATCTAGATTTTAAAATAAAATTTTTTATAAATATTTAAAAACTCAGTATTTATACATTTTTGAAAAAAATTAGAAAAGTAATATAAAATTAAAGAAAAATCTTGAAATTTTTTCTAAAATAGTGTAAAATAATAAATAACAAAATAAAATAAAAATAAGAAATTTAGGAGATATAATGGCTAAAAAAGAAAAAGAGATTGAAAAAGCAAAATTGATTTTAACTGATGAAGAAATAAAAGATTTAAATGAAGAAGGAATAAAAAATCTTTTAATTAATAAAGCAATTTTGGATACAGCAAAAAAATATGAATTTACAGATGAAGAAAAGGAAGAGTTTGATTATTTCTACAAAAATGAAAAAAACAAATTTTTTATTGCAAAATTAATTGAAAATAAAATTGTAGTAAATGAAAATGATGTTACAGAAATTTACACTAAAAATAAAGCAAATTTTGATGCACAAAACATTTCATTTTCACAAGCAAAAGAAATTATTCAAAGAGATTTATTGAATCAACAAGTTGCAACTCTTGAAGCTGAAGAGTTGGACAAGTTAGTTCAAGAAATGGAAGATAAAGTAGAAATTACAAAAGAAGAAATTTTATTTTCTAAAGGAAATTCAGAAGTTTTAAAAACATTGATTGTTGGAAAAATAATTGCTAAAAAAATGGAAGAAAAAAACTTTGAAGAAAAAAATAAAAAAGATTTAGAAATTGTTAAAGACAATGTTTATATCAACTATTATCTAGATTTACAAGTTAGAAAAAATGTAAAGGTAACTCAAGAAGAAATTACAGAAATTTATGAAAAAGAAAAAGCAAAATTAGGAAATGTAACTCCAAACAGCGCATACCAGCAAATTGCAAACGGTTTATTGAATAACAAAGCAGTACAGGAAAGAAATAGCTTAATTGACCAAATTGCAAAAGATTATAATGTAGAAGAAGTTGCTAAAGAATATATTAAATAATATAAATAAAAAATTAAACTATATCTAAAAAATATTAAATCAATTTTAGATATAGTTTTTTTTTAATTTTTTTTTATTTTGTCGCTAAACTCACTGTTATTCCAGTTCTCAACTCATTTCTTTCAATTGTTTTTTTATTGTTTTTAGTTTTGTATGTATATCTTTCAAGTGCACTATATTTTACAGATGGATTAAGAGTAATTGTTCCAACATTTGTTTCAATCGATTTTTTATATCCAATACCTGTCCAAATTGTAAATGTGTTGTCAAATCCTGTTTTTGCCGTATGTTTTTCATATTCGTTTCCAGGTGAGACAAATGCTGTAAATCCAGCAAATGAAGGGGTTGTGTATACTAAATTTGTTACATAGTCTAAATAGACGCTTGATTTTGCTTCTTCGTTTGTTGCAGCTATTTTTCCTCTTATATCTCTCAATTTATTTAGTAAATTAATGCTGTAGCTTAAAGTTCCGTATTTTCCTTTTAAAATGTCATTCGAGTTGTTTAAATTAAGGTTTATTCCCCAGCCTTCCCCTTTTCCTCTTGCCAATTTACTTCCAGTTAAATAATAATCGCCTGTTTTATTATCTTTTATGTCAAAATATGCCAATTGTAAACTAGTTCCTATTTTTTGACCAAATAATTTAAGGTCGAAGGAAGGTCCAAAATAGATTTCATTTGAAGCTCCTGTAGTTTTATAGCTTCCACTTGTTTTTTCGGCTCTTAGTCTATTCGTCTTATTTTCCCAGCCTAAGTTCCATTTTGTGTCAAGATTTCTTAATTTTAAATTTTTTGTAAGTGAAAACTCTGTTTCCCAAAGTTCATGTTCCGAAGTTCTTGTACTAGGTTTTCCATAAATTATATCTTGGTTTCTCAAAATTCTAAAGTTTCCGTCCATATCAAATTCATCGGATAATTTCATCGTCCCTGAAGTTGTGTTTCTAAAACGGCTTCTGTTTCTATTTGAGCCTTTAAATCCTTTATTTCCTAAGTTGTTTGCATCATCTCCTGTCCTATCAGTATAACGGTTTCTCCATTCACTTTGAAAACTAATTTTTTTTAATGAATCCTGATTTGCTGCTCCAAATTGTGAAACTGCTAAACCTAACAAAATTAATTTTAAAAAATTTCTCATATATCTCCTTCGATAAATTTATTTTTTATTTTGTTCACATTAATGCTTTGTTCAAAGTTTTTATATTAATAGTGAAAAAAATTATTAATATTTTATCATATTATAGTTTGTTAGTCAAACTTTTTGAGATAAATATTTGACTTTATAAAAGTTTTGTAGTAAAATTTTATTTATAGAACAAAGTTTTGAAGGGAGAAGAAAATGAAGAAATTTTTTATTGTTTTGGCGGCGGGATTGATTATCGTTTCGTGCGGAAATAAAACTGAAAGTGGGAAAAATGATTTAAAAAATGTTAATTTTTCAAAAAATCAAGATAAAGAAACTTTGGTTGCAAGTGTTCCGCCATTAAAATGGGTAGTGCAAAAAATAGCAGGAAAAGAATACAATGTGATTTCTGTAATTCAGCCGAATATGAATCATGAATTATTTGAGCCTAAAACTGATGATTTGGTAAGACTTGAGAAATCTAAATTATTTTTTACATATGATGCTTTAAATTTTGAGGAAAAAATTACGAGTGCGATTAATGATAAAAATAAAGTTTTAAATGTTTTAAATGGAATTGATCCGCATTTGTTTTTGGAAGATCACGATGACGACGAACATGGTGGACATCATCACGACGAGCATGAACATAATGGGAAGTTTGATCCGCATGTTTGGTTTTCATTGGAAATGATGCCGAAAGTTGCAGAAAATATAAAAAATAAATTGGTTGAAACTTATCCGAATCAAAAAGATAAATTTGAAAAAAATTATAATGATTTTATAAAAGAATTGGATGGATTTAAAAAAGAAATTTCAGAAAAAATGTCTAAAAAAACAAAAAAACATTTTATGATTTACCATCCAGCTTTGGAATATTTCTTGAAAGGAACTGGAATCGAAGAAGAAGCGATTGAATCTGAAGGTAAGGAACCATCAGCTAAGCAAATTCAAGAAATAATAAGTGAAGCAAAAGAAGACGGAATTTCAACTATTTTAGTGCAACCTCAATTTCCAAAACAAAGTATTGACATTATTGCAAAAGAGATTCCGAATGCGAAGATTGTAACATTTAATACAGATGAAGAAGATGTTTTTGAAAATTTAAGAAAATTTGTGGATAGCTTACAATAATTGTTTTTGTGTAATTAATAAACAGAGTTACAAAATTAAGGGGAAAAGATGCAGAATAATAAAAAGTTAATATCAGTAAAAAATTTGAATTTTAATTATGGAAAAGATGCTATTCTGAGTGATATTTCGCTGGATATTTATAAAGGAAAAAATGTTGCAATAATTGGGAGAAATGGTGGCGGAAAGTCAACTTTGGTAAAATTGATGCTTGGCTTTTTGAAGAAAAAGTCTGGAGAAATAGATTACTATGTTGACAAGAATAAAATTGGATATTTGCCACAAATTAGAGAGTTTGATACTTCTTTTCCTATTAATATTTTTGATTTAGTGATTTCTGGACTTACAAAAAAGTCGAATTTATTTAAAAAATTTAGTGCAGAAGATAGAAAAAGGACAAATGACTTGCTTGCCGAATTTGAAATCGAAAAATTGAAAGATAAGTTGATTAGCGAAGTTTCTGGAGGTCAGTTACAGAGAGCCTTGATTGCAAGAGCTTTAATATCATCGCCAGAAATTTTATTTTTGGATGAGCCTGAATCTTTTTTGGATAAAAAATTTGAGTTTGAGTTATATGAGAAAATAAAGCAATTATCGGATTCTACGATTGTTGTAATTTCGCATGAACTGGATAAATTATGCTGTTATGTCGATTCGATTTTTATTGTGGAAGAAGAAATTCGTATTTTTGAAGATAAAAATGAATTTTTCAAGAGTGAATTTGCTCACAGGCACATTCATAATCATAAAATATAGATTTTTAGCTAACGATTATTAAAAATATAGATTTTTCAAAAACAGTAAGAATACAGTAAAAGTAACGAGTCATAAAAAAGATACTAATATTTTTATAAAAAAGGAAATACATAAAGAATGGGAGAAAAATGGAATTTTTAGAAATTTTTAACTATGCTTTCATGAGAAATGCTCTTATTGTGGGTATTTTATCAAGCATCTGCTGTGGGATAATAGGAACCTATATTGTAAATAAAAAAATGGTGTTCATATCGTCGAGTATCAGTCACGCTTCGTATGGTGGAATCGGAATTGGAGTGTATTTAATATATTTTTTCAAATTGCCGCTAAATGATCCATTGATTTTTGGATTAATATTTTCTATATTATCAGGAATATTGATACTTATACTGAAAGACTTTTTTGGTGTAAATGGCGATTTGGGAATTGGAATAATGATGTCGTTTGGAATGGCGATTGGAATTATATTTTCCTTTATGACACCAGGCTATCAAGCAGATATGTCAACTTATCTTTTTGGAAATATTTTGCTGTCAAATAGCATGAATATAATTTCGCTGCTAATTTTAGACATTATTACAATCATATTTTTCATAATTTTCTACAAAGCAATAGTTTATTCAAGTTTTGATGAAAATTTTTATAAATTATACGGCGTACCAGTCAAGTTTGTAAATTACTTTATGATTATAATAATTTCATCAGCGATTATTATAAATATAAAAACAATTGGAATTATTTTAATAATCTCAATTTTAACAATACCACAAGCAACAGCGGCAATTATCGCAAGAAAATACAGTGTAATAATATATTTGTCAATATTATTCTCATTTTTAGGAATATTGTTTGGATTATTATTCTCATATATTTTCAATATTCCATCAGGACCAGCTATAATAGTGGCTTTGATTGTTATAATGTTAATTGTGAAAGTAGGAGCTTTTGTAAAAGAGAAAATTGGATAAATTGAGTAAATTTAATAAATTTTAAACTAAAAATATTATAGTTATAGATTATTATTAAATTTAAAGATAAAAAAATAAAGCACTGAGAAAAAAATATCTTGGTGCTTTTTATAATTATTTTTATTTTCTTATAATATATATTCAAACTAATTTAAAATTAAACTAATGAAATTGTATAAATTTAGGTTTTGAGTAAATAGCCATAGCTTTTAAGTTTGATTTTAATATTACAATTTTTTGAAAAAAGTTTATTTAGCCATTAATCAAATAAACATTGATTTTATTTGATTTTTCAAATATAATATAGGAAACAAAAAGAGAAAGAAGTGATAACTATGAATTCACAAGAATTAAATAAATTTATAAAAGAAAATGTTGATAAAATTTATGATGAAATGGTGAAAATTAGAAGAACTATACATATGAATCCTGAATTGGGGGATGAAGAATTTGAAACGAGTAAACTAATTAAGGAATTTTTGTCAAAAAATAATATTGAATTTTTTGAGATTATAAATACTGGCGTGGTTGCGACAATTTATAATGATGATAAGAAAAATGGTAAAAATCATACTGTTGCGACGAGGGCAGATATTGATGCATTGCCGATTTTTGAGGAAAATGATGTGGAGTATAAGTCGAAAAATCTTGGGAAAATGCACGCTTGTGGGCACGATACTCACACAACTATTCAATTGGGAGTTGCGAAAGTTTTGGCAAAAAATAAAGATAAGTGGAATGGAACTGTGAGATTTTTCTTTCAACCTGCGGAGGAAACTAATGGTGGTGCTGATAGAATGATAAAAGGTGGCGCTTTGAAATTTGAAAAAAGATCTACTGGGAATAGCGATTTTGAGAATAAAGAGAAAAATAGTAAAGGTGCTGACAGAAAGATTGATGCGTTTTTTGCACTTCATATGGCACCTGAGATTCCGACTGGGAAAATTGGTGTGAAAGTTGGAAAGGCTCATGCTTGTTCGGCACAATTGAAAGCTACTATTCATGGAGTTTCAGCTCATGCGGCGTTACCACATAAAGGAGTTGATGCGATATTGATTGGAGCAAAAGTTTTAGAATTTTTTCAGCCAATTGTGAGTAGAAGAATTGATCCTAGAGAGGGTGCGGTTATTACGATTGGATCATTTAAAGGTGGAGAAACAAATAATATTGTCTGTGATAAAGTGGAAATGTTAGGGACAATTAGAACACTTTCTAATGAGACTAGACTTTTTATAAAAGAAACTATTGAGAGGGATTTGCCAATTTTTGTAGAAAGCCTTGGTGGAAAGGTGGAAGTTAGCATAAGACTTGGTTATGCACCTGTGCTTAATGATGAAAAAATGACAGATTTTGTTGCTGGAAATATTGTTGATCTGTTTGGGAAAGATGCACTTGAGACTATTAAAGAAGCTAGAATGGATGTGGAAGATGTGAGTTATTTCTTGAATGAAATTCCTGGATGTTTTTTTAGATTGGGAACAAGAAATGAAACTAAAAATATGATTTATGATTTACATCATCCAAAATTTAATGTAGATGAAGAAGCAATAAAATATGGAATTGGACTGCAGTTAAAAAACATTTTGGAATATTTGAGAAAGTAACAGAAAATATAAAAAAAATTATTTTGGAATTACAAAAATAATTTATAAAATTAGGAGAAAAAAATTAAGAAATGGGAAAAAATTTTAAAATTGGTCAAAAATTGGAAATTGAAATTGAGAAAATTGTATTTGGCGGCGAAGGAATTGGCAGGGTTGATGGATTTACATTTTTTGTTCCAATGAGTGTACCTTATGATAAGCTTGAAATCGAGATTATTTCTTTGAAAAAAAGTTATGGTAGAGGACTTATTACACGGATAATTGAGCCTTCAAAAGATAGAATCGCAGATTTGTCAAAAGTAAGTTTTGAAGATTTTGACGGATGTGATTTTGGAATGCTTAAATACGAGAAGCAGCTGGAGTATAAAAATGAGATGCTGAAAGAGGTTTTGACAAAGATTGGCGGGATAAATTTTAAAGAAGTTATTTTGGAAGATATAATTGCGAGTGAATGTAAAAAAAATTATCGGAACAAGATAGCAGAGCCAATTTATAAAAAAGATGGAAAAATTATGACAGGATTTTATTCGAGAAAATCTCATAATGTGTTTACAGCAAAGGAGAATCTGTTACGTTCAGAAATTGCTGATAAAATAATAAATAAATTTTTGGAAGAAATAAACAGTTTTAATGGAACGAAAAATGAATTTAAAGTTTATAATGAAGTTAATAATACTGGATTTTTGAAACACATAATGGTAAGAAATAATGAAAAAAATGACGTTATGGTTGTCGTTGTTGTGAATAAAACTTCCCAATATAAGAATTTGGTTAAAGTTTTGGAAAAATTGTACGAAGAGAATGAAGAAGTGAAATCGGTTTATATTTCAATGAAAAAAGAGCAGAATAATGTGATTTTAGGTGATGAAAGTAGACATATTTTTGGTGAAAGTTATTTGGAAGAGGAAATTGAAGGAATAAAATTTAAGATTTATCCAGATTCATTTTTCCAAATTAATAAAAGACAGGCGATAAAATTGTACAACAAAGCGATTGAATATTTTGGAGAAAATAAAAAAGGAACTGTGGTTGATGCATTTTCTGGGACTGGGACGATTGCGATGATACTTTCTAAAAACGTTAAAAAAGTTATCGGTATTGAAAGTGTTGAAAGTTCGGTTGTTGCAGGAAATATGACTATTGAAGAAAATGGATTGAAGCATGTGAGTTTACTAAATGGAAAAGTTGAAAAAATTTTACCTGAAATTTTGAAAAAAGAAAAAATTAGTGGAATAATTTTTGACCCGCCTAGAAGAGGAATTGATGAAAAAGCACTTAGAAGCGTTGTAAAAAATAAAATTGAAAAAATTGTTTATATTTCTTGTAATCCAGCGACTTTTGCTAGAGATAGTAAATTTTTGATTGAAAAGGGGTATAAATTAGAGAAAATTACTGCGGTGGATATGTTTCCTCAGACGGCACATATTGAGTGTGTTGGAATGCTCACAAGATCAGAATAAATAAGGTTAAAAAAAAATTTTTTGAAAAGCAGAAATCTTAAAAATTATATGATTTTTATATTGAAAAACTATTAAAATTATAATTAATTAAATATTGTAAACAAAGTAAAGTAGAGTATACTCATACTGAAATTTGGAGGTAAGATATTTAAAAATTTAAAAAAAATTTCAAAAAATAAAATTGAAGAAAAGCGAGGAAATATTATGAAATCAACAAAAAAAATGATTTTAGCAACTTTAATTGGAGTGATGGCTATCGCTTCTATCGGATATTCAGCTATATCAAGATCATCAAGAAAAAAAACTGCAGCAACTTCTAAAAATTTGACAAGAAAGTTTAGCTGCAGCAGTAGAAACGTGACAGTTGAAAATCTTTCTACAAATAAAGTTAGATTAACAGATGATACTGGAAAAGTTTATAATTTGAAATTAACAAGATCTGCTAGTGGAGAAGAATATAAGGGTAATGGAATTTCTATTCAAATAAAAGGAAATGATGCTGTATTTACATCAAACGGAAATGATGAAAGCTGTAATTTGACAAGTAATGAAAATTCAAATAATGGAAGTTCAAATCAAAAAACTAATTTGTTGAGAAAATTCAGTTGTGACAGTTATCAAGATATAACAGTTGAAAATCTTTCAACAGATAAAGTAAAATTAGCTGATGGTTATGGAACTATATATAACTTAGATTCTACCGTATCTGGTAGTGGAGAAAAATATTCCAACGGAAATGTTTCTATTCAAATAAAAGAAAAAGAAGCTATTTATACAGAAAATGGAAAAGATAAAAACTGTACTCTAAAAAGTACTGGACACGGTTCAATTGAAGAATAGCCAAAAATAAAAATAAAAAAGCTGTTTATACGATTTTATCAATTGTGTTAAGCAGCTTTTTTTTATTTCAAAATTAAAATAAAACTATTATAGTTAAAGAAAATATGATAAAATTTAATGGAATTTGATGTTAAAGGTCATTAGACCTTATCTTAATAAATTTAGAAAGGAAAGTCATATGTTAAAAAATATAAAAGAAAGCTATCAGCATTCATATTTTCTATATTTAAAATTGATGGCGGTAGGTATTATTATTGGTCTTATTGTTGGAGTTATTGATATGATTTTTGGAAGAGGATTACTTTTAATTGGAGATATTAGGAAAGAATATTTATATTGTTTAGTACCTTTTTTGGCTTTGGCTGGAGTTTTAATAGTTTTTATTTATCAAAAATTTGCAGGAAAGACGAGTAAGGGCATGGGACTAATTTTTGAAGTTGGGCATGGGACTGAAAACAAGATTCCTTTGAGACTTATTCCGATTGTGTCGATTGCAACTTGGATTACACATTTGTTTGGCGGAAGTGCTGGGCGTGAAGGGGTTGCTGTACAGTTGGGAGCAACAATTTCTCATAAATTTAAAAAATATTTTGGCTTTCCAAATAAATCTAAGATTTTTTTAGTGATAGGAATGGCAGCAGGTTTTGGAGGATTATTCCAAACTCCGATAGCAGCTCTATTCTTCGCTTTAGAAGTCTTGACATTGGGGAATTTGCAGCTGTATGCTTTACTTCCGGCAATTGTTTCTTCATTTGTTGCAAGTTGGACTTCCGCTTTTCTTGGACTTGAAAAATTTAATCATTTTGTAAATACAAATTTTGCAGTAACGCCTTTGGCATTTGTAAAATTTGCAATTTTAGGGATAATTTTTGGAATTGTTGGAAATTTATTTGTTTATTTACAAAATTTTTTGAAGAAATATTTGTCAGAAAAGATTAAAAATTCTTATTACAGAATTTTTGTTATTGGAATTTTGTTAAGTATAGTATTTTTGATGCTGCATGAAGGTCGATATACTGGACTTGGAACGAATTTAATTGAAAATAGTTTTTCGGGGAAACAAGTTTATATGTATGACTGGATAATTAAATTGATATTGACGACATTAACGTTATCTGCAGGATTTCAGGGGGGAGAAGTGACACCGCTGTTTTCAATTGGAGCCTCATTGGGAGCCGTGATAGCTATTTTCTTTGGTTTACCAATTGAATTTGTCGCAGCAGCGGGATATATAAGTGTATTTGGAAGTGCGACAAATACTTTACTAGCGCCAATTTTTATTGGTGGAGAAGTGTTTGGGTTTAGCAATTTGCCATATTTTGTGATTATTGTTGTATTTGCTTATTTGGTGAACCGAAAAATATCAACCTATGGACTGCAAAAAAATTATTTTGAAGAATAAAATTAAAAATTATTTAAAAATATAGTTATTTTAGAATAAAAAATATTAAAAAGAAGAATTTTCATGTAAAAAGACATAAAGTTAAAAATGTAAAAATTTTTAATATATAATTAAAAACAAATATTATAAAATAAAAATTTCATTCTATTATAAATTTAAAGCCTTTACAAAATATAAAAAATATCGTAAAATCTATCGTTCAGGAATTTAACAGATTATAAAATATCTATAATAATTTTTAAAACAGATTCTATTAAATTTTAATTAATTAAAAAGCTTTTAAAATTATTATAAATATTAGTAAAATTATAAACTGGGAAAAAAAATATAAAGTATAAAAATCTAAGTTATGTAACATTGTATAATTTAAGAACATTAATTTTAAATTCTTTAATTATAGAATTTATTGGATATTTAGATTTTTGCGATTAAGCATAATAACTAATTTGAAAAGGAGATGAAATTTTTTGTTTAATAAGATTTTTAAAGAATTTTTGAATACCAAAAAATATATTTTAAAAGACAAAAATCCTGAAAGGTTAGAAGTTATCTCTAAAAAAGATATAATTAATAGTATTATCGAAAGTATCGTTTATACTGTACTAATTTTGATTATATTCTATTTTCTTCCTTTTACAAGGGAACAATTCTTTGGATTAAATTTGCATCCTCTTGTGATAATGGTTGCATTAATATCATTGCGGCATGGAATATATGCTGGATTTGTTAGTTCTTTTATAGCAATGACAGGATATTTGACGGCTTATATAATTTCAGGAGCTGATATGATATTGTTTTTTATGAAATTTCAATATAATAAATTTTTTGTAATATTTTTATTTGTTGCTATGATCTTAGGAAAATTTCAAGCCAATCGTAAAGCATATGAAGAAGAATCAAATAACAGCGTTAAAAAGAAAGAAAAATGGTGCAAAAAGAATAGTAATAGCATATTTTAGTATTGGAGAAGCAGGAGGATATAGAGATTTCTGGAAGCCAGAATGGAAGAATAAAGATACGAGACCTGACTGGATTGTCGGCGAAAATCCAAATTGGGCAGATGATTATATTATAAAATATTGGAGTCCCGAATGGAGAAAAATAGTAAAAGACTATCAAAAACGACTGGATGAAATTGGAGTAGATGGCTATATGCTTGATACAGTTGATACATACTATAATTTTGAAGTTAAATCTGAAAAAACTGGGAAAATTATAAATTAATTTTTTGAATAGCCAAATAAAATTAAATCTATGAAAAAAAATTTAAAGAATTTAGTTAAAGAAGGAACTATTTGAATGTAAGAATATGTTTATATTTCAAGTTCTGATAGTTCCTTTAAATTTAATTTTCTGTTTGTTTATCCGAGTTTTTTTATAAATCTTAAATATCTCATAGTGGTACATAATTTCATAAAAAATTTGAAAAATTATGTTGACAAAATTAAAAAAATATATTATAATAATCGAGTAATTTAAATTTGCCCGAGTGGTGAAATTGGTAGACGCAACGGACTCAAAATCCGTCGATTTTATATCGTGCCGGTTCGACTCCGGCCTCGGGCACCAATTTTGAAAAGTTTCGGCGACATGGTCGAGGGGCTTAGGCAGCGGTCTGCAAAACCGTTTACACCAGTTCGAATCTGGTTGTCGCCTCCAATATAGATTTTTAGAAATGATTTGCTGTTTGGTAGTCATTTTTTTTATTTTATAGAAAAATTGTGGTATAATAAATAAAAAATTTAAATTATTGCGAGGGAGAAAAATTAATGGGAATAAATAAAAGGCTTGATTTGGGCGAAATTAGAGATAGAATTGATGAAATTGACAGCAAATTAGTGGAACTTCTGGAGGAAAGACTTGCAATTGTTCAAGAAGTTGCACAGTTTAAAAAGCAGACTGGAAAAAAAATTTTTGATGAAATTCGGGAAAAGGAAGTTGTTACAAAAAATTTAAAAAAAGTAAAAAATATGGAATTATCTCATTATATTGAGATAATTTTTAAAGATATAATGAATTCCAGTAAAGAATATCAAAAATTTAAAATTGGAATTAATACAAAATATGTGAATGATTTGGATTTTTTTGACAAAAAGATTGGATATACTGGGGTTCCAGGATCTTATGCGTATGAAGTCTTAATTAATTTACTGAAAAATAATAAAAAATTTGATGAAAAAAATTTGGAAAATAATAAAAATATTTTTAATTTTAAAAGTCATAAAGATTTGGTGGAAGCGGTAAATAGTAGAAAAATTGATATTGCAATTTTGCCGATTGAAAATTCGATAGTGGGAGAAGTGCGGGATAGTATTGATTTGATTAATAAAAAAAGTATTCATATAATTGGAGAAGTTCAGCATAAAATTTCGCATAATTTGCTTGGAATAAAAGGCAGTAAAATTGAGGATATAAAAAATATTTATTCGCACGAACAGGCGTTTATGCAATGCTCAGAGTTTTTGGCTAATCACGACTGGAAACTTAATAAAATGTCGAATACGGCGATTGGAGCGAAATTTGTTTCAGAATGCAAAAATATTGAAAATGCTTGTATTGCGAATAAAAAAACTAAAGAAATGTATGATTTGGAAATTTTATGCGAAAATATCAACAATGAAAAAGAAAATTATACGAGATTTTTTGTGATTTCAAATGAGAACATTGTGCTTGACAAAAGTGATAAAATTAGTATTGTGACAAGTGTAAATGACAAATCTGGAGCGCTTGTGGAACTGCTTCAAATTTTTTATGAATATCATTTAAATATGGTAAATTTAAAATCTCGACCTCGTGAAAGTAAGCCATGGGAATATTATTTTTACATTGACTTTGAAGGAAATATTAAAAATGAAAATGTAAAAATGGCGCTTGAAAAGATTAGGGGAAAATCAAATTATTTACAAATATTGGGAAATTATAAAGTTTATAATTTACAATTAAATCAGTAAAATATTTAATTTGATTTAATTTATTTATTTAAAAAAGGATAAAAATAAAATATGAGATTAGATAAATTTTTGGCAAATTCTGGAATTGGAACAAGAAAAGAAGTCAAAATTATTTTGAAAAAAGGGAAAATAAGAGTTAATGAAAAAATCGTAAAAGATGCGAAAATGCAAGTTGACGAGATTAAAGATGATGTGAAGATCGAAGGTGAAAAAATTACTTATAAACCTTTTGTTTACATAATGATGAATAAACCATCTGGAGTTATTAGTGCAACAGAAGATGGTAAACACAAAACCGTGATTGATTTACTTTGTGAAAAATATAAAAATTATAAAGTTTTTCCAGTTGGAAGATTGGACATTGACACAGAAGGTTTACTTTTGCTCACAAATGACGGGGTTTTGGCGCATAACTTGCTCTCACCGAAAAAGCATGTTGACAAAAAATATTATGTGGAGTTAAAAGAACCTTTGACAATTGAAAAAAAGAAAATTTTGGAAAATGGAATAAAATTGGAAGAAAATTTTGTGACAAAAAAGGCAAAAATCGAAATTATTGATAAAGATGAAGATATAGAAGTAAATTCGGTATTTATAACCATTTCAGAAGGGAAGTTTCATCAAGTTAAAAGGATGTTTAAGTTTGTTGAAAACGAAGTTTTATATTTGAAAAGGGTGAAAATGGGAAAACTTTTACTTCCTGAAGACTTAAAATTGGGAGAATATAGAGAACTGAGCGAAGAAGAAATGAATTTGATTTTAAATTAAATTTATTTTAAAAAAAATAATTAATCGAAAAAAATTTAAAATATGATATAATTGACAAAACAAAAGTAAAAAAAATTGGAAAGTGAGATAAAATGGAAAAATATGGACTTTTGGGAGAAAAATTAGGTCATAGTTATTCTAAAGAAATTCACGAAATTTTTTTGAATTAACTGGGAAAAACGCAAATTATCAAATGATTGAAAGACAATCTGATGAGATAGGTCAATTGATGGAAGAAATAAAAAAAGGAAAATTTAAAGGAATAAATGTCACAATTCCTTATAAAGTGGAAGTGATTAAATATTTGGACGAAGTTTCTAAAATTGCAAAACAAATCGGAGCTGTAAATACAATTACCTGTAAAAATGGGAAATTAATTGGAGATAATTCTGATTATTTTGGATTTTTAAAAACTTTGAGAATTAATAATATTGATGTCAAAGGGAAAAAAGTTTTGGTACTTGGAACAGGTGGAGCTTCTAAAGCAATTTATAATGTTTTGATAGACAGTGGTGCAGAAAATGTTTATCTTGCCACAATTGAAGAAAATGATTCGTTTAAAGTGAGAACTAAAGATAGATTGATTCATTATTCGGCAGTTTCAGGACTTAAAAATATTGAGTTAATCGTAAACTGTACACCTGTGGGAATGTATCCAAATATAAATGAATGTCCGTTAAATGATAGCAACTTCATTGATACAAATGCTTTGGTGGATATTGTCTACAATCCAGAAGAAACCGTGCTTATGAAAAAATATAAACAAAAAGGTGTAAAAGTTATTTCAAATGGACTTATGATGCTTATTTCACAAGCAATAAAATCGGAAGAAATCTGGAATGAAGAAGAATATGATGTAAAAATTTTAGAAAAAATACACACTAGATTATCTGAAAAATTATATAAATAATTTTTTTTAGAAAGGAAAAGGTAAAAAAATGATAAAAAAAATAGTAGTAGCAATAATTTCTTTGAGTCTTGCAAATATTGGATTTTCTATAACTAATCAAGAGATGATAGATACGGGAAATGCAAATCAAAAAAAGACTTTTGATAAATATTTTAATGGAACTCCTCTAGCTGCGGCGGATAACACAGCTTTAATGAACAAAGTTTATGCAGAAATAATGGGAAATTTATACCGTGAAAACAGAGGATATTTTGACAGGGAATTTGCAAAATTGACAGGAAACAGAAAATCAGATTTTAGATCAATGTATGCTTATTATAGTGATTATGTCGTTGAATATCCAAAATTTCTAAAAAGGGCGTTTGGAAATTTTTTACAGGATGTAAGTGATATGCAGTCTTATACCTACACAAACACATATCTGATATTGGAAACTTTTAACTTGAATATGAATACGTATTTGGAAGGAGAAAAAAATGCTGGGACAATTGATCAAAATGTGAACGCAATTTATGATTATTTGTACAGCGTGGGAGACTCTAAAACGAAAGATGAATACAAGCAGATGTCAAGTGGACAGGTGTCAATGCTTGTAGAAGAAGAATATAGAAATCTGGAAAATATTTTAAATACAAGAGCGATGGAAGGAACAATCGAAAAAAAGGCGGCAGCAGGTTCTAAATCCAGCTTAAAAAAATTGAAAAAATTGTACAGTAACTATGACAAATATTTTGATAGATATATTGATGCCTCGAGATTATCCGCTGAAAATAAAGAAAAATTAAAAAAGCTGGCAAAATTTGAAAATATTTCAAATCTTAAGTTTATAGCACAATCAATTGAGAAAAAAGAAAATAACAACAAAAGCAAAGAATAGGGAAAGGAAGATTTTAGAATGAGTGAAAAAGATAAAGTTTATGGAATGGATAGTCCCATACAGCCAAATGAAACTTCGACTTTTGTAAAAGCAACTGATATGGAAATTTCACAAAATAGTAATAATTTTGATTTTAGAATATACAATGAGTTAGATGACTTTGCAGCAGAAGTTTTGGAAGGAAAAAAGTTAGTAAATTATATAAATACTAGGAGAGAGTATTTTTTTGAGCCAAAAGAAGCGATTTTTAATACTTTTGGGGAAGAAGAGTCAGGTGAGACGATTAAGACATTTTCGGATTTTTACTATCAATATTTGGCTAAAAAGGCGGATAGTTTTTTGTATAGATTTATGTCAAAAGGTTATACGGAAGGCTTGAAAAAATTAGTTGAGAAAAAGGGGATTGATCCAAATGAACTTGATGTAAATTGGGAGAGCATAAAATCTAAAGAAGAAAAATACGAAGAATCATTGATTGATATTTTGTATGCAATTTTAAATTACGAATTAAAAGCGTATGGAATGGAAATTTTTGGAATAAATATGGGTTATGAATCAACTTTGTACTTTATAATTCCAGAAAAATCTTTTCTTAGATTAAATAGAGAATCAGAGTTGTTTACAATTTTTGATATAGGTTTTCTTGAAACAATTTACAATGAAATCTATGAAGTGACTGGCGACCTTGGTATTGAAAATGTAGAAATTGGAGATTTTATAGAAAAAAAAGATGACAATGAATATCATACTTTGTTTGCGGATAGTTCTAAAAACTGCATAATAAAAGATATTGATGAAGATGATGAAACAATGGTAAAAATTATACTTTAATTGGGAGCTGAAAAAATTATGATAAATTTTGAAACAAAAGATATGAATTTGCTTTACAGTATTTTAAACCTTAAACTTAGAGATGAATTTAAAGATTTAGATGATTTGGTAAATTATTATGGAAAAAATAAAACTGAAGTTTTGGATAAAATGGAAAAAGCAGGATATTTTTATAATAAAGAAGAGAACCAATTTAAAAGAAAATAGGAGAAAACACATTATATGAAAAATATTATTTTAATTGGAATGCCTGCATGTGGGAAAAGTACGATAGGAAGTTTACTGTCAAATGAAATTAATTTTGAATTTTATGATGCGGATAAATATTTGGAAGAGTGTGAAAATAGAGAAATATCGGATATTTTTTCGGAAGACGGAGAAGATTATTTTAGAGAGCTTGAAACTAAATATTTGGAAGAATTGTCGAAAAAAGATGGAATAATTATCTCAACTGGCGGTGGAGCAGTAAAAAAAGAAAAAAATATGGAAATTGTGAAAAAAAATGGGATTGTAATATTTTTGAATAGAAAGCTGGAAAATATTGCAAAAGAAAATCATGAAGCTAGACCACTTCTTAAAAATTTGAATAATTTAAAAAAATTATATGATGAGAGAATAAAACTTTATCACAAATATTCTGATATTGTCGTAGAAAATGATGACAATATGGAAGTTATCATAAATAGAATTGTCATGGCATTAAAAGGTAAAATATAGAAAAGGGCTGGAAAATTAGATGAAAAAAATATGGATAATAAACGGACCTAATTTAAATTTTTTAGGAATTAGGGAAAAAGGAATTTATGGAAATGACGACTACGAGAGCGTTTGTGAATATATAAAAAGACAATTTAACTTAAAAAGTCCGAAAGAAGTAGAAATTGAAATTTTTCAATCAAATTATGAAGGGAAAATAATTGACATATTGCAGTCGGCTTATTTTGAGAAAATCGATGGAATTGTGATAAATCCAGGAGCGTTTACACATTACAGCTATGCGATTTTTGACGGAATTAAGTCAATTCAGATTCCTACAGTTGAAGTTCATTTGAGTAATATTCACAAACGGGAAGACTTTAGAAAAATATCGGTTACAGCACCTGCGTGTATTGCTCAAATTTATGGGAAAGGCAAAGACGGATATGTCGAAGCTGTTAAATTATTGTTAGAAAAATAGGAAAGCGGGAATTGCAAAATGGAAGAAAATAACAAAAGTGTGGAAATCTGTAGAATAGCACTAAAATTAGCGATCTCATCTCGAGAAGAAGAACGGGAACTTGTGAAAAGTTATAGATTGAAGGGAATAAAGACGGCAGCGGTCGATGTCGGTGGAATTATGCCAAATTCACGGTTTAAATTTATTGAAAGTGCGCTTATTGCGGCAAAAAGAAATAATTTAATACAGGATGTGCATGTTCACGATGGAGCAATTATTGGCGCTATGCGAGAAGCTATGAGTCAAATTGAAACAATTATAAACGGACTTAGCGTCGGTGGGAAAATAGGAATTGCTCGTTCTGGAGAACATTTGTCAGTCGCTATTTTTTTGAGCGTTGGAATTTTGCAGTTTAACGAAGTCATAACTTCGGTTGCACATCGTTCAGTTTCCGTCTTGGAAAATGAAAAATAAAAAAAAAGAAAGCTCAAACTGCATTGGTGTGAGCTTTTTTTGGTAAATAAAAAATATTTAAATTAAGAAAATAGATAAATAAAAAAGTAAAAGAGGTACTTATTAAATGAAAAAAATATTAATTCTTTTGATAATTTTATCAAATTTAACTTTTGGAGCACAAAATTTTTCTGCAAATTCAAAGGTGTTGGATAAGATAGAGGCTGAAGTGATAAAAGAACTTGATAGAGGAAATAATGAGAAGGCTATATCAATATTAAAAAAATCAATTTTAGAAAATCCTGAGAAATCAGTTTTTCTAAAAATAATGTTAGGAATGATTTATATTGATATGGAAAGGAATAGTGAAGCTGAAAAAGAGTTTAATGAAGCTGTGGAATTGCAGAAAAAATATCCATTTTTTGATGAAAATGGGAAAAAACAGGATGTGAAACTGATAATCGGATCAATATATTTTGGAGCTGAAGATACTAAAAATGCGTTAAAATGGCTAAAACAAGTTGATGATAAAGATTTTAATGAAATTTTTGACAATCAGAAAGGCTTAAAAGACTATATCTTAGGCATTTTAAATTATAAGGAAGACAATATTGAAGAAGCTAAAAAAAATCTTTTGAAATCGTATATTTATGATGAGGACGGTCTTTCAGAAAATATTTTGGGTCAGATTTATCTTGATGAAGGAAATCAAAAAGAGGCTCAAAAGTGGTTTTTAAAATCAATAAATAAAGGAAATTCAGGAGGTCAAGCAAATTTAGGTTTTCTTTATCAGATGCTGGGAGATAAAGAAAAAGCTTTAAAATGGATGACAAAAGCTCTTGAAACAGCGAAAAAAGAAAAAAATGCAGAGCAGGTAAAAGAGATACAGGAAATGATTGAGAGTGTTAAAAATAATTAAATTTGTTCTGATTGATATTTATAAAATTAGAAAAAATTTTAAAATCAAAAAAATTAAAAATTTTAGGGATAAATTTTAAATTCTAATATTTTTTATTCATCCCCAAATATTTTATTTCGTTTATAAAAATAAAAAATATTATGTGAGATAAAAATTTATTTTATAGAATAAATTAAATTACAGGAAAGGAAACATTTAGTATGAAAAAATATTTTATTTTATTGTTAATAGCTATAAATTTAGGTTTAGGAGTTCAAGGATTTTCGGCAATGACGAAATCAGAAAAAGAAAAACTGGAAAATCAAATAAATAAAGCGTATGAAAAGAAAGATACAAAAACTGAAAAAAGTTTAATTGTAAAATATTTGAATGAGTTTCCTAATGATGCTGGTTATTTAAATATGTTAGGCACTTTGTATGACGATGAAGAAAATTATAAAGAAGCTGAAAAGTGGTATTTAAAAGCTATTGATAAAGGGAGTCTAATTGCAATCTCAAATTTGGCGTATAACTATATTGAGTTGGAAGATTATGCAAAAGCGATAAAATACTATAAGGAATACGCAAAAGTAGCAGATAATCCCGATAATTATTACTGGATGGGGTTTGCATATTCATATTTGGAAGACTATAAGAATGCAAAAGAGTGGTACTTAAAAGCTGTTAAAACTGATGAAGGCGGTTTTTCAGAAAATCAATTGGGAGTGATTTTTGATAACGAAGGAAATCAGAAGGAAGCTATGAAATGGTATTTAGCTTCTATAAAAAAAGGGGATTTGTGGGCGTACAACAATTTAGCTGTAGATTACATTGCGCTAGGCGATTATGAAAATGCTAAAAAATGGCTGGAAAAAGGCTTGGAATTGATTAAAAAATCAAGCGATTATTCAGATAACTTGGAATTACAAAAAAGTCTAAAAGAAAATTTAGATTATATTAAAAAAGCAAAATAAAAAAGATATTTTTTGAGATTGAGAAAATTTAAAGTTTTATTTTAAAATAAAAAGAGGTGATAAATTTGGATTTTAAACTACATTCGGAATTTAGTCCGACTGGAGATCAACCAAAAGCGATTGAAAAGATTGTGGAAAATTTGGAAAATGGTATTACAGATCAGATTCTGCTTGGGGTGACGGGCTCTGGAAAGACATTTACAGTTGCAAATGTCATTGAAAAAATAAATAGGCCAGCGCTGATTATGGCACCTAACAAAACTTTAGCGGCGCAGCTTTACAACGAATATAAAAACTTTTTTCCAGAAAACGCTGTGGAATATTTTGTTTCATATTATGACTACTATCAGCCAGAAGCATATATTATGGCAACGGATACATACATTGAAAAGGATTCGTCAATTAACGATGAAATAGATAAAATGCGTCATGCGGCAACTGCTGCACTTTTGAATCGAAGAGATGTCATAATTGTCGCATCAGTTTCAGCAATTTACGGTTTGGGATCGCCAGAAGCATATAAAGAAAAATCAATCCCCATTGATGTAGAAACTGGAATTGAGAGAGATGAGCTTATAAAACGGCTTATTTCGCTTAGATATGAAAGAAACGATATTTCTTTTGAGCGTTCTAAATTTCGTGTGAAAGGGGATATTTTGGACTTGTATCCGTCTTATCAGGACACTGCTTACAGATTTGAGTTTTTTGGGGATGACTTGGAAAGTATTTTTGAGATACATCCGCTTACAGGGCAAAAAATTCGAGAGGTAAAAAGACTTACGATAATGCCGGCAACACACTATTTGACAACAGAAGACACCCAAAAGATGTTTTTGGAAATAAAAAGGGAAATGGAAGACAGAGTTCACGAATTCAGAGCTGAAAATAAATTAGTTGAAGCTCAGAGAATAGAGCAGCGGACAAAATATGACTTGGAAATGATTGAAGAGATTGGTTACTGTAAAGGAATAGAAAATTATTCGAGATATTTGACTGGAAAAAATGCCGGAGAAGAGCTTGATACGCTGATTGACTACTTTCCCGATGATTTAGTCGTATTTTTGGATGAGTCGCACATTTCCGTGCCACAGATAAATGGAATGTATAAAGGGGATAGAGCAAGAAAGCAGTCACTTATTGAAAATGGATTTAGACTTCCAAGTGCATTTGACAATAGACCACTAAAATTTGAAGAGTTTTTTGCAAAAGTTCCACAAGCGGTGTATATTTCAGCAACTCCAAGTGACTATGAGATTGAGCAGTCAAAAGGGGAAATTGTGGAGCAATTGATTCGTCCGACGGGAGTAGTTGAGCCAAGTATAGACATTCGTCCGACTGAAAATCAAATTGACGATTTGATGGATGAAATCAAAATTAGAGCTGCTAAAAAAGAAAGAGTTCTCGTTACAACGCTTACAAAAAAAATGGCGGAAGAGCTTACGGATTATTATTTGGACTACGGGATAAAAATAAAATATATGCACTCGGACATTGATACGATTGAGAGAACTGAAATAATAAGAGGACTTAGAAAAGGTGAATTTGATGTCTTGGTTGGAATAAATCTTTTGAGAGAAGGACTTGATATTCCTGAGGTTTCGCTTGTTGCAATTTTGGAAGCTGACAAAGAAGGATACTTGCGTTCGAGAAGATCGCTTATTCAAACAATGGGAAGAGCGGCAAGAAATGTGGAAGGAAGTGTAATCTTGTACGCTGACAGAATGACTGACAGCATGAAGGAAGCAATAACTGAAGTGGAAAGACGACGAAAAATTCAAGAGCAGTACAACAAAGAAAATGGAATCAATCCAAAATCAATAAAAAGAAAAATCGATGCGGCGTTAGTTGACTATGAATTAGAAAAAGAGGAAGAAGTCAAAAAGGTTGCTAAAAATTATAAAAATACAAAAGAAATTGAAAAAGAAGTGAAAAAAATGGAGAAAAAATAAAAGAATTATCAGAAGAGCTTAATTTTGAAGAAGCGATTAAAGTAAGGGATAAGATGAACGAGTTAAAAAAGTTTTGATGGAATTATAAATCAAAATAAACAATTAAATAAAAATAAATTAGGAGAGTGAAAAAAATGATAAAAGTATACCATTATCCAAAATGTACAACTTGCAAAAGAGCGTTAAAATGGCTCAAAGAAAATAATGTTGAATGTGAAAAAAAGGATATCAAAGAGCAGCCGCCAGTATTTGAAGAAATGAAAGAAATTTATAAAAAAAGTGGATTACCGCTAAAAAAATTTTTTAACACGAGCGGACTTGTTTATAAAGAATTGAAATTAAAAGATAAATTAGCTGATATGTCAGAAGACGAGCAGTTAAAACTGCTTTGCTCAAATGGAATGCTTATTAAAAGACCGCTTGTTGTCGGAAGTGATTTTGTCTTGGTTGGATTTAAGGAAAATGAATGGGAAAAAGTTTTTAAAAATTGAAAAAGCAAGTAAACTGTGATATACTCTAATAATAAAACAGTAAAAACGAAAGAAGGTTTATAAATATGGCACAGACACCGCTGATGAAGCAATATAGAGAAATTAAGCAAAATTTTCGTGACTGTATATTGTTTTTTAGACTAGGTGATTTTTATGAGATGTTTTTTGAAGATGCGATTACGGCTTCAAAAGAGCTGGGACTGACGCTTACTTCAAGAAATAGGGAAAAGGGGATGGATGTACCATTAGCTGGAATTCCGTTTCACTCGGCAAATTCATATATTTCTAAGATGGTTGCAAAAGGTTATAAAGTTGCGATTTGTGAACAAGTGGAAGATCCTAAAACGGCAAAAGGAATTGTAAAACGGGAAGTTGTCAACATTATAACGCCAGGAACAGTTATGGACATCGAATCTTTGGACGAAAAAAGTAATAATTATTTGATGAGTATATTGGAAGAAAATAATAAAATCGGGATTTCATATATTGATATAACAACTGGGGAATTTAAAGTTGCTGAGATCGAAAAAGATAAACATTATATAAAATTATTTAATGAGCTTAATAAAATTGAGCCTAAAGAGATTTTATTAACGGAAGAATTTTACAGAGCTATAAAAGAAAAAATAGATGATTTTACGAAAAAAAATGATTCTCTTGTAACTTTTGTGACAAAAGTTAGGGATAGTGAAAAGTTTTTAACTGATTATTTTAAAGTCGTATCTCTTGAAAGTTATGGGATAAAAAATAAAAAAGTTGTTATAAATGATGCTGCAATGGCACTTTTTTATGTGATGGAAATGCAAGTTGGAAATGATTTGACGGTTGAAAAAATGGAATTTATAAATGTTTCAAATTATGCGGAAATTAATTCAATTACGCAAAAAAACTTGGAGCTTGTGAAAAATCAGAGAGAAAAGACTGTTTATGGCTCACTTTTGTGGGTTCTTGACAAATGTAAAACTTCGATGGGGACAAGGCTTTTAAAAAGATTTATAAATAATCCGCTTCTTGATATAAAAGAAATTGAAAAAAGACAAAATGATGTGGAATGTTTTTTGGAAAATATTTTACTAAGAGAAGATTCACGGGAAATTTTGGAAGAAGTTTATGATTTGGAGCGACTAGTTGGAAAAATAATTTTTGGAAATGAAAATGGAAGAGATTTGGTGGCACTGAAAAAGACAATAAAATCATCGCTTGAAATTATGAATTTACTAAAAGAATATGATTTTTTTAATGAAATAGATTCAAAAAAACTTTCTGAAATTTTTCAAATAATTGAAGAGAGCATAAATGAAGATGCACCGTTTTCTGTGCGGGAGGGAAATATTATAAAAAGAGGCTTTAATCGTGAACTTGACGAAATTAGAAATATCATGAACTCTGGAAAAGATTTTCTTTTGGAAATTGAAAAACGGGAAAAAGAAAAAACTGGAATAAAAAATATGAAGATAAAGTACAATAAAGTGTTCGGTTATTTTATCGAAATTACAAAGTCAAATCTAGATTTAGTTCCAGAAAGTTATATTAGAAAGCAAACTTTGACAAATTCAGAGAGATTTGTGACACCAGAACTTAAAAAATATGAAGACACGATTATTAATGCAAAAGCTAAAATTGAAGATTTGGAATATCATCTCTTTAAGGAAATTAGCGCTAAAATTAAAGAAAAAAGACATATTTTGACAAGTCTTGCGGAAATACTTTCTTATCTTGATGTAGTCGTATCTTTTGCGGTAGTTGCAACTGAAAATAATTATGTAAGACCTCAAATTTGTGAAGATTATGATTTTGAAATAAAAGGTGGGCGTCATCCAGTTGTGGAAAAACTTATTGGAAGAAACGATTATGTTGAAAATGATACTTTTTTGAGTGAAACAGAGAGCTTTGTGATTTTGACAGGGCCTAATATGTCGGGAAAGTCGACTTACATGAAGCAGATTGCACTAATTTCAATCATGGCTCAAATTGGTTCATTTGTTCCAGCAAAAAGTACAAAACTTTCAATCGTTGACAAATATTTGACTCGAATTGGCGCATCAGACGATATTTTATCAGGGCAAAGTACGTTTATGGTGGAAATGAGCGAAGTTTCAAATATTTTGAACAATGCGACGAAAAATAGCCTTGTGATTTTGGATGAAGTTGGAAGAGGAACTTCCACTTTTGATGGAATTTCAATTGCGACAGCGATTTCGATTTACATTCACGACAAAATCGGGGCAAAAACAGTTTTTGCGACACATTATCACGAACTTACTGACCTTGCGTCAAAATTTAAAAATATAAAAAATTATCGGATTGAAGTTGATGAAAAAGATGGGAAAATTATGTTTTTGCGAAATATTGTAAAAGGTGGCGCTGATAAGTCGTATGGAATTGAAGTTGCAAGACTTGCGGGACTTCCAAGGGAAATTTTGAGTGAAGGAAAAAGATTTTTGAAGCGATTAGAGCAGAAAAAGGAGCTTATAGAAAAGACGATAGATGTGACACAGCTCTCACTTTTTTCTATGAACGAGGAAGCTCTTGAGATTTGTGAAAAAAGACAGGAATTTGAAAACAATTCAGAAACAAAAAATAATTTTTATGAAAAAAGAATTTTTGAAATAAAAAAAGAAAAAGAAAATATTGAAAGAGAAAAAGAAAATTTAGAAAAAATTGTTTTAGATATTGAAAATTATGATGTAAATAATGTAACTCCGATGAAAGCGATGAAATTTCTATTTGAGTTGAAAGAAAAAATAAAAAAAGATAATTAGGAGAAAAAAATGTGGAAAAAAATAATTTATGGAGTATTGCTTTTAATATTGATATACTTTATATATACCGTGTTTTTTAAAAAAATTCCAGCGCCATTGGATCAGATGCAAAAAGATATGAAAGCTAAAAAAGTTATATATAGACTAAAAGATGAAGTGATAGTTTATGCCGATGAGCAAATTGGTTCTGAGGGTGATGAAGTTGTAAAATTTAAAAAAGTTATAATTGATTTGGTCAAGAAAAAAATGCTTATTTCTGGAAAAGAAGGGGAAGTAAATACAAAAACTTACGATGCAATTTTGAAAGGAAAAGTCGTGGGAGCGACAAAAGATAAAAAATGGGAAATCTATACCGAGAGGGCAGATTATAAAAAACAAGGTGATAAGTTAATTTCTCCAGTTCGGACAAAACTTGTAAACAATGTTGATAAAACCGTTTCTGAATCGGATAAAGTCGAAACGACGACAACTTTTCAAGATATAGTTGCGACAGGACATGTGAGTTATGTAAACAACAAAGATAAAAAGAAAATAACAACAGACAAAATGACTTACAACGATCCAACAAAAGTAAGTATTGCAGAGGGGCATGTTGTCTATACAGAAGAAAAGACTAAAAGAACGCTGACTGCGGATAAAATGCGATACGATCAGATCAACCAAATAGGAAATGCAGAAGGAAATGTACATTATAAAGATCCTGAAAACAAATTGGATGCTCAAAAGGCGGATTATTATATGAAAGACGACGAGAACGAAAGAGTAGAAGGCTTTGGAAACGTTGTTTATACTGGAAAAGAAAGTGTTGTTAAAGCAGATACAGCTGTGTATTTTATCAAGAAAAAACAAATTAATGGAAATGGACATGTCGTTTATATAGGAAAAGAAAGCGTCGTTACAGCGGATAGTGCAGTATATCTTGTCGATAAAAAGCAAGTTGATGGAAGAGGACATGTCGTTTATACTGGAAAAACAATGATAATTACCGGAGACCATGTCTTTTATGACAAAGTTGCCCAAATAATAAATGGTGATGGAAATGGAACTTATAATTATTTGCCACGAAAGACGACAGGAACTTACAGAAGCGGAGTTTATAACTTGAAAGCACGAACTATGACAACAAATGATTATTATACAGTTAATTATGATGACTATAAAATGGATGGAACAGGACTTGTGTATAGCTTTGCCACTGGAGACGCAACGATGAACGGACCTTTTAACGTGAGAAAACAAAATTTTACGGTACATGGAGAAAATGGTACGATGAATACGATTTCTAAAGACATTTACGCAAATAAAATGGTTATGACAAGTGTTCAAGGGGATAGAATTTCAGCGGATAAAGGTCAAGGAAGTTTTGAGAAAAAAGAATTTAGGTTTGATGGACATGTAACTGGGAAAATTCGTGGAAATGTAAAAGATTTGGCAAATGATCCAAGACCGCTTGTGGAATCGGAAGCTGTACATTTTAGAGGAAATACTGCAAAAGTTTATTTTGTTAAACATAAAAAAGGAAATAATATGAGTATCACCCGTACTGAAATTAAACAAAATGTTCATATGACTTACAAGGATATTACGCTTGATTCACAGTATAATGAAATGGATTCGCTAAGAAACTTGATTCTTGCAAGAGACAAAGTAATGGTTGACTTTAAAAATAGTACCAAAATGACTTCAAATTACTTGTATATGGATATGAATAAACAGGAGGGTTATGCTAGAAACAATGTTAAAATTGTAAGTACATTGCCACAGTTTAAAACGATTAATACAAGTGCTGACAAAGCAATTATTTATTTAAAGGACAAAAAGATAAGATTAAATGGAAATGTTGTGACTTATCAAGGAAAAACAATAATTTCTTCTAAAGAAGCAACATATGACATAAGAAATAGAGTGCTTGAAAATTATGGAAATATTCAAATGCAATATGAATTGAATAATGGCGGATTTGAGCAAAATAAATCAGATCCTAAAAATGTGGCGGCAGTACAGGAAGTTATAAATAAATTATCCTTTAATGAAGAAAATGGAAGAGCAGTTTTACCGAAAGCGATGACAGCTTCAAATGGAGTGCCTGTTTCGATAAAATGGAAATCTTCGAATTCAGCACTTATGTCAGTCACTGGAAAAGTCAACAAATCATTTTACGGTGGAAAAACTCAAGAAGTTGCAATTAATGCAAAAGCCAAAGCTGGAACTGACACGGCTGAGAAAAACTTTAATAAGTCAGTGTCGTCTGAGAGTACAAAAGAGATGCTGACTCGTGCAGCGGACAACATTTATTTTCCGGAAAATGGAGAAAATTTGCCGTCGACTGTAAAAATAAATGTTCATAAAAAAGCGATAGATGTGCCGGTAAAATGGTCTAAAAATGGTAAAAAGCACACGGCAACATTAGATTATGACGGAGTTCAATATGAAAAAGATTTTGAAAAAGAAGAATAATTTGATTCATTCAAAAAAATAGTTTTTTATAATACGTTAAAATTTATAAAAACACAAAAGATAAAGTTGAAACGTTAATTAGAAAAGGGAGATACAAAATGGTAAAATTTATAGTTAGGGGGTTACTCTTAATTTGTATAAGTTTTTCAATAATGGCTGAAAATGTAGATAATGTAACATCTTCGGCAAATGAAATAAAAAATAGTAGCGAGATATTGTTAAAATGTTCAAATATGGCGGGGGAAAATGCACAAGGAACTGGAATAACTGAAAATAACGGCAATAATATATTTTTAAAATGTATAAATTCTGAAACTGGCAGTGAAAATATTATTGGAACAAATAAAATAAGTTCTCAAAATATATTGCTGAAATGTTTAAATACAAGTGAAAGCACGGAAGATGAACTGACAAAAGATGTAAATACAGCTGAAAAGCTTTTAAAATGTTCAAATATAGTTAGAATAATTAAAATAGATGAATTATCTCAAATTGAAAGTGCCAATGCGGTACAGTTGAAATGTTCAAATACAGTAACAAACAACATAGTTTTAAAGTGTTCAGGTACATCTGAAAATCTTCTAAAAAAGGAAACAACGATAAATAGTGGAACAGTAAATACAACTGAAATCACATTAAAATGTTCAAATATAGTTAGAGTCATTGACGGAAATAAGGTTTTTCCAGACAATCCCGAGAATAATGATGCAGTAATATTGAACTGTTCAGATACGACAGTAGCGCCAGTGAACAATGTTGTTGGAACGGTAGGACAATCAGGTGGAAGTACGGGACTGTCAGGAGGAGGTATAGGCGGAGTATCGCCTGTTGTACCTATTATTGGCGGAGCGGTTCCTGCTGTTGGAGCAATTATTGGCGCGACTAGACATCACGGCGGAGGTGGCGGAGGTAATGGCACTTCTAAACCTCAAAAAGGTGGTGGCGAAAACAATAAATTTAATCCTCAAAAAGGCGGAGATGATAATTCTAGCCCTAAAAAACGGAAAAAAGAAGATTCAAAGATACATAATGTAAGAGGAATTGGAATACAACCTGTTAATCCATTTTGGAGAAGTAATCTTCAAGAAGCGGAAGACTCTTATTCAAAAGCAGCAAGAGTGGGATTTCAATGGGTAAGAATCACAGCTTCGTGGAATAGAATTCAATCTCAGAAAAATGGAGGATATGACTGGCAGGATATAGATGACGCCGTTGCTCTTGCAAGAAAATATAACTTGAAAGTTTTAATGCAGATAAGTGGTGCTCCAGAATGGGCGACAGGAGCGGACAGTCTTTCAGCTGCTGAAAAAAATGCGTTAAATGCAAGAAAAATTTGGGTTGCTTCGTTTGCACCACTTCCACAGTATAATAATGAGTTCTCAAATTTTGTAAGTGCATTAGTAAAAAGATATGCTCCAAAGGGAGTAATAGACTATGAATTTTGGAATGAACCAGGAAATCCAGAATTTTGGCATGATACTATTCAAAATCCTAGACCGAATCCTGAACATTATACAGATTTACTAAAAATAGCGTATACAGCAGCACATGATGCTCATAATGATGTAAATGTTATGGCAGGTGGAATGACGGTAGGAAACAGCAATAGTTCAACAGGATATGTTGGACCTATGGAATTTTTAGAAAGAATGTACAGAGCTGGGGCAAAAGGCTATTTCGATGGTTTATCACACCATCCTTACGGAATTTATGCCAGAACTTTTCGAGATAATGGCTGGGCAAACATGATAGGCGACGTTGTAGCACCTGGAGGAGGAGAAAAAACATTATATCAGATAATGTCAGAACACGGTGATGGAAATAAAAAAATATGGATAACAGAAGTAGGAATAGATGCTGCTTATCCTGGTGTTGAAGAAACAAAACAAGCTAATGTGATAAGTAAAATTTTAGATCAATATCAAAAATCAAATATATATGGGCCTCTTATTTTTTATCAGGCAAAAGACAGAAAGCCTTACATTACTTCGGGAATATTAGATAAGGACAGTAATGGCGATGGCTGGCTTGATGTAAATATTGATACAAATGGAGATGGCGTTCCTGATGCGAACATTGATACTGATCATAATGGACGTCTTGATATACTGGATGCAGCAGATCCTGAAAATTATTTTGGAATTTGGAAATCAGACGGCACTGAAAAAAAAGCAGTAGATGTAATCCGAAGATTCATTAATAATAATCATCCGGCACCAGCACCTACTCCAGCTCCACTTACAAATGGATGTGATAGTGCAACTGATGCTTCGGGACAATGGAAGAGTGTAAAATGTTGGGAATTTAAAGACAGAAATATTCCTTCTGACTGGGTAAGTAAAAGAATTATCAATCATTTGGGTAGCCATTTAACTTATTTGCCAAGCAGTATCAGTTTAGATGGTGATCACGCAATACTTACTACACGACGTCATTGTGTTAACAGAAAAGGCGATCCTTTAACTGATGCAAATGCAACTACAGGTGTATGCCCTGCAGGTAAAGTTACTCAGTATTCAAGTGGTAGACTAGAATCTGGCAATATTGTAGATGCCTCTAAACCGTTCCGTGCAGAAATACGTGCCAAAATGAATTGGAATCACTTGCAAGGAATGCGTACGGCCCTTTGGATGCAGAAACAGCGAAACGATGTGGATACACCTGCCTGCAAAGTTCCTGGTGGAAATGCTCCTTATGGTTCATTATTAATTTTGGAATGGTTTTCAAGTACTCCTAGTTATGCATGGCCTGCAACTAATATCAGCTGTTATTACAGTCAAGTCAATCATGAATGGACACCGCGTGGCTTTACACACCGTTTGGAAAATATTGTTGGTGGACATACTACGTCACTGACACATGAATGGCACGTTTGGGCAATTGAGTTTGATGGAACAAAAGTACGTTATTATATGGATGGAAGGTTGATTCCTGTGGTTCATTACCGTATTAAGGATGCTCAACGTATCAGTGTAGTTGATAATACTAGATATGACCAATATGGCAATTATCTTTCTACTATGCCAGATGAAGACTTTAGCAAGCTGAATATTCCTTCTGCTTTAGTCAAACAAGGATTTGAGAATGATAAATGGCATTTCATTATTAATGACTACGTGGAATGGGAATCAGGATTGAATCCACCTTCTGAGCATTCTCCGTTCCCAGTTCAAACCACAGAGATTGATTATGTGCGTTTGTACCAGAAATAGTGATTCAAAGAATAGAATAATAAAGTCTTGGTACGGTGATAAGAGAGTGGTACTAAAACTATTTTGAATACATGCAAAGATAGTGAAAAACTACAGTCAATATAAGTTGAAATTTTTTTCAAACTAGAAAATTTAGTTTTGGATAAAAAAAGGGGCTGTCTCACAAGAATTATTTTGTGAAACAGTTTCCTTTTTATTTATTAGAAAAAAATTTATTTTTAAGAATTCAGAAAATGTAAACTGATTAAATATTAATATATTTAGAAAATAAAAAAAGAATATTTGAATTTTTAAAAATTTTTTGAATTATTTCCAAATACGAGGAGTTCTTTAGAGAGAACTTAATGTATTAAAGGTAATTGAAATTAATATTTTTTTCTTGAAAATTTCTAAGAAATTTAGTAAAATGTATTTGTTAGAAAAGATAATTTCAGTCAAAATATAACATTATATAATATTTTTTATAATTTTTTTATAGATTTTTGGTGTGAAATCATAAAAAAGGCATGTGCAAAATAAAGGAGAACGAAAAATATGAAAAAATTACATATTTTAAGCGCAATGATGCTATCAACAGTTACGGAAATGGCTCAGGAAGTTAAAATAAATGGGGGTTGGGATTTTGATAGAGCGTATAAAAATGATTTAACCAAATATCAAAAAGGACTTTCTAACACCAATTATGATTATAAATTTAAAAATGGACCCGTTGCGGGAATTGAGTGGCTATTCGATAATCAGGGAAGACTCGAATTGGGAATCGGTGCAGAACATAAATTTTCTGTAAAATCTTCAGCTTTAAAAGATAAAAATGAAATGAGAATGTACGAAATAACACCGATGTATTTGACAGGTAAATATAATTTAATAACTTCTAAAGCTGGAAATGACTTACTCTATCTTATTGGAAGAGGGGGATATGCTTATGCTAAAGCTGGAAAAGATAATAAAGAAGATTTAAAAGATAAAAATTTTCGTGGTGGACTTTATTATGCAGGTGGTTTAGGTACTCAAGTTGGACCAGTTTCCATAGAAGCTTTATATGAAAGATCAAATTTACGATACGATAAAGTAAATTTGGGTAATATAAACAGAAATAACATAAGTACCCTAAATAATTTTAAAAAGACCAAAGATAATATAAATACAGTCGGTGTAAGAATAGGATACAGTATTGGAAATATAAAAAATTTACCAAAGAAAAAAAATGATGTTGTGCCTTTTGATCCTTTCAGAACAGATATTTTTGCTAAAACTGGAGATATGCAGTACACTACAGACAAAATTATGAAAAGAAAGTGGAATGGCGGGGAACTTAGATTAAATGTAGGATATAATTTCAAGGACAGATACAATGTTCATCCAAAGCAATTTTTGGGAACGGGTATGAAAAATAATAAATGGCAGTCTGCAAAATCAGATTTTGATGTTAAAGGAATGCCTGTTGTCGGGTTGGAATATTTATTTGATAATCAGGGAGCTATTGAACTAGGATTGGGTGTAGAGCAAAGATTCCTTGATATTTCTCCTTTTTTTAACAATAAAGAGGAAAAGCACGTTTTAAGAACTTATCCTGCTTATGCTACAACAAAAATTAATTTGGTAAATAATAAGGGAAACAATCTGCTTTACGCTGTTGGACGAGTAGGATATGTATATGGTGAGATAAAGGAAGAAAATTTTAATAAAAAGGATCTTCATGGTGGACTTTATTATGCAGGAGGATTAGGTACGGAGTTAGGTCCAATTTCCCTAGAAGCTCTTTATGAAAGAGCAAATTTTAAATATCAGCCAAAAGACACAATTAATCCCATAAAAGTTAAAAGTAAAATTGATACATTCGGCATAAGATTAGGATACAGACTGGGAAGCATCAAGAATAAGCCAAAAATAAAAGAAGTAAAAACAGCAGCGTATACCTATAACAGTGTGCCTGAAGAAGACAGAATAAACATAGCTGATAATTTAAAAGGAAAAAATGACAGTATTTTAACTTCTAGAAGTAGTGCTGCAAAAAATAAAAAACATTTTGAAGATGAAATAATAAAAGAAGACAAAGCAACAACCTATAGTTATGATATACCTGAGGAAGATAGAATAGATATAATTAGTAATCTGAAAGGAAACAATAATGTAAAAAACGTAAAATATTCTGAGGATAAAATAAAAGGAGAAAGTAATAAAACTATATCTGAAAAGGATGCTATAGATATGATTAGTAATTTAACACCTAATAGGCTATAAATTATGTTTATTTGATTTCTAAAAGTATCCCAGATATGTAAAAAAACATTAAATATATGTTGAAAAAGTGCTGAAAACTTCTGGCTTTTTCGACTTTTATAAATGCCAGTTTTTAGAGAGGAGAAAAAAATGGCCAGAAAAATCAGTATAGAAGCTGATAGTTTAAAAAAGATATATAAAAAGAGAGAAGTTGTTAAAAATGTCAGCCTTGCAATGGAAAAAGGTGAAGTTGTGGGACTACTTGGTCCAAATGGTGCTGGAAAGACGACGACGTTTTATATGATTACGGGAATTGTTAGACCAAATTATGGTCGTGTCATGTACAATGGACAAGAAATTACAAATTTTCCAATGTATAAGAGAGCAAGGCTTGGGCTTGGGTATTTGCCGCAAGAAGCTTCAGTCTTTAGAAATTTGACGGTTGAAGAAAATATAATTTCGGTTTTGGAAATGCGGAAAGTGAGAAAGAAAGAAAGAATTGACAGAATGCAGAGTCTTATTGAAGAATTTAAATTGTCGCATGTGGCGAAAAGTTTGGGTTACGCACTGTCAGGTGGGGAGAGAAGAAGGGTGGAAATTGCCAGAACAATTTCTACAAATCCAGATTTTATACTGCTTGATGAACCTTTTGCGGGAGTTGACCCGATTGCTGTGGAAGACATTCAAAACATAATAATTCAGTTAAAGGAGCGGGGACTTGGAGTTTTGATTACTGACCATAATGTGCGTGAAACACTTAGAATCACGGAAAGAGCGTATATAATGGCAGAAGGAACAATCCTGATTTCTGGAACAGGTGAACAAATTGCGGCTAATGAAACTGCTAGAAGAATTTATTTGGGAGATAAATTCAAGTTGGATTAAATAGAAAAATATGTAAAAGTTGTTGCTTTTATGAGAAAAAAATTCTAAAAATGAAGGAGAAAATAGAAAAAATGACAGGAAATGAATTAAGAAAAAGTTTTATTGATTATTTTAAAACTAAAGAGCATAAACACTTTGAAAGTGCATCGCTGATACCTGATGACAAAAGTTTGCTTTTGACAGTCGCAGGAATGGTTCCTTTTAAACCATTTTTCTTGGGAGAAAAACAAGCGCCATTTCCAAGGATTACAACTTATCAAAAATGTATAAGAACAAATGATTTGGAGAATGTTGGGAGAACGCCTAGACATCACACTTTTTTTGAAATGCTTGGAAATTTCTCGTTTGGGGATTATTTCAAGAAAGAAGCGATTGAATGGTCTTGGGAATACATAACAAAAGTTTTGAAATTAGATCCTGAAAGACTTTATGTATCAGTATTTACGACGGATGACGAAGCGTATGAAATTTGGAATAAACATATTGGAGTTCCAGCTGAGAGAATAGTTCGGCTTGGTGAAGAAGATAATTGGTGGGCAGCAGGGCCTATTGGTTCTTGTGGTCCGTGTAGTGAAATTTACTACGATACTCTAAGAATGGGGGAAAATAACGAAGAGATTAACTGCAATCCGGGAGATGAAGGAGACAGATTTTTAGAAATCTGGAATCTTGTGTTTACTGAGTGGAATAGACTTGAAGATGGAAGTTTGGTGCCACTTCCGCAAAAAAATATTGATACAGGAGCAGGACTTGAAAGAATTGCTTCAGTTGTGCAAAATAAAGACAATAACTTTGAAACTGATATATTTATGCCAATAATAAGAGGAATTGAAAAAGTTTTGGACATAAAAAAAGAAGATTTTGATATTACGGTAAAAGTTATTGCAGATCACATAAGAGCATCGGTGTTTTTAATAGCGGATGGAGTTTTGCCATCAAATGAAGGTCGTGGATATATTTTAAGAAAAATTATAAGAAGAGCATTTGGTGCTGGAATTGTTGCAAAGCAGAATTTAGAAATAACAAAAGATGATCTGTTTTTGTATAAATTAGTGCCTTATGTTGTGGAAAATATGAAAGAGGCATATCCAGAATTAGTTGAAAAACAAGAATATATTGAAAAAGTTTTAAGACTTGAGCAAGAAAGATTTGCGTTGACATTGAAAAATGGAATCGAAATGCTAACTGAAGAAATTGAAAAAATGGATAAAGAGGGAACTAAAAAACTTTCTGCAGATGCTTCGTTTAAATTATACGACACATTTGGGCTTCCATTTGAATTGACAGAATTAATTTTGGAAAATCAAGGGTATGAAGTTTCGGAAGACGAATTTAATAAAAAATTGGAAGAGCAAGTACGAAGATCGAAAAATAGCAGAGTTACGGTTTCGGATATGATAAAAGATGAATTTATTGACGAGTTTTTTGAAAAACATGGGAAAACTGAGTTCACAGGATATGAAAAATTTGAAGATAAAGGGAAAATTTTGCATATTGCTAAAAGTGAAGGAATTTCTGGATACGAAGTTATTTTTGATAAAACGCCATTTTATGCGGAATCAGGAGGACAAGTTGCGGATACTGGAATTATTACTTCTGGAGAATTTGAAGGAAAAGTTGTAAATGTTGTGAAAAAACATGATGTGTTTATTCATCAAGTTGAGGTTAAAAAAGGAATTGCTCCAGCAGTTGGTGCAGAAGTAAAAATGGAAATTGATGCGGATCGTAGAAAAGATATCCAAAGAAACCATACTGCAACACATATTTTACATAAAGTTTTAAGAGAAAATTTAGGAACTCATGTTGAGCAGTCTGGTTCGCTTGTAGATGATGAAAAATTGAGATTTGACTTTTCACATTATGAAGCAATTGAGCCAGAAATGATTGAAAAAATCGAAAAAGCTGTAAATGACATTATTTTATCTAACTTGAAAGTTAAAATTGATTTTGAAAATATTGAAGATGCGAAAAAAAGAGGAGCTATGGCACTTTTCTCTGATAAATATGGAGATGTAGTTCGTGTCGTTGAAATTGACGGATATTCAATCGAGCTTTGTGGAGGTGCACATGTTAAGTCTACTGGAGAAATCGGATTATTCAATATTGAATCTGAAAGTGGAATAGCTTCAGGAACTCGTAGAATTACAGCAACAACAGGACATGCAAGTTTGAAATATGTTAATAAACTTGAAGAAAAATTAAGTAAAGTTGCTGGAATGTTGAAAACTGATGGAAAAAATGTGGTTGACGTTGTAGAGAAATATATCGCAGAAGCTAAAAATATCGTAAAAGAATATGAGCAATTACAAACTAAATTAGTAAAATATGAAATCAATGAATTACTTGAAAATGTAGATGAAATAAATGGAGTAAAAGTATTAAAAGCTGCATTTGCAAATAAAGATGTAAATGAATTAAAAGAAATCGTAGATAGAGGAAAAGAAAAACTTCAATCTGGAATTATTATTTTGGGAGCGAATAATGATGGAAAAGCGATATTTGTCGTAGGAGTTACAAAAGATTTGACTAAAAAAATAAAAGCTGGAGAAATCGTGAAGACAGCAGCTGCAGTTGCTGGTGGAAACGGTGGAGGAAGACCTGATTTTGCACAAGCTGGCGGGAAAGATGGAAATGCTGTAAAAGAAGCTGTTGATAAAGCATTTGAGTTTGTAAATGAAAAATTGTAATTTATATAATTGAATAAATGCCAATTAGCAAGGAGGTTATCCCCTTGTCAAAAAATTAATTCATAATTTGAATAATAAAATTTAGAAATGAGAAAAAAATGAAAAAATTTATTGGACTTGATGTTGGAGATGTGAGAATTGGAGTGGCAAAATGCGATCCTTTGGGGATTCTTGCGACTGCTCTTGAAGTAATTGACAGAAATAAAACTGAGCCTGTTTCTCGGATAAAAGAGATATTAGACGATGAAAACACAAAAAAAGTTGTTGTCGGACTTCCAAAAAGTTTAGATGGAAGCAAAAAAAGGCAAGTTGAAAAAGTAGAAGAATTCGTGGAAGAGTTAAAAAAAGAAATAACAGGAGTTCAGATTATTTTTATGGATGAGAGGTACACAACGACGGAAGCTGAGCATTATTTAAAAAATTATTCTAAAAAAAATGGAAGAGAGCGAAGAAAAGTTGTGGATATGGTGGCAGCCTCGATAATTTTACAAAAATATTTAGATACATTAAAATAAAAAAGAAAGGATTTTAAAATGGAAAATAGTAAAAAGCACTATATTTGGCTACTTATTATATTAGTCGTTCCAGCTATTATTTTGTCATTGAATAAAATAAAGCTTGGACTGGATTTGCGTGGAGGAACTTCGGTTGTGCTTCAAGCGCAGGGGAAGATTGACAAGGATACGATGAATAAAGTAAGAGACATTATTGAGAGAAGGGTAAACAGCCTTGGAGTAGCAGAACCTGTAATTCAAATAAGTGGAAATGACAAGTTAATCGTAGAACTTGCGGGAATTAAAGATCCTAAAAAAGCAGTTGACTTGATAGGGACAACAGCAAAGCTGGAATTTAAAATAAAAGATGCAAATGGAAATTATGGACCGACACTTTTAGAAGGTGGAGCGCTTAAAAATGCGGGAATTGGACAAGATAACTTGAGCCGTCCAGTTGTAACTTTTGAGCTAACTCCTTCTGGAGCCGAAAAATTTGCCAAAATTACGAGAGAAAACAAAGGAAAACAACTTGCAATCATGCTTGACGGTAAAGAACAGTCAGCTCCTAGAATTAACGAAGAAATTGCTGGTGGAAGCGGAAGTATAAGTGGAAACTTTACGATGGAATCAGCAAATGATTTGGCAAATTTATTAAAATCTGGTGCACTTCCTGTGGAAATAAAAATTGTTGAAAATAGAACAGTTGGAGCGACACTTGGAGTTGATTCAATTCAAAAAACTGAAATAGCTGGAGTAATTGCGATATTAGCAATTTCAATTTTTATGATAGCAATTTATAAAATACCTGGAATTGTGGCGGATATTGCTCTACTTATAAATGGATTTTTGGTATTGGCTTCACTTAGCATGGTTGGTGCGGCATTGACACTTCCGGGAATTGCTGGATTTATTTTGACGCTTGGAATGGCAGTTGACTCAAATGTAATTACATACGAGAGAATTAAAGAAGAAATTGGGAGAATCTTTACACGATGCAATAGAAAAAGGATACAGTAACGCTCTTCCAGCAATAATTGACGGAAATATAACGACATTATTAATAGCAGCAGTCCTATTTTTCTTGGGAACAGGACCGATTAAAGGTTTTGCCGTAACTTTATCGCTTGGGGTAGTTGTTACAATAATAACAGCAGTATTTGTATCAAAAGTGTTACTTCGTTTTGTTGTAAAAACATTTAATTTGAAAAAAGAACAGCTGTTCTGGAAAGGAGTTCCAAAAAATGACTAAATTTCGAGTGATAAAACATCAAAAATATTATTTATCATTTTCAGCAATAATGGTAATATTGTCCCTAATATTTCTTTTTACTATAAAATTAAATTTGGGAATAGATTTTAAAGGTGGAAATCTTATTCAGCTAAAATATCCACAAAAGGTGGAACAGATAAAAGTAAATGGAACATTGGACAGTTTGATAAGTGCGATTCCGCAACTAAAAACAAAAAGAGTGCAGTTTTCAGAAACAGACAACAGTGTTATAATTAGAACAAGTCAGTTGACAAATGCGCAAAAAAATGAAATGTTGACACAGCTTGAAAAAAATACTGGAAAATATGAAATTACAAAAGATGACACAGTTGGAGCAGTAATTGGGAAAGAATTGACTATGAATGCGATAAAGGCGCTTTTGATTGGAAGTATATTTATTGTAATTTACATAACTGTAAGATTTGAGCTAGTTTATGCCATTGCTGGAATTTTGGCACTTCTTCACGATGTAATTATTTCATTTGGACTTATTGCGCTTTTCAGATACGAAATTGATACTCCGTTTGTTGCAGCAATTTTAACAATTTTAGGATATTCAATAAACGATACGATTGTGGTGTTTGACAGAATTCGTGAAAATGAAAAGAAAAATAAGAAAAATAGAGAAAATAAACCTTTTTCAGAAATTATTGAAACTGGGATAAATCAAGTATTTGCTCGTTCGATTTATACTTCTCTTACAACATTATTTTCAGTTATAGTTTTACTTATTTTTGGTGGAGATTCGCTAAAAACTTTTAGTATGACATTGTTTTTAGGAATGTTGTTTGGTACTTATTCATCAATATTTGTGGCAAGTCCGCTAGTTTATTTGATGAAAAAATTGAAAAAAAATAACAATAACGATAAAAAACAAGAAAAATCAAATAGAACAACTAAAACAGTAAACGGATACGATGAAAAAGATAAAGTATTAGTTTAATCAATAAAATAGGAGCTTTTTGCTCCTATAATAATTATAGAGGTGAATTAAAATGCGTTGTTGGGCGGAAATAAACATTAAAAACTTATATCACAATATAGATGAAATTGAAAAAGTGGCACCAAAAGAAAAGATGATAGCCGTTATAAAAGCGGATGCTTATGGTCATGGAATGTTGAAAATATGCGAATCGCTGATTCAAAAAAGAATTAGGCACTTTGCTGTTGCAACTGCGGAAGAAGCGCTAAAAGTAAAGGAATTTGACAATGATGTGAGCGTTCTTATATTAGGACCGATAGAATATGAATATATGGATAAAATTTCAGAAAAAAATATTTATTTTATGGTAACAGACTTTGAAGAAATTAAATATTTGGAAAAATCTCAAATTCCAACTGATGTCTTTTTAAAAGTTGACACAGGAATGGGAAGAGTTGGATTTCAAAAATATGAAATTGATGAATTAATAGAAAAACTAAAAAATTGTAAATTTGTTAAACCAATTGGAATTTTTTCCCATTTTTCTTCTTCTGATACGGATGCGAAATATACTGAGTTTCAAGAAAATAACTTTGAAGAAATTAGCAAAAAAATAATTTCAAAATTACCATCTGTAAAATACAAACATTTGTTAAACAGTTTTGGAAGTTTAAAATTGAAAAATGACAAATATGATTTTGTGAGAGTTGGAATAATAATTTACGGTGGTGTTACCGATGAAGAGACAAAGCCTTATAAATTTAAACCTGTGATGTCACTTTTTGCTAAAATCAGCTATATCAAAAAATTAAAAGAAGATAGCTTTATAAGTTATGGAAACACTTATTTGGGAAAAGCAGGGCAGACTTATGCGACTGTTTCTATAGGTTATGCTGACGGAGTGAGACGAGATTTGTCAAATAAAGGTTATGTCTATTATAAAGGACATAGATGCGAAATCGTGGGAAGAGTTTGTATGGATCAGCTTATGGTGCACATTCCAGCAGAATTGGCAGATGAAGTGAAAAAAGGCGATGTAGTTGAATTTTTTGGGGAAAATATAAGTGTTTCAGAAGTTGCAAATTTATGTAATACAATTTCATATGAAATTTTGTGTGGAATTAGTCAGAGAGTTCCGAGAATTTATGTAAAATAGGAGAATTTTTATGATATTGGACACAGTATTTGTGATGATGTTGGTGGCATTTCTCGTAATGGGATACGGATATGGATTTACTTTGGGATTTTATGACATGTTTAAATGGATATTTATTATGTTTTTTTCAAAATTATTATTTAACACGGTTATTAAAAGACCTAAAGCATCATTATTCAATCAATTGAATTTTTACATAATATTAATATTCCTGCTTTATTTAATTATTACAATATTTTTGTTCAAAAATTCCCAATTTTTAAAAAAAATAAAAGTGGATGAAAGATTTAATGGAGCGGCTGGAATGTTATTTGCTGGTATAAAAATGTTTTTGGTTGTATTAATTATCTATGTTATAGTCGTAATAGGCGGAATGAAGAGTAAAAGAGTTAGAGTTTTGTGCAAAGAGAGTCAAGTGATACAGACCGTAGCGAATTTCGCTCCTCAATATGTAGATTTATTTCCAAAGTTTATGAAATATTCTATTAAAAATTATACGGAAGAAAAAAAAGAGAGGGAAAAAATAAAAGAAGTGCTGGATTATTATAGAAGAAATAATAAAGATGGCAGTTTTAAATTTTAAAAAAATAAAGGAAAAAATATGAAAACGATAGATAGATATATTTATAGTTCATTAATTTTACCGTCGCTATTTGGAATTAGCATATTTACATTTATTATGATGTTAAATGTTGTAATGGAAGTTATGGAGAGATTGTTTGCGAGTGATTTACCAGCCATGTCAATAGTGGATTATGTGTGTTATGCTATGCCTGGTGTACTTGTCCAGACTATACCGATGGGAGCATTTTTAGGAGTAATGCTAGTTTATGGCGGGCTTTCTGAAACTAATGAAATTGTCGCAATGGAAGGTTCTGGAATCGGGCTTTTTAGAATAATTAGACCAGCGTTTATTTTTGGACTTATTCTAACAATAATTGGTCTGAGCCTGGAAATTTATGTAAACCCTAGAGCACTTGCAAATATTAATGCACAAACAAAGCTGCTACTTGCCTCTAAACCAAATTCACTGACGGAAGAAAAAATATTTTTGACAAATGAAGAAAAGGGATTTGGCTTTTATATTGATGAAGTGAATAATAAAAATGCGACAGCGAAACATTTTTTGTTTATAAATAAAAGAGGGGATAATCCATATCCCATTGTATTTTTAGCAGAAAATGCAAAATTTGATCCAGGGATAATAAGATTTAAAAATATCGAAGGATTTTTGTTTAAAAATGACGGAAGCAGTCATGTTCAAGCAAAATATCAAGAACAAGAAGTTCCAATTTCTACATTTTTTAAATCAGAAAAAAAAGTGAAGGAAAAAAGTAGAAAAGAAATGAATTTGAAAGAGCTAAAAAAGTATTATAAAAAGAATATTAAAAATAAAGATCCAGAAAAAAGAGAAAATGCACTAAAGGCATTAGTTGAAATGTATCAAAGAATGATTGGACCTATTGGAAGTACATTTTTATGCTGGCTGGGAGTTTTGCTTTCGGTGGGTCACAGAAGAAGCGGAAGGGGAATCAGTTTTGGTGTCAGCCTTATTGTAATTTTTGGATATATTGGTCTGGCTAGTTATGCTAAAATTTTGGTGTTAAAAAATCATGTTCCTGCAAATATTGCGATGTGGACGCCAAATTTTGTACTTTTCTTGCTTTGTATCTATTTTTCTGTGAAAAAGATGAAAGGGAATTAAGCCAAAAAAGGAGTAATATTAAATGATAAGTAAATTAGATAGGTATATAATCGTAAATTATATAAAAAGTTTTATTTTGGGTATGATGATGTTCTTCTTAATATTTTTGTTGGCGGAGAGTATTAATATTACAGGTTGGATTATGGATGGAAAATTTAAATTTCATGATGCAATAAAATATTTAAGATACGGAATTCCTGAAATTGTAACAAACACAGCGCCACTTGGAGTGCTATTAGGAAGTCTTTTGTGTATAAGTAAAATGGCAAAGCAGCTGGAAGTTACCGCTATGAAAACAAGTGGAATAAGTTTTTCAAGAGTAGTTTTATTTCCAGTAATAATTTCATTTTTGATAAGTTCTGGAATATTTTGGCTAAATTACAGTTACTTGGGAAAAGCAAATGCTAAAAAAGAAAATTTGAAAGAACTTAAAGTTAATGAGATAGATGTTCAAAAGTCAAAATCTGAAAGAAATTTTATTTTTGTAAAAGTTGATAAAAATACAGTTCTTTTTACCGAATATGCAAGTCGAATGACGGGAGAAATGAAAAATATTATAATTATAAAAATGGACAGAGGATTTAAAAAAATTAATAAAATGTACACGGCAAAAAGTGCAAGAATCAATCCAAATACAAACAGATGGCGATTTGTTGATTTAAAAGATTATAATCTTACGACAAATTTGACAACTCCGATAGATAATTCAAAATTAAATTTTACAGCTCCTATGGATTATGTACTTGCAAGTCCTGTAAAAGTAAAAAATTTGACAATGCCTGAGCTACGAAAAAAAGTTGTCTATTTTACAAGAGTTGGAGCAGATTCGCTGGATTTGCGGATAGAGTTTTATTATAGAATAGCTTTTTCACTGTCGTCTTTTGTTATGTGCTTTATTGGGCTATCGCTTGGAAGTAGATATGTCAGAGGTGGAGCTGCAGTAAATATTGGATTATCGGTTATAATAGGGTATGCTTATTACGGTGCTGCTACAATTTTGCGTTCACTTGCTGTATCTGGAACTATACCAATTTATATGGCATGTTTTTTACCTTTGGTAGTATTTTTTGCCATTGGAGTAAAATTATTTAAAGATGCCGAATATTAAAATTTGGAAAGGATAAAAAAATGACGGAAAAAATTAAAACAAAATCAGGAATAGAAGTTATTTTTGATAGATTAGAAAATATTTCAACTTGCTCAGTTGGAGTTTTTGTAAAAACTGGATCAAAAGATGAAAGTGATAATGAAGAAGGAATTTCACATCTTTTGGAACATATGATTTTTAAAGGGACAAAAAAGAGAAATTATTTTGAAATTTCAAGTGAAATTGATTATCTTGGAGCAAATATAAACGCACATACGACAAAGGAAGAAACAGTCTTTTATATAAATACACTGACTGAATTTTTGGGAAAATCGGTGGACATTTTGTTTGATATAGTTACAAATTCGATCATTGATAAGGATGAGCTGGAAAAAGAAAAAGATGTGGTTATTGAAGAGATAAAAATGTATAAAGATACGCCTGATGACTTAGTTTTTGAATTAAATTATGGAGATTGTATAAATGGACAGTATAGAAAGCCGATTATTGGGACTAAAGAGAGCGTAAAAGGATTTAGCTCTGAAGAAATAAAAAAATATTATAGCGAAAGATATACAAAAGATAATATTTTTGTCGTAGTTTCAGGAAATTTTGACAAAGATGAAATTATTTCAAAAGTTAATGAGTATTTTGATAAATTGGAAGATAAAAAGATTGATAGAAGGGATAAAATTGATTTTTCGTTTAACGAAGGTAAAAGAATCGAAAAAAAGGACATCAATCAAGTAAATATCTGCATATCTTTTGAAGGGGAAAAATATGATAGCAAAGAAAAAGTTTATTTAGATCTTTCCTCAAACATCATAGGTGGTTCTATGAGTTCCAGACTTTTTCAACAAATTCGTGAAAAAAATGGACTTGCTTATTCGGTTTATACTTACAACCAGTATTATCTCTCAGGGGGAATTTCGTCAACTTACATCGGTACAAATGTTCAAAATTATAAAAAAGCGATAGAAATTACATTAAATGAATTTGAAAAATTGAGAGAAAATGGCGTTTCGCAGGAGGAACTTCAAAAGGCTAAGAATAAATATTTGAGTAAAATTGCGTTTTCGTTTGAAAATCCTCGTGCGAGAATGAACATTCTTGGAAACTATTATTCTAGAAAAAATGAGATTTTGGAGCCGCAAAAATTGAAAGATGAAATAAATAATGTGAAATTAAAAGATATAAATAAATTTTTAAAAAATCAGTATATCAAAAAAAATATTACAGTTTTAGGAAATATAAAATAAAATTAGGAGATGAAAATGTTACAGAACCAGAGATTATTAGAACAGATAAAAAATAGTTTTTCTCAGATGGACAAAATAATTTTGTTGATAACATATGCACTTGTAACACTTAGTACAATATTTGTTTACAGTGCGACAAGAAAAAGTGGATTTGTTGGGAAAAATATCATGTGGATTGTGATAGGGACAATTTTATTAATTATTATATCGTTTATTGATTACAGAGAAGTAAAAAAATACACTAGACATATATATGGGATATGTATTGTTCTTTTACTTGTTGTAAGATTTTTAGGAAAAAAAACATTGGGAGCGCAACGTTGGATTTCGATTGGACCTTTTCAATTGCAGCCTTCGGAATTTGTAAAAATTGCAATTATCATAATGATTGCATATAGAATTGCACAAGAATATAAAGATGGAATTAATAATTTAAAAGATATTGTAACAGCAATTTTGCCTGTTTCACCACTTATTCTTTTAATTTTAATTCAGCCAGATTTGGGAACAACTTTGATTACAGTCGCAGCTTATGTATTTATGATATTTTTATACGGTGCGAATATGAAGCCGATTTGGATAATTGGAACGGTTATCTTGCTCTCAATTTATCCTGTGTATAGATTTGTGCTTAGTAAATATCAAAAAACGAGAGTGGAAACATTTTTGCGGCCAGAAAAGGATGAGAAAGGAACTGGGTGGCACGTCACTCAGTCTAAAATTTCAGTTGGAGCAGGAGGAGTTCTTGGAAAGGGAGTTTTGCAAGGAAGTCAAAGTCGACTGGAATTTTTACCAGAAGCTCAGACAGACTTTATTTTCTCAGTTTTATCTGAAGAATTGGGGTTTGCTGGTTCGGTTTTAACTTTGCTATTATATTTCGGGCTTATATTCAGGACGATGAGAATAACTCGTGTAATACATGATGAATTTGGGAAATTGCTCCTCTACGGAATTTCAGGCGTGTTTTTTATGCATGTAATCGTAAATGTTGGAATGACAATAGGACTTGTGCCAGTTACTGGAAAGCCGCTTCTTTTTATGAGTTATGGAGGAAGTTCATTTCTTGCGGCATTTCTTATGATAGGATTAGTTGAGAGTGTAAAAATTCACGCAGATTAGGAGAAAAATTTGGAAGAAAAAAAAGTAGTTGTGAACTCTGAAATGGAAAATATGCGTCTTGACAGGTATTTGCGAAAACAGTTTAAAAATGAGTCGCTTAGCAAGATTTTTTCCGCTATTAGAAATGGAGATGTGAAAGTTAATGCTAAAAAGTCCAAAGAAAGTTATAGACTTTCTTTGGGCGATATTCTGACAATAAAAATGTTGAAATCTTCTGAAAAAAAAGAAAATAATTTTGAAAAAATTAAGATAAAAAAAGAGAATATTGAAAATTATAAAAAAATGATAATTTTTGAGAATAAAGATTTTTTCATTGTGAATAAGAAAGAAAAAGTTGCGATGCACAAAGGAACTGGGCATAGTTATGGACTCTCAGAAGTTTTTAAAAAAATTTATCAAAATAAGAATATAAATTTTTCAAATCGCTTGGATTACGATACATCAGGACTTGTGATTGGCTGTAAGAATTTAAAGTTTTTACGGTACATTTCGGAAAAAATTAGAAATAATGAAGTCAAAAAAAAATATTTTGCGATTGTTCAAAATAACAATAAGAAAAATACAAATAATATAGATAATGTAAATATTAAAATTAAAGAATTAAAAGAGTTAAAAAAAGAAAATAAATTAAATTTTAAGATTGAAAATTATTTGACAACAGAAAAAAATGGAGTAATTGTAAGCGACAGTCCAATTTCAAAAGATTCAAAAAAAAGTATCACATATTTTAAAGAGAAAAAACTTGCACACTTAAAAAATTTTGAATTATTAAAAGATAAAAAAAATATAGTTTTGGATATTGATTTGGTAACTGGAAGAAAGCATCAGATAAGAGCACAACTTGCAAATGCAGGTTTACCAATAATTGGAGATTCTAAATATGGAAAAAAAGGGGAAAAATTTTATTTGTGCTGCTATTTCGTTTCTTTTGATAATTTTAAATTTTCAATTGAAAGTGAAGTTTTTATTTAATATGATTTAATAATATTAAATAAAGTTTTTTCTAATTATGATAGGGTATCATCTTTATGTAACATGTGTTATATTTTACTATTTTAAGTAAAGTAAAAATCAATAAAAATTAATAAATGTGAGAGGTAAAAAAATGGGATTATTTTCGAGCAGAAAATCAAAAAACAAGTATGCAACACTTACAGCTAAATCAAAATTGACGCTTGATGTTGTTGATGACAATAAGTGGCAAAAATGTAAGCGTTGTAATGAAATCATTTACAACGAAGATTTAAAAAACAATTTAAATATTTGTCCAAAATGTGGAAATTATTTTAGGCTTACGGCATTTGAACGAATTGAGCTGCTTATTGATCATGAGACATTTTTTGAAGAAGATATGACGGTTCATTCAAAAAATATCTTAGATTTTTCAGGTTACGAAGAAAAATTGGAAGTGGCAAGAGAAAAAAGTAGAATGCTTGACGGTGTAATCAGTGGAATTGGGAAAATAAATGGGATAGAAGTTAGTATTGCGGCTATGGAATTTAATTTTATGGGTGGTAGTATGGGTTCCGTTGTTGGAGAAAAAATAACTCGTGCGTTAGAACGTGGACTTGAGAAAAAAATACCGGTTGTAATTGTCTCAAGCTCTGGTGGAGCTAGAATGCAGGAGGGAATTGTTTCACTTATGCAAATGGCAAAGACCTCTGGAGCTGTAAAAAGATTAAATGAAGCTGGGATTCCTTTTATCTCCGTTCCAGTCGATCCGACTACAGGTGGAGTTACGGCATCGTTTGCAATGCTTGGAGATGTAATTGTGACTGAGCCAAATGCGCTAATTGCATTTGCAGGGCCAAGAGTAATTGAGCAAACTGTTAATCAAAAATTGCCAAAAGGATTTCAAAGAGCGGAATTTTTGTTGGAACATGGGATGGTGGATGTTATTTCTGAAAGAAAAGATCTGAAAGAAACAATCTATAGAATAATTGAAAAATTAATATAATTTAATAAATTTTATTAAGATTTAGAGAGGAAAAGATATGAGTTTAAAAGATGAAATAAAAGAATTAGAAAATAACATAGCAGAGTTAAAAAATTTTTCCAAAGAAAAAAGCATTGACTTTTCATCTCAAATTTCTGAATTGGAAAAGCAGCTGGAAGAAAAGTATAGAAATTTTGAAGAAAATGAGATGGATGCTTGGGCTAGAATCCAAATCTCAAGAAATCCGCAAAGACCGTATACACTAGATTATATAAATGAATTAACTGAGGATTTTGTTGAACTTCACGGAGATAGATTATCTAAAGATGATCATGCAATTGTTGGAGGACTGGCAAATGTTGAAGGATATAAGCTTATGATAATTGGACATCAAAAAGGTAGAGACATCGATTCAAATATTTACAGAAATTTTGGAATGGCAAGTCCAGAAGGATACAGAAAAGCGCTGAGACTTATGAGAATGGCTGAGAGATTTAAACTTCCTATTTTAACTTTGATAGACACAGCAGGAGCTTATCCAGGGATTGAAGCTGAAGAAAAAGGTCAGGGAGAAGCAATCGCTAAAAATCTGGCGGAAATGTTTGGATTAAAAGTACCTATTATATCTGTTGTCATCGGTGAAGGAGGAAGCGGAGGTGCACTTGGAATTGGTGTCGCTGATTCTGTGCTTATGCTTGAAAATAGCGTATATTCTGTTATTTCGCCTGAAGGATGTGCTTCAATACTTTTTAACGACGCTTCAAAAGCTCCAGAAGCTGCTAAAAATTTGAAAATGGATGCAATAAGTCTAAAAAATCTGGGAGTAATTGACGGAATAGTTAAAGAACCATTAGGCGGAGCACATAGAGATTTTGAAAAAACAGCGCAAAATTTAAGAATGGCTGTTTTAGAGGAATTTAAAAAAATAGATAAATTCTCTATTGAGGAATTACTTGAGAGAAGATACAAAAAATTTAGAAAAATGGGAGAATTTTCTGAATAAAATTTTCTAAAAATAAAAAAATTAATTTATTTAAATTTTAAATTTATTTATAAATTAAAATAAAAAAACCTCTTAGAATTTTATTTTTTCTAAGAGGTTTGTTATATATTATTTATTTTTTCTCAAATATTCATGAATAGCCTTCGCAGCATTTCTACCTTCACTAATTGCCCAGACAACAAGTGATTGCCCTCGTCTCACATCTCCTGCGGCAAAATATTTTGGAGCAGAAGTTTTAAAGTCGATGACGTTTGCACTAACATTTCCACGCCCATCCAATTCAACTTTTGAGTTTTCTAAAAGTCCTTCAAAGTATGGATGTAAAAATCCGATTGCTAAAAAGACAAAGTCAACTTTCATTATTTCTTCAGAGCCCTCAACTTCCCTAAATCCAAGTCTTCCATCTTCATTTACAAAACTTTCAACTTTTGCGATTTTTACTCCACAAAGATTTCCGTTTTCATCTTTTACAAATTCTTTTGTTGTAACATTCCATTCCCTTGGGTCATTTCCGTAAACTTCTGTCGCTTCCTTGTGAGAAGTCGAAGTTTTTAGATACATTGGAAATTGTGGCCAAGGATTTTTTGATGCACGAGTTTCAGATGGCTTATTTAAAATTTCAATTTGTTTTACACTGGCAGCACCTTGTCTTACAGAAGTTCCAACACAGTCAGAACCAGTATCTCCACCACCGATTACAAGCACATTTTTACCTTTCACATCAATTTCCTCGTTGTACAAAGGAATATTATTTACTTTTCTGTTTTGCTGAGTCAAAAAGTCCATTGCAAGATAAACTCCTTTTGCTTCTCTTCCTTTGATATTCAAATCTCTAGCTTGTTTTGATCCGCAAGACATAAGAATTATGTCAAACTCTTTTTCCAGTTCTTCGTTGGAAATGTCTTTTCCAGCTTCAGTGTTGTAAATAAATTTAACACCTTCTTCTTCCATAAGTTTTACTCTTCTGTCAATTATTTTCTTGTCAAGCTTAAAATCAGGAATTCCAAGTGCAAGTAATCCACCAGCTCTCTCATTTTTTTCGTAAACTGTAACATTGTAACCAAATCTATTTAAAGTTTGAGCGGCAGCAAGTCCAGATGGTCCACTTCCAATTACTGCGATTTTTTTGTCAAATCTTTTTTTAGGAGTTTTTGGTTTTACCCATCCGTTTTTCCAACCTTTTTCAATAATGGCAAGTTCAATATTTTTAGTAGTTACAGGCTTGTCATTTTTTCCTAAAGTACAGCTTCCTTCACAAAGTGCTGGACAAATTCGCCCAGTAAATTCAGGAAATGGATTTGTTGACAAAAGTAAGTCCAAAGCCTTTTTCCATTCGCCGTTATAGACTAAATCCTGCCATTCAGGACAGTGGTTGTCAACTGGACAGGCCCAATGGCAAAAAGGAACTCCGCAGTCCATACATCTAGCCGCCTGTGTTTCTATGTATTCATCATTTAAAGGGATGTCAATTTCATTAAAATCTTTAATTCTGTCAGAAATCTCCCTAATTTTTTTCTCTTCTCTATGTATTTCTAAAAATCCACCTAGTTTTCCCATTTCTAAGCCTCACCTCTCTCAAATATTTCTTTAAATTCAGGTGCAATAACAACTTTAAAGTTTTGTTTTTCAGTTTCCCAATTGTTTAAAATTTCCTTTGCAGCGACACTTCCTGTATAATTAAAGTGTTTTTCCACATAAGTTTTTATTTCATTTTCATAAACTTCGTTAAGTTCGTCAAAATCGACCATTTCTTTATTCAAATTTTTCTCAAAAGTGTTGTTTTTATCATAAACATAAGCAATTCCACCACTCATACCAGCGGCAAAGTTTTTCCCAGTTTCTCCTAAAACAATAGCACGACCTCCAGTCATGTATTCACAGCCGTGATCTCCAACACCTTCTACAACAGCAACCGCTCCAGAGTTTCTAACACAGAATCTTTCTCCAGCAACTCCGTTTAAATAAGCTTCTCCTCTGATAGCACCGTATAAAATGGCATTTCCTCCAATTATATTTTCATCTGCTTCGTATTTAGAAACTTCAGGTTTTTTAATAATAATTTTTGCTCCAAACAGTCCTTTTCCGATGTAATCATTTGATTGTCCAGTCAAATTATAAGTAATACCTTTTGCTCCAAACACACCAAAACTTTGTCCACCGATTCCTTCCAAGTTTAGTGTAATTGTATCATCTTCAAGTTTATATCCACCAAATGTTCTAGCAACTTCTCCACTTAACATCGCTCCAAAACTTCTGTCAAAGTTTTCAATTTTTTCATTAATTACAGTTTTTGCAACATTATTTTTATCGCTTTCAAAAGTTGCACTTGCAAGTTTGATTAATTTTCTATCAATTATATTTTCCATTTTAAAGTCTTGATTTTGAGTTTTTACATTTGGACTGTCGCTATTCTTGTTAGTGTAAAGAATTTTTCCTAAGTCTACATTTTTAACTTTTTCTAATTTTGAAGTTTTAGAAACCTCCAAGAATTCATCAGCTTTTCCAATTAATTCATCAAGTTTTGTAACTCCAAGTTCTGCCATAATTTCTCTTGCTTCCTGTGAGATAAATCTAAAGTATCTGATGATATTTTCATATTGTCCAGTAAATTTCTTACGAAGTTCTTCAGATTGAGTTGCAACTCCAACTGGACACATATTTGTATGACATTTTCTCATCATAATACATCCTAAAATTACAAGCGGCATTGTTGCAAATCCAAACTCTTCAGCTCCTAAAATCGCTCCAATTACTAAATCTCTACCAGTTTTTAATTTTCCATCAACTTGAAGAGTAACTCTGCTTCTCAATTTGTGTTCCTTTAAAATTTGGTGAGCTTCAGAAAGTCCTAATTCCCAAGGTAACCCAGCATGTTTAATTGAAGATAGAGGAGACGCTCCAGTTCCTCCGTCATGTCCAGAAATTAATATCATTTCAGATTTTGCCTTAGCAACTCCAGAGGCAACGACTCCAACTCCAGCTTCAGACACCAATTTAACACTAATTCTAGCTTTTTCATTTACATTTTTCAAGTCAAAAATTAGTTGTGCCAAATCTTCGATTGAGTAAATATCGTGGTGTGGTGGTGGAGAAATTAAGCTAATTCCAGGTGTTGTATGACGAGTAGCACCAATTTCTTTATTTACTTTAAATCCAGGTAATTGTCCACCTTCTCCAGGTTTTGCCCCTTGAGCCATCTTAATTTGTAATTCATCGGCATTTACCAAGTAATCAGTTGTAACTCCAAATCTTCCAGATGCAATTTGCTTTGTAGCACTTCTTCTGTTATCTAAAAATCTTTCAGGATTTTCTCCACCTTCTCCGCAGTTAGAACGCCCGCCAATTGTATTTAAAGCTCTTGCAATCGCTTCATGAGCTTCCTTTGAAATTGACCCGAATGACATTGCTCCAGTAACAAATCGTTTCATAATTGCTTCAACTGGCTCAACTTTGTCAATTGAAACAGGTTTTCTGTCAGAATGGAATTTTAGCATTCCTCTTATTGTAAGCAAATGCTGACTTTGGTCGTTTACAATTTTTGCAAATTCCTTGTAAGTATTATAGTCATCTCTATTTGCGGCATCTTGAACTTTTGCAATCGCATCAGGAGTAAGAATTCTATTTGTTCCTTCCTTCATCCAAGAATATTCTCCGTCCACATAAAGTGTTTCAGCACCAAGATTTATCGAGTCAATTGCATCATCAAAGTTATTTAGCACTTCATCTTCCAATGTTTTAATTGTAAGCCCTTCGATTCTTGAAACAGTTCCTGTGAAATATTTTTTAACTAATTCAGTTGACAATCCAACAGCTTCAAAAATTTGTGCTCCTCTATAACTGTCAACAGTTGAAATTCCCATTTTTGACATAGTTTTCAAGATTGATTTTTTCTGAGCTTTCAAATAGTTGTATTGTAAATCTTTTATTTCAGATTCATCGGCATTCAAGTAAAGTTTATTTTTTACCATATATTCAATTGAATCAAGTGCCAAGTAAGGATTAATCGCAGTTGCACCGTATCCGATCAGCAATGCAAAATGCATAATTTCCCTAGCTTCTCCAGTTTCTACCAAAATATCAATTTCATTTCGTTTTTTGTTTCTAATTAAATAGTGATGAAGCCCAGCAACAGCAAGTAAAGCTGGAATTGCCACATTTTCAGTATCAGCATTTCTATCAGATAAAATAATAGATTTTACTCCACTATCAATTGCATCTTCAGCAAGCTTAAATATTTTATCCAGTCTTTCTTCCAAGTTTTCAGTTGGCTTGAAAGTTATATCTAAAATAGCAGGTTTTTTACCATCTCTTTCATAATTTTTCAAAAATTCCATAGTCTTGTTGTCCATAATTGGTGAATCCAAAACTAAAGTTTTTCCAGCTTCAGAATCTTTTTCTAAAATATTTGCTTTTCTGTAAAGCTGTGTTCTAAGCGACATAACAAAATTTTCTCTAATTGGGTCAATTGGAGGATTTGTTACTTGTGCAAACAATTGTTTAAAGTAGCTGTAAAGCAATTTTGGCTTTTCAGAAAAAATAGCAAGTGCTGCGTCATTTCCCATTGAACCAAGTGGTTCTTGCCCAGTTATAGCCATTCTTGAAATCAAGATGTGCAAATCTTCCCTTGAATAGCTAAATAATCTTAATTTGTTGTAAATGTCATCTAAATCGCTATTTCTGTTATAATCAAAATTAGTTTCCTTCATCAAGTCATTTACATTTTTCTTATCTTTAATCAATTTTTTGAAATCTGTTCCATTTAAAACTTTTTCATTAACTTCGTCATCGTTATACAATTTTTTTTCTTCCAGATCAATTACAAAAACTTTTCCAGGTTTAACTCTTCCACTTTGAACAATATTTTCAGGTTTAATTGGCAAAGTTCCAACTTCAGAACCGACAAGCATCTGATTATCATCAGTCAAAATATATCTAAGCGGTCTAAGTCCATTTCTATCAAGTTTTGCAACTAAATATCTGGAATCAGTCATAATCATGGCCGCAGGTCCGTCCCAAGCTTCCATTAATCCTGAATAATAGTCATAAAATGCCTTCAAATCTTCAGATTTAGTATGATCCTTTTCCCAAGCCGCAGGAACTAAAATTGAAATTGCTTCCATCAAAGTTTTTCCAGAAAATACAAGAAGTTCAATAACGGTATCAAGATTAGCTGAATCTGACCATTCTTCATCATTTACAGGAAAAAGTTCTTTAATATCTTCATAGTTAGGCGAAGATAGTGCAATTTCTCTGGCTTTCATCCAGTTCACATTCCCTTTTACAGTATTAATTTCCCCATTGTGTGCCAAAAATCTGAATGGATGAGCAAGTTTCCACGCCGGGAAAGTGTTTGTACTAAATCTTTGGTGAACTAGGCAATAAGAACTTACAAGCTTGTCTGATTGCAAGTCAATATAGAAGTTCTCAATTTGGTCAGGTTTTACTAGACCTTTATAAACTATTGATTTTGAAGATAATTTTGTTATGTAAAATTTATCTTCAGTGTCGCAGTTTGCTTTTTTTACAGCATTTTCAATCTTTCTTCTTAAAATATAAAGATTTTTTTCAAAATCTTCTTTTGATGAATTTACTCTTTTTATGAAAAGTTGCCAGACAGATGGCATTGTAGATTGCGCTTGAACTCCAACGGCATCTTTTTTTATAGGAACTTCTCTCCAAGTTAGGATTTCATCTTTTGAGTTTTTTACAGTTTCTTCAATAATAGATTTTATTTTTTCAAATTCTTCTTTTATAGTTGGGAAAAATATGTTTCCAACCCCATAATCTCCAAATTCTGGAAGATTAGGAATAATTCCTGCAAAAAATTTGTGCGGCACTTCAAACAAAAGCCCAGCTCCATCTCCAGTATCTGAGTCATATCCTTCTGCTCCACGATGTTCTAATCCAGCTAAAATTCTTATTCCGTCTTTTACGATTTGATTAGTTTTCTTGTTGTCAATGTTTGCGATAAATCCCATACCGCAGTTGTCTTTTTCAAAATACGGCTCATAAAGTGAATTTCTTGAAAGCTCGTATTTTTTTAGTTTTACATTTTGAATGTTGTTATCCAAAGTCTGTACCTCCAATGTTTTAGATTCTATCTAAAATATTTTAAAAAAATATTTTAGCCTTGTATAGATGAACCAATTATACATTTCACAAAATCATTTTGCAAATATAAAAAAAAATTTGAGTTCCAAAGTAATAATTTTTTATGAATAGTAAAAAATACGATAAATAGTGGGTTTAAAAAGATATTTAAAAAATAAAATATTATCAAAATTTTCATTTGACTTATAATTTTACACATTGTATAATAAGCTTATGAATAGTTTTGAAAGAGTTTTAAAAAAGTGTATCTTACACATTTTAATTGTTTTTACACATTTTCAATCTTACAAAAAATGAAAATCTTAAAAAATTAGGAAAGAGGTAAATTTATGGAAAATGCTATGAAAAGTTTTGGAGAGAATGTCTTTAGGGACAGCAACCTTAAAAAAAGAGTTTCTAAAGAAGTTTTCAAAGAATTTAAAGCATCACAGCTTGGTAAAACGGAATTATCAAAAGAAACAGCAGAAGTAATTGCAAATGCTATAAAAGACTGGGCAACTAAAAGAGGGGCAACTCACTACTGTCACTGGTTTCAGCCACTAACAGACTTGACAGCTGAAAAACACGACTCATTTTTGGAACCAACAGAAAGTGAAGAATTAATTTACAAATTTTCAGGAAGCAATTTGATAAAAGGTGAACCTGATGCTTCATCATTTCCAAATGGAGGTCTTCGTAGCACATTTGAAGCAAGAGGGTATACAATTTGGGATACAAGTTCATATCCATTCATAAGAGAAAATAAAAATGGAGTTACATTATACATTCCAACTGCATTTATTTCGTTTACAGGTGAAGCTCTGGATAAGAAAGTTCCTTTGCTAAGAACAATGAAATATATAAGTGAACAATCGTTAAGAGTATTAAGAGCATTGGGAAATACAACTTCAAAACATGTATTTAACACACTTGGAGTTGAACAGGAATATTTCTTGGTTAAAAAAGAAATGTTTGAAGCAAGAGATGATTTACTTCTTACTGGAAGAACATTATTTGGAGCTCCTGCACCAAAAGGTCAGGAATTAAACGACCACTACTTTGGAAAAATTAAAGATAAAGTTATAAACTTTATGAGTGATGTCGATGTAGAACTTTGGAAATTAGGAATTCCATCAAAAACTAGACATAATGAGGTTGCACCAAACCAATTTGAAGTTGCACCGTTATTTTCAGTTGCAAACTTGGCTTCAGACCAAAACCAGATTATAATGGAAACAATTGAAAAAACTGCATTAAAACACGATTTGGTGGCATTACTTCACGAAAAACCTTTTGACGGCGTAAACGGTTCAGGAAAACATAACAACTGGTCGCTTGGTACTGATGACGGGAAAAACCTGTTTAGTCCTGGAAAAGATCCTAAAACAAATAAAAAATTTTTAATTTTTGTATCTGCTGTAATTGAAGCTGTGGATAGATATTATCCAATGTTGAGATACTCAACTGCAACTGCTACAAATGACCACAGATTAGGAGGACACGAAGCACCTCCAGCAATTATCTCAATCTTTTTAGGCGACGAATTGACAACAATTTTAGATAATATTGCCAACAAAAAAGACGCACCTGTGTCAGAAGCTTCAGAAGTAAACTTATCAGTTGATGTGCTGCCAACATTCAGCATGGACGCAGGAGACAGAAACAGAACTTCACCTTTTGCCTTCACAGGAAATAAATTTGAATTTAGAATGCCAGGTTCAAGCTCAACTCCAGCAACAACAGCGGCAGTAATAAATGCAGCAGTTGGAAAAGTATTGTCAGAGTATGCTGATAAACTTGAAAAAGCGACAGAAAAAACTTTGCCAAAAGTAATAAACGAAATCATCGCAAATGCCTACAAAAAACACCACAGAATTATTTTCAACGGTAATGGCTACAGCGAAGAATGGGTTAAAGAAGCAAAAAGAAGAGGGCTTACAAACGAAGTTTCTGCAAACACAGCACTTAGAAAAATGATTGAGCCAGAAATTTTGGAATTAGTAGATGAAATTGGAATGTTGTCAGAACAAGAGTCATTAGCAAGATATAACGCTTATGCTGAAAGATATGTAAAACAGCTTAGCATTGAATCAAGAACATTAATTGACATTGTAAACAAAAACATTTTGCCATCAGCGCTAAAATTTTCAAATTTATTGGCAGACCACATTGAAAAAAATTCAAAATATGGAAAAGCCTTTATAAAAGAGCAAGAAGAATTGTTAAAAGATGTTTTATCAAATGTAACAGCATTAAGAAAAGAAATAAAATCACTTGAAAAAGAAATTGCAAGAGTTTCAAACGAGAAAGATCTTCCTAAACAAACTGATTTAGCAAAAGAAAAATTAGTATCAGGACTTGAAGCATTGAGAGTTCCTTGTGATAATTTGGAAAAAGTTATTGAGAAAGACTTATGGAAATTTCCAACATATACTGATTTATTATTTAAATTATAATGAAAAATATAAGGGGAGAAAATTTCTCTCTCCTTATTTTTTTATCTTGATTTTATTTTTTTATAGTGTTATACTGTTTTTGTAAAAAAAATTTAATATTTTGAGAGGAGAAAAAATGGTATTTTTTACATCGCTGGGAAGTATTTTTCCCGTTATATTCATAATCGCATTAGGTTACGTACTAAAAAAAAGACACTGGTTTCATCATACATTCAGTGAAAATGTGTCAAAATTAATTATGAATGTATCATTACCCGCTTCAATATTTGTTTCAGTATTCAAATATCTGAAATTAGAAGTATTGGAAAACTTGTCAAATAGGCTTATTTTCACATTTTTGTCAGTAATTATAGGTTATTTAGTCGCTTATTTAATGATAAAGGCGGTAAAGATGAGAGATGGTCGTCGTGGTGCGTTTTACAACGCTGTCGTAAATGGTAATACCATTTTTATTGGAATGCCATTAAATATTGCACTTTTTGGAGAGCAAAGCTTACCATATTATTTAATGTATTATATTACAAATACTATATCAATTTGGACTTTGGGATACATTTTTTTGGAAAATGATCCTATGGAAGTGGATTCAAAAAATAGAAAAAGAAGCGGAATCAACTGGAAAAAATTGTTGTCGCCCGCACTTGTAGCATTTGTAATATCATTCATATTTTTGGCATTAAAAGTGGAAATACCTAAGCCAATATTTAACACGCTTGACTATGTTGGAGAAATAGTCACTCCACTTGCACTTTTATACATTGGAATTGTATTAGCTGACGCAGGGCTTCACAGCATAAGATTTGACAAAGATACAGTTTTGGCGCTAATTGGAAGATTTATAATTTCTTCAGTTGTAATGATAGTTTTAGTGAAGTTGGCAGGACATTATATAAACATAACTAGAAATGATTTAAACACATACGTAATTCAGTCAGCAACACCAGTATTTGCGGCACTTCCAATATTAACAAATGAAACAAAAGGAGATATTGGATATGCCACAAATGTCGTAACGACAAGTACAATTTTATTTATAATAGTAGTACCTTTACTTATGACAATTTTAAAATTTTTATAAAATTAAAATAAATTTAAAAAATTTAATAAATAAAAAAATTCAAGTTTTTGAAATATAAAATTTGAATTTTTTTTTATAAATTTTAGAAAAATAAAAAAGTAAATTTATTGACAAAAAATTAAAACAGAGTATAATAAAGTCAAATTTTGTTTATAAATAAAGTAGAAGGAGAATTTATGAATATGGGAAAAAAATTAATTATATTAAGTTTATTGATTTCAGCTTTTTCAATGGCTACTGATAATAAAAAAGAACTAGTAGATTCTAGTAAATATCAGAAAAATGCTGAAATAAATAAGAATGAAGATAAAAAGCCGCAAAGGGGAGCACCTATGAATAAAAAAGTAATAACCGAAGATATGATAACAAATAAAACAGAAAATGGTTACAATTTAAATTTTGATGCAAATAAAAATTATACGACGAAAACAGCAACTGTGAATGGAAAAACCATTACTTATCGTGCCTATGAAAATATAGTTTATGTTGCAAAACCAGTTGATATTGCTTATCAGACTATAAATATCTATATTCCAGAAGAATATTTTAAAAATAAATCAGTTGGAAAATACAATGCAAAATCTGCACCAATATTTTTCCCAAATACAGTAGGAGGATATATGCCTGGAGCAGCTGGAGTGAAATGGAAGAGATGGAAAACCTGATGCTTCATTAGTTGCACTGTCAAATGGATATGTTGTGGCAAGTCTTGGAGCTAGAGGTAGAACTTTGGAAAAGGATGGGAAATATACAGGAAAGGCACCTGCTGTAATTGTAGATTTGAAGGCAGCTGTCAGATATTTGCGTTATAATGATAATAAAATGCCTGGTAGAGCTGACAGAATTATTTCTAATGGGACAAGTGCTGGAGGAGCGGTTTCAGCTCTGTTAGGTGCAACTGGGAATAACAAGGATTACGAGCCTTATTTGAAGGAAATTGGAGCATTGAAGGCCAGAGATGATATTTACGCAGTTTCAGCCTATTGTCCAATAACTAATTTAGAAAATGCAAATACGGCTTACGAGTGGATGTTTAACGATGTAAAAACGTATAAAAAGATAGAGATTTCAATGCTAGATTACAACGTGGAAAGAAAATACACTGAGGGTACGTTGACTGATGCTGAAATTTCACGTTCAAATGATTTGAAAAAAATGTTTCCTGATTATGTGAATAGTTTAAAATTGAAGGATAAAAATGGAAAACTTTTGACATTGGATAAAGATGGAAATGGAAGTTTTAAAAATCAGATTAAACAGTATTATATTGATTCAGCAAATGCGGCTTTAAAAAAAGGAACTGATTTATCAGAATTTGACTTTTTAACAATAAAAAATGGAAAAGTTGTAGATTTAGATTATAATAAATATATCGCTTACATGGGTAGACAAAAAACGCCTGGAGCCTTTGATAATGTGGATTTGTCGACTGGAGAAAATAATGAATTTGGAGATGAAACTACAAATAATAAGCATTTTACAGAATATATGTTAGAACATTCGACAGTAAATGGAACAATGGCTGATAAGAAAATTATAAAAATGATGAATCCGATGAATTATATTAGCAGTTCAAAAGTGAAATATTGGAGAATAAGACACGGTGCAATTGACAAAGATACTTCACTTGCAATACCTGCGATACTTGCCATAAAATTGGAAAATCTTGGGAAAAAAGTTGATTTTGCAGCACCTTGGGCGACACCGCATTCGGGGGATTATGATCTAGATGAATTATTCAGATGGATGGATAAAGTTGTAGCTGAAGGGAAATAGAAATTAAAGAAATAAATAAAAGTTTAATAAATAAGTATTAGAAAAAAATCTCTCACTTTTATAATGAAAATCATTTACTTGTGAGAGATTTGAAAATTTCTTTTTAGAAAAAATTTATAGAATCCTTGACAAAAATGATAAATTATGATAATATAATTATGTTGTTTGAAAGTTTTTTATGGGACCGTAGCTCAACTGGTCAGAGCAACCGACTCTTAATCGGTAGGTTGTGGGTTCGATCCCCACCGGTCCCACCATCAAAATTTTATAAATATGTTGATGAGAGTTCTTAGAGCTCTTTTTTTTATCATTAATTGACAATGTATTAATAATGTGATATAACAATTACATTAATAGAATAGCTGATATTATTTTTAAAATTAGAATATTCTTAAATTATAATTTATATAAAAAAAAGAAGAGAAGAAAAGAAAAAGAAAGGAAGGATTGAGATGATTTTAAAAAATGATAAAACAGAAGTAGAATTAAACATTTGGAAAGAAGGACTTGTTGACGAAATCTTTTTTGATGAAAATTCGACAATGGAAAACTTACCAAGATTAGAAAAATTATTAAATGTTCAAGAGTGTGATTTTTTAAGCTTATTTCAAGGAAAAGTCGAAGTTGTGATTGAAGGGCACATTATTGCGATGATGAATGGAAAAGAAACAGTCAAATATAATTTTAAGAAAAAATATGAATTTTTAGATAATTATGGGAATATTTTAAACAAATTAAATAGTGAGCAGTTAAAACTTGTAGAAAAATCACAAAACATGTTTGAAAAAGCAATAATTTATATTTCTGAAGAAACAAGATGGATTGCTGATGCATTTAAGTTTTTGTCAATTTCGTTAAGAATATTGAAAGAAAAAAATGAATATAATAAACAAGAACTTATTAATTATTTGAAAAAAAATAGATAATAAAAAAATTAGTAATATAAACTCTTTGGGAAATTGACATTTTTTATGTTACTGACAAAAAAATATATTGTGAGGAGGAAATTTGGAAAATAGAAGTCATTTCGATGGAGGGCTATTAAGTTATGTTGGATGGATTATTCTGGGAAGCCTAATAACTTCATGTACATTTGGAATTTGTTATCCTTGGGCTTTGTGCATGATTTATGGCTGGAAAATAAACCATACTGTTATAGAAGGAAGAAGACTGAAATTTAATGGAACTGCAGTAGGATTGTTTGGAAATTGGATAAAATGGTTATTGTTAATAGTAGTGACATTTGGAATATACGGTTTTTGGGTTCATATTAAATTGGAACAGTGGTGAGTTAAAAATACAACATTTTTAAATTAATTTTTGATAGAAGGCTGATTATTTCAGTCTTTTTGTATTTATTGAATAATTTTTGATGAAGGAGAATGGGTTTATGAAAAAATTTTTTAGAATGTTAGGATTAATTATTTTAATTGGAAATATTGGATTTGCAGAATATACGGTTAAAGATGGAAAAGTTTATTGGGATGATGAACTTGTCGTGAAATATGTAAATGGGGTATTCAATCAGTACAATAAATTTTTACCTGATGTGGAAAGTTTTAAAATATTAAAAAATGGGTATGCAAGAGATAAAGGAACGATTTATTATAATGGAGAAACGGTGCAAAAACAAAATGGAGATAATGAAGTAGATATAAAAACATTTGAAATTTTGGAAGGAAATGTGGCAAGAGATAAAAATACAGTTTATATTAATGGAATTGATTTTCCTAATGTGGATGTAAATACAGTAAAAATTGTAAAATCTAAAGATGATTTTATTAATTATGTGAAGGATAAAAACGGTATATATTGGATTGGAAGTCCTGATGCAGAAGCAAATCGGCATTATGATAAGGAAACTTTTGAAGATTTAGGAGATTTTTTTACAAGAGATAAGAATTATATTTATTATTTTGAAAAGCCTTTAAAGTTTATTGATAAAGCAAGTTTTAAAAAATTGTCAGATAGCTATATATCAGATAAAAATGGAATTTATTATCTCGATAAGATAATTAAAGGAGCTGATAAAAATAGTTTTGAAATAATGGGATGGGGCTATGCGAAAGATAGAAATAATGTTTATTATGAGGATAAAAAAGTGTCAGGGGCAGATATTAGCACATTTGAGGTAAAAGAGGATATTGTGAAAGATAAAAATAGCATTTATTCTAATGGGAAAAAGTTAGAGGGAGTAGATATCCAAACTTTTAGAAAATTAAATGAATATTATGCTGTTGATAAAAATAATATATATTATAATTTAAATTCAGATTCGGATATAAAAAGAATAAAAAATACTGATGGGAATTTTAAAATAATTGAAGAAAAACTTATAAAAAATAAAGATGGTGTGTATTATTTGGGTGAAAAAATAAAAGAAATTGATCCAAATAGTTTTAAAATTATAAGAAAAAATAATTTAAAAAAAGATAATTCGTATTATGCAAAAGATAGTAAAAATGTGTATTATATTCAATTAGATCCATCACATATTTTAGATACAGATAATACTTTAAAAAATGTTGTTAAAGTTTTGAAAGGTGCAAATCCTAATACATTTGAAGTGATAAATGATTATTACAGTAAAGATGATAAAAATATATTTTATATAAGTTGGATTGTTGAAAAAGAACCTCTGATAAAAGGAGCTGATATAAAAACATTTGAAGTATTAAATAATGATTTTTCAAAAGATAAGGATAATGTATATTTTGGAACCGATAGAGAAGAAAATTTAGATTCTAAAAGTTTTAAAATTTTGAATTTAAATAGTCAAAATAGGAATGGTTATTATTTAGAAGATAAAAATGGAATTTATTTTCTAAAAATAAATGATATCGGTAATTATTTCAATAAAATCACTGATAAGGGTAAATTTTTGAATGATTTCTATATCAAGGGTAATGATTATGTATATTGTAATGAAGATGTATTGAATGATGCGGATCCAAATACATTTAAAGTAGTGGACGAGCATAGTTCACGGGCAGAGGATAAAAATCATAAATATGAGTATTGTAAGGTTTTGAAATAATAAAAAATAGAATTAAAATATATTGGATAAAAATTAAAAATAAGGTATAATTTTAATGAAATATAAAAATAAAAGAAAGTGAGTTGGTAGTCATGAAAAAAATCAGAATACTGCTATTATTTGCTCTAATTATGATTTTCAGTGCGAATTTGTTGGCGAATGACTGGGAATTTGGGTCGGAAGGTGGGCATATTGTGCCGATGAATGTGTCGAATGTTTCGATAAAGAGTGAGAGGCTTCGTTTTAAATTGGAAAAATTTAAGTCGGAGTATGGGACGATAGACAATGAAATGGTGGTAACTGTCAGATTTGTGTTCGATAGTCCTGAAGCTGGGGAGAGATATATTGGATTTATTACGCCTGAAGGTGGGAATGAAGAATGGGATGAAAGAGATCATTTCAAGGATTTTAAGACTTCTGTCAATGGACAAAATGTGAATACAAAAGCGTATAGATTGACTGATTTTGCCCCAAAAGATGTAAAGCAGCTGGAAGAAGTTAAAAAATATTATAAGGAATATGATGAAGATAAGGCACGAAAAGAATATGAATATTACAAAAAGAGTTATGTTTACTACTTTAAGGCTAATTTTAAAAAAGGAGAAAATATAGTTGAGCACAGCTATCGTTATGATGGAAGTAGCGGTGTTGGAATTGTTGATTTTAACTATGTCTGGTCGACTATTTCAAAATGGAAAAATCAGAAGGTGGATAATTTTGAAGTGATTGTTGAGCCAGGAGATGCTCTTATTGCAATGCCTGTGGTAAAGACAAAAGATGGAAAAGAGATAAAATGGCAATTGGCTGGAGAAGGAAATATTGATTATGGATACAAAAATTATTACGATAGAGATGGACAGTACAAAGTTCTTTATGCAAAATTGAAAAAAGGATATTTACATTTTAAAACAATGAATTTTAGCCCTGAAGATGAATTTAGCTTAACAGAAATAACACATCTAAATGGTAATTACTATTTTCCTGAAAAAACTGAAAAAAACTTTAAGTATAGAGATGATTTGACAAAAGCTGCTTACAGTGCGGAATATTTAACAGCAGATGAATTGAAAGAACTTACAGATGATGATTTAAAAATAATGAGAAATTATCCTTATGCAGTGGCAGGTTATGATTTTTCTGATAAAAAATTGAAAGATTATTTTTCAAAATTCCTGTGGTATATTCCGACGACAAAAGATGTGGAATTGGATAAATTTGATTATGATGTTGTTAAGGCTGTGGATAAGATTATAAAAAGTCGGAAGAAATAGGTTGTTAAAAAAAGGTTATAAGTAAAATTGTAGTCTTTTTTGTTTTTATGAAAAATGGAAAATAAATAATAATAAGACTGTTGTTCTAACTTATACTAAAAATTGTTTTAAATTATGTTAAATAATCTAAAATTCAAAGAATAATAGTTAAAATTTTATAAAAGATAAATTGCAATATTAAAATTAATTTAGTGACTAAAATTTTTTATTGTGTTATAATTAAAATAAATCTTAATTTTAGGAGAACATAAATGATTAAATTAATAGAAATATACAGAAAAGAAATTATTAAATATTTATTTGAGATAAAAAGTTTTTCTCAAAGTTGGGAAAATTCTTGGAAAAAAGAAATATTAACTCTTTTAAATAATGAAGAATTAAATGAAGTTAATTTTTTTAAGTTAGGAGAAAATTTAAGAAGAATATTTTTACTAACAAGTTCAGGAGATAGAGGTCAAGGTGAAGTTTCGAGTGCTGGAACAGGTTGGGAAAGTTTATTGGCATGGTATCTAAATTTAGGATTAATTGGAACGAGAACCATTGTTATAAAACCTAAAAAAAAATTTAACTTTGACACTATTCAAAAAACAATTACTGTAAATTATGGAAATTTCATATCAAATAGTGAAAGTGATTTAATTGCAGTAACATTTCCCCCAAAAAAAGATATTGCTTATTCTGTAGAAAAATTAGAAGAATATGAAAATAAAGTTTTTTCTATCGATTTATTAGAAGAATTAGATGCTTATTCTGTAGACAAAATAAATTTATTTTTAAATAAGATTATAGAGAATAATATTTCAAAAATAGAGGTTAATGTTATTCAATGTAAAACTAATTGGAATGATAATGCTCAAATTCCTATGGGTTGGGATATCATATACTCTTCAACTGGTTTTACTAAAGATAATATTAAAATTGGTAGAGATGGATTTTCTATTCATAAAATAAAAGATTTTAGATATTCTTTTATTACTGTTCCAACTCAAAAAAACTTAGATAAAATAAAAGAAACAAGTACACAAGTTTTAAGAGTTAATAAATTATCTGGTGGAATATTTTGGGGAGAAAAAACAAAATTAAATGTTGCTAAGAATATTAATGAAATTTTTAATGATAATTTCCATGAAAGTTACAATGAAATTAAATTTAATGAGAGAATTAAAAATTTAGATTTAAAAGAAATTGGTTTATAAAAAGCCTGGACTTTCTTTTATAAATAAGATATAATATGTATATAAAAAATAATAAAGAGGTGATAATATTGAAAAAACCCTTAGCAATAGATTTATTTTGTGGTGCTGGTGGAATGAGCGAAGGAATTTTACAAGCTGGATTTCATATTGTTTTTTCTAATGATAAAAGTCCTGAAGCATCTTTAACTTATAAAAATAGACATGAACAATTAGGTTTGATTAATGGGTACAATACATTTTTTTTGACAGAAGATATTTCTAAATTAACTGGAGATTTTATATTAAACTCTATAAGTAGTTTAGAATATTTTAAAAATAATTTTGATAGAAAAATAGATGTAATTTTTGGAGGTCCTCCTTGTCAAGGATTTAGTCGTGCTGGAAAAAGAGAAAAAAACGACTCAAGAAATTTTTTATTTAGAGAATACTTAAGAATAGTTTCAGAAATTAAACCTAACTATGTTGTTATGGAAAATGTATTGGGCTTACTTGATACAAAATTAAATAATTTTGTAAGTTATGATTTTGAAAAATATACAGACAATACTTTAGTAACAGATATTCTTGAAAAAGAATTTAAAAAGATTGGATATAATATAAAAAAGTATAATTCTGAAGATAAAATTGATTTTAAAAAATTAATTTTAAATGCCTCAGATTTTGGTGTTCCACAAAAAAGAGAAAGAATTATTATAATAGCATATAAAAAAGATATGACAGAACCTAAAGATATAAGTAATTATAAGAAAAAATACAAAGTTAGTATTGATGAAGCTATTTCTGATTTGATTATTGATACTAATATAAGAAACAAAGAGTTAGAAAAATTACAAAAAGAAAATAGATTAGATTTCATTAATGAAACTAAAAGTGGGAGAACTAAATCTATTTCTACTAATTTACCTATAAAAAGTAATGAAATAAATAATATTGAATTATCTGGACATTCTCCTTACATAGTTGAAAGATTTTCTCTATATAAAGTTGGTGAAACAACAAAAGATGTTAAGAATCGTTTATTAACAGAGGGGATAGAGCAAATATTGGAACTAAAAAATTTGTTAGACTATATTTTTAAATATGGGAGATTAGGCTATACTTGTTATGAAAATTTTATAGAAAGTATTAAAAATTTTAAAATTTTAAGTAAAGAAGAAAAAGAAAATATTTTAAATGCTATATTAAGCAAAAAAAATATTAGAGTTAGGTTGAATAAAAAAACTCTATCAAGAACTATAGTTACTTTGGCTGATGATTATATTTCACCTTTTGAAAATAGAACTTTTTCAGTTAGAGAAATGGCTAGATTACAATCTTTTGATGATAGTTTTGTTTTCTTAGGAAAAAGAACTACTGGAGGTCAAAGAAGAAAAATAGAAGTTCCTCAATATACACAGGTGGGAAATGCTGTTCCACCATTATTAGCTAAAGCTGTGGCATTGTCTATATTTGATGTTATAGAAAAATAAACAGTCTTTTTTTAATAATTATAAAAGTAAAATTATTAAAATTAAATAACAGTATTATTTATGTAGCACAGGATCAAGATTTCTTGTCAAAGAGTGGTAAAAAGTTGAGAAAAACAAAAAATATGAAAAATTAAAATATACTAAATTAATGGGGTCTTATAAACTTTTACAAATAGTTAATCAAAAATAGACTAGGAGGAAAATTGGAAAATCAAGAAAATTTAGAAAAGAAAACAGTAAAAGATTGGATAAAATATATTCAAGATGAAATTGATAAAAGTAAAAATTATGATGAGTATAGACATGCTTTTATGGAATATTGTGATTATTTGGAAAAATATTTTTTGAAAAATCCCAAAAATGTGGAAGTTATTTGTCAATTAGCGGCAGTTTATAATGAATTAACCTATCAATGGGAGGATATTTATAAATTATTGAATGAATTTATTAAAAAATATGAAAATGAATTGACTGATGAGGAAAAATCACGGATTTATACTAATTTAGGGTATTATTATGATGATCAGAGAGATGGCAGTAAAAGAGCGATTAGAACTTTGAGAAAGGCTGTGGCGTTTAATCCAAATAATTCTAAGGCTTATTATGGACTTGGGGCGAATTATTATGGTGCTGGGAAATACGATAAGTCAGAAGAAATGTATAAAAGAGCTTGTGAGCTGGAAAATAATCCAATTTATAAGTTTGAATATGCGAATTTGCTGATGGTTAATGGAAAAAACGAAGAGGCGAAAATAATTTTGGAAGAATTAATAAAAAAAGATTTTGAGTTTGGAAAAGAGGATTTTGCTAAGATAAAATATAGTTATATTGTGAATAGGATTCGATTGAAGGAATTTGAAAATATTGAGTCTGAAATTAATGAATTAATGTTGGAAACTGTTAATAATGATGATTTTTTTGAGGAAGAATTTGCAGAGCTATATTATTTGGTGGGAAGTTATGAGAAAAGCCGAAAAATTTATTCAAAGTTTAAAATACAAGATTATCAATTTCCAGCTTGGTGGCTGAGATTCTATTTTTATTCTCTAAAGCAGTTAAATGAAATAGAAAAATTACAAGAAAATTTTAAAATAGTTTTGAAGATTAAAGATGAAGAAATAGAGAGCATTAAAAATGGAGAATTTTTAACAGAATGTACGGAATCGTATAAAAAAGAAGAAATTAGGGGGATAAAAAGGCAAATAAAGAATTTGAAGGCAGAATATGAAAAAATATTGAAAACAGATTATAAACCAGAAGTAAAAATTTATCCTAAATTTTTATATGACTGTTTTTTGATAGATTGTCCACGGCATCAAAAACTAGATAAATAAAGTTTATAATTTTTGTAAATTAAGTTGAGGCAATATTAAATTTCTTTATAATTAAACAAAAAATTAAATATTTCAGATTAAGAAATTTAGAGGGAAAAGAGATTCTAGAAAATTACTAAAATCTCTTCTCCATTATCCCAATTTTCTTAACAAAATAAACATTCCCATCTTCCCTATATTCCAAAAGCATCGGATAAATTTCAACACCATTTTCTATCGCTTCATAAAAAGTTTCAGAAAATTCTCTGTCGATAATATGTTCGGGTGCGAAAATTTCAGATTTTCTGAATATCAAAATAAAAACTGCTGTCCGAAAGCCTTCTTTTTTAAGCTCCATAAGTTCTCTCAAATGTTTTAAGGCACGAATTGAAGGAGAGAAATTGAGCAATTTTTCCATTTACCAAAGTACAGCCTTTTACTTCAATGAAAATTTTTTCTTTTTCAGTTTCTAAATAAAAATCGAGTTTGCTATTATTATGCTTAATTTCAGGTTTTATATACGAAGGTTCTTCAAATGGAGAAATTTCATTATCGTGAAAAATGGCTTCTGTAATATATCGATGAAAAGCCGTATTTATAAGAATAATTTCCCCATGAACTTTTACTGCGATAATATCCCATTTAGTTTTACGATTTTCATTATTTGCCTTTTTTATCAACAATTCTGCACCATCAATCAATAATTCCGTCAATCTTCCAGTATCATGCAAATGAGCAAAGTCTTCTCCTGAATATTCTTCATTTTCAGAATCCTTAAATTCAAATCTAACAGTAAAACGAGTCACTCTTTCTCTAAAATTCACAATTTTGTCGTAGTTTATCGTATAAAGAATTTTGTTTTTTTTCATATATTTTTCCTTTTTTTAGTGTTTTTGATTTTAGGATAACATATTTGAGGTTAAGGAGCAAGAAAATTTTATAAAATTGTAAATATTGATTTAAAAATAGGAAAAATTAGTTTTTTTCGTTTAATTTTATTTGAAAATAAATTAAATATAGGTTTAAATACAAGTAAAACTAAAGGTTACAAAATCTTTCTTAAAAAAGAGAAAAAAAGTTGAGTGCCATCAAGACACTCAATAAAATTTTATCTATACCTCTTCCTCAGGATAAGTCATCCCCCATTCTTTACGCAATTTTGTCATAATATCCATGACATCCACAGTATAATCAAGTTTCATTTTATTAATTCCAGTTCTCACAGATTCTTCCATATTTTGAAGTTCATATTGAAGTGCATTCGCTGTTACTCCTGATAATACTTCTTGAACTTCACCTGTTTCGGTATAAACAATTTTAGCTTTGTCAGCTCTTGGATATTCTGTGATTTCAATATATGCTTTTTCACAGGCGATTACAACTCTTTTTGGTTGTTTTGAATGAAGTGTAAGAGCGATTGTTGACATTTGCTGTTCTTTATTCATCATAATTATACCTACTTGTTCGTCCACTCCTGTTGGTGCATATTTCACTTGGGAAAGCACATTATTAGGTTTTGAAGTCATAAATAATCTTGTAATTGAAATTGCATAAACACCTATATCAAGCAATGCTCCTCCTGCAAGATTTCTATTGAAAAATCTGTTTGTCATATCATATTCCTTGTAACTTCCAAAATTAACTTGTATCATTTTCACATCGCCAAGTTTTCCAGAATTTACAATTTCTAAAAGTTCAGCATAAAGTGGCATATTAAAAATTGTCATTGCTTCGCCTAAGATAAGATTTTTTTCTTTTGCCAATTTTACAGCTTCTTCCAATTCTTCGCTATTTAATGTAATTGATTTTTCACATAGTACATGTTTTCCGTTTTTCAATGCTTCAATCATAAATTTTATGTGCGTATTATGAGGTGTAGTAATGTAGATAATATCAGTTTCATCGTCAGAAAACATATCTTCTATTTTATCATAAACTTTTTCGACACCATATTTTTTCGCAAAATCTACAGCCTTTTCATGAGTTCTGTTAGCAACTGCATAAAGCTTTTTACCCATTTTTTCAAGAGCTTGTGCCATTTCATTGGCAATTATTCCTGTTCCTAAAACTGCCCATTTTAAATCTTTTTTCATAGTTAATTCTCCTTCTTGAAAATATACTTCAAATAATCTTTATTTGTATTTTATCTTATTATTTTACAAAATTCAACTGCAATATTTTAAATTTTTTGATAAAATTTAGTAAAATGTTATAATTAACTCATATTAAATACAAAAAAGAAGTACCATTTCTGATACTTCCTTTTCTGTTTTTTAGAAAATTAATTTTTAAGAATTAATTTCAAAAGACTAATCTAAAATTATTTTCTTATTTTATTTTTCTACTTTTCTACTTTATAAATCAAATCCTTACCATCGCTATCAACTTTAACAACACTATTTTCAGGAACTTCTCCACCTAAAATCATTTTAGATAAATTAGTTTCAATATCCTTTTGTACAAATCGTTTCAATGGTCTTGCACCGTAAGCTGGATCATATGCTTCGTCTACGATGTAATCCAATGCTTTGTCGGTAAATTCAACTTTGATGTATTGTTCTTTCAATCTTTCATTGATACCGTCAAGGATAAGATTAACAATGTTTTTAATACTTTCTTTTCCTAATGCTTTGAACACGATAATATCGTCAATTCTGTTTAAGAATTCTGGTTTAAATCTATGTTTCATTTCATCTAAAACAGCTTCTTTTGTAGGTTCACTTACCATTGGGTCATTCAAGATGATTTCACTACCGATGTTTGATGTCATAATTACAATTGTGTTTTTGAAGTCGACCATTTTACCTTTACCGTCAGTAAGTCTACCATCATCTAGCAATTGCAACAATACATTGAATACATCAGGATGTGCTTTTTCAATTTCGTCAAATAGGATTACAGAATAAGGTTTTCTTCTAACAGCTTCTGTCAATTGTCCACCTTCTTCGTATCCAACATATCCTGGAGGCGCTCCTATTAATCTAGTGACGCTGAATTTATCCATATATTCCGACATATCGATTCTTACAATATTGTCTTCATCATCAAACAAGTTAAATGCTAATGTCTTAGTCAAATAAGTTTTACCAACACCAGTAGGTCCTAAGAATATGAACGAACCAATTGGTCTGTTTGGATCTTTTAATCCGGCACGAGAACGGATGATTGTATCGCTAATAGTTTCGATTGCTTCATCTTGTCCAATTACCCGTTTTTTCATATGTTCAGCCAAGTGTAAGATTTTTTCTCTTTCCCCTTGCAACAATTTCGCAACTGGAATTCCTGTCCATTTTCCAACAACTTCAGCAATTTCTTCACTGTCAATTTCTTGTTTTAATAATTTATTTGCAACAGAAGAATTATCTTTAGCTTTTTCTTCTTCAGCTTCTTTTTGTTTTTCTAATGCTGGCAATTTACCATATTGAAGTTCAGCCAATTTATTATAGTCATTTTTTCTTTGAGCTTCTTCAATTTGCAATTTAATTTTTTCAATTTCTTCATTAATTTTAGCAACTTTTCCAGCTTCTTCTTTTTCTCTTTCCCATTGTGATTTCAATTCTTTTTCTTCATCCTTCAAATCAGCAATTTCTTTTTCAAGAGTAGTCAATCTTTCTTTAGAAGCCTTGTCAGTTTCTTTACTCAATGCAACTTTTTCAATTTCCAATTGCATCAATCTTCTTGTAATTTCGTCCAATTCAACTGGCATCGAATTAATTTCAGTTTTTACCTTTGCAGCAGCTTCATCAATCAAGTCAATCGCTTTATCTGGCAAAAATCTGTCATTAATATATCTGTCACTCATTGTTGCAGCAGTAACTATCGCATTGTCAGTTATTCTAATTCCATGGAAGATTTCAAATTTTTCCTTCAATCCACGAAGAATTGAAATTGTATCTTCAATTGTTGGCTCGTTAACCATTACTGGCTGGAATCTTCTTTCAAGAGCCGCATCTTTTTCAATATATTTTCTATATTCATCAATTGTTGTCGCACCGATTACTTTTACTTCCCCACGAGCAAGCATTGGCTTTAAAAGGTTTCCAGCATCCATTGAACCTTCGGTTTTTCCAGCTCCAACGATGTTATGAACTTCATCAATGAATAAAATTATTCTACCTTCACTATTTTCAATTTCTTCAAGAACCGCTTTTAATCTTTCTTCAAATTCCCCACGATATTTAGCACCAGCTACCAACGCTCCTAAATCCAATGAAAAGATTGTTTTATCCTTCAAGTTTTCAGGCACATCTCCTTTCAAGATTCTCTGAGCAATTCCTTCGGCGATAGCAGTTTTACCAACACCAGGTTCCCCAATTAAAATCGGATTATTTTTATTTCTTCTTGATAAAATTTGGATTGCACGACGAATTTCCTGATCACGACCAATTATTGGGTCCAATTTACCTTTTCTCGCCAGTTCAACCAAATCCTTACCAAACTTATCTAATGCTTCATAAGTATTTTCAGGGTTGTCTGTCATAATTTTTCTTCCTCCTCTAACCTCATTTAAAACATTTTCAAATTGTTTTTTATTAACGCCATTTTCCTTCAAGAAAGAGTTATTATCAAATGCCGCAAGAAATAAGTGCTCTGTACTAATGTAGCTGTCACCCATCTTTTTGGCATAATCTTCAGCACCGACAATTATTCTATTAACTTCAGCGTTCGGTCTTACTTCACCAACTCCACCTTCAATTTTCGGCATACTATTCAATTTTGCCTCAAGCTTTTTAGTCAATTCAGCAGGATTAATTCCCATCTTTTGTAGAATGTTAGGAATAAGTCCATCCATCTGATTAATCAAAGCAAGAAGTAAATGCTCCGTTTTTATCTCGGAATGTTTATATCTAATCGCAAAGTTATGAGCTTCCGAGATGGCACTCATACTTTTCTGCGTAAAGTTTTGTTCCATATCTATCACCTTTTTATCAACAAATTTATTGTGTTTTTGTTAGCACTCTTTAACTTAGGTTGCTAACAAATATACTATACCACAATTTTTTTATTTTGTCAACACTAAAATTAAAAAAATTTTCAATTTATTTTAATAAATTTTTCAATTAAATTAAGATTTTTAATTTTTTATCAAATTTTGCTAAAAATTTTTAAATGTGTTAAAATATTGAAAAATAAAGTAAAATAATAAATTAAAAGATGAAAGGAGATAAATAAAATGAATTTAGTAATTAAAATTTTAATTGCATTTATTTTGGATTTAATTTTTGGTGATCCAAAAAACATTTTACATCCTGTGCAAATAATTGGAAAACTAATAACTTTTTTGGAAAATAAATTTTATAAATTGGGGAAAAATAATAGAGATCGTGCGATGCTTTTTGGAGCGATTCTGAGTATAATTGTCGTAATTAGCACATTTTTTGCAATGTTTATTATTTCTTTACTTTCTAAAAATTATAAGACGATTTTTACAATAATTGAAATTTATTTGATGTATACAGTTTTTTCAGTAAAGTCTTTGGGAAATTGCGGAAAAAAAATTTATAAAATTTTGAAGCTGGGAAATTTGGAAAAGGCAAAAAAAGAGCTGTCAAATTTTGTTTCAAGAGATACTCAAAATATGGATAAAATTACGGTAATTAGAAGTACAATGGAAACTATTTCGGAAAATATGACAGATGGAATAATTGCTCCCATGTTTTTTATGTTTTTGGGAGGGCTGCCACTTGCAATGAGCTATAAGGCAGTTAATACGCTGGATTCGATGATTGGCTATAAAAATAAAAAGTACGAATATTTTGGAAAATTTGCTGCTATTCTTGATGATTTTGCAAATTTTATTCCAGCAAGAATTAGTGGAGTTTGTATAACTATCGCAAGTTTTTTCCTGAGATATAACTATAGAAGAGCGTGGAATACTTTTAAAAGGGACAGGAAAAAACACGCCAGTCCAAATTCTGCTCATTCTGAAAGTGCTGTTGCTGGAGCATTAGGCGTTCAATTTGGGGGTGTGGCTTCATATTTTGGAAAAGTTGTGCAAAAGCCGACTATTGGAAAAAAGTTAAAGGAATTTAGAGCAGAAGATATAAAAAGAAATATTCGTCTGATGTATGCAACAAGTTTTGTAACTTTAATAATTTTTTCTTTTATCTATTTAACTATAAAAGGAATTTTTAATGGATTGTTCGCAAAAATTGGATATTTGATATTGAAGTCGTTTGTTGAAATGTTTATTTAAAAAGTTTTTATTTATTTTATAAAAAATTAAATTTATAGAAAATTAAATAAAAATAAACGAGAGTGTCTATAATTTTGTGTAAATGTATATACAAATCTAGTAATATAAGGATTCTCTAGTTTATTTACGCAAAAAGTTTATATTCTCAAATAAATAAATAAATAATTAAACTAAAAAGGAGTTATTTCAAAAAAATTGAAATAGCTCCTTAAATTATATTAATTTCTTTGGTTTCTCATATGATGTCCACAAGGCATCTCATCATAACGGTCATTGTAATTATTGCAATATCCATTTCCGCATCTGTATTTGTGTTCATCCATATTTTTGTATCTTCTTGAATATGTAGAGCAGCCAATTACTACTGCCATAGTTGTTAAAAATAAAAAAATTAATTTTTTTGTCATATCGTTTCATCTCCTGTTAATTTTTTTATTAAAATTAATTACTAGAAAAATTAATTATATTTAATGTATCAGCATCCAAATTTTTTTCATCATTTTGAGAATTTTTTTCAGTTTTTACAGATAGCACTTTTTTATTTTCATTCTTTTTATTTTGAACATAAATTTCTTCTGTGATAAAAGTGTTGTCTTTTTTTAAATCCCTATCCATTATTTTTATTCTTCTTTTTAGCGCAGCTTTTTTCTTCTTCATTTCTTTTAATTTGTCTTTTAAAATTTTTTTATTCAATTGTTTCTGTAATTTATCTTGTTTATCTGTGTTTTCACTCATATTTTTAACTTTTTCATTTTTAAAATTTTTATCTATAGCAATTAAATCTGGATTTGAAGCAAGGCTATCTTCTTTTGGTAAACTTGTGACTTTTCTATTAGATTTTGCTCTTTTTTCAAATTTTTTATTTTCTTCATCATTTTGAAAAAATTGTGTAACATCAATAAAATCAATCCCTGATAAAATTTCTTGTCGTGTTCTATGTTTTCTCTTTCTTTTTGCTCTTACTTTTTTCTTTTTGTAAGAATTCTTTTCAGTTGTATTTTTTTTAGTTTCAGTCTTTTTTGTATTTTTTGAGGATTTATTTTCTTTTTTTGTAACAGAAGCCATTTCATCTTTTTTATCAAGCTTTGGCTTCGTTTTTATTAATTCTTGACTTGTCGCATTTGCCGCAATCAGCGTTGCCATTCCTAAAATATTTAACTTTTTCATCTTTATTTTCTAATGTCTAATGTATTTTAAACATTATTTCCACCTTTCCCGCAAATGTTGTATCAAAGTATTTCACTATTATTTTAACACATTTTTTAAAAAAAAAGAAATAAATTTGGCGATTTTTTAAAATTAAAATTAATTGACTTTTTTTCTTAAAATTTATATAATAAATGTATTATAAATAGACTAATCAAGGAAAGGAGAAAGTTTCTAAAGAATAAAGTAGAAACTTTGTAAAAAATATGAAAATAGGAATTATTGGACTTGGAACAGTTGGAGAAGGAGTGTTAAAAGTTCTTGTAAAAGAAAAAGAGAGTATTTTTGAAAAATCAAGAGCCAAAGTGGAAGTAAAATATGCATGTGATTTAAACATTAACCGTGATTTTTCTTTTGACTTTGACAAAAGTATTTTGATAGATGATTACAAAAAGGTGATTGCAGATCCTGAGATTAAAATAGTTGTGGAACTAATTGGAGGAGAAACACTTGCCAAAACAATTATAACAGAAGCATTTAGAGCTAAAAAAAGTGTAGTTACTGCAAATAAAGCGCTAATTGCAAAACATGGAGTTGAATTGTTCCAGATTGCCAAAGAAAACGGAGTGTCATTTTTATTTGAGGCAGCTGTAGGTGGAGGAATACCAATTGTAACACCGCTTATGGAAAGTCTTGTTGCAAATACAATTACAGAAATTCGTGGAATAATGAATGGAACTTCAAATTATATCTTGACAAAAATGAAAAATGAAAATTTATCATTTGACGAAGCACTAAAAATTGCATCTGAAAAAGGATATGCTGAAGCTGATCCAACTTACGACGTAGATGGAATTGATGCTGGGCACAAAATAAATATTTTAGCTTCCCTTGCATATGGTGGCTCAATCAAATTTAAAGATATGCAACTTAAAGGAATAAGGGATATTAGCACAATCGATATTTTTGCTGCAAATCAATTGGATTCGACAATTAAATTAATTGCGTCTTCAAAATTATTTTCGGAAACTTCTGCTCAAATTTCAGTGGAACCGACAGTCGTTTCAAATAATAGAATTTTATCAAAAGTTGACGATGTTTACAACGCCATTGAAACAATAGGTTCATATACTGACAAGACATTGTTTTACGGAAAAGGTGCTGGAATGAATCCAACAGCTTCAGCGGTAGTTGCAGATATTGTAAAAATCGTGACAAGAAATCACATTGAATCAGATTATTTCTTTAATTCAACAAAAGTCTTTGAAATTGTTGATTCAAATACGATAAAAAGCTCTTATTACATAAGAGTTTCTGATGATTTTGATATTGAAAAATCACCTTTTGAAGTGGAAGATAAAATAGAAAATTATTATATCATTTTAGCTGAAAACATTTCAAAAAATGAAATAGATGAAATTATAAAAGATGCTAAAGAAAAATTAGTATTAAAAATATTAAAATGATAAATTAAAAAAATTAAAATAAAATAAGCGCACTAAATAAAGAAAGTGCGTTTTTTTATTAAAAAATCTATGATTTTTTGGGAAAAATATTGTTTACTTAAGTTACTATTTATGATAAAATAAATTAAATAACATAACGGAATTTATAGAAGAAAGGAGAAGAGCTACTTTCAAAATAGCTATTTTAATATAGAACTAATTATATAAATAAATGGGAATATAAATTAATAGAAATTTTTTTAAGTAGCAGGGAAAAAATGTTAGAGACTTTGATTTTTAGAGAAATAAGATATAATGACAATAACGAAGAGTTACTTAAAGAAAGTTTAGAAAAATTAAAATCGAATCCAAATGATGTCCGAACACTGCAAACATTGGCTTCGACATACCATGCTTTAAAAGAAAATGATAAAGCTATTGAAATATATAAAAAATTAGTAAAATTACAACCAAAAAATCACGAAATTTGGGCTTTTTTGGGCTATCTCTACTACGAAAATGAAGATTTTAGCAAAGCCTGTGAAAATTTGGAAAAGGCACTGGATTTGTGTCCAATAGAGCCTTTTGTTTTATTTTTACTGGGAAATATTTATTCGAGAAAAGGGGAAATAACAAAAGCTGTGGATTGCTATGAAATGGCAATTTTCTTTGATTTTGACATGTATATAGCACATATTGATTTTGCAAGAAAATATGAACATATGGGAAGGCATAAAAAGGCGCTTGATGAATATAAGGCAGCTTATGATATTGACTCGAGAGATGAGGGGTTGGCTGAGAAAATTGAATATTTGGAAAATAAATATAAAGAATATTTGAGTGATGAAAAAATTAGTTGAAAAAGGAAATTAAAAAATGATAAATTTACATTGTGATGCAATTATTCCCGACGGACCTATGAAAGAAGTTAGCGAAATTGAAAAAAGTATAACCACAACATATAAAAAAACTATTTGGTCAAAATTCTTAAAAGCTGTAGATGATTTTGAGTTGGTCAAAGATAGCGACAAAATTGCAATTGGAGTTTCAGGCGGAAAAGACAGTTTGCTTTTGGCAAAGTTATTTCATGAATTGAAAAAAGATAGAAGAAGAAATTTTGAATTTAAAGCTGTCAGTTTGAATCCAGGATTTAGAGAAGAAGATTTAAATAATTTTAAGAATAATTTAGAAAAATTAAATATTGACTGTGAAATTATAACGACAAATATCTGGGAAGTAGCCAATGAAAAGGCAAAGGATTATCCGTGCTTTTTATGTGCAAAAATGCGACGTGGAATACTTTACACAAAAGTTGAAGAAATGGGGTTTAATAAACTTACATTGGGGCACCATTTTGATGATGTTATCGAAACAACTCTAATAAATATGTTTTATGCGGGAACATTAAAGACGATGACTCCAAAAGTTTCGTCAACTTCGGGAAAATTAGAACTTATAAGACCATTAATTTATGTCAAGGAAAGTGATATAATTGACTATACAAAAACAAATGGAATTAGGGCAATGAATTGCGGCTGTACGATTGAAGCTGGAAAAACTTCGAGCAAGAGAAAAGAAATAAAAAATATGTTGGCAGAACTTGAAGAAAAAAATCCAGGAATAAAGCAAAGTGTTTTTAATTCAATGAAAAATATAAATTTGGATTATGTCTTTGGATATACTTTAAAAAATGGAAAATAATTTATTCAAAAAGTTTATATTTTTTTTTGTTATTTGATTGAAAAATAAAATTAAATATGTTATACTATTTTAGTTATAAAAAATAAATATTCCGCTTTTATTGTTGCTACCAGTTTTGATTTAAAATTTTTGTAAAATTGGTATAGATAGAAAGAATATTTAAAAAAGAAGGGAGTGAATTTCTTGAAAGAGAAATTAATTGAATTAGTAGAAAAAGATTATTTGAAAGCTGATGTACCTCAGTTTAAATCTGGAGATACAGTGGCAGTACACTACAAAGTAAAAGAAGGAAATAAAGAAAGAATACAGGTTTTTGAAGGTGTGGTAATCAGAGTAAGTGGAGGAAGCGTTGCTAAAAACTTCACAGTTAGAAAAATATCTTCTGGAATCGGTGTAGAAAGAATCATTCCTTTAAATTCACCATTAATCGAAAAAATCGAAGTTAAGAGAATTGGTAAAGTAAGAAGATCTAAATTATACTATTTAAGAAACTTATCAGGAAAAGCTGCTAGAATTAAAGAAATTAGAAAATAGCAAGCGGGCTAGCAAATTTTTGCTAGCTTTTTCTGTTTTTAGAGCTTATTAAAAAAAACAAAAAATAAAATAAAGTTAGAAAGAAAGGGGAAATTAGTGAATATAGTATTGTGGGTAGTATTTTATATTATTACTACATTGTGCTTGTTGTATTTCTTTTTTAGAGAGAAAAAAGTGATGAGCTTTTTAAGAAAAAAAGAAGACGACGTACTTAAAAATATTGATTTGGAAGAAAATAACAATCTTTTTTTGGGGAATATTTTGACAGTTATAAGTTTAGTTGTGACTGCCGTGTTTTTTTCAATTATTGACAAAACACCTGACAATATCATTAAAATAAAAGTTTTTGGAATTTATGGAGTTTTTATTTTAAATTTAATTTTTTATGTTTTGAGAGAACAACATGAATGGATTTTTTTAGGGAATTTGGTTATGCTATTTTTGGGAAAAGCGATGTTTAATATATTGGATGTGAAATATTATATTTATGTTGCGATAAATGTAGTGTTGTCGCTATTGCTTGTTTATTTTTTGAGAAAACCGTCAAAAGAAGAAATAACTGAGCAGTCAGTTTTGAAAGAAATCGCACAAAATAATAAAGAAATAGAAAAAATGCTGACTGAAGCGAAAATTAAAAATGAATCGACACAGGAAATTGTAAAAAAAATATTTAAAGATGAAAATATTACGCCAGAAGAGGTTGTATCAAAGGAAAAAAGAAAAAGAAGTTCACTTGGAAGAGCTTTTACAAGAATTACAAATTCAATTCTTGCAATCATTCTTGTGCTTTTGATTCAGATGTTTTATCTTGGAAACTATGTTATTCCAACAGGTTCGATGGAGCCAACAATCGCTGTAAAAGATAGAGTTTTTGCAAATATGATAAAATATAGATTTGAAGCACCTAAAGTTGGGCAGATTATTGCGTTTAAAGAGCCTGTAACTAACAAGATGATGTATACAAAAAGAATAGTTGGAGCGCCTGGAAATACGCTTCAAATCTCAAAAGGAAAAGTTGACTTAAAGACATTTATGATGGCAAATGTCGACAACCAGCCGATTTATCCTGACGCTTCGCAATTTACAGACAAAAAGTCATTTGAAGAAGCTGTAAAAAAATATTATGCAGACACAAAAGCATTTAATAGTTTAAAAGTGGCAAATGTCGGAGGTGAGATGCTTATAAATGGTGAAAAATCAAAAGTTTTAGCCGAAGTTAAACCTGAGAAAAATTATCTTCCTGAAGGACTTATGGGAAATAATAAAATTTATATTCCAAAAAAAGGTGACAAAGTTAAATTGGATAAAATTATAGCAATTTCAAAATCTGAATATATGACAATTTATAACGAGAGAAGCTTTGATATTGACTGGGAAAAATTCAGCTTTGGGGAAAATTATAAAACTATGAGCGGAAAAGAATTTTTGAAAGAGATAAAAACAACTGAAAACTTTAAAGATATAATCGGAAATGATGATTCAAACAGCACTGAAAATTATTATACTTTCCTGTTAAAGGTTGAAGGAAGACCTGAAATGGTTATGCCTATTATGGACTTTAAATATGATGACGCACTATTTACAAGACTGTTAAATGGCGAAACTATAACACTTGACAAAGATTATTACATGGCTATGGGAGATAATACGGCAAACAGTTTGGATACAAGATATTTTGGGTTGGTTGCAAAGAACCGTATAAAGGGTGAGCTGCTTCTTAGATGGTGGCCATTAAATAGAATAGGACTTATGTAAAATGAAAATATTGGAAAATTTGGTAAAGATTCATAACGAAAATTTTGAAAAAACAGTAAAAGCCGAATATTTTTCTGAGATGATATTAAGTAAGCAGTATGCTATATACTGCTTATTTGATTTTATAGATGAAAGTGAAGTGAAAATTTTTGAAATTTTTAAAGTTGAAAATTTAGTTTTTGAAAAAAAAATAAAAAAAATTTTGGGTTACATTATATTCTATGGTACAATAGAGAACACGGATATATTTGAAATTGCCATTTTGAAAAGCTGTCAAAATAAAGGATTTGGGAAAATACTTTTGGAAAATTCAATAAAAGAGTTGTTTTTCTCAAAAATAAAAAATGATTCTTCTGATGAAATAAATTTTTTTGGAGAAGATATTTTTTTGGAAGTTTACAAAAAAAATCTTTTTGCGATAAAATTATATGAGAAAATAGGTTTTGAAAAAATATCTGTGCGGAAAAATTATTATGGGCAAAATAAAAATGCAATAATAATGATGCTGAAAAAATTAAAATAAATAATTTTAATTTGAAATGAAAAAAGTAAGGGAGAAAAATGAGAAAAAATAATATCTTAATGAAACTAAAAGAAAAATTTACACCGACAATTTATTCAATTGGGAAAGAGTATTACATGAAAAGAATTGGAGGAATTACGGCGCTTTATGCAGATGGAAATCTGGTTACATTGGATGGAGAATTTCAGGAAAATAAACTTTATCATACATCTCTTACGCTAAATCAGAAAACTGCTGTGTTGGAAGAGGCGAGTTGCGATTGCATGTTTTTTCAAAATAATAAGCAGCATGGAGCTTGTAAGCATATTGTGGCGCTGAGTATCCTTGCAGATGAATCTAAGAAAATTAATAATATTGTCGGAACAGATGATTTTGAGGTACTTTTTGAAGATGACTTTGAAGAAGAAAATAAAAAAGAAGAAATTGTAAAAGTTAAAAAAGAAAAAAATGAAGATTTTGAAAAAGATGAAGAAAAAAATAATTTAAAAAGAAGTAAAATAAAACCTTCGGAGCAAAAAGAAGTTATTGATTTGAAAGACAAAAAAAATAATAAAAAAGTGGGAATTTTGTCAGAAAGTGAAGAAAATAAAAAAGTTAAGAAAGAAGAAAATCAAAGTAAAAATTTTGATGCAAAAAAAGTTGAAACTGAAAAAGAAAAAGATTTTGATGATTTAGAAAATTTGGAAAATGTTGAAAAAATAAGTCAAAAAATAGATGAAATCTATAATTTCCATCTTCAAAAAGAAAAAATTTTAAATGAGAATAAAAAAGAGTTACGATTAGAAGTGGAAATTGATGAAGGAAGCTATAGTGACTATAAATACGGCTACGACTATAATGAAGAGAACAATATTCCAGATTATATTTTGAGAATAAAAACTGGTTTTCAAAAAACTTATTATGTCAAAGATATTATAAAATTTGTACAAGCAATTGTTTTGGAAGAAGAATTTGAGATAACTTCTAAAATTAAATATGAGCCTGAAAAATGCTATTTTAGCGAAATAAATAAAAATATTATTTTGGCGATTTATGAATACAGCAAACAGATTCAAAGTGTTATTGAAAATGGAATAAAAGATAAAAAAGGATTAAAAGTTTACGATATGCTTTTAAATAAACTTCTTTTTGCAATGGAAAAAGGAAAAAACTTTTTACTTTTGGGAGAAAATAAACAAGTTATGTCTAGTTATGAGCCGATTTTTGTTTTTGAAAATAATAAAATTAAAATGCGAGAAATTGAAAAAATTAATGAGACAAGTCTATTCTATAACTTTGAAAATGATTCTTCCAAAATATTTAAAATGGCGGAAAATGAAGCTAAATTTTTAGCAAAATTTGATTTTATCGACGCTGAATTGATTAATCAGCTCCCAAAAAAGGAAAGTGAGAAATTAAAAAAGATATTTGCTTTTGAAGGCATAAATATTGCTGAATATATTGAAGAAGACGGGGAAATTGATGTTTTTGTGCTGGAAACCGAAGAAGATGAAATCGTAAAAATTAATATTTCAAACACGGTTTGTGCGAAAAAAAAAGATAATAAGTATTTTATTCCACAAAGAAATACAGAACTTTTTGAAAAATTGGAAGAAATTATTGGAAATTTTACAATTTCAAATCCGACTTTGGCAAAAAATACTTATATTTTAAATTATGAAGGATTGAGCAAACTTTCTGAAATAATTGATAAAAAATATTCTGACAAAGTGAAAATTCATTTAGAAAATAAAATAAAAAATGCTAGAAATATCAATGTTGGAATTGAAATAAAAAAAGCGAGCAACAACTTTTTGGATGTAAATTTTGAAATTGAGGGAATTAAGCCGCAAGATGTTGAAATTGTGACGGAAGCGATTAAAAAAGAGAAAAAATTTATAACGCTCTCAAGCGGAGAACTTGTTAAAATTGCAAATAAAAGTATGGAAGAGCTGCTTGGAATTGTTGATTCAATTGGAAATATAAAAGTGGGAAAAAATAAAATTTCCAAAGTAAAAGCGCTCCAATTGGCACAAATTTCTAAGAATATTAGAGAAGATTTGGGAAAATTGGATGAATTTAAGGAGCTTTTTCATAAAATAAAGAATCGAAAGGAAGTTGAGCCGAAAAATATAAAAGTAAGCTTGTTTCCGTATCAGAAATTGGGATTTAACTGGTTAAAAAATATGTATGATATTGGATTTGGAGGAATCTTAGCGGACGATATGGGACTTGGAAAGACGCTTCAGACAATTTCCTTATTAAATGAGGTCTATCAGGAATATAAAGATTTTCTGGGGCTTATAATTGTACCAAGTTCGCTTCTTTATAACTGGAAGGAAGAAATTATCAAATTTACTGGAATTACTCCAATTCTTGTGGAAGGTGCAGCAAGCAGCAGGAAAAAAATTATCGAAAGTCAAAAAAGTGGATTTTTGATAACGACATATCAAGCGCTTAGAAACGATATAGAAGAGTATAAAAATAGAATTTTTGACATTGTTGTGCTAGATGAAGCGCAAAATATCAAAACTACTACTTCACAGATTAAAAAAGCAGTTATGAAAATTAACAGCAGAGTAAATTTCGCACTTACAGGAACTCCTGTGGAAAATAATATTTTAGAGCTGTGGTCAATCTTTGACTTTGTCATTCCTGGATATTTGGATTCTTTGAGCAAATTTAAAAAAACTTATAAAGAAGCGATTGTAAATCCAAATTCTTCAAAAATAAATAATTTGCGTGAAATCATTGCGCCTTTTTTGCTTAGAAGAACAAAGAAAGAAGTTTTGACTGAACTTCCAGAAAAAATGGAATCAAATGTGTTTGTGACGCTTAGCAGTGAGCAAAAACAGCTTTATTTGTCGTATGTAAAACAGGCGAAAAAAGAAATGAAAAAATTTGATAAAAATGAAAATAACAGAATAAAAATTCTTGCAATTTTAACAAAACTTCGTCAAATTTGTAATTCTCCAGCTTTATTTAAACAAGATTATAGCGGAGAAGTCGCTAAAATTGAAGTTTTAAAAGATTTAATGCCAGATATTACTGAAAATGGACATAGACTTTTGATTTTTTCTCAGTTTGTTGGCACATTGAAAGAAATTGAAAAAGAGCTTTCAAATATGGGAATTGAATATTTTTACATCGACGGAAATGTGAAATCCAAAGAGAGAGTGGAAATTTGTAACAGATTTAATGATGGAGAAAGACAAGTTGTGCTGATTTCGTTAAAAGCTGGGGGAACAGGGCTTAATCTTGTGGGAGCTGATGTTGTTATTCACTATGACCCTTGGTGGAATATTGCGGTGGAAAATCAGGCGAGTGACAGGGCCTATAGAATTGGGCAGAAAAAAAGTGTGCAAGTTATAAAACTTGTGACAGAAGGGACAATTGAAGAAAAAATTATAAAAATTCAGGAGAAAAAACGGCAGTTAAGTGAAAATCTTTTGGAAAATAAAGATGGAGAAAAAGTGCTGTTTGAAATGAGCGACAAAGAACTTATGGAATTATTGGGATAAATATAGTATAATAAAAAAATGAAAAATAGAAAAAAATAGGAGGACAAAATGTCAGAAGAACTAAATAAAACATATTCACCAAATGAAATTGAAGATAAATGGTATAAAATATGGGAAGAAAATGGATATTTTAATGCTCAGCACAATGCTGAAAAACCAGGATATTCAATCGCTATCCCACCGCCAAATGTGACTGGAATTTTGCATATGGGACATATGTTAAACAATTCCATTCAAGATGCGATTATTAGATTTAAAAGAATGAGCGGATTTGATGCGCTTTGGATTCCGGGGATGGATCATGCTGGAATTGCGACTCAAAATAAAGTTGAGAGAATGTTAAAAGAAGAAGGAACTTCTAAAGAAGAAATCGGATACGATGAGTTTTTAAGAAGAACTTGGGAATGGAAAGAAAAACACGGAGGACTTATAACTAAGCAGCTTCGTAAATTGGGAGTTTCTCTGGATTGGTCAAGAGAGAGATTTACGATGGATGAAGGGCTTTCAGATGCCGTAAAAGAAGTATTTATAAAACTTTACAACGATGGGCTTATCTATCGGGGAGAATATATTGTAAACTGGTGTCCGTTTGATAAAACTGCACTTGCGGATGATGAAGTTGATCATACTGATGAAAATGGGAAAATTTGGGAAATTAAGTATAAAATAAAAGATAGCGACGACTATGTGATTATTGCGACAACCAGACCTGAAACAATGCTTGGAGATACGGGAGTTGCTGTCAATCCAAATGACGAAAGATATAAAGATTTGGTTGGGAAAAAGGTAATTTTGCCACTTATGAATAGAGAGATTCCTGTGGTTGCCGATGAGTATGTCGATATGGAATTTGGAACGGGAGTTGTAAAAATGACACCTTCTCACGATCCTAACGACTTTGAAGTGGCAAAAAGAACAGGACTTGAATTTATAAATATCTTTACCGAAGATGCGCATGTCAATTCAAATGGAGGAAAATATGAAGGACTTGACAGATATGAGGCAAGAGATGCTATTTTAGCTGATTTGGAAAAAGAAGGGCTTTTAGTTGGAGTAAAAGAGCATAATCACGCAGTTGGGCATTGCTATAGATGTAATTCAGTAATTGAGCCGAGAGTGTCGACACAGTGGTTTGTAAAAATGAAGCCACTTGCTAAAAGAGCTTTGGAAGTAGTAAAAAATGGACAGATTAAAATAACTCCGCAAAGATGGGAAAAAGTTTACTATAATTGGCTTGAAAATATAAGAGACTGGACAATTTCCCGTCAAATTTGGTGGGGACATAGAATTCCTGCTTATTATGCTCAAGATGGAACGGTTTTTGTAGCAAAAAACTTGGAAGACGCTAAAAAACAAGCAAAAGAAAAATTTGGAGTTGAAACTGAATTAACAGAAGAAAAAGATGTGCTTGACACTTGGTTTTCATCGGCATTGTGGCCTTTTTCAACACTTGGCTGGCCAAAGGAAACTGAAGATTTGAAAAAATTCTTTCCGACAGACGCACTTGTGACAGGAGCGGACATTTTATTTTTCTGGGTTGCAAGAATGGTTATGATGAGTCTTTACATAAAAGATGAAATTCCATTTAGCTATGTATATTTGCACGGAATTATAAGAGATGAGCTTGGCAGAAAAATGTCAAAATCTCTTGGAAATTCACCAGATCCATTGGATTTGATTGCAAAATATGGAGCGGATGCAATAAGATTCAGCTTTTTATATAATACTTCGCAAGGACAGGACATTCATTTCTCAGAAAAATTAATTGAAATGGGATCGACTTTTGCAAATAAAGTTTGGAACGCTTCAAGATTTGTGTTGTCAAATTTGGAAGATTTTGATTCAAATGCAAAAATTGATAGTTCAGAATTTAAGTTAGAAGATAGATGGATTTTATCAAAATTACAAAATACAGCTAGACAAGTTAATGAAAGTTTTGAAAAATATGAGCTTGACACGGCTGCAAAACTTGCTTACGAATTTTTCAGAGGAAATTTCTGCGATTGGTATGTTGAAATTGCGAAAACTCGTGTTTATGGACAGGAAGGAAGAGATAAGACAGTAGCACAATATGTTCTAAAAACTGTTCTTGACAAAGGTTTAAAAATGCTTCATCCATTTATGCCGTTTATCACGGAAGAAATTTGGCAAAAACTGGATTTAGGAGAAGAAACAATAATGTTATCGGACTTTCCTAAAGAAGAAAAAGAATTTGTTAATTTGGAAGCTGAAAAAGAATTTGACTTCTTAAAAGAAATTGTCAATGCAATTAGAAATATTAGGGGAGAAGCTAATGTAAGTCCAGCTAAGAAAATCGAAGTGATTTTCAAAACTGTAAATGATGCAGAAAAAAATATTTTGCAGCATAATGCTAAAATATTGGATAAATTGGCAAATGTCGAAAAATATGAGTTCAATACAGAAATTCCTAAATTAGTAGGCTTTAAATTAGTTGAAACTACTGAAATTTATGTGCCACTTAATGATTTAATTGACAAGGAAAAAGAAATTGATAAACTTACAAAAAATATAGAAAAAACAGAAAAAGAATTAAATAAAGTTTTAGGAAAATTATCAAATGAAAAATTCTTGTCTAAAGCGCCAAAAGAAGTTATTGACAAAGAAAAAGGGATTAAAGAAGAACTAGAAAACAAAATCGCTAAATTTAAAGAATCAATTAATTTGTATAAAAATTAATAAAAAAATTTAAATAAAAAAAGATTTTTTAGAAACCTGCGACTTTAGTCGTGGGAGGTTCAGAAAAAAGGAACTGATTCTCATTTAGAGACAGTTCCATTTTAGTATTAGTAAATTTAATTTTCTTTGTAAGTCAATGCTCTTGTTGCATTTAATATTGCAATTAATGCGACTCCGACATCGCCAAACACAGCTTCCCACATTGTGGCAAATCCTAATGCTCCCATTCCTAGAATGATGATTTTCACACCTAGTGCAAAAATTATGTTTTGCCAGACAATTTTTTTTGTCTTTTTGGCAATTTTTAGAGCGGTTACTATTTTTGACGGTTCATCGTTCATTATAATCATATCTGCGGCTTCGATTGCAGCGTCACTTCCCACACCGCCCATCGCCACTCCAATATCGGCTCTAGCGAGAACAGGGGCATCGTTTATTCCGTCACCTACAAACAAAACTTTTCCGTTAGCGCTTTTATTTTTCAAAAATTCTTCCATTTTCTCAACTTTTCCAAGCGGTAATAAATCAGTAAATACTTTTGAAATATTTAATTTACTAGCCACATTTTCCCCAATTTTTCTGTTATCACCTGTTAGCATTACAACATTTTTTATCCCTAAATTATTAAGTTCTTCAACTGTTTTTTTAGCGTCTTCTTTTATTTCGTCCGCAATTATTAAATTTCCCAAATATTCTCTATCTTTTGCGACATAGACAACTGTTCCGACAGCGTCTTTTTCAGCAGCTTCTATATTTTCTTTTTTTAATAATTTAAGATTTCCTGATAAAATTTCGTTATTTTCATATTTTACTTTTACTCCATGACCTGCGATTTCTTCAAATTCAAATTCTGAACTGTCAGTTTTTTCAAGTTTTTTATTGTTTTTTTCATATTCTAAAACAATTGATTGTGCAATTGGGTGATTTGAAAAACTTTCTGCAATAGCTGCGTATTTTAATAAATCGTCTTTTGTGTATTTGGAATTTTGAACATTTATTTCATAAACTTTAAATTTACCTTTTGTAAGCGTTCCAGTTTTGTCAAAAACAACAGTTTCCAAATTGTTTAATGCTTCTAAATAATTTGCTCCTTTTATTAAAATTCCATTTTTTGAAGCTCCACCGATTCCCCCGAAAAATCCTAGAGGGATTGAAACAACTAAGGCGCACGGACACGAAACTACTAAAAAGATAAGCGCTCTGTAAAGCCAAGTTGAAAACTGGGCATCTTTTGCAAATATCATTGGCAAAATTGCAATAAGTAAAGCGATTATTACAACTGCCGGTGTGTAAAATCTTGCAAATTTTGTGATAAAGTTTTCTGTTTTAGATTTTTTAGAACTTGCATTTTGTACCAAATCTAATATTTTTGAAATTGTGGAATTTTCAAATGACTTCGTAACTTCGATTTCTACAAGATTTGTGGTGTTTATAAATCCACTTAGAATTTCATCTCCAATCTCAAATGTTCTTGGAATGGCTTCTCCAGTCAAAGCGGATGTGTCAAAAGTTGAACTTCCATTTGTAATTTTTCCATCCAATGCGACTTTTTCTCCAGGTTTTATAACTATTATATCGCCTAATTTTACTTCTTTTGGCAAAACTTTTTTAATTTCTCCCTCAATTTTTAAGTTTGCATAATCAGGTCTAATATTCATAAGTGAGGTGATGGATTTTCTCGATTTTCCAACTGCCAAATCTTGGAACATTTCTCCAATTTGGTAAAATAACATAACTGACACAGCTTCAGGAAACTCTTTTATCGCAAAAGCTCCAACTGTCGCAATCGTCATCAAAAAGTTTTCGTCAAAAATCTGTCCTTTTTTTATATTTTTTACAGCTTTAAATAAAACATCGTATCCGACTGTAAAATAGCTTATTAAAAATAAAATTAATCTTGGAACAAATAAATTTTTTGGAACAAATATTGCAGCTGCTAGTATAATTGCACCTAAAATAAATCTATTTCTTATACTTTTAAAATTTTCTTCCGTTTCTTCTATTTCCTCATCTTCTTCAATTGCAGAATTTGGCATTAAAACAGTCACACCTTCTTCAACTCTGTCAACTTCTTTTTGAACAAGTTTTGTGATGTCTTCACTAGAAAATTTTTTGTTAGGATTAATCACAATTTTTTTTCCTAAAACATCAACAGTAGCTGCTTTTATTTCATCCAAAGCATTTAGATTATGCTCGATTTTTGCGGCACAGTGGGGACATTCAAGGCCTTTTATTCCCAATGTGCATTCGTTATTTTTTTCCATTTTTTCACCTCTATTATTTAATATATGAACAACTATTCATTTGTTATGATACAATATTTTTTTTATTTTGTCAATAGTTTTATCAAATATTTTGTGAAACAAAGTTTTTTTTTGATATGGAAAAAATTGTGGTATAATTTTAGTAAAAAGTTTTGGTTGAAAGGGGAAAAGGAAAAGAAAGATGGAAATAAATTATTTAGGACTGGGAGCGGATTTAAAACAAAATTTGTTTTGTGAATTTGAAAAAAATGAAAGGGTTTTGTATGTTTTTGAAAATGCTTCGACTTTTTATGAAATAAAAAAAGAACTTTTACAAGATGTGGAATTTAATGAAAAAATTGGGATTTTTCATAATTTTAAACTTATGAATAGTTATGATTTTAATGAAAATCTTTTTTTTACAGATAAAATTTTGATAAAAGAAGAAAAGCAAGTTATATTTTTTTATAATGCGATAAAAAATAAAATTGGAAAAAAACTGAAAGTTAAAAATTATTATGACATAATTGATGTGGCTTATAATTATTATAATTTGTTTGCGGAATTGCAGGAATATAAAATTGATGCACAAAAAATTGAAGTGGAAAATTGGCAGCGGGAAATTTTTGAAAATTTGAAGGAAATTGATAGAAGCATTAAATTGCAAGTTGAGAAAAAAAATTTAATTTTGCCTTATATGATTAGAACAATTGAAAATATTTCAAAAGGTTTTTTAAAAAAAAATAAAAAAATTTATTTTGTGAATAAAGTTAATTTTACTCCATTTGAAAAAGAAATAATTATTTATTTGGAAGAAAATGGAGTAGAAATAAAAAATATTTTGCAGCTTTCAAAAAAAGATTTTGACGAGAAGGAATTAAAAATAAAAAATAGCTTTTCAATTTTGCCAAAAGAAAAATTTTTGGAAAAAAATATAGATATTAAAATTTTTGAATACAGCTCAAAATTTAATCAGCTGTTAGGCTTGGTAAAAAAATTGTCGGATGAAAAAGAGCAATGTCAAATTTACGATGTTCAGGATATAAATAGTGAAACTAAAAGAGATTATCAGCTGTTAAACCAAAAGAAAATAATTTACAATTTGGAAGAAACTTTGCAGGAAACTAAGATTTATAAAGTTTTGGATGTGCTTTGCAACATTTTGAATGAAGTGAGAATTAAAAAAAGAGAAAATGGGATTGAATATATTTTTAAAGTGAAAGAATTATATAACGGGTTTAAGTTAAAAGAATTTTTAGAAACATTTAAAATCGAAAATATTTACTGGCTTTTTCAAAAATTTGTCAGAGAAGATTATAAATATTTATCGATTGAAATGTTGAAAAAATATTTGGAAAACGAAAGTAAAAATTTTAAAATTAAAGAGAAAATTTATTTTAATCTTGAAAAAAATATAAAAAATTTGAAGAAAATTTTGATTTTGATTTTAAAAATTGTGAAAATAAAAAAGATAAAAAAGAAGAAGATAAAAAAATAAAGAAATTAAAGAAAATAAAAAAATAAGAAAATTGAAAAAGTTGAAAAGATTGAAAAATTAAAAAAAGAGAAAAATAAATTTTTTGAACTGAAAAAAAATATAAATAAATTTATAAAATTTTTAGAAGAATTAGAAAAAATTTTTGAAATAAAAAATTTGCAGGACTATTCAAAATTTTTGGAAGAAGTATTTGACAGACAAAAAAATAGCGGGAAAAAAATTAGGGACAAATATTTTGAAGCTCTCTCAGAAATTGCAGTTTTGGAAGAATTTGAGTTTGACAATCTTTGGGACAAATTTTTTGATAAAGAAAATATTTCGGCGGGACTTTTAAAGATGTTTTTAAAGTATTTGGACAAGAAATCAATTAGCTTGGACTTGGAAGAAATTGCGGGACAAGAGAATGACAATCAATATAAAATTAACGAATTTAAAACTTTGCCTGAAACGAATAAAAAAAACATTGTGTTTTTAAATTTTCAGGATACTTTTCCAAAAGGCAAGGTCAACAATTATTTATTTTCGCAAATTCAGAGAAAGAAAATGGGACTGCCAGTTCCAGAAGATACGAAAGCAATAGAAATTTTTAGATTTTTGAACGCAATTTTTGGTGCAAAAAAAGTTTGTCTTTCATATATAAAAAATTTGGACGAAAATGTTGATTGCTCTGGGATTTTGGAAGAAATTAAATTAAAATATGATTTAGAGATAAATAACAAAAATAAAAAAATTTCTGAAGAAGAAGAGATGGAATTTATAAAAAATTATTTTATAAAAGATTACAAAGAGAAAAAAATCGGGAAATTTATTCAATCAAGACTTTTAAAAGATGTGGAAGAGTTAAAAAATGAAAAAATAACTTTGGGTTATTACGATTATAAAAATTTAAAAGAATCAGAATATGCCTATTATATTGATAAAAAATTGGGAAAAGTGGAAAGAGAAAAAATTGAAGAAGTTATTGATGCGAGATTTTTTGGAACGATAATTCATTCGATTTATGAAAATATTGTGAAAAAAAATAAAAAAATGTTGGAAAAAGGAAATTTTGACATAAGTGAGGAAGAAATTGCAAGTGAATTTGAGGCTGGAATACAGTCTTACAAATATAAAATTCCGCAGGAATATTTGGAATTTTATAAAAATATTTCGTTTGAAGATTTAAAAATTGGAATAAAAAAATATTTTGTTGATTTATCAAATAAAATTAGTGATAAAAGTGTAATAAAAGTTAGCTCAGAAGAAAGAATCAAAGAAAAGTTTGAAAAAGAGATTGACAGCGAAAAATTTGGAAATGCAGCTTTCAGTATTTCAATTGACTTGCATATAAAAGATGAAAAAAAAGATAAAAAAGAAGAAATTTTGGTTGATTACAAAACTGGAAATTTGACGCAAAAAAGAATTGACGACGCATTTACGCAACTTGACTTTTATTCGATTGTTTTGGGAGAAAATGAATATAAAAAATATGTTGTGGATGTCTGGGATGGGAAAATTATTTCCGACGGTCGAAAAGATAATAAAAAACTTACGAAAGATGAAGTGATGGAAGTTTTGAAAAAATATTTTGAAGTGGAAAGTGATAAAAAAGTAAGTTTTTACAGATTGGGAGAAAAAAATAGCACTTTAGAAAGTTCAAATCAGAAAAAATACGAATTGATTTTGCGATGGGAGGACGAAAATGAAAAATCAGGAAAGTAATAAAATAATATTAAAAGCGAGTGCAGGAACAGGAAAGACTTATAGACTGTCGCTAGAATATATTTATAATTTATTAAAAAATATCGACTTTAAAAATATTGTTGTCGTAACTTTTACAAAAAAGGCAACTGCGGAAATAAAAGAGCGGATTTTTGATTTTTTGTATCAAGTCGCTTTTGAAAAAAGTAAAGGAATTGAGTTAAAAAAAAATCTGAAAGAAATTTATAATTTGAGTGAAGATGATTTTGATAAGGAAAAATTGCAGAATATTTATTTTGAAATGTTGAAAAATAAAGAAGATATTAGAATTTACACAATTGACAGTTTTACAAACAGAATTTTTAAACAGGCGATTGCTCCTTATTTTGAAATTTCGAGTTTTGAAACTCTTGACAGTGAGAGCAGTGATTTTTATGAAAAAATATTTAAGAAAATTATGGACAATGAAAATTATTATAAAAAATTTGAGTTTTTGATTGAAGAAGTTGGAGAAAAAAAAGAAATTAAAAATTACGTAAAAATCATTGAAGAGCTTGTAGAATTTCAAAAAAAATATGTTATTGCAAAAAATTTTGAGTTAAAAGAAGAAAAAAAAGATAACCAAAAAAAAGTTTTAGAAGTATTTGATTTTTTGACACCACTTCAAGAAATTTATTCTGAAGTAAAAATATTTTCTGAAGAAAAAGGGAAAAATATTTCTGAATGTTTTAATGACAAACTTTTTGAAATTTTTGATCAAATAAAAAAACAAAGTGAAAATTCTTCTGAAAAAAAAATAGAAATTGTGGTTAAAAATTTGGAAAAAATTTTAGATTCTAAAATAAAAAATTATTATAACGGAAAGTTTATTCGGAAAAAAGAATTAACAGAAATTTTGCAAGAACTTCAAAAAAACTTTTTAGATAAATTTTCAAAATATATTTTAAAAAATAAAGTTTATCCATTTCACAATAAATTAAAAGAATTTTGTGAATTTTTGTATGATTTGGTCCGAAGAGAAAAAATTTCTTCTAAAAAATTTACACACGACGATATTTCGATTTATACTTACGAATTTATTTTTGACAAAAATTTAAAATTTATCGAAAATAATAAATTTACTCAAGATTTTTTTGAAATAATTGGTGGAAATATTGATACAATTATGGTCGATGAATTTCAGGACACGAGCATTTTGCAGTGGAAAATTTTAAAGCTCATAATGGACTGCGCTAAAAATATAATTTGCGTGGGAGATGAAAAGCAAAGTATTTACGGTTGGCGTGACGGAGAAAAAGAGCTTTTTGAGAATCTTGACGAAATAGTTGACGGCTCGAAAGTGGAAACTTTGAAAAAATCGTACAGAAGTTATAAAGCGGTTATTGAAAATGTAAACAAAATTTATTGCGATTATGATGAGAAAAGTAATTGGAATTATGAGAAAGTTGATTATAAAGCTGAAGATGCTGAATATCAAAAAGGTTATTTTGAGTTTAAGATAAATGAACTAGAAAGCAAAAAATCTCCAACTGAAAAGAGAATTTTTAAAAATATTATTCAAATGATAGAAAATAAAGAGATTAAAAATCTTGGAAAAAGTTGTATAATCGCTGGAAAAAATAAATATTTATCTGAAATCGCAAGTGAATTAAATGCTTATAATATTCCGTATACTTTGAAGAGCAACAAGTCGATTTTAGAGCACAGCGCAGTCAATCCAATTTACAGACTTATAAAATATTTTTTATACAATAACTTTCAATATTTGTTAGAATTTCTTCGTTCAGATTTAATTGGATGTCTAAATAGCCATGTGAAATATATTTTGGAAAATAAAAATATTATTGAAATTTTTATGAAAAATTCAAAAGAAGAAGATTTTGATTTGTTTTTAGAAAATTTTGATTTTAATTTTGATTTTGAGAAAAATAAAAATGAAAATAATGAAAATAATGAAAATACTAAAAATATAAATATTGAAAGAATAGAAAAAAGAGAAAGAGAAAAAGAAAAAAAGAAGAAATAAAAGATGAAAAAATAGAAAAAAATATGAAGATAAAGAAGAAATAGAAGATAAAGAAAAAGATAAAGAAATAAAAATAAAAAAAGAAGAATTATTGAAATATAAAAAAATAAATTTAATTGAAAGAAATGGCTTTTTATTTTCAGATGTTTTGAGTAAAATAAAAAAATTAAAAAAATTGTCTGAAAACTTAAATTCAAAAACAAAAAAAGAAAATTTTTCGCTAGAAGTTATAAAAGATCTTGAGATAACAAATTTTTATTCAACAAATAGCGACATAAAAAACATTTTTGAATTTTTCAATATTTTAAAAAGTCACACAGATTTATTTGACTTTATAAATTATATCGAAGAAAAAAAAGAAGACATAAAGCAATTTGGAAGCGAGGACAAAAACGCTATAAATCTTATGACGGTGCATAAATCAAAAGGACTGGAATTTGATACGGTTTTTTATTATAAATGTAAAAGAATGAGCAAAAGTTCCCGAAATGAAACATCAAAAATAAAGACATTTATACAATTTGACAGAAATTTTGAAAAAGTTACGGAATTTTTGGTGACTTTGAAAAAATATGAAAAATTGATTTTAAGAGATGAGAAATATAAAAAAATTAGAGAATTGGAAGAAGAAAAAGAAAAAATCGAAGAAATTAACAGAGATTATGTGGCGCTCACAAGAGCCAAGAAAAATTTGATTTTACTGTTTGACATAAAAAAATCAAGTGAGAAGTATTGTGATGAATTAACAGAAAAATTAATTGAAAAATATAAAGATTGTTTATATTTAAATGAAAGCGAGAATTGTTCAAATGGAGAGATTTATGAAGAAATTAAAGAAATCAAAAAAATAAAAAATATGAAAGAAACAACAATATTAGATCTAAAAAAATTCTCCCATATTTTTCGGATAATATTGCAAAAAATGACAGAAACTCAAGTAAGATTAATTTAGAAAAAGAATTCAAAAGAAAAAAAGGACTTGCAATGCACTATTATTTTGAGCATATTTTAACAGATGTGGAAAATGAAAAAAAAGTTGCAACTTCAGCCATTTTTAGCCGCTATGGGAATATGATTGGGAAAAATAATATTTTTGAGATGATTGAACGAATGAATAATTTTATTCAAAGAAATCTCGAAATTTATAATCCAAAATATAAAGTTTATAATGAATTTGAAATTTACGACGATGAAAAGATGGAAAAAAGAATAATTGACAGAATCAATATCGACGAAAAAATAAAAAAATCTACATTTTTGACTACAAAACAGGTTATGAACCTGAAAAAAATGAAAAATATAAAGAGCAAATAGAAAATTATAAAAGAATCTTATCAAAAAAAGTTGGAAAAAGTTATGAAATTATAACGCAAATATTGGAAGTTTAATAAAAATAAAAAAATGATGTTGACAAAGATAAAAAACTGTGTTATAATTTTTTCGCTAGTTTATTCTGGTAATACCAATATTTTATTGGGAGGGATAGAAGAAGATGAGAGTACAAGTAATTTTAGAATGCACTGAAACTAAGTTGAGACACTATGTTACAACTAAAAATAAAAAAACTCATCCAGAAAGATTGGAAATGAGAAAATATAATCCAGTGCTAAAAAGACATTCTCTTTACAGAGAAGTAAAATAATCTCATATAAAAAGATAGGTCAGTAGTTCAATTGGTAGAGCGTCGGTCTCCAAAACCGAAAGTTGCGGGTTCGATTCCTGCCTGGCCTGCCATTTTAAAATATGAGTATTTTTTTAGAAAAATAAAATAGAAGTTTAAGATATGTCTTAAATAATTCTAGGAGAATATTTATGGGTAAATTTAATTTAGGAGAAAGTCTAAAAAATTTGCGTGAAGAATATAAAAAAATATATTGTATAATAAGAAAGAAGTTTATCATGTAACTGTAATTGTAATTTTAATAACAATTTTCATAGCACTTTATACACTTCTTTTTGATACAGCATTCAGTTTTGTATTGACCAATGTGAGCAACATTATAAAAAATTTTATAGGAGGCGCGTAAGTTGACTGAAAAAAATGAAAATGAAATTGTATACGAAAAAAAATGGTATATAATTCATACTTATTCTGGTTACGAAAAAAAAGTAGCAACAGATTTGGAAAAAAGAATCGAATCATTGGATTTGACAGATAGAGTTTTTAGAATTTTAGTACCTGAAGAAGAAGTCTTGGAAGAAAAACGAGGAAAAATGGTAAAGGTTTCAAGAAAATTGTTTCCAAGTTACGTACTGATTGAAATGTTATCTGTAAAAGAAGAAAATGAATTAGGATTAGGTTATCGTGTTGACAGTGATGCTTGGTATGTTATAAGAAATACTAACGGAGTTACTGGGTTTGTCGGGGTTGGAAGTGATCCAATACCGCTATCTGACGAAGAAGCACAAGAGTTACTTGCTAAAGTTGGAATTAATATAAATGGTGATACAGTTGAAAAAGAACCTAGATATAACATTGATTTCAAAGTTGGAGAAAAAGTAATTATTAAAAAAGATTCATTCTTGGATCAAGAAGGAGAAATTTCAGCTATTGACGATGTAAATGGAAAAGTAACTGTCATGCTAGAAGTATTTGGGAGACAAACGCCAGTAGAACTTGAATACACAGAAATTGCAAAATTAGACTATTAATAAAAGTCAAAAAATATTAACTACATTACTAAAATAGTATTAAAAGTATTATTTAAGAATAACTATTAGCAAAATTTATGAAAAAGTGGGAGATTTAAAAAAATTCACTGACCACAGAGGAGGAAAAATGGCTAAAGAAGTAATCGGAAAGATTAAATTACAATTAGAAGCAGGGAAAGCGAATCCTGCACCACCAGTAGGACCTGCATTAGGACAACATGGAGTAAATATCGCAGAATTCTGTAAATCATTTAACGCACAAACACAAGATAAAATGGGATTTGTAATTCCAGTAGAAATTACAGTATATGCTGACAGAAGTTTTACATTTGTTTTAAAAACTCCACCAGCATCAGACTTGTTAAAAAAAGCAGCTAAAGTTAAAAAAGGTGCTGGAAACTCATTAAAAGAAGTTGCTGGAACTATAACTAAAGCTCAATTACAAGAAATTGCAGAAACTAAAATGCCAGATTTGAATGCTGGAAGTGTTGAAGCAGCTATGAATATTGTTGCAGGAACTGCAAGAAGCATGGGAATTAAAATTTCTGAATAATTATATATAAAAAATAAAAAAACATTATTGGAAGAAGTGGAAGGTTTTCTAGCCAATGACCACAGAGGAGGAAATAATAAATGGCAAAAAAAGGTAAGAGATATAATGAAATATCTCAAAAAGTTGATAAAATGAAAGTTTACACTCCAGAGGAAGCTTTGGAATTAGTATTTGATACAAAAAGTGCAAAATTCGTTGAAACAGTTGAATTAGCTGTAAGACTTGGAGTTGACCCAAGACATGCTGATCAGCAAGTAAGAGGTACAGTTTCATTGCCGCACGGAACAGGAAAAACTGTAAGAGTGTTAGCAATTACTTCAGGAGATAACATTCAAAAAGCATTAGATGCTGGAGCAGATTTTGCTGGTGATGATGAATATATCAGTAAAATTCAAGGTGGATGGCTAGATTTCGATCTAGTTATAGCTACACCTGATATGATGCCTAAATTAGGAAGATTAGGAAGAATTTTAGGAACTAAAGGACTTATGCCTAACCCTAAATCAGGAACAGTTACAACAAACATTGAACAAACTGTAACAGAATTTAAAAAAGGAAAAGTTGCATTTAAAGTTGATAAATTAGGTTCGATTCATTTACCAATTGGAAAAGTTGATTTTTCAAAAGAAGCAATCATAGAAAACTTTAAAGTTGCATTAAATCAAATTGTTAAATTAAAGCCAGCAGCTTCTAAAGGACAATATTTAAAAACAGTTGCAATCTCATTAACTATGGGACCTGGAATTAAAATTGACCCATTATTAGCAGGAAGTTTTGTTGCTGAATAATAAAAATTAACTATCTCAATCTAAAGAGATAGTTTTTTTATTAAAAAAAATTATTTGTTCAGAATATTTTGATTTTATTATTATTTTTTTAATTATTTTTTAACTAAAAAAACAAAAAAAGTTATTTAAAAACAGAGAAAAATAAGGTATAATAATAGTATTATTATGAAGTAAATTTAGGAGGAAAAAATGAAAAGAATTTTGACGATTTTTAGTGTGATTCTCGCATTGATGTTTATTGTTGCATGTGGAAATAAACCTGCAACAGCGGATCAGGTAAAAGATGGAAAAACTTCAACTGATTCGACAAATTCCAACAAAAGTGTGGCAGTTGTTTATTCAACTGGTGGAAAAGGCGATAAATCTTTTAATGATTCAACTTTTAGAGGACTTGAAAAGGCTAAAAAAGAATTGGGTATAACTTATAGTGAGTATGAGCCAAAAGATCCAAATTCAGAAGCAAAGGATGCACTTACAAGATTTGCGGAAGAAGGACAATATGACTTGATAATTGCAGTTGGATATACAATGCAAGATGCAGTAACTGCAGTAGCTGATGCATTTCCAGAGCAAAAATTTGCAATTATTGATAGTGTAGTTAATGGCAAACCTAACGTAGCTTCGATTACGTTTAAAGAAGAAGAAGGTTCATTTTTAGTAGGAGCTTTGGCTGCAATGATGGATAAAACAGGAACTATAGGATTTGTGGGTGCTGATAATTCAGATTTGATAGCAAAATTTTTTGCAGGGTATGCGCAAGGTGCAAGATATGTAAAACCTGATATTAAAGTTATACCAGTTACAATTGGTGGAACATCAGCGTTTAACGATCAAGCTTCGGCAAAAGCTAAAACTGAAACTTTGATTCAACAAGGTGCAGATGTAGTTTATCACGCAGCTGGAGCAAGTGGGCTTGGAGTATTTCAAGCTGTTAAAGAAAAAAATATTTATGGAATAGGTGTGGATTCAAATCAAGACGGTCTATATCCAGGAAATATTTTAACTTCCATGATGAAATATGTGGATAATGCAGTTTTTGATGAAATTAAAACAACTTTAAATGGAAAGTTTGCCGCAAAAGTTCAGACATATGGAATAAAAGAAGATGGAATTGGAACAACAAATTTTGAATTTACCAAAGATAAAATTGGTGAAGAAAATATTAAAAAACTTGAACAAATTAAACAAGATATTAAAAGTGGAAAAATTGTTGTAAAACCAAAAATATAATTATAAAAGTTAAAAAAGCGGGATCTTTTTGGTCTCGCTTATTTTTTTAAAAAATTTAAAACTTTATTTTTTATTTTAAAAATTAAATAATTAGATAATTTATAGAAAGGAAAAATTATGAGAGTAGTGGATTTGATTGAGAAAAAAAGAGAAAAAGAAGAACTTGCAAAAGAAGAGATTCATTTTTTATTGAGTGAATATTTAAAAGGAAATGTTCCAGATTATCAAATGTCAGCATTTCTGATGGCGGTATATTTTAATGATATGACAAAAGCTGAACTTTTGGAATTTACAACTTTAATGAGAGATTCAGGAGAAATTATAAAATTTGAAAAGATTAATAAATTTTTAGTCGACAAACATAGTACAGGTGGAGTTGGAGATAAAGTAACCGTTGTATTAGCGCCAATACTTGCAGCACTTGGTTTGGCTTCGACTAAATTATCAGGCAAAGGTTTGGGTCATACTGGCGGTACGATTGATAAATTTGAAGCGATAAAAGGGTTCAAATTTTCAAGTTCAAAAGAAGAAGTTGAAAAAATCGCAAGTAAAACTGGAATCGGGCTTATGGGCTACAGCGATAAAATCGTTCCACTTGACAAAAAATTGTATTCGTTAAGAGATGTTACAGCGACAGTTCCAAGTATTCCATTAATTGCAAGCAGTATAATGAGTAAAAAGCTGGCGATTCAGTCAGATGTGATAATTCTTGATGTGAAAGTTGGTGATGGAGCTTTTATGAAAAATATTGAGCGTGCAAGAGAATTGGCAAAAAGAATGATTGAAATTGGGATTGGATTTAAAAGAAAAGTAAGAGCAGTTTTGAGCAACATGGATGAACCGCTTGGATATTCAGTAGGAAATGCGATTGAAATAATTGAAGCGATAGAAACATTGAAGGGAAATGGAGCAAAAGATGTAAAAGAAGTGGTTTATACAATTGCAGCAGTTGCGTTAAAAGCTAAAGGTGTAATAAAAGAATTAAAAGATGGATATAGGAAAATTGATGAAGTGATAAACAGCGGTCTTGCACTTTCAAAATTGAAAGAATTTATAGCTGAAAGCGGAGGCGATGAAAATTTAGTCAATGATTATTCAATTTTACCGGTTGCAAAAGAAAAATTGGAAATTTTTTCCCAAAATAATGGCTATGTCGCAAAAATAAAAGCTGAAGAAATCGGAAAAGCGGCGATGATAATTGGTGCAGGAAGAGCTACAAAATATGATAAAATTGATCATTCTGTCGGAATAAAGATTTTTAAAAAAGTTGGTGATAAAGTGGAAAAAGGAGAAAAATTGGCAGAAATTTATTATAATGACGAAAAAAATTTAAAAAATTCAAAAGAAATGCTTTTAGATGCGTATGTGTTACAAAATGAAAAAGTTAGCGGGCAAAAAGTGGTGATAGAAATCATTGATTAATTTTATTCGTTACGTATCCTAAAATTCTTAAAGCACTGAATGTTATATTGGACCTAAAAAAATTAAAAAAAGTAATTAAACTTTTATAAAAGTTTTTATATTTAAAAAATTTATTGTGTTGTAAAATTTTAAAATTTATGATAAACTTATTGTGTAAATATTAAAATTTGTAAAAATAAAGAGGAAATATAACAAGTTTTATAAAATTTAATAGAAGGAGAAAAAAATGAGAATAGGAATTTTGGGGACAGGTTCTTATGTTCCAGAAAAAGTGTTGACAAACGATGATTTAGCAAAGATAGTTGACACTAATGATGAATGGATCACAACAAGAACAGGTATCAAGGAGCGAAGAATAGCCTCTGAAAATGAAGCAACTTCAGATTTGGCATTTTGCGCAGCAAAAAAAGCTATAAATGATGCCGGGATAGATAAAAATGAAATTGATTTGATTATCGTTGCAACAATGACCCCAGATCATTTCACGCCGTCGACAGCGGCGTTAGTTCAAGATAAATTGGGAATAAAAGCTGCAGCTTTTGATATAAGTGCAGCGTGTACAGGATTTGTCTATGCATTTACGACAGGATACAGTTTTATAAAATCAGGGATTTATAAAAAAGTTCTTGTAATTGGTGCTGAAACTATGTCAAGAGTTATGGATTGGAGCGACAGAGGGACTTGTATCTTGTTTGGAGATGGTTCAGGAGCTGTTGTATTAGGAGAAGTGCAAACTGGCGGATTTTGTGCAAGTCATTTGGTTGCGGATGGTTCTGGCGCCTGTGAATTGATTGTACCTGCAGGAGGCTCTAGAAAAGTTGTAACTGTTGAGGCATTGGAAAATAAAGAGACATATTTACAAATGAATGGAAGAGAAATTTTTAAATTTGCGGTAAAAGTATTCCCTGAAAGTGTTGATGATGTTTTAAAACAACAAAATATTACAGCAGACGATATAGATTTATTTATACCACATCAGGCAAATATAAGAATAATTGAGTCAATTGCTAAGAGATTTAAGCAACCGTTAGATAAGTTTTTTGTAAATTTAAATAAATATGGAAATACTTCGGGAGCTTCAATTCCGATTGCAATAGATGAAGCTAGTAAGCAAAATAGACTTAAAAAAGGTGATAAAATTGTAATAACAGGATTCGGTGGAGGACTTACTTACGGTTCAATTTTATTTGAATGGTCAAAATAAAAAAGTTATTTTAGAAAGGGTGATGATTATGAACTCAAAAATATTTTGGGGATTAGTAATAGTAATATTGAGTTTGCTTCAATTTATTCCTGAAGAAATTCAAAAATATGTTTTTAATTATCAAGTTATATTGATTCTTTTGGGAATTTACTTTGTGTTTAAGAAAAAAGTGCTTGGATGGATTTTTGTAGGAGTGGGAATTTATTCTTATTTATCATTAATTTGGGAAGACTTACCATTTTGGATACTTCTTTTAATATCTGGACTTGTAATTTTAGGACTTGGTGTAAAAGAAACTGTTGACAAAAATAAATTTAACAAATTTCCTAAAAAATCAAAATCTAAAAAAAATGATGAAGAAGAAATAGAAGAAGCAGAAGAAATCAAATAATTAAGGAGAAAATATGTCAAAAATTGCTTTTGTATTTCCTGGTCAAGGAACACAGTATGAAAAAATGGGTGAAGTTTTGTATAACAGTGTGAGCTATGAAAATAAAAAGATAATAGACAGAGTTTTTGAAAATAATGAAGAAGTGAAAAAAGTTATATTTGAAGGGACAAAAGATGAATTAAAAGATACAAAGTTTGCACAACCAGCAATAGCTTTATTTTCAGTAGTTTTAACAAAATTATTAAAAGAAAAAGGAATAAATCCAGATTTTGTTGCAGGACATAGTTTGGGAGAATATAGTTCGCTGTATGCAGCTGGATTTTTGAACGAAGTTGATACGTTAAAATTGATCTCTGCGAGAGGGAAAATAATGAGCGAGGCTAAAATAGAGGGTTCGATGGCTGCAATTTTAGGATTATCTTCAAATGAAGTGGAAAATATTTGTAATAATATTGATGGAGTAATTGAAGCAGTAAATTATAATGAGCCTAAACAAACAGTTGTTGCAGGAGAAAAAGATGTGATTGAAAAAAGTTTGGAAATTTTCAAGGAAAAAGGGGCTAGAAGAGCATTGCCTCTTGCGGTGTCAGGACCTTTTCATTCGTCGCTTATGAAGCCTGTTGCCGAAATTTTGAAAAAAGAATTTGAAAATTATAGCTGGAATGACGCAAAAACACCAATTGTGGCTAATACTACGGTAAATATTCTGACTTCATCTAATGAAATAAAAAATGAACTTTATAATCAGACATTTGGTCCTGTAAAATGGGTTGATACAATTAACAAACTTAGTGAAAACGGCGTAACAAAAATTTATGAAGTTGGACCTGGGAAAGTCCTTGCCGGGCTTATTAAGAAAATTAATAAAGAAATAGAAGTTGTCAATATTGAAAATGTAGAAAATATTGAAAGTTTATAATTTGTACTAAAAAATTAAGTATTTTTAAAAAAAGTTCTTAAAATAGTTGCAAAATTTAAATTCTTTTGGTATAATAATTTAGAATATTAAAACGGAGGTGGCATTTAATGCTAGATAAAATTAAATCAATAGTTGCTGAACAGTTAGGAGTTGACGAAGATCAAGTTACTGAAGATGCGTCATTTGTTGATGATTTGGGAGCTGATTCACTAGATACAGTTGAATTGATTATGGCATTTGAAGAAGAATTTGATATAGAAATTCCTGATGAAGATGCACAAAAAATTAAAACAGTTAAAGATGTAATGGAATATATTGAATCTAAATAGTTGCTTAGATTTATACTTTTAAGGGGGAGTTCCCCCCTTTTTTTATTGAAAAATTTTAAAAAAAATGTTAAAATGTAAAAGAATAGATAATAATTAAATTATAAATCTAAAATTGATAATAATAAAAATGAGAGGTGTATTGATGAAAAGAGTAGTTATAACGGGAATAGGATTAGTAACACCATTGGGAACTGGAAGAGAAAAAGCTTGGAAAAATTTATTAGCTGGGGAGTGTGGAATTGATAAAATTACCCAATTTGACAGTTCAAATCATCCTGTGCATATTGCAGCCGAAGTGAAAGATTTTGAGGCAGAAAAGTTTATTGAAAAAAAAGAAATGAAAAAAATTGCTAGATTTTCACAATTTGCAATAGCGGCATCTAAAGAAGCTTTGGAAGATGCAAAACTTGAAATTACAGAAGAAAACGCAGATAGAATTGGGACAATTATTGGTTCAGGAATTGGTGGACTTGATGTGATAGAGCAAGAAGTGGAAAAATTGGTTACAAGAGGACCAAAAAGAGTGTCTCCATTTTATATTCCAGCAGCTATTGCAAACATGGCGTCTGGAAATACGTCAATTTACACAGGGGCAAAAGGACCAAATAAAACAGTAGTGACAGCTTGTGCGTCAGGGACAAACTCAATTGGAGATGCTTTCCAGACAATTCTATTAGGAAAAGCGGATGCGATGATTGCAGGAGGAACTGAAGCTACTGTGACACCATCTGGAATTGCAGGATTTGCAAACTTAAAAGCATTATCAACCAATCCTGATCCTAAAACTGCTTCAAGACCGTTTACTGCGGATAGAGATGGATTTGTATTAGGAGAAGGAGCAGGAGTTTTAATTTTGGAAGAGTTGGAACATGCAAAAGCACGAGGAGCTAAGATTTATGCAGAAGTTGTGGGATACGGAGAAACAGGAGATGCTTATCATATGACAGCGCCATCTGACGGTGGAGAAGGAGCAGCTAGAGCTTTTAAAATGGCAATGGAGCAAGGAAATATAAAACCTGAAGAAGTTGGATATATAAATGCACACGGAACTTCAACTCCGGCAAACGATAAAAATGAAACACAAGCAATAAAAACAGCATTTGGAGAACACGCTTACAAACTTTCAGTAAGTTCGACAAAAGGTGCGACAGGACATCTATTGGGGGGAGCAGGTGGAATAGAAGCTGCATTTTTAGCACTTGCTATTGATAGAGGAATAATGCCGCCTACGATAAATTACGAAAATCCTGATCCACTTTGTGATTTGGATTATGTGCCAAATAAAGCTGTAAAAAGAGATATTGAAGTTGGAATGTCAAGTTCACTTGGATTTGGTGGACATAATGCGGTACTTGCGTTTAGAAAATATAAAGGATAATATTAAAATTTATAGTCAAACTGCTATTTTGTAGTTTGACTATTAATAAGTTAAGGAGGTGGAATGATGCAAAAAGATTCAGAGGAACTTATGAGGAAGATAGGTTATGAGTTTAAAAATAAAAAATATTTGGAGAAAGCTTTGACACATAGGTCATACTCGAATGAAATCGAAAAGACGAAGCGCTATAACAATGAAAAACTTGAATTTTTAGGAGATGCCGTCCTGAATTTAATAACGACAGAATATATTTACGAAAGATATGAAGGAAAAACAGAAGGAGAACTTGCCAAATTAAAAAGTCAAATTATAAGTGAACCAGTATTTTCGTCAATTTCATCCGATATGGAATTGGGAGAATATTTATATTTAAGTAACGGTGAAATTATGTCTGGTGGAAGACACAGAAAATCAATTTTAGGAGATGCGTTTGAAGCGCTAATTGGTGCAATTTTTAAGGATTCTGACTATTATACTGCTAAAGAAGTCGCATTAAAATTTTTACTTAATAAGATAGACAATCTTGAAGAAATCGAAGGAACAGGAGATCATAAAACAATTTTACAGGAAGTTGTTCAAGGAAAATATAAAAAAATGCCAGAATATGTGTTAATTGGAACAAAAGGACCTGATCATGACAAAATTTTTGAAACTTGTGTGAAATGGAATGACGAAGTTTTTGGTGTTGGAGTAGGTAAGAGTAAAAAAGAAGCGGAAAAAAATGCGGCAAAACAGGCACTTGAAAAATTGAGTAAATTAAAAAAATAGGAGAACAATTATGAAAAAAAAAGCTTTGTATCCAGGTAGCTTTGATCCAATAACAAAAGGTCATTTAGATATTATAAGACGTTCTTCAAAATTATTTGACAAAGTGGTAATTGGAATTTTTAAAAATTCTTCAAAATCAAAATCCTGGTTTTCTGATGAAGAAAAAGTTGCGATGATAAAAGAAACTTTAAAAAAAGAGAATATAGAAGCAGAAGTTAAAATTTTCAATGGGTTATTGGTAGATTTTATTTGTCAAGAAAAAGTTGATATTCTAATTCGTGGACTTAGAGCATTGTCAGATTATGAGTATGAGTTGCAGTTTACACTGACAAATAAGACACTTGCAAAAAGTGAATATGAAACGGTATTTTTGACTGCATCAAGAGAATATTTATATTTAAGTTCCAGTTTGGTTAAAGAAGTTGCACAAAATAATGGAGATTTAAGCCATTTTGTGACAAAAGAAGTGGAAGAAAAAATAATAGAAAAAGTGGAATTAATGAGTGAATAAAAAAGTAAGAATATTTAGTTCAATATTCAATGTGTAAAAAAGGGGGTGTGAGTTTTGGCAGTAAAAAAGGAAAAGATGAAATTTATATGTTCAGAATGTGGCTACAGTTCACTAAAGTGGCTAGGGAAATGTCCAAATTGCAATTGAACATTTGAAGAAGAAGTAGAATTAAAAGTATCTAAAAATATAGTATCTCAAGATATTTCCATAAGTAAAATTTCAGAGATAGAAATAGAGAAAAAATTTAGAATGAGAACTTCGTTTGAGGAATTTGACAGAGTTTTAGGCGGGGGACTGATAAAAGGAGAAGTGGTGCTCGTAACAGGAAGTCCTGGAATTGGAAAGTCGACACTACTCCTTCAGTTGTCACAGGAATATTCAAAATTGGGAGCAGTTTTTTATGTTTCTGGGGAAGAATCAGCAAGTCAGATAAAGCAAAGAGCGGACAGAGTAAATGTAAAAAGTGAAAATTTGTACATTGTGAGCGACACAAAAATTGAAAATATCGAAAGTATTATTTTGAAGGAAAAACCTAAAGTTGTTGTAATTGATTCGATTCAGACGATGTATTCACAAAATTTGTCTTCTATTGCTGGAGGTGTTTCTCAAATTCGGGAAACTACGTTAAAAATAATTGAAATTGCGAAAAAAAATGAGATTTCCTTTTACATAGTCGGACATATAACGAAAGATGGAAAATTGGCGGGACCGAAACTTTTGGAGCATATGGTTGATGCCGTATTGCAGATTGAAGGAGAAGAAAATAACTATTACAGAATAATTCGTTCAACAAAAAATAGATATGGGTCAACAAATGAAGTTTCTATTTTTGATATAAAGGAAAATGGAATAAGTGAAGTAAAAAATCCGTCAGAATTTTTTATAAGTGACAGAGATGAAAAAAATATCGGAAGTATAATAGTTCCAGTTTTTGAAGGAAGTAGAGTGTTTTTGTTTGAAGTGCAGTCACTACTTGGAACACCAAATTTTGGAATGCCACGAAGAACTGTGGAAGGATATGACAAAAATAGAGTTGAAATTTTAAGTGCAGTTTTATCACGTTCATTGAAGGTAGATGTAAATTCAAAGGATATTTATATTAATATTCCTGGCGGAATCAATTTAAGTGACAGAAGTTCCGATTTGGCTGTAGTTTTTTCTCTATTGTCTTCAATTAGTGGAAAGCCTGTTAGTCAAAAAATAGCGGCAATTGGGGAGCTGGGGCTTAGAGGAGAAGTGAGGAAGGTTTCGTTTATAAAGAATAGAATAACGGAACTTGAAAAATTAGGATTCACAGGAGTTTATTTACCAAAAAGCCATAAAGAAGAGCTGGAAAACGAAGAAAATAATAAATCCAAAAGAAAAATAAAACTAAATTACATCAGTAATATAAGTGAATTAGTTGAAAGGATAAAATAAAATAATGAAAAAATTAACAAACAGAAAAAAAATATTAGAATATATATTTGAAATTATATCACCGGGTTCAAAATTAAGAGAAGCCGTTGGTAGAATCCAAGAAGCAAAACTTGGAGCTTTGATTGTTTTAGGAAATCCTGAAGAGTTAAAAGATGTTATGGGTGGTGGATTTGAATTAAATGCCGAGTATTCTCCGCAAAGAGTCTACGAGCTTTCCAAAATGGACGGTGCAATAATTTTATCTGAAGATATTGAAACAATTTATGGTGCGAATATCCAGCTGCAGCCAAATTATAATATAGAGACTGATGAAAGCGGTACACGGCATCAGGCAGCACACAGAATAGCACAGCAAAAAGGGAATCTGGTAATAACAGTTTCTGAAAGACGAAATAAAATAACGGTATATTTGGGGAAATTCAGATATTTGTTAAATGATATAGGCGGTTTATTTACAAAAGCTTCCCAAGCGATAACGGCACTTGAAAAATATTCTGTAAACATTGAAAAAATTCGCACTAATTTATCTATTTTGGAATATGATAATACAGTTATGTTATTTGATGTTATTGAATGTTTTAGAATGTATGGACTTTTTTTTAGAATGTCTGAAGAGCTAAAAGAATATATGTCTGAGCTAGGGACTGAAGGCAGGCTTATAAAAATTCAATATGAGGAAATTATGCTCAATAAAAATGAAAGTTTTGAAGCACTCATAAGAGATTATCAAAAAGGTTGCGTAAAAATTGAGAAAATTGTAAATAAAGTAAAAAATTTGACAAAAGAAGATTTGTTAGATGATGAAAAAATTTTAAATCTATTGGGATATGACATTAACGTTATTAATTTAGATGAAAAGATTGAGCCAAGAGGATACGGGCTATTAAACAATATTTCAAAAATTACTAAAAAGGATAAGGAAACTTTGATAAAAGAATTTTCAGGAGTACAGTCTATTTTGGCGGCTTCTGTTCAAGAGGTAACAGAACTAAAAGGCATAAGTAAATTTAAAGCGCTTCATATTAGTAAAGCTCTGAGAAGAATAAAAAATAAAACTGCTTTGGACAGGGAATAAATTAATTTAAGAAAGTGAGAAATAAATGAAACAAAAAGAAAATAGGGTTACAGTGGGTGGACAAGCCGTTGTGGAAGGTGTCATGATGAGAGGTCCTAAAGCAATTGCAACAGCGGTGAGAAAACAGGACGGAAGTATTGTCTACAAAAAAAGAATTTTGACAGAAAATAATAATAAATGGGTAAAAATTCCATTCATAAGAGGAATTATTTCCCTTTATGACGCAATGTTTATAGGGACAAGTGAGCTTATATTCGCATCAAATCAAGCTGGACTTGAAGAAGAGGAGTTAAGCGACAAACAAATTGGTTTTACAATTTTAACATCAGTCCTAGTAAGTATTGCAGTATTTATGTGGTTGCCATCAGCAGTCGGAGGATTTTTATTTCCTTCAAATATTGTGATGCAAAATTTAACAGAAGCTATTATAAAATTATTATTGTTTTTGGGATATATTTTTGGGATCTCGTTTTTAAAAGATATAAAAAGAGTATTTGAATATCATGGGGCGGAGCACAAAAGTATAATGAACTATGAATTACACAAAGAGTTGACACCAAAAAATGCAAAAGTTTGCACAAGATTTCATCCAAGATGTGGAACAAGCTTTTTGCTTCTTGTAATGCTTGTAAGTATAATAGTTTTTTCGCTGGTAGATTTTATTTTGCCAATGCCAAAGGGAAATCATCTATTTATGGTGCTTTATAAATTGATTACAAGAGTACTCTTTGTGCCATTTGTTGCAGGAATTTCATATGAGTTCCAAAGATGGTCAAGTTTTCATTTAGATAACATCTTTGCAAAAATGATAGCAATTCCTGGAATGTGGCTGCAAAAAATTACAACCAGAGAGCCAGATGAAAGTCAACTTGAAGTGGCAATTGTCGCATTAAAAGTGTCACTTGGAGAAGAAGTTAACAATGCGACTGAAGTATTTGTGGAAAAAAAATAAGATAAAAATTCAGGAATAACTAAATTCCTGTTTTTTTTTTAAATAAAAAAATTTTTAGGAATTTTTGATTTTTGGGGTATAATATAAGTATTAAGAAATTTATTTATTGGGAGGACATACAGGTGATACATAATACGAAAGAATTGGTTAATATTCAAGAGAAATTTTTGGATATGGAAGTAAAAAGTTTTGGAAGAGAAGTTATTGAATTTATTGATGACAGCGTAAGTACATTTCATGTTGTAAAAAATTGTTCTGATATTTTAGAAGAAAATAAATTTTTAAGACTTATGCCACAAGAAAAATGGAAATTGAAAAAAGGTGGAAAATATTTTTTTAAAAAGTCAAGCTCTACGATAATAGCATTTACAGTCGGAAAAAATGTTGATATAAAAAAAGGATTTAAAATATTTGCGGCACATACGGATTCGCCTTGTTTTAAAATTAAGCCGAATCCTGAAATGATAACAGAAAATATATTAAGATTAAATACAGAAGTTTATGGAGGTCCAATTTTAAATACTTGGTTTGATAGACCGCTATCTATTGCAGGAAGACTTATTGTAAAAGGAGAAAATATATTTGCACCAAAAACTATAAAAGTGAAAATAGATAAGCCAGTTATGACAATACCAAATTTAGCAATTCATCAGAATAGAGAAGTTAATAATGGAGTAAAAATAGACAGACAAAACGATGTCTTGCCAGTGCTTTCTCTTATAAATGAAAAATTTGAAAAAGAAGAATTTCTCACAAAATTGATTTTGGAAAATGTTGATGTGAGAAAAGAAGATATTCTTGATTTTGACTTGTATGTTTATTGCTGGGAAAAAGGTTGCCTTTTGGGTGCAAACGAAGAAATGATTTCTTCGCCTAAAATTGATAATTTGGCTTCAGTTTACACGGGACTGCTTGGACTTTTTGAAGCCAGTAAAAATGAGGATAGAATTAATGTATTTGTCGCATTTGATAATGAGGAAATTGGAAGTGCAACAAAACAGGGAGCTGATTCCAATTATTTGTTAAATACGTTAGAGAGAATTGCTTTGACATTGGGACTTGATAGAATTGAATTTTTACAAATGATTGAAAATTCTTTTATGCTTTCAGCTGATGCAGCACACGCTGCACATCCCGCACATATTTCCAAAACAGATCCAACAAACCGTGGAAAAATGAATGAAGGTTTATCTGTGAAAATAAGCGCAAAACAGAGATATACATCGGATGCCTATTCAATTTCTGTGATTAAGCAATTAGTCGAAGGAACCGATATAAAAATTCAAAATTTTGTAAATGAATCAAATGAACCTGGTGGCTCGACAATTGGTCCAATTTCTGCAACTCACTTGGGAATAGATTCAGTGGATGTTGGAGTCCCTATGCTTGCTATGCATTCGGCAAGAGAAGTATGTGGAGTTTATGATGTTTTTTTTCTAAAAGAATTAGCAAAAGAATTTTTTTCAAAGGGATAAAAGTAAATTTTGAAAATAAAAAAATTAAAATAAAAATTATATAAATTTTGGTAAAAATAACAAATAAAAATTAGGAGTTGATTGATACGATATTTTTAGATAAAGTGCTAGTTTATATTGCACACAATATGGATAAGCCACGAGATTTTATTGAAAGCGATTTGGAATTTATTATAAAACAAAGCATTTTACATTATTTTGTTAATGACAGGAAAGTTGATTTAAAAGATCTTTCAGATTTTACGGTAACATTGGTTATAGATTTTTACGATGATGAAATAAATAATAAAACAAAATTAGTTGTAGAAGAGTATATGTTTGAAATAAGTTATCTTGGGGAAGTGGTGTTAAGAACACTAAAATTGGGAAATAATTATGAGCATTATGCGAGGGAGGATGTATTGGATCTTGAAAAAGAAATAGATTTATTTTTAAATGGAATAGGGATTCCGAAAGAAAAGAATAATATTTAAAAAATAAATAGGTAATTCACAGTAAAGTGAGATGCCTATAATTTTTTTTAAGAACTGTTTCATGATGGTTTCATAAAACAGTCCTTTATCCTATGAATATCGTTATCACCGAATTTTTATGACTTTTATCAGATAAATAAAAATTTTTTCATAAATCTCTAAAATATATATTAAAATAACTATAAATTTCAGACGCTTTCAAAAATTTTATTAAAAATATAAATTTATTATTTCAAGAATTATTTTTTTCTGATTTCAATTATCTTTTGTGCTAAATCAAAGGGAACTTCTTCATATTTTAAAAGTTTCATTTCAAAATATCCCTTTCCTTTTGTCATCGATTTTAAATCGGTTGCATATTTAAATGTTTCGGCCATTGGAATTTCAGCTGTAATTTTTTGCTTAGTTGATTTATGAGTGTCCATACCGATGATTTTTCCACGCTTTTTGTTAATGTCCCCCATTATATCCCCGATACAGTTTTCTGGCACAAAAATTGTAAGTTCCATAATTGGTTCGAGCAAAGTCGGTTTAGCTTCAAGCATTCCTTTTTTAAAAGCTAAATTTGCTGCAATTTTAAAAGCCATTTCTGAAGAATCCACATCGTGATAAGAGCCATCATACAAAACTGCTTTTATATTTGTGACAGGATAATCCGCTAAAACTCCGTGGGCAAGTGATTCTCTTAATCCTTTTTCAACAGCTGGAATATATGATTTCGGCACCCTTCCTCCAGTAATAGTTTCTTCAAATACAAAATGTTCATCGCAAGGAGAAAATTTGATAAGCACATCTCCATATTGTCCGTGTCCTCCCGATTGCTTTTTATATTTTCCTTGAACATCCGAATTTCCTTTAATGGTTTCACGGTATGGCACTTTTAAGTCAACTGTTTTTATATCAACTCCGAATTTAGATTTTAGTTTTTCAATCAATGTGATGGAATGCAGTTCTCCTTGCACTCCCAAAATAGTTTGCTTAGTTTCCATATCCCTTTTCCAAGAAAAAGACGGATCTTCTTCCATAAGTTTGTTAAGTCCAGTCGACATCTTTTCATCATCGTTTTTATTTAGTGGTTCTATTGCAACCAAAAGTTGAGCTTTTGGAAAAGTGATATTTTTTTGTGCAGTTTCATTCTTATCAGTTGAAAGTGTATCCGAAGTTTGAGCATATTCGAGTTTCGTTAATAAAACAATATCTCCACAGACTCCTTTTTTTAAAATTTCCATTTTTCCAGCCACATTTGTTCCAAGTTTTCCAATTTTTTCATTTTTTTTCTTATTCAAATTATAAATTTCTGAATCAGGTTTTAGCTCTCCAGATAAAACTTTTGCATAAGAAACTTTTCCCAAAAATGAATCAATTATTGTTTTAAAAATTTGGCAAGTAGTTTTATCTTTTTTAGCATCAACTTTTGGATTGTCCATTGGTTCTGGCAAATAATCTCTTATCATGTCAAATGTTGTGTGAAGTCCGATGTTTTTTGTAGTTGAACCGCAAATAACAGGAATTACGCTGCAATCTAGTACACCTTTTCTAAGTCCAGCGTGAATTTCATTTGTAGTAAATTCTTCTCCATTAAAATATTTTTCCATCAATTCTTCACTTGTTTCAGCAACCGCTTCCAAAAGCATCTCACGAATCGGCAAAATCTTGTCGTCCATATCAGTTGGCATATCTGCATTGACACATTCAGAGCCATTATATTCACGGGCGAACATATCCACAACATTTATATGTCCTTTAAAATTAACGGCAACTCCCCAAGGTACATGAAATGGTGCGATTCTTTTACCATATTTTTTTCGTAGTTGCAAAAGAATCTTTTCATAGTCAGCTTTTTCACTGTCAATTTTATTCACGAATATGAATCGTGGGATGTTTCGGCTATCAGTGAGCTCAAGAGCGGTTTCAGTTCCGACAGCTAAGTCAGCCGTTCCGTCAACTGTGATAATTGCTCCATCACATGCTGCAAGTCCAGATTCAAGTTCCCCAAAAAAATCAACATATCCAGGCACATCAAAAAAATTAAATTTGAAAGATTGATATTCAATTGCATGTAGGGCAAGAGAACTGCTTATTTTAACATTATCGCTAGAATTAGGAATTTTATTTGTAAGTTTTGCCGTAAATTCAAGAGCGGAAGTCATATTACTTTTTCCAGCACCGCTTTCTCCCAATAAAGCAATGTTTCTAATGTTATTGCCATCATATATTCTCATAATTTTCTCCTCTCAATTAACAATTTTCTGCTAATATAAATAAAAATTTAATTCTCTATACTAAATTTTAACTTGAAATACGAAAAAAACAAGAGATAAATTAAAAAAAATCTTATGATTTTATATTTTTTAATTTTTTTATAAGTAAAACAAAATCTAAAAATAGTATACTTACAGTGAAATTAAAACTAAAAAGATGTAAAGAATTCATTAAAAAAAGAGAGGAGCAAAATATGGATGTTAAAGAATTTAAAGATTTAGTGGAAATAGAAAGCAAAGAAACGAATGAAAATAATCAAAAAGTTGGAACGAGAGAAGAAATTTTAAAAAGTCTTAAAGGTCTAATGATTAGTAATGGAGCAATAATTTTTGATAAAGAAAAAGAAAAAAATAAAGAAGAAAAATTTTTTAAATCTTGTTCTGGGAAAGAAACTGTAAATATCATTATTTCTGGAAAAACTGGAGTTGGAAAAAGTTCGCTAATTAACTATATTTTTGGAAAAGAAGTTGCTAAAATTGGAGTTGGAATGCCAGTAACTCAAGAAATAAAATGTTATCATCTAGAAAAAGACAATGTAAATTTATACGACACAAAAGGAATTGAAGCGGAAGACTATGAGCAGACATTGGCAAATATTCAAGATTTTTTGGATGAAAAGCAAAAGTCTAAAGATGAAAATGAGCATATCCACATTGCTTGGCTTTGTATTAGCGAAAAAAGCGGCAGAATTGAAACGGCTGATGTAAGACTTTTGGATATTCTTGAAAATTGCGGAATCCCAACGATTGTTGTATTTACAAAAAGAGATACTTTGAAGGAATCTGAATTTGTGAAAAAAGTTATTGATGAAAAAATTCTGGAAAAAGCAAGAGCATTTGTGAGAGTTCGAAATGTTAAAGAAATGTTTGAAATTGATGATGAAATAGTAGTTTTAAATCCAAAAGGCGCACAGGAACTGTTGCACGAAACATATAAATATATTTCAGAAGGCAGACAAAACGCAGTAAAAAAAGCTCAAACTATAATTTTAAAGGAACGGCTTGAAACAATGGCAAAAGAAGCTGCTGATGCGACAAATAAATATGCTTTTCTTGCAGCTGGAATCGGAGCAACACCATTACCATTTCCAGATTCAATAGCTCTTGCGGCGTTACAGACAAAAATGATAATTGATATAAATACAATTTATCGTGTAGACGCAGGAACTCATACTTTTACCGACATTGCGGCGGCACTAATTTCAATAACAGGTATAGCGCAAATTGGAAAATTGGCTGCAAATTTGTTAAAAATTATTCCAGTTATTGGCTGGGCTGCAAATGGAGCGGTTGCTGGAAGCATTACAGGAGCAATTGGATTAGGTTATTCAGAATATTTAAAAAATAATGTGAATAATGAAACTGGAGAAATTATTTTAGACTTAGATGACTTGAAAGAAAATTTCTTAAAATATTTTAATGAATTTAAAAATATGAAAATATTAAATAAAAATGTTAAATAAAAAATAGAAAGAAAAAATAAAAAGAAAAAAGGGAGAAAGATGAAGCGGATATTTATTTCATTTTGTCGGAGCAATGACAAAAATATTATAGAAAAATTAATAAAAAATGTAACAAAGTCAGATTTTATCCATTGTGAAATGATAGTCGGAAATACAGTCTATGATTATTCGGAAAAATTGAATAAAGACGGGAAAATGAAATGGTATCTGCCAAATCGTCTGGAAACAAGGACATATTTAGAAAATCGAGCAGAAATTTTTGAAATTAATTTTCCAGAAGGAGAGTTTGGAAAAATCCAAAATTTTGTGGAAGAATATTTTGAGAAAAATAATTATGATAAAAATATGAAAGTTTTCACAATCGGAGATTTTGGTTTTGGAAATGAAAAGTATGTGAAGGGAAGTTTCAGTAAAAATATGACTATTTGTTCAAATTTTTGTTTTGAAGTTTTAAAATATATTGTGAAAAACTATTATGCGAATAATCAAAAATTTAATGAAAAAATTGATGAGATACAGAAAAAGTATGATGAAAAGCGGGAGTATATTACGTGGTTGTTTGAAATGGGGGAGATGATGAAAATATGGAATTGAATATAAAAAGGATTAAGGAATCTGATTATCAAAAAATTTTTGTTTTGACGGATATTCACGGAAGATTTGATCTATTTAAAAAAATGATAAGAAAAATCAAATTAAAAAAGAAAGATTTGCTATTGATTCTTGGAGATAGTTGCGATAGAGGAGAATTTTCTTTTGAGTTGTACAATTGGTATAAAAAGATGATTCAGAAAGGTTACAATATCATTCATTTAATGGGAAATCACGAAAATATGCTTTTCAAATCAAAAAATGATGAAACTTATCGTTTAAATTGGGTATATAATGGCGGAAATAAAACAATAAAATCATTTTTTAAACATCAAAATAAAGTAAAAACAATTAATGAATATTGGAAAAATGATAAATTTTATGAAGAAGAATGGCTATTTAATTTTATTGGGGAAATGCCACACATTGCTGAAAGTGAAAATTATTTATTTGTTCATGCGGGAATTGATTTTTCTAAAAGTTTAGAAAATCAAGAAATTAAATATTTATTGTGGACTCGAGATGATTGGTACAAAAAAAATAATACAGCAAAAACCGTATATTACGGACATACACCACAAGAAGATATAACTGTCGAAAATAATTGTATAAATCTGGATGCTGGATGTTTTTTTACTAATGTTTTAAGATGTGTTGAGCTGAAGGAAAAGAAATTATATGTTTTGGAGAAAAATAAGATTAAAGTTGAAGAATTTTGGGATAGAAGATTTTAACAGAAAAATTGAAAAAAAGAGTATCCAAAATTTTATGTAAACTCAAAGTATGATATATGGTGCAGGATAGTATTTTGTATTATCCTGTTTTTATAAATATTCAAAATAGGGAGCATAAATTCCACTCCCTTAAAACGATATTTCCCTATTTTTACAAAATTTCAAATTTTAAAATTTATAAGTGTACCCCAAAGAAAATACACTCACTTTTTTATCATATTTAACTTTCGATTTATCCAATTTTATTCCATGGGTTATTTCTGTTTCTCCGTTTTCTGAATTATATTTAACATATCCAACACCGAATTTCCATTCGTGATTTTCTGCCGGCTTGAATGTCAATCCTGTCGTGTAAATTTGTGCATTTATGGCATATTCTGTATCGTTGTATGATTGTTTTGGAGCTCCTGTGTGAGCATAGTTGTATCCTGCGTGCCAAGTCCATTTTGGTGAAAATCTGTAGTCAACTCCAAAGTTCACTTCATGTCCGTCTCTATAACTTAGTCCATCTATATTTGCTGCTTTATTGAAATAATGAATATATCCGCTAGAAACAGTCCAGTCATTAATATCTTTAGAAACTCCTAACGACAATACTCCTGGTAAATCTCTTCTTGAATTTACACCATTTGCATATTTAGGATAAAAATCTGACAATCCAATTTTTTTTCCAGCTAATGTCATATTTGTACTTTCAACCGCTTTTGTCTTAAATTTCAATTTTACAGGCGTTTCATATTTTACAGCAAAATTCAACGTATCAGTCGCTTTATAATCTAAACCTAATACTGCTCCAACACCATCTGCTTTTCTTCTGGAGTCTAAATACAAGTCATTTCCTGTCAATCCAACTCTTGCACCAATAAATGGATTATACCCGAAAGAAGCGTGTCCATTTAATTTCCTCAAAGCGTGGACATATTTTATTCCTCCGCCAATCGAGAATTTATCTGTTATTTTGTGTGCTCCACCAAGCATCAATTGATAATATCTATTTTGTCCGCTAAATTGATTTTTAGTAACTTTAGCCCCCAACAGTCCTCGTGTCATATTATCAAATGTTTCTGCCGCCAAATCTATTCCAGCAACTCCTTCATCATATTTCAAAGTGGCTCCTCCCGCAATAACACTTACATTTGCAAAAATTGAAGTTCCTTCTTTTTTCTGTAAATAATTAAATGACGGTGCTCCGGCATATCTGTTTGAAGCCAATTTTTTTCTATTCAATGTCATTGATTCCTGAATTATAGAATTTTGCATATTTGCATTTATATATTTCCCATCTTCTAAAAATACTGTTCCTGCCGGATTATAAAAAATTCCTTCCACTGTTATTTTACCAGTTTGCGATGGATTTTGAAAGTATGAAGCTGAATTATTTGAAAGATAGTCCATACTTACTGCTTTTAATGCCAAAGTACTTAAAAGCGCTGTTAATATTATTTTTAATCTCATTTTTTTCCTTTAATCTCCTTTAATTTTTTCTAATTTTTTATTTATATAAGTTTGTTATTAAAAAAATCTTTAAGTATTTCGAGATAGCAAATAAAACAGATTTTAAATTGTAACTTATATGTTTGTCGGATTAATATAACATATGTTATATTAATTGTCAAGACAAATTATTTGGTAATCAAATTTTTTTGAAAAAGTTTTTCAAATAAAAAAGTTACAACAAAATAATTTCATTATTTTATCATAACTTTTATATTTTTATTGCACATAAACTCCAAAATCTTTATTATCAATCAAAATTTCAATATTTTTTTTATCTTTATATTTCGGATAGATTTCTTTTAAAAACCAAGAAACTAATTCTTCATCCCGTTCAATTTGGGTACCATTATTTACGAACACACTTACAACTAGCTCTTTGAAATGTTTTATTCCCTGCTCAATATCATTTAAGATTTGCTCTTTCGTCTGTCCTTTTGTACAAATCATTAATAGACACATCTGATATTCTCTTTTCAATTTTTCTAAAACTCTTTCATTCAAGATAAAATTTTTCTTCAAAATCTTAGTCCTATAATCATTGTCAAAAGTTTCCAATCCAAATGCAAATCTCACTTCCTGTTCAGAAAAATACTCCCTAATCTCGTTCAATCTGTTTAAATAACCAAAATACGCCTCAAAATAAAGTATTTTTATATTTTTTTTCTTACAAATTTCCTTTATCTTTTCCATCGTTAATTTATTCAGCTCAAATACTGAGCCAGAATTTATTACTTCCAAAACCCCATATTTTCCAGTAACTTTGCTTAAAGCTTCAAAATTTACTTTCGTCATTTCCTTTTCATTATTCGTATTATCCAAGATGTAGTTACAAAAAGCACAGTTTCCATACATACAGTTAAATCCTTTTAATAACACGATTTCACGAGGATTTTTCTCTTTTATTACACTATATCTTTCCATTTCCCATTTATGTTCCTTTTTATTTTTTAAATAATTTATCTTTTCTATGCCAACATAATTTGTAAAGAATTTATTAATTATATAAATTCAATATTAATCACTTATTTTACCTTGTTTTTTCCATAAAGTCGCAATATACACAAAAGGTGTGTCAAGCAGTGAAATTACGATTTTTAATAAATATGTTGAAAATATGATTCCGATTACTGTTTGTAGAGGATATTTTCCTGTAAATGCTAAAAACGAAAATACGATATTGTCTAAAATTTGACTTATCATTGTACTCGCATTGTTTCTAATCCAAATATCTCTATAAGATGGTCTAAATTTTCTAATAAATTGATAAGACCAAATATCAAATGACTGAGAAACTGCAAATCCGCACACACTTGAAATCGCAAGTCTTGGCATAAACCCAAATACTGCTGATAAAGCACCTTGCATCTTATCATCAGGTGAAACATTTATTTTTAGTACAATTTGCATTATAAATGTCGTAAATAACATCGCAGCAAAACCTAATGAAACCACTTTTCTAGAATAATGTTTCCCTTCGTTTTCTGTCAAAATATCCGATGCCAAATAAATTCCTCCAAATGCGATATTTCCCATTGTGATGCCATCAAAACCAAACAAGGTCATCATTTTTCCAACTTGAATGTTAGCTAAAACAATTGATAGCGGTACAACTGACAACAGTCCTCCTTTTCCCCAAAATCTGTAAGCAAGTACAACTGCCGTAAAATTTAAAATTAAATATGAAAGCCACAACAATTCATTTACTCCGAATCGAAGCTGGCTAAAAAAATTAAACATTTATTTCCTCCTTAAAAATTTTTACAAATAAAAAAACACATATCCTTTTGAAAATATGTGTTTACAAAAGGTTTTTTTTAACGATGGATTTTCCCAAACATCGAAATATATTTTATCAAAATATTTTAAAAAAATCAAGAAATTAAAATATTTTAAAATAAAATTAATTTATTTTTTTGAAAATTTATGTTTGTTGTCTCTCAAAATTTTAAGGTTTTTTTTAGCATGTTTATCTCCAAGTGCTGCAGCTTTTAAAAACCATTCTTCAGATTCATGATATTTTCCTTCTCCAGCATAAATCATTCCTAGATGATTCATCGCATTTGTATCACCGCCCCAAGCCATTTGAGAATATACTTTTTTCTCTTTTTGCGTTTGTTTAGTTTCGTTGTAGAATATTAAAAGATTATTTTTAGCATTTTCACAGTTTTTTTCCACAGCTTTCAAATAAAATTTTTCAGCTTCTTCAAATTTTTTATTATCTTGAAGTAAAACGGCAAGATTGGTCAAAGCATTGAAATCATTGTGTTCTATCGCAATCAAATAATATTTTTTGGCATTTTCATAGTCTTTTTCTCCAGCGTAAAGATAGCCTAGATTATTAGCATAAGAAAAATCATTTTTTTCAATTGCACGTAAATACCATTTTTTAGCATTTTCATTGTCTTTACTATTTTGGAAGATTAAACCCATTTCATTCATTGCCTCTGTATCGCCATTTCTTATTCTTTCCATATATTTTTGAAATAATTTAGTATTTTCATTAAATTCCATTTTTTCCCCTTTCATAAAATTTTTTAACAATATTTAGCAAGAAGTCTCCTTCTTCTATAAGTGGGAGATGAATTGCAGAATATAGCTTGAAATAACAGCTCTTATATGGTATAATACTCATAGTCAGGGCAGGGACTGCCCGAAGAGCTTGGTAAATATATTTGGCTAGCAAAAACAGATACTTCCCAAGAAGCTCCCTCTTCTACAAGTGGGAGTAGTTCACAACTATACCCACTTAAAGAAGTGGGTATAAATTTTATAAAGTAAATAATTTATTAAATGCGTTTTTGGATAATTCGATGAATTTTAAGAGTTCATTTTGAGTAAAGGTTGCTTCTTCACCAGTTCCCTGAATTTCTACAAATTCGCCTTTATCCGTCATGATGATATTCATATCGACATCTGCTGCGGAATCTTCCTCATAGTCTAAATCCAAAATTATCTCATTTCGGACTTTTCCGACGCTTATTGCGGCAACTTTTGATTTTATTGGAATTTCTTTTAATTTATTTTCATCAATTAACTTTTCAATTGCGAGTTCCACAGCTAGATAAGCTCCTGTGATTGAAGCAGTTCTTGTACCGCCGTCCGCCTGAATGACATCGCAGTCGACCATAATTGTTCTATCTCCCAGTTTTTCAAGATCAATTACAGCTCTAAGAGATCTTCCAATAAGCCTTTGGATTTCCATTGTCCTACCTGAAATTTTTCCTTTTATAGATTCCCTTTGGACACGGGTGTTCGTTGCACGGGGAAGCATACTGTATTCAGCGGCAATCCAGCCTGAGTGAATCCCTTTGGAAGAATTATCCATTTTTAACCATCTTGGAATTTTTTCTTCAATCGTCGCATTACAGATGACTTTTGTATTTCCAAATTCAATTAAAACTGAACCTTCAGGATGAATAATGTAGTTTTTTGTAACTTTAACTTCTCGCATTTCATCATTTTTCCTATTATTATTTCTCAACTTGATTTTTTTCTCCTTTTAGATTTTTTATTTATTTTTGTAAAGTGGAAATTTTTTAGTCAATTCCAAAACTTGTTTTTTAACTTCTTCTATAACTTTGTCATCGTCAATATTATTTAGAACTTCTAAAATGAATTTTGCAACAAGCTTAGTTTCTTCTTCTTTAAATCCACGAGCGGTAATCGCTGGGGTCCCAAGTCTTACTCCACTTGTGATAAATGGTTTTTCAGGGTCGTTTGGAATAGCGTTTTTGTTACAAGTTATCCCAGCTTTTTCTAATTTTTCTTCCGCCAATTTTCCAGTGACTTTCATTGGTCTTAAATCAACTAGCATCAAGTGATTGTCAGTTCCGCCGCTTACAATTCTAAGTCCACCTTCTGTAAGCTCTTCCGCCAAGATTTTAGCATTTTTAGCCACTTGAATTTGATATTCTTTAAATTCAGGAGTCAACGCTTCTTTAAAAGAGACAGCTTTTGCTGCGATAATATGTGCAAGAGGTCCACCTTGAATTCCAGGAAAAATTGTCTTATCAACTTTTTTTGCAATTTCTTCATTATTTGTCAAAATAATTCCACCACGAGGTCCTCTTAAAGTTTTGTGAGTTGTAGAAGTTACAACATCAGCGTATTCCATTGGATTTGGATGAACTCCAGCTGCAACAAGTCCCGCAATATGAGCCATATCGACCATAAAATAAGCGCCAACTTCATCAGCAATTTCTCTAAATTTTTTAAAATCAATAATTCTTGAATAAGCACTCGCACCTGCAACAATTATTCTAGGTCTTTCTTTTAGTGCAATTTCACGCACTTTGTCATAATCAATTAATTCAGTTTCAGGATCCAGACCATATTCAATACCAACATAATTTTTTCCAGAAAAATTAATTTTATATCCATGAGTCAAATGTCCACCAGAACTAAGTCCCATTCCCAAAATTTTATCCCCGGCATTTAAAAGTCCAACATAAACTCCCATATTAGCTTGAGAACCTGAATGTGGCTGAACATTCGCAAATTTTGCTCCAAAGATTTTTTTCAGTCTTTCAATTGCCAAAGTTTCAACAATATCGACATTTACACAACCTCCATAATACCTTTTTCCAGGATAACCTTCCGCATATTTATTCGTAAAAACTGACCCAGCAGCTTCCATCACAGCTTTTGAAACAAAATTTTCAGAAGCGATTAGCTCAATTCCTTCTTCTTGTCTTTTTTCTTCCGCTTTTATAGCATTATAAACTTCAATGTCACAATCTTTTATATAACTCATTTTTTCTCCTTCTATACTATTTGTACCATATTAAATTAAATTTATTTTTTTATCTATTTTTTTATTTGAACTTTTCTATAATTCTGATAAAGTATTTTTACTAAATCATATTCAAATGGCGAATTCAAATCCCCGTATTTGAAATTTATTAATGAACGCAGGTTAAGCCCTGTAACGACAGGTCTTGTAAATCCATACACAGTCTTGTCAAAGACACCTGTGTCAAAAAATAATTTATCTTCAACGTAACCTCTGGCTGCACCTTCCATTGCACCGTCAATTCCACTTCCAATAGCATCTCTAACATTACTTGGACCTACAAGAGGCAAGATCAAATAAGCTCCGCTTCTAGCTCCATAATGTCCAAGTGTTTCTCCCATTGTTTCGTAATCTTTTTTCATTCCCATTTTAGTTGCCACGTCAGTAACTCCCAAAACTCCAACAGTCGAATTTACTACAAATCTTCCCAGCGCATTTACTGCTTTTCCAGGTTTTAATTGTAACATTGAGTTTACAAAAGTCGGAATTTCTTTAAAGTTGCCGAAAAAGTTTGAAATTCCTGTTCTTATAGGTTTTGGAACAATTGCTCCGTAAATTCTTGACACTGGATAAGCAATTTTTTTGTCAAACTGAGTATTAAATGCGTACATTCTTCGGTTAAATGGTTCAAGCGGGTCGTTTATTGTGCCACCCATTCCAGTTAAATCAAGAACTTTACTTGATACTATGTATTCGTCGTCCAATCCTTCAATATTATTCGCCAAATCCCCATAATTATCCTGTTCAAAAGCAATATATCTATTTTTATCAATTTTTTTCTTTTTAGTTTTCAAATTTGTAAGTTTAAATTTTTCCACATTATTTTGAGTCGGAATATCCTCTTTTTCATTTACGAATTCTATATAAATATCGTCATTTGCTTCTTTTACTGATTCATCTAGATAGCTAACTGTATTGACATTTTTTGTTTCTGGATAAAATTCGTCAGCATCTGCATAGGATATTGTACAAGCCGCAATAACGGTGCTAAATATCATAATTTTATTTTTGTTAAATTTTGTCATTTTATTCTTCCTCCAATTTTTCTACCATCAAGTTTGCCATGTCGCTATGCCAAAGAAGTCCTGTATGTCCTCCAAACGGCATTAAAACTCTATTTGAAAAAGTATTTTTTATGTAGTCCAAATCGCTTTGTGTAAGTAAAATATCATTTTCTGAAGTAATAAAGACAATGTTTTTGTTATTTTTTTCTATAAAATCTTTGTGGCTTCTTAAATCAAAATCATTTAAAAATTCATCTGGTGTCAAGTTAGGATGCTTATATTTCTTTAAATAAGGGTATAAAAGCTCTTTTGCATATTCTTCAAATGAAACTGAAAGTCCTTCTTGAAATTCCTTTGTTATAGAATCAAACCTTTTGTAATGTTTTTTGTCAGAAAGCCTTCCGTAAGCATCGTTTCCGCTGAAAACTTCACCCGCAAAAGTCATATTTGCCGAATAAAATCTAAATAGAAGTCCAGTTAATATCTCAAAGTCTTTTTCTCCAAGATTTAATTTTCCAAGTGATGCAGAAATATTTGTAGAAGAAAAATCATTTAATTTAACGGAGTCGTCATTTACAATTTTAGAAAAAATATTATCTAAATATTTTTCCAAACTTTTTGCATCAAAAATCCCATTTTTTACTAAAAATCCATCCAATTTTTTAGTTGCTGTAAGAATACTTATTGGAGAATTTAGAAGCAAGGATTTTTCTATTCCAATTCTTTTTTTCTCACTGTCTAATTCCTGTAGCAAAAGCGATTGAAATCCACCTAAACTATATCCTGAAACATAGGTTTTTGAGATTTTCATACCATGTTTTTTTTCTTCAGAAATAGCTCGTGTAATTAAATTGTACATCTGCTCAGTTTCGTCTTTCATATATCCCCCATACTTATTCATACCTTGAGATACTATGTAAGGCATTGTTGTAGGTGAACTAAACGCTATTACATTGTAACCTTTATCATAAAAGACATTAGCTAAATAAAGTGACATTCCACTGTTGTAAGTCGATCCAGTTCCTGAAATAACAATCATAAGTGGTGCTTTTTCCTTTTGTTCCCAAACGCCATAATCATATATGCTCCATTGTCTTAAAATTTCAGGTATTTTTTTAGTAGGTTTAAATTTTTTTACTTTAGGTCCTTTCGCATGTTTAAATTTATAATACTGTTCTGTCGGTGTTCCTAAGACAGTTGATATTATAGCACTTTCTTTATAAGGATAATCAGCTGCTATTTGCGAAATATCAGTTTCGGAAAATCCAGTAACTGAAATTACTAAAAAAATAGTAGCAAGTAGTAATTTTTTTAACATATTTTTTTGTGAAAAATTTAATATTTTCCACACACGCTCCTTTCTTTTCCTAAAAATTTTTTATATAAATTTGCTTATACATATTTTATCAAAAATAAACCAAAATTTCTAGAAAAACTTTTGTTAAATTAGAAAAAACACATGTTATATATAGTTAACTTACTATATGTTTACTGAGTTTTTAAAAATTTTTTTAAAAATAAATATATAATTTCTTGAAAATTTGAAAAAAAACTAGTATAATAAATATGGTAAGTGAAAATTTCACATATTAATTTGAAAGGACAATAAAATGAAAAAAAGACCTGTAGTTTTAGTAATTTTAGATGGTTGAGGAATTAATCACCACGACGATCAAGTTAATGGAATAAAAATGGCGAAACCATTAAATTTTGAAAGGTATAAAAGGGAATATCCTTTTACAGAACTTCGTGCTGATGGAGGACATGTTGGACTTCCTGACGGACAATTTGGAAACTCTGAAGTTGGACATACAAATATTGGATCTGGTAGAACAGTTTTTCAAATGCTTCCAAAAATTTCAAAAGCAATTAACGATAGCTCAATTTTAGAAAATGAAGTTTTGGAAAATGTGATGGATACAACAAAAAATAATGGTAAAGCTCTTCACATTTTAGGACTTGCATCTGATGGTGGAGTTCACTGCCACATCGACCACATTATTGGATTAGTTGACATGGCAGCTAAAAAGGGGCTTACAGAAGTTTATGTTCACCCTATTACAGATGGAAGGGATACAGCGCCTGAAAGTGGAGTAAATTACTTAGCTCAGTTGCAAGAAGGTTTGGATAAAATTGGTGTTGGAAAAATCGCAACTATAATAGGAAGATATTATGGAATGGACAGAGATAACAACTGGGATAGAGAAAAATTAGCTTATGATGCACTAACTATTGGAGAAGGAGAGGTTTATCCAACTGCAAACGAAGCTGTTAAAGCGTCTTATGCAAAAGGTGTAACTGATGAATTCGTAGTTCCTGTTAAAATTGGTTCAAAAGACAATGGATTAATCAAAGATGGAGATGGAGTAATTTTTGCAAACTTTAGACCAGATAGAGCAAGACAGCTTACCAGAATATTTGTTGATCCAGAATTTAAAGGATTTGACAGAAAAGTTTATCCTAAAGTAAACTTTGTTACAATGGCTCAATATGATGCGACATTTAATTCACCAATCGCTTTCCCGCCTGAAAAAATAGTAAACTGCTTTGGAGAAGTTGTTTCAAAAGCTGGATTAATTCAAGTAAGAACTGCAGAAACTGAAAAATATGCACATGTTACATTTTTCTTTAATGGTGGAAAAGAAGAACCTTATCCGGGAGAAATAAGACTTTTAACTGATTCGCCCAAAGTTGCAACTTATGACTTGCAACCTGAAATGAGTGCTTACAAAGTAAAAGACAGATTAATTGAAGAATTAAACACAGGAAAAGTTGATACAGTTATCTTAAACTTTGCAAATCCTGACATGGTTGGACATACAGGAAATGTAAATGCAGTAATTGAAGCTTGTCAAGCTGTTGACAACTGCCTTGGACAAATTGTAAGAAAAGTGCTGGAAATGGACGGAGTATTATTTATAACTGCAGATCACGGAAATGCTGATTTATTAGTAAATCCAGAAACAGGAGAAGCTCATACAGCGCATACTACGAATCCTGTTCCATTTATCTTCGTTTCAAATGATATGAAGGATGTTAAATTGAGAAAAGGTGGAAGATTAGCTGATATTGCACCTACAATGTTAGAACTTTTAGGATTGGAAAAACCTGTTGAAATGGATGGAAGTAGTTTGATAGAAAAATAAATTCTTTTAGTAAAAAAAAATTTTGTATTTTTGAATAATATATGGTATCATATTATTATAAATTAGTTAAAAAAATATATTGGAGGAAAAAAAATGGGACTATTTGATTTATTTAAAAAGGGAAAAAAAGAAGAAGCAAAACAAGAGTTTGAAGGGAAAATAATCGCACCAATTTCAGGTACAATCATGCCTTTATCTCAAGTTCCTGATGAAGTATTTGCTCAAAAAATGGTAGGAGACGGAATTGCAATTGAGCCTAACGGATCAGGTGTAATGTTAGCACCAGCTGCAGGAAGAGTTGAAAAAATCTTTGATACTAATCATGCATTTAGTATTGTGACACCAGCAGGAGTTGAAATTTTTGTTCACTTTGGGATGGACACAGTTCAATTAGAAGGAAAAGGATTTGAAAGAGTTGCCGAAGAAGGTGCAGTTGTAAAAGCTGGAGATCCATTAATTAAATATGATTATGATTTCTTAAAAGCAAATGCAAAATCAATAATCACACCAGTAATTATTTCAAACTATGAAGACTACAGTTCATTAAATCCAGTTGAAAGCGGAGTGGCTAAAGCTGGGGAAACAGTAGTTTTAGACATTCAAAAATAGTTAATGAAGGAAATAACTCTTTTAGTTGATTCTAAGGGAGTTATTTTATTTTACAGAATATTTTTATTTTATTTAAAAATTATCTTAATTGACTAATCAATGTTATTATAATAAAATTTAGGAGAAAAATATAGATGAAAAAATATAAAAAAAGTATTTTGCTTGTAATGGGACTTATGATTTTTGCAAGTTGTGGTAAAAAAGAGCGAAGTTTTAAATCGGCTCCTAAGCCTAAAATCGTGTCAGCGATTGATGAAAAGGTGAAAAAATTGACAGAAGCGGCTCAAAAAGGAGATGTTGCGGCACAAACTGAGCTGGGGGAAATGTATCTTTTTGGAAAAGGAGTTCCAAAAGATCCCAAAAAAGCACTTATGTGGTCAACAAAAGCGATGAAAAAAGGAAATGAAATAGCGACTACAAATGTGGGAATAATATATTTTGAAGGATTTGGAGTCAAAACAAATTATAAAAAAGCATCTGAATTGTTTAATAAAGCTATGGACAAAGGAAATATGAACGCTGAAATGAAAGCTCCTAGATATTTGGGAATTATGGCACAAAAAGGTCTAGGTACAAAAAAAAATGTTGAAGATGCAATTTTTTATTATGAGATAGGAGATAGTGCAGGAGATATTGTTGCTCAGTATAATTTAGCAAAAATTTATGAAAGTCAAAATAACTATGAAAGAGCGATTGAACTTTACAAGAAGGCTGAAGAAAGAAAAGATGCAGATGCAGCGCCAATGCTAGTTGCACTGGGAGATTTATACAAAGAGGGAAAAGGTGTGGCTAAAGATACTAAAGAAGCTAAAAAGTGGTATGAAAAAGCAGCGGAGGCTGGAAGTAAAGAAGCGAAATTAAAATTAGAAAAATTATAAAATAAAATATAAAAAAATTATCAAATTTTAAAAAAATGTGATATAATAATATATAGTATAAAAAAATAAAAGTATGAAAAAGAAAATTTTTAATACGATAAAACGACCAATTGTAAAATTAAAATCAAATAATTGGTCAAAAATATTATAAAAGAAAAAAGGAAGGTAATTTTAAAAGATGCAAAAATTTGAAGATTTTGGATTAAGTACAGAAATGCTTAATGCACTAAGTAAAAAAGGATTCGAGGAGCCAAGTGAAATACAGAAATTGGTACTTCCCGAATTATTAAAGGAAAGAACGCACTTAATAGGACAAGCACAGACAGGGACAGGAAAAACAGCGGCATTTGGCATTCCAATCCTAGAAACTATTAAATCTGATAAAACTGTTAAAGCGTTAATTTTGGCACCTACAAGAGAACTTGCAAATCAAGTGGCAGATGAAATTTATTCGTTAAAAGGTGAAAAGGATTTAAAAGTATTGGCAGTTTATGGTGGCGCATCTATCGAAAATCAAATTAGAAGGTTAAAGTCAGGAGTTGACATTGTTGTTGGAACACCTGGAAGAGTTATAGACTTGATGAATAAAAAAGTCTTAAAAGTTAATAATTTAGATTATTTCGTATTAGACGAAGCAGATGAAATGTTAAATATGGGATTTGTTGAAGATATTGAAGAAATACTTAAAAAGACAAACGACGAGAAAAAAATGTTATTTTTCTCAGCAACGATTCCTAAACCAATTTTGGCGATAGCTAAAAAATTTATGCCAGAATATAAATTATTAAAAGTTGCAAAAAAAGAATTGACTACAAATTTGACGGAACAAATTTATTATGAAGTTAAGCAAGAGGATAAATTTGAAGCGCTATGCAGAGTTTTGGACTATGAACAGGATTTTTATGGAATTGTGTTTTGTAGAACAAAATCGGAAGTTGACGATGTTACAAATAAACTGAAAGCTAGAAATTATGATGCTGAATGCATTCACGGGGACATCACTCAAGCGTTAAGACAAAAAGCGCTAGATTTATTCAAGAAAAAAGTGTTGACGATTCTTGTGGCGACAGATGTTGCGGCAAGGGGAATAGATGTAAGCAATTTAACACATGTAATTAATTATTCAATTCCACAAGAAGCTGAATCTTACGTTCACAGAATTGGAAGAACTGGAAGAGCTGGACAAAGAGGGATTGCAATTACATTTGTTACACCTAGGGAAGCTAGTAAATTAGCTCAGATAAAAAGAATTACAAAAACTGACATCAAAAGAGAAGACATACCAAATGTGGAAGAAATTTTAAATGCTAAAAAAGAAGCATTAATCGCTTATGTTGAAGAAATTATAAAAGAAGACGACCACAGCGCTTACGATGAATTGGCAAATAATTTACTCCAAGGAAGAGACCCAAAACAAGTGTTGGCATCTGTGTTAAGACATGTCTATGAAGATGAGTTTCTACCTGAAAATTACAGTGAAATTCAAGATGTGAAAGTTAAAATTGCGGATAAAACAAGATTATTTATCGCACTTGGCTCAAAAGATGGTTATAATGTGGGAAGGCTATTAGATTTACTTCATAAAAAGGCAAAAACTCCAGGAAGAAAAGTAAAAGATGTAAAAATTATGGATAAATATTCATTTATAACAGTGCCGTTGCAAGAAGCGGAATATATTATGAGAGCACTAAATTCTAAAAAAGATTCTAAACCTTTGGTTGAAGAAGCTACAGGCGGAAGAAAAAGCGGAGGGAATGAGAAAAAATCTTCTAAAAAATCTGGAAGAAAAAATCATCAAGTAAAAAAGTTCTTCAAAAAAGACAAAAAAGATAAAAAATCTAAGAAAAAGTCTAAAAAATAAATTTATGAAAAGTGAAATTCCTGTTAATTTTAAATTGATGGGAATTTTTTTCTAAAATGACAAAAAAATAATGAAAAAAGGTTAAAAATATGATATAATTTTGGAAGTTAAGTTAAAACAAAGAAAGGAAATTATAAAATGAATAACGAAGAAAAAAAAGAAAGTTACGATGAATTAGTCTATAAAGCAAATCCGTTTGCAGATACTGCGATGATGAAATTGGAAGCATATGCATATTTTTATGGACTTAATCCTCAAAAAGCTACAAAAGCTCGAGTGCTAGAGTTAGGGACATCTTTTGGAGGAAATTTAATTGCTCAAGCGATTAATTTTGAAGATAACTATTATGTTGGTGTGGATTTGTCACATGAACAGATAAAAAAAGGAAATGAAATTATAAAAAAATTGGGATTAAAGAATATTGAGTTACATCAAAAGGATATTTTGACAATTGATGAAAGCTTTGGTAAATTTGATTATATAATTTCTCATGGTGTTTTTTCATGGGTTCCGAATGATGTAAAACATAAAATGATAGAAATTTGTAACCAAAATCTGAATGAAAACGGAATTGCATATTTGTCATACAATACTTATCCAGGTTGGAAAGAAGCCTCAAAAGTAAGAGATATGATGATGTACGTAAATAAATTTTATCCAAACCTTTCATTGCTTGAAAAAACAGAAAGAGGAAGATTAGTTGTAGAAATTTTTAAAGAACAGATAGAACTTTATCCAGATTTGAAAGAAAGAAGCAAGGGTTATTTAGAATGGATGGATAGTGTATTAAAACATAAAAATTATTACCTTGGACACGAATATTTAGAAATGTTTAATGATCCACTGTACATTCACCAATTTGCTGAGCTAGCTGATAAAAATGGATTAAAATATTTTACTGATACAAATCTAAAATTATCAATGGCAACTTCTTATAAAAAGGAAACTGTAGAAAAGTTACAGCAGTTGTCTGGCGGAGATAATGTAATCAAAGAACAATGTATTGACTTTATCTTGGATACAAAATTCAGAAAATCACTTATGTGTAAGAAAAGTCAAACGGAGAAATTAAATTTTTCTGAAAGTATACCTAATACAATAATTGACACTCTTTATTATGTGATAAAAAATAAAATAGAGATAGCCGAACTTGAAGACAAAGTTTTGGAAGAGGCATTAAAACATTTGCTTAGCAAAAAACATGGTGAATTTCAAATAGAAGATGCGAAGAAGTTTTTAGAAGATAAAGATTTAAATCAAGAGCAAAAAGATAAAATAGTTCAAGAAATAAGAGGATTTATTTTAAATAATGTAATAACAGGAAACCTAAACTTTTATTTGACAAGAATTGAAAGAGTAAGTTTTGTGGAAAATGAAACTTATGTTCCAGAAAAATTTATCAAATATGTGGAAGTTATTTTAAGTGAAGACGGACAATATATCGGAATTGGAAACTTTAAAAATGAAATTTTCCCTGTGGATACCATTGAACTCTTACTTTTACAGCAGTTAAAAGAACCCACAACTAAAGATAAATTAATAAGTGAATTAGAAAAATTGGGACTTAAGAGAATGGTTGATGGAAAAGAGGAAGATGTAGATCCAGCTGAATATTTAGAAATGTTTTTGGAAAAATATGAAAATTTGAATTTTTTCAAAAGAAAATAAATTTATAATATAAAAAAATAAAATATATTATAATTTTAAATTTTTTTTAGAATGATATTGACTTATGAAAAAATAGGGATATACTTAAAGTAAAGATATCAAAGTTAAATATAAATACAGGGGTGCTATAATGGCTGAGAGTAGTCTTTTGACTTAACCCGTTTAACCTGATACGGATAATGCCGGCGAAGGGAGTATTTTTTTAATATTACAATTTAATATTAATAAATAAATAAATCTCCTTTTGTTTTTAATATAATTTGAAAGGAGATATTTTTATGTCTAATAAAATCAATGCAAGTGTTGCAATTCAAGTTTTGCCGAATACTTGCGAAAACAAAGAAGTGGTAAGAATAGTGGACAAAGTTATTGAGTACATTAAAAGTAAAAATTTAGAAATGGTAGTTGGACCTTTTGAAACGACGATTGAAGGAGATTATGATGAACTTATGAACATTGTTAAAATGTGTCAAATTATTGCAGTTGAAGCTGGAGCGGAAAGTGTGATGTCGTATGTCAAGATAAATTATAAGCCGAGAGGAGAGATACTCACAATTGAAGAAAAAATCAAAAAATATATACAGTAAACTATTAAATAAAATCGCACCACTAATTATTATTTTATGTATCTTAATAAAGTGGCAAATATTGTCAATTACAGGAGTTGTACCAAAATTTATGCTGCCTTCGCCTTTTGATGTAATAAAGGCTTTTGTAAATGATTTTCCACTTCTTGTGCACCACATGAAGGTTACACTTGTAGAAGCTTCTTTAGGACTGGGAATGGGAGTGATTTTAGGTTTTTTAGTCGCAATTATTATGGATATGTTTGAATTTTTTTACAAGTCCATCTATCCAATTTTAATAATTACTCAAACTATTCCAACTGTTGCGATTGCACCACTTTTGGTACTTTGGCTGGGGTATGGAATTTTACCCAAAATTGTACTTATTGTTTTAACTTCATTTTTTCCGATAACAATAGGACTTTTGGATGGATTTAAGTCGGCGGATAAAGATGCGCTAAAACTTATGAAAACGATGGGAGCAACACCATTTCAGAATTTTGTCCACATAAAGCTTCCAAGTTCGATTGGATATTTTTTTGCGGGACTTAGAATATCTGTCAGCTATTCAATTATAGGCGCAGTTGTTGCTGAATGGCTGGGCGGATTTGATGGACTTGGAGTGTATATGACGAGAGTCAGAAAGTCATATTCATTTGATAAAATGTTTGCAGTGATATTTTTAATTTCAATAATTAGTTTATTTTTGATGTTTGTTGTAAAAAAAATTCAAAAATTGAGTATGCCTTGGGAAGAAGCTATTTGATTTTGAAAAAAGGAGAGCTTTATGAAAAAAAATTTTATTAAAATCTTAATTTTAATGGTAATACTGATATTGTCAGTATCTTGTGTAAAAAAATCTAAAAAAATAAGAATAGTTTTGGATTGGACACCTAATACTAATCACACAGGACTATTTGTCGCAAAAGATTTGGGATATTTTAAAGATGAGGGAATCGATGTAGAGATTGTGCAGCCGCCTGAAGGAAGTACAACAGCACTAATCGGAGCTGGTGGAGCTGAATTTGGAATAAGCTTTCAAGACACACTGGCAAAGTCATTTTCGTCTGATGCACCTGTTCCAGTAACAGCGGTCGCAGCAATAATCAATCACAACACATCTGGAATTATTTCGCTAAAAGAAAAAGGCATAAATACGCCAAAAAAATTGGAGGGTAAAAGATACGCAACTTGGGATGATGAAATTGAAAAAGCCATTTTAAAAAAGATGGTTACCGATGACAACGGAAATTTTAATAACGTAAAAATGATTCCAAACACAGTTACTGATGTTGTGACAGCACTAAGAACAAATATTGACGCGGTCTGGGTTTACTATGCGTGGGATGGTGTTGCAACGAAGCTTGCGGGTCTTAAGACAAACTTTTTAAAATTTGTGGATTATGGACCTGAGCTTGACTTTTACAGTCCTGTAATTATTGCAAACAACGATTATTTGAAAAAAAATCCAAATGAAGCAAAAAAAGTTTTAAAAGCAATAAAAAAAGGCTATGAATATTCAATCCAAAATCCTGAAAAAGCAGCAAAAATTTTGGTAAAAAATTCGCCTGAAATAAATCCAAAATTAGCGCTTGCCAGTCAAAAGTGGCTAGTTTCACAGTATAAAGGAAACGCTAAAAAATGGGGAGAGATAGATAAAAATAGATGGGATTTATTTTACAGTTGGCTATATAAAAATAAATTGATTAAAAAGCAAATTCCAAGTGGATTTGGATTTAGTAATGAGTATTTGGAATAAATAGTTGAAAGAGAAAAAAATGTGAGAATTTTAATAAGCATTGGAGAAAATTTTTATTCAAGCATAAGAAGTTCATTAAATTAGTAAAGTAAATGTTTAGGAGTTGTCTAATAAGTTTAATTTTATAAAACAGCTCCTTTTTTATTAAATTTGTATAATGAATTAAAGTTTTAATTTAGACTAGTTCAAATTCTGACTGTGCCTTTTCCATTTCAGTATACATTTTGTAATATCGTCCTTTATTTTCCATAAGCTGCTCATGATTTCCAATTTCTTCGATTATCCCGTCGGACATAACTATGATTTTGTCATAATCTTTTATTGTATTGAGTTTGTGGGCGATTGTAATTACAGTTTTATTTTTTGTAAGAATATTGAGAGATTTTCTTATTTCGTATTCATTATCAGCATCAAGTGAGGCTGTGGCTTCATCAACTAAAATAATTGGGGTATCCTTTAATAAGGCTCTTGCAATTGAAATTCTCTGTTTTTCTCCACTAGACAAAGTAGAGCCGCCTTCTCCGATTACAGTGTCGTATCCATTTTCGCTTTCCATTATAAAATCGTGGCAATTGGCATTTTTAGCTGCATTTATCACTTCTTCCCTTGCAGCCTTAGGTTTTCCCAGCCTTATATTATTTTCAAAAGTGTCATTTACCAAGTAGACATCTTGAAAAATCATACTTATATTTGTAAGCAGTTCTTCAGGATATATTTTTTGGATATTTATTCCGCCAATGGTAATTTCGCCAGACTGGCAGTCCCAGAATCTTGCAATAAGGCTGGTAACAGTTGTTTTTCCAGAGCCTGACGAGCCGACTAGGGCAGTTTTTGTCCCCTGTTTTGCTTCAAAAGTGATGTTTTTTAGAACAGGAGTGTCTTTTTCATAAGAAAAACTTACATTCTGGAATTTTATATTGTAATTTGGTAAAGTAACTTTTTCAAGTTCATAGGAAATTTCCTTTTCATTATGTACATTTATCAGTTTATCTGTGGCAAGTTTCAGGTATTGAATAAAAGTATATTGTGTAGAAAAGGCTTTTAGCACGTTTGAAAGTGAAAGTCCAATAATTATGTATGAAAAAAATTCAACTTTATTAATGGAAGAAGCCATAAAAAGCTGTGTAGACACAAGCAGAAGCAAGGCAAAGGAAATATCCGTGATAAGCTGAAAAATCATGACATAAGGGGCAAGAGCAATTTCAGTATTTATACTTTCCCTTTTCAAATCATTAAAGCTGTCCTTTAGTCTTTTAAATTTTTCCCCAGTCAGATTGTATGCCTTAAAAAGCTCCATTCCAGCGATATATTCCACCATCCGTGAAACAACATTATCCATAGTATGCTTCTTTTTCAATGCTATTTTTGCACCTTTTTTTGTTCCCAGAATGACAAATACTAATCCAGTCAACGAGATTATCAGTTGTAGTATAGCAAGTAGGGGAGAAATTGCAAATATAATTAACAGAAGATAAATTGTCAGTATGGATAACTTTATAATTTCTGATGTGCTGTGAGTTATAACCTGCTCAAAATCTTGTAAATCATTTGTCATAATATTAATAATATTCCCAATGTTATGACTGTTAAAGTATCCCAAATTCAAGTTTCTCAAATGATCCCCCATCCTGATTCTCAAATCCTGAATAATTTTAGCCCCTTCACTTTGAATCCCAGTATATCCGATACGATTTAATACAAATCTGCAAATAATTGCAAAAATCATAATAAAAGTATAGATTATCAACTTTTTCATCGTAAAATTATTATTCATCAAATCAATAATTGTAAAATAAAACATTGCGTAGTTCATCATATAAAATAAGGCATCTATTGTTAGAAAAAATATTGGCTTTTTAAGATTTTTATATTTATTTCCAGCAAGAGTTTTTATATTTCTAATATCGTTAATCATTATCTGCACCCCCTAAATTTCCTTATTTTCCATCAAATCATTATCGCTATATAAATTCCATAAATGCCAGTATTCAGACTTGTTTTGCAGAAGCTCCTTATGAGTACCTTGCTCGGTAATACGTCCTTTATTCATTACAACGATATTATCGGCATTTTTTATTGTGTAAAGCCTGTGAGCAATGATAATGGCAGTTTTTCCTTTTAGTAAAGTACGCAGAGCCTCCTGAATCTTGGCTTCGTTTTCAATGTCAGAGTAGGAAGTAACTTCGTCCAGCACGATAATTGGAGCATTTTTTAAAATAGCACGAGCTATTGAAATTCTCTGCTTTTCTCCACCGCTTAACTTAATTCCGCCTTCACCAATTACAGTTTCATATTTTTGAGGCAAGGACATTATAAAATCGTGAATTTGTGCCTTTTTTGCAGCATTTTCCACTTCTTCCAGCGAATAATCCTTTCCCATTCTTATATTCTCAAAAATAGTATCATGAAGCATAAATGTATCCTGAAATACGAATGAAACATTATCAGCCAATCCTGTGTAAGCGAAGTCCTTAATATCAGTTCCATCAATAGTTATTTTTCCGCTATTTATATCCCAAAATCTTCCAAGCAGAAGTCCTATCGTTGTTTTTCCTGAGCCAGAAGGCCCTACAAGTGCAGTTGAGGTTCCAGCCTTTATTTCCAAGGAAAAATCATTTATAACATTTTTATTTTTATATGCAAAATTTACGTTTTCATATTTTATAAAACCTGAAAAATTAGAAGGAAAATTTATGTTTCCAGATTTTTGCTCCTGTTCCCCATTGATTTCCATAATTTTCCCTAGCCCTTTAGTTAATGCGGAAAGATGGTGTGCTAAGTCAAATAATGCCTTTAGTGAGCTTAAAAAAATTGTACTCATTAAAATAAATAAAATATACACAGATACTGAAATTTGATTATAAAACAGCATAAGTCCGCCAACAGGAATAATGAAAAGCAGCCCCGAATCAGTCAAACAGAGAAAAATTGAATAAAATGGTACACTTAGTTCTGTAAGCTCAATCCAGTAATCCGCATATTCCTGGGTAATATCCCGATAATCCTTGAATGATTTAGCAGTAAGGTTGAATGCTTTCATGACATTCATTGCATTTATGTATTCCATAATAGTAGCGTTTAAGTTTGCAAGAAGAGTATAATAATGTTCTACACGACTCCCATAACTTTGAAACATTTTTCCCTGCGCCATTATGCTTAGAATAATTGGAATAAATAAAACAAGTGTCAATTTCCAGTTAAAGTAAATCATAATCCCCAAAAATATTATCGGAGTTACAAGAGCTGAAGATAAATCTGGAATCTGATGTGCAATAAAAAGTTCCAATTTTTCAATATCCTCATTAATAATCTTTTTTAGCTTTCCAGACATATTTTTCTTAAAAAATCCCATATTTAGCTTTGACAAATGCTCAATCAAATCAATCCTAATCTTGTACAAAATTGAAAAAGCCGCAATATGTGAAAATACTCCTGATAAAATCTGCATAATTATTTTTACAATTATAAAAAGTATCGCAATAGAAACACAGAACTTTATTTTTGAATAATCAATATTCGCCTTAAAAAGCTCCAAAACAATCTGATACACAAGAAGATAAGGCACAGCAGACAATGTTGTACCAATTATACTGAATATTGCTGAAAAAATCAGCTTCATCTTATGTTTACCAGATAAACTTAGTAAGTATTTCAATTCTTTCATAATAATCCCTCCATTCATGTATCAAAGGAAATAAATCAAAAAATAATTCTATTTTCCAAAAGTATAAATTCCAAGTCTGTTATTAAAAATGTAAAAGAATGGAATAAACAATTTTTTCCAGCCAGGAAGATGATGTTTCATTTCATCGGTAAAATTAATAAGTCCAGTCTGTTTTAATTTTGGATTCAATTTTACGACTTCGCTTCCATCTTTTACTCCCCAACTAAATTTTGCTTCCATATTTTTTAAGGTATCATGTTTTTTACTCATTTTAACTGTTCCTTTATAGAGCAAGTCAAACTGTGCTTCAAAAGAATCAAAATTATCAGTCAATATTTCCAAGAACTGTTTAATTTGCTGTTCTTCAAAATACATTAATACACCTTCTGAAATAATAAGTAATTTTTTTCCTTCCAGCTTAATATCTTTTACCCACGCTGAATCAAATGCGGATTTTGCAATATCTGTAACTCGTTCATTAGGTTCAAAAAATAATTTTCGTTTTTCAATAACTTCTGGCAAGTCAAGATTGAACCATCTTATTTTTCCGTTATCTATTCGTAAAAATCTTGTATCTAGTCCACAGCCAATTGACACAATCGCACAATCTGGATATTTTTCCATAAATTTTTTTACTTCATTATCCATCACTTTCGCACGTGAAAGAATCCCATAGTACGAAGCCCACGCCTTCTCAAATTTTGAAAAATCATAATCCAGCTGTGAAAGAATCTCGGAAGATTTTTTATCATTTAAAATTGGATTTTTACTTTCAGCATCCTTCGCACGTGCATGCAAAGTAATAAGCATAGTTTCTGAAATATTGTTTAGTTTTATTTTCATATTTCTTTCCTCCTTCAAATATTTTGGTTAGCAAACTATTCGATATAATTATACCAATATTTATTAAAAATGCAAATTTTTAAGGTAGAAATAAAATAGATTTCTTAATTTTAAATTACTATGAATTTTTTACAATTGAAATTATGAATATTCTTTGTTTCATTTGTGTTCATTTATAAAAAAGATTTTTTTGTTGACATTTTTTTTTCCATATGCTAATCTAATTTCGTGAATAAAATTTTTAAGGTGAAAAAATGAATGATGTTAAATTACAAGTTAGAAATGTATCTGTTGAATTTGATGAAAAAAAAATTATTGAAAATATTTCGATTGATTTGAGAGAGGGAGAACTTGTCTGTATTCTAGGATCGAGCGGAGTTGGGAAAACTACTCTGTTTAATGTGATTTCTGGGTTAATTGCTCCAACTTGCGGAACAGTTTTTCTAAATGGGGAAAATATTGTAAAGAAATCTGGAAAAATAAGTTATATGCTTCAAAAAGATTTACTTTTGCCGTTTAAGACAATTATTGACAATGTATCTTTGCCTTTGGTCATAAAAGGTGAGAAAAAGTCTATTGCACGAGAAAAAGCTCAAAAATATTTTAAAGAATTTGGATTAGAAGGAACAGAAAAAAAATATCCTAGTCAACTTTCAGGTGGAATGAGGCAACGTGCAGCACTTTTACGAACTTATATGTTTTCTTGCGAAGTAGCTTTGCTAGATGAGCCATTTAGTGCGCTGGATGCCATAACGAAGCGAAAAATGCAAAACTGGTATTTAAATATAATGAAAAAAATAAAGTTGTCAACGTTATTTATAACTCACGACATTGACGAAGCAATTTTAATTTCCAAAAGAATTTACATTATTTCTGGAAGTCCGGGAAAAATCATAAAGGAACTGAAAATTGAGTTGTCAGAAGGCGAGAATGGTGAAGATGTGACTTTAACAAAAAAATTTATAGAATACAAAAGAGAAATATTAAAACTTTTGTAAAAAAATGTGTGAGGAGGAAAGATGAAAAAATAAGATTTTAAGTATTTTAGTAGTATTTGTAGTTGCATTATTTGCTTTTGGAAAAACTTATTTTGACAACATGACTAAAAATAACACAGATAAAACTTATATAAAAGGCTTGGTTGCTAAAAATAGCGATAATAATAAAAATGAAAAGTCTTTCAGTTCTAAAAAAAATAAGAATCACAGGAGTGATGATTTCAGCGGAAATCGGAAGTATAATATAGATTATGAGCATGTAATAGGCGGTGATGAAAACCATTTAGGAAAAGTTACTGGCGGACACTCTCTTTTAAAGGGTGATGTTAGAATTGTAAAAAAATTGGACAACCTGCAAAAAACGGGGTTTACAAGGCAACTGTTGAAATAAAAACTTCTAGCGGAAAATGGCAGCAAAAGACTTCAAATGGTGGAGTTAATACGATGTTTCCGAGCAATTGGGATGAAGCTAGAATAATTGATGAAATAAACTCAGCTTGGGAAAATAGAAGAGATGTTCCTGGAAGAGATAAAAATATGTGGCAGGGTTTGAGTAAGAGCAAAGTTTTGATAAGAGGATATAAAAGTCCAAAAATTACAGCATACCCTGTTTATGAAAATAGATAAAGTTTGAGAAAGGTGAATACAACATTGAGAGTAAAATTTAGTTATTGTAAAGATGGAGATTTTGGAATTATGCCAACTTCTGAAGTAAAATTTTTTGATGCAGAAGAATTTGGTGGAAAAAAAATAGTAAAATTTAAAGATTTGGAAAAAAAGCAGAATGAATATACAAAGTTTTTGATAACGGCGATTATGGAAGATTTTCCAGAAGAAAAAATGGTGCAAGATTTTTTGGATGAAGTGAATAAAGTTGCACAAGGAAAATTGAATGAAACTTGTTGGGACGGTCAGTCATTTCAGCATAAAATAACGAGGGACAAGGTAAGTTTTGAGCATACAATTTTTGGAATTTGTGAAGAATATCCAGAATGGAGCTGTCATTTTGACGAGTATAAAGCTGTTCTGGAACTTTGGGGAGAATTTTTGGAGATGAAGCCAAGTTTGAGAAATGAAGTTGCGGTTGAGGTTTAATTTTGAAAATAAAGAATATATAAAAAAATCATAGTGTTGTACTGTGATTTTTTTTTGAAAAATAATAAAAAATAGAATTAACTGTGGTGTAGTAGTATAATATTGTTCCTTAAAAAAAAATGAAAAGAATTACTAAAAACACAAAAAAACTTTTTTATAAAAAAATAAAAAAATTGTTTGTTAAAATCCAGTATTTTAGTTAAATTTTGGAGTTTTTCTTTAAAAAATAAATAAAAAATTTATATTTTTTAAAATTTCTTAGAAAAAGTACTTGTTTTTTTTTCTTTTTTTAGTATAATTATAGTGTACAATAAAAAGTTTTTTTGAGAAAATAAAAAATTTCACTCATCACTCACTTAAAAAAATTATTCTTGAAATTTTTTTATTTTCAAAAAAAATTCTTTGAAATGTAAAACATATAAAAACAGTTTTGAAAGGAAAAAGATCATGGGAAGCAATAATTTAAGACAACTAAAAAAAGATTTAAAAGCTTTTGCCAAAAGAGTAAAAGACTTTAAATACACAGATTCAGCTTTAATTACGTTTCTTTTGACAGGACTTGTAACGCTAGGAGTTTCAAACGTGACATTTTCTGCCGAAGATGCGATAGCTACTCAAACTAGACAGATAAACAGCTCAATAAAAGACATGAGATTACAGTTTAAAAAGGCAAGGAATAAAAATGATAAGTTACTTAGAGACACAAACTTAGAGTTAATTCAATTAATGGAACAAGGGGATCACGTTGTAAAATCACCTTGGAGCAGCTGGCAATACGGTATGAATTATTTTAACAACAATTGGAATGGAACATATAAGGGAAGAGGAGATAAGAAAGAAAAATATCCTTACGAAGGAAGATTTGAGAGAAGTAAAAACTCATTTGAAAGATATACTTCACCTTTAAGTAGCCATTACGGAGATTTATCTTTGGGAGCAAACAGACGTTCAGCTTCATCAAATTTAAGAAGTGGAATGCCTTCATCATACGGAATAGCAAGTAACGACCCAGCACAAGAACCAATTGTGGAAATGAACGTGGAAGCGTCAATTAGACCAAAAACAGTAAATATAGAAATTCCAGATTTGGGGATAAGAGCGCCACAATTACAAGCACTTGCAGTAAATGGGACAGAACCACCAGCAATAACAGTGTTAAAACCGGATGCACCCGTAAAACAAGTAACAATTGTTGAACCCAATGCTAGCCCATTTACAGGATTTTTCTTTGATGCTACTAATCAATCTGTGCCGAATTTAGGAGGTAAATTTAATGAAAATGATACTAACAATAAAACAATATATGCAGGATTAAATGCCGGTAGTTGGGTTAATAATAATAATCCAGCATATGCAAATGTTACAGGATATATTGATAATGGTGGAACTCCTCGTGATTCTGGAAATAATGACGTTGGACAAGCAGTTGGACGTACAACAAATATCTTATACAGGGCAGGAAATAATAGTTCTGATGCAGATGCTGATTATTCTGCAGATGGGTCTAAAGCTCTTACATTAACAGGATTGAAAGTTTATGTAAGAGGTCATTATGATGGAACATTAAGTGATCAACAAACTACAGGCGGGACAGATGATGGAACTGATGTTGGTAGAGCTAAAGCTGGAGGAGCCGATCCTGGTACACCTGTTAATGGTACAATTGGTATTCATACATTATTAGATGTAAATGTAAAAGATACAAATGCATATTTATATGGAAGAGCAGGATTCCTTACTTCGGAAACATGGCGTAACGGAGTTGTACAAATGACAAACACCAAAGTAAATGTTTACAATGATCAAAATTCAGTTTATTATATTATGCCTTCAGCTTTTGGAACAATTATATCACATTTATCAAGATATCATTATATGGGTATGCTTGGAGGAGATACTGAAATTAATCTACACGGAACAGGGAATAATGCTTATTTGACAACAGGAATTTCAGGTGCAAGACATATACAGAATACAGGTAAAATAACTTCATATGGAGCTTCTAATATAGTTTACTCAGGTATAAGCTATGTACCAAACTGGTCTAAAACAATATTTCAAGGAGGACGTGCAGCAAGACCGGAATTTATAGATAAAAATGGTGCTAACAGTAATGTGATGCAATCGTATATTCATCTTGGTACTCAAGGAGAAGTAAATTTATACGGAGATGAAAATGTAGGATTGTTCTTTGGAGATAAAATGGGTGGAGCAGAACCGAAATCTTGGGAAATAGCTCATAGAGATGCTGAAGGAACTACAGGAGCAGGATATTCAAGAAGAGCATCATATATAGGGATATATCAAGGAGAGATTGATTTTAGTGCAAAAATTGGAGATGCATTAGGAGGTGGAGCAACGCAAACCTCTGCCGGAAATTTAACTACCCGTGCTAATGGTTCTACTACAGGTTATAGTGATCAATGGGTAGAAGGAGGAGTAGGTATATTTTCTCAATCAGGACAAAGACCAGATATAATACCTACTATCCATTTAGGAGTTCCTGTAAGTGCTTCATATGGAGCTACTAATTATAGTGGTTTAGCTACTCTCGATACGGATGCAATCCACGCACTTGATGTAGGGAAAGTTAATATACAATTTGGTAAATATTCTAAAAATGGATTTATGTTTATATCTAAAAGAGGAACAGTTATGAATATAGCTGAAGATATTCCACGTACTTATGGTAAACGTTCTGAGTATATTACAGATGGTATTGGAACAGTTGGTAATCTTACAAAAGATGCGGCAACTATTACAACGAACGGAGATGATGCTTCAACAGGAACTGTTATCGCATATTCTGAAGGAACTTGGAAGCAAGCTGATCATCAACTTGGATCAAAGGGAGCATTAACAAGTGTTCCAACATTAGAAGGTAAGTCATCTGAAATTAATATATTTGCACCAGTTATACTTGCTTCAAAAGAAGGAATTGCTTACATGAGTGATAACAAAGGTATTATACGTGTTGGAACACAGACAACGCCTATAAATACAACAGCAGTAAACTATAAATCAATAGTGGGATTTGCACAAAATCAAGGAACAGTTAATATTTTTGGAAACGTTACAGCGGTAGACGCAAATGTTACAGCTGCAAGTAGTAAAAATAAATTTGAAAATATCGCGGGATTGGCTACAAAAGGTGGAATAGTTAATATAAAAAATGGAAGCATTAAAGTAAGTGGTATTGCGGGATTTGCTTCTGGAGCTGGTTCTGTTGTAAATATTGACAATGGTACAGGTAATAAAATCCAAACTGGTACAAACGGTGGATTGGTTGCAACAGGTGGAGGAAAAGTTAATTTTAGTGGTGGAACTATTTATCATGAAAATAAAGCTTCGTCAAGTGATGTGGTAGCAATCGGAACTGATACTGTGGATCATTTAAAATCTACACCATTTTATGCGGATAATAATTCTTCTGTAATAGATTTTACAGGAACTACTACAATAAATATGTCTGATGGTATTTTAATGACTGGTGAAGATACAGATTATACTGCAGCTACAGGAGGAACAGCTACTAAATATAACGGAATGAGTAATGTAACTGTAAATCTTACTGGAGATAATTCAGTATTACGTACTTATAGAGGTAGAGTTACAAACTGGACAGGTTCAACAGCAGGAATTAACGGAGTAAAAACTGATATGAAACTTGCTGCTTTAAATGATAATGGGCATGGATATAAAATATATTACATAGATGGTGTATTTAATCTTAACAACGATCAAAATTTAGACAATCCTGCAGATGAATTTAATACAAAAATAGGGCTTTCAAATGAAAAATTCACAATAGCAAGTGGAGTTACTGTAAGTTCTGCAACTGGAAAAGGTTTGTCAATGGCTTCTCATGATAATGTTCCCAATAATACAACTACAGGATACACAAATAACGGAACAATTAATATAACAGGAGGTACGCCTTCAAACACAACAGCATTGTCTACAAGTTTCGGATATGTTGATAATAAAGGAACTATTAATGTAGATAACGGAATTGGAGCGTATGGAATAAATGGAAGCAGCCTTACAAATAATAGTGCTATAAATATTACTTCAAGCGGAGTAGGTATGGCAGGATTTGCTTCAGCTTCCACATTAAAAACTTATGGAACTGACAAACAGATAACAACTGGAACTTTGGGAAGTAATAAGGTTTTAGAAGTAACTAATAATGGTACAATAACAGTTGCGGGAAATGGTTCAATTGGATTGTACGGAAATACAAATGATGTTACGAATTCAGGGGTAGTTTCAACTTCAAATGGAGTTATTACAAATAATGGTAAAATTGTTATGACCGGAGACAGTGGCGTTGGAATAGTGTCTGAAGGAAAAGGAAACACGATTAATCTAGGAGGAACAGGAAGTTCAGACATTGCAGTAGGAACTAACGGAATTGGAGTTTATGCAAGTGGAACAAAAAGTGTTGTAAACTTTACTTCAGATACAGGAATAGAAGTAAAAGACAAAGGTGTAGGAATTTCTGTTACAAACGGTTCAATTGTAAATCCTAATGGAAAAACCTTTGAAATAAAATACACAGGTTCTGCAAATGGTTCTGGAGCTGGTATTTTCTATGACAATACAGCAACAAATACAACTAATATAAACATTGTAAATAACGGTAGCGACAGAGGTGTTGTTGGACTTTATACAACAGGTGGAACTCTAACAAATGCAGCGACAATAACAGATAAAAGCGGAAAAGCTTATGGAATCTATTCTGAAGGTGCAGATGTGGTAAATAACGGAACACTAAATATTGGAAACAAAGGTAAGGGAATACTAAGTACAGGCGGAAACGTTAGACTAACAAGCAGTTCTGTAATTAATCTGGGAGAAGATGAAGCAATTGGGGTATACACAAAAGGAACAGGAAACAACATAACGGCAGATGCAGGTTCTATAATGGCAATTGGTAATGGTTCATATGGATTCATCAATGAAGGAACAGGAAACACAATAACAAGTAATATGACTTCACAGACAGTTGGAGATAACACAGTCTTCGTATTCTCAAGAGATACATCAGGAACAGTGATAAACAATACACCGTTAACTTCGACTGGTTCACTAAACTATGGACTTTATTCAGCAGGAAATGTAGTAAATAATGCAGATATTAACTACAGTTCAGGAATAGGAAACGTAGGAATTTACAGTATAAATGGAGGAAATGCGGTAAATAATCCAGGTGTTTCAATAACAGTAGGAGCTTCAAATTCTGATCCGACAGCTAACCAGTATGCAATAGGAATGGCGGCAGGATATATAGGAGATGCGACAACACCGGCTTATACAGGAAACATAGAAAACAAGGGAACAATTAATGTAGTAGGACCATACAGTATAGGAATGTACGGAGTAAACAAAGGAACAAAGGTAGTAAACAGTGGAACAATTAACTTGAATGCAAGCAACACAACAGGAATGTACCTTGATAACGGAGCAGAAGGAATAAATAACGGAATAATCAAGTCAAATGGAACAGGACTGAAGAAAGTAGTTGGAGTGGTAGTTAAAGCTGGTTCGACAATAGAAAATAATGGAACAATTGATATTAATGCCGATGAAGCGGTAGGATTACTTTCGAAAGGAAATGCGGCAGGAAATAATCCAGGAATAATCAAGAACTACGGAACATTGACTATAAGAGGAGCAGGATCAGTAAATACTCAGATTCCGCAGCCAGGACATGAAATATCAAAAGATATGGCGGGAATTAAGATACATGCGCCATCAGGTTCATCAACAGCGACAATAACAGTAAACGGAGTGCCAGTAGTACCAGAAGTAGCGACAACGACAGGAGAAGAATACAAACCAATGGAAGTTTCAACAATAGGAATGTATATAGACACTTCAAACAAACGGTTTACAAGACCAATAGTTGGATTAAGTAATCTGAGTACGTTAAAGAATGCAGATTTGATTATAGGGACAGAAGCGGCACAAAATACAACAAGTAAATATATTCAATTAAGTCCACAAATACTTGCACCATATAATCAGATGATTTTAAATAATCCACAGATTGGAAAATGGAATATTTATTCAGGTTCACTTACATGGATGTCAAGTGTAGCACAAAACCAAACAGATGGAACAATAGAAAATGCTTACTTGGCAAAAATACCATATACTAAATGGGCAGGAAATCAAAATACTCCAGTAAATAGTACAGATACATACAATTTCCTAGATGGATTGGAACAAAGATATGGAGTTGAAGGTTTAGGGACAAGAGAAAAAACATTATTTAATAAGTTAAATGGAATAGGAAATAACGAGGAAATCTTATTCTATCAAGCGACAGACGAAATGATGGGACACCAATATGGAAATCTACAGCAAAGAATCAATGCAACAGGAAACTTGTTGGACAAAGAATTCAGATATTTAAAACATGACTGGAGAAATTCATCAAAACAAAACAACAAGATAAAAGTATTTGGTCAAAGAGATGAATATAATACTGACACAGCGGGGGTTATTGATTATACAAGTAATGCCTACGGAGTAGCTTATGTTCATGAAGATGAAACAGTTAAGATGGGTAACTCACAAGGATGGTATGCAGGAGCAGTAACAAATAGATTTAAATTTAAAGATATAGGGCATTCAAGAGAAAACCAAACTCAAATTAAAGCAGGAATCTTTAAGACAATGTCGCCGTCAAAAGATCATAATGGATCACTACAATGGACAATTGGAGGAGATATATTCTTCGGAATTAATGATATGAAACGTAGATATTTAGTTGTAGACGATATATTCCAAGCAAAATCAGATTATCATTCATATGGAGCAGCGCTTAAGACAGACTTGGGATATGATATAAGATTGAGTGAAAGAACACACTTAAGACCGTATGGAGCATTAAAGATGGAGTATGGAAGATTTAGTAAAATTAAAGAGGATTCAGGGGAAATGAGATTGGAAGTAAAAGGAAACAACTATTTCTCAGTAAAACCGGAAGCAGGACTAGAGTTCAAATATATCCAACCAATGGCAGTAAAAACAAATCTATCAGTAGGACTTACAGCGGCATATGAAAATGAACTAGGAAAGATGGCAAGTAAGAACAACGAAGGAAGAGTAAGATATACAGATGCAGACTGGTTTGGAATAAGAGGAGACAAGGAAGATAGAAAAGGAAACGGTAAGTTTGACTTAAATATCGGAGTGGACAACACAAGATTTGGAGTAACAGTAAATGCAGGATACGACACTAAAGGTAAGAATGTAAGAAGTGGTGTAGGATTTAGATTGATTTACTAATTCAAATAAGTTTTTTACAGAAGTGTAAAATAGCAAAAGAGGATTTATCTCATGAAATAATCGTCTCAAAAAAATTAGATATTTAAAATTAGACAAAAAGTTAAATATCTAAAAGATAAAATCACAGTTATTAATTTAACTGTGATTTTTTTATGATATTTTATTTAAAATTATCATATTGAAAATCATGTAAATACAATAAAAAGTTGCTATATTACTGAATTTATGTGTATATTTTAAAAAAATTCCAGACATTTTCATTGTATAAAAAATAAAAAATCTCTAAATATAATTTATATTTAGAGATTAAATAAATTATTTTATGATTTTTTTACTCTGACTCCATATTTATAAGACTTATTCCAATATGGGCTTTTTAGAGAAGACATAACAACACCTTTTGAAGAAGAGGCGTTTATAAATAATGTATTTCCAACATAAACTGTAGTGTGGTTAGTTTTTCCGCCGTTAGTTTTGAAAAATAAAATATCTCCTGGCTCCAAATTTTTATTTGCAACTCTTTTTCCAGATTTTACTTGCTGAGCTGAAACTCTTGGAAGCTCTTTTTTGTACACTTCACGATAAACTTGACGAGTTAGGGCAGAACAGTCGATACCTTTTTTAGAATCTCCACCTAATGCATATTTTGTCCCTTTCCAATGACTATAAGATGTCAAAAGTTTTTTTGCGTGAAAACTTTTTCTTTTGAGCAGCTGTTCCTGAGTGAAGCACTTTTTCGTGATATTTTTTTAACTCGTTCATCTTTTCTACAACAAGTTCTGATTTATTATTTTTTGGAATTGAGTAAATTCCTGAATTAGAAGAAGTTATTTTTTTCTTGAAATATTTTTTGATTTCGTATTTGCTGCTAAAGTTTTCTTTTTTATAGGTTTTTTAGTTTTTGAAACTTTGGCTTGCAAAGTTCCATAAGCATTGCGACCATCATAAAAGTCGTAGTTAAAAGTCCCTTTTTTTCATAAATGTTAAAAATCCTTTCCTTGTTTGCATATTTTGTATTATTTTATATTTTAAATGTCGAACTTAGTAATTATAATTTTTAAACGACACTTGTAGTATTATATCATTAATTTTAAAAAAATAAAATTTTAAATTGATTAATTTTTTTTAATTTTAAAAGAAATTAAAAATGAAATCATTTGACAAATTGAGAAAAAGAGTATATAATAGCTTTAATAGTAAACTTCAGGGCAAGGTGAAATTCCTGACCGGTGGTTAAAGTCCACGAGCAAAGCTAAATATATTTTAGTTGCATGAAACGGTGCAATTCCGTTACCGACAGTACAGTCTGGATGAAAGAAGTGATATAATATGTGAATTTAAGAAAAGAAAAATTTAACTATTAACATAAGTAAAAAATTCATAAAGTTATAAAAATTTCTTAAAATAATTTAAAGCTCTGGGTTAAAAATCCAGTTTTTTTTATTTTAAAAATAAAATTATAAAAATTAAAAACTAAATAAAATAGGAGGAACAAAAATGAGAACACTAGAGGGAAAATTTAATGGAAAAGGTTTAAAAATAGGAATTGTTGCAGGAAGATTTAATGAATTTATTACATCAAAATTGGTTGCAGGAGCAGTAGATGTACTGAAAAGAAATGATGTAAATGACGACGATATTGATGTTGCATGGGTTCCAGGAGCATTTGAAATACCTTTAATTACTAAAAAAATGGCTGAGTCAAAAAAATATGATGCAATTTTGGCGTTGGGAGCTGTTATAAAAGGAGCAACTCCTCATTTTGACTATGTTTGTGCGGAAGTTTCCAAGGGAGTTGCTCAGATTTCACTGCACACAGGATTACCTGTTATGTTTGGTGTGCTTACTACAAATAATATTGAAGAAGCTATTGAAAGAGCGGGGACAAAAGCAGGGAATAAAGGTGCTGATGCAGCATTTGGAGCATTAGAAATGATTGATTTGATAAAAAATATTGGATAATTTTATAATAAATATTTAAATATTTGATATTTCTAATTTTCTAAAATTAAATTTTAAAAACTTTAAAAATTAATAAAAAAAGGAAAATAAAAAAATAAAATGGAAGAAAATATTGACAAAAAATATATGAGAATGGCAATAGAACTGGCTAAAAAAGGAGAAGGAGCAGTGAATCCTAATCCCTTGGTCGGAGCTGTTGTTGTAAAAGATGGAAAAGTGGTAGGAAAAGGGTATCATAGATTTTTTGGTGGACCACATGCGGAAGTTTATGCATTGGAAGAAGCAGGGAAAGAGGCTTGTGGGGCTACAATTTATGTTACTTTGGAGCCGTGTTCACATTATGGAAAAACACCGCCCTGTGCAAAAAAAATAATTGATATGGGAATAAAAAAATGTTTTGTAGGTTCAAGTGACCCAAATCCACAAGTTGCTGGAAAAGGCGTGGCGATGCTAAAAAAAGCTGGGATTGAAGTCGTAGAAAGTGTATTAAAAGATGAGTGCGATAAATTAAATCAAGTTTTTTTTAAATATATAAAAACAAAAATTCCGTATTTGTTTTTAAAATGTGCAATAACTTTGGATGGGAAAATTGCTACAAAGACAGGAAATTCCAAATGGATTACAAATGAAATTGCTCGTGAAAAAGTTCAATTTTACCGAAATAAATTTATGGGAATAATGGTCGGCATAAACACAGTTGTGCTTGATAATCCAAGTCTTACAGCAAGGATTCAAAATGGAGTAAATCCTTTTAGAGTAGTTGTCGATCCACATTTAAAGATTGATGAAAATTGTAAAGTTGTAAAAAATAATGAAGATGAAAAAACTGTGATTATTACTTCGCAAAAAAATCAGTTTGTTGAAAATTCTGAAAATATTAATGACAAAGATTTTGAAATTAAGATGAAACAGAAAAGACTAAGTCAAAATAATAAAGTGAAATTTATATTTCTTGATAAAGAAAAATTTAGTTTTAAAGAAATGCTTGAAGAGATTGGAAAAATGGGAATTGACAGCGTTTTATTAGAAGGCGGAGAAAGTCTTATTTCACTTGCATTTAAAGAAGAAGTGATAGATGCGGGAGAGATTTTTGTTGCCAATAAAATTTTAGGAGACAAAAATGCAAAACCTTTTATTTCAGGATTTTCAAAAGATAAAATGGAAGAAGCTATTCTATTAAATAATGTGAAAAATAATATTTATGGCGAAAATATTGGAATGAAATTTTATTTGAAAAAATATTCAGAAAAGTAAAAATTAAAATGCGTAGAAAATAAAGTTCTCTAAATTTAAAGGGAGGTGATTCATATATTTACAGGTTTAGTTGAAGAAATGGGAGAAGTGATAAATATTTCCAAAAAAGAAACAGGACTTGGCATAACTGTTAAAGGCAATGAAGTTACTAAAAAAGCAAAAATAGGAGACAGTATTGCGGTCAATGGAGTGTGTCTTACTGTTACAAAGATGAACGGTAAGGATTTTACAGCGGATGTGATGTATGAAACGATTAATAGAAGTGGACTTAAACGAATAAAAATTGGAGATAAAGTTAATCTTGAAAAATCATTGACTCTTACAACATTTTTAGGTGGTCATTTGGTTATGGGGGATGTTGACAGCGAAGCCAGAATTTTGTCGATTACTTCTAAAGGAATAGCAAAATTATATAAATTTCAGCTGGAAGAAAAGCACAAAAATAATATAAAATATGTGGTACAAAAAGGTAGAGTTACGATAGATGGAGCAAGTCTTACCGTAATTGATGTAGATGACGATTTAGGAACTTTTTCGGTGTCTTTAATTCCACATACGCTTGAAAATATTACGCTTGGGAGAAAAAAGGCTGGAGATTTTGTCAATATTGAAACCGATTTATTTGGAAAATATGTTGAGAAAATTTTGAAATTTGAGGAAATGGAAAATGGTAAAAAAGAAGAAAAATCAAAAATAACGATGGATTTTTTACAAAAAAATGGATTTTAAGAATTGAGCAAAATTAAGTAAAATAAAGGAATTTTTATTCCTTGTCAAAATGTAACAATTTATATTTTATAGCTAAAATAAATTATAAGTTTTGATTGGAGAGATAAAATGAAAAAAAATTTTAATAGTGTTGAAGAAGCTTTAGAAGATTTGAAAATTGGAAAACCAATTGTGGTTGTGGATGACGAAGATAGGGAAAATGAAGGGGATTTGATACTTCCTGCACAAGTTGCAACCTATGAATGGATGAGATTTATTATAAATGAAGCAAGAGGACTTATGTGTGTGCCAGTTTCCCACGAAGTAGCCGAAAGACTTATGTTGGATCCGATGACCCATCACAATACTGACCATCACGGGACGGCTTTTACAATTTCAGTAGATGCGGCTGAAGGGACAACAACTGGAATTTCGGTAGCTGACAGATTAAAAACTGTTTTGGATTTGGCAAATCCAAATAAAAAGCCAGAAGATTTTTTTAGACCTGGACATATGTTTCCTTTGATTGCTAAGAAAAATGGAGTTCTGGAAAGACGGGGACACACTGAAGCCGCTGTGGATTTGACCAAACTTGCTGGATTTGAGCCAGTTGCAGTTATTATGGAAATGCTAAACAGCGATGGAACGATGGCAAGACGAGATGATCTATTTGTATTTTGTGAAAAACACGACATAAAAATTATTACAGTTGATGAATTAATTTTATACAGAAAAAATAACGAAAAGTTGGTAAAAAGTGAAGCAAGTGTCAAAATACCAACAAAATATGGGACATTTGACTTTATAGGATATAGCGATAAAATAGAAAATAAGGAATATATTGCTGTAATTAAAGGCGACGTGAAAGGCAAAGAAAACGTAAGCGTCAGACTTCATTCTGAATGTTTGACTGGCGATGTCTTTGGCTCGAAAAGATGTGATTGCCAAGCTCAGCTTCACAAAGCTTTAAATGAAATAGAAAAAAAGGGGCAAGGCCTTGTTATTTATTTAAGACAGGAAGGTCGGGGAATAGGAATTTTAAATAAATTAAAAGCATATAAACTTCAAGATGAAGGATTTGATACAGTGGAAGCCAATCACAAACTTGGATTTGAGGGAGATTTAAGAGATTATGCAGTGGCAGCTCAAATAATAAAAGATTTGGGAATAAAATCAATTTCACTTATGACAAATAATCCAGCTAAAATTAAGGGTCTTGAAGATTATAAAATAAAAGTTGTGAATAGAGAAGAAATTGAAATCCCTGCAAATGAAATTGATGGAAAATATTTGAAAACAAAAAAAGAAAAAATGGGACACATTTTAAAACAAGAATTATAAAATATTAATAAAATTACAGCATTTGATGTTGTAATTTTTTTATAAAAATAATTAAAATTTTAAAATATTTGTGATATAATTAATTGAAAAAGTAAAATAAAGAAAGATAAATTTAGCTCTTTATTCTTTTATAAAAATAATATTATTAGTAGTTTTTATATATTTTAAATCGTATAAAAAAGTTTAAGAAGGAGGAAAATATGTTAAAAGAATTATTAATTGCAATGTTAATTGTTACGGGAGTATCTTCTTATTCATTTGAAATGCAGACGCAAGTGAAAGAAATTGAAAAAATGTACCAAGAGTGGAAAAACCAGAATTAAATGATAATATAGAATATCCAATTGACAGATTAGGAATTACAGTAGTAGAAATCCGACCTTATGACAACAGTAAAGTTGAGTTAATTTACAAAGCCATGGAAGTGGAAGCGGTGATAAAAACAGGAATAAATACAAATTTAAATTATCCATTTGAAAAAGGAAAATTTAAATATAAATTAAAAAAAGTGCTCATAAGTAAAGAATTGATAAATAAATTAATACCTGAAAGTATAAATTTAGCAAAGGTAAATAGGACATTAAATGAGTTAGAAGCTAGGAAAATGGGAATAAAAGTAAATTCTGTTGAAATAAAATTTGATTTGAAAGAAAAAAATGCAAATAGAATTTATTTTAAAAATGGGATAATTTATATTGATTAATTAATTTAAAAATTTAAAAACTATTAAATGTAAATGAAAGCAGGAGGTAAAAAAATGGGTAAAAAAGCATTAATAATAGGAGCAGGAGGAGTGTCAAATGTCGTGTGTCATAAATGTGCACAAAATTCAGAAGTTTTTAGCTCCATTATGATTGCTAGTAGAACAAAATCTAAATGTGATGCAATTAAAGAAACAATCAAAAAAAGTAAATATGCGGGAAGAATTGATATTCAGACGGCTAAAGTTGATGCTGACAATGTGCCAGAACTTGTGGCATTAATAAATGAATATAAACCTGATATTGTGATAAATGTGGCACTACCTTATCAGGATTTGACAATAATGGATGCCTGTCTTGAAACTAAGACAGATTATTTGGATACAGCCAATTATGAACCGCTAGATACGGCAAAATTTGAGTATAAATGGCAGTGGGACTATCGTAAAAAATTTGAAGATGCTGGGATTACAGCTATTTTAGGTTGCGGATTTGATCCAGGTGTGACTGGAGTATTTTCAGCTTATGCACAAAAGCATTATTTTGATGAAATTAATTATATTGACATTCTTGACGCAAATGCTGGAGATCATGGGTATCCGTTTGCGACAAATTTTAATCCTGAAATAAATATAAGAGAAGTGACTGCTAATGGAAGTTACTGGGAAGATGGAAAATGGGTGGAAACAAAGCCAATGGAAATTAAAAGAGTGTATAATTTTCCGCAAATTGGGGAAAAGGATATGTATTTGCTTCATCACGAAGAACTTGAGTCACTTGCATTAAATATAAAAGGTATTAAGAGAATTAGATTTTTTATGACTTTTGGGCAAAGTTACTTGACTCACTTAAAAGTATTGGAAAATGTGGGAATGACTTCGATTGAGCCAATTGATTTTGAAGGTCAAAAAATTGTGCCACTGCAGTTTTTAAAAGCTGTGCTTCCAGATCCTGCTTCACTTGGACCTAGAACTAAAGGAAAGACGAATATTGGAAATATTTTTAGAGGGAAAAAAGATGGAAAAGATAAAACTTATTATCTTTACAATGTCTGCACACATGAAGAATGCTACAAAGAAGTTAGTTCTCAGGCAATTTCGTATACGACTGGAGTTCCAGCGATGATTGGAGCATTTATGGTACTTACTGGAGAATGGAAAAAACCAGGAGTTTACAATGTGGAAGAACTTGATCCTGATAAATTTATGGATGCATTAAATAAATTTGGACTTCCTTGGATTGAAGATTTTAATCCTGAATTAGTGGATTAGTTTTTGTGAAAATTTTTTTAAATCAAAAATTTTAACAAAATATTTAAATTAGGAGGAAAAGTGACAAAAAATAAATATATAGACATAGACATTACAAATCTTCCAACACCATCATTTTTAGTAGATGAAAGGCTTTTGAAAAAAAATTTGGAAGTGCTGAAAGGTGTGAAAGATAGAACTGGATGTAAAATTTTATTGGCACAAAAAGGATTTTCGATGTTTTATTTTTATCCGTTAATAGCGCAGTATTTGGACGGAACTACAGCAAGTTCACTATTTGAGGCAAAACTTGGCTATGAAGAAATGGAAAAAAAAGTTTCTGATAAAAATATCGAAACTCACATTTTTAATCCAGCTTACAGAGATGATGAATTTGATGAAATATTAGATTTAACTAATCATATCGTGTTTAATTCGTTTAATCAGTGGGCTAAATTTAAAGACAGAGTTTTTGCTAAAATAAAAGAAACTGGAAAAAAAATAAGCTGTGGACTTAGAATTAATCCTGAATTTTCAGAAGTTGAAACAGAAATCTACAACCCTGCGGGAAGATATTCAAGATTTGGAGTGACTTTGGAAAATTTTGATGAAAAAAGACTTTCTGGATTAGATGGATTTCATTTCCACGCACTTTGTGAGCAAAATTCCGACGCTTTGGAAAATGTGCTAAAAATATTTGAAGAAAAGTTTGGAAAATATCTTTATGATATGAAATGGGTAAATTTTGGCGGTGGACATCATATCACTCGAAAAGACTACGACATAGAAAAACTTGTGAGATGCATAAATCATATAAAAAACAAATATGATGTAGAAGTTTATCTTGAACCTGGGGAAGCTGCTGCACTAAATACTGGATTTTTGGTGTCAGAGGTACTGGATATGACAAAAAATGAAATTGATATACTTTTGCTTGATACATCGGCTTCGTGTCATATGCCTGATGTTTTAGAAATGCCGTATAGACCGTATATTTTCGGTTCTGGAATGCCAAATGAGAAAAAATATAATTATAGACTTGGTGGACCAACTTGTCTTGCAGGAGATATTATCGGAGATTATTCTTTTGATGAGCCAGTAAAAGTTGGGGATAAACTGATTTTTACCGATATGGCGCATTACAGCATGGTTAAAACAAACACCTTCAATGGAATAAATCTTCCGTCAATTGCAGTTTATACTGAAAAGGATGGATTAAAAGTTATTCGTACATTTAAGTATGAGGATTTTCGTAATAGGCTTTCTTAGTGAAAGGGAAAAATATGAAAAATATAAAAAATTATATATTAAAAATTGTTTTTTTATTGTCAGTAACAATAAATATTAATGCTGGAATATTGACGCATGAATTTAGGACAGAAGAATTTGGGAATATTGAAAAGACAGATAAAGATATTGTTATTTTGATGCACGGTATTTACAGTAAATTGGACAATTTGGAGTATATTGAGAAAAAATTGGAGGAAAATGGATATTCAGGAGTTAATATTCAGTATCCAACTACTAAAGATGAAATTCAAGATATAGCAAAAAAATATATTGAGCCAGAAATTGAGAAAAAAATTAAAATTTTAAATGAAATAAATAAAAAAAGAGTATCGGAAAACAAAAAAAAATTAAAAATAAACTTTATAGTTCATTCAATGGGTTCAGTCGTTTTGAGATACCAGTTACAAGAAAATACTTTTGAAGAATTAGGAAAAGTAGTGTTTCTTTCGCCGCCATCTCACGGAAGTTCAATGGCAGGAAATTTTTTTACAGAACTGTTAAGTCCATATTTGGGGAAAGCGATAAAACAGATAAATGTTCAAAAAGATAGTTTTGTAAATCATCTGAAAGAGCCAGATTACAACTGTTATGTCATGGTTGGAAATAGAGCAAATAATCCGTTATATTCGGTAATAACAGATGGAGAAAGTGACGGAGCGGTTCCAGTTAAAAGTGCAAAATTGGAAAACTGTAAATTTAAAATAATTGATGGGGAAAGTCATTCAAGCATTTTAAAGTCAGATAAAGTTATGCAAGAAATTTTGAAATATTTCAAGGAATAATTTAAGAAGTTTAAAAAATTTAAAAAAAATAATTTTAAAATAAAGACTAGAAAAATAAAAAATTCTAGTCTTTTTTTTAAAAAACTAAAAATAAAAAAATTAAATAAAATATTTTCTTAATAAAGAGAAAATTTAGTGCTGGACTTATATTAATCTTTTTAGTATAATTAAGTATAAACTATTTTAAAAGGTGGAAGAAGAATGATAAAATCAATAAACAATATTACTTTACGACATTTAAACGGAGTTTATGTTCAAGAGCAAAAACTAAATATTGAAAAAGTGAGCAATAATAATACATTGAGTATTGCCGAGATGGCTACGATCATCAAAAAATTTCAAGGATATGGATATACTTTTGAAAAGGACTTGGCAGAGATAATTTTTAAAGTAGATAGGGATTATGCCATAGATTTGTGCCGTGAAATTCTGGAAAATATTGAAGATTTTAAGTCAGATAAAGAATATGAAGTTTTTTATAAAAATTTTCCGAAAGATGTGATGAATATGGAAGAAGCGGATATTTATATAAATCAGATACTTCATTACTGGTTTGGCTATGTTCCAAAACATGAAAGTTTTAAGAATAAAAAAAAGTTTGAATACGAAGAAAGTGAACCAGCTCAATTAGTTGAACTTTCTCACTTAAAATTAGTGGTTGATTCTGATATTGAAAAATTGTTTTATAATTTACTTTCAAGCAATGTCACTTTGTCCAGTCAATATTTGGAAGATGTCTGCTTTTTGTCAAATGGATTTTCTGGCGATGAATTGGAGGAATATTCTAAAAATATTTTGATGAAGGAAACTCTTACGACGCTGTCAAGTTATGTTTGGGAAAAAAGAAAGATTTTAATTGGAGATTTTGACACGGCAACAGATGTTTTACGGTTTATTGCAAAGTTGTCAAATGAAGAATTGAATACGAAGTATATTCATTTTGCATATTTTAGTAGAATAGAATTGGATCAAATTATAAAAAAATTGGATAAAATAAAAAACAGTTTTCCTGATATTAAAAGATACAAAAAGCCGTGGCACAAGTTTTTTAAATTGAATGCAAAAAAAATTAATTTAAAAAAATATCCGAATGTTCAAAAAATTATGAATATGTTATTTTCAAAATTTAAATATGAAACACCAAAAGGTTATTTTGACAGAGTGAGAAAAAATATTTCAAATATGTCAAATAAAGATTTAGAAAAATTTATTGGACTTTATTTAAAATTTTCTGGCGATTATACAAGACAAATTTTGTCGCTTTTGAATATTTCAAGTAAAAAACAATATCACATTTTGATAGATGGTTTAAAAAAATGTATGAAAGATGTAAATACAAGGGTTTTATTGCAACTTTATGACAGACTTTTAAATTTAAAGAAAAAAAATCAATTGGAAGAAATTAAAAAAATAAAGAAATAGAAATAGAAATAAAAATAGAAAAAATCAAAAACTTACAAATTTCAGAAGAAGAAAAAACTGTGGAAGAAATTTTTGAAAAAAAATTCACCTGAAAAACGCTCAAAAATTAGAAATGTTTTTAGAAATCTTGTTTTCAAGGAAGAACAGAAAAATGAATCTGATTTAGAAAATCGAAAAAATGATGAAGAGAAAAAAGTAAAATTGAAATTTTTGAAATTCTTGAGAAAGAAAAAATCAAAAATTTACAGATGGAAATTCCAAGAGTTGTGAATAGTAAAGGAATTTGGAGGAAAATAGATGAGACAATATTTTTAAGTAATGAATTGATTGAAGACTTGGCGGAAGTTGTAAGAGATGGAATTAAAGAAAAATTAAAAGAAAAAGATGAGCTAAAAAAAGTATTTGTTGATGAGAGTTATAAAAATATTGTGGTCACAACGAGTGAAAAAGATAGCAACATCTCACTTCGTCCAATGACAAAAGGTTCAAAAATCAAATTTAACAGCGATGCTGAGGTTTTGAGATTTTTTGTTGGCTGGAAAAATTTTGAAAAAGATGGCCTAAAAATCCGAACAGATATTGATTTATCTGCCATTTACTTTGATTCTGAGTTTAAATTTTTAAATTCAATCGCATATTATAATCAGGTTGAAGAAGGTTTTGCTTTTAGTGGAGACATCGTAGATGCACCTTCTGGAGCACTGGAATTTATTGATATTTGTGATCTAAAAAAAATTAAGGAAAAAGGGATTAATTACATTCTAATGACTATTAGAAGTTACAACGGGTTTAATTTTAAGGAAATTAATAGCGTATTTACAGGAGTTTTAGAACTTACAAAAGAAGAATCGCAAGATAGAGAAAATATGTTTAGCAGTGCAATTAGTCAAGGTTTTCAAATTTTGTCAAAAAATTATACAACTAGTACAATTTTGGTGGATTTACAAAAATCGGAATACATTTGGATTGATATGAATTTGCCTGTCAGCGAAAATTATAGAGAGCAAAATAGGCTTCAAAATAATGAAATAGCTTATCTTGAAGATGTTTTGAAATATTTTGTAAACAAAGAATATATGACAATGCATGATTTGATTGAGATGAATGTAAAAGCGAGAGGGACAAAAGTGTTTGATAAAGAAGTGGCAGATGTCGTATTTGATAAAATTGATGTGAACAATCCGCTTCCGCTTGCACAAATTTTAGCAGATTTTTATTAAAAAAACTTGATAAGTGTTAATTTTTATGTTAAAATAAACTAAAGATTATTGTTAAAAAGTTATTCCTACTTCTGAACTTTGTAGAGCACGAAAGTGCTAATCGGAGAGGAATTCCTGAAATATGGATTTCCTTTCAGACCTTAATATGAATAATTCACACAATAATCTTTGTTTAAATTTTAAAATAATAAAAAATAACAAGTAAAAAATTGCTGTAAAAAATTATTCTTACTTTAAAATTTTCTTTTTGACAAAATTGTGAATAATTCATACAGCAATTTTATTTATAAAATATTTTTATACTAAAGAAGGAGAAAGCTTGGTATGGCTGAAGGGAAAAAATTAAATATAACAATCACTTCCATCCTTTTGGGAGTTCTTGGCGCAGTTTTAGTTTCATCTAGTGCATTTTACATGGTATTGAAATTTGGAACTTTAACCTGGTCCTCAATTACAGTTACAACAATTTCCATATTAATTCTAAATTTTCTAAAAAACACAAATGACAAAGAAATAGCGATTACCCAGATGATTATGGGAAGTGGAACCACGATTGCGGCTGGGGTAGCTTTTACTATGCCAGTTTATGTTCTTTTTGGAGGAAGCCTTGAAAGTATTAATAGAGATACAATGTTTTTTACAGTTTTAGTTGGGAGCATTCTGGGGGGATTTGTGTCGTATATTTTTAGAGCCAAGATGTTAGAAGAGGATAAACTCGAATTTCCTGTTGGAGAAGCCACTTTTAATGTGATAAATTCTGGAAAAAACATTCAAAGTTCCAGAGCGGTTGGATTTGGAGTGGGAGTGAGTTCAATCGTAACCATTCTGCGGGATGCCAATTTTTCTAGAAGTAAACCATTAGTTCCAACAGTTTTTTTCTTAAAAAATGGTCTTAATTTTTATATTTCTCCAATGTTAGTCGGAATAGGCTATATTTTAGGTCTTTCAAAAACTTTTCTCTGGTTCTTGGGAGGAATTTTAGTTTATTTTATTTCAGATTTAATTTCAAAATTTTATGAAATAGATGATTTCGCAAATGTAAAATTTAGTTTGACTATGGGAATCTTAGTTGGGATAGGATTTTGTATAGTTTTTAAGACGTTTACATTTGAAAATTTTAAAAAAAATTCAAATATTTTGGTAAAACTTTTATTTTTGACAATTTTTTTTCTTTTTTTCACGAATATGATTTATAAAATACCGCTGTTTTTATCAATACTTTCGATGTTTTTAGTAATTTTTGCCGTAGTAATCTCTGGTTATACAACTGGAAAAACAGGAATAAATCCAATAGAAATCAATGCCATTGTGACAATTTCTTTAATATCATTTTTAAATAAGCTGTTTAATGGACTAAATATTTCTGGAGAAAGATATATTGTGGGACTAACAACTTTGATATTATTTTTAATGGCATGTATTGTAACTGTTGCCAGTTCTTTTGCAGGAGATATTTTAAATAATTCTAAAATGTGCACAAAAGTTGGAATCAATCCAAGAGAACAGTTTTTGGCACAGATGATAGGGGCAGTTGCCAGCTCTTTTATAATAACATTTTTATTTCTTTTATTTTTTTCATCAGAAAAAACTTTATCATATGCTAGTTCCAACTTAAAAATTTCAATTATATTGGACTCTATAAATCAAATTCCGCATTTGAAAGTATTTTTTACAGGATTTTTAATAGGAGCAATTTTAAAATTTTTCAATTTTAATATAATAATTTTTGGAATAGGAATGTATATGCCATTTAGTTTTACATTGACAGTATTTTTTGGCGGTATGTTAAGTTTTTTAGCAAATCGGATTTCAAAAAGTTTTTATGGCAGAATGTTATTATTTTCAAATGGATTGATGGGTGGAGAAGTACTGGTCGGAACATTTTTAAGCTTGATTATGCTTACAAGTTAAAAAAATATTAATTTGGTGTAAAAATATTTGCAGTCTGTGAATTGAGAAGTTTAGAACACTAAAAAGTAGGTTAAGGATATTAAAAATAATAAGGGAGTGTTTCGTAAATAAGAGAAACATTCCCTTTTAAAATTGATTTTTAATAAATAATGTAAAAATATATGTAATTTTGATTTAAAAAAATTTTATTTTTCGCTAAAATAAATATTTATATTCAAACCATCAATTTTATCCTCTTCACTAAAATGAATGTCGCTAAATACAATTTTATATTTAGAATTTTTTGTTTCAGATAAATAAGTTAAATCATTTTCAGGAAGTTCGACGTAACTTTGATTTTGTTTTTTAGCTTTTTCTTTTATTTTTAAATAGACTTCAGTTGCAATTTTGTTTAAATCAATATTTAATACTTCAATATTTTTTTGAATATTTTTAATCATTAAATTTTTATTTTTTAATACTACTTTATAGTTTTCGTTGTCAAATTCTTTTGTTTCATTTGCATCCAATAGATACGAAACGCTAAAATCATATATTAAGTAATCATATCCCTTTGCTTCGGTCATTTTAATACCATCATTCATTTTTAAACTAATTTCAGAAATAACGCCTTTTTCTTGATTGTCAATACTTTCATAGCTTCTCCAGAAGTCGTTAGCGCCGATTACTTTCATAAAATCTTCTGGCTTTTCGTATGTTTTTCCTAAAATTTTTATTTTTTTCCATTTTAATTCTGAAGTATTGTTGTAAAAATAATCTATTACTGACATAATCTCATTTTTACTTTTTATGGAAATCTTATCATTTTTATTTGTAATTTTTCCATTTTGAATAATTCCATTTTTTATAAGAAGTCTTTCAAGCCGTTTATTTTGACTGTTTATAGAAACAGTTACCAAGTTAAATGGACTAAATACTGCGATTAAAATTGCAAAAATATATGAAATAAGTACCCATTTTACATCATTTTTTACAATGTACAAAATCATATTAAATAACAGCCAAATTACAAGAATTACCACTAAATATCGATTTTCTGTTATTCCATATTGAAAAATTCTTTCGTTTATTGAAAAAAGTGCCAGTAGAATAAGCGGTACTGAAATCATTGGAAAAAATTTTTTATAAAATTTTGCAAATTTATTTTTAAAAGTTATTGGAGTTACCATAATTATTATAAACAGACTAAAAGCTGTATACCATAAAACTAAGTGCGACACAACTCCTTTTGGCATTTTTAGTGTAAATATAATTTTTGCAAAGTATAAATATAAAATTGCTGTATAAATTAAGATTAATGGTATTAAAATATAGCAGATTAAAATTTCCACAATTTTTGGCAATGCATAATTTTCAAGACTTTCATCTTTTTCTTTTAATCTTGATACAAAAAATATTACCCCGAAAACTGCCGATGAAAACACGAAAGCATGAATATATAGTGTGTGTAAAAGATTTACAAGAAGGACATCGACTGTGCCTATTATGGCAGAAAATCCTAAAAATAAAACTAAAGCAAAACCTATTGTAATTATTTGATTTCCAACAACTGACTGCAAATATTTTTCTCTGTTTTCATTTCTGTAAACAATCGGAATCAAATAAAAAAGTACATAAAATATCAGTACTGCTGCAGTAACGTTAATTACTTCTCCTGCAAAATAATTTTTAAAAAACATTTTTGAAACAAAAATAAACAAAATTGTCCCAAAAAAATTGATAATTCTAAAGAATTTACGATTTTTATTTTCAAAATATTTTTCTCTTATAAGCTCAACTGTCGCAGAAAAAGGTATCGCTATGATTAAATATTCTATCCAAGTTTCTAGCTTATAATAGCTGCCTTCAATTGAAAATATTGTTACAATAAAAAGTATTAAACCAAATATCACAGTTACTGGAAATCTTTCTATTCCCTTTTTCATATCAGGAAACAAGTTTTTAAATTTTTCTTTAAGTTTCATAAAATCATCTCCTTATATTTTTGAAATTTTTTATTTTAATTTCTCAATTTTTTAATTTCAGCTTCCAATTTATTTAGGAGACTGTCAAGTTGTTTAGAAACTGCTTCAATTGTAGATTTTTTACTCAAGTCTACTCCTGCTTTTTTTAATTGGTTCATTGGAAAATCATTTCCACCTGAACTTAATAGCTCGATATATTTTTTTAGTGCTTCAATTCTAGTGTTTTCATCTTCATTTTTTATCATTTTATCGTAAAGTATTGCCGATGAAGCAAAACAAGTTGCATATTGATACACATAAAACGGTGAATTAAAGAAATGTGGCACTCTTGCCCAGAAAATACTTAATAGTTCGTCTCTTTCAATTTCGTCGCCGTAATAAGCCTTAAATAAATCTTCTGTTATCTTGCTCAAAACATCAGCTGTAATTGGCTGGCCAGTTTCCGCCAATTTGTGTGCCTGATATTCGTAGTCAGCAAGTAACGCCTGAAAATAGAATGTTCCTGTAATATTCCTTATCTCCTGTTCCAAAAGCGCTATTTTTTCAGTTGGATCTTGCGTTTTTTCAAGCATATAGTCAAGTAGGAGTCTTTCGTTAAAGGTTGATGCCACTTCCGCTACAAAAATTGTGTAATCTGATGTTGAAAAAGGTTGATTTTCTTGAGAATACAATGTGTGTAAAGTATGTCCTAATTCATGTGCCAATGTAAATACACTGTCAAGAGTCTTGTTGTAATTTAATAACATATATGGATGAACTCCGTAAACTCCAGCAGAATAAGCTCCCGAGCGTTTTCCTTGAGTTTCAAATACGTCAAGCCAGCCTTGTGAAATTGCTTTTTCCATTTTTTTTGTATAATCTTTTCCAAGCGGCACAATTGAATTTAAAACAATTTTTTTAGCATCGTCATATTCATATTCTTTATCAAATTTAACAAGATTTATCGAACCATCATAGTTATGATATTCAGAAAGGCCCAAAATTTCTTTTCTTAATTTAATATATCGTTTTAACGGCGCAGTATTTTCTTTCGCAGTATTTATTAAATTCAAATAAATATCTTCGGGAATGTTGTTATCTTCCAAAGCACTTGCCAAAAATGATTTATAGTTATAAGCTTTTGAATTTGCTACATTTTTTTGCAAAATTGAATTATAAATTGCCGCAATCGTATTTTTTCTTTTTTCAAAAATGCCGTAGTAATTTTCAAATATCAATTTTCTATCTTCCTGATTTCTATTTGTAGACACAACTTTACTATAATTAGCAGCTGTCGCCTGAATTTCTTCGCCATTATTTAGTGTAACCAAAGGCCATTCTACATCAGTTACTGTTATTTCAGAATAAATGCTTCTTGGTGCTGAAAAATATGAGCTGTAATAAGAAAGAAGCTTACTCTTATCTTCGTCCAAAACATGACTTTGCAGTCTAAACAAGTTTTCAAGTCCAAATTTGTAATCTGAAAATTCTTTTTTTTGAATCCATTTTTCAATATTTTCTCTATTTTCAATAAGTTCTGGATTTACCCAAGAGAGCTCTGTTCCCATTTTTGCAAACAAAAACTGAATTTTTTGCATATTTTCAGTTGCTTTTTTGTCCGATGAGTCAAGGTCTGTCGCAAGTTGTGGGTATCTATAAAGCTTGTAAGCAATTTTTTCTGACTCTTCCTGCTTTTTCAAAAATTCCAGAAGTTTATCTTCATTATCAAATTTTCCTTTATATTCAACAAGTTCTTCTTGAATTTTTTCCATTTTTGCAAGATCTTCGTTCCATTTTTCATAATTTTCATAAATGTCGCCTAAATTCCATTTATATTCCTTTGGTATATCTTTTCTTTCCATATTTTTCCCTCCTGTTTTTTATTATTTCTCAGTCAAAAAATTTTTTATAAATAAAAAGTACAATTGCAATCGGAATAATCCATCCAGCAACCGACATAAATACTGAAAATGCCAGTTTTAGAAGTGCTATAATTGCAACTGCTCCGACAGCTATTCCTAAACATTTTAAAAATAATTCTAAATTTCCTTTTGGTGTTACATCTCTCATAATTCTCATCTCCTATTAAATATATTTTTTTATAAGAAGTCTTTCTTTACCTTTTTTTGTTTCCCCTTTTTCAGAAAAAAGCTTGTATTTTCCAAATCCTTTTATTGTAATCAGACTTCCAACTTCAATCAATTTTGATTTGTCTGTTTCCTTCGTGTAATCGACTAAGATTTTTCCTTTTTCAATTGGTTCTATAACTTTGTTCCTTGAAATATTTGTTATTTCACAGACTATGTTGTCAAGCCGTTTTGATGAAACTGTAATTAATTTGTCGTCATATTTGTATTTCGGTAAATTTTTTATTTCTTTTAAATCAACAATTTCAACTGTACAAGGTGCTTTTCCAATTTGCGTAAGCTCATTTGAAATAATATCGGCAATTTTATTTGAAACAGGGATATATCCCGCACCATTTTCTAAAATCAGATCTCCCATTAATTCTCTTTTTATATTTAATCCCATAAGACTTCCCAAAAAATTTTTATGCTTGTATTCTTTAAATTTTGAAGCAATCGAAATTTTTAGTAGTTTATGTGGAAAATCAAAAAAATTTTCAAAATCTTCGTTATTTTTTGGTATAAAATTATCGGGAACAAAAGCGATTTGCCGTCTATCACTGTTTTCAAAGATGCCATTTGTAATCACATTTAGACCATTTGCCTTTTTTTGAAACTTTTTCCAAAAATTTGGAGTATAAAATTCTTCAGAATAACTTATTATTTCATAGTCGCTGGCAATTTCATAAACATTAAAAAGTTTACTTGCCAAATATTCCAGTTCTTTTGAAAATTGCTTTAAAAATATTTCTTTTTTCATAATTTTTTTTATTAAATATTCTCCCATTATTCATTTTTTTATTTCTTAAATTTTCTTTCTTTTAATAAATTATATACAAAATTTTTGAATTAGTCCAGCTTTTTTCTTTAAAAGATAAAGTAGGAATAGTGTAAAAATTTTAATTTCAACATTTTTTTATTTATCGCTAAATATTTTATTCTGTGATAAAACAGGATATAAAAAAATTTTTAAAATTTCACAAAAAAGACACAATTTTTTCATTTTTTTGTCAAAAATAAATGATACTATACATATGTTGAAAAAATAAGAAATAAATAAATCAAAAATATTTTGATTGGCAAGGAGAATATATTATGAAAAGATTAGGAAAAAAAGGAATAATGGGAATGGCTTTATTAGCTTCACTGTCGGTTTATGCAGGAGTTGCAGTAGGAGCTTCAAATACGAATGAAACTGTAAATAAAAAAGCGGATTGCAAACCGCCGCAGAAACTTGAATTAAAAAAAGATGCAAATGGAAATATGATTGCTCCAGATGGAACAATAGTTAAAATAGTTAAAAAAGAAGAAATTGAAAGTTTAAAAGCAAAATTAAAAAAAGGTGCAGTAACATTGACAGATGAAGAAGCTGAAAATTTAACTCAGTTGATTAAACCTCATTTTGATGGTCCTAAACCTGATGATAAAATGAGCGAAGAATGTAAATTAGAATTTGAGAAAAAATTTAAAGGCAAAAAAGCAGATAAAAATGCAAGACCTAGATTATCTAAAGAAGAAATTGATTCTTTGGTAAATTCAATAAATAGCAAAAAACTAACAAAAGAGGAATCAAGTAAATTAGTTCAGTTATTAAATAGACCAGAAAGACATCCCGATATTCGGTAAAAACAAAAATTAAAAAAAATGGCATAGTAAAAATAATAGAAATTCCTTTTTTATAAATTATTTTAGCTACTATGCCATTTTTTATTTTTATATAATAATTCAAAAATAATAAAAAATTTTTTAAATAGACTTTACAAATTAAAAAAAATGTTGTATACTAAGACAAATAAAAAATTAAAAAATAGGAGTGATTAAGATGGTAAAATTATTATGGTGGTGGCAAATTTTAAATACAATTTAATATTTTTCGCCATAAATTCGGGATAATTTTATTAATTAATTGCTAAAATATAAAATAAAAAAAAACATTGGTGAACAAAATTTATCAATGTTTTTTATTTTTTTAAGTCCTTTATTCTACATTTGTGGTTTAAAGGATTTTTATTTTACAAATTTTAGTAAAATTACAGAAAGTAAAAATCTGACGGCAAATAAGAAAATTTTATTTTTAAATCTTAAAAAAATCAATCTAAAAAAATTTTTATTGGAAAATAAAAAATATTTGATATTTAAAAATAATTTTTAAAATTTTTACTTCACTATAAATAAAGTGTTTTATGGGAAATTACAGAAAAATATTAATAAAGATTTTGCCTTATAATATTCGTACAATCAAAGAAAGGAAAAATAAATTATGTTTACAAAAGAACCGATTTATTATTATTCAGTTATAAGAAAAAATTTTCCAAATTCGTATCTTGCAGAAGACGAAAGACAAATTATTATCGGAATTGACTGCAATTATTTAGATTCAAATGAATACGACTTCAAAATGTTGAAAAATTACTATGAAATGCTTTTCAAAAGAGAAAAAATTGCGCCATTTGCAGGACTTTTTGGAACATTTGCGTATGAAAGTATTCATTATTTTGAAAAAATAGAAAATGTTGAAAATTCTCAGTTTGAATTTCCAAAGTTCATTTTTGCCAATGCGAAGGCTTATTTGCACTATTCAAAAGTGAGTAAAGATTATTCATTTTACGGAAATAAAAAATATTTTGATAATTTAAAAGAAAAAAATAAAGAAGAAGAAGAAAAACAAGAAAAAGCAAAAGAAAAATTAAAAAATAAAAAAGAAATTTATTATTCTGTTAAGACAAATTTAGATGATGAAAAAAATCATTTTTATGAAATAGTTGAAAAAGCGAAAGAATATATAAAATCTGGAGATATATTTCAAGTTGTTTTGAGTGAACAGTTGAAGTTAGAAACAAATATGGATTCGTTAGAATTTTACAGATATTTGTCTAAAGCAAATCCATCACCGTATATGTTCCATTTCCCAACAAAATATGGAGATGTGGTTGGTTCAAGTCCAGAAATATTAGTTGAAATTATATCGGATAACATCTATATCGCTCCAATTGCAGGAACTCGTCCGAGAGGAAAAGATGCCAATGAAGATGCATTCTTGGCAAATGATTTGTTAAATGACGAAAAAGAATGTGCTGAACATAGGATGCTTGTGGATTTGGCTCGAAACGACGTGGGAAAATTTGCGGAAAAAGGAAGTGTCGTGGTAAAAAATCTTATGCACATTAAAAATTATCAGCATGTTATGCACATTGTGTCAGAAGTTTATGGAAAAAAAAGAAAAGATGTGTCGGTATTTGACGTGATTTCCCTTGCTCTTCCAGCGGGAACGCTTTCTGGCTCACCAAAAATTCGTGCAATGCAGATAATTTCAGAATTTGAGATTTACAAGCGAAATGTATATGGCGGAGGAATTGGATTTTTACGGTTTAATGGAGATGTGCAAATTGCGATTGTGATTAGAACAGTGTTTTTTGAAAATAAAAATTGCGATATTAATAAGATTGATGAAAAAAGAACTGTGTTTATTCAAGCTGGAGCGGGAATTGTGTTTGACTCAGTAAAAGAGAATGAATACAAGGAAATTTGCAATAAAAGAGCGTCTATTATAGGGGTTTTTGAAAAAAATTCTAAAAAAATATAGTTTTTGTAAATTGTAATTAAAGTTATAAATAAAGTTTAAGAAATAGAATTTTTTAAAAATAAAAAATCAAAAAAATAAAATTTTGCAAATAAAAAAATTTTTTGTAGAATAGGAGAAAATATGATTTTAATGATAGATAACTACGATTCATTCGTGTTTAATGTGGAGCAATATTTAAAGGAGCTGTCTTGCGAAGAAGTTAAAACAGTGAGAAATGACGAAATTTCGATAGAAGAAATTAGAAAATTAAATCCAAGTAAAATAGTTTTGTCGCCTGGACCAAAGCATCCGAAAGATAGCGGAGTTTGTCTTGACATTTTGAAAGAAATCGAAGATATTCCAATTTTAGGAATTTGTCTGGGACATCAAGCGATTGGCTATATATTTGGTGCACAAATAAAAAGAATGGAAAATCCAATGCACGGAAAATCTTCGGAAATTGAAGTACTTTATGATAATTCAAAATTGTTTCGTGATTTACCTAAAAAGTTTAATGTAATGCGTTATCACTCACTTTATGTGGATGAAGATACACTAAGTCCAGATTTAATCGTTGCAGCAAAGTCAAAAGATGGCGTAATTATGGCGATTGAACATAAAAATAAAGACATTTATGGAATACAATTTCATCCTGAGTCATTTTTTACGGAATATGGTAAAAAAATAATAGAAAATTTTGTAAAACTTGATAATAAAAATAAAAGAGAAGTAGAGATAAAAAAGGAGTTAAAAAATATGAAAAAAAATGAAAGTTTAAAAAAATATTTGAAGAAACTGCAAGACAATATTTCGCTTACAGATTCTGATTTTAGGGAAATTTGTGAAATCATTGACAGCAAGAACTATAATATTGTGCAACTAGGAGCACTTCTTGTGTTAATTTCAGAAAAAAGTCTTTATCCAGAATCGCTTACTGCTTTTGTAAAAAATATTTTGGAATACAGCACAACGTTTGAGGATGAAAGTGATATGATAGATGTTTGTGGGACTGGCGGAGATGGATTTAAAACGATAAATGTTTCTACAGCAGTGGCATTTATTTTGGGAGCGATGGGCATAAAAGTCGCAAAACACGGAAATCGTGCGGTTTCAAGTAAGAGTGGAAGTAGCGATGTATTGGATAAATTGGGTGTACCGCTTGAAAATAATTTGATAAATCAAATAAATAAACTTGAAAATAAAAATCTTGCATTTTTCCATGCGCCATTTTTCCATAAATTGGTGGGAGAAGTGAGAGAAGTTAGAGGAGAGCTTGGAATAAGAACTGTCTTCAATGTTTTAGGGCCTTTGTTGCATCCTAACAGAAAATTAAAATATCAGTTGGTTGGGCTTTATCACGAACCTGTTCATAGATTGTACGCTGAAACATTGCAATTATTGGGAAGAGAACATGCGTTAGTTGTTCGTGGAAATGATGGACTTGATGAAATTACGATTTGCGACGATACAAAAATTATCGAAGTAAAAGGAGATCAAATTCTAGAATATACAATTTCGCCTGAAAGTTTTGGATTTAAAAGAGCTTTTCACTCTGAAATCGAAGGTGGAACTGCAGAAGAAAATGCTGAAATTTTAAAGAGAATATTAAAAGGTGAAGAAAAATCTGCAAAATTTGATATAGTTGTATTAAATGCGATGTTTGGGCTTTATACTGCAAATGTGGTGGATCATCCTGCGAAGGCGAAAGAAATGATTTTGGAAGCAATTGAGAGTGGGAAAGTTTATGAATTTTATGAAAACTATGTGAAATAATTTTTTGGAAGTGGAATTTAGATGATGATAAAAACTTTGTATAAAGAAAAATGTTTGAGGTATTTTATAGTACCTGACATAATATCTATAATTATCTTTTGGTTTGATGCTCCAGTAGATCCTTTATGGATTTTGCCTTATCTTCTTAATAATACGATTAAAAATAGATTTTGGAATCTTCCTATAAGTTGGATTTTATTTAAAATAATAATTATATACTTCAGTTTTAAAAAGCTTGAAAAAATAAATAGAATTAAAGATAAAGAAAAAAGAAAAAAATATAAAATTAAATTAAAAATAATAATTTTTTTTACGCATGTAATTGTGTTGGGAATTTTTATTAAGTTTATTGATAAAATTATATTTTATTGAAAGGAAAAACATGGACATTTTAGAAAAAATAAAAATAAAAAGAGATATACAGCTTGAAGAAGAATTAAAATCTTTTAAGCAGCCGTCGTTGAAAGAGGCATTGAAACAGAATGGAGTACGAATTATAGGAGAAATTAAGAGAGCTTCTCCATCGAAGGGAAAAATTGCAAAAGATGATTTTGATTTGTTAAAACAGGCACAAAGTTATGTGGATAAAGGGGTTGCAGCTTTTTCGATATTGACAGAAAAAGAATATTTTAAAGGGGAGAATGAGTTTATAAAAATTGTTCGGGAAAAATTTCCAGAAATGCCAATTTTGAGGAAGGATTTTATTTATACTCCGTTTCAGGTGGCACATGCTAAGTTTTTGAGAGCTTCGGCGATACTTCTTATTGTTAGAATGCTGGATGACAAGACTTTGTGTGAGTTGCATAAATTGGCACATGATTTGGAGATTGATGTTTTGGTTGAAGTTCATGATGAGGTTGAGTTGGAACGAGCTTTAAAGATACCTGACTTGGAAATTTTGGGAGTGAATAATAGAAATCTTGATACTTTTGAAGTGGATATTTCGACAACAAAAAAATTGGTAGATAAAATTCCAGATGAAATGAAAGAAAAACTTATTCTTGTTGGAGAAAGCGGTTTTATGACAAAAGATGATTTGGAATATGCAAAAACTATTGGAGTTGATGGGCTTTTGATTGGGGAAGCGCTTATGAGAGGGAATTTGGATTTGGAAAAAATTTAAAAAATAATATAAATTTTTGAATTTAGTGGATTGAAAGGAGATGCGTTGGAAAAGAATAAAACTTTACTAAAAATTTGTGGGATTCGGTCGATTGAGGAAATGGATGAGTTAAAGGGACTTAATATTGATTATGTTGGATGTATTTTTGCAAAAAGTCCAAGGCAAGTGAATATTGAAATTGCAAGTCAAATTGTAAAAATTGCGCATAAAAATGAGAAAAAAGTCGTTGGCGTGTTTGTAAATGCAATGATTAGAGATATTGTGAGAATTGTAGAAACGCTTAAAATTGATGTTGTACAGCTTCACGGAAATGAAACAGCGGAATATTGTGAAGAGCTGGGAAAAGCGCTTGAGAGAATTCATAAAAATTATTTGAATGATTTGAAAAATGATGTAAAAAGTATTAAAGATAAAACTGTGATTTGGAAAAGTTTTGCTGTGAAAAATAAACTTCCAAATATTAATGATTATAAATCGTTTATCGAATATCCACTTTTTGAAACAAAAGGCGAAAAAGCGGGTGGAAATGGAAAAACTTTTAATTGGCAAATTTTAAAGGAAGTGAGTCCATATTCATTTATTTTAGCTGGAGGAATCTCAACAGAAAATGTGGAAGCAGCAATATCTTATAGACCAGCGGTAGTTGATGTAAATAGCAAAGTTGAAATTGATAACAGAAAAAATAAAAAATTAGTAGAAAAAATAATTGAAATTGTAAAAAGTTAAGTTAAAATAAAAATTAGGTAATAGCGATATTTATATATTAAGGGGTCAAGATATACCGATAAAAAGTATTTAAAAAAATATTATTTAATAAAAAATAGAAGGAGTAACTATGGAAAATAAAAAAGCATATTTTGGAGAATTCGGAGGGCAGTTTGTTCCAGAAACGGTAATGACGGCATTATTTGAGTTGGAAAAAGCTTACGATGAATTGAAGGATGACAAGGAATTTTATGAAAATTTTGAAGATTTGCTGAAAAATTATGTTGGAAGAGAAACGCCACTTTATTATGCAAAAAGTTTGAGCGACTATTACAACCACGACATTTATTTGAAAAGAGAGGACTTGAATCACACGGGAGCACATAAAATTAATAATGCGTTGGGACAAGTTTTACTTGCAAAAAAAATGGGAAAAAAGAAAGTTATTGCTGAAACTGGGGCTGGACAGCATGGGGTTGCGACTGCTACAGCTGCGGCACTTCTTGGGCTTGAATGTGATGTTTATATGGGAGCAGTTGACATTGAGCGTCAAAAATTGAATGTGTTTAGAATGGAGCTTTTAGGAGCGAAAGTTGTTTCGGTTGAAGATGGACTTAAAACATTGAAAGAAGCTACTACTGCGGCAATTCAGGCTTGGGTTGCGGAGATTGAAACTGTATTTTATGTAATTGGTTCTGTTGTTGGACCACATCCTTATCCTACGATTGTTAGGGATTTTCAATCGGTAATTGGAAAAGAAGCTAGACATCAGATTGAAGATTTAGGGAAACATGCTGACCATGTGATTGCTTGTGTTGGTGGAGGAAGTAATGCGATTGGGATTTTTAGTGGATTTTTAGATGACAAAACTACGAAATTGTATGGTGTTGAAGCTGGAGGACTTGGAATTGATACAGATAAACATGCTGCTACGTTAACGCTTGGAAGAGAAGGGATTATTCATGGAATGAAAACTTATGTGCTTCAAAATAAATATGGGCAAATTTTACCAGTTCACTCGATTTCAGCAGGACTTGATTATCCTGGAATAGAGTATGAACATTCGTATTTGCACGATATGAAAAGGGCAATTTATGCACCGATTACTGATAAAGAAGCGATGGATGCACTAATTTTGGTAACTAGAAAAGAAGGGATAATACCTGCAATAGAAAGCGCTCATGCACTTGCTTATCTGGAAAAACTTTGTCCGACACTTTCTAAAGATAGAAGAGAAACTATAATTGTAAATGTATCTGGACGAGGAGATAAAGATATGCATACAGTGTTTTCAGTATTGAGAGGAGATGACGTTAATGAATAGTATAAAGAATGTATTTGAGAAAAAAAGACAAAATGGAGAAAAAACAAATATTGGATATGTTGTCGCAGGTTATCCAAACTTGGAATTTACAAAAAATTTCTTAGAGAATTTGGATAAGACAAGCATTGATATATTAGAAGTTGGAGTTCCCTATTCAGATCCACTGGCTGATGGAAAACTTATTTCTGAAGCTTCTTTTGCAGCATCGGAAGCTGGAGTTACAACAGATACAGTATTTGATTTGATAAATGAAGTGAAAGAGAAAGTTACAAAACCGCTTGTATTTTTAATTTATTATAATTTAATTTTTTCTTATGGAATTGACAAATTTATTAAAAAATGTGTAGAATGTGGCATAAAAGGACTTCTAGTTCCTGATTTGCCTTATGAGGAAGCTAAAGAACTGTTTGAGAAAGCTAAAGAAAATAATATTGATTTTATTCCTTTTGTGAGTGTGACTTCACAGGATAGAATTGAAAAAGTTGCATCTAGGGGAAGTGGATTTGTATATGCAATTGGGTCGCTTGGAGTGACAGGAAGTAAACAAGTTGATTTACCAAGACTTGAAAAATTTATTGAAAATATTAGAACGAAAACTGATTTGCCTGTGTCATTGGGATTTGGAATAAAAAATAATGACAATGTTAACACAATGAGAAAATTTGCAGATGGAGTTATAGTTGGGACAAGTATAGTTGAGATTACAAAATCAAATGATGTAAATTCTACTATACAAAAGATAAATGAACTTTTTAAATAAAAAATATCAAAATTAATCTAAATATTACTAAATTAACTAAATAACTAAATTAATGGAAGAAAATTAAAAAGGTCTTCCATTTTTATTTTTAAAAAATAAATTTTACGAATATAAAAAAAAATGATATAATAATAAAAAAACAGGAGAAGTAATTTTAAAATGAGCAGTATAAAAAAAATGGTGTCATTGTTTTTGATGGCAAACGCTATCATGCTTTCGGCAAAGGAATTAAAATTGATGACATATAATATTTACGGAGCTAGACTTACAAATGGGCAAAAATTGGGGCAGAGCATAAAGCCGTATTCACCGGACTTTGTTTCACTTCAGGAAGTTGACAGAAACACGCAGAGAAGTAATTTTAGAGATGTGACTTCGGATATTGCAAAAGAGCTGGGATATGGCTATTATTATTTTCAGAAAGCAATGGATTATGACAAAGGTGAATTTGGAATTGCATTTATTTCAAAATATCCGATTGAAAAGATTTATAGCTACGAGTTGCCTTCGATGGGACGGGAAAGACGACAGCTCATAATTGCTGAAATTCAAAAAAAAGTTTTTGGGAAAAAAGTTTTAATTATGAATACACATTTGGATTTTAAACAGGAAATGAAACCTGAGGAAATAGAATCACTTGGAGTTTTGACAAGTTTTTTTGACAAAAATGACATAAAATTTATAAGCGGAGATTTCAATTTTTTACCGACAACAAGCTATTACAGTGAAATGATGAAAAATTGGAAAGATACTTATATGGAAACTCGTTCGCCTGAGATAAGATCGCTTGATAAACCAAGAATTGACTATATTTTTGGGAATAAGTCAAATAAATGGAGAGTCAAGTCAAGTTATTACATAAATGACAACACGCAAGACTGGACAAAATTATCAGACCATCTTCCATATATGGCTGTATTGGATATTCGCTAATTTAATTGAAAAATAAAAAAATTTGAAAGGAGAAGTTTTTTTATGAAAGTTTCTTTGATAATGCCGACGATAAATGTCACGAATGAGCTTATATTGTTTTTGGATAGCCTTTCAAGACAGACATTTAAAGATTTTGAATTGATTGTGATAGATCAGAATGAGCACGATGAAGTATTTGAAATTTTAAAAAGATATGAAAAGTTATTTGACATAAAATATGTGAAAAGCGATGAAAAAGGGCTTAGTCTTAATAGAAATAAAGGGCTTATTTTGAGAAATGGCGAAATAGTTGGATTTCCTGATGATGATTGTGAGTATGACGACGATACGCTAGAAAAAGTAGTTTCTTTTTTTAAGCGAAAAAAAAATTATAAAATCTATTCATGCCGTACGCTTGAGCGTGGGAAAAATTATGGAACAGGTGTTATGGAAACAAAAGATATGAATATTACACCTGATAATGTTGATACGACTGTAAAATCCATCACTTTTTTTGTGAATTATAACGGGGACGAAATAATTTTATTCGATGAGCAGTTGGGAGTTGGAGCAACTTATGGAAGTGGCGAAGAAACTGATTATGTGTTGACTTTGCTTCATAAAGGCTACAAAGGTAGATATTTTGCAAATGATATAATTTTTCATCCAGCAAAAAAAGGAAATTACAGTGATTTGACGAGAGCTTATAACTACGCTTTGGGATTTGGAGCTTTGGCAAAAAAAGAAGTTAAGTATAGAAAAAATAGAATGTATATTTTTAAATATTGGAAAAAAATCTTTAGAAGCTTTGTGGGAATGCTTATTACGAAAAATAAGGATTATCACAGAGTAGTTTTAAAAGGGAGAAGAGAAGGTTATAAAAAGTATAAAATGTAGTGACGGAGGAAAGAGAGGAAAGAATTTGATAACAAAAAAATGCCTTGGTTGTGGAATTGAATTGCAATGTGAAGACAAAAATAAAGAAGGGTTTGTTCCAGAAGAAAAACTTTGGACGCAAGAAAATTTGCTTTGTCAGAGATGTTATAAAATAAAAAATTATGGGCAAAATTTGACAAATAATTTTAGTTCGGAAGATTACAGAAAAGAAGTTTTACAAAGTGTAAAAAAATCTGATATAATACTTCCAATTTTTGATATTATTGACTTTGAAGGTTCGTTTACCGATGAAGTTCTGGACTATTTACGAGATTACAATTCAATAGTTTTGATTAATAAAATTGATTTATTGCCAGATTTTATTCATCCAACAGAGATTTCAAACTGGGTAAAAGCAAGACTTGCCGAAGAGGGAATTGTGCCAGATGATATTGCATTTGTGAGTGCTAAAAATAAATATGGCGTAAATGGTATAATCAGAAAAATAAATAATATTTTTAAAAATAAAAAAGTGAGAGCGACAATTTTGGGAGTGTCAAATGTTGGGAAATCTTCGATTATAAATTTACTTTTAAAGGATGATAGAATCACAACTTCAAAATATTCTGGAACGACATTAAAATCAATAAATAATAAAGTTCCAGACACTCAGATTACAATTGTAGATACACCTGGACTTATTCCAGTTGGCAGAGTTTCTGATTTAATAAGCGTGGAATCTGGATTAAAATTGGTTCCAGCTGGAGAAATCTCAAGAAAGACGTTTAAGCTTGAAGAAAATCAAGTATTTATGTTTGATGTTTTTTGTAGATTTAAGATTTTGGAAGCAAATTCGGGGTACAAGACAATATTTTCAGCGTATAGCTCAAAAAATGTGAAATTTCATGTGACACATCAGGAAAGAGTTTCTGACTTATTAAAAGGAGATTTTTTTCAAATTTTATCCAAAAATGAAAAGGAGAGATATTTTGAAAATAAATTTGTAACAAAAGTTATAGAAGTTAAAGAAAATGAAGAGCTTGTAATTGCAGGACTTGGCTGGATTAATGTCAAAAGAGGAACGTTAAAAGTAGAAATTGTGTATCCAGAAGCGGTTAAAGTCGTTGTGAGAGAAGCAATATTTAAGTCAAAAAAAAATTAAAAAATGGAGAAGAATATGGCGTTTAATGAAAATAGTTCAAAAATATTGAAAAAATTGTTATTCAGAAGTATTTCTTTTGTGTTTGCATTCGCTGTTGCAATTTTTATTGTCGTAATCATGGCTTCAAGAAAAGCCGATAAATTAATAAAGGCTGATGTGCAAGTAGAGACGGCAAGATTTCAGAATGCTGTGAATGAATATTATAAAAAAGAGGGAATTTATCCTGAGATTGCGGGATTTGAAAATAATTTATCTCTTGTCAAAAGTCCTAAAAATGACGGTTTTAATTTTAGTACATTCTATGGGACTGAACAAATTTATGAAATTCCTGAAAATTTGAAGCTTCATAGGGAAAGAAGCAACCAAATTGTAATAAAAAAAGATAAAAAAGGTGGCTGGGTCTACGATAAAAAAAGTGGAAAGGTTACACCAAATATTTAATAATTTAAAAAATATAATTATATGTTGATAATTAAACAAAAAAATGAAGGAAATCAAAAAAAATGAAATTTTCAAGTTTAGGGAGTGGAAGCAGTGGAAATTCCAGTTTTATTGAAATGGGAAATAAAAAATTTTTAATTGATGCAGGATTTAGCGGAAAAAGAACGGCTCAAAGATTGAATGACATAGAAAAGCGAATTGAAGACATAGAGGGAATTTTTGTGACGCACGAGCATACTGACCATATTCTGGGGCTTGGAGTTCTATCCAGAAGATATGATATTCCGATATATTTACACGAATTGACTTACAGCGTAATTAAAGATAAAATTGGAAAAATAGATAAAAAAAATCTTAATTTTATAAGAGAAGATAAAATTGTGATTGAAAATTGTGTGATAAATAATTTTGAAGTTATGCATGACGCAAAAAAATGTCTGGGCTACACTTTTGAATTTGGTGAAAAAAAACTTTCTTATGCGAGTGATGTTGGATGTGTGAATAATATTATAAGAGAAAATTTGAAAAATAGTGATGTCATCGTTTTGGAAAGCAACTATGACTACGAGATGCTTATAACAGGACCTTATCACTGGGAGTTGAAAAATCGTGTGAAAAGCAGATACGGTCACCTGTCAAATGAAGATGCGTCAAAGTTAGTTGGAGAAGTTTTATGCGACAAATTAAAAAAAGTTTATTTAATGCATATAAGTAAAGATAACAACACGCCAGAACTGGCTTATAACTCGCTGCACAAGATTTTGAAAAAAGAAAACAGAAAAAATTTGGAAATTGAAGTTATTGGGGAGGCAGGTACAAAAATTTACAAATTACCTTAAAAAATCGTTAATTTAGTGGCGAAACTGTAAAATAAATATAAGAAATTAATTTTTTTGAAATTTTAAAAGGAAAAAATATGTGGGAAAATTTGGAAGTTGAAGTAGATATTTGCGAGAGATGTAAATTGGGGAAAAAATACGACAATGTCCGCATTGTTGGGCAAGGAAACCAAGAAGCTGAAATATTCTTTTTGATGGATGAAATAAATGGAAAAGAAGCAGAGAGAGGACTTTTGCTAGAAGATGAAAACGGAAAGTTATTAAAAAATTTTTTTAAATATTCAAATTTGGATATGAAAAGATGTTATTTTACAACTCTCACAAAGTGCTATAAAGCAGATAATATCATCGAAGAAGAAAACATCAGTGCGTGCAGTGTCTTTTTGGATACACAGATTGCTCTGGTGAATCCTAAATATATAATTTCAGTTGGAGAAAGGCCAACAAAGGCACTTATAAAAAGTCAAAAAGTAGATATAAAAAAAATGTTTGGCAAGGAGTACGACTATTTTGGGATAACTGTTATTCCAATTTATGACATTGACTATTTTTTGAATAAGACAACCGATAAGGAAAAATGGAAAATAGCAAATATATTTGCAAATATATAAAATTATTTAAAAAGTATTTATTTTAAGAAAGGAAATAAAAAGAATGATAGGAATAGGAATTGTAGGATTACCAAATGTAGGAAAATCAACATTATTTAATGCAATAACAAAAACACAGAATGCAGAGGCAGCAAATTATCCGTTTGCGACAATTGAGCCAAATGTGGGGCTTGTGAGTGTGCCAGATCCACGGCTAAAGGCTTTGGAAAAAGTGATTAATCCAGAGAGAACGGTTGGAGCGACAGTTGAATTTGTGGATATTGCGGGGCTTGTGAAAGGTGCTTCTAAAGGGGAAGGGCTTGGAAATCAGTTTTTGTCAAATATCAGAAATACGGCTGCAATTTGTCAAGTTGTAAGATGTTTTGACGATGACAACATTATTCATGTGGAAGGAAGCGTTGATCCGATTAGAGATATTGAAACAATCAATGCGGAACTTATTTTCGCTGATTTGGAAACTGTCGAAAGAGCAATTCAGAAAAATCAGAAACTGGCTCGTGGCGGAAACGCTGAAGGAAAGGAATTACTTGCAGTTCTTGAAAGATGTAAGGCACATTTGGAAGAATTCAAATTGTTAAAAACTTTAGAATTTACTCAAAGGGAAGAAGAATTAATAAAAGTTTATCAATTTTTGACTATAAAGCCAATGATGTTTGCAGCAAATATTTCTGAAGATGACTTGACAAGCGAGACTGAAAATGACTATGTAAAAAAAGTTAGGGAATTTGCAAAACAGTATGACAGCGAAGTTGTGACTTTTTCGGCAAAAGTGGAAGCTGAATTAATCGAAATTGAAGATGAAGAGGAAAGACAGATGTTTATTGATGAACTTGGAATTAAAGAGCCAAGTTTAAATAGATTAATTCGTGCTGGATTTAAATTATTGGGATTAATTACATATTTTACGGCTGGAGTGAAGGAAGTCAGAGCTTGGACGATTAAACAAGGAACAAATGCACAAAAATCGGCTAGTGAAATTCATACGGATATTGAAAAAGGATTTATTCGAGCAGAAGTTGTTTCGTTTGATAAATTTATTGAATTAAATGGATGGAACGGAGCAAAAGAGAAAGGTGCGATGCGGCTTGAAGGGAAAGAGTATATTGTGCAAGACGGAGATGTTATGTTCTTTAGATTTAATGTTTAAAAAAATTATCAAGGGGGTCTTGCCCCGCTTATTCTTAAATAGAAATAGAAAAAATATTTCTATTTTTTTATAATTTTATAATTTTAGAATAGAATGAAAATAGGAGAAAAAATGAAACTAACTGCATTGCAAAAATTTTTGGAACTTGACAACATAATTAAATTTTTAAAGACAAATATTTTTAAATTATTTATTATTTACATTATGTTTAAAATTGCAAAAATATTTAAAGGAAGAATTGAAAAAATATTAAATTTAATATTTGAAAAATCGAATATGGATAAAAGTATTGCATCTTTTTTGATTTCACTTTATTCGGTTATTTACTATTTTATATTAATTTATATTTCAATTGGAATTTTGGGAATTAATACGACTTCAATTACAACATTTTTAGGGGCGGCTGGGATAGTGTTTGGGATCGCTTTTAAAGAAACGTTGGGAAATTTTTGCGGTGGAATTATTATTCTTACTTTTAAGCCGTTTCGTGTGGGAGACACGATTGAATATAATAATTACATCGGAACTGTAAAAAAAATTGAATTATTTTACACAAAAATTATAAATCCGCAAAATGAGCTTGTAATCATTCCAAATGGAATTATAACTAATACAGAAATCAGAAACATAAGGGAAGATGGAGAAAGACGGCTAGATTTAACCATAGGAGTATCTTACGACAGTGATATTCAAAAGGTTAAAGAGGTCATTAATAAGATTATTAAAGAAGAGACAATGGATAAAATCGAAGAAGATAAAAGAAAAGAAAATTTGTTTAAAAAGTGGCAAAGTACAGTTCTGGAATCGAAGGAAAGAAAAAAAATAAATTTCTTTTCTACGTTATTTTCCAGAAAGAAAATGGAAGAAGCTGAAAAATCAGCGCATGAGAATTTAAAAGAGGAGCTCGATGAACTCGAAGAAGTTGAAAAAGAAAAAGAGATTACAGAACATGACAAGTTGATTTTGCCATCGCATAAACCGATTATTGGTGTGGGAGAACTAGGAGAATCTGCGATAATTTTTTATGTCTATGTCTACACGAGAACTGAACACTACATAGATTTAAAGTTAAAATTAAATGAAAAAATAAAATTAGAATTTGAAAAAGAAGGGATTGAAATACCTTATCCGCATATGAATGTGATGATAAAAAATAAATAATTTTATTAAAAAATTTTTATAAAAAATAAAAATAATTTAAAATATTTAAAAATAAATAAAATTTGAAGGGAGAAATAAAAATGGAATTAATAAGATTTGTAAACGATAATTTGGCACGAAGCAACTGTTACATAGTAAAATGTGGAAAAAAATGTTTTGTGGTTGATCCAGGAGAAGAAAAAATGACAAAAGTTATTGACTTTTTGGAAAAAAATGAGCTGGAAATGGTGGCGGTACTTTTGACGCACGGACATTGGGATCATATCTTGGGAATTAATTCGATGATGGAATACAAAAAAGTTCCACTTTTTGTGAGTGAAAAAGGTTACGAATTTTTGTTTAATCCAGAAATTTCGCTTTGTATCTGGCAAGATGTGGAATTTAAAATTGACAAAAGTTTGGACATCAGAACCGTGAAGGAAAATGATATGATTGGATTAGCGGGAATTACGGAAGATGAAGATGAATGTATTTTTAAAATAATAGAAACACCAGGGCATACATCGGGAGATATTTGCTATTATAATGAAAAGGAAAAAGTTATGATTACAGGAGATACGATTTTTAAAGGAACTTATGGAAGAGTTGACTTGCCTACAAGTAATCCAATTGAAATGGGGAAATCGCTAAAAAAACTTATGCAGTATCCAGAAGATACGAAAGTTTATCCAGGACATAGCTTTGATACAACAATTGGAGAAGAAAAAAGATATTATTAAAAAAAGATAAAAATAATTCTATACAAATTTAAAAAAATGATATAATTGCAAAAAGAGAGAGAATATAAAATGAAATTAATAATTCAAAGAGTAAATTATGCTAAAATGTTTGTCAATGATAAATTTAAGGAGGAGATAAAAAAAGGGATTTTAGCTTTTGTCGGAATAAAAAATGAAGATACACGAGAAGATATAACATATTGTATAGATAAATTGATAAATTTAAGAATTTTTAATGATAAAAATGAAAAATTAAATTTGTCGTTAAAAGATCTAGAATATGAAGTAATGGTCGTCAGTAATTTTACAATCTATGGAAATACTAAAAAAGGTAGAAGACCAAGTTTCGTTGATTCGGCAAAAGCGGAAAAAGCAAAAGAACTGTACGATTTATTTTTAGAAAAATTAAGTGAAGAAAAAATAAAATTTGGTTCAGGTGAATTTGGAGCAAATATGAAAATTGTTTCAGAAAGTGATGGACCTGTAAATTTGATAATTGAAAGTTAGTTTTTTTAATTTTTTTAGTAATACCATTTTTTTTAAAATAATCGCTTTTTATTTCTTTTTATTAATATTTAAAAATTGATGGATTTTAGCATTTTTATTGGAGAGAAAAGAAAGGAAAGGGAAAAAAAGAAAATGGGAAGAAAGATAGCATTTACATCGGCTTGTATGCTGCTTACTGCAAGTTGTACAGGTTTACAAACTAATTTAGATAAGGACAGCAGCGCTAATCCTGTCGTTGCAAATACTAGTCAAAATGATGAAGTAAAAGTTATTATAAAAAAGGAAATGACACTAAAAAAAATAAAAAGTCAAAAGAAAATAATGATGAAATAAAAAATAAAATTGCGAAAAAGCATTCGGAAAAAGAAGAAGATGATTCAGATTATATCACAACGAATATTAATTCAAATGGGCTATTGGATGAAAAGGAACTGGTTGATGAAGAGATGCCAAATTCCCGGCTAGTAATGCAGAAATTGACAGAATTAAAAATGGAGCAGAGAAAAATATTAAGTGAAGGAACATCAAGTCAAAAAAAAGTTGTGGCGCTGCAAAATAAATTACTGCGGGCATATAAGCAATGGAAAGGGACAAAATATGTGCTTGGTGGAGATTCTGCAAGTGGAATCGACTGCTCGGCATTCACTCGGAGAGTCTATCGGGAAGTGTTTAGCTTTGAGCTGCCAAGACGGTCAGTTGACCAAGCTCAAGCGGGAAACCATGTCCCAAGAAGCCAATTAAAAGCGGGAGATATTGTATTTTTTAAACCAGAAGGCACAGGAAATCATACTGCCGTGTATTTGGGAAATTCATTATTCTTAAACGCTTCAACATCAAAAGGAGTTGTAATTTCTACACTTGAAAATATTTACTGGAATAAAACTTTTAAATATGGTGTAAGAGTGAATGAAACAGCTTAATTACGTAGTTATGATAGAAAAATACAAAAGACATCAATATTTATAGCAAGAAGACAGAAAAGGAAGCGGTAAGTTTGACCTTAACATTGGAATTGACAACACAAGATTCGGAGTAACAGTAAATGCTGGATATGACACTAAGGGAGAAAATGTAAGAGGTGGACTTGGATTCAGATTGATTTACTAATTGAAGAAAACTTTTTTACAATTTAGCATGAATAAAAAAATAGTGAGACTTTTATGTTTCACTATTTTTATTATTTATTAATAAAAAAACCTTGATTTTACGAACAAAGTAAAGTATAATTTTACTATGAAATTAAAAATTTGAAAGTTATTTGACAAAAGAAGGTGAAAAGATGTGGAAGCAACGGTATTTTCGGTAAGTGAGATTAATTTTGAAGTAAAACAGTATTTGGAAGGAACAAATACATTTAAAAATATTTTCATTCAAGGTGAAATTTCAAATATAACTTATTACAGTTCAGGGCATTTGTATTTTACTCTAAAAGACGCTGGAGCTAGCGTGAAATGTGCAATTTTTAGATATAAGTACCGTGGAGTTCCTGTGGATTTAAAAGAGGGGGAACAAGTGAAAATAAGGGGGAATGTTACTCTTTATGAAAGAAGTGGAAGTTATCAGATTGTCGCCGATTTTCTTGAGAGAACTAATTCAATTGGCTCACTTTATGAAAAAATGGAAATGTTAAAGCGAAAATATAATGAAAAGGGCTATTTTGACAGTAGCCAAAAAAAATTGCTTCCAAAACTTCCAACAAATGTGGGAGTTGTGACAGCTGCGACAGGAGCTGCAATTCGAGACATAGTAAATACAGCTCACAAAAGATTTCCAAATGTGAATATCTTTCTTTATCCTGCAAAAGTTCAAGGAGATGGGGCGGCACAGGAAATTGTGAGTGGAATTGAGTTTTTCAATAGGGCTAAAAATTTTGAAGAAAAGAATAAAATTTGTGTAGATACGGTCATTGTCGGACGTGGAGGTGGAAGTATTGAGGATTTGTGGGCTTTTAATGAAGAAATCGTAATAGAAGCGATTTACAAGTCTGAAATTCCGATTATTTCGTCAGTTGGACACGAAATTGACAATTTACTATCGGACTTAGTGGCTGATAGACGTGCTGCAACTCCAACTCAAGCTGCAGAAATTTTGATTCCTGAAAAGAAAAATTTGATTGAGGAATTGAATAATAAAAAAAATGGACTTACTAAAATTTTACAAAATCGTGTAACTTTGATGAGAAAAGAATTGGAGCAAAAGAAAAATAACTACTATATAAAAAATTTCTTGAATATTTTAGACGACAAAAAAATGGAAATTATTGAAAAAGAGAAAATTTTAATAAAAGAACTTAAAAGAATTTTGAAAAAAGCTGAGGAAAAGTTAGAATACAGAAAACAGCAAATTAATAAAATTGATTTAAAAAAAGAGATTTTTAAGCGAAAAGAAAACTTGAGAGAAAAAGAGAAAAATATAAATTTTGCGATAAAAAATATTTTGAATGACGCAAAAAAAAATTTGCAGTATAAAAAACTAAAAATTTCTAAATATTCTGTTCAGGATATTTTGAATTTAGGATATACAATTACGAGAAAAAATGGAAAAATTGTGAAAAGGGGAATTGAGCTTAGCAAGAATGATGCTGTGGAAGTTCAGTTTAAAGATGTGAGAAGAAAAATGAAAGTTGATTAAAAAAACAAAAAATTATAAAAACGAGGTGAAAAAGATGCCAAAGAGAGATGATTATCTTTCGTGGGACGAGTATTTTATGGGTGTCGCCTTTTTGTCTGGAATGCGAAGTAAAGATCCATCGACACAAGTGGGAGCTTGTATAATTGACAAGGAAAAAAAAATAATTGGAATGGGCTACAATGGGTTCCCTTTAGGAAGTTCTGACGATGAGATGCCTTGGGGGAAAACTGGAGATTTTTTGGACACAAAATATCCGTATGTTGTTCACGCCGAATTAAACGCAATTTTAAACAGCATAAAATCTTTGAAAGAAAGCACAATTTATGTGACACATTTCCCATGCAATGAGTGTGCAAAAGCGATAGTGCAATCAGGAATAAAAAAAGTTATCTATTTTTCAGATAAACATAAGAATTTGGAATCAACTGTTGCTTCGAGAACAATATTGAAAAATGCAGGTGTAGAAATTGTGAATCTAAAAATGGAAAAGAAAAAGATTGTTATAAATTTTAAAGATTAGAAATAAAAATAGTCGTAAATAAAAAATTTAAAATAAAAAAGTTGAAAGCTGAAAAGAGGAAAAAAATGGTTAATATTGGAAATGACTGGGATGAGATTTTTAGTTATCACAAAGAATTTGAAAAAGATTACTATAGAAAGATGAGAAAATTTCTGGTGTCTGAATATAGGACAAAGAAAATTTATCCAAAAGCTGAAGAAATTTTTACAGCTTTTAAACTTACAAGTTACAAGGACTGTAAAGTGGTTTTACTTGGACAGGATCCTTATCATGGACAAAATCAGGCGCATGGAATGGCTTTTTCTGTAAAAAAAGGAATTATGCTTCCACCGTCGTTAAAAAATATTTATAAGGAAATTAGTGATGAATACGGCTATCAAATGAGTAATAGCGGATATTTGGAAAAGTGGGCAAAGCAAGGAGTGCTGCTTTTGAATACAGCTCTTACAGTTGTTGCAGGAAAAGCAAATTCTCACTCAAAAATCGGATGGGAAATTTTTACTGACAATGTGATAAGTTATTTAAACGAAAGAGAAGATCCGATTATATTTATTTTATGGGGTAATAATGCAAAAAGTAAGAAAAAGCTTATAAATTTGGAAAAACATTATATTCTGGAAAGTGTGCATCCAAGTCCATTATCTGCAAGTCGTGGTTTTTTTGGCTGTGGACATTTTAAAAAAACTAATGAGATTCTGAAAAAATTAGGGAAAAAAGAGATTGACTGGCAAATATAATTTTTTTTAGGAAAGGAGGGAAATTAAATGAATTTTAGAAAATCAGAGCCAAAAGATGTCAACAGAATTTTGGAAATCATTGAAATGGCAAAGGAAGAGCTAAAAAAAATGAAGCTAAATCAGTGGCAAAATGGCTATCCAAATAGAAACTCAATTGAAAGTGATATAAAAAAAGGGATAAGTTATGTGCTGGAAACTCGAATTGATGGAAAAAATAAAGTTGTGGCGACAATTGCACTCTCTCCTGAAAAAGAGACACCATATAGTAAAATTGATGGGAAATGGCTAACTTGCGGTGATTATGTGGTAATTCATCGAATTGCGGTTGATAAAAATGTAAAAAATCAAGGAATTGCTACAAAACTTTTGGAATTTTCGCAAGATGTCTGCCTAAAGAATAATATTTTCAGCTTGAGAGCAGATACGCATGAAAATAATGAGCCAATGAGAAGAATTTTGGAAAAACAGAATTTTAAGTATTGTGGAGTAATATTTTTGGACAGAGAGCCAGATGTTGGGGCCAAAAGAATTGCATTTGAAAAAATTTTGCGAAAAAAACCTGTTATAAGTGATATTAGAAAAGAAATATAAAAATATAGAAAATAAAAGTTTAAAGAAAGTGAGATGATTAAGCATGAAATTTGAAACTAAGACAATACATGGAATAAAAAAGGAAAAAAAGAAAGAATTATGGGGAACAACTGTAAATTTCGCTTCAACTTTTCCTGTTGCAGAATTTGGAGTAACGCAGGAATTTGAATATTCAAGGGTGTCCGCTCCAACTAGAAATCAACTCGAAAGTTTACTTGCAAATTTGGAAGGCGGTAAATATGGATATGCCTTTTCATCTGGAATGGCAACTACAACTTCAGTTTTTACAATATTTGAAGCAGGAGATCATATCATTTTGGGGCAAGATATTTATGGCGGAACTTATAGAATTTTGAACGATGTTTATTCAAAATTTGGAGTTGAATCTACGTTTGTTGATACAACTGATTTGAAAAATATAAGAAAAGCAATAAAGCCTAATACAAAAGCAATTCTTATCGAAACACCGTCAAATCCTTTGTTGGATGTAACTGATATAAGGGGAGTTGTAAAACTTGCGAAAGAACATAATTTAATTACAATTGTGGACAACACATTTATGACACCGTATTTGCAAAAACCGCTTGATTTTGGAGTTGACATTGTAATTCACAGCGCAACTAAATTTTTATCTGGACATCACGATTTACTTGCGGGAGTTGCAGTTACAAACGATGAAAAATTGGCAGAAAAAATTCAATTTGCTCAAACTGCGGCGGGAGCGCTAATTTCTCCGTTTGACAGCTGGCTACTTATGAGAAGTCTTAAAACACTTAAATTAAGAGTGGAAGCTGCACAAAAAAATACAGAAAAATTGATAGAGTTTTTCCAAAAACATGATGCAGTTGACAAAATTTACTATCCAACTTTGGATACAAACAAAGGTAAAAAAATTCACGAAAGTCAAGCAACTGGTGGTGGAGCAGTATTTTCATTCACTCTAAAAGACGACTCAAAAGTAAAAACGTTTTTTGAAAGTTTAAATGTGGCAATATTTGCTGCTAGTCTTGGTGGAGCTGAAACATTGGTAACCCATCCAAGCACAATTACTCACGCTGAAATGCCTGAAGAGGAAAAGGAAGCAAGAGGATTTACACATTCATTGATTAGAATTGCAGTCGGATTTGAAAATATTGACGATTTAATTGCAGACTTTAAACAAGCATTGGAAAAATAGAAAAATAGGAGAAAAATGGCTAAAAAAATTGATGATGGAAAATCTCAGATAATATTAATTATGGCAGTTGTTATAATTGCAGTATTTATGCTCTTTGGGATGTTTAACAAAAACGGAAAAGATATAAAAAACAGTGAAAATACTAAAAGTGCTAAAATCTCTAAAAGTGCCACAAAAAATCCTAAAATTAAAAAATCTAAAGAAAAAAAAGAAGTAATTCCAAAAATTTCTGACGGTTATCAAGTGCTAAAAGTCAGCGATGGAGATACAATTAATATTCAAAAAGTTGAAAATGGAAAATTTGTCGGTGAAATGTTAAAAATTAGAATGTATGGAATGGATGCGCCTGAAAAATCGCAGGATTATGGTCCTGAAAGTAGACAAGCTTTAGAAAAATTAGTGGCCGGGAAAACTTTGAGCATAGAAGTGAAAAATAAGGACAGATATGGCAGAACAGTTGCGGTTATTTATGTAAATGGTAAAAATATCAATGAAGAGATGGTAAAAACTGGAAACGCATGGTGGTATCAGGAATACGCCAAAAATGATACGCAATTTGAAGAGTATCAGCAAAATGCAAAACAAAAAAAATTGGGATTATTTTCAAGAAAAGGTTACATTGAGCCTTGGATTTACAGAAGAAATAAGAAGGAAAATGTTAAGCAAACTAAAACGAAAAGAAGATAAAAGAAAAAAAGTGGAGCAAATAAAAAAGATAGAATATAGAAAAGGAAGATAAAATAGATGTTTATTGATGAAAGTGTAATTACGGTAATTTCTGGAAAAGGAGGAGATGGAGCCGCTACTTTTAGGCGTGAAAAGTTTGTCCAGTTTGGCGGACCTGATGGCGGAGACGGCGGAAAAGGAGGGGATATTGTCTTTCTTGCAGATCCAAATATCAATACGTTGGTAGACTTTAAAAGCAGTAAAAAATTTAAGGCTCAAGATGGGCAAAAGGGGATGCCATCTCGTGCAACGGGAAAATCTGGAGAAGATTTGGTCATAAAAGTACCAGTTGGAACGATGATTAGGGATTTTGAAACAAATAGGCTTTTACTTGATTTGAGTAGTCCCAATGAAAAAGTGGTGTTTTTAAAAGGAGGAGATGGAGGCCGTGGAAATATCCACTTCAAATCTTCTGTAACAAAAGCGCCAAAAATCGCTCAAAGTGGAAGAGAGGGCATTGAGCTAAAAATAAAAATGGAATTAAAGATGCTAGCAGATATTGCTTTAGTTGGTTATCCGAGTGTTGGAAAATCAAGCTTCATAAACAAGGTGTCAAAAGCAAAATCAAAAGTTGCAAGTTATCATTTTACAACTTTAAAACCAAAATTGGGAGTTGTCAGAATGGGAGATGAAGAAAGCTTTGTAATTGCCGATGTACCAGGTTTGATTGAAGGCGCTCATGAAGGAGTGGGACTTGGAGATAGATTTTTAAGGCATATTGAGAGATGTAAAGCGATTATTCACATTGTTGATATTTCTGGAATTGACGGAAGGGATCCGAAAGAAGATTTTTTAAAAATAAATGAGGAGTTAAAAAATTATAGTGAAAAATTGTCACAAAAGAAACAAATTGTTGTAGCAAACAAGATTGATATGCTCTATGAAGATGAAAAATACGACGAGTTTGAAAAATTTGTAAAAGAAAATGGAGCTGAATTTGTATATCCAATTTCGGTTATTGCGAATGATGGGATAAAACCGGTTTTATCTAAAGCTTGGGAATTGATTCAAACTATTCCTAGAGAACCGTTGGAAGAAGTGGAATCAGTTGAGGATTTATTAAGTGACATTAATAAAAAAGAGGACTGGGAAATAAGACAAACTGGTGAAAACGCCTTTGAAGTGGATGGACGAATTGTGGATGATGTACTTAATAAATATGTATTTATTGGAGAAGAGGGAATTATTAATTTTTTACAGAAAATGCGAAGTCTGGGAATGGAAGCTGAGCTTGAAAAAGCAGGTGTAAAAGAAGGAGATACAATACTTATCGCTGGATATGAATTTGAATATGTGATTTAAAAAATAAAAAATGGGGGAAGGAAAAAACAAGAGAAAAAATAAAAGGAAAGGATGGAAAGAAATTGGGGTGAAAAAAAATTTAAAAGGAATTGTAATAGCTGGACCTACTGGAGTTGGGAAAACAGATTTATCAATAAAGTTAGCAAAGGAAATAAATAGCGAAATTATTTCCGCAGATGCTTCTCAAATTTACAAAGAGTTAAACATTGGAACAGCTAAAATATCCCCAAAGGAAATGCAGGGGGTAAAGCACTATATGATTGATGTTGCAGATCCTTGCAGTGATTATTCTGTCGGAGATTTTGAAAAAGAAGTCAACAAAATTTTATTTGAAAAAGAAAATAATTTGGAATCTAAAAATAAAAATATTATGCTTGTCGGTGGAACAGGACTTTATATAAAATCTATAACTGATGGATTTGCCAATTTGCCGCCAAAAAATGAAAAAATTAGAGAAGAACTTTCCAGTAAATCTTTGGAAGAATTACAGGAAATTTTAAAAGATTTGGACAAAAAATCTTACAATGAAATTGATTTATTTAATAAATTAAGGTTAATTAGAGCAATAGAAGTTTGTTATTTAACTAATGGAAAATTTAGTGAATTAAGGATGAAAAATATAAAAAATAATAATTATAAATTTTTAAAAATTTTCTTAAATAGAAATCGTGATGAATTGTATGAAAGAATAAATTTACGCGTGGAAATTATGATTAAAAATGGGCTTGTTGAAGAGGCAAAAAAAGTATATAATAAGTACAGAAAGAATCTTTATAAAATATCTTCGATAGGCTACAAGGAATTATTTCTATATTTTGAACATAAAATAACTTTTGATTGCGCCATAGAATTAATAAAAAAAGAAAGCAGAAATTACGCAAAGCGACAACTGACTTGGTTTAAAAAAGAAAAGAACTATATTGTTTACAATTTTTCTGAAATGTCTGAATGTGAAATTATAGAGGATATCTTAAAAAGATGGAAAAATTTTTAAAAAATAAATTTTGAGAAAGGAGAAAGACCAAAATTTTGGTCTTGTATTAAAAAAATGGAAATTTTAGAATATTTATCAAAAAATAGAATAAAAGTGGATTTAAAAGGGAAAAACAAAGAGGAAGTTATAAAAGAAATGGCGCAAGTTTTTGTAAAAGATGGTATTTTGAATGCTGATGATTTAGATGAATTTATTTCCTCAATTTATGAAAGAGAAAAATTATCTCCGACAGGAATGCAAGATGGTGTCGCAATTCCACATACAAAAACACATTTAATAAAAAAAATGTCCTTAGCACTTGGAATTTCTAAAACTGGAATAGATTTTGACAGTATGGACGATGAGCCTTCAAAATTAATATTTATGATAGCTGCACCAGAAGATGCAAAAGGGGAACATTTAGATTTACTTGCAGAAATTTCAAAATTGAGCTTTGAAGAAGAACTTGTAGAAAAAATAGAGTCTGCGGAAACAGTTGAAGAAGTTTTAATTTTATTAAAATAATAAATTATTATTTTTTTATTAAAAAAATATAGAAAATATGTAGAACCCCTTTATTTAATGGGGTTTTATTTTCTTAAAAATAAATTATAAAGATATTGTATTTTTAAAAAATATTTGGTATAATAATTGTGAGTGGTAACATTATAGAATAGTTTGAGAAAAATTTATGCAATTGTGAGTGAGGAGTGTTGATTTCAAATTAAAGTAGGAGGAAATGGAATGAAAAAGATGGGATTCTTGTTAATAGGAATAATGATGGTTTCAATGACAAGTTACTCCGCAACAAGTAAGTTGGAGGACAGTTTAAATTCTATTGAAAATCAATATAATGAATTGTTGAAGAAAGAAGCGGCACAGAAAGAATCTTATAAGAGACAACTTGAAAAGTTAAAATCTGAAGTAGAAGTTCTAAAAGAACAAAGAGACGGAAGAGAAAAAACTATAGAAAAATTAAGAGTAGATTCTGAAGTTAGATGGCACAGAGATAAATATAAAGTTATTTTAAAAGACTTTGAAAAAAATAATTACAATATTGAAAAAATGATAGCTGAAAAAGAACAAAAAATTACTGAACTAGAAACACTTTTATCAGTTATGGATTAATAAAAAATGGAAGGAATGGTAATGAAAATGAAATCAAATAGTAAATTATTATTATTCGGTGTAGTGGTGGCATCCTCTTTACCGATATTTGGTAAAAGTGCACAAGCTATAATAAATGATGCAAGAAAAGATTACTACAATAGTTTGAAACCTAAAAAAGTTGATAAAACTTTAACTGTAATTGAAAATGCCGATGGAAGTGTGGAAGAGGTGTACAAACCAAGAACTGGATTGGAAAAATTGGAATATAACACTGCAAGAGCAAAAGATAGAGTAGATTTTTATCAAAGCGTAGTGAGAAGTGTTCAAAGAGAAGAAAATGAACTAAAAGGATTTAATGATGTTTTTGGTAAGAAGAAATCTTCTAGAAAAGTTATAAGAAAAAGTTCAGGTAAATAAATAATCAAATAAAATAAATTCTTTTAATTTATTTTAGAAAGGAAAAAAAATGAATAAAAAAGTAGGAATAATAGCAGTATTAATGCTTAGTCAACTTCCGTTTGCTGTGATGGCAAAAAGTGAAGATACTGATGCTGCAGTTCAAAGATTAGTAAAACTTGCTAAACAGAGAAAAACAAAAGAAACAACTTCTGAACCAGCTGTTACAAAACAAGGTGGAAATTCTGCTGTAAATTTAAATGTAAAAAAAGTAAAAAAAGTAAGAATAAATAGAAAAAATATGTCTGAAAGTGAACAGATGAACTATGAAATACAAAGAATTAGCAAAAGAGTCGATGAAATTAACAATAATATTGAAAAATTTCACAAAACTAATGAATTATTAGATAAAATGGAAGAAAGACTAGATGGAATTCAAGGAAAAATGAAATAAAAAAATAGAAATAAGTAGTTATTACAGGAAGGGAAAGGATAAAAATATGAAAAAATTAATATTATTAGCATTAGGATTAGGAGCTTTGTCTTGTACAAACGCAAAATTGGTAGACTATAATGCAGGTAGATTAGATACTATCGAAGATTATTTAAAAGCTAACAAACCATATCCAGGAAGTAAAGAATACAAATCTCTTGAAAAGGAGGCTGAATCATGGTCAAACCAACAACCACAACAAGAACAACCATCAGATCAACAATAATTGCCATATTTGCAATTTTAATGATTTCAGCACCAGTAATGGCTAGAAGATTGACTACAACTAAAATGAGAGAAAATACAATAAGAATTAATGCTTTGGAATTAGAAGAAGCTAAGGAACAAGGAATTATAGATGAAGGTCCTAAGACTATAACACTTGATTCTAATAAATTGAATTTTGATTTTGATAAATCTGTAGTTAAAGAAAAATATTATGAATTGTTAAGAAATGTAAAAGAATATGCAGAAGTAAATAATTTAAATTTAGTAATTGTTGGACATACAGATTCTAAAGGTTCAGATGCTTATAATATGAAACTTGGAATGAGAAGGGCTGTTGCTGTTAGAGATAAATTAGTTGAATTTGGATTGAATCCAGCAAGAATTATTGGAGTGGAATCAATGGGTGAAAAACAACCAATTGCTACAAATGAAACTGAACAAGGTAGAGCAGAAAATAGAAGAATTGAAATTCAATTTCAAAATGCTGCGCCAGTAAAAAACACAACTGAATAATCAACAATAAATTTTATAATATATATTGTCCTTTTTATTAAAAGGGCAATTTTTTTCATAATAAATTATAGAAATAAAATCAATTTTAGTGTATAATGATTCTAGTTATAAAGATTTTTTTAGAAAGAAGAGGTATGTTAAAATATGTGGTTTACTAAATCACCAAAAGATGTTTTAAAAGAGTTGAATGTCTCGGAAAAAACAGGACTTTCAACGGAAGAAGTGAAAAAGAGGCTAGAGAAATATGGACCTAATAAATTAAAAGGAAAGCCGAAAAAAAGTTTATTGCAGCTATTTTTGGCACAGCTTCAGGATATGCTTATTTATGTGTTAATTGGTGCAGCTGTTGTTAATATTATTGCGCATGGGAAAGACGGGATAGCTGATGCTTTGATAATTTTAGCGGTAGTTCTTATAAATGCGGTAGTTGGAGTTGTGCAGGAATCTAAGGCGGAAAAGGCATTGGAAGCATTACAGCAAATGACGACACCTAAGAGCTTGGTTAGAAGAAATGGCGAAGTGATTGAAGTTAATTCGGAAGAACTGGTGCCGGGAGATATTTTAGTAATTGATGCAGGAAGATATATTCCAGCAGATGTCAGACTTATTGAAAGTGCTAATTTGCAGATTGAAGAGTCAGCACTTACTGGAGAATCTGTTCCAAGTGAAAAAGATGCTAATTTTATTACAACTGATGCAAAAATACCTATTGGAGATAAGGAAAATATGGCATTTATGTCAACTATGGCAACTTATGGAAGAGGAGAAGGAGTTGTAGTTGAAACTGGAATGAATACGGAAATTGGAAAAATTGCACAGATTTTAGATGAAGATAACAATACATTGACTCCGCTTCAGATAAAATTAGAAGAACTTGGAAAAATTTTGGGATATGGAGCATTGGCAATTTGTGGAATTATTTTTGTCATAGGGTTGATTCAAGGAAGAGAAGCAGTTGAAATGTTTATGACTGCAATAAGTCTAGCTGTGGCGGCAATTCCTGAAGGACTTGTTGCGATTGTTGCAATTGTGCTTTCGTTTGGGGTAAAGACTATGTCAAGGAAAAATGCAATTGTGAGAAAATTACCTGCGGTTGAAACATTGGGAGCGGTAAATATCGTTTGTTCTGATAAAACCGGAACGCTTACTCAAAATAAGATGACTGTTGTAAAAACTTATACTTTGGATAATTTGAGAGATATTTCCAGTCAAGATGGACAAAAGGCAAATATTGATGAAACTGAGTTAATCCGTTCGTTTGTGCTTTGCTCAGATGCATCTGTTGAAAATGGACAAGATATCGGAGATCCGACAGAAGTGGCTCTGATTGTCTTGGGAAATAAATTTGATTTGGAAAAAAACGCATTGAATGCTAAATATAAAAGGGTTTCTGAAAATCCATTTGATTCGGACAGAAAACTTATGTCGACACTTAATGAAGAAGGTGGGAAATATAGAGTTCACACAAAAGGTGCGATTGACAATATTCTCACAAGAGCAAATAAAATTCTTGTAAATGGAGAAATTTTACCATTGACTGAAGAAGCGAAAAATAAAATATTGAAAGTTGCTGAAGAGATGTCTGATGACGCTTTAAGAGTGCTTGGAGTGGCATTTAAAGATGTTGACAGTCAAATTTCGCCTGAAGAGATGGAAAAGGATCTGGTTGTAGTTGGAATCGTTGGAATGATAGATCCGCCTCGAACTGAAGTGAAAGATTCGATTGTGGAAGCTAAAAAAGCTGGAATTACTCCGATTATGATAACTGGAGATCATAAGAATACGGCGGTTGCGATTGCAAAAGAGCTTGGAATTGCGACAGATATTAGCCAAAGTTTAACTGGAGCTGAAATTGATGAGATTCCGGATGATAAATTTGCCAAAGAAGTGAATAAATATAGAGTGTTTGCGAGAGTTTCGCCAGAGCACAAGGTTAAAATAGTAAAGGCGTTTAAGGAGCAGGGAAATATTGTGTCAATGACTGGAGATGGAGTGAATGATGCGCCGTCGCTTAAATTTGCCGATATAGGAGTGGCAATGGGAATTACTGGTACAGATGTTTCTAAAGGTGCCAGTGATATGATTTTGACTGATGATAATTTTACTACGATAATTCATGCGATTGAAGAAGGAAGAAATATTTTTAACAACATCAAAAAGACAATTATATTCTTGCTTTCTTGTAACTTGGGAGAAGTTTTGTGTGTGTTTATTGCAACATTATTTGGATGGGCAATACCGTTAGTTGCGACTCAGCTTCTATGGGTAAACCTAATAACTGACACATTACCTGCAATTTCGCTTGGAATGGACCCTGGAGATAAGGAAGTTATGACTAGAAAACCTAGAGATCCGAAGGAGAGTTTCTTTTCTGAAGGTGCGGGAATGAGATCAATTGTTGGTGGAGTGCTGATTGGAGTACTTACACTTGTGGCATTTTACCTAGGAATTATTCATAGCGGGACTGTGCCTATTTCGGTCGTAAAAGACAGTAATCCCGCAACACGGGAAATTTTAACTTATGGAAGAACAATGGCGTTTATTGTTCTTACATTCTCACAATTATTTTATTCATTGTCAATGAGAAATAGTAAAAAAACTATTTTTGAAATTGGATTTTTTGGAAATAAATTTTTGATTGGAGCAATTGTTATTGGGATAGTTTTGCAAATTGGTCTGACTTCAATTCCAAGTATTGCACAAATGTTTAAAGTAACTGCGATAGATCCGAGTCATTGGGAAATGGTGATAGGATTGTCACTTGTTCCGTTTGTTGTGAATGAAATTATAAAAGTGATTTCAAGAAGAAAAAATGATTAAAAAAATTTTAAAAAGCTTCTTTTAAAACTTGACAAATGCCGAAAATATGGTACTATTATAGTGATAAAAAAAATTGGAGGAATGAAAATGTCAAAAAAAGAATTTGTAGATGCTTATGCAAAAGCAACAGGAGAAACTAAAAAAAGATCAGAAGAATTAGTAAATTCCTTTTTAGAAACAGCAAAAGAAATTTTAGTAAAAGGAGAATCAATCCAATTCGTTGGATGGGGAACATTTAAAGTGGAAGAAAAGGCGGCAAGAGAAGGAAGAAACCCAGCAACGGGAGAAAAAATGCAAATAGCTGCTAAAAAAGTAGTAAAATTTAAAGTTGGTAAAAAATTGGCTGACGAAGTCAATAAATAATTAAATTATAATTTAAAAGTAAAAAAATTAAAAGAAAAGCAAAAAATAAAACTATCTTAATAGATTTGAATATCAATTTTTAAGATAGTTTTTTTGATTTTAAAAAAATTTATTAAAAATTGTGTTTTGTTTTAAATAAATTAAAAGTGAGAAAATGGCGACGAAAAGAAATGCCACTCGAAAAAATTTTTTTTCACTTTTTCTTTTTAAAATAAAAGTAATTATTATTAAAATGAGGTTTGTTGCCAAATCAAGGTAATCTTTTATCTTATAAACAGAAAATCCTGTCAAAAAGATGATAAAAATTATTATGGATGCAATTGTTTCGTCTTTTGACAAACTTTTTTCCACAATAGGAAATTGTAGAAGAGCTGTGCCTTTAAAACTTTTGGGAAATAAGTCATAAAGTAAATGGATTGCAATTCCAAGGCTAAGTCCAACTGTTACAAAATCTGTTATGTCATACTTCGTTTTATAAGTCAATGTAAGAATTTTACTTTGATGCAGTACAAATAAAATAATTACAAGTAGCGGAGAGTGGGTCAATATATTCCTATGGCTTAATTTAAACTTGAAGTCGTAATCTGGAAATTTGAAGCCGACATAATAAAAAAATATTAAAATTAATGTTGTTATCGTGTGATAAAAAAAATCCATTTCTCCTTTTCTTTTCCCTTTCATTTTTTCTTGTTTTCTTTTTTTTTAATTTTTTTCTCTATATTTTCTCTTTTTCTTTAATTTATTTATTTTTTGCTTTTAATATCTTTCCAATCCAATGTATTTGAAAAATCTTTAACAAATGCAGCAAAAATTCCTAAAAATAGTCCGACAAAAAGTGCTGCAGCTAAAACTAATTTTTTATTTAATGATGGTTTTGTAGTTGAATTAATGTATTTTATAACTGGGCTTGAATCATTTTTTAGAAGTCTGTAATATGAAAGTCTTGAAACCAGAGTGTCAGTCAAAGGGTCTTTCGTCGTTCTTATATCTGTATTTTTAGAAATAAATTTATATTGTTCATCCAATAATTTCAATTGAGAATTCAAATAACTGTTTTTTTTGTCTGCCAAATAATTTTGTGCAAGTATGTGATATTCTTTGGAAAAATTTTCCCCTTCGGATTTACTTTTTGTTGAAAATTTTACTTTTACCATCGGATCGCCAGTTTCAGTTTGTGTAGTAAGTCTAGTTGACATTTCTTTTAAAAATTTATTTTCTGGCAAATTTAAGTTTTTTAGTGTTTTTGAATGATTTTTTATGTAGGAAAAAAATTCAAATGAACTAAGTGAATATTGAGAATTTTCTCCAATTTCCGTCAAAACTTTGTCATTTCCATATAAGTTTATTTCCGTTTTAAAAGATTTGTTTAAAAAAACAAAGGCTGTCGCAAGCACTATTGTTATAACTGTAATTAGAGCAATTAAGGCTTTATTTTTGTAAATAATTTTGATTATTGTGTTCAAATTTAATGTTTGATTTTCTGTATTCATTTTAATTTCCTTTCTAAAAATATTTTTTCTCAATTAAGATTTTACCAAAAAAAATGGGATATTACAACAAAAATTTTAAAAACTATGTATTTTGAATTTTTTGAATAATTTTAGTAATTATGAAAAATAAAAAAATTTTTTATAAAATCTTTACTTTAAAATATAAAAATGATACTATTTATATAGTAGGAGTGATTCAAATGTATATAAAATATGAAAAATTAGAAAAATTATATTATAAAAGTAAAAAATTAGATGAAGAATATGAAAAAAGAATAAAAGATAGCTCAACGATTGTTACAAATTTGATGATTTATTCCGAATATAAAAAAAAGCAAGTGCCATTGTTTTTTAAATTTTTGCCGAAACACTTTAAATTGCAGGAAGAAATTTATAAAAATAGTAAAAAAATTGAATTAGAATTTCAAAAGTTGACTTCTTTGATGATGTTTTATACAGTAAATAAGCTGTTTGTAAATGAAATTCTTTATACGAACAAAGTTGAAGGGATTCATTCTAGCAAAAAGGCTATTTATTCCGAATTGCAAAATAAAACTAGTAAAAAAAAATTTAGTAAAAAAGAAAAATTAGTTGGAATTGTAAAAAAATATGAAAATATTTTGAAAAATAAAGAAGAAAAAATTGAAAGTTCTGAAGATTTTAGGAAAATATATGAAAAATTGTTTATTGATTTTTTGGAGAGTGAAAATTATAAATTAGATGGAAAAATTTTTAGAAAAGATGGCGTTGAAATAAAAAACGATGCGATGGAAGTAATTCATCGGGGAATTTTAGGAGAGGAAAATATACAAAAAGAAGTTGAAAAAGTAATAAAACTTTTAAACGAAAAAGAAATTCCGTCGCTTATAAAAATTTCAATAATTCATTTTTTTGTTGAATATATTCATCCATTTTATGACGGCAATGGTCGCTTTGGAAGATATTTGCTGTCAATGAACTTGGCTAAATATGTGGGAAAATATACAGCGCTGTCAATTTCATATATGATTGCACAAAATAAAATGAAATATTATAAATCATTTAAAGAAGTCGAGAGTAAATATAATTTGGGAGAAATAACTTTTTTTGTTGAAAATATTTTGGAAAATGTTATTGAAGGACAAAATTCAATTTTGGAATTAATTGAAAAAACGATTGAAAAGGCGGAATATATGGATAAAATTTGTGAAGAAATTGAAAATCAAAGAAAAGATGTGAAAAAAATAGAAATGCAAATATTATATATTTTTATTCAAGATTATTTATTTAACGAATTTGAAAAAATAAAAAATAAAGATATAGCAAAAATTCCAAATTTAAATAAAACTCAACAGACGATAAATAAATATACGAAAGAATTGGAAAAAAAAGGATTTATAAAAAAAGTTTCCAGTCGTCCTTTGAGATATGAAATAGAAAGCTGGATAGCAGAAAAATTTTAAGATTCTAAAATTTTTTATAAAATTAATAAAAAAGTGGAAATTTATTTTTATTTTATATTATTTCCACTTCTATTTTTATAATTTTCGATTTTTTAATTTTTGAATTTAAAAATTTTTTTAAAACACATCTTTATCTGATAACTTGGCATCTTTTGTCTTAAACATTTCCAATAATTTTTCAACTGTCAATTTTTGCTTTTCAGCACCTTTTATGTCGAAAATAATTTCTCCTGCATGAAGCATAATAAGACGATTTCCATAGGTTATGGCATCTTGCATGTTGTGGGTTATCATAAGGCTTGTGATATTATTTTTTTCGATAATTTCCTTTGTCTTTTCCAAAATTTTATTGGAAGTTTCTGGGTCAAGTGCTGCTGTATGTTCGTCTAGCAAAAGTATGTCTGGACGGTTTAGTGTTGCCATTATAAGCGATAGACACTGTCTTTGTCCACCAGATAGAAGTCCTACTTGAGTATGCAGCTGCTTTTCAAGACCTAAACCGATGTCAGCTAATTGTCCTTTGTAAAAATCAATGTTTTTTGTGTCCAGTCCGAATGTAAAATTAAATCTTTTACCTTTATTTTTTGCCATCGAAAGATTTTCTAAAACGGTCATTGAAGGCGCTGTTCCCATTGTCGGATTTTGATAAACTTGAGAAATCCATTTGGCTCTTTTGTGCTGTTCTATAGCTGTTATATTTTGGCCATTTAAAATAATTTCTCCTGCGTCAGGTATCACTTGTCCATTTAGAACATTTAATAAAGTTGATTTTCCTGCACCATTGCTTCCGATAACTGTTATAAAATCGCCATCATTTATTGTAAAATCTAGTCCTCTGAAAACTTTTTTTTCCGTCCCTAGTTCTGAAAAAAATGTTTTATGTAAATCTTTTATTTCTATCATTTTTTATCTTCCACTTTCTTTTTTCAATTTTTTCTTACCTTTTTTGGCTTTTTTCGCAAATTCATTCCATAAAATTATCGTTAAAATTATTGCTGTAATAATTTTTACATCAGTTGGCTTGATTTCCAAAATCTGAATTAAGTTATCTGGCAATTTAATCGCTTGAAATAGTGATTTTGTCCAGGTATTTGACATAAGTGCCAAATTTATTATGAAATAGTACATAAGCGAACCTATCGTAACGATTGAAATTTCGTTTATGAGTTGTGATTTTTTTAATACTCCAAGTCCTAAAATTATTGCAGCAAGACCGATTACGATTGTTCCAACTCCAGATTGTAAATCTGCAACCTTTAAGTTTTGTGCAAAAAGTGCTCCAGATAGTGCGACAACTCCGTTTGAAATCATAAGTCCAAATATTTTTAATCTTTTCTGATTGACTCCCAAACTGATTACAAGCTGTTCGTTATTTCCCAGTGCTCTTAACGCAAATCCAAATTTTGAAGTTAAAATATAGTCAATTATCATTTTTATGACAAAGGCGATTATGACAGTTAGCATAAGTTTTACATCTTTTGTAAGTGCAACATAGATAATTAATACGATTGTTGAAACTGTATAAACTCCCATGCTCACAAACATATATTTATTTGCTTTGATTTTATAATCGTAAAATCCTTTTAAAATTAGTAAAAATACTAATATGATTATAAATGGAATAAAGTTTTTTTCAAACGAAACTATTTCGTAAATACTTCTCTCTGGCGAAATAAACACATTTGGCATTCCGACAATTCTGGAATTTATGCTGTAAAGTCCAGTCATTACAAGAATTCCTGCAAGAAGTCCATTAATTTTTAAATAGACGTGCAGTGCTCCTGTAATAAGTCCAGCTATCATTCCACCAATAACGGCTAAAATTAGTCCCATAACAGGACTTGTTATCCCAAAAAATCCTGTTGACGAAAGGGAAAACGCCGCAAAGATAAATCCTCCAAGTGGAAAAGTTCCGTCCACTGACATATCTGGAAAATCCAGTATTTTATAAGTCAAATAGACTCCCATAACCATTATTGAATATATAAATCCTATCTTAAAAGCTTCAGGCAAGCTCTGTAAGAAAATTACCAACTCATTCATTTTTTACTCTCTTTCTTTTTGTATTAGTTTTTTGTTTTATTTACCTACAATTTCGGCACCTTTAAATAGCGGATTATTTATATCGATTCCAAGTGATTTTGCAGTTTTTTTATTGACATAAAGCTTTAATTGCTTTGAAGTTTCAAAAGGAACTTGTGAAATAGGTTTTCCATTTAAGATTTCAACTGCCATCTGTCCTGTTCTTTTTCCTAATTCATAGTAGTCAATTCCCATTGTAAATAGTGCTCCTATTTCAACTGATGAGTTTTCGGAAACAACGACTATTTTTTTAGCATTTATCGCTTCTGATGTGATAAGCTGCATTCCTGAAACTACCAAGTTATCTGTTGGCAAATAAAGTGCGTCAACTTGTGTAAGTAAATTTTTTGTAGCTTGAGCTAGTTCTCCAAAATTTGTAATACCTTGTAGCACAACTTCTAATTTTTTTTCTTTTGCTCTTTTTTGAATTTCAGCGATTTGAACAAGTGAGTTTTGTTCAGATGGATTGTATAAAACTCCTATCTTTTTTACATTTGGATTTAATTTTAAAAGTAAATCTAATTGCTGTGAAACATTATCAACCTTGTCGCTTGTCCCTGTCACATTTGAATTTAAAATTTTGGCAGAAGCGGGGTCTGTTACAGCAGAAAATAGTACCGGTATATCAGTTATGTTGTTTGCCAGTTGCTGTGCTGACGGAGTTGCAATTCCGAATACCAAGTCTTTTTTGTCGGCTTTATAGTTATTTGCGATTAATGTTGCAGTTGAAACTTCTCCATTTGCATTTTTTTCATCAAAGTCTGCATCAATTCCAGCTTGTTTTATCGCATCTTCAAATCCTTTTTTTACCAAATCAAGCGATGGATGTGTCATAAACTGAGTTACTCCAATTTTGAATTTAGCTTTTTGCTGTGAATTATTTTGAGTCTTTCCATTGACTGTGTCGTTTTTATTTCCACACGAAAGTGCAAAAATTAAACTTACAAGTACCAATAATATCTTTTTCATGTTCTTATTTTTCCTTTCTTAAAATTTATTATTTTTTAATTTCTTAATTTTTATTTTTTTTAAAAATTTAAAATTTTTTATTTTTTGATTAATTTAATTATTTAAGTATTTAATTTAATTTAATAAATTTAATTTAATAAAAAAATTTTTATATTTTTTATTTTACCATTTTTGCTTTACTTTTAATATCTTGCGGTAAATTAATATTTAGCGCTGCAAGTGTTTTTTCATTAATTACGATTTCACTTAATGGCATTTGCTTAAACTGGATTTCACTTGGCTTTTTACCGTTTTTCAAAATTTCAATTGCCATTTTTCCAGCTTCTTTTCCAATTTCGTAATAACTTACTCCCTGAGTTATTAAAGCTCCTTTTTCTACATGGGCGGCTTCCGCTCCAAATACTATTTTTTTAGCACTTGCAGCTTTTTCTGTGATTAAATTTGCAACTGAAGCGACCAAGTTATCTGTCGGCAAATAGATTGCGTCAGCTTCCCTTGTCAAATTATCAACTGTCTGTGGAATTTCATTTGCCTGAGTTACACTTTTCTCAACAACTGTAAGTCCTAGTGGCGCTGCTGCTTTTTTTAAGTCTTCCACTTGAACTTTTGAATTTGGTTCGGATGAATTGTAAATGACACCAACTGATTTGATTTTGTCATCCAATCTTTTTAGCAGTTTCATTTGTTCAGATACATCCATTCTGTCACTGACACCAGTTACATTTGGTTTTAAAATTCCAGCTGATTTTGGGTCTGTAATTGCTGCAAAAACAATTGGTATAGAACTTGTTGACTGTACCGCAGTTTGTGCTGTACTTGTCGCTATTGCATAAATTAAGTCAACTTTTGAGCTGGCAAAATTATTTGCAATAAGATTTGCATTTGCAGTTTCCCCATTTGCATTTTTTTCATCAAAGTCCGCATCGACTCCAGCTTCTTTAAAGGCATCTTCAAATCCTTTTCTCGCATTATCTAGCGCCGGATGTGACGCAATTTGTGTAATTCCTATCTTAAATTTTTTGGAATTACCTGTCTTTTCATTTGTTTTATTTCCGCTTTCTGCTGAATTACCGCAACCGATAATTAAAAAAGTCAGAAGGCTAAACAAAATTAATAATTTTTTCATAAATTTCCCTCGCTTCCTACTATCCTACATTTTTTTCATCATTAAATAATACCATTTTTTTTTGGTTAAAGCAATAATAATTATTTTTTTGTGGCATTCGGGATAAAATTATAAACTAAGCTATCAAGAATATAAATATAGCAAGGTGGTGAACTACTCCCGCTTTTAGAAGCAGGAGCTTCTTGGGAAGTATCTGCTTTTGCTAGCCAAATATATTTACCAAGCTCTTCGGGCAGTCCCTGCCCTGTCTTCTTTTATTTTTCTAATATTCCATTATTTCTTTTCCAACGTTTCTTATATTCAGTGCCGCATTATAATCTCTATCAATTTCAATTCCACAGCACTCACATTTATAGCTTCTTTCTGATAATTTCAGCTCCTCTTTAACATTTCCACATCTACTACAAGTTTTCGACGACAGAAACCACTTATCTATCTTCAAAAATTGTTTCCCTAAAAACATCAACTTATACTCAAGCATCCTCAAAAATATTCCCCATCCATTATCTCCTACACTTTTCCCAAAATTTAATGCCTGGCTCATCCCTTTCATATTCAAATCCTCAACAACTACAGCATTATACTCTTTAGATAATTTTTTCGATAATTTATGTAGAAAATCTCTTCGACAATTTTTGATATACTCATGTAATTTCGATATTTTCGCTTTTTGCTTATACCAATTTTTAGAAAATTTCACTTTTCTTGATAACGATTTCTGTAATTTCTTCAATTTTTTCTCCAACATCCTAAAATATCTTGGATAATCAGCCCTTTGGTTTTCAGAACTGACAAATAATTCAGGCATTGAAAAATCAAGCCCAATTACTTTATCATTACTTGGTATTTTTTGAATTTCTTTTTCAAATTCCGTCAAAACAGAAACATAGTAATTTCCATTACTGTTTGTTAGTGTTACCGACTTTATCTTGTAATCTTCTGGTATTTCTCTATGATATTTTAATTTAACTTTTTTCAATTTTGGCAAAACCAAATATTTGTTTTCCTCAATTCGTATTGAATTATTCACACAATTTGTCGTATAACTTTTAACATTATTCTTTTTAGATTTGAACCTTGGAAACTTTGCCCTCTTCTGAAAGAAATTTGTAAACGATCGTTTTACATTCAATTGAGCATTTGAAAGTGCCAGACTGTCCACTTCTTTTAAAAATTGATTTTCACTTTTTAAACTGGCAGGTGTAATTATTTTATTTTTTCCGGTTTCTTCATAAATTTTATTAGCAGTATACAAGAGCGTATTGTAGACAAAACGAACACATCCAAAAGTCTTGTTTATCAATAATTCCTGCTCCTTATTTGGATAAATTCTGTATCTGAATGCTAAATTATATTTCATAAAATTACACCTCCTTTTGATTTTGAATATATTTTTTAATTATCTCTAACGGTGCACCTCCGACACTTACAACTAAGTAACTTCTACTCCAAAAATATTCTTTCCACAATCTTCCCCTTATTTCAGGAAATTCTTTTTTTATCAACCTGCTGGAAGCACTTTTGTAAGTATTTACAAACTTAGAAAGTTCAGTATTAGGCATAGCATTAATCAACATATGAATATGATCAATATCATGTTCCCATTCTTTAAGAACAATGTTATACTTCGGACATATTTTTTCAAAAATCTCTTTCAATCTATTAGAAATTTCATCATTAATGACTTCTCTTCGATACTTTATACAAAAAATCATATGATAATTTATATCAAATACTGAATGATAATTGCTATTATATGACATTATTATTACCTACTTTTATATTATTTCACTGAGTAAATTATATCATAAATATATCCTTTTTTCAATTTTTTTACAAAAAAAGCAATTCATCTCCCGCTTGTAGAAAGCCTACGACTTCTTGCTATCTTTTGTTAAAAATTATATTAGGAAATCAATACCTCCTGTTTTTTATTATTAAAAAAAATAAAAAGTACATCTCTTCAAATCCAGTTAATAATAGTCTTAATATTTGTTTTATCTTTGTTAATAAATAAAAAAAGCATTTATCCTTTCAATTTTTTTGTAAATTCTTAAAAAAAAGCTTGATTTTTTTTTTTTCGATTGTTATAATATTAATGTTACTAAAAAAGTAAAAAAATTTAAAAAAGTTCGGAAATTCTATTAAAATCACTCACTCATTTAAAACTATTCTTGATAGTTTTTCCGCATTTCTTAGTTTTTTAAAAAAATTTGAAGAGAGGTTAAAGTTTATGACTGATAATTTAAGAAATTTAAAAAAAGAACTGAAAGCTTTTGCAAAAAGAGTTAAAGATTTTAAATATACAGACTCAGCGCTTATCACTTTCCTGTTGACAGGAATGTTGGGAATTACTGGATTTGCAATTAATCTTTATTCAGCAGAGGATGAAATAAAAACACAGGAACATGCAATAAATACATCCATATTACAACTACAGAAGGATTTTAAGCGGGCAAGACAGGAAAATAACAAGCTGTTAAGAACGACAAATCTTGAATTAATTCAATTAATGGAACAGGGAGATCACGTAGTTAAATCACCTTGGAGCTCTTGGCAATATGGAATGAATTATGTTAATAACAACTGGAATGGTGAATATAAAGGACGTGGAGATAAAGTAAAAGACGTTAAATATACAAGAAGCACAGGAATGGATAAATATCAATACCAAAGAAGAGGACAGCTAAGTTATGGTGGTTCGACTGATATAACATTCCCAATTGAGCCTAATGCGGCAATACCAATAGCAGCGGCACTAAAACCTATTACACCGTTGGCTAAGAATGCTAATTTGGCACTTAATGTGGATATTAGTAATCTTCCACAATTTAAACCGAGAACTGTAAACGATCCTGTGGAACCATCTGCACCAGTTTTACCAACACCTGGTTCATTTAATTTTTCTCTAACAGGTGTATCAAATGGAAATGGTGGACGAACAATTGCTTTTGAAAAAACTAATTCAAATGGAGCAATAGAATCTGTTATTTCTAGTGGAGGAAATTTTAATATAGTAAGACAGTCTGATGGAACTATGAAATATAGTTTTAAGAAATATAGTGGAACATCTCCTTGGGGGACACCTGCAGGAAGTATTACTACAACTTCTTGGAATAATGTAGATGACGATGGAACAACAACTAGCTTTTTAGGATTTCAAAAATTAGTTGGGGATGGTTCTGGATATGCGATGGGATTAACAAATACAAATAATTTATTAACAAATGTTAATAATTTTACTAGTGGAAGTACATCAGTTATAAGAGAGTTTGTGCACTTGGATCATCATAGTCATGTTACAGCAGGAGGTGCAATAACAGGATTAACTTCAGGAACAACAGATCCCAATTGGGATTCTACAGTGTCATCAGGTTCAAATAAAACTGCTGTTTTAGATGCATATAATGATGTAGTAAATAATGTTAATGCTACGACTTTACAAAATACTAGAAATACAACAACCACTTCAAAAACATCTGCATTATTTTTTTGGATGAATAGTGGTAGAATTGTTATGGAGGGTAAAAATAATGTTGTTACAAATAATTATGATCATAATGGGAATAAAAATTCGAAATCGGTTGCTGCTAACATAGGAGATATAAAAATTCAACCTTATCATGATAATAATGGTTATTCTGAAACTTCTAATGCTGTTTTCAGTTTATCTGATGGTTTTATGGGTTCATTTAATATAACTAGTAATGCAGCTAACCCTAATGGACATCATGCAATTGTTTATAATGGAAGTACAGGAAATATAGATTTGTGGACATCCGCTTCAGCATATTTTTTAGATGCTGATGGTGATAGAGCTATGAGTGTAATTAATAGAGGTAATATTAATGTATATGGTCAAGGAAGTGTAGGAACATATTTTGTTAAAAATTTTAAGAAAAGTATAGATTTACAATTTGTAAGTTCAGATTTTACCTTCAATAGTGCAAATAATACTTTTACAGGTTCTTTTAAGCCAATAACAATTTATGGAGATAACAGTGTTGGATATTTTCAAAATCAAACACAAACTACTACTGAAGGAAATTTTGCTGTAAATATAGGAGCAAATGGAGTAGGAAATCAAAGTTTTACAACAAATAAAACTTCAAAAATAACTACTGCTACTGGAGGAGAAACAAATGGAGATCTTATTACAAATTATTCTGTAAATGCAACAGATGATGCAGCAAATGCTAAAAATAATCCTGATTATATCAGAAATTCATTTGGAATTTTATCAAGTTCCCCAATGACTTTAACTAGTCACCAAATAAAAATTTATGATAAGACAGAAAATAATGTTGGAGTTATGCCTAATGCAAATGTCGCTTTGGATTTAGGAGGAGGTTCTATTACATTAGAGGGTGGAAATACATCTAAAAATAATGTTGGAATTTATATAGGAAGTGCTGGAGGAAGTGTAAAATCTACTGGAGTCGTAGATGTTAATAACGGAATAGGAAATTTGGCAATAGCAGCAACAAAAAATTCAAGTGCTACTGATGTAGAAGTTAATAAAGTTAATGCTACAGGAACAAAAAACTCTGTATTAATATATGCAAGTAATGGTGCAAAAGTAAAAGCAGATGAATTAAATGTTTCTGGTGCAACTGTAGAAAGTGACGCAAATACTGTAAACAAAAAAAATTCAGGTGCGGTTTATGCAATTGGAGGAAGTAAAGTAACAATTACTAGATCTGGAACCGCTGCACCTGCAACACCAAATATTGAAATAACAGGAACTGAATTTACAGATCAAAAAGGTACTTATACAGGATTTGGATTGTATTCCAATAAAGCAACAATAGATGCTCAGAAAAATAATATCAAAGTATCAAATGCTGGAGCTGCAATAGTTTCAATAGATGGTTCATCAACTATAGATTTAACAGACAGCAAAGTAGAATATAATGGACCAGGTTATGCATTTTTCTCTAAAGATGGAGGAAATATAAACTTTACAAATGGAACATTGACTTTAAGAGGAAATGCGACAGGTTATTCATTACCTGTTACAGGAGGTTCACCAATAAATTTAGGAAATGCAACGATTAATGCTTTTTCAAATGATGTAATAGTAATGAATTTAAAAGGTGTGACTACTTATAATACTAGTGGTTCAAAAGTAAATGGAACTGCACTGACTAGTTTTTTACCAACTAATCCGATAAATTATACTGAAGGTAGTACAACTTATAACGGATTTAAATATACTGTTCTTGATGATGTTGACGTAAATATAGATAGTGTGATAGATAAATCAAATTCAACATCTACATCTGATGATTATATCTTTAGTAGAAGAGTATTATTCCAAAATTCAAGACTAAATGCACAAGCAAATGTAAGTGCTAATTTGAATACAAAACAATTATCTGAAATAGATTCGTCTTTAAATATGCCAGTTGGTCTTGCAATTAGTGCAAGTAGTAAATCAACTAAAATTTCTACAACAGGAATAAACGTATCAAATGGGGTAACAATCGAATCAGACAGAACAGATGCAGGAGCAGGAGCAGTTGGACTATATGCTAACTATGGATTTATAAATAATGATGGAAATATAAATGTAGAACAAGGAACAGGAGCTACACCAAATGCAGCTAATGATAATGCTGTAGGTATCTATGCAACAAATAGTACAGCTGTAAATAACCAAGCTAATGGTAATATAAAAGTTGATGGTAAAAAATCAATTGGTATTCTAGGATTATCTTATAGACTGGATGATTCTGGAAATCCAGTAACAAATGCTGAGCCATTTGCAAATAATCCTTTGACAGATACAACAGGAATAGTAAATGTAGTAAATAATGGAAATATTGAAATGAATGTGAATGATGCCGCAACTTCTTCTGGCTCATTAGGAATTTACATTAAAAATAATAGTTTAGGAACAGGTGCATACCAAAGAACTGTTGCGCAAACAACGGCTACAAATAATAAAACTATAACAATGCACGGTGGAGATAATGCGATTGCTATGGCAGCAAATAACGGTACATTAACAAATGCTGCAACTGGAACAATTAATGTAGAAAATTCAAAATCATCAGGAATGTTTGGAGAAAATTCGTCTATATTAAATAATGCAGGAACAATTAATGTAGCAGTAACCACTCCAGCTCCAGTAGGTTCGGAATCTATAGGTATATATACACAAGATATAAATACACCAATAACAACATCAGGAACAATCAATGTTGGTAAAAATTCATACGGTATTTATGGAAGAAACGTAAATATGACTGGCGGAACAGTCAATGTTGGAGATAACGGACTAGGTATTTACTCAACAGGTCCAAATATAGCATTAACTGGTGGAACAATCAATGTCGGTAATGACAATGCGGTAGGGGTGTATGCTCAAGATGACAAGAATTCACCATCTCCTGCAATAAATATTACAGGAAATGTAAATATGAATGTTGGAAACAACCAGTCATTTGGATACAGCTTAATCACAAACAGACCTGTAAACTTGACAACAGGAGCGGGAACTACAGCTACAGTTGGAGATAAGTCAGTGTATATCTACTCAGCTTCACCAATTCAGGCAGGAAGCTTGATAACTAATAACAGTACTGTAAATACTACAGGAAGTAACGGATATGCAATCTACTCATTGCAGGATGCGGTAAACAACGGAACTCTTAACCTAGGTTCAGGGGTAGGAAATATAGGTCTTTACTCGACAGGTGGAACAATTACGAATACAGGAACAATTAATGTAGGACCGTCTAATACGATGACAAAAGAATTTGGAATCGGGATGGCAACAGGATATTTTGATGAAGCAACAGGAGCGGTTTCAAATAGAGGAACAGTAGTAAACAGAGGGGTAATCAATGTAACGACTCCAAACAGTATAGGAATGTATGCGGTAGGAGCAGGTTCAAAAGCGATAAATGAAACAAGCGGAATAATCAACCTGAGCGGAGCTAACACAGTAGGAATGTACATCGACCAGGGAGCGACAGGAATAAACTACGGAACAATAAAGACAGTGGCGACAGGATCTAAAATGAAAGGTGTGGTATTAACCAACGGAGGTATCCTTAAGAACTATGGTAACATCGAAATAACAGGACCAGATACAATGGGAGTTTACTCAGATGGAACAGGAAGCGTAAGCATGCCTTATGCGGAAGATGAAGATTCTGCAAGAGGAGTGACAGGACACAACAACTCAGACAGACCAATATATTTGGCCTCAGCTACAGATGAAAAACCTGAAGGAAGCGTAGTAATCAAGACTCCGCCAAAGGCAAATCCACAGTCAGTAATGGTAAGAAAGCCAGATGGAACACTTGAACCAGTAGCAATAGAAAATGTTGACACAAATGCTGCAACACCTAATGCGACATTGGTGGAAGTGAGAGCAGGAGACAGTACGCTATTGAATGATCCATTTAGAACATTTAACTTGAAAGACTTCTCACAAAAAGGGCAGACTGGAGAAATCACAAGCCTAGCAATGTATGTAGATACATCAGGAATTAACTTCACTCACCCAATTCAAGGATTGCATTATTTGTCAGGATTGACAGATATAAACTTGATAGTGGGAGTAGAAGCTACTCAATATTCAAATGCCAAAGCGATTGAAATAGGGGACAACATATTAAAACCATATAACGATGCGTTGACAGGAATAACAGGAACACTTAATGTAAATTCATCAAGCTTGACTTGGCTTGCACAGCCAGTAAGAAACTTGGCAGGAAGCGGAATAGACAGAATCTACTTGGTAAAAGTTCCATATACAGACTTTGCAAGTGCAAAAGATCCAGATACGAAGAACTTCCTGGATGGACTGGAACAAAGATATGGAGCTGACACATACGGCGACAGGGGAGCCAGAGAAAAACTTCTGTTTAATAAATTGAATGACATAGGAAAAGGTGAAACTCACATATTTGCACAGGCGGTAAATGAAATGAAGGGTTACCAATATTCAAATACACAGCAGAGAATAAATGAAACAGGAAGCCTTCTTGACAAGGAGTTCAGTTATCTTCAGGATCAATGGAGAAATCCATCGAAAGACAGCAACAAGATAAAAGTATTTGGAATGAGAAACGAATACAACACAGATACAGCAGGAGTGATAGATAACGAAAGCAACGCCTACGGAGTAGCTTACGTCCATGAAAAGGAAGATGTGAGAATGGGTCACAGCCAAGGATGGTATGCAGGTGCGGTAAACAACCACTATAAATTTAAAGATTTAGGTGGCTCAAGAGAGAACCAGACAATGGTAAAAGCAGGAGTGTTCAAGACAATGTCACCGGCTAAGGATCACAACGGCGCACTTCAATGGACAATAGCAGGAGATGTGTTTGCAGGAAGAAATGAGATGAAACGTAGATTCTGGATAGTTGACGACACATTCAATGCAAAATCTGATTACTATTCATACGGAGCCGCATTGAAGACTGACTTGGGATACGACATAAGAACATCAGAAAGAACACATTTAAGACCATACGGAGCATTGAAAGTGGAATATGGAAGATTTACGGACATAAAAGAGGATGACGGAGAAATCAGATTGACAGTTGACGGAAACGACTATATTTCAGTAAAACCGGAAGTTGGAGTGGAATTTAAGTATGTACAGCCAATGGCGCTAAAAACAAACTTGTCAGTAGGACTTACAGCAGCCTATACAGATGAGCTAGGAAAAGTAAACGAATTAAATAAAGCCAAGGTAAGATATACAACAGCAGACTGGTATAACTTGAAGAATGAAAAAGAAGACAGAAAAGGAAGCGGTAAGTTTGACCTTAACATTGGAATTGACAACACAAGATTCGGAGTAACAGTAAATGCTGGATATGACACTAAGGGAGAAAATGTAAGAGGTGGACTTGGATTCAGATTGATTTACTAATTGAAGAAAACTTTTTTACAATTTAGCATGAATAAAAAAATAGTGAGACTTTTATGTTTCACTATTTTTGTTATTTATTAATAAAAAAACCTTGATTTTACGAACAAAGTAAAGTATAATTTTACTATGAAATTAAAAAATCACGATTTTAAAATAAGTTTATTTAAAAAAGATTAAATTGTGATATAATATATAAATAAAAGTTAAAAGGAGAGAAAATGTTATTAGAATTGAGAGAATTACAAAAAAATACTTCAAAATATTTGGAGCAGGAAGTTACATTGAATGGATGGGTTAAGAAAATTAGAAGTCAGAAAAATTTTGGATTTATTGAATTGAATGATGGAACTTTTTTTAATGGAATTCAAATCGTGTTTGGAGAAGAGCTGGAAAATTTTGCAGAAATTTCAAAACTTACGATTTCGTCGTCTGTCAAAGTTACTGGAGTTGTTGTAAAATCCCAAGGAGCAGGGCAGGATTATGAAATTAAGGCAACCCAAATTTCGGTTTATCAGAAAGCTAATTCAGATTATCCGCTTCAAAATAAAAGACACAGCTTTGAGTTTTTGAGAACAATAGCACACTTGAGACCAAGAACAAATGCTTTTTTTGCGACTTTTAGAGTGCGTTCAATTTTGTCTTATGCAATTCACAAATTTTTTCAGGAAAAGAACTTTGTCTACGTTCAAACTCCAATTATTACTGGAAGTGATGCGGAAGGTGCAGGAGAAATGTTTAGACTTACGACGATGGATATCAACAATATTCCTAAAACTGATAGTGGGGAAGTTGACTACAGACAGGATTTTTTCGGAAAAGAAGCCAATCTGACTGTAAGCGGGCAGTTAAATGTGGAAACATTTGCGACAGCGTTTAAAAATACTTACACTTTTGGACCAACATTTAGGGCGGAGCGTTCAAATACTCCTAAACACGCTGCAGAATTTTGGATGATGGAACCTGAAATCGCATTTGCAGATTTGGAAGTAAATATGGACATCATTGAAGAAATGATTAAATATATTGTAAATTACGTGAGAGAAAATGCGGCTGAAGAGATGGAATTTTTTAACAAATGGGTGGATAAAGGTCTATTTGAGCGGCTTGATACTCTAGTAAACAATAAATTCAATAGAATTACTTATACGGAAGCGATTGAAATTTTGAAAAATTCAAAAGAAAAATTTGAGTATGAAGTGGAATGGGGAATTGACTTGCAGACTGAGCACGAAAGATATTTAGCGGAAAAACACTTTAAAAAGCCTGTATTTGTAACTGATTACCCAAAGGATATAAAAGCGTTTTACATGAAGCTTAACAAAGATGGAAAAACAGTCAGAGCAGTTGATTTACTTGCTCCTGGAATTGGGGAAATTGTTGGAGGAAGTCAAAGGGAAGATGACTACAATATTCTTTTAGACAAAATAAATGAAATGGGACTAAAAGAAAAAGACTACTGGTGGTATTTGGATCTTAGAAAATATGGAAGTGTACCGCATTCAGGATTTGGGCTAGGATTTGACAGAATGCTTATGTATATAACAGGAATGACAAATATTAGGGATGTGATACCGTTTCCTAGAACTAATAAAAATCTCGAGTTCTAAAATTTACCAGAGAAAAAGGTGAAAAAATGAAAAAAATAATATACGGATTAGTTGGAATTTTGCTGCTTAGCACAACAATTGTCATAGCGGAAGTTGAAAATTCTCAAACATCGACAGCAATTGAAGAGAGCACTTTGGAAGAACCTTCAGCGCCACCGCAAGAAGAGCAGCCAGCAGCGGCTCCTAAAGCGAAACCGAAAAAACGGGTTGACGTGAAGAAGGAAACGGGCAAGCAAAATGTTGATACTGGGACGATGCCTGTTACACAAAGCGAAGATGTCTCATCTGAAGAAAAATACAGCTCGTATGGAAATTACGAAAATGCCACGCTAAAAAAAGGAAAATCTGCAACATTTAGAATGGCACAATTGTATTTTAAAGACGGACTTTATGAAAAAGCTGTAAATTTGGCGTTAAAAGAAGGAGAACCTGATATTTCTCTGTTGTATGTCGTCGCAATCGGATCACGGCTTATGGGAAATTTTGACCAGTCTGTTGAGTATTATAACAGAATACTTTCTCAAGGTGAAGCACAGCCTGAAGCACTTTTGGGAATTGCCATCGCTTATAAAAGTAAAGGAGATTTTGCAAAAGCTCTGAAATATTTAAACGAATATGAAGATCTTAACTCAACAGAACAAGTTCAAAAAGAAATAAAATATTTAAATGAAGTTCTAGCGACAAACAGTTAAACTAAAACATTCAAAAAAGGGGGGATTTTTATGGAATGGATTAGACTTAAGGAAATTGGAATGAAAAATTCTCATATAAAAAAAATAATGGCAGTTTTTCAGAATTATGAAGAATTATTTTCAGAAGAAAATTTCAAATTATTTAGCGATGATTTGAAAAGAAAGCTGGAAGAGGCGCAAAAAATTAATTTGGAAGAAAGACTTGCGCTCTATAGGCGTAATAAAGTGAGGATAGTGAGCGTAAACGATGTGGAATATCCCAAGAGACTGAAAGAGATAAAAGATTTTCCCGTATTTTTATATTTAAAAGGAAAAAAAATAAAAGAATATGACAGAATAAAAATAGACAAGGACAAAATCTTTGTGGATAATAAACGAAATATTGCTGTTGTTGGAACGAGAAAATTTACGAGTTTTGGGAAAAGTGCATGTGAAAAGATAGTAAAGGAACTGTCGAGTTACGATGTCACGATAATAAGCGGACTTGCAGAAGGAATTGACTCGATTGCACAAAAAAAGGCTATTGAATGTGAAATGGAAGTCATAGCTGTCGTGGGAAGCGGAATAGATGTTGTCTATCCTTATGAAAATCGAGATTTGTGGCAAAAAATTAGTGAAATTGGAACTATTGTGAGTGAATATCCGCTGGGAACTCAGCCAACAAGGTGGACTTTTCCTAGAAGAAACAGAATCATAGCTGGAATGTCAGACGGAATTTTAATTGCTGAAAGTTTTAAATCTGGAGGTTCGCTCATAACAGCAGAACTTGGATTTTCTATGGACAGGGAAATTTTTGCAATACCAGGGTGCATCAATTATCCGTCGTTTGAGGGCTGTAATAATTTAATAAGAGATAACAAAGCTAAACTTGTGGCTAGTGCTGAGGATATAGCAAAAGAGTTTTTGTGGGACATAAAAAAAGAGAAAAGCAAACTAAAAAAATTAAGTTCAGAAGAGAAAATCGTGTTTGAAGCGATAACGGAAGAGACAAGCTTTGAAGAAATAATTAATAAAACGAATGAAAAAGTGGATAAAATAAAATTATTTTCAATAATAATGAGTTTAGAAATAAAAGGTTTGATTACCGAAACGAATGGCTCAAAATATATAAGAATTATTTAAAACAGGAGAAAGAAAGTTGGCAAAAAAATTAGTAATTGTGGAGTCGCCATCAAAGGCGAAAACTATTGAAAAAATACTAGGAAGAGGCTATGAAGTTACAGCATCTTATGGACATGTGATTGATTTGCCGAAAACAAAATTGGGAATTGACATAGAAAACAATTTTGAACCGCAATACAAGGTTATAAAAGGTAAAGGTGAAATTTTAAAAAATTTAAAGGAAAAATCAAAAAAGGCAAGTGTTGTGTATCTTGCGTCCGATCAGGACAGGGAGGGAGAAGCAATAGCTTGGCATATCGCAAATTACATAAATCAGCCAGACAAAATTAAAAGAATAGAATTTAACGAAATTACAAAAAATGCCGTAACCAATGCGATAAAAAATCCAAGAGTAATAAATAAAAATCTTGTCCATTCGCAACAGGCAAGAAGACTGCTAGATAGAATAGTCGGATACAAAATAAGTCCGCTTTTGTGGAAAATCATAAGCAGAAATGCGAGTGCTGGAAGAGTTCAATCAGTTGCGCTAAAATTAATTTGTGACCTGGAAGATGAAATAAAAGCATTTGTGCCGCAAAAATACTGGGAAGTCAGTGCATCTATTCAAAAAAATATAAATCTTAATTTAATAAAGATTGCCGATGAAAAAGTTGACAAAATTTTTGATGAAAAAATAATAAAAAAATTGAAAAAAGATTTGAAAAATGGCAAACTTACGCTTGACAAAATCGAAGTTAAGAAAAAGTCTCAAAGACCGCCACTTGTCTTTAAAACAAGCACATTGCAACAACTGGCTTCATCATATTTGGGTTACGGCGCAACTAAAACTATGATAATTGCGCAGCAGCTCTATGAAGGATTGTCAATAGATGGCGAAAATAAAGGGCTTATCACATACATGAGAACAGATTCGACAAGGATTTCAAATGATGCGATAAATATGGCAAAAGATTACATAACTCAAAATTACGGCGAAAAATATGTTGGAAAATATGTGACACGAAATTCAAAATCAAATGTTCAAGATGCACACGAAGGAATTAGACCGTCCTACATCGAGCTTACGCCAGATTCGATAAAAGACAATTTGACAAATGAGCAGTATAAATTATACAAATTAATTTGGGACAGATTTTTGGTTTCACAGTTTGCGGCAATGAAATATGAGCAGATGCAAATTAATGCGGTAAATGGCGACTACAAATTCCGTGGGACGATTAATAAAGTAGTTTTTGACGGCTATTACAAAATTTTTAAAGACGAGGATGAAATAAAAACAGGGGATTTTCCAGAATTAAAAGAAAATGATATTTATCCGATTGAAAAATTAAATATTGAGGAAGGAATAACGAAAGCACCGACAAGATTTTCGGAAGCGACTCTTGTAAAAAAATTAGAATCTGAAGGGATTGGAAGACCGTCGACTTATGCTACGATAGTTGAAACACTAAAGGCAAGGGAATACGTTGAAGTTGTTGACAAGCGATTTTTCCCAACTTATTTGGGTTATGAAGTAAAAGATGAATTAGTTAAAAACTTTAGAAATATAATAAATGTAAAATTCACAGCAAATATGGAGAAAGACCTCGACAAAGTTGAAGAAGGTCTAGTTGAATGGGTGCAGCTTCTGTCAGATTTTTATGATTCGCTGGAAAAAGATATTAAAAAATTTGAAATTGAAATTGAAAAGATAAAAAGTAAACGAATTGTTTCGGATGTGCTGGATAGCAAGGGAGCTCCTATGGTTTTAAAAACAGGGCTTTATGGAAAATATCTGGTAAGCGAGAGTAATGAAAAAGAAACAGTTTCATTAAAAAAAGTCGTTATTCCACAAGAGCAGCTAGAAAATGGGCAAATTTTTGTAAAAGAGGAAGTCGAAAAAATTCAGAGTACAAAAAAAGGAATTTTGACAGATTTTTTTACGGAAGATGGGAGCCGTTATTTATTGAAAAGTGGGCGATTTGGGGAGTATTTGGAAAGTGAAAATTATGAAAAAGATGAAAAAAGAATGTCGTTGCCACCAGAATTGAAACAAAAGTTTAAAAAGGGAGCAATAGTTGAAGTTGATGATATTTTGCAAATTAACGAAGAAATGACTAGAATTTTAGAAGAAAATGAGAAGATTGTAAAAGAAGCCGGAGTTTGTCCAAATTGTGGAAAACCGTTTGAAATAAAAAATGGACGATTTGGAAAATTTCTAGCTTGTACAGGTTATCCAGATTGCAAGACAATTAAAAATATAAAAACTGGGAAAATAACGGTTGCTTCTGACAAAAAAACTGAAACAAAAGATAAGACAAAATCAGCAGCTAAAACAGCAAAAAAAGCGACAACTAAAAAGAAAACTGCAACTAGAAAAACAAAAGCGAAAACTGCGAAAAAGTCAATTACAAAAAAATAATATTTAATTTATCATTAAAAATTTTGAGAAATTTTCAAAAAGGAGAATTAAAAAATGGAAAATGAGAAAAAAGATAACATTTTAAAGCAGCAGAAAAGCGAAGCTCTTCTTTCCTATGTCGATAAATTTTTGTATTATGAGGAAGTGCTGATGGGTAAAAGTTATAATACGATTAGAAGTTATAAAAGGGATTTGCTTCAGTTTGCGGAATATCTTTTTGAATATGAAAAAATTTATGATTTTGAGCAAATTGAAATGATGACTTTTAGGTCATTTATCATGTTTTTAAATTCTCCAGAAAGAAAAAAAAATAAATCTGACAAAAAAGATGTTTTGGGTAGAAAAAAAGAGATTAAGCCAGTTTCTAAAAGAAGCATAAATCGTAAAATATCGGCTCTTAGAACATTTTTTAAATATTTGCAGGAAATTAAAGTAGTGAAGACAAATAAAGTTATTTACATAAATATGCCAAAATTTGAAAAAGAACTGCCAGATGTTATAAATCGAGATGAGCTGCAAAAGTTGAGGAATGTGATTGACACAAGTAAAATTCTTGGATTAAGGGACAGGCTTATCATAGAACTTCTTTATTCCAGCGGTCTTCGCTCGGTAGAACTCATAAATTTAAGTGAATATATGGTTGATATTGAGGAACGTGAAATCCGTGTCATTGGAAAAGGCGGCAAGGAAAGGTTTACTTTTTTTAGTGAAACTGCAAAAAAATGGCTGATAAAATATATTGCAGAAAAACAAAAACAGTATAAAAATTACACGCCGGATGCGATAATTGTAAATAGTAAAGGCAGAAAGCTGACTACACGGTCGCTCAGAAGATTAATTTCAGGTCATGCAAAAAATGCGGGGATAGAAAAGGAAATAACTCCGCATGTATTTCGTCATTCATTTGCAGTAGAGCTTTTAAATAAAGGAATAGATATGGAATATTTACAAGAACTCTTAGGACATAGTTCCCTTTCGACAACACAGATGTATACTCATGTGAATAAAAATCTACTGCGGGATATTTACATGAATACGCATCCTTTGGCAAAGAAATAAGTTTAAATTGATTTTTTTTTAAATATATGTTAAAATCATACAAAATTTAGGAGGTAAAAAATGGATTTAGATATTAAAAATCAGAGATCAATAGCTGGATTAAGGGCTAATGCTGTGGCATTTTTAACAAATTTAAGCACTTTCGTGGGAGTTGGACTAATTTTTTCTTTAATCGTATTAATTTTAGAACCAGAAAACGAATTTGTCAGAAAATATTCAAAACAGACACTTTCACTAAATGTCATAATAATTGTGGCACTGCCATTAAATATAATAATGAAAATTGGCTCTGCACTATTTTTTATAATTGTCGCAATTATATTAATATTGCAAGCTGTGGCGGCAGTATTTTCAATTTTAGGAAAAGAATTTGAAATACCAAAAATAGACGAGATAAGTGATCTGCTGTTTGTGGATTAAAATATTATTTAAAAAGACACTAGAAAAATGTGTCTTTTTTTGTGTTATAAACTTATCAAATAATTGGTAATCTAAAAATCTTATAAAAAATATTGACTTTATACATAATTTTAAGTATAATAATTTTGAGGTGATAAAATGCCGATGACATCTACGCAAATGATAAAATTTCTTAAAAAAAATGGCTTTGTACAAGTTGCAGGTGGAAAGGGTTCACATAAGAAATTTTATAATAAGATTACAGGCAGATTAACAGTTGTTCCAGATCATAAACAAGAACTTGGGAAAGGTTTGGAACATAAAATTTTAAAACAGGCTGGATTAAAATAGTCTAGCTTGTGCCTCACAAAAGGAGTGTGACAAGTAATGTTGGTAGTATATCCAGCAATATTTCATAAAACAAAAGAAGAAGGATACATTGTAGTATTTCCAGATTTTGACTGTGGAGCGACTGAAGGAAAAACATTGGAGGAAGCGATGGAAATGGCAGAGGACTATGTTGGGACTTGGTTATATGACGATTTTGTAAATAAAAAAAAATTGCCGACTCCGAGTAAATTGAATGATGTCTCTCTTGAAATCCCAGAAGATGAAAAAGATTTTTATGTGGAAGGAGAGAGTTTTAAAACATTAATTGCATTAGATATGTTAAAGTATGTAAATGAATGTAAAAAAACGACAGTTAGAAAGAATGTATCAATACCGAGCTGGCTGAATGAAATGGCAAAAAAACAAAACATAAATTTTTCTCAAATATTGCAAGATGCTCTAAAACACGAGTTGGGGATAGAATATTGATAGAACAGAGAGAAAATTTCTTGTTTATAATTGTAATTTAAAGTATTTTAAATTTAAAATATAAAAGGTACTGAAAAAATGTGTCTTTTTTTATCAAAATTCTAATATAATTTATTTACAATGTATTATTAAAATGATACAATAAGTAAAAAAGAGGTGAAATATTATGACAAATGCAAATATAAGTATCAGAATTGATGCGGAAACAAAGGAAAGAGCAAACGAATTATTTAACAAACTTGGCTTGACGATGACAACTGCTGTAAATATCTTTTTAAAAACTGCGATTAGAGAAAATGGAATTCCTTTTGAGTTGAAGTTGGAAAAAGAACCGAATGAAACAACTTTGGAAGCAATGAGAGAAGCTGACAGAATAGCAAGAGATGAGAATGTAAAAGGATACGATAATATAGAGGAGTTGAGAGAAGCACTTGGCGTATAAGGTTAAATTTACAGGACAATTTAGAAAAGAATTGAAAAGAGCTAAAAAACAAGGAAAAAATATTGATAAATTATTTCAAATTGTTGGTATTTTAGCTGAAAAAAAATCGTTAGATGCAAAATATAAAGATCATGCATTAATTAGCAGTTATAAAGGATTTAGAGAATGTCATATTGAACCTGACTGGTTATTGATATATAAATATTATGATGATATTTTAGTTTTGTCATTATCTCGATTAGGTTCACATTCAGAATTATTTTAAAAAAGGCACTGAAATAAATGTGTCTTTTTTTATATTAGAAAAGATTTCTTTATTAAAATGAATACAAAATTATATTATTTATACCTATTAATTCTCCCTTTTATATTTGTTTTATCTTTATTAATAAGTAAAAAATATACAAATTTTTTGAAAAATCTTAAAAAAATACTTGTTTTTTCTTGATTTTTCTGATAAAATAACATTGCTGAAAAAATTTAGGAAACTTAAAGTTTTATTATCACTCGCTCACTCATTTATTTTAAATTATTCTATAATAGCTTTCTAGTTTCCTTAATTTTGAATAAAATGAAAAGAGGTAAAACTTATGACAAATAATTTAAAAGTCTTAAAAAAAGAACTTAAAGCTTTTGCAAAAAGAGTTAAAGATTTTAAATATACCGATTCAGCACTTATTGTATTTCTGTTGACAGGAATGATAGGAATTGGTGGCATTTCATTTAATCTTTATTCTGCTGAAGATGAAATTAAGACACAGGAACATGCTATAAATACATCAATACTACAATTACAAAAGGATTTTAAGCGAGCAAGACAAGAAAATAATAGACTGTTACGTGCGACAAATCTTGAGTTAATTCAATTAATGGAACAGGGAGATCACGTAGTTAAATCACCTTGGAGCTCTTGGCAATATGGAATGAATTATGTGTATAACGACTGGCAAGGAACTTATAAAGGTCGTGGAGATAAAAAGGCAAAATATCCTTATGAAGGGGTTTATCAGAGAAGTTTGGACATTTACGAGAGATCAGTTTCGCCAGATAGTGACAAATACGGACTGTTAAGCAGAAACAGAAGACCAAATTTTGCCTTGGGTTCAGCCGCTGGATACGGTATAGGAAGTTTCAAACCTGTTAAGGAGCCAATTGTACCATTTGAAGTGAACGCAGGTATACGTCCAAGAAACATAAATAAATCAGCAATAAGAATAGCAGATAAGACGGCAGTTACACCTACGTTACCAGAAGCAATTAGTTTTACACCGCCAAAACCAGTTATTGGTATTCCAAAAGATCCATTTACTCCAAATCCACCAACATTTGCAGTTATATTAGGTGCGGATTGTAATGAGGGATGTAGCAGTGCTTCAAATACCCCAAGACAAAAATCAAATACAAGTATTATAGCCGATACTCGAAGCGCACAAAATACAACAACATGGTTACATTATACTTGGCCAAATGGTACGGCAACTTCAGCAGAACGATCATATGCTTTCAAAATGTATGCTGAAACAGATACAACAGATATAACTGATCCTCAATTTAACGTAGTAGCAGGGCATCCTAATGTTGGGGCAAATACTCGACTTCCATCAGGAATAAATACTTATTATTTTAATTCATATAATTTCGGAGATGAATTTGGAAGTGGTGTTGTAACTTCAGTAGGAAGTAATAAAAATAATCAATATTTTTTTATAGGAGGTTCTAGATTCTGGGAAATAGATAATTATGGTGGTACAGGAACTTTTGAGATTCCAACAAATAAAACTGTTAGTCTTGGAGGAATTTTAACATTAGCTTTAGTTTCACAAGAAAATGGAGCAACACTTAAGAATAGTGGAACAATAACAGATGCAGCAGAAAAAGATGATGCATATATTCAAAATATTACTCAAAAATACAATATAAAAAATGTTGAATTTAATGAAGATGGAAGTGTTAAAACAGAAGAAGCTACATCAAATCCATCTGAAGGAAAGTATTTAAAAATTTTTGGACCTAGTTCAAGTGTTTATTACGTAAAAAAGAGTGATGATGGTTATGTAGGATATAAAGTTGGGATAGCACAGGTTGAAGAAAATAGTAGAACTGGTTGGAATGGTAGTCCTCGTTGGGCACAGTGGGAAAGTCAAAAATTACAAAACGCAGGAATTATAGATTTTAGAGGAGAACGTTCAATAGGAATGTATGTGTATCTTCCTAAACAAGCGGGTTCATATACAACAGATAGAAGTTTTGCAAAAATGGAAAATTTACAAGATTCAACAATAAGTTTAAGTGGAAAAGAAAGTTACGGAATGAAATTTGCTGCTAAAGCTGATTCGACAGCAGGAATGGTGAATGCAGGAACTATAATTCTTAAAAGAAACATAAAAGATAAAGCAGATAATTCAGCAGCAATGGCACTTATGGAAGATGATAGTGTTACAACAAATGTAAGTATGGATAGAGGAAAAGCAATAAATGCGTCAACTGGAGTTATCAAACTTGAAAATGTACAAAATTCATTAGGAATGTTTGTCAATATAGACTCAGATATGACAAATAAAGGTAAAATTCAAATAGATTCAGATATAGCTGAAGTTGATACAGATCAACCTATGAACGTAGCAATGAGAGCGGATTATGGAACTGGGCATGGAGGAAGCACTACACCTGGTTTAAATGCTGAAGTAATAAATGATACTACTGGTGAAATTAAGTTAAAAGGGAAGTTTGCAATTGGACAATTGGCAAGATTATCTACAGCTACAAATAAAACAGGTGGTAAGATAATAACTAATGGTGATGTAAAAAATTCTATTGGAATGTCTACTTTAGGTGGAGCACTTAATAATGATGGAACAATAACAGTAACTGGAAGTGGAGTTACAAAAAATATTGGGGTATTTTTGAATAAATATGGAACACGTAATCCAGAAGGTACTTTAGGACAAAACAGTAATATAACTGTGTCTGGAGATAGCTCAACAGGTATATTGATTAATGGTTTATCAACTGGAACGCCAGCTTCTTTAAAGTATGGTGGAAATGTATCAGTTACAGGAAATGGAGTTTCAGGAATAATTGTCGGAGATAATGATACTGGTAAGGCTGAAGTAACAGTAGAAAATGATGGTACAGTAACTGTAAATAATGGAACATCAACATCTGCTGGAGTTTATGAATATATGGAAGGTGCTAATAAGAAGAAACAAGGTTCTTATGGTATTATTGTAAGTAAAGATTCAAAACTTGTAAGTGATGGAACTCACAAGATTAATGCTGATATTAATATAAAAGGGCAAGAATCAGTTGGACTATATACTGGTGAAAATGCTAAATTAGATGTTAACAATCACACAGTAAAAGCCTACGAAGGAGCAGTAAACTATGATGCTGAAAAAGGTTCTACATTGACATTGACAGGAACAGGAACTGCAACTACAGGACAAAAGTCATTGCTGTTCTATACAGGTACCAGATAATGCGAATCAAGGAAAAGTTTTAATAAATGGAACTATGACAGCAACCGTTGAAGGTGGAACAACTCCTAATACTAGAGGTAACGCTTTTCTTTATGTAGGAAATGGTGGAGACTTTGGAAAATCTCAAATTGAAAACTGGGCAAAGAATAACTTTGGAGATGGAACAAATACAACTTTAGGGCATTTAACATTAAATATGAACAGCGGTTCAAGACTGTTCATTGCACAAAATGTTAAGATGGACCTGTCTGATACGACTGGAAATACCGTTTCAACTGCTACAGGTGCACATATAAATGGAACTGACTATAAGACATTCATGCTGTATTTAAGCAAACTTGCAATCAACCAGGATGTAAATTTAGATGATGCAACTGACGCATATAACCAGCTTGAAATTTCAAATTCATCAATAACAAATGCAAATACTAAGACTATCACAGGAACAAAGGCTAATCAGGTTGCAATGGCTCAGGAAAATGATAAGGCTTTATATCATAGAAATGATGTTGTCTTGTCAAATGAAGGGACAATTAGCTTGAGCGGTACAGGTTCTACAGGAATGTATGCCAAGTTTGGAGAATTATACAACAAGGCAACAGGAGTTATGACAATAGGTGACAAATCAACTGCTATTTATGGTATTGATGATTCATTGATTGAAAATGCAGGTAAGATCACAATAGGTTCTAATTCTACAGGACTGTATTCAGAAGGTTCCACATCACAGACAATAAAAAATACAGGAACTATAGAAACGTCTGGAAATGATTCGGTTGCGATTTCCTACAAGCCAGATGCGGGACTTGGTTCAGGAACAGTGCTTGAAAATACAGGAAAAATCACAATGACAGGTGACAGAAATACAGCAGTTTATGCAACAGGAACACCAGGATATGCAGCTAAAAACAGCGGAACAATCACATTGGGAGATTCAGCCTCAATTACAAGTCCTAATGTCGGGCTTTACACAGATCATAATAGTGTACCATTGCAAAATACAGGAAAAATAGAGTCTGGAAACAATACGATTGGAGTATATGGACACAATGTAGAAAATTCAGGTGACTTGAAGATAGGAAATGCTGCAATTGGAATTTACTCTCAAAGTGGAAACGTAAATTTGACAGGAGGAACAATTACAACTGGAACAGATGAGGCAGTTGGAGTTTACACAGTGGGAAGCGGACAAACTGTTACAAACAGCGGAACTGCATTCAACATTGGAAACAACTCATTTGGATTTGTAAACGTCGGAACGGGGAATACAATAACTTCAAGCATTTCAAATGTAGGGCTTGGAGACAACAATGTGTACATGTATTCAAATGATACTGCAGGAACTGTGACAAATTCTACAAAAATAACTTCTACTGGAGAACAGAACTATGGAATCTATTCAGCAGGAACAGTAACAAATAATGCAGATATTAATTTGTCAAGCGGAAAAGGAAGTGTGGCAGTTTACAGTATAAAAGGTGGAACTGCGACAAATAATGCGACAATTACGGTAGGGGAGTCAGATGTTGCAAACAGCCTTTACTCAATAGGTATGGGTGCAGGATATTCTACAACTGATACAGGAAACATTGTAAATAAAGGAACAATTAATGTAAATGGAAAACACAGCATAGGTATGTATGCAAGTGGAGCAGGAAGTACGGCGACAAATGATGGAAACATTGTATTGAATGCAAGCAACACGACAGGTATCTACGTTGACAATGGAGCGACAGCAATTAATAACAAATCAATTACGACTGGTTCAGGAACTTACACAAATGCAGTAGGGGTATATCTTGGAAAAGATTCTAAACTGATAAATAACAAAGGCGCAACAATTAACATAAATGCCAAGAACGGTGTGGGAGTTTACTTGAAAGGTGGAATAGTAGCAAACTACGGAACAATCACAGTAAATGGTGCTTCTAAAACAAATAACAATGATGTGGACGGAAACATAATATACCAATTTACAGTGCCTGAAACAGGAAAAGGAGTAGGCGGAGTAGCAATTGATGCACCAGCAGGAGCTCAGACTGCTACAATCACACTAAATGGAGTGCCGCAAACACCAGTGGTAGTAAATACAAAAGGTAGAAACCCGATAACAGTATCAGCTTCAAGTATTGGACTGTATGTAAATACATCAGGAGTTGACTACACAAGATCAATAGACGGATTGCAAAACTTGACAAGTGAAGCAGACTTAATTATTGGTAATGAAGCGGCTGAGTCAACAAACAGCAAATATATATTAGTAAACGATCCTAATATAATAAATCCGTATAAAACAGCAATGCTAAGCAATCCAAACATTAAGTGGAATGTGTACTCAGGTTCAATAAGTTGGATAGCTACTCCAACACTAGATCCGAATGACGGTTCAATAACAAGCCTATATATGGCAAAAATACCGTATACAGAATGGGCAGGAAGACAGGCTACGCCAGTAGACAGCACAGATACATACAACTTTGCAGACGGGCTTGAGCAAAGATACGGAGTTGAAGCTTTAGGAACTAGGGAAAGACAGGTATTCAGCAAATTGAATGGAATTGGAAACAACGAGGAAGTATTACTGTACCAAGCATTCGACGAAATGATGGGACACCAATATGGAAATGTTCAACAGAGAATAAATTCCACAGGAAATGCTTTGGACAAGGAATTTACTTATTTGCATGATAACTGGAAAAATTCATCTAAACAAAGCAACAAAATCAAAGTATTTGGTCAAAGGGATGAATACAAGACTGATACAGCAGGAATAATTGATTATACAAGTAACGCCTACGGCGTGGCTTACGTTCATGAAGATGAAACTGTAAGATTGGGAAATTCTTCTGGATGGTATGCAGGAGCAGTAAACAACAGATTTAAATTCAAAGATATAGGAAAATCAAGAGAAAATCAAACTATGATAAAAGCGGGAGTCTTTAAAACAATGTCTCCATCTTTTGACCACAATGGTTCACTTAGATGGACAATAGCAGGAGATGTATTTGCAGGAAGAAATGAAATGAAACGTAGATTCCTGGTAGTTGATGACATCTTTAATGCAAAAGCTGACTATACATCATATGGTGCGGCATTCAAAACAGATTTGGGATATGATGTCCGTTTAAGTGAAAGAGCACACCTAAGACCATATGGAGCGTTAAAGATGGAATATGGAAGATTTACTGATATTAAAGAAGATTCAGGGGAAATCAGACTAGAAGTTGACGGAAACGACTATTTCTCAGTAAAACCGGAAGTTGGATTGGAATTTAAGTATGTACAGCCAATGGCATTAAAAACAAACTTGTCAGTAGGACTTGCAGCAGCGTATGAAAATGAATTGGGAAGAGTTGCAAACGGTAAGAACAAGGCAAGAGTAAGATACACAGAGGCCGACTGGTTTGGAGTTAGAGGAGAAAAGGAAAATAGACGAGGAAACGGTAAATTTGACCTTAATGTCGGAATTGACAACACAAGATTCGGAGTAACAGTAAATGCTGGATATGACACTAAGGGAGAAAATGTAAGAGGTGGACTTGGATTTAGATTGATTTATTAATCTAGGTTTTAATCAAATAATTCTTTTGAAAATTTAAAATAAAAAATAACTCTTTATAAATTTTAGAATTCATATTGAGTTATTTTTTTGTTTAAAAAATTGTATATATCTTTTTTAAAATTATTGGAAAAAATTGATTAATTTGGTATAATAGTAAATAAAATAAATTTTGTATGGAGAGAAAACGAAGTGATTAAAAAAAGTAATAAATTAAATATTTTGGCACCAGCTGGGAATTATGAAAAACTTGTTGCGGCGATAAAGGCTGGAGCGAATGAAGTTTTTTTTGGGCTGAAGGGATTTAGTGCCAGAAGAAATAATGAAAATTTAGATATGAAAGAAGTTTTTAGTGCCATTGACTATGCACATTTACACGGTGTTAAAGCGATTATGGCTTTTAATACGATTTTAAAAGATAGTGAAATCAAAAGTATGTATAACAATATAAAAAGATTGTATGAATACGGTGTGGATGCGGTTATTGTGCAGGATTTGGGATTGGTCAAATTTTTAAAAGAAAATTTTCCAAATTTAAAACTTCATGCAAGTACGCAAATGACGGTTGCTAATCATATTGAAGCCAATAGGTTAAAAGAAATGGGACTTAGCAGAGTTTGTCTTGCAAGAGAATTATCTTTTGAGGAAATTAAGGAAATTAGAAAAAATACTGATATTGAGCTAGAAATTTTTGTATCAGGATCGCTTTGTATCTCGTATTCAGGAAATTGCTATATAAGCAGTTTTATTGGTGGTAGAAGCGGTAATCGTGGACTTTGTGCTTATTCTTGCAGAAAAAAGTTTACCGATGAAAATGGGAAAAGTGCGTATTTTTTGAGTCCAAATGATCAGCTTTTGCAGGAAAAAGAGATTAATTTATTAAAAGAAATTGGAGTTGATGCGCTAAAAGTTGAAGGGCGGAAAAAATCTAGCGAGTACGTCTTTGAAACGGTGAGTTATTACGACAATATTTTAAAGGGGACTCCAAGACCGACAGAAAGCTATAAACTTTTTAATAGAGGATATTCCAAAGGTTATTTTTATTTAGATGACAAGCTTATGAATCAAAAGTATTCTTCAAATTTTGGGTATTTTTTGGGAGTTAGATTAGGTAGTTCGAATAATTTTAAAATTGACGATGAATTAATTTTAGGTGATGGAGTTCAATTTGTTGATGAAAATTTTGAAAAAATTTCAGGAGAATATGTCAATAAAATTATTTTTAACGGCGAAAAAGTTCAAAAGGCTAAAAAAAATGACACGATTTCGATTGGAAAACTGCCAAAAGGGACAAAATATATTTATAAAAATTATTCTAAAGAAATCAATGACAAAATTATTCACAATATAAAAGTTTCCAAAAGATTTTCTGCCATTGATGCAGAATTTGTCGCAGAAAAAGGTAAAAAATTGAAACTTACTTTTGAGATTAAAAATCTGAAAAATGAAAAAATAACGGTCACAAAAGAAAGTGATTTTGTTTTGGATGAAATTGCAAAAAAAATGATTTCAAAAGAGCAAATTGCTGAGAAAATTGCGGAACTTGGCGATACATCATTTGAACTTGCAAATGTTAAAATAATTTATGATGGAAATTCGTTTATTCCATTCAGTGAACTTAAAAACTTAAAAAGATTGTGCACACAAGAGCTTTCTAAAGAGCTTTTAGCATCTTACAAAAGAATTGCGCCTGAAAAGAAAGAATATGAATTTTTGCAGGAAAAAGTTGTAAAAAATCCTATTTTTTCTGTGCTTGTTTCAAATGAACGGCAAGAAAAAGTCTGTCGTGAGCTTGGAATTGCTAAAATTTATAAAAAGCAGTTTGATGTGGCAAAAGAGAAGAATCTTGATAAAATAGAAATAAACACAAATTTGGCATCAAATCTTTATCAAGTTGTGATGGGCGAGAAAAATGGATTAAAAGGGCAATCACTTGATTGGAACTTAAATGTTTTTAACAATTTTACAGTAGAAGTTTTTTCTCAATTTCCAAATTTGGAAACCATATTTTTATCGCCTGAACTAAGCTATCGGCAATTAAAAGTTATAAAAAGCGATAAGATAAAAAAGGGACTTGTGATTTATGGGCATTTGAAAGGAATGTATATCGAGCATAAAATTTTTAATGAAAAGTATAAAGAACTTGAGGGAGAGTTTTATGACAAATATAAAATTGTAAAAAATGATTTGGACAATATTGAACTTTATTTAAATAAGCCTATGAATTTGATTCCTAAACTGGACGAAATTTTGGAGCTGGGGCTTGATGAATTGAGGCTCGATTTTACTTTTGAGACAGAGAAGGAAATTAAAAAAGTTATTGAAAGTTTGACGACAAAAAGTGGGAAATATACTCCGTATGCTTTTGAACAGGGGGTTTTATAAAAATTAAAATTTTAAGGAGAAAAAGTGGAAATTATAAAAAAACAAAAATATTTAGGAAAATTATATTTGTTATTGGGAGCTTCTATTTTTATTCATTATATTTTAGTAATTTTATTCAGTATTTTAATACTATTTGAAATTTTTATTTCAAAGGATTACAAAAAAATATTGAAAGACAGAACATTAATTACAGTTGGAGTTGTTTTAGGATTTTCGATAATGACTTCCGTCTTTTATAAAAATATTTTAGGGCTTGTGGCAATTCCAATATTTTTGTTCCTAGTGGTTGGAAGATATTATACTTTGGCAGTTGATGTGGAATTAAAGCAAAAAGTTTTGCAAATAATTTCAAAATTTTCGATAGTTCCATTTTTTGTTGGGATTGTTGAATTTATTTTGACAAAAGGTAGAATTGGATATTTCGCATTTTTTAATCCGAATTATTTGGGAAGCGTTATGATGATGGGGGCGATTGTGAATTTATATTTATTTTTTGAAAAAAGAAATAAAAAAAATATTTTGTTTTTTTTATTAAATATGGCGACACTTTTTTTAAGTGGCTCTCGCTCATCGTTAATTGCAGTAATTTTAGGAATTTTTGTACTATTATTCTATTTTTTGGATAAAAGATATTTTATTTTTGGAACTTTAGTGCTTTTAGTCTATATTTTGGGAGTTTATCTTCATGTTTTCCCTTTCTTGCGAATGGACACTTTTGTGGAATATTTCTGGCTGAGGGTGGAAATTGTGCAAATGGCAATTGTTGCTTTTAAAAGGACAAATTTTTTGTACGGACACGGAAACTTTTTTTACTACAAGTTTACAAATCATGTCTATCCGCACTCGCACAATGCAATTGTGGAATTTCTTTTAAGTTACGGGCTTATTGGAACAGTTTTGCTTGCGACAGTTTTTTTTAGATATTTATATGAAATTTTGAAAAAAGATAGAAACAATATTTTAAAGATTGCTTTGATAGTTGGAGTGATTTTTCACAATTTGACGGATTTTACAATTTTCTGGGTTCAGACGGTACTTTTGTTTATAATGATTTCGTCGTATGAAGAAGATAATAAAATGATAAAGGGTTATAGAAAAATAAAAAATGAAGAATCAGAAAATTAATTTAAAGAATTAAAAAATTAAAGAGTTATTGAAAAAACTAAAAAAAACTAAAATTATAAAATTTTTAAATAAAAAAATAAAAAAAAGAATAAAAAAGAAAATAACAATATTTAAGATAATAAAATAAAAATAAAATTAGAATTTAAAGAAAGGAAATAAAATAAGAAATGAGAAATAATATTTATGTGGGATTGGTTCATTATCCTGTATATAATAAAAATAGCGATGTGGTTGCGACTTCGGTTACAAATTTTGATATACACGATATTTCAAGAACTTGTAGAACTTACGATATAAAAAAATATTTTATTATAACACCTGTTGATGCTCAAAAGGAGCTGACAAGTAGAATTATCGGTTTCTGGACTGAAGGTGATGGAATAGAATTTAATAAAAATAGGAACGAAGCGTTTGAAAATACGGAACTTGAAGATTCCGTGCAAAGTTCGGTTGAGACAATTGAAAAACTTGAAGGGAGAAAGCCAAAAATTATAACAACTTCTGCGAGAATCTTTTCAAATTCAGTTGATTACGATGTTTTGGGAAAAGAGATGATAGAAGACGAAGCACCATATCTTATTTTATTTGGAACGGGTTGGGGACTTACTGATGAAATTATGGATTTGTCTTATAAAATTTTAAAACCTATTCGTGGAAAAACAAAATATAATCATTTGTGCGTCAGAAGTGCAGTGTCAATTATTTTGGATAGATTACTTGGAGAAAATTAAATATTTTTTAAGGAAGGAAAAATTAAGGGGAAAACTATGAAAAATAAAAATATAAAAAATAAAAATTTGGTTGGAATTGTTGTTGCGAGTCACAATAACAAACTTGCTGAAGAAATTATCAATTTTGCAAAGGTTTTGAGACAGGAAGATTTTCCAATTGTGAATGGCGGAGATGTTGAAAGGGAAGTTTATGGTACAAATGTAGAAAATATGAAAAATGCAGTGATTTCCGCTGATAATGGCACTGGAGTATTAATTTTCGTAGATATGGGAAGTTCAATCTTTAATGCTATGCAAGTGATAAAAGAGTTAAAAGGAAAAATTAATGCAAAAATCGTTGATGCTCCAATTGTGGAAGGAGTTTTATCGGCTGTCGCAGCAAATTCTTCGGATATGGATTTGGAAGATTTGAGATTGATTGCTGAAGAAAGTAGAAATTTTACGAAATTAAGAAAAGAACTATAATTAATATAATTTAAGAAAGTGAGAATTTTTTGAAAAAATGGAAAATTTAATTAATATCGGGACAATTGTGGGAACGCACCATTTGCGGGGAAGTGTGAAAATTAATTCGATTTTTGAGGAAATTGAGTTAATTAAGGGTGAGAGAGTTTTGCTTGAAAAAGAAGAAATTAAAAAAATTCTTTGTGTAAAAAATGTGAAACGGTTAAATGAAAAAAAAGCAATTTTAGATTTTGAAGAAATAAGAAATATTGATGAAGCTCAGAAATTAAATGGATTTAAACTAAAAATAAGAAGAGATTTGCTGCCACAAAAGACGGAAGATGAATTTTACATAAAAGACTTGCTTGGAATAGAAGTTTTTTTAGACAATGAAAAAGTTGGGGAAATTACAGATGTGATGGAAACTGCTGCACATGAAATTTTGATAGTTGAAGATATAAAAACTAAAAAAGAAATTATGATTCCGTTGATTGACGAATTTGTCAAAAAAATAGATTTTGAAAACGGAAGAGTCGAAGTAAATTTGATTGACGGAATGAGATAGAAAGCGAGAAATAATAAAATGAAATTTAATGTGTTAACTTTATTTCCCGAGTTATTTGAGCAGTATCTATCACAAACTATTTTAAAACGGGCAGTCGATAAAAACATAGTAGATTACAAAATTATAAACATTCGTGATTATGCAAGAAACAAACACAGTCAAATGGACGACATCCCTTTCGGTGGCGGTGCTGGAATGGTTTTAAAGCCAGAAGCCTACTGGAATTATTTCTATGAAAATTTTGAATATTTTAAAAATGAAAATTTAGAATTAAAAAAACCATATGTGATATTTTTATCTCCACAGGGAAAACAATTAACTCACAAAAAAGTTACAGAACTTTCTCAAAAAGATGAAATTGTGCTAATTTCAGGTAGGTATGAGGGCCTTGACCAAAGAGTTATTGATAAATTTGTCGACGAAGAAATCTCAATTGGAGATTATGTTTTAAGCAGCGGAGATTTGCCGTCGCTAGTTTTGATGGATTCTGTCATTCGGATAAAAAATGGTGTAATAAAAAAAGAATCTTTTGAAACAGACTCTTTTTACAATGGACTTTTGGGTTTTCCGCAGTATACAAGACCTGTAGAAATTGATGGAATAGAAGTGCCAGAGGTTTTAAGGAGTGGAAATCATGCTAAAATAGATGAGTTTAGACAGATGAAATCGATTGAGAAAACTATTCAAAATCGAGAAGATTTATTTGAGAAAAAGTTGGAACATATTGAAGAGGATTTGGAGTTTAAAAAGGTTTATAAAAAATATTTGAAAAGTAAATAAATATTATGAAGTTAAGAACATAAATTTCAAAAAAATAATTTTGAAAACATGTTCTTTTTATTTATTTGAGTGTTTTTACTTTGAAACTTAGAATCTCAAGTATATAATCTATTATCCGTTTTCTTGTATAAATTATACTACTTTCTAACGACATTCCTTTTTTTAGATTTAAGGTATTTACATTATTATTAGAATATTTCCTGTTAATCCTACAACACCCGATAAAAAAGTTAGTAAATTATAAATTTTACTTCTCTTAAATGAAGATTTTATAACTTTTAAATATTTAAATTCTGTTTCATCCTGTATACTTTTTTCAAGATTATACGCTTTTATAGTTTCTATTCCATTTATACTTTGAATTATAAAAGAAGTTAATTGAGAGTTATTTTCTAAAACTTCATTATTTATCTTTTTTAGAATTTCTTTAAACGAAAATACAATCACAAGATAAAATGATAGTACAGCCATTGAAACAAAAAACAAATATTGATTTTGAATATAGACAATAATTCCACCTGTAATAGCTGTTATGACATCCAGCATTAATGTCAATACCGTTTTAGCTACCGCATCATTTATATTATCAGCATCAGAAAATCTCGATGTTATTTCTCCTGTTTTTCTTGTTGAAAAAAAATTCATTGGTAATTTTATTACATGATTATAATATCCTAGCAATATTGCTATATCTATTCTCTGTCCTAAAAATATTAGCAAATATCCCCTAAATATGCTAAGCAGCATTTGGATTATTTCAAGTATTACCATTCCCACAACCATTACAGTTAATGTAGTCATAAGCTTATCTTTTAAAATATAGTCTATTAGAAATTTCGAACTGAATGAAGTTACTATGCCAAGCACAGTATAAAGTATTGAGGCTAGAAATATATTAAACAAAAGACTTTTTTGATTTTTCAAAACATAAAAAAACCTACTCAAAGAATTATCTTTCTCATTCCTCTTCTGAAAATCTTTCTTAGGCTCAATTAAAAGCAGGATTCCAGTCCAAATTTCAGAAAATTCTTTGTGGGAAACTTTTTTTATCCCACTTTCAGGATCAGAAATAATAATTCTTTTCTTATCTACATCATGAACAACCACATAGTGTAAAAAATTATTTGTGGTCTGAATATGTGCTATTATAGGAAAAGACACACTATTATCAATTTTTTTATCCTCAACTTTCACAGCCTTTGAATCAAATCCTAAATAATCCAGCCCTTTTATCATTCCCGCAAGATTAGTTCCGTTTCTATCTGTTCCTGATATTTGCCGTAACTTGGCAATTGAAAAATTGGAATTATACTGCTTGGCTATTGTTAATATACAGGCAGGTCCACAATCCTTCTCATCCTTTTGTAAAACACAGCAATATCTTTTAAACATCGAAAAAATCTTTTTCCACCTCTCTTTCTTTAAAAATAAAGAGTTCCTAGAAACTAGAAACTCTCTATTTAATTTAAAATAATTTATAATTAAATAACAAGTTAGAAATTACAATAACAAGTATTACAAATAAATACAGCCCATTATTTTTCACAAATTCAGCAATATTTTTTCTATCTTCATTATTTAGTTTAAATATTGAAAATATTTCTTTATATTTTTCTCTTTTTACATTACGTATAAAAATAATAAATAAGAATACAACTAAGACAATAAAAATTAATGAGTATATATACAAATATTTTTGAATTTTCAACGTAAATATTATCACAGGTATAATCCCAAGTAAATTCATAAAAAAGTGAAATATAATTGAATATTTTAACGAATATTTGTATGTAATATGTGAAAGAATAATACCCATAAATAATACTGGCATAATCTTTTCTATATCATAATGAGAAAATGCAAAAAAGATTGAATTTACGATAATAGCTATTTTAATTCCGTATTTTTTCAGGTTATTCATAATAACACCACGAAATACTATTTCTTCTAAAACAGGAGATATAAACACTGTCCACAGAGTATCCACATATAAAAAACCTTGTATCGTAGATTGCTTTTCTTTAAGATTACTTATTGTTATAGTAAAAATATTCAAAATATTTAAAATATGAATTCCTAAGAAAAATATAGCAAAATATATAATAAAATTTTTTATATCCAATTTATTACTTGTTTTAAAATATTCATAATTTTTAATATTTTTTACAAAATAATAAATTATCGGAAAACTAAATAACCATCTATATATTTTAAATGTATAAATATATTCAAATATTTTATTATCTCTAATTTCTATAATATTATTAAAAAAAATCATAAATACTAGATGAAACAAATACATTATAAATAAAATGCTAGATATATCTTTTAATTTTATCTTTTTTTGCATTTAAAACTCTCTCCCATTTGCTTCCATCCACTTTTAGCCAATCCACCTGTAGCCTCTCTTATATGATCGATTCGACTTCTACTACCATCATCTCCAAATAAAGTTCCAGCATATCCTATTCCGCAAGCAACTGCTTTTCCAGCACCAATAGCTGCTCCTCCCCAATCTCTGCTACATCCATGATTTCCACTTCCTCGTCTTCCATGACTACTAGCTCCACTTCTGCTTTCATGTGATCTGCTTCTGTCTCTAATGCCTCCACCATCGATTGTCATTAGTTCCATTTCATTTAGTTCTACAATTTTCATTTTTATCACCTCTAAATTTTTTATTTTAATAATTTTTTTTAAAATTATTAATGTGCATATTATACCCCCCCCACGTATTTTGTCAAGTTAATTTTTATTTAATTTTTTAATAGTTTAAAATTATAATTAAAAATAAAAACAGATGGTTTTCTCGTTTAAAATATACCAAACATCTTTTAAACCTTAATTTTCAAAACTTAAAAAAATAGATTTACTTTCTTTAAGATAAATAAAAAATAAAGAGCTCCTAAAAACCAGAAACTCTCTATTTAATTTAAAATAATTTATAATTAAATAACAAGTTAGAAATTACAATAACAAGTATTACAAATAAGTACAATAAATTATTTTTTGTAAAAGTAACTAGACTTTTTCTATCTTCAATGTCTAATTTTAAGATTGAAAACATTTCCTTGTATTTTCCTTTTCCAAGTCCGATTACCAAAAATATTAGTAAAAAAATAACTAAAAATATGAAAAATAAACCAATTGACACTATAAGTATTTCAATTTTGGAAAATATTATAACCTGCGATATCTTTGTTAATGTATTTAATAAGAAATGTAGCAAGATGGAATATTTTAATGAATATTTGTAAGCAGTATAAGAAAAAATAATCCCTGTTAAGATTGCTGGAATAATCATATTTATATTAGAATGAGATACTCCAAAGAGAATCGAATTTACAATTATTGCTGTTTTAATGCCATATTTTTTCAAATTATTCATTATAACTCCACGGAATACCATTTCTTCTAGTATAGGTGCCACACATAACGTCATTATTATATCAATATACAAAGGTCCTTCCACTAAAGTTGTCCGTTCTTTAAATTTAAATGTTAATGTAGTTAGTATATGGAAAATGTTTCCTACCCAAAAAGCCAATGCAAAATATATACTAAAATTTCTTATATTTAATCTTTCGTCTGTTTTAAAATATTTATATTTTTTATAAGTTTTTACAAAATAATATATTATTGGAAAACTGAGCATCCATCTATGTATTCTAAATATGAATACATATTGAAGTATTTTATTATCTGTAATTAGCGTTTTATTATTTACAAAAATCATAAAGACGAGATGAAATATATAAACTATAAATAGAACTAGAATACTCTCTTTTTTTGTATCTACTTTTAAATTTATTCTTTTTTTCAATTGCTACTGCCTCCAACTGCTTTTTTGTGATGTAGAGTTTACTTTAAAACCAGATTTAAGAATTATACTTGCTAAATAATTAAAAAAGTTATAAAACTAATGTTAGATTCAAAAATTACAAAATCTAAAAAGACACTTAATTTTCAAAATTAAATTTATTCAAACGAAATCACCAATTTTTTCCGAAATGCAGCTGCCAATTTTTTTAATGTTTTTAGTGAAAGATTTGCATTTCCGTTTTCGATTTTACTTATATCTCCTTGTGTTATTCCAGTTAAGTCTGACAATTCCTTTTGTGTGATATTTTTATCCTTTCTTGCTTCAACAATTTCTTTTATAATTTGAAACTCTGCTTCAAGGCTTTCATGTTCTTTTCTAAATTCTTCATCTTTTAATTGTTCATTCAAAAAATTTTTGAAATATTTACTCATATCTTTCATTCCTTGTTATATTTTATACGATATAACTATATTTTCAAGAATTTTTTAATAACTTTTTTTCATAATTCCAACTGCATCTCTAACTTCATCAACTTTTTTAGTTGCAATTTCTCTCGCTTTTAGCGCACCTTTTTTCAATATTTCGTTTACATAATCCATATTTTGCAAAAGTTCTTCTCTTTTTTTCTGAAATGGCGCAAAGTAATCCATAAATTTGTCAAATAATTCAGTTTTTGCATGTCCATAACCAAAATTTCCAGCTAAAAATTTTTCTTTTAACGCATTTACTTCTTCTTCAGTCGCAAATAACGAATATAGTTTTGTTATGTTGTTATCTGGATTTTTAGGCTCTTCTAATGGTGTAGAATCTGTTACTATGTTCATTATTTGTTTTTTTAGCTGTTTTTTTGAGCCAAACATATTTATTACATTTCCGTATGATTTACTCATTTTATCTCCGTCAGTTCCTGGAACTGTTGCCACATTTTCAACTATTTTTTCTTTTGGCAATTTAAAAACTTCTTTTCCGTAAGTTTCGTTAAATTTTATCGCTATGTCCCTCGTTATTTCAACATGTTGCTTTTGATCTTTTCCAACGGGAACTATATCTGGCGAATAAATTAGAATGTCACTTGCCATAAGTACAGGATAAGTAAATAATCCAACATTTGGTTTTATTCCTTTGGCAGTTTTATCTTTATAAGAATGAGCTCTTTCTAAAAGTCCCATCGGTGTTACATTTGATAAAATCCAAGAAAGTTCTGTGTGCTCAGGCACATCTGATTGTAAAAACAATGTTGATTTTTCAGGGTCAAGTCCCAAAGCTAAATAATCCAAAATGACATTTATTGTATTATTTTTCAAATCTTCTCCTTTTGGCGAAGATGTAAGTGCATGATAATTTGCCAAAAAATAGAAACCTTCATATTCATCTTGCAATTCCACAAACTGTTTTATTGCGCCAAAATAGTTTCCTATATGCAATACTCCGCTGGGCTGAATCCCAGATAAACTTCTTTTCATAAAAACCTCCGTAATTATTTTTTATTTTATAAAATATTATAACATTAAAAGATTTTTTTGTAAAATATTTAAAAATAATATTTTTTGAATATTTTTTGTAATTTATTTTTTTTGTATTTTGAAAAATTATTAAAAAATGTTATACTGTTTTTAAGAATAAAAATAAATTTTAATATTTTAAAGAAAGGAGATTTTTAATTTTGAAAAGAAAAAATATGATTTATTTTTTTATATTTTTTATTTTTCTTTTACTTACAAATTTAAGTTTTTCTGATGAAAAAGGAATTTTTTAGAAAATCCGAAAGAAAATCTTGAGAAAATTTCTGATGAAAATGATAAAGATATTAAAGATATAAAAAAAGGTGATTTAAAAAAATTTGAGAAGAAAAATTTTTTGAAAAAAGAAGATAAAAATATAGATAAAAAAAGTGAAAATAAAAAAAATGAAATACTTCAAAAAGACAAAAAAATAGGTCTTGCACTTAGCGGTGGAACTGCAAAAGGACTTGCTCACATTGGAATTTTAAAAGTTTTGGACGAGGAAAAAGTGCCAGTGGAATTTATGACAGGAACGAGCATGGGAAGTATTATTGCAGGAATGTATAGTGTCGGCTACACTCCCAAAGAAATTGAAGAAATTGCAGAAAATATGGACTGGATGAAATTATTTAACGATAAAATTGAGCGACGGAATAAGGGAATTACAAGAAATATGATTGAAGATCAAAATTCAATTGTCTTGCCGCTTGGAAAAAAAGCTATGCCTAAACTGCCAGTTGGCGTAGTTGGAGGAAAAACTGCAAGTCAGCAATTAAATGAACTTTTTTACGGTGCAATTGGAACTGATGACTTTACGAAATTTCCAAGAAAATTTGCGGCTGTTGCGACAGATTTAAATTCTGGAGAAGGAGTTATGATTACAAAAGGTTCGATTGCAACGGCTATTCGTGCGAGTTTGTCGCTTCCTTCAATATTTGCGCCAGTTAGAAGTGGTGATAGACTTTACATTGACGGAGGAGTTGTAAGAAATTTACCTGTACAGGATTTAAAAGTTCTGGGAGCTGATTATACGATTGGAGTTAATGTCGGAGATGGATTTGTAAAAAGAGATGAGAATAAAATGAACTTGATTGATGTAATAACAGATTCATCAACAATTGCGGGTAGACAGGAAGTTGAGCGTCAAATTAGAATGCTTGATTTATATATGAAACCAGATTTGGAAAAATTTGAGGCGTACGATTTTTCAAAAGTTAAGGAAATTATTGCAGCTGGGGAAAAAATTGCAAGAGATAATATTGATAAAATAAGAGAATTATCAAATCCTAAACTCTATGATGAGCTTGAAGAAAAAAGAAAAGAGTTTAGAAAAACTTGGACTGATGAATATAAAATAACGAGTATTGACATTGAAGGAAATAAAAAATATAAAGATAGCTATTTTAAAAAATTTTTACCGAAAAAACTTGGAAATATGAATCGGCTTGAAATGGAAGAAATTGTAAATGAAATTTATCAAAATGGGAATTTTACAACGGCATATTATGAAGTGAAAAATGACAAACTTGTGATTAATGTTCAAGAAAAGCCGAGCGATTATGTAACTTTGACTGGAAATGTGAACAACGAGGACAAAGCAACTATTAATTTTGGATTTCAAGGAAATAAAGTTTTAGGAGATATGAATGCCAGATATTCTTTAAACACGACAGTGGCGAATGAATATGGAGTTAATAACAGTGTAATTTTAGGAATTGGGAAAGACGATAAGGTATTAATCTTAGGAAATTTGGATTATAAAAGAGATATGATCTATAATCAAAATTCTGGAAATGGATATTATGACTTTGTAAATAAAAAATTTAGTGTGGAAACTGGGGTTGGATTTCAAATTTCAAAAAATTTATTACTTTTTGCTGGTGGAGGTTATCAAACTTCAAAAGTTGAAAAAAATCAAGACCCAAGCAAAAATGGAAAAAAGAGATTCCCTTTTTTTGAGACAAGTTTGACTTATGACACGAGAGATTCAGTTGAATCGCCTACGAGAGGAGTTTATTTGACTTCAAAATACACTTTTTCAAATTCAAAAGATGCAGATTTTAATGCATTATATCAAACAGGGGAAATAAATATTCCAATTGGTGAAAAAATAACAATAACTCCAAAAGTTTCATATTTGACGGCAAAAGGGGAAAACATACCTGAAACATATGAGCCTAAATTGGGGGGAATAAAGACAGAAGATAATTCGCTTGAATTTTTTGGACTTCCTGCGGATAAGGTCAGAGGAGAGAGCATATTCGTCGGAAGTGTGAAATTGCAGTACAATATTTCTAAAATTTTGTATGCGGATACAATGTATTCACGGGCTTACATTTCAAATGAAGGGTTTGATTTCGGAAGTCGGAAAAGAGAAAGTTATAAATTTGGATTTGGGATAAAAACACCGCTTGGACCTTATTATTTTGGAATAGCGAAAGTTACTGGAGAAACTTTGCGATACATTTTGAATTTTGGATATAAACCTCAATAGTAAAAAATTTGAATTTTAATACAATTTTGGAGAAATAAAAAATGGGAAATTATGTATATTTTAACGGCAAAAATTGTGATTAAATCTTTTGAAAAGGCGAGTAAATTGGCAAATTATGAAGATAAATTTGGAATGAATGTTGTGATTTTGAAAAAATAAAAAAAGGTTAAAAGTTTTTGTAATAAAAAGAAAGTTTTTAACAAAATAAAAAAATTAAATGTAAGAAGTGGAGAGAAAATGTATCATATAAAAGATAAGGACTTTATTCGTGGAAAAGTTCCAATGACAAAGGAAGAGATAAGAGCGGTGAGTATTGCGAAAATGGAAATTTCTGATGAAGATGTGTGTATTGATATTGGTGGTGGAACTGGCTCGGTTAGTATTGAAATGGCTAGATTTGCTAAAAATGGTCATGTTTACACGATTGAGCAAAAAGAGGAAGCTGTTGATTTAATAAAACAGAATATGGAAAAATTTGAGATAAAAAATATGACTGTAATTTCTGGGAAAGCACCAGAAGATTTGCCACAAGGAATAACTTTTGATAAGGTGTTTATCGGTGGTTCAGGCGGAAATTTATCAAAAATTATTAACTATTCTTATGAAAATTTAAAAGAAGGTGGAATAATCGCTTTGAACTTCATCGTTTTAGAAAACACATTTGAAGCACTTGAATGCTTAAAAAAATCAAATTTTGAGGATATTGATATTTCTCAAATAATTGTGGCAAAAAATAGAAAAGTAAAGGATTTTAACATGATGATGTCAGAAAATCCGATTTATGTGATTTCTGCGAGAAAATAATATATTAAAAAAACCACTTGCAACATATTAAAAGGTGGTTTTTTATTACGAAAATTCTTTCAAAATAATCATTTCTGCTGATTACATTTTGTTTTATCATAAATTTAAACTTTTAGAAATATAAAATCGTGTCTGTTTATAAAAATATTTTATTATGTTCTAATATTTTTATCTCATTATGTTATTATGAATAATCAAAAATTTAAAATATGATGATTCATAAAATAAATGAAAAAATATTGGCTTAAACTTTTCTAAATGTTATGATGAATGAACATTTAGATTGGTTAAGTGTATTAGTTAAAGTTGTGAAGGGAGAAATAAAATAATAGCTAAAATAGGTTGGATAGGATTAGGACAAATGGGAACTCCTATGGTAGAAAATTTATTAAAAGGTTCTGTTGATGTAACTGTTTACAATAGAAGTTTTGATAAAACTTTACCACTTGTAGAAAAAGGAGCTAAAAACGCAAAAACTGTGGAAGAAATTTTTGAACAAAATGATACTATATTCTTTATGATTTCAAATTACAGTGTGGCATTAGAAGTTTTAAATGAAAATGTTTTATCAAAAATAAAAGGTAAAAAAATAGTAAATATGAGTACAATTTCACCTACTGAAAGTAAAGCTGTAGGAAAACTTGTTATTGAAAATAATGGGAAATATATTGAAGCACCGGTATCTGGATCAGTAGGAGCTGCTACTGCTGGAGTTTTATTAATATTAGTTGGTGGAAATGAAGCTGATACAAAAGATTTATATTCAATTTTTGATATTTTAGGAAGTAAAACATATTATTTTGGAGAATTAGGAAAATCAACTGGAGCAAAATTAGTATTGAATTCTTTACTTGGAATATTTGGAGAAGCTTATAGTGAAGTGTTATTATTAGCACAAAATTTTGGAATAGATACAGAAACTATTGTAAATGCTATTTCAGATTCTAGAATGAGTTCGGCACTATTTCAGGAAAAAAAAGATATGTTTACAAACAGAGAATATCCTGCGGCATTTATGCTTAAACATATGACAAAAGACTTGAAATTATCAAATGAAGAAATCGAAAATAGAAAATTATCATTACCACTAATTGAAGATACAACTAGAAATTATTCAGATGCTTTAAAACAAGGGTATGGAGAACAAGATATGGCGGCTATTTTTGAAATTTTAAGTAAGAAAAATAATTAGCTAAAACAAATAGATAAATACACATTAAAAGATATCAGGAATATTTGCCTGATATTTTTAATTTTAATGGATTGATTTTTGTTCTTATAAATACTATTATTTAAGAATAAAAAGACAAACTTCTCATTTTTTTATAAACATACAGTATACTGAATATGTACTCAAACTTATTTAAAATTAAACTGCTAAAAATTATATAAATTTAGAGTTTGAACAAAATAGTCATAGTTTTTGAGTTCAGCTTTAAAACGGTTTTACTATATGTACTAATCAAAATATGTATCATTTTTTCTATAAAATTTTTAAGATATTAATTGTTTTTTTCTTATCTTATGGTATAATTAAATGAATGAATAAATTGTAATAATTATAAAAATATAAATATTTAAATTAAAAAAAGAAAGGAGGCGCTACTTTTTAGAGTAATTTGACAAATATATGAAAATTTATTGTCAGTGCAATATGATAAATTAAAATTAAGTAGCGAAAAAAATGAAAAAAACACTACTATTAATCAGTTTGATTACCGTGTTATCTAGCTGTGGCGGAGGTGGAGGCGGAAGTTCGCAGACATCTCAAGCAACCCCCATACCAAATCCAAGCATAGTCGGAAAATCCATCTCAAATCCTAAATATTGGTGGAAAAAGTAATTTTAATCCAAGTCAAAATATTGGAAATTCTGAATCAAATAATAATTCTAGCTCTGGACAAAGTGCTGGAAATTCCACAACAAACAACAGTTCTAATTCTGGACAACAAAGTCAAGTACCCATCCCAAATAATTTTGAAAAACCTGCAAATCAAGGTGTAATGACAGGAAAAGGCGTACAAGTTGCAGTTTTGGATGAGGATTTTATAACTAATAATGAAACAATGAAATATTACAAAAGAGGACAAACTTTTGAGAAAGTAAAAGAAGATGAATTTAAAGGAAGATTGAATTCAAATTATGCAGTTGCTACAGGTCATAGTCCAAGTAAAAATGATCACGGATTGAGAGTAGCTACAATACTTGGTGGTGAAAGCGGTAATGGAGCTAAAGGAGCAACAATACACGGAGTATCTTTGGGAACACAAAGTGCTGGATTAATTATAAATGTGGATAGGTACAAAGAATTACAAGCTAAAGGTGTAAGAATATACAATCAATCTCTTGGAATACCTCAAGAATTTTCTTCTACGACTTATAGAAAGGATTTATGGGAATCTATTAAAACTGTTGGAAATTGGACTCAAGATAAAATGGATCAAAAGGTAGATGAGTTAATAAATTTCTATAAAAAAGCTGTTAACGAAGGTTCATTATTTGTCTGGGCAGCTGGAAATTATAAAGCAGATAAAACTGAACTTACAGCAGTGTCTGTTCAGTCGGGGTTACCAATAGCAATTCCTTCATTACAAAAAGGTTGGATAGCAGTGGTAGGTTTGGAAGAACAGGCTGATGGAAGTGCAAAAGATTTTCCAAAACATTTTGCGTGGGCAGGAGAAAGTGCAGCATATTGGACTATTTCTGCAAATGGACGTTGTGAATTGCCAGGTTGTTCTTCACCGGGTTCATCAAATGCAGCTCCAAGAGTTACAGCGGCGGCAGCAAAAGTTAAAGAAAGATTTCCTTGGATGACAGGACACGAAATTCAGCAGACGATTTTAACAACTGCAACTAAAATAAATACACTATTAATTGGTAATGGTGATGTAAGTTCAAGATATGGATGGGGATATTTGAATGAAGAAAAAGCATTAAAAGGACCTGCTCAATTTGATAATATTCTTCTTGTTGGTAAAAACGCTTCAGATAACGGATTAAAAGGGCAATTTAACGCAAATATCGGAAATTCAATGACTTCTATTTTTGAAAATGATATTAAAGGTGATGGCGGATTAAGAAAATCTGGAAATGGAACATTGATTTTAACAGGGAATAACAGTTATGCTGGAGATACTACCATAGATGAAGGAAAATTAGAAATATATGGAAATAATACTTCTGATATAACAATAAATTCACAAGGGACACTAGTAACATATCCAACAGCTATAATAAACAAAAAAGATGGTGTTCCAAAAAGTGTTTACAATAATGGAGGAACTTTTGAAAACAGAGGTTCAGGAGCGATTATAACAGGAAATTACATAGCAACAGCTGGTTCTATAACAAAAGCAGAAATAGGTTCTAAACTTATAGTTAATGGAATAGTGAATTTAAATGGAGAGAGTGCAACATTACAAACTTTAAGTAATGGAAGATATATTACAGCAAAACCATTATCGATGACTGTGATTGAAGCAGAAAAAGGAATTGAAGGTAATTTTGGGGAAGTGGAAACACCTGAATTGGTTAATGGTACGACTGAAGTAACAGGAAATAAATTAAGTGTGAAATTGAGCAGAAAAAATGTGTTAGATTATGTGAAAAAAATAGTAGGAACTGACGAGATGCAAGAAAATACCGCGCAAAATATTGAAACAGCTTTTCAAAAATTAGATGAAAAAGTTGAGAATGGAACGGCGGAAAATGTTTCACAGTTTGAGAAAAAAGCTGCAAAATTACAATCGCTTTCTTCTACAGCAAGAGCAGCAATTTTAGACAGTTTATCAGGACAAATTTATGCTTCAGCTCAAGCGTTGACTTTTGGACATTCACAAACTGTGAATAAAGATTTGTCAAATAGACTTGTAATGCTTGGAACACTTGACAATGTCGGGGATAAATTTGGACTTTGGGTATCAGGTTTTGGCGCAAATGGTAAACTAAAACAAGATGGATATGGAACTGGAGATACAAAAGTACTTGGTGGACAAGTTGGAGTTGACAAACAATTTGGTGAAAATTTAATTTTAGGGACAGCCTTGTCTTATTCAAAAGCCAATGTTAAGTTTGACAGATACGGAGGAAAATCCGATGCAAATAATTTTGGTTTTTCGTTGTATGGAAGATTAGGCAACAAAAATAATCCGTTATATTTGCAAGGTCGTTTGGGAGCAGGATTTGTTGACAGTGATGTTGAAAGGGACATCATTTTAAGTAGTAATGATTATTCTCAAGCAAAGATTAATCACAATGACAAAGTCTATTCAGGGTACTTGGAAACAGGATATGATATAAAAAATAAAAATGGAGATTTTGTCGTAACACCATTTGTTGGGTTGACTCACGACACGGTTCAAAGAGGTTCATTTTCTGAAAAAGACAGCCAATTTGGACTTACAGCGGAGAAAAAAACTTATAATCAAACCGCAGCATTAGTAGGACTTAGAGTCGGAAAATCTGTAAATTGGAATAGTGAAAGCAAAACGACTTTCCAGGGATATGTAACACACCAAAAAGCTTTTAAAGATGAGGATTTGAGCTTTGATGCAAGATATACTGGACTTCCAGGAGCAAAATTCAAAGTAAAAGGTATTGGACTTTCAAAAAATAAAACTTGGGTAGGAGCAGGTGTACTAACTGAAGTAAATAAAAGTTTTGGTTGGTATGTAAACTATGATGATTCTATTGACAGCGGAAAAGGTAAAGGAAGTAACAATGTTTACACGACAGGAGTTAGAATTAATTTTTGATATGTTAAATTAAAAAAAATAATTGTAAGAAGTGAAGGCTTCTTGTTAAAAATTTAGAAAAAAGGAGAAATTTATGATTATAAAAAATGCAAAAATTTTTGACGGAGAAAAATTTATTGAAAAAAATACAGTTCTTTTAGAAAAAACACTTATAAAAAAAGTATTGAATTTTAACGAATTGACTGAAAAAGAATTGGTAGAAAATGAAATAGTTGATATAGAAGGAATGGTTTTGTCGCCAGGATTTATTGATTTGCAGATAAATGGATGTGGTGGAGTGCTGTTTAATGATGATATTTCTGAAAAAGGTTTAAAAATAATGAATGAAACTAATAAAAGATTTGGATGCACTTCGTTTTTGCCAACGCTAATCACTTCTCCTGATGAAAAAATTTTAAGTGCGATAAAAACTTTGAAAGGCATAAAAGATTTGGAAGAAATTGGAGTTTTAGGGCTTCATATTGAGGGGCCTTATATAAGTGTGGAAAAAAAAGGGATTCATAGACCTGAATATATAAGGGTTCTTTCAGATGAAATTGTTCAAAAAATTGCAGACGCTGGAAGGAAAATAACAAGAATTATTACAATTGCACCTGAAAAAGCTAAAATAAAGCATTTGGAAATTTTAAGAAAAGCTGGAATTAAAATAAATATGGGACATTCAAACGCAACTTATGATGAATGTGAAGAAAAAAAAGAGTATTATGACGGAGCAACTCATTTATACAATGCAATGAGTCCACTAGAATCAAGAAATCCAGGAGTTGTGGGATTTTTATTCAATGACGATAAACTTAGCGCTGGAATTATTGTGGATGGGCTTCATTCAAAGTTTTGTGCTGTTGAAATTGCTAAAAAAATTATGAAAGAGCGATTATATTTGGTAACTGATGCGGTTAGTCCAGCTGGAACAACTGATATGAAAGAATTTATGTTTGAAGGTAACAAAGTTTTGTGCGTTGATGACAAATGGGTTTCACCTAGTGGAACTTTGGGTGGATCAACTCTTGTTATGATTGATGGAGTTAAAAATTTAGTAAAATATGTGAATCAGCCTTTGGAAGAAGCACTAAAAATGGCAACTTCCTATCCAGCTAAATTTATTTCGGTAAATGACAGATATGGTTATATAAAAGAAGGATACATTGCTGATCTGACTTATTTTGACAATAATTTTAATATAAAAGGAACAATTTCTAAAGGAAATATACAAAAATATTAAAAAATTTTTTAGTTTACTGTTGATTTTTTTTAAATTAAAGGTATAATTAAATTGTCGAAAGATTTTTATAAAATTAAAATGAAGAAGGAGGTAAAAAAATGGTAGGAATTATCATTGCCAGTCACGGAGAATTTGCTGCAGGTATTAAGCAGTCTGCTTCAATGATTCTGGGAGAGACAGAAGGTCTTGAATCAGTTGTGTTTATGCCAAGCGAAGGGCCTGATGACTTGTATGGAAATATTCAAAAAGCTATTGAGAAATTAGGAACAGAAGAAGTTTTATTCCTAGTTGATTTATGGGGAGGAAGCCCTTTTAACCAATCAAACAGATTTTTTGAAGAAAATCCTGAAAAAAGGGCAATCGTTGCGGGACTTAATTTACCAATGTTACTTGCGGCGTTGTCAGAAAGAGAAGATTATGATACAGCTCATGAAGTAGCCAAAGCCATTATTTCAGAAGCAAAAGACCAAGTAAAGGTGCGTCCTGAAGAGTTAGAGCCAAAGAGCGAAGGAAAAGCAGTGGCAGCATCTCAAGATGACACACCAAAAGGTGCGATTCCAGAAGGAACGGTTATTGGAGATGGGAAAATCAAGTTTGTATTGGCTCGTATCGACACTCGTTTGCTTCATGGACAAGTTGCGACAAGTTGGACAAAGGCAACAAATCCAAATAGAATAATCGTAGTTTCAGATTCAGTTTCAAAAGACAACATGCGTAAAAAACTTATAGAACAGGCTGCACCTCCAGGGGTAAAAGCCCATGTCATTCCGCTAAAAAAATTAGTGGAAGTTTCAAAAGATCCAAGATTTGGAAATACAAAAGCGCTACTTTTATTTGAAAATCCTCAAGATGCGCTAAAAGTAATTGAAGAAGGAGTTCCAATCAAAGAATTGAATATTGGTTCAATGGCTCATTCTGTTGGAAAAATTCAAATTAATAATGTACTTTCAGTAGATCAAAATGATGTGGAAACATATAAGAGATTAAAAGAATTAGGCGTAAAATTTGATGTCCGTAAAGTGGCGGCAGATAAGCCAGTTGATTTGTTTAAATTGATAAAAGAAAAAGAAAGTGAAGGTTTAAAACTTTAAAATTTTAAAATTATTAGGAGGGTATTATGAATTTCGGTATAATATCAATTGTATTAATATTGATTGTTGCATTTTTAGCTGGAATGGAAGGTATTCTTGACCAATTTCAATTCCATCAACCAATTGTTGCGTGTTCATTAATTGGGATTGCGACTGGGCATCCAACTGAATGTATCATGCTAGGTGGAACATTACAGCTTATGGCTATGGGTTGGGCAAATGTCGGAGCAGCAGTTTCGCCAGATGCGGCTCTAGCTTCAGTAGCTTCAGCGATAATATTTGTAAAAGCTGGAGAGTTTAATCAAGGTGGTATAAGTAATGCCATTGGAATTGCAGTAGCACTTGCAACTGTAGGTTTAGTATTAACAATGTTAGTTCGTACATTATCAGTAGTTATCGTTCACCAAGCTGATCGTGCAGCTGAAAATGGAAATTTTGCTGGAGTTGAGTTTTGGCATATAGTGGCACTTATTTGTCAAGGTTTACGTATTGCAATTCCTGCAATGTTATTGTTATTTATTCCATCTTCTGCTGTTCAAGGTGCTCTAGGTTCATTGCCAAAATGGTTTACAGATGGAATGACAATAGGTGGAGGATTTGTAGTGGCGGTAGGTTATGCGATGGTAATTAACTTGATGGCTACTAAAGAAGTATGGCCATTCTTCTTCTTAGGATTTGCATTAGCTCCAGTAAAAGAATTAACTTTGATTGCAACAGGAATAATTGGAGTTTGCGCTGCAATTATTTACTTGAATGTAACTCAAAATAACAATGGTGGAGGAGGAAGTGGCGACAGTGGTTCAAAAGCTTCAGGAGATCCATTAGGAGACATACTAAATGATTATTAATTAGGAGGAGAATAAAATGGCAGAAAAAATAAAATTAACAAAAGCTGATCGTCGTAAAGTTATGCTTCGTTCACAATTTTTGCAAGGTTCTTGGAACTATGAAAGAATGCAAAATGGTGGTTGGGCTTTTGCGTTAATACCAGCATTAAAAAAACTATATCCAAATAAAGAAGATGCGTCAGCAGCATTAAAAAGACATTTGGAATTCTTTAATACGCATCCATATATAGCGGCACCAATTTTAGGAGTTACTTTGGCTTTGGAAGAAGAAAAAGCAAATGGAGCAGATATTAATGATGCGGCTATTCAAGGGGTAAAAGTAGGAATGATGGGACCTCTTGCAGGAATAGGAGATCCAGTGTTCTGGTTTACTATTCGTCCAATATTGGGAGCGGTTGCGGCTTCTCTTGCAGTTGCTAGTGGTTCGATTGTAGGACCTTTGTTATTCTTTATTTTATGGAATGTAATTCGTATAGCATTCTTATGGCACACACAAGAATTTGGTTACCAGAAAGGAACAGAAATTACACAGGATTTGTCAGGTGGAATGTTACAAAAAATAACAAAAGGTGCATCTATTCTAGGGATGTTTGTAATGGGAATTTTGGTTCAAAGATGGATTACAATTAAATTTCCTATGATAGTTGCGAGTGCAAAATTATCTAAAGGTGCGTTTATCGAATTTCCAAAAGGAATGGTAGATGGAACTCAGTTGCAAAAAATATTGACAGATTTAGCTGCAGGGCTTTCAATTTCTCCTGAAAAAGTTACAACTTTGCAGGATAACTTGGATCAGCTTGTTCCTGGACTTGCAGCATTACTTCTTACATTTTTATGTATGTGGCTTTTGAAGAAGAAAGTTAGTCCAATTTTGATAATTTTTGCATTGTTTATAGTTGGAATAGCAGGACATTTCATTGGAATATTCTAAAGAAATTAAAAAAATTATAGAATACAAAAAAATAAAAGGAACTGTTGCTATAAATAGTTCCTTTTTTGAATAATAATCTAGATAATAATCTAGTTAATTTTCTGAAATTAAAAGTTTTTCTGAATATTATAAAAAAAAAATTATTTAATATTAAATATTTAAGAAAGGTAAAAGATGGCAATTTCAAAAAATACAAAAGTTTTGTTTAATACAAAGGCAAATTTATTGAGCGGAATGATTGGGAATAAAAGAGGAGATATTTTAGTTGGAGATAGGGCGTTTGAGTTTTATAATGAGAAAAATCCTGAAGATTATTTACAGATTCCTTGGGAAGAGATAATTAGAGTAAGGGCACAGCTGTTTTTTCGGGATAAATATATTCGTGGATTTTTTATTGATACAAAAAGTGCAGGGACATTTAACTTTGTTGTAAAAAATGCTGGAAAAACTTTGAAAACTATGCGAGATTTTCTTGGAAATGAAAAAATAGTTAGAAATAAACCTGTGTTTTCTATCAAAAATTTATTTAAAAAGAAAAATTAATTTTTAATTTATTTTATGATTGAATTTTTGTTGATAGATATAAAAAAATGTGATAAAATGAATTATAAGATAAATTGTAAAATAAAATTTAGGAGGATTATTATGAAAAAAATACCTGAAGCAGTAGGACCGTATTCAGCATTTAGAAAAGCGGGTGATTTTTTATATATTTCGGGGCAAATTGCCATTAATCCTGAAAATCAAAAAATAGAAGCAATCACAGTGGAAGAACAAGCAAAACAAGTTTTGGAAAATATAAAAGCCATTTTGGAAAATAATGGGCTAACTACTCAAAATGTTATAAAGACGACAGTTTTGTTAGATAATATTGCAGATTTTGGAGCAGTTAATGAAATTTATGCAAATTATTTTGTAGAGCCATTTCCAGCTCGTTCTGCATTCGCTGTGGATAAATTACCCAAAAATGTTTTAGTAGAAATAGAAGCAATTGCTTATTGTGGCAAATAAATTTCACTTTTATGCAAGTAAACCTAAAACAAATTAGGTTTACTTTTTTTAATTAAATTTTAAAATTTTTTATTAAAGGAGAAATGATGTTCGATTTATTTGGTTTAATTTTGAATTATACAGTTTTTTTTGAGAGGATGCACTATTTACTTGTAATAATTTTCATAATAGTAATTTTATTATCGGACAGATCACCAAATAATATGCTTGCGTGGATATTTACAATTTATGTTTTCCCTGTTGGAGGAATAATTTTATATTTTCTTTTTGGGATAAACTGGAGAAAAAATAGAATTGTTTCAAATAAGATGAAAGGTGAAGAAAAAAAAATATTTTCCAGATTATTTAATTTTTTGCAAAGGGATACTTCGGAAATTTTTCGCTCAAAAGATTTTTTTTATTATAACAAAGTTGTAGGTACAAAAAATGAAAATTTTGAAAAAATGACACTTCAAGAAAGAGAAAAGAAAATAAATAAACAAATTGATGTGATGTTGCAAAATATAAATATGAATGAAAGAGAGCAAGAAATTGTAAAAATGCTCTACAAATCTGAAGGGACATTTTTGACTAATAATACGAGCTATAGATTGTTTTACAATGGAAAAGATGCGTTTGATTCGATTTTGGAAGATATAAAAGGCGCAAAACACAGTATTTATATGGAATATTTTATTTGGAAATCAGACGAGCTGGGAGAAAAAATTAAAAATTTACTTTTGAAAAAGGCAAAAGAAGGTGTAAAAATAAAATTGCTTTTTGATGGTGTGGGGGCGTTTAATTTGTCAAGAAAATACAAAAAAGAATTGAAAATGGCTGGAATTGAAGCAAGGTTCTTTTTAGATGTAAAATTTTCAATAACAAAATTGAATTATAGAAATCATAGAAAAATGACGATTGTTGACAATGAAATTTTACATACTGGCGGAATGAATGTAGGTCAAGAATATATTGACGGTGGAAAGAGGTTTTCTAGCTGGAGAGATACGAATGCAAGATTTATTGGAGAAATAACTGCGCAATATTTAGCCATTTTTGTAACAGATTGGTTAAACAGCGGTGGAAAAAATGACGATTTTTCACGGATTATAAAATCGGAGGCGGTCAAAGAAATAAAAGAGCAAGAACCGATTGATAAGCAAAAGCTGAAATATGTCATGCAAGTTTCTTCAAGTGGACCTGATACCGAGTGGACAACATTAAAATACCTGTACTCAAAGATGATTTCTGTCGCAAAAAAAGAGATAATCATACAAAGTCCATATTTTGTACCTGACACGAGTCTTGTTTCACAGCTAAAAATAATGGCACTCTCAGGAGTTAAAATAAAAATAATGATGACGGGAGTTCCCGATAAAAAAATTCCGTATTGGATTGCAGAAACTTATTTTGAGGAATTAATTGATGTTGGAGTGAAAATCTATCGATATAAAGCTGGATTTTTGCACTGTAAAAATATAATTGTGGATGAAAAGATGTCGACAATGGGAACTTGTAATTTTGATATGCGAAGTTTTGAGATAAATTATGAAGTAAATTCGGTGTTTTTTAATGAAGAAATTAGCCGTGATTTGAAAAAGCAGTTTTTATGCGATTTGGAATTATGTGAAAAATTTGATGAAGCGAGATTGAAAAAAGTTGGTTTTTTTAAAAGACTGAGAAATTCTGGATTTAAATTGATTTCGCCGATTATGTAATTTTATTAATTTATTAAATTTAAAAGGAGTAAAATGAAAAATAATTTTGAAAAAGATGGAATAGTTTTATTAAATAAAGTTAAAGGAGTTAGTTCGTTTGGAGCAATCAATCATTTAAAGAGAATTGTTGGTGCAAAGAAGGTAGGGCATACAGGAACACTTGACCCAATGGCAGAAGGAGTTATAATGGTGTTGATAAATAATGCTACAAAATTTTCAGATGATTTGATGAAAAGAGATAAAGAATATTATGTGGAAATGGAATTAGGTTATGAAACGGACAGTTATGATTTGGAAGGTACGATTGTAAAAGAATTTACTGGAAAAATCGAAATAGATGATGAGAAAATAAAAGAAGTCATAAATAGTTTTTTGGGAAAAATTGAACAGATTCCACCGATGTATTCCGCAATAAAAATTGATGGAAAAAAATTATATGATTTGGCAAGAAAAGGAATTGAACTTGAAAGAAAACCTAGAAAAGTGGAAGTTAAAAAATTAAGAGAAATAAAAATTTTGAGAAATGAAAAGATAAAAATATCGTTTTTTGTGGAAGTTTCAAGTGGGACTTATATAAGATCACTTGTACGGGATATAGGTGAAAAATTGGGAGTTTTTGCAACAATGACAAGACTTGTTAGAACAAAAATTGACCAATTTGTTATAGAAGATGCTGTGACGATTGATGAGTTAGAACAAAAATTTTTAAAATTTGACAAAAATGAAGAAAAAAATTTGGAAAAACTGGAAAAGTTGGAAAATCTTGGATATTTTGCGGAAATTGAATATGTGTTGGAATATTTGGGAATTAATGTTTCTAATGAAAAATATGAAAAGTTAAAAAATGGAATGACAGTACTAACTTCTCATAAAAAATTTGAAAATATAAGTAAAAAATTTGGTAAAAAAATAATAGTCTTGCCAGAGCAAAAATATAAGATTTATGTAAGGGATAGAAGGACTCAAGCTAAAGTTTTCCGTGGAATTGTAAAGGTTGTAAAGGTTACAGAGGATAGAATTTATTTGAAAAGAGATAAATATTTTTTATAAAAGGAGAATTTTTGTTCTATGAAAAAGGCTAGAAAATACATATTTGATATTGAAGTATTTCCGAATTATTTTTGTGTCGTAGCAAAGCAGTTAAATGGCAAAGATATTTTTGTCATTGACTCAGATAACTTTAATCAGCAAAAAAAAAGGCTTTATGATATTGTGTCAAAAAACGTGATGATTTCATATGCAGGACATGGATTTGATGATTTGATTATAAATGAACTTTTGAGATATAAAAATAGAGTGGCAAAAAGATTTTTATTGAATAAAAATATCAATGAAATCCAAAATTTATATAAAGAAAAATATAAAAACGGGAAATGTGAATTCTATTCTTATGATATTGCCGATGAATATGACTTAAAGCTGGGCGTAAAAGGATTTGAATTTAATTTGGGTGAAAATATTGAAGAGCAGGATTTTGCAAATTTTAATAAGAGTATAAAAAAGGACAACTATGATGAAATAGTTGAAAAAGTTGTGGATTATTGTTTAAAAGATGTCTTGGCTACAGAGAAGATGTACAATTATGTCTCTAAGAATAAAAATAATTGGGAAGAAAAAGAAAATTTATTAAATATTATAACAACTGGAAATTATAAAAACAGTATGAAGTTAAAAACTAAAATAAAATATCTTTATTATAACAATGATAAACTTTTATCGTTAATTTTGAAAAATAATTTAAATATTGAACAACCTAAAATGATTCCTAAAAAAGTTTTTAAAACAGTAGAAGAAAGTTACTATTTGAACGACAATGTGTACAAACTGTCAATAAAAGATGATTTTTTGTATAATAGTCTTTTGGAAAATAAAATGTTTAAAAAAAATGATTTGAATATTTTAGAGAAAATTTCAAAAAATTTACTTTTACAATCTTCATATTTAAAAGGAATCACAAAAAAATATGAAAGAATAATTTTAAAAAAATTAAAAAAATATTTTAGAAAAAAGAATATTAAAGTGCTAGAAGTCTTTAAAAATGAAGTTTTTTTATTGATTGATAAAAATGTGGAAGAGTTAAAAACTAAAATGGAAAATAAATATAGCAATATTTTAGAAATAAATTATATAAGTAATTTTTTAAAAGATAAAAAATCGCTGCTTTATGAAATTGATAAAAAGATTACTGGAACAAATGAGTTTGATTATGGTAATTTAATTATACCAAGGCAGCACATTTGGCTGATAAAAGTGCTTAAAAATTACTTTTTTGACAAGAAAAACATTGAAACTGAAATAAAAGAATTATTTTTAAAAAATCCTGATGTATTTTTTTTGTATGCTTCTATCTACGAAAATATTTATGCGTGTGATAACGATGGTAAAGTACTTTATGAAGATAACGATAGACTTAGAAAAAATAGAAAATACCGATTATATTTTTCAAAAACTGGGAATTATAAAGTTGTAATTCAAGAGAAAAATAAATATTATAAAAAATTTGGATTTGGAGATGTAAATAGCAATTTGTATAAAGTAAAAAAAGTAGAAACGAATGTAAATGAATTTGAGGATTATGAAGATATGGATTTATGCAGTTATATTGACTATGCTAAAAATTATATAGATGAAAATTTTAGTGAAGAAAGCAATTCATAAAATTTAAAAATATAGAATTTTTAGAATAAAAAATCAAAGAATAAAAAATTAAAAAAAGTATTAGGAGAAAAAATGAAAGTTTTGGGAATTGATCCAGGAACAGCTATTGTTGGTTATTCGATTATTGATTATTCAAAGAAAAGATTAGATGTCTTGGATTACGGTTGTATTTTTACTGAAAAAGATGAAGATATGCCAATTAGATTGGAGAAAATTTATAATTCATTAGATGAAATTATAAATCGTTATAAACCAACTGATATGGCGATAGAAGATTTATTCTTTTTTAAAAATCAGAAAACGGTTATAAAAGTGGGACAGGCAAGAGGCGTGATCACACTTGCTGGACAAAAAAATAAATTAAATTTATTTAGCTATACTCCACTTCAAGTAAAAATGGGGATTGCAGGATACGGTCGTGCAGATAAAAAACAAATTCAGCAAATGGTAAAAATGATTTTGCATTTAGATAAAATTCCAAAACCAGATGATGCAGCAGATGCACTCGCAATTGCAATTACTCATATCAATTCAAAAAACGGATTTGGCGGATTTGAGCGAGGAGACAACATAACAAAAAAATTAGAAAAATTAAATTCGGATAAAATAAAGTTATCAGATTATAAAAAATTATTGAATAGTAAATAAAAACAAGAAAGGCGGTAAAAAAATGAATATAGTTTTATTAAATCCAGAAATTCATGTAAATACAGGAAATATTGGAAGAACTTGTGTTTTGACAAATACAAAATTACATCTAATAAAACCATTGGGATTTGAATTAGGTGATAAAAAAATAAAAAGAGCGGGACTGGATTATTGGAAAGATGTTCAGCTTTTTGTCTGGGAAAGCTTGGAGGATTTTTGGAGCAAAAATATTGAAGGTAATGACAGTGCTAAAATTTATATGGCGACTACAAAAACTAAACAAAAATATACAGATGTAAAATTTCAAAAAGATGATTACATAATGTTTGGACCTGAGTCGAGAGGAATCCCAGAAGATTTTTTAAATGCTCACAAAGAAAAAAATATAACAATTCCAATGTTACCAATAGGGCGTTCACTAAATTTATCAAATGCAGTTGCGATTATTTTATATGAAGCGTTAAAACAAGTTAATTTTGAATTTGAATAATAAAAAATTTTTTTTGAGTTATATTAAACTATGTGATATAATAAGAAATAGAGAAATTTAAATGATGAAAGGAGAGCATCTTAGAATACAAAATGAATTTATTTTGAAATGAATTTATTTTCAATTTTGTAAATTTAAGGGTTATAAAGATTAAAATATGAAACAATATTTGGATATGGTAAAGTATGTGTTAGATAACGGAACAAGAAAAAAAAATCGAACAGGAGTGGACACTATTTCAACATTTGCTTATTTTTACAAAGTTGATTTAAGTTGTGGTTATCCGTTATTGACTACTAAAAAGATGTACTTTAACTCGATGCTGTATGAGTTATTCTGGTATTTGTCGGGCGATGAGCATATAAAAAATTTAAGAAAAAAAACAAAAATTTGGGACGCTTGGGCTGACAAGGAAGGTAGGCTTGAAACAGCTTACGGAAGATTTTGGAGAAGGTATCCTGTGCCAGAAATTTCACTGGATGGGGAAGTTTTTGTAGATGAAAGTAATCCTTGGACAACACGGGAAGAAAATGGACAGCTTGTATTTGATCAAATCCAATACATCATTGATACATTAAAGGAAATAAAAGTAAACCCGCAGACAAAAAATGGACGAAGAATGGTAGTTGTCGCTTGGAATCCAGGAAATGCCACTATTAGTAAATTACCACCATGTCATTACACTTTTGTGTTTAATGTTTCGGGAAATAAATTAAATTGTCATTTGACTCAAAGAAGTGGAGATATTGCGTTAGGAATTCCTTTTAATTTGGCTTGTTATTCGTTACTTACAATGATGATTGCAAAAGAGTGCGGGTATGAACCTGGAGAATTTGCTCATACGATAATTGATGCTCACATTTATGAAAATCACATTGACGGCCTTCATGAGCAGCTTAAAAGAGAGCCAATGAAATTAGCTAAAATTAAAATTGCTGATAAACCGTTTAATGAATTGACATTTGAAGATATTACACTTGAAGATTACAAAAGCCATCCTGCAATAAAATTTGAAGTGGCAGTATAACTTTGGAGGTGGAAAATATGTATAGCTTGATTGTTGCGATCGGTAAAAATAATGAGATTGGAAAAGAAAATAAGCTTCTTTGGCATATTAGCGAAGATTTAAAAAATTTTAAGAAGGTAACTTCTGGAAAAAAGATTATAATGGGGAGAAAAACTTTTGAGAGCATTGGCAGACCACTTCCAAATCGTGAAAATATTGTGCTTTCAAAGACAATAAAAAAAGATGATAATTCTATTTTGATTTTTGATGATTTTTCTAAATTAATAGAAAAATTTAAAGATTCAGACGAAGAAATTTTTATAATTGGTGGCGAAAAAGTTTATAAAAAGTCTTTGGAACTAGGAATTGTAGATAAAATGTATATAAGTTATATAAATTTTGAAGATGAAATGGCTGATGCTTATTTTCCTAAAATAGATTTCAAAAATTGGGAAAAAGTTTTTGAGAAAAAATATGAAAATTGGAAGTTTTGTATTTTTGATAAAGTTAAAAAGGAGAAAAGTTAAATATGCCAAAGTTGAAGTTTACAAAGGAAATTATAGTTAATGCGGCTTATGATATTTTAAAAGAAGAAGGGTTTGAAAATATAAGTGCCAGAAAAATTGCAAAGAAGTTGAATTGTTCCACAGCGCCTATTTACTTTAATTTTGAAACAGTTGAAGAAGTGAAGAAAGAAGTTATTAATCTGTGTGAAAAAAAACTAAATAAATATTTATATGGAAATTATTCACAAAGGAAAATATTAAACGCTTCAATTGGATTTGTAATTTTTGCAAGAGAAGAAAAAGAATTATTTAAAACGATATTTTTAAATATTACGGAAAGATTTAAAAAATTGTATAACGAAACGTTGGATTACCTTTTGACTCAGGAAAGTCTTTTACTAAGTTTTCCAAATTTAACTTTTGAAGAAGGAAAAGAAATAATAAACAAATTGTGGTATTTTATATTTGGATATGCAACATTGGTTTGCACAAGTTTTAGCAATGAAGAAAAAAAGAACGAAACTGATAAAGTTATTGAAGAGAAAATAATCGGAATGTCAAAGTATTTTAAAATGGAAAATTTTAAATAAAAAATGGAGATATAAATTTATGAATAAATACAAATTTTTAGGAATAATTTTACATTTTTTTTACAGAATTTTAAGCTTTATGACAAGGAAAGAATATTTCTATGCGAAAAATATGAAAATGATGAATAATCCTAATATAATAGTTTTTTGGCACAGAAAAATTTTTACAGTTTGCAATGCGACTAGAATAATAAAAAAGAAAGCATCAATTGTCAGTGCTTCCAAAGATGGAGAGATACTTGCGGAAGTTTTAAAGCGAGAGGGAAATGAGTTAATTCGAGGGTCATCAAATAGAGATAACATAAAAAGTTTAAAAGAGGCTGTGAGATATGCTAAAAAAATTATACATTGGGGATTGCAATTGATGGTATAGTGGACCAATTTTTGAGCCTAAGGCTGGAGCAGTTTTTATAGCACAAAAAACTGGAATGCCAATAGTTCCAGTAAGTTCTTATTGCAGTAAAAAGTGGATTTTTAAAAATATGTGGGATAAACTGGAAATTCCAAAGCCATTTTCTAAATGTGTTCATTATGTTGGAGAAGAGTTTTATTTATCAAAAGAAGTAAAAATGGAAGATGCAATAAAAATAGTAAAAGAAAAAATACATAGTGCTGGCTACAAAGCGTTTGAAATTTATGAAAAAAAATATAATAAAAATTCAAAAACACTTGAATTTAACGAAGAAAAGTTTTAAAATGAAATATAATATAATTAAAATTAAACTAAAATATACATCAATTAAATTTTAAGGAGGAATAAAAAATATGTCAAAATCGTTTTATATAACAACACCAATTTATTATCCGAATGCGGCACCACATGTTGGGACGGCATATACGACAATCATTTGTGATGTTGTTGCAAGATATAAAAGGTTATTAGGCTATGATGTAACTTTTTTAACTGGAGTAGATGAACATGGGCAAAAAATTCAGCAGGCTGCTGAAAAAAACGGATTTACACCACAGCAATGGGTTGATAAAATGTCACTAAATTTTACAACACTTTGGGAAAAATTAAACATTTCAAATACTGATTTTATGAGAACGACTCAACAAAGGCATATAAATAGTGTAAAAGAAATAGTAAAAACAGTAAATGAAAAAGGCGATATTTATCGTGGAGAATACAGCGGGAAATATTGTGTTTCAGAAGAGACTTTTGTTCCTGAAAATCAACTGGTAGACGGAAAATACATGGGAAAAGAAGTTATTGACGTAAAAGAAACTTCATATTTTTTTAAATTGTCAAAATATGGGGACAAATTATTAAAATACATTGAAGAAAATCCTAATTTTATCAAGCCTGAAAGTAAAAAAAATGAAGTGATTGCATTTATAAAACAAGGGTTGCAAGATTTATCAATTTCAAGAACGGTATTTGACTGGGGAATTCCGTTAGAATTGGAGGAAGGGCATGTTATTTATGTCTGGTTTGACGCTTTGACTAATTATTTGACTGGAGCAAAATATTCGGAAGATAAAGGAAGATTTGAAGATATTTGGATAAATGGGGAAGTGAATCATGTAGTTGGAAAAGATATTTTGAGATTTCATGCTATAATTTGGCCTGCTATGCTTATGTCTGCTGGTATTCCATTGCCTCAAACAATAGCTGCACACGGATGGTGGACGGTCGAAGGAGAAAAGATGTCAAAATCTCTTGGAAATGTTATAGATCCAGCAAAAGAAGTGGATAAATATGGACTTGATGCCTTTAGATATTATTTGATGAGAGAAGCAACATTTGGACATGATGCGGATTATTCAAAAAAATCAATGATTCAAAGAATAAATTCTGATTTGGCAAATGACCTTGGAAATTTACTTAATAGAACAATTGGAATGCAAAAAAAATATTTTGATTTGGAAGTTGTGTTAAATGAAGATAATAAAGAAATTGATAACGAACTAAAAAATTTGTGGGATAAAACATTAAAAGAATTGGATAAACATATGAATGAATATCAATTTTCAGAAGCTCTAAAAGATATTTGGAAATTTATTTCAAGACTTAATAAATACATTGATGAATGTGAGCCTTGGAAATTGGCAAAGGAAGAAGATAAAAAGAATAGACTTTCAACAGTCATGTACAATCTGGTTGAAGGACTTTACAAAATTGCTATCATAATTTCACCATTTATGTCGCAGACAGCACAAAAAATGATAAATCAGCTAGGACTTATTGAAGATGTGACAAAAGTTAAATTGAAAAAGTTCAAAGAATGGGGAATTTATCCGATTGGAAATAAATTGAAGGAACCTGAACCTATTTTTCCGCGAATTGATTTGGAGGAAATTGAAGATGAAGAAAAAGAAGAGTTTAACTCAGATTTAGAAATTGAAAATTCAATTACAATTAATGACTTTGGTAAAATTGAAATGAAAGTTGTGCAAATTGAAAAAGTTTCCAAAGTTGAGAATACAGATAAACTTTTAAAATTTATCGTTAATACGGGAACTGAAAAAAGACAAATTGTTTCAGGAATTGCAAAATGGTATAAAAAAGAAGAGGAATTGATAGGGAAAAAGGTTATGGCTGTGCTAAACTTAGAACCAGTAAAATTAAAAGGAGAAATTTCACAGGGAATGCTTTTGACGACTGTGGAGAAAAAAAAGATAAAATTGATATTCATTGATGAAAATGTAAAACTTGGAGCGAATGTTAAATAGTGTTTAAAAAGGTTATGGGGGTTAATATTTAATTTTGAAAGACAGGATTGGTAAAATATGAGAAAATGGTTATATTATTTATTTTTTGTTCCATTTTTGTTTGTTTCGTGTTCCCATGACAAGGGATACGATTATTTGGAAAATTCTTTACTTGGAATTTTTTCAAAACAGGAAAATGACGAATATATATCAAAACAATTAGAAAAAGCGATAAAATTAAAAAATAAGGAAGCTTTCGCATTGTCGCTTGTATATTTGGAGGGAAATAGCGAGGAAATTTTTGACAAATACTTAAAAAAAAGTAATGGATATGCTGAATATTTTAAAGCACTTTTATTAAAAAAACAAAATGGCAGTGAAAATGAAATTTTAGAACTTTTGGAAAGCTCTGCCAAGCAGGGATTTAGTAAAGCTTATTATGTGATGGGGGATATTTACGAAAATAAATTGGAATTTTCAAAAGCTCAGGAATATTTTAAAAAAGGTAAAGAGGCTGGAGACTTTTTATCTTTACGTTCATATGAAGCTGGGAAAAATATGATGAGTTATTACGAAAAAATTGAAGCTTTGAATAAAAAAATGACTGCAGGAAATATTTCAAAAGATGAAAAAAAAGAATTAGGAACTCTTCTTGTGGAAAGAACACAGTATGCTGGAAAAGCTTATGATATTTTGAAAGATTTTTTAGCTGAAAATTATCCACCTGCACTTTATGCGAAAGCTAAAGTACTAGAAGGCGATGGAAAAAATGACGAAGCAATTAAATTATATCAAGACACATTGTTTAAAAACAAATATTATTTGTCAGCTTATGAAATAGCTAAAAAGTTAGCAGATGAAAACAAAAGTTATGAAACGGCGCTACTTCCTTTAGCAGATGTAAAAAGTGATGAAATATTGATAAATAGTTATATGGGATATTTATATGAAAATTTGGGAAATTTTAAAGAAGCTGAAAAGTATTATTTAAAAGCAGTTGCTAAAAACGATATAGATACGATGTATTATCTGGGAAAAATGTATGAAACACAAAATGAATTAAAAAAAGCCAAAAATATGTATACTAAAGCTTATTCACTTGGTTCATCAGAAGCGGGGGAAAGACTGGCGTTTATTTATGAAAATGAAGAGCAGAGTAAAAATACATCTCAATCGGAAACTTTAAAAAATAAGGAAGCTAAAAAAATATTAGAAAGATTGTCTAAAAATGACATAAGCAGTGCAACAGTAACTTTGAGTTCTTATTATCCAAAAAATAGCAATAAAGTCAGAATATTAAATTTAAAAGCGGCTGTGGATCAATATCCTGAAGCATATTATAATCTAGGAGTTTATTATTTTAATAAGAAAAAAAATAAAAAAGCTAAATTTTATTTTATAGCTGCTAAAAGTACAGGATTTGATATTGGGGAATTTTATGAAGCTTTTTTAAAAAATTAAATTAATAAAATAAAAATATAAGAAAAGAGGGAAAAATGAAAAAGTTTATTTTGATGTTGTCATTATTCTTAGTGTTTGTATTATCTTGTGGAAAAGGTAAGGAATTTGTTGTAAAACCATTAAATGGAGCGCAAGATTTAGCTGGAGCTGCACTTCCAGACTTTGAGTTAAAAGATTTAAATGGGAAAAAAATAAAAAGTACAAAAATTTTTAAAAATGGGAAAAAGACTCTATTTATAGTTGCAGCTGAATGGTGTCCACATTGTCGTGAAGAAATTCCTGAAGTACAAAGATTTTATGACAAAAATAAAGATAAAGTAAATGTAGTTATAGTATTTACAAATTCTAGATCAAGTTTGGGAAAAGCTCAAGCATATATAAAAGAAAATGGATATACAGTACCAGCATATTATGATGAAGATGGAGAAATTTTAAGAGGATTCGATGTACAAGGATTTCCGTTTAATTTAAAAATTAATGGTGACAAAGTCGAAGAAGAATTGGAGTTGCCAGTGGATGAAGATTCACTTACAAAAACTTTTATGAATTAATTTCTTTACATAAAAAAAAATGTATGATATAATATTAAAGAATTTAAACTATGAATATCAGTTTGCCACTATATTCTTGGTTTAGATAATAAAATTAGGAGGAAATTATAAATGGCATTAACAGCGAAAAAAGAGATTATTGAAAAATTTGGAAAAAATGCTCAAGATACAGGTTCTGCTGAGGTTCAAATAGCTTTATTAACAGATAGAATCAGTCATTTGACAGGACACTTAAAAGTACATCCTAAAGATGTTCATTCAAGAGCGGGATTATTAAAATTAATCGGAAAAAGAAGAAGATTATTAAACTATGTTAAAAATAGAAATGTAGACGATTACAGAAACTTAATCGAAAAGTTAGGAATCAGAAAATAGTAATAAATAAGAGCGTATTAAATATGCTCTTTTTTTAAAAAAGGATAAAAAAGATAAAAAAAGGAGAAAATATGTTAAAATTTTTTCTTGTAGCATTAAAAAATATTTTATCAATTTTTTCATTGAAGTGGCGATACAAATTTTTTGAAAAAATGGGACTTTTAGCATATTTCTTAGTAAAAAAAAGACGAGAATTGACATTAGACAATATAAAAAATGCTTTTCCCCAAAAAAATGAAAAAGAAGTCAGAAGAATAGCCAAAGAGTCATATAAAACGATGGGAAAAATGATAATGACTTCAATTTTTTTAGAAGAAATTACAAAAGGGGAAAATACTTCTGTTGAAAATGAAGAGCTGATGAAAAAGGCAATAGGAATGGCAAAAGATAAGGCAGTTTTGATTGTTTCATTGCATTTAGGCGGATTTGAAGCGGGAAGTAAAATGGAAAATTTGAGAAAATTTTATGCTGTTTTTAGAAAGCAAAAAAATGAGAAAATTAATGATTTAATGACTGAGTGGCGTGAAAAAGGCGGACTAAATTCAATTCCGCTGCATGAAAGTCAGCTTTTAAGCAAAGCTATAAACGAAAAATCAATAATTGCTTTGGCTTCAGATCACTATGGAAAAGATGTGGAGATTGAATTTTTTGGCAGAAAAACAACGGCGGTTGCTGGACCTGTGCTTTTGTCGATTAAGTATAAAGTTCCATTGGTACTGGCTTATGCGGTATTTGATAAAAATAATAAAATAATTGTAAAAAATAAAAAGATTATTGAGATAGAAAAGCAGAGCAAGTTAAAAGAAACTATGAAATTTAATATGCAAAAAATTTATAATGAATTTGAAGAAATAATTAGGGAATATCCAGAGCAATATATGTGGCAACACAAAAGATGGAGAAAAAAAAAGTAAAAAAAGATTTAAAATGAGAAAAGAATATTTTTATTCAATTCAAAATTTTAAATCTTTTTATTTTTCCCGCTTTGATTTTATAAAGTGTATAAAAGTAATTATTTCTTTTTTTTCAGAGTCGCTAAAATTTTCGGAATTTAAAATATATTTGTCCAAATCATCGTTTGGTGCAACATCGTTTTGCTTATTCAAAAAATAGGTTGCAATTGTTCCAGTAATCATTCCGAAAGTTCCAATTCCAATGAGCATCAGAAAAATGGCAACAAATCTTCCAATATAAGTCTTAGGAGAAATATCTCCATAGCCAACTGTAGTCGCTGTAACAAATGCCCACCAAAGGCTGTCGCCATAATTCATTTTTTCCACATAGGAAATGACAAGAGCTGAGATTATAATTCCAAGTCCCGCCATAATTAATAAATAAATTAAACCATTTAACTTTAAAAATTTTTTTATTTTTTTGTATGTTTTTTTTACAAAAAGATAAAATCGAGATAATTTTAAATGTCTAAAAATTTTTGCAAATTTTCTGATTTTAAAAATCCTAAACAATCTAAAAATTGAATAATATGGAATTATTGAAATTAAATCGGGGATATTGTTTTCAATAAAATCAGCTTTGTGTTTAGCAAATATAAATCTTATTATGTAGTCAATAGCAAAAATCAAATAAATCGAAAAATCAATAAAATTCAAGAGAGAATTTTCAGAAATATGAATATCGCCGTGTAAATCAAGTAGCGTCGTGGCAAAGCTGTAAATTGCAAGAAAAATAAAGAATATTTGATAATTTATTTTAAATTTTTTATTTTTATTAATATCACTTTTGATTTTATGTATCTTATTCTTCAAAAAAAACTCCCTTATTTAATAACTTTTCTATAAACTACAAGAAGTGGATTCCAAACACTCGCATTTGTTGGAGAATAAGCGAAATCAATTTCGATAAAATTTTCAATTGGTATTTCAAAAGTGATAACAATCGCAATTTGGTCGATAAATTGTGCGACAGCTTCAAAACCTACCATTGCACCACCCAAGACAACTTTTTTATCTTTATCATAAACAATTTCTGCACTTGCAGGAATTGAATCTGCGAATCCAGAGTTTTTATACATCGCTTTCATTTTGACAACATCGGCATTGTAGCCAAGTTCAGTCGCTTCTTTTAGAGAAAGTCCAGTTTGTGCTAATTTTATATCATAAAATGAAGTGGCAAATGAGCGAATTAATCCTTTCCAGCTTATATTTTGTCCAGATAAATATTTAGCCAGCATCATTCCGTGTTTATTTGCAACATCTCCAAGCGGCTCAAATAAATTTCTGTCAGTTTTGTAATACTTGTTAAATACACAATCTCCAATTGCGTAGACATCGTCTATATTTGTTTCAAATTTATCATTTACAATGATTTTTCCACTGTCAGTTTTTAATGTTTTTGGTAAAAAATCTATGTTTGGAGTAACTCCTATACTAAATAATGCAATATCAAAGTCAATATTTTCAGATGAGTCTAATTTTACTGATTTTGCGACATTATTTTCAGAATTTATGGCAACAACACCAGAATTCAATTTTAGATTTATATCTTTTTCTTCAAATTTTTTGTAAATTTTTTCTTTTAAATTTTCTGAAACTGTTGGAAAAATTTCCTTTGCTTTTTCAATGACAGTTACATCAAGTCCATTTTTTTGAAAAGATTCTGCCATTTCAATTCCAACAAATCCAGCTCCAATTACAACTGCATTTTTTAGTTTCTTTTTATTCTGAGTTAAATATTCTTTAATTTTAAAAGCACTTTCAGCGTGAGATAACGTAAAGACATTTTCTAAATTTGGAGAATATCCTTCAATATTTGGAACAAATGATTTTCCACCGACAGCAATTACAAGCTTGTCGTAAGAAAAAATTCCATTAATTTCATTTCCCTTTACTTCAAGTGTTTTATTTTCAAAATCAATGCTTTTAACTTCGTGATGAATTTTTACATTAACTCCTCTTTTTATAAAATCTTCAGGAGTTCCGTGCAAAACATCGCTTTTTTTTAATTCATCAGCGATAAAATAAGGAGTTGGACATCCAGCCCAAGCCACATAGCTTGATTTTTCAAACAAAAAAATTTCATCATTAGGATTTGCTTTTTTATATTGAGTGGAAAACATCATTCCTGCAGCTCCACCGCCAATTACAACTATTTTCATAAGATTACCTCTTTTCTATTTGTTTTTTAATTTGTTAAATAAGTAGCGAAGTCGGCTGACAACCATATTTATACCGACTTTATTGTCTTTTCCTCTTGGAATTATGACATCAGCATATCTTTTAGACGGTTCTACAAATTCCAAGTGCATAGGTTTAACGGTTTTGATATATTGATTTTTTATACTTTCAAAACTTCTGGCTCTTTCATTTAGATCTCTTTCTATTCTTCGCAAAAGTCTTTCGTCATCATCTGTATCTACAAATATTTTTGCATCAAATAAATTGCGTATTTTTTCAATTGCTAAAACTAAAATTCCTTCCACAATAATCAAATTTGCTGGCTCTATATGTTCAGTTCTGTTTACTCTGTTGTGAACTTGAAAATCATAAATAGGTTTTTCGATAGATTTATTGTTTTTTAATGCGAGAATGTGAGTTTCAAGCAAATCAAAATCTATCGCGTCCGGATGGTCATAATTTAATGTAACCCTTTGTTCGTAAGTTAAATGGTCATTTCTTTTGTAATAGGAATCTTGTTCAAGAAGTATTGAGTGAATTCCCTTTTTTTCCAAATTTTTAATAATTGCATGAGTGACACTAGTTTTTCCTGAGCCTGTTCCCCCTGCAATTCCGACAATAATCGTTTTATAATCCATAAAAATTACATCCTTCGTTTAATATTTTTTCTTGTATAAAGTATATAATAGATATTAATTTTTTTCAATATTAAATTTTATATTTAAAAAAAAGAAATATTTCTAAAATTAGAATTAAAATTAGAAATATTTTCTTTACATAGTAATTAAGAATTAATAATCATCTTGAATAAGTTTTTGTCAATTTTGCAATATTTTGTGCTAGTTCGTCTGTCAATTGATTTGGTTTTAATCTCCATTGCCAATTTCCAGATGCAAGTCCTGGTGTATTTATACGAGCATAGCTTCCAAGTCCTAAAAAGTCTTGAATTGGTGCAATTGCAATGTTTGCGACTGAACTCCAAGCTCCTCTTATAGCGTCCCAGTGTATATTTGCATCATTTGTTGAATTTAAATAATCTCTTGCAAATTGTTTGTCTTCTTCTTTTGCTTTTTCAAACCATCCAACGATTGTGTCGTTGTCGTGAGTACCTGTGTAGACAACGCAGTTTTTGTCATATGTGTGTGGCAAGTAGTCATTTTCTTCAGCTGAGTCAAATGCAAATCCTAAAATTTTCATTCCTGGGAAACCAGAAGCATTTCTCAAATCAATAACTCCTTGTGTCATTGTTCCTAAATCTTCAGCAATTATAGGTAAATCTCCAAGTTCATTTTTTATGGCATTAAATAAGTCCATTCTAGGACCTGGACACCAAGTACCATTTTCGGCAGTTTTATCTCCATAAGGAACAGCCCAGTATTCGTCAAATCCTCTGAAGTGGTCGATTCTTATTATATCACAAGTTGTAAGATTAGATTTTACTCTATCGATCCACCATCTGTAGTTAGTTTCTTTCAATTTTTGCCAGTCGTATAAAGGATTTCCCCAAAGTTGTCCTGTGGCACTGAAATAGTCAGGCGGAACTCCTGCCACTTTAACTGGTTTTTTATCTTTGTCAAATAGGAAAATATCAGTATTTGCCCAAGTGTCAGCACTGTCGGCAGCAACAAATATTGGAATATCTCCGATGATTTTAATTCCGTTTTCGTTTGCGTATCTTTTTACAGCTTCCCATTGTGAGAAGAATAAAAATTGAATGAAATTATGATATTCAATGTCGTCAGAAAGTTCGTTTCTATATCTCTCCATAGCTTGTGGTTCTCTGTTTTTAATATCTTCTTGCCATTCGTTCCAAGAAAGTCCACCAAAATGGTTTTTTAGCGAAATGTAAAGGCTGTAGTCGTCTAGCCATTCGGCATTCTTAAATTTAAATTCTTCAAATTTTCCTCTTAATTCGTCATTTTGATTAGCTTTATAGTTTTCGTAAGCTTTTCTAAGTAGCGGATATTTACTGTTGTAAATTGCACCATAATCAACGAATTCTTCGTTTTCTCCAAAATTTACATTTTCAAGATCGTTTCCTGAAAGCAAGTTTTGCTCAATTAATAAATCAAAGTCAATCAAATAAGGATTTCCTGCAAATGAAGAAAAACATTGATAAGGCGAATCTCCATAACCTGTGGGTCCAAGTGGAAAAATTTGCCAAAGTTTTTGATTAGATTTTTTCAAAAAATCTATAAAATTAAAAGCTTCTCTTCCAAGTGTTCCAATTCCATATTTTCCTGGAAGTGAAGTTGGATGTAATAAAATCCCAGAACTTCTTTTAAACATAGTAGCCCTCCTAAAATTTTTTTATTAAAAAATATATTTTTATAAAAACTATACTACTTTAAATATACTATATTTTTTTTAAAAAGTCAACTTATCCGTAAAAGTTATTAAAAAAATTTTTACTTATTCGAATATCTTGACTATATAAAAAAAATGTTGTAATATTAAAGTGTAATATAATATTAAGAAAAATAAAAAATAGGAGGCAGTGGAATGAAATTATTGACAATCAACACACATGCGTGGTTGGAAGAAAATCAAGATGAAAAGATGGAAATTTTGGCAAAGACGATTGCTGAAAAGCAGTATGATGTAATTGCTATGCAAGAAGTGAATCAGCTTATGAATAGTCCAGTTATTTACGATGGAATTCGAAACGATAATTACGGATGGAAATTGCTGGAAAAGCTGGAAAAGTACACAGATACTGATTATTATTATCATTGGAGCAATTCTCACATCGGTTTTGGGAAATATGACGAAGGAGTGGCAATTATTACAAAGCATCCAATAAAAGATGAGGATGAGTTTTATTGCACCTTTTCACAATCTGTCAGAGTTATTAACGCAAGAAGAATTGTGAGTATAACTTTGGATTATGAAGGGCAAAAAGTAGAGTTTTACAGTTGCCATATGAATTTGCCAAATTGTGAAACAGAAGATATGGGAGAAAATATTCAGACAATTTTAAAAAGAACGAAAAATGATAATTTAAAATTTTTGATGGGAGATTTCAACACAGATGCAATACATAATCAAGAAGCTTATCAAAATATAATAAATCAAGGATTATTTGACACTTACGAATTAGCTGAAAAAAAAGATAGTGGAATAACAGTCAATAAAAAAATTGATGGTTGGGCAACTAGCGGTTCTGAGAAAAGACTGGATTACATTTTTTCAAATAAAAAAGTAAAAGTTTTAGAAAGTAAAGTCATTTTTAATGGAGAAAATAAGGAAGTTGTTTCAGATCATTTTGGTTTGGAAGTGAAAATAGAGTTATAAAATTTTCATTTTGGTAAAAGATAAAAAAAATTTAAAAAGTTTTCCGTAAATGTCTTGACAAATGAAAATTATGAGGTATAACTAATATGTAAAACAAATTTTAATTTATAAATATTTTTAGGAGGTACTCAATCATGATGAAAAAAATTCAGCGATTTGGTGGAGCAATGATGGCGCCAGTTCTATTATTTGCATTCACAGGGTTAGTCGTAGGAATAGCATCACTATTTACGAATCCACAAGTAATGGGTTCAATTGCAAATGAAGGGACAAACTGGTATAAATTCTGGTTTGTGATAAGTGAAGGTGGTTGGACAGTATTTAGACAAATGCCGTTATTGTTCGCAATCGGATTGCCAATCAGCCTTGCGAATAAAACAAATGCAAGAGCATGTCTTGAAGCTTTTGCTTTATATACAACTTATAATTATCTTGTAGCAGCAATGCTTACACAATGGAGCTTCTTTGGTGTTGACATGAGTCAAGAAGCTGGAGGAACAAGTGGACTTGCAGTAATTGCTGGAGTAAAAACACTAGATACAAACTTATTTGGTGCAATTATAATTTCTGCAATAGTAGTTTATTTACATAATAAATATTTTGATAAAAAGTTACCAGACTTTTTAGGAGTATTTCAAGGAACAGTATTTGTTTATATTATTGGTTTCTTAGTAATGATTCCATGTGCTTTCATAACTGCACTTTGCTGGCCAAAAGTTCAAATTGGAATTAACAACTTACAACAATTATTAAAAGTTTCAGGACCAATTGGAGTATGGATTTATACATTCCTTGAAAGAGCATTGATTCCAACAGGATTGCATCACTTTGTATATACACCATTTATATTCGGACCAGCAGCAGTTCCGGGTGGAATTCAAACTTACTGGGTTCAACATATAAGTCAATTTGCTCAATCTACAAAACCTTTAAAAGAAATGTTCCCACAAGGTGGATTTGCATTACACGGTAACTCAAAAATCTTTGGTTCAGTAGGTATCGCACTTGCAATGTATTCAACAGCTAAACCTGAAAACAAGAGAAAAGTAGCAGGATTGTTATTACCAGTTTTATTAACTGCAATAGTTTCAGGAATAACAGAACCGCTTGAATTTACATTCTTATTTATAGCTCCAGTATTATTTGGATTACACGCAGTATTAGCTGCAACAATGGCAACATTGATGTATATATTTGGAGTTGTAGGAAACTTCGGTGGAGGATTCTTAGACTTTATGTTCTTAAACTGGATTCCAATGTTTAAAAACCACAGTGGAACAGTAATTACTCAAATTGTAATTGGATTAATCTTCACATGTATTTACTTCGTATTATTCAGATTCTTAATTTTAAAAATGGATTTAAAAACTCCAGGTAGAGAAGATGAAGATGAAGAAATGAAACTTTATACAAAAGCTGACTATAGAGCTAAACACGGTGAAGGTGGAGCACAAGGTGCAGCTGCCGCAGCTGGTGGAGATGAATATGCTCAAAAAGGTGCAATCATTCTTGAAGCATTAGGTGGAAGAGAAAATATTGAAGAACTTAATAACTGTGCAACTAGACTTAGAGTAAGTGTAAAAGATGCAAGTAAATTATTACCAGATGCAGCGTTTAAAGCAGCAGGAGCTCATGGTGTAGTTAGAAAAGGAACAGCTATTCAAGTAATCATCGGATTGTCAGTACCTCAAGTAAGAGAAAGAATTGAAGACATGATGAAAAAAGGGTAAAAATAAAATTTGATAAATAATAAATAATTGAAATTAAATTTTATAAAAAAATTAAGAAAGAATTTTCAAAAGTCAAAAATTTTAAGATTTTAATTTTAAGGTTTTAAAATACAGGATTTGAGAAAGTTCTTTCTTTTATATAAAATTATGTTATTTAGCGAGAGATTTTGATCTCTTATTGTTAAATAAAATAAATAGAATTTTTAATAATTAAAGGAGATAAAGAAAATGAAAAATATAGTTTTTGTAATTTTAGATGAATTTTCAGATTGGGAAGCAGCTTTTTTATCTTCAGCATTGAATGATAAGAATATAACAAAAAATTATACAACTAACTTTGCTTCAATTGATAAAAATTTAAAAAAGTCAATGGGAAATTTAAAAGTGTTACCTGATTTGACATTGAAAGAAATTGATGAAAACGATGTAGACGGGTTAGTTTTAATTGGTGGGAGAACTTGGAGAAGTCAAACAGAAGAAACAAATAATAAGATTGTTGAGCTTGTGAAAAAATTTAAAAATAATCCTAATAAAGTTGTAGGTGCTATTTGTGATGCTGCATATTTTCTTGCGACAAATGGATTATTGAATGATCGAAAACATACGGTAAATAGCTTTGATGAAATAAAAGATAATTTGAATTATACGAATTCTAAAAATTTTGTAGAAATGGAGTCAGTAATTGATGGAAACTTGGTAACTGCAAAAGGAGATAGTCCTATACATTTTGCAAAAAATGTGATGATGGCATTAGGTGATATTCCTGAAAAAAATGTAAATTTATTTTTTGATATTTATACGATTGGATTTGTTAAAGCATTTGAAAAAATTTCAAAATAAAAAAAAAGAGGTTATTTCAAAAATGATATAATCTCTTTTTTTTGTATAAAAATTATCTTTTTGCAATAGCAGTGAAAGTAAATTTCTCAGGATGATGGATTATTGTTTCATACTGAAAAAGTGTTCCATTTGATAAATAGGCATGAGTTTCAATGACAACAACCATATTTATATCTTTTAATTTGAGATATTTCTGTTCTTCTGGCGTAATCTTTCTGAAATTAATATCTCTTCGAGAATAGCCGATCTTTAGTTTTAAATCCTTTTCCAAATATTCATATATTGACTTTCTGGCAATCTCTTCATTCAAAAAAGGTACAATTTTTCTGTCAAAAAAACTTGTAGAATAATTTAAGACTTCACTGTTTAAAGAATTAGTACGGACAACTTTATAAAAATCGGCACTTTCAGAAACTTGAAATTCTTTCATTAATTTTTTATCTCCCTGAACAATGTATAAGCTGATTAAGTCGGTTTCAAGATTAATATTTTGAAGTTTATTGAGTTCCTGCACAGTTTGAATTGAAGTCAGAGAAATATTTTCCAAATTTTTTTTCTCCAGTACAATTGATTTTTTCCCCTTCACTTTTTGAATAAAACCTTCAGCCTCCAGTATAGAAAGAGCTTTTCTCACGGTAAGTTTGGAAAAATTATAATCTTTTGCCAAGTCATCTTCTTTTTTTAAAAAATCTCCTGGTTTAATAATACCATTTTTAATTTTATCTTTTATATCATAATATACTTTTTCATATTTAGTCATTTGTATAAACCTTTCATATTATTTTTATATATTATACAATAAATTTCTTTAAATAACAACTAAAAATAAAAAGATTTATATAATAATAATAAATCTTAAAAAGATTTATATAAACCTATTGACTTTTTAAAAATTTATGATATAATAGTTACTGAAATGAGAAAACAAAAAATATATAACTAATAAATTATAGGAGATGATTATTTATGAAAAAATTTTCAATTGTAGTAGCTGGTGGAGGGAGTACATTTACTCCAGGGATTGTTTTGATGTTGTTAGAAAACTTGGATAAATTCCCGATTAGACAGATAAAATTTTATGATAATGATGCCCAAAGACAAGAAGTTATTGCAAAAGCATGTGATATTATAATAAAAGAAAAAGCACCTGATATTAACTTTGTTTATACAACTGATCCTGAAACAGCGTTTACAGATGTTGACTTTGTTATGGCACATATAAGAGTTGGAAAATATGCAATGCGTGAAAAAGACGAAAAAATACCTTTAAGACACGGAGTATTAGGACAAGAAACTTGTGGACCTGGAGGAATTGCTTATGGAATGCGTTCAATTGGTGGAGTTATCGAATTAGTCAACTTTATGGAAAAATATTCACCAAATGCTTGGATGCTGAACTACTCAAATCCTGCGGCAATCGTGGCAGAAGCAACTAGAAGACTACGTCCAAACTCTAAGATATTAAATATTTGTGATATGCCAATTGGAATCGAACTTAGAATGGCTGAAATGTTAGGATTAAAATCGAGAAAAGAAATGGTAGTGAGATATTTCGGATTGAATCATTTTGGATGGTGGACAGATATTAGAGATAAACAAGGAAATGATTTAATGCCTGCATTAAGAGAAAAAGTTGCAAAAGTTGGATATAATGTGGAAATTGAAGGTGAAAATACAGAAGCAAGCTGGAATGACACATTTACAAAAGCAAAAGATGTGTTTGCAGTTGATCCGACAACAATGCCAAATACTTATTTAAAATATTATTTATTCCCTGATTATGTAGTGAAACATTCAAATCCTAATCACACAAGAGCAAATGAAGTAATGGAAGGAAGAGAAAAATTTGTATTCGGAGAATGTAGAGAAATCGCTGAAAAAGGAACTGCAAAAGATAGTAAACTTCACGTAGATGATCACGCTTCATACATAGTTGACTTGGCAAGAGCAATTGCTTATGATACAAAAGAAAGAATGTTATTAATCGTAGAAAACGACGGAGCAATCTCAAACTTTGATCCAACTGCAATGGTTGAAGTACCTTGTATAGTAGGTTCAAATGGACCTGAAAAAATTGTTCAAGGTAAAATCCCTCAATTCCAAAAAGGGCTTATGGAACAACAAGTTTCTGTTGAAAAATTGACTGTAGAAGCATGGATAGAAGGTTCATACCAAAAACTTTGGCAAGCAATCACATTGTCAAGAACAGTACCAAGTGCCTCTGTTGCAAAAGCAATATTAGATGATTTAATTGAAGCAAATAAAGACTTCTGGCCAGTATTGAAATAGATTACATCTGAATAATTTTAAAATGAAAATAAATTTTTAGTGCTTGAAATGTTAATTAATTTATGATATAATTATTTAGGAAAATAACCATTCAGCGTGGTATAGTAAAATAAATTGCAAAAATAAAGGCACTGCTATTGAAGTAGTGTCTTTTTTTGTGGTATAATTAGCTTAATAAAATTAATTATAAATAGTTAAAAATTTTTATAAATAGTGAAAAAGTATATTAAGTTAATAAGGAGAGTAAATATTATGAAAGCAACAGAAACTAGTATTTTAAATTTTATTGGTGGATTTGATAAAGTTTTTATAATACCACCGTTTCAACGAAATTATGAATGGTCTTATGAACAGTGTAGAGAATTATTTGAAGATATAATAAAAGCTCATACTACAAATAAAAAACATTATTTAGGAAATATTGTCTACTATGTTGGAGAAAACAATGGAGCTTCGTACTCAGAATTAATACTTATAGATGGGCAGCAGAGAGTTTCAACTATACTTATTTTGCTTTGTGCTTTAAGAGATAAAACAATAGATAAAAATATAATTAATAGTATAAATAAAAGATATTTAATTAATGATACAGACAATAGTAAGTTTAGAGTTAGACTTAAACAAACATCTTATGATCAAAGAACATTTATATCTATAGTTGATGGAAGAACAGAAGAAATAGATAAAAATAATAATATATTTAAAAATTATAAGTATTTTTTGAAGTTAATAGATAGTGAAAATATAGAAATATCAGATATTTATGAAACAATAAGCAAGCTAGAAATAGTAGATGTTAATTTGCAAATTGAAAATGATTTAGAGGTTGTTCAAACAATTTTTGAAAAAATAAATTCTACAGGAAAAAGATTGGCACCATCAGATTTAATAAGAAATTTTTTGTTACTGTCTACAACTTCAAAAGAACAAGAAAAGCTTTATGAAAAGTATTGGATACCAATTGAAAAAAAAGTTAGAGGTGAAAATATTTCTAAATTTTCAAAAAACTTTTTAACTTTAAATATATTTGAAGAAGTTTCAGAATCAAAAATTTATAAAAAATTTAAAGAATATTTTTCCGATTTAGAAATGACACATGAGGAAATTTTATATCAAATGAAACATTATTCTAAATATTATGAGTGGATAAAATTTGAGAATTGTCCTAATAAAAAAGTAAATAAAGTATTAAAGAGTTTAAATTTCATTAAATCAGATGATTTTTATCCGTTATACTTATTTATTTTTGAAGAATTATATGATGAAAATGTTGAAGAACTAATCAAGTGTCTAATTTTATTAAGGGATTTTTTAATAAGATACCGTGTTGTTGCTCCATCAGGAGGAGGAGGAACAATAAGTGCAGTTGTATATAATTTGATAAAAAAATTAAAAGAGCTTGATAGAACAGATGAATATTATGAAATTATATTGTTTGAATTGTCTAATAGCTCAACCCCTGCCGGAAGATTTCCAAATGATGCAGAATTTAAAGAAGCACTTATGAATTTTGTTGGAAATAATTATGCTAGAATTATTTTACTGATAATAGAAGAATCTGAAAAGAAAAATATCTCAGTGCCACTTTCTGAAGTAACAGTAGAGCATCTAATGCCACAAACTTTAAGTGAATATTGGAAAACTTATCTTGGCGGAAAAGAAAAAGCAGAATTTATTCATGAAAAATATTTAAATTGTATTGGGAATAAAGCACCTATTTCAAAAGAATATAATTCAACAATTTCAAATAGACCTTGGGAAGAAAAAAAAATATATTTAAAAGATGTTCAATTTGTAATTACATCAGAAGTTTGTGAAAATGAAAAATGGAATGAAGAAAATATACAAAAAAGAAATAATGAAATTTCTACAAAAGCTTGTAAATATATAACTTCTCCACTTGAAAGAACAAGAAGTTATCAAATTAAAAATCCTTCTAATGAATTTGTAGAAGAAGGAATTTATTCTATTTCAGATACGACGACTCCAATGGAAGGAAAAGATATAGATTATATTATTTTCCGTGATAATCATATATCAGTTTCTACATGGAAAGAGTTCTTTTCAAAAATTTGTAAAATCGCATATGATGTAGACAAAGAAAAATTTCAATATATTGTAGAAAAAAATCAAATTCATAAAAATCGAGCTACTAAAAATTATCCCGAAAAAGATCCTTTAATAACGGAAAATAGTAATTTACTTGTAACAGCATTTCCTATAAAAGGAACAAAATATTATTCTGAAGGTACGATAAGTTCAAATAGAGCAAGGTTTTATGCAAAACAGTTACTAGATGAGTACAAATTAAGCAATGAAGTAAAAATTTGTATTAGTAATAAGTAGATAAAGTAGATTTAAATAATGATTCAAAAAATTAGAAGTTATAGAAGTAAAGAAAGTGATAGAATTGTTGCAATAATTATTAAATAGAAAGGAGAAAAATATGGATATAAAAAAATTAGATAAAAAATGGTGGAAAAAAGAAGTTGGATATCAAATTTATCCAAGAAGTTTTTATGACAGTAATAACGATGGAATTGGGGATTTGAATGGGATTACAGAAAAGTTAGATTATTTGAAGGATTTAGGAATAACGCTTATTTGGGTTTGTCCGATATTTAAGTCGCCAATGGATGACAATGGATATGATATTTCAGATTATTACGATGTGAATCCTGAATTTGGGACAAAGGAAGATTTGGAGAGATTGATTGCGGAGGCGGAAAAAAGAGGGATAAAAGTAATTCTAGATTTAGTAATTAATCATACTTCTGATGAGCATGAGTGGTTTTTGGAAGCATTGAGAAATCCTGAAAGTAAGTATAGAGATTACTATATTTTTAAAAGAGGAGAAAACGGATTGCCACCAACAAACTGGAGAAGCCATTTTGGTGGTTCTGCTTGGGAAAAAGTTGAAGGTGAAGCTGATGAAAATGGGAATGAAATGTATTATTTGCATTTATTCTCAAAAAAACAGCCTGACTTAAACTGGGAAAATCCTGAAGTCAGGGAAGAGCTTTATAAAATGGTAAATTATTGGCTTGAAAAGGGAATTGCTGGATTTAGAGTTGATGCAATTAATTCAATAAAAAAAGATGCGAGATATTTGAATTTACCTGTTGATGGAGCGGATGGATTCGCCTACAGTATTAAATATACGTTAAATCAACCTGGAATTGAGGAATTTTTGGGTGAATTAGCGAAAAAAACTTTTAAAAAGCATAATTGTATGACTGTGGCTGAAACGCCGTTGTTGGAGTATGAAAGATACAATGATTTTATTGGTGAAGATGGGTTCTTTTCGATGATTTTCGATTTTAGTTATTCTGATTTGGATATGACAAAAGGTGGATTTTACTATTCATTACGAGATATTCCAACTGTGGAATTGAGAAATAAGATTTTTGAAAGTCAGTTGACACAGCAAAAATACGGATGGGGAGCACCATTTTTGGAAAATCATGATTTACCAAGAAGTTTGAATAAATTTTTTGGTAAAAAAGCGAATGAAACAAATGCAAAATTGTTAGCAAATGTATTTTTCTTCTTGCGAGGAACACCGTTTATTTATCAAGGTCAAGAAATTGGAATGGATAATTTTGTGAGAAATGATATTTCTGAATTTGACGACATTGCAAGTAAAGATCAATATCAACGGGCTTTAGGAGAAGGATTTTCATCTGAAGAAGCGTTGCATTTTGTAAATAAACGAAGCCGTGACAATTCAAGAACGCCTATGCAATGGGATAGTAGCAAGAATGCTGGATTTTCAAAAGATAAAGACTCAAAATCGTGGATAAAATTAACAGGAAGTCAAGCCGCAACAAATGTAGTAGACCAAATAAATGACAAAGATTCAATTTTTTCACACTACAAAAAAATGATTGATTTGAGACAAAATGGTAAATATTCAGATTGCTTGACTTTTGGTGATTTCATCTCTGTTCCGTTGGAGAATGAAAAAATTATCGCTTATGTGAGAAAATATAAAAATCAAAAAGTTCTTTGTATTAATAATTTTTCTGAAATGAAACAAGAGGTTAAATTGAGTGAAATTGCGAAAGTTTTGGGAAAAAAAGAAACTAAAATTGGAGAGATTTTGATTAATAATTTTGATGGTTTTGAAAATGATGGAGAGAAAGTTGTTTTTGAAGGGTTTCAAAGTTTGTTAGTTGAAATTTTATAAAAAATATGGACTGCACCAAAAAATTTATTTATAATTAAAGTGGTGTAGTTTTTTTATTCATATTTACATTAAACTTCATTTAAAAAATAGAAATTATATTTCATATTACTTGCTAATAAAAGGTCTTGAACCATTGAAAAAATTTATAATTACTTTACCTTCTTTCAAAAATTTTTACAACATATTCTATGTTTTAACTTTTTATGAAAAAATTTTCTGTTTTTTTGATGTTTTTCAAAAATAATGCAAAAAACGAAATAATAATTTAATTAATTTTAATTATTCTGTAATCAAAATCAAATTCGGGGGGGGGTATAATATAATGTAAATTTTTATTTTAATTTTAAATGGAGGAAAGAATATATGAAAAAAGGAAAAACAGAACTTGAAAAGATGCAGGACAAAGTACAAAAAATAGTTGTTAGAGTAAATGAAAAAATAACTATATTGGGAGAACATCTAGGCATTTTAAACACAACATTAACGAATATTCAAGAAGAATTTGATAAAGTTCAAAATATACCGAATGAAGAAAAAATGCGGTATGAAGAATTAAAACAAATTAGATTAAATTGGAAAAATCAAGTTGATGAGATAATAAAAAAATATGAAGAAATAAAAAATAAAGATGCTACCGCTGCTGGAGTTGCGGGAGTTGGAATTGGAGCTGGTGTTGCGGTTGCTGCTTTGGGTCCTGGTGTAGCTATGGGTATTGCTACCACATTTGGTGTTGCTTCAACAGGAACTGCTATATCTGCTTTGAGTGGTGCTGCGGCTATGAATGCAGGTTTGGCATGGATTGGAGGAGGTGCACTTGCAGCAGGTGGAGGTGGAATGGCTGCTGGAGAAGCATTTCTTGCTTTAATGGGGCCTATTGGATTGGCTATTGCAGGAGTTGGAGTTATAGCAGGGGGACTTTTATTTTGGAAAAATAAAAATGATCAAAAATGTCTTGAAAATTTATTTATAAGGATTAGTAACCGTGATTTGAAATCTTTTGAATTAGCAATAAATGAATTAGATAATCGTATTAAACAAATTGATAATGAGAATATAGAGTTAAAATTTGCTATTAGAATTATACAAAGTTTAGGATTAAATTACAGTGAAATGACAGAAGAGCAACAAGATGAATTAAAAAAATATATTCAGTTGATAGATACGAGTACTCAATTATTAGTAAATCCTATAAAGGAATTACAGCCTAAATATACAAATGAAGATCTTGATGAATATATAAAAAGAAAATATAGCGCATGGTATAGTTCATCTGAAAAAAGATCAATTATTACTCTGGCAAATCTTTTATACAAGATTAATACTAATGAGGTAGAGAAAAAATTGTTATGGAAATCGTTAAGAGATAATAAAGAGTTTCTGAAATCAATAGATGTAACTAAAGAAGATTTTAAAATTAATATCTTTGATATTGTATCAAAAGTACTAAGCTTTAAATATTGATATGCTAAACAATATTTAATTTTATATTATGTAAAACAAAACTGCCTGTTATTTTTTAAAATCAAGAATATCAGACAGTTTTATTATTTTTAATCCTCAATTCAACCCAATAATTTAAAATTCAATTCAGAAATTTTAAATATAAATTTTATCCCTTTTATCTATTTGAACAACCAAAATAAGTAATTCGTTTTCTTCAATTTTTACAATAATTCTATAATTTTCAACTCGATACCTCCAAAATCTTTTTAGATTATATCTCAATGCTTTTCCAAATTTTTTTGGATTATCTGTATCAAAAAGATTTTGATCAATATATTTTAAAATTTTTGATTTCATAGAATTATCTAGTTTATTTAGTTGTTTCTGTGCTTTTTCAGAGTACATTAGACTATATTTCATTTTCTAACCCTAATTTTTTTATTAAATCTTCGTGGCTAATCCAGTTTTCTCTGTTGTCTTTTTCTTCTTCATAAGCCTCAACAGCCAACTTATAGTCTTCTTCATCTTCGATTTTTTCAAGAATTAAATCTAACATTACTTGGTTTAAATTGATATTATTTTCCTTAACATAATTGTTTATTTTTTTTTCTATGTCAGGATTAGCATTTATAGAAACGGTTATCATTGATTTCACACCCTTTCTGATTATTTCTATTAATGCAATTTTAACATAAAAAGAAAAGAAAAGCAATAAAAATGTTATTTTTTCTAAAATTATCATAAAAATAAGTTTTTTTAAGTTTTTATTGAAAAAGTAAAAAATATTAGGTATAATGTAATATATGAAAAAATTTTGGAAGGAGGATGTGGACAAAAAAGTTCATAAAATTATGAAAAATATAGAAAAGTTAAGAAAAGTATTAAAAATATCATATTTTCTAATAATTGTGGCAGTTGGTTTGATATTGACATTTCCAAAAGAATTGAAACCAAATGAGTGGAAACTTTACATCGTTGACAGTTATTTGATAACAACAGTTGGTTTGACAATTGGAGGAGCTTTGATTGGAATATTTTTGGGGATGTTTTTAGCATTTTTAAAATTTTTGAGAACAAACTTTCCAGTTTTTGATATGATAAAAGAAATAATAATTGATGAATACATAGATATAATGCGTGGAACGCCTATGATATTACAATTACTTATACTTTCAGTACTTATAAAATTATTTGCTAACTATTGGATAGCGATGATTGCACTAGGATTAAATAGTGCTGCCTATGTTGCAGAAGTAGTTCGTTCGGGAATTGAAAGTATTGATAAAGGACAAATGGAAGCGGCAAGGGCAACAGGTATGCCTTACAAAATGGCAATGAATGAAATAATTATGCCACAAGCGATAAAAAATATATTACCCGCACTTGTAAATGAGTTTATTACATTATTTAAAGAAACATCGGTTGTGGGATATATAAGTGTCGTTGATATAACAATGAATAGTAACGGACTTCAAGCAACTTATTACAGTGTTGGACCAATATTATTTACAGGTATTATTTATTATGTGAGCGTAAAAATATTTTCATTTTTAGGAAGAATGCTGGAAATGAGGTTGAGAAGAAATGACTAATTCGAAAGATTTAACTCAAATAAAAAAAGAAATTAACACAAATGAAATGATTAAAATAAAAAATCTTAAAAAGTCATACGGTAAATTGGAAGTTTTAAAAGGAATTGATACAAAAATAAAAGAAGGTGAAGTAATTTCAATAATAGGACCGTCTGGTTCAGGAAAATCAACTTTTTTAAGATGTATTAACAGACTTGAAGAGCCAACTTCAGGGCAAATTTTTATACATGGGACGGATGTTTTAGGAAAAAAAGTAAATATAAATAAAATTCGTGAAAATGTCGGAATGGTCTTTCAGCATTTTAATTTGTATCCTCACAAAACTGTACTTGAAAATATTACTTTGGGACCAATAAAATTAAAAAAAATCTCAAAAACGGAAGCGGGAAAAAAGGCAGTTGAACTTTTAAAAAAAGTTGGCTTGGAAGATAAAAGAGATGTTTATCCAAATAAATTGTCAGGAGGACAAAAACAAAGGGTGGCAATTGCAAGGGCGTTAGCAATGGATCCTAAAATTATGCTATTTGATGAACCTACGAGTGCGCTTGATCCTGAGATGATAGGAGAAGTTCTAAAAGTTATGAAAGAACTGGCTCAAGCAGGAATGACAATGATTGTGGTTACTCATGAAATGGGATTTGCAAGAAATGTTGCAAATAGAGTGTTTTTTATGGATGATGGATATATTTTGGAAGATGATTTACCAAAAGAGATTTTTGATAATCCAAAAAATGAAAGAACAAAAGAGTTTTTGAAAAAAGTTTTGAATCCAATTGATTAGTTTTGGGAAAGAAATATAAAAAATAAAATTTATAAAATAAAAAAATTAAATGCAAAGGAGAAAAAATATGAAAAAAGTATTTTTAATGTTAACATTGTTAGTTTTTGGACTGACTTCATGTGGCGAAAATAAAGCGGCAAAGGACTCAAAAAAATTGAGAGTGGGATTGAATGCAGTATTTGCACCATTTGAATATAAAGAGAATGGGCAAGTTGTAGGATTTGATGTGGATTTAATAAATGAGATTGCAAAAGATTTAAACTATGAAACCGAAATTATTGACCAGTCGTTTGATGGACTTATTCCTTCATTAAAAGCTGGAAAAATTGATGTTATAGTTTCAGGAATGACAGCGACAGATGACAGAAGAAAATCAGTGGATTTCACAGATGACTACTTTGTGTCAAAACAACTTTACATCAGAAAAAAAGGTAACAGCTCAGTTACGCCTTCAACTTTAAAAGGAAAGAAAATTGGAGTCTTACTTGGGTCAATACAGGAAATTGCAGCTAGAAAAATTAATGGTGCTGTTGTTGTGCCAAATAAGAGTATTGTAAATACAATCTTAGATTTAAAAATGGGAAAAGTTGACGCTCTTATAATGGATAACGTAGTTGCAATTGAATATATGAAAAAAAATCCTGAAATGGAAATTTTTGATGAAAAAGTGGATAATGATGGAATGGCAATGGCATTTGACAAAGGAAAAAATGCTGAGTTAATTCAGAAGATAAATGCAGAACTTAAGAAATTAAAAGAAAATGGAAAATATGATGAGTTACTTAAAAAATATGATTTAAGAAAATAATTGATTATTTGAAATTTTATTCTTAAAAAATAAAAGATAAAGGAGGTAAAATTGATGAAAAAACCGGTAGTGTTAGCGATGTCCTCGCTTGTAGCAATGTCAGTACCGACTGTTTCAGGCAAAGTGACAACTTCGGAAATGAGAAAAGAAATCATTCGTGCAAATGTAGCTGATGTGACAGAAGAAGATGAAGAAGAAGATGTGCCGACATTGGATCCGCCTAATCCTGAAAAGCCCGTAGATGATCCTGATTTGATAACAGTTTCACTCACTCGGGACGGAACAGGTACAAAGATAGATAAAGATGAAAATGATGTTCAAAAGAAAAATTCCGATTTGAGTTTGACACAGAAAAAAATTTCTAAAGCAGTTGACGAAACACCATTAGATGAAACTGGCAAGTTTGAGTTGACAAAGTCTGATTTTATTTCACTTCGTTCTCATGAATTAGTTTTTGATAAAAATAGTGCTGAGCTAAAAAAAGCAGCTTATCCTATATTGGAAGATGTAAAAGCTTATGTTGAAAAAAATGATTTTTTAGTTTCGGTAGTTGGATATACTGATACAACTGGTATGAAATCATATAATAAAAGATTATCACAAAAAAGGGCAGAAAATGTTAGTTCCAATCTTTTAAATATTGGTCTTGCAGAAGATAGAATTGTAAGTGTAATGGGACGGGGCGAAAAAATCCCATAAGTTCAAATAATACTGAAGAAGGAAGAATCAAAAATAGAAGAGTGGAATTTAAATTTATAAAAAAGTAAAATATAAATTTTCAAGACAAATTGTTAAAAAAACTGTTTCACAATATCTAGATTTAGAAACAGTTTTAAAATATAACTATTTGTCTTTTTTTTGTATCTTTTTATTGCTGTTGTCTCCAGCATCTCCAAAAATATCTCTGAAGAATCCGACTTCCAGTTCTTTTGAAAAGACATTTTTTAAAATAATCATGACAACAGGTCCGATTAAAAATCCGCTGACTCCAAAGACTTTAAAGCCTGAATACATTGAAATAAGAGTAATCAAAGGATGAACTCCCAAATTTTGACTTATTAATTTTGGTTCCAACATCTGTCTTACTGACATAATTATTAAATAACAAATAAGTAGTGCAATTCCCAATTTTATATTTCTTGTAGCAAAAGATAGAATAGACCAAGGAATTAAAATTGTCCCAGCACCTAAAATTGGTAAAATATCAGCAATACAAATGATGATGGACATTAAAAGGGGATACGGTACATCAAATTTTAAAAACGCCAGTAAATTTAATAATATTAATGATTCAATAAGACAAATAGTTCCTAAAATTGCCTGTGCTTTTAAATATGAAACAAGCACTGTAAACATTTCCGTTTTTATGCTGAACACTTTATCAAGCCAACTTTTTGGCAATTGATGCTCCAAATAATTAAGTATCTCATCTCTATCTAAAATCATAAAAAAAGTAGATAAAATTGTAATCACAATATATAAAATTAAAGTTGGAATAGATGTAACGAAACTGATAACAGCATTTATAAAAGATCCAATTTTTACAGAGCCCTTTGAAACAAAGCTATTTATTGTATTGTTTAGCTGATCATTAAATCCAGCGGGAAAATTACCTAGATAAATATAAATTTTTTTAACATTTTCTGTCCATAACTTTTGAATATCAGTGCTATAACTATTTAAATTTTGAGATAATTTATAAATTTCAACAAAAAATTTTAAAGAGAGGATTCCAATTATTCCGAAAAATACTATTAAAAATGTTACAATTGAAATTATGGAAGCCGTTTTTCTGGAAAACTTCAATTTATTCATTAAAAACCTTGTAAGTGGTCGAATTATTATTGAAATAAATAGTGCAAGAGTAAATGGAAATAAAAAAATTCCCAGTTTAAACAGTAAAAAAACTACTAATAAAATTAGAGCTATATATACAATAAAATATAATTTTTTAAAGTCAAAATCTTTATAACTAGCCATAAATACTCCTTTATTTTTATTGTTTTTGTATATTATATACTAAAATGATATAATTGTAAATGATTATATTATTAGACAGAATAAAATAAAAGTTGTAAAATAAAGTGTTACTATTAGAAATAAAAAATAAGAATCATAAAAATTTTCTGTTGTATAATTGATTTAAGCCAAAAATCAAAGGAGAAAACTAATATGATTCATACAAGCAATACGATAAAAAAGGATTACAAAGAAACAAAAAGTGGAATAGAGAAAGAAGAAAAAAATAAAAGGTAAGTATACAACAGTTTATCAAGGTGAAAAGATTATAATTTATATGGAAAGTAATGCTAATTTGCGTACTTCGTATGGTTCATATAAAATATCTTATGAAGAATTTCTAAAATTAGTGAAGAAAGCAGGAAAATAAAATTATGTTTAAATTTAATTACTTAATATACGATAGTATGAAAAAAATTAAAAAATATTTCGATAAAAGAATTTGAAGAAGAATATAGTATGATTTATGGAGCTTTTGAACTTTTAATTAATGATAAAATGTATAATTATATTGTAAGGTATAAAGATCAAAAATTTTGTGATGAAAAAGAAAAAGAGGAATTTGATGATTTATTTGAACTTCAAGATATTATAAGTTTATGGATAATAATTTTTTTAGAAATTTGTATTGAATTGAAAAAAAGGATTATGTTGCTGTAATGGATATTGAATCAAAAAATTGGATCGAATTTAAGAGAATAAATAACGAATTATACATAAGTCAAATTGAAGAAGAAAAAGTAAAATCAAAAATAACAAATTCACATATTGTAAAAGTATATAATAAATTTTATGATGAAGATAAGAATAAGAATATTTTTTTCAAAGAGGAAAAAATTAATTTTGAAGAATTTATATCAGAAATACAAATAACTACTAAAAAATTTATTAAAGAAATAAAAGAAATAAATCCAGTTTTATTGAAAAGTAAAGAAGTTAGTAGTATAATAAAAAAATATAATATTTTGACATCTAAAGAGTATTTGGCAGAAGAAAATTAAATAAGTTATATATAGAATATGGTGTAAATCCTAAACCAAGTTCTAGATAATTTAAATCAACTTGATATAATAAAATTGAACACATAAAAAATAGAAGTGGCGGTCATGGTTATAAATGGGAAGAACTTGTACTAGATAAAAATTGGAATGAAATAAAAGGAATATAGTTTAATTTTTTATGGTTTTTCATAATGTATGTTTGAAAAAACAAAAAATTTAAAATGGTGTAAATATGAGTATAATCATCGAAATATGTTTGATAATCAAAACATAAGAGTACATTGTGTTGGAAAAATGGAAAATGGAAAAATAACAAAAATTGACGATTTTAAAATAAAAAGATAGGATATGAAAATATTCAATGAAAATAAAATTAAAAAAAAATGAAATGATCTACGAAGTTTTTGGAATTGTCATTTTAGACAGTCAAAAAAAATTATTTCTATTGTAGGATAATTCTGAAGTTTTGGATACAGAACTAGAAATTATAGATGGAAGGATACCTTTTGATTGGCATTGGAAAGTAATAAATAAAGAATGATGTAAGATAATTATAGGTCCACAAAAATTGACAAAAAATCTTATTTATGCTGCATATCATTGGGAAGGAGAAGAAACTTTAGAATACAAAAAATTACAATAATTAAAAAGCCTTTTTCCTCCACATGAAGGGTTGAGTGACTACTGTGTATATATTGAAAATAATAATAGTGAGATGTATAATATAAATCAAAAAGTTGAAAATTTGAAAAAAAAACTTTGGTTTTTAATTATTGAATAATGTAATGGAACATTTATTAGTCTGGAAGTGAATTAAGTCAATTAGGAAGAGGAAGCAATGCTACTCCTAATAGAGGGGTTGAATATATGTTTGAAAAACCTGCTGGAAAACTCGAGGCTCAAGAATTTCAATGGGGATTAACAGGAAGTATGATGCAACAAACACCATCAGGACCCAAAAATATAATACCTGCTTTAAGATATGATAACTCTAACCCTCGAGGAATGAATTTTATTAAATTTGATGGAATTGAAGTAAGGAATGGTACAACTTATCTTATCGATACAAAGAGAAATGTTCCTTATTGGAATAAAAGTGCTATGAAAAATTTGACAAAAACATTTGATAGAATAAATGAAGCTAAAAATCAAAATCCAGAAATTAAAATAATATACGAATTTCCAAATGAAAAGGCAAAAACCAAATTTACTGACTGGCTAGATAAAAATCCAGGATATAAAAATATAATAGATGAAATCAGAGTTAGACCAGAAAAATGAAATTGAAAGGATATTTAAATTTATGAAAAATAAAGAAAGAACCATCAGAATATACAGAAAAGTAGATGTAAATGAGTCAATGGAAGAAAGACATAAGAAAGTTATGGAAGGACTGTCAAAACTGGAAGCACCTTTAGGATTGAAAGATAGTAAAATTCCAGAAACACCTGACTTTGGGATAGAACTGGTATGTTTTTATGATGCTAAAAATATTAAAACTAAAGGTGTTTCAATAGAAGGTGTATATAGGTGGAGAGGACTTAAATATGTAGTCTGGGATGAGTTGCGTTATGAATTTAAGATAACATATAAGCTGATAGACTATAAGAAAATGATATATGAAGACCTTCCAAAAGTGATAAATATTTTTGATCCTTATGTTGCTGATATTTTTGTTTCTTCAAGTTACTCAATTGCTTATAAAGAAAGCTATAAATCAGAAATTTTAAAATTAAAGGAAAAAGGGCTAAAGATAGGAAAACTTAAAGATGTATTATTTATACTATCTCCAGTGATGTATTTCAATGAAGAAAGTTATAATAAGCTGATAAAAGTACCAAAGGAAGAGCTTTTGGAAAGACTCAAAGGGAAAGCGAATGAAGTTCAGTTACTTGAAAAGGGTATATACATTATCTTTAATGACAAGGCAGATATTACTTATGAAGAATTTGTGGAAATGAATAATATATTTAAACCGTTATTAGGATTAATCTAAAAGAAATTGAAAATGTCCAAAATTTTTGTGTGAGTGTGTAAAACATTTTATGTAAACCTCTAAATAATACATGGTAAAATAACTGTATAATATTTGGAGGTTTTTGCTATGGCTAAAAAGCAATCTGTCTGTTAAAATATAGTTATAGAAATATTTAATAGTCTGAATAGAAAAAATGAAAGTTTCTTATAAATAGAGGTTTAAAGCAAGGTGTGGAAAAAAATACAAAACAGTACCATTATTAGAATATAAGCCAAATTATATAAATAATACAAAATATAATTCAAAAACAAGAAATGAAAATACCTATAAAATAAAGAAAGGATAAAAAGCTATGACAATTTATTCAGCAACATTAATGGGAACATATGAAGAATTTTTAAAAATATTTAAAGAAGGCGATCAAAATGAAATAAATGCTTCTAGAGAAAGTTTGCTTTTTACAGCATTATGTAATACAAATTCTAAGGAAAGATATAAAATAGCAAATTTTCTTATAAATAAAGGAGCTGATGTTAAAATGATAACAGAAGATGGAATGAGTATGTTTTTTCCATTATTTTCTCTTGGATGGCAAGATATAGTAAAAACAACAATTTTGTGTAAGACATTATTGGAAAAGAGAGCAGATATAACAGTGATACATAAGAAAGAAAAAACGGTTTCATTCAAGGAATTATTTAATATTGGTGCTCCTGAAATGGAAATGTTACCACTATATCAGTTAATATTTTCTCAACCAGGACTTCCTCTTTTAGTAAAAGATAAATGGGGACTAACAGTAATTGAATTTGCGAGAAGGTTTAATAGACCAATAGCAGTGAAAATGATGGAAGATTATGTAAAAAAATATAACCTAAAAGAAGACAGTTAGAATTTTTAGATAACCGTTGTTGTAAAAGACAGCGGTTATTTTTAATTTATTATGTTTAATGTTGGAAATAAGCCTACCTAGGCTTTTATACTCTAAATTGAAAAAAATATTAAAAATTTGTCATACTTTTGTCAAAAAAATATGATATAATAAAAAAAATTTTTAAAATGAAACTTTTGTTTATAATAGTTTTATTTGAGAAAGGAAAGTGATGTTTAAAACATTTTTTGATATTAAGATTATTAATGTAAGTATACTGTTTTGTTTTATGGAAACTTTGAGCTATGGGATTAACGTTGATGACGTGATTTCACAGTATGAAAAAAATTCTTATACAACCAAGATAAACGAAGTTAATATGAAAACTTATGACATAAAAGACAAAGCTTTAAAAAATGGTGACTGGAATGAAATTAAAGTAACTTCTGATAGTAATTATACATTACACGGGGATTTTGATGGCTTAACTATGGAAAATAATGTGAAATACGGAATGCTTTATTACAAAAATGGGTATAATTTTAGAAATAAAAAGGTTACAGAAAATAAAATAGGAATTTCTAAAGAATTAAATGATTATTTTGGGTATAGCGACAATAAATATAATAAAAGTACTAATGATATTTCAAGAAATATTCAAAAAATAAATAATGAGACTACTAAAAATTCTGAAATTAGGGATTTAATTGATTTGTATAAAGATTATAAAAATAAAGAAAAAGAAATCGAGCAGGAAAAATTGACACTGGAAGATAGTAAAAGAGATTATGCCATTCAGTCGGAAAAATGGAATTTGGGAACGACAACGCTTTATGATTTTGAGCTGGCAAAAACAGAATATGAAAATTCCCAGTTAAAATATGAAAATCTTGAAAGAGAGTTAAAAATTTTGGGAGAAAAATTTATGATTTATAATGTGAAATTGCCTGAAAAAAGCGAACTTGAAGATTTAAAAAAAGTTGAATTAAAAAAGGAGGATTTTTATGATTTGAGATTGTCAGAAGCGGAGTCGATTGAGTTAAATGGCAAACTCAATGATGAAAAATTGAGAAAGGAATCAATAGATTATAAGTATCCAAAATTGACGGCGGATGTCGGATATTCATTAAAAAATCATTCAGTTGTATTTGGTCTTGGCGTTACTAAAACATTTAAAAGGTACAACGATACGATTGAAGATTTGAAAAATGAAAAAGAAAAATTGGAACTACAGTATGCGCAGAAAAAAAATGAGCTATTATCAAATGTAGGACAGCAAATGATAACTTATACGACTTATGAAACCAATGAGATAACTGCTGAAAACACTATGAACATCACAAAGAGAAACTCTGAAATTTATGCGAAAAAATACGAATTGGGAGTTGATACTTTTGAAAATTATGTGGAAAAAAGAAATGAGTACAGAAAAGCTGTAAAAGATTATGAAAAAGCTAAAAATGAACTTGCGGCATTTACCAAAAAAATAAAATATTATAAATAATATTATATCTAAATTTTATAAAAAAATTAAAAATTATATTTTAGTTATTTAACGACAAGGAGTTTGGAGACTTTATGAAGAAGAATTTATAATAAGTTTACTTTTAAATAAAGAATAGCATAAAAAGAGAAAAAATAAAAAGAGGTGATTTTGTGAAGAAAAATTATATTTTAAAAGATAAAAAAAATATTGCAAAAATATTTTCGATTTTTGTTGTTTTATTATTTTGTCTAATCAGCTGTGGAAAAAAGGAAGAAGGAATAGAATATGAAGTAACAAAAGTTGGTATGGGAGATATTTCATTATCAGTTTCAAAGACAGGGCAAGTTGTATCGGATAATGTAGTGTCAGTTTATACGAGTTCCAGCCAAAGAGTAAAAGATGTATTTTTTAAAACGGGTGATAATGTAAAAAAGGGAGATGTAGTTGTTACATTTTATCCAGCTGATAAAAATGAAACTTTAAGAAAAATACAGATGAAAAATTTGGAAATTCAAAAATATGAAAGAAATTTAGCTAGTGCTCAAAGTTCCCTTAGAAGAAAAAAAGAAACTAAAAGTTTGGAAATTCAGCAAAAGTCACGAGATTTGCATAACGCTGAAGAGCTTTACAAAGTTGGAGGAGAAACTAGGGTTAATGTGGATGATGCAAGAAAAGCATTAAGAACTTCTAGGCTAGAATCAGATACCGTTGATAGCGAAGAAAGAACTAACATAGAAGATGCAAGGACAGCGTTAAAGACTGCAAAATTGGAACTAGCGACATTGCAGGAAGATATGACGCTTATAAAAAATGAAATAACAAGTCCAGTAGATGGAGTTATTACAGAGATGACCGCCGATGAAAATTATAAAGTAAATACTGAAACAACTTTATTCAAGGTATCAGATTCCAAAAATATGAAAGTGGAAGTGAGTTTATCAGACACGCAAGTAAAAGATATAGAAGTGGGACAAAGAGTAGAAATTACATCAGATGCATTGCCTAAAGGAGAAAAAGTTGAAGGATATGTATCGCAAATTTCAGGAGTGGCTAAAAAAAGTGAGAATTTAGATGAAAGTAACACGACTGTTACTATAAAAATGAACGATACAAAAAATTTAAGACCAGGAACTACAATAAGTGCCACAATTTTTTATAAAGAGAGAAAAAATATTATAAAAATTCCGTATAGCGCAGTAATAAATGAAAATGGAAAATATTTTGTGTTTATAGTTGGAAAGGATAAAAAAATTACAAAAAGAGAAGTAAAAGTAGGAATCAGTGATGAAACTTATTATGAAGTAACTTCTGGATTAAGCTTAGGAGATAATATAATTTCTATTGTTGACGAAACATTAAAAGATGGTCAGAAAATAAAAATTGCTGATCCTAAAAAACCTAAAAAAGATAACAAAAAAATAATAAAACAACAAAATGTAGAAAGTGTACCAGCAGGTGATGCAGCGAGGTCCTGGACCTATGTAAAATTATGTAAAAAAATTTAAAATCTGATAAAGGAATTATAAATCTATGATAGATGTAAAAGATGTTGTAAAGACGTATAAAAATGGAAATTTGGAATTGACTGTATTAAAAGGACTTAATCTATCAGTCAAAAAAGGAGAATATGTCGCATTTATGGGACCAAGTGGAAGTGGAAAATCTACTCTTATGAACATTTTGGGCTGCCTTGACAGTCTGACTTCAGGAACATATATTTTAGACGGTCAAGATGTTTCTAGAATAAAAGGCGATGCACTGGCAAAAGTAAGAAATGAAAAAATTGGATTTGTGTTTCAGACTTTTAATTTGCTTCCCAAAATGAATGCTGTTGAAAATGTTGCACTTCCAGCACTTTATGCAGGGGTAAAAAAGTCAGAAAGAATGAGAAGGGCGATAGAAGCACTTGAAAGTGTAGGACTTGGAGATAGAATTCACCATAAGCCAAATGAAATGTCTGGAGGGCAAAGACAAAGGGTTGCAATCGCAAGAGCCATCATTAATAGTCCAAATATACTTTTGGCAGATGAGCCAACTGGAAATCTGGATTCCAAATCGACTGAAGAAATTTTGGAAATTTTTAAAAAATTAAACGATAAAGGGACAACGATTGTTATGGTAACTCACGAAGAAGATGTCGCCGAGCATTGTAAAAGAATTATTAGATTAAAGGATGGCGTAATTGAAAAAGATGAAATTGTCGTAAACCGGAGAGGAGTGTAAATGGATTTTTTGGAATCGCTAAAGTTGTCTTTATCCAATTTATTTAGTTATAAAGTGAGGTCATTTTTGACGATGTTAGGTATAATAATTGGAATTGGAGCAGTTATTATGATGTCATCATTGGGAGCTGGAATGAAGCAAAACATAACGGGAGACTTAAATAAGCTAGGAGTGGGAAATTTCAATGTTTCGATTGATACCTCTCCTGGACAAACTTATAAAAGCGAAGATCTGATGACAGAAAAAGATATTGAAAATATAAAAAAAATAGAAGAAGTTGAAGCGGTTAGTCCAACTTCCAGTGCCTTTGCCAGAATTGAAGTTGATGGAAATACAAAAATGTTTATGGGAACAGGAGTTACGCAAGATTATTTTAAAATATCAAATTTTACTATAGTAAAAGGAAGAAAATTTTTACCCAGTGAGTATAAAAAAGATGGAAGGTTCATAATAATTGACAGTTCGACAGCAGAGCAGCTGTATCCAGATGAAAACCCGATAGGAAAAAAGGTAACTCTAAACTTTAAAAAGAACAGATATGAATTAGTCATTGTCGGAGTGTATAAAGATCCCTATTCAAGTCTAAATTTTGGAGGTGGAGGAGGTGCGCCATCGAGCGGACTTATACCAAACCAGTTTTTAGTGTTTGTCAATGGAGGAGAGCAAAATAAGTTTGAAGAACTGCAAGTAAAGGTGGCTTCTGCAAATTCATTAAATATCGCAATGGCGGAAGTTAAAGATTTGATGTCAAGAAGAGGAAGTTCTCCTGACATATATAATGTGAGATCAGAAAGTTCTGGATTAGATCAATTTAATAATATTTTAAATATGGTAACTTTATTTATAAGCGGAGTTGCTGGAATTTCGCTATTTGTAGGTGGAATTGGGGTAATGAACATTATGCTTGTCAGCGTTACTGAAAGAATAAGGGAAGTTGGCCTAAGAAAAGCATTGGGAGCCAGAACGAAGGACATTCTTGTGCAATTTTTGATTGAAGCGGTAATCTTAACATTTTTTGGAGGTATAATTGGAGTTATAATTGGGTATTCTTTAGCACTTTTAATTGGTATATTTATTAAGACATCTCCAATATTAAGTCCAGGTGTAGTGTTTGTATGTATATTTGTTTCTACAATGTTGGGACTTGTATTTGGAGTTTATCCAGCTAAAAAAGCGGCAAAATTGGAACCTATGGAAGCACTTAGAACAGATTAGAAAAATAAATCAACGCCTTTTTGCTTTTACGTTAAAATTTTATTAATAAAAGTTGACTTTTCTAAATATATGTGGTATTTTTATAGTAGTATTTATGGCAATATTTCTCACAAAAAAAATGAATTTTAAGGAGAATAGTTATGACGAAGAATATAGCGGCTTTTTTTGATTAAAAATATGGTCGCACACTTGCAACAAAAGAAGTGAGTTAGACCATTAAGTATAGTCAGCATATATAGAAATATGTATGTAGAGGTAGCAACTTAAAAGAAGTTACCCAATACTGCTCGAATTGCTGGAAACCCCTAAAGCTAGTATAACTACAACATAGCAACTCCACCTTAACAAATTAAGGAGAGAGGCAAGTGTGAACGTTGCGAAAGCAGAAAAAATATACTAGATGACATAAGGTTAAACCCTAAGTGTTAAGATAATGGGCAATCAGCAGCCAAGACCGCAAGGTAAGGTTCAACGACTATTCCTCCTGAGGGAAGTACACGAAAAGCTTCGTGGAAGTGGGTAGACCCAAACAGGTAGAGCTGTGGGATAAGATATAGTCTGTGCTTAATAGAAATATTAAGAAGTTCATAAGAGAACTGCATAAGTGGTAGCGTACTTATGTGAACGACAACCTCTAAAACGACTAAGTCGGTTTTTAGGTTCATATATTTAGAAAAATTTTACTTTTTTCATTTACTTACAGTATAAAAAATAGTATACTTAGGTATAAGTAAATGGAGGTGAAATCAAATGGAAAAAGCATACAAGTTCAGATTTTATCCAACTAAAACTCAAATAGAAAAGTTAAATTGTACTTTTGGTTGTGTAAGATACATCTATAATCATTTTTTAGGTTTAAAACAGGAATTGTATAACAAAGAGAAAAATCTATGTCATATAGTGAGTGTAGTAAAGCGCTAACAGTTTTAAAAGAAGAAAATAAATGGTTAAAAGATGTGGACAAATTTTCTTTACAAAATTCTTTAAAAGATTTAGATGTAGCCTATAAGAACTTTTTTAGTGGAAAGGGTTATCCAAAGTTTAAATCTAAGAAAGATAATAGAAAATCATACAGAACTAGTTATACTAATAATAATATAGAGTTTTTAGGTAAATGGATAAAAGTACCTAAGTTAGGAAAACTAAAAATAAGAGATAAGATGAAGCCACAAGGAAGAATAATAAATGCAACAATAACACAAGCACCTAGTGGAAAATATTATGTGTCTCTATGTTGTAAAGATGTAGAAGTAAAAAAACTAGAGAGCACAAATAAGAATGTTGGAATAGATTTAGGTATAAAGGACTTTGCGATTACCAGTGATGAAACCTTAATAGAAAATCCAAAATATTTACAGAAATCTTTGAATAAACTAGCAATATTACAAAGAGAACTGTCACGAAAACCAAAGGGCAGTTCAAATAGAAATAAGGTTAGGATAAAAGTGGCAAAATGCTATGAAAAAGTAACAAATCAAAGAAAAGACTTTTGCAGAAATTATCGACAGAGCTAATAAGAAAATATGATATTATTTGTATGGAAGATTTACAAGTAAAAAATATGGTAAGAAACCATAAATTAGCAAGAAATATACTAGATGTATCATGGAGTGAATTTAGTAGAATACTGGAATATAAAGCGAAGTGGTATGGAAGAACAATAGTAAGAGTAGATAAGTTTTTTGCAAGTAGTCAAATATGTAACTGTTGTGGATATAAGAACGAAAAAGTAAAGAATTTAAGCGTAAGAGAATGGACTTGTACATTCTGTGGAGCTGTACATAATAGGGATATAAATGCAGCAAAAAACATATTAAAAGAAGGACTAAGGATATTAGAAATAAGTGCTTAAATAAGAATATATGAACCGTAGGAACTATGGGGATAGCTTGGTAAATTTAGTTGGCTAAAAAAAGCAACTACTACCCAAGAACCCTGCGACGCAAGAAGTGGGAGGTTCAGATAGATGGGACGATTTACAGAGATTCGCTATTAATTGAACATTTTAAAATGTTACTGAAATATCAATATATAGATATGACGAGCTGGGAGCTGAAAGTAAAAGAAAAATTTTCTAAGTGGGAAAATAGAACTGGAGACTATGATGATTATTTAGATGAGCTGGTTAGAACATATACAGAAGCGTTAAAAAATTTTAGTAAAAGTGATATGGATTTTATAGCAAAAAGGGTGATGGAATTAAAAGGCGACAAAGTCTATCGCTATACAAGGGAAAGACTTTTATTTCACAAAAATGAAAATCATAAGGTCATCATAATTTCCGGGAGCCCAGATTTTCTGGTAAGTAAACTTGCTATAAAATATGGAGTCAAGGATTATCGCGCTTCTATTTATAAAGTTAATAAAAATGGGATTTTTACGGGGGAAGTGGTGCCGATGTGGGATGCCGACAGCAAGCAAAAAGCAATTTCTGATTTCGTAAAAAAATATAATATTGATTTAAAGAAATCTTACGCCTATGGAGATACGACGGGTGATTTGACAATGTTTAAGAATGTGGGAAACGCCATTGCAATTAATCCTGCAAAAAAGTTGCTAGAAAAAATAAAAAAAGATATAGATCTGAGTGAAAAAGTTAAAATTATAGTTGAAAGAAAAGATGTTATCTATAGTTTGAATGCAAAAGTTGAAATTTTATAAATAATGGAGGCAAAACTATGAAAAAAAATATTTTTATTGGAGTTTTAGCATTACTCGTCACAGTTTCATGCGGAAAAAAGGATGGCAGTAAAAGTGGTGCAAAAGATAAAGCGCAAATTACTTATGTCAAAGATGATTTAAGTTCCGACCGTTTATCTAAATATACGGAGTATGTGAGAATAAGCGAAGTACCTAATTCAGATGAATGGCTTATGCTATTTGATGGAATTGATGAGGGAAAATTTAAAAATGCAAATGGAGAGGTTTTAACTAATTTAAAAGGGAATGATGCCATTGAAAATATAAAAAGTTCAGTAAAATTGCTGGGAAACCAAATTCGAGATTTGGAAGATGTGATGCAAAGAAATCCAAAATTTGAAACTATTGACAAAAATGCGGAAAATCTTTTGAAATCGCTTGTTGAAGAACAAAAGGTGCTAAACGAGATAGACGATTATTTTGAAAAAGGTGAGTATAAAGCAGATAATTTGGGAAAAGTAAAAGAATTGAATGATAAATATAAACTGGTCTCACAGACAAGAAAAGAAAATGACAAAATTTTGACAACTTCATTGCAGGAAATGTCGATTTTGTTAAATAAAAAATTAGCTGAAAAATTTGAGAAAAATAATAAAAAAGTTAAATCAAGTGTAGTTCAATTTGTAAATGACATAAATAAATTTTCAGAAGAGGCATTTTCAAAAAATAATTTAAGCTACGATGAAAATGAGATTGCAAATTTGGAAAAATTAAAAGAAGAAGTAAAAAAATCGTATAAAAATATTGAAATTCTAACTTTTGAAGATGCTAGAAAAGAAAATATAAGCAAGGAAAGCTATGAGAAACTTAAGAAAAATGCCAAGATATTGACTGAAAGCATAGAAAATATGATAAAATCCATAAGAGCCAAAAATATTGAAGCGACAGTCAAAAATGCAAGTAATATTTTAGGAAGTGAAACAGACTTAAAAAATATCTATGGAACATTAATAATGAAATAATAATTTTTTACAGGAGATAAACTTTCTCCTGTTTTTTTGATATGTTAACAAAAAATGTGACATAACTAAAATACTTAATATATAAAATTTTAAGAGGAGAAAAAAGATGTTTGAAAAAAATGAGTTCAATTTGATGGAATATCTTTTAGTAAATATTGATTACGAAACGGAGTTTGAAATTATTTCAAATCCCAAAACTTCTTACAGTAATTTACTTTTGACGGGAGAATTTAATTTTGATGGAAATCTTCTGTTCAATGCAAAATTTTTTGCAAAAAGAACAAATGTTAAAATTGCAACGGTTGTGCTTCAAATTATAGATTCTGAAAAAGAATCAGAATTATTTCCAAAAACGGCAGTTGAGATTAAAAAATTGAAAGTGGTGGGAAATGGAGAAATAAAATTTAAAGTTGGAACTTTATGTAATTTTTGAAAAATTAATAATAAAAATAATTTTACTTTTTACTCTTGACATTTTAAAAAAAAGTGTTATCATAAAAATAGAAAGAGAAGTTTGTGAATCAAACTATTTTAAATTAGGAGGATTATTGCGATGAAAGAAAGATTAGAAAGAATGAGAAATGGTAAAGGATTTATTGCAGCATTGGATCAAAGTGGTGGAAGTACTCCGAAAGCATTAAAATTATATGGAATTGATGAAAGCGAGTATTCTAATGATACGGAAATGTTTGACTTAATTCATAAAATGAGAACAAGAATCATAAAAAGTCCTGCTTTTAGTGATAAAGAAATTGTAGGAGCTATTTTATTTGAGCAAACTATGGATAGAAAAATTGACGATAAATATACAGCTGACTTTTTGTGGGAAGAAAAAGGAGTTTTACCTTTCTTGAAAGTTGACAAAGGACTAGAAGAATTGGAAGATGGAGTTCAAATTATGAAACCTATCCCAGGATTGGACGATCTTTTGAGCCGAGCAAATGAAAGACATATTTTCGGAACAAAAATGCGTTCTGTTATTAAAAAAGCGTCTCAAACAGGAATTGCAAAAGTTGTAGATCAACAATTTGAAGTTGCAGATAAAATTATTGCAGCTGGTCTTGTTCCAATTATTGAACCAGAAGTAGATATTCATAATGTTGACAAAGCAGAATGCGAAACTATTTTGAAAAATGAAATCAAAAAACATCTTGATAAATTACCTGAAACTTCAAATGTTATGTTAAAAGTTACACTTCCAACAGTTGAAAACTTTTATGAAGATTTGACAAAACATCCAAGAGTTGTAAGAGTTGTCGCATTATCAGGAGGTTACCCAAGAAAAGAAGCAAACGAAATTCTTGCTAAAAATAAAGGAGTTATCGCAAGTTTTTCAAGAGCATTGACTGAAGGATTGTCAGCACAACAAAGCGATGATGAATTTAATAAAGATTTGGCAAAAGCTATTAAAGAAATTTATGAAGCATCTGTAAAATAATTTTATAAAAAATAAAAAATATTATAGGACATTCTAAAATATTTAAAATATTAAGAAAAATCACAGTCTTAAATTTAATTTAATTGATTGTGATTTTTTTTGAATTATTTATTTAAAGATCTTTTTTTCATTTTGGCTCCATTGCTTTTTCAAATTATCTATGGTAAAATAATGTATATCAAAGGAAAGCCTTGTTTATTTGAAAAATGATGTTTTTTGAAGGAAAAATATTAAAATTATGGAGGTAAAAAATGAAAAAAGTATTGTTACTGATGATTGCGGCGCTGTTGTTTGTAATGTGCAGTGTTAAAAAAGATGAAAAAAAAGAAGTTAGTAAAGATGGAATCCCAAAAAAAATTATTGTGGGACTTGATGACTCATTTGTTCCGATGGGATTCAAAAATGAAAAAGGTGAGATTGTGGGATTTGACATTGACTTGGCTCGTGCAGTTGCTAAAAAAATTGGAAGTGAAGTTGAGTTTAAACCGATAAACTGGGATTCTAAAATTTTGGACTTGAATGCAGGAAATATAGATTTGATTTGGAATGGACTTACTATTACGGATGAAAGAAAAAAGGAGACAGAAATGTCTAATCCTTATTTGACAGTGCATCAACTTATTGTTGCAAGAGCTGGTGAAAAAATTGAAAATAAAAATGATTTAATTGGAAAAAATGTTGGAAGCCAGACTCAGAGCAGTGGGGAAGAAGCTGTGAAAAAATCTGGATTTGACAAGAAATTTAAAGAATTTAAAACATACGCTCAATATGACCAGGCGTTTATGGATTTAGATGCTAGAAGAGTGGATGCAATTGTAGCAGATGAAGTTTTGGCAAAATATACAAAAAAAGTAAAAGAAACACAAGCTAAAAAAGAGTTATATAAAATTTTAAAAGAAGATTTTGGGCAAGAAGAATATGCAGTTGCTGCTAAAAAAGGAAATGCAAAATTAATTGACGCAATTAATAAGGCAATTGAAGAATTGAAAAAAGACGGGACTTATCAGCAAATTTATTCAAAATGGTTTAAAGATTAAATATGGAAAAAATGACCTTTTTTCAAATATTTTTTGAACTTGTAAAGACATTGCCAAGTATGTTTCTGTTGTATATAACAACGATAGTATTTTCCGTCCCGTTAGGAATTTTAGGTGCGCTGTCATATACTGGGAAAAATAAAATTATAAAATTTTTGATTTCAACTTACACTTGGATTTTTCGTGGAACGCCGCTTATGCTACAACTTTTGATGGTGTACTATGGATTGCCGCTTATAAAAATAAAAGGATATAGTATAACTTTGACGGCTTATATGGCTGTTGCAATAACATTTGTGATAAATTATGCAGCATATCTTATTGAAATTATAAGAAGTGGGCTTGAGAGCATTGATAAAGGACAGCATGAAGCTGCAAAAGTCTTGGGTTATACATATTGGCAAAAAATAATTTATATTATTTTGCCACAGGCGCTAAGAAGAGTACTTCCCACTTTGGGAAATGAAGCAATTACCCTTATAAAAGACACATCGCTTATGTATATTTTGGCTGTTACAGAAGTTATGAAGAGAACAAAAGATTTGGCGAATATTTCTTACACAATAACTCCTTATATTTGTGCAATTATCATTTATTTGATTTTGAGTTTTTGTATTGACAGATTGTTTAAAGTTATTGAAAAACGAAATAAAGTTAGAATATAATATAAAATTGGGCAGAAAAAAGAGAAATTGGGAGTTAAATAATGGAAAAAATAATTGAAGTAAAAAATTTGAGAAAAAATTTTGGTGAAAATGAAGTCTTGCACGATATAAATTTGACTGTTAATAGAGGGGAAGTCGTTTCGCTTATAGGACCTTCAGGAAGTGGGAAGTCTACAATTTTGAGATGTATCATTGATTTGGAGACAATTACCGATGGCGATATTCTTATCGAAGGGAAAAATTTGAAGGATAGAAAATTAAAAAAAGAGATTTTGTTAAAAACAGGGATGGTTTTTCAATCATTCAATTTATTTCCGCATATGACGGTGAGAAATAATATTGTGAGAACGCTAAAATTGGTGAAAAAATCTTCTGTGGGTGAAGCTGCAAAAATTGCAAAAGAAGTTTTGGAAGTCGTTGGACTTGCCGATAAAATTGATAATTTTCCGAGTGAGCTTTCGGGAGGGCAAAGACAGAGAGTGGCAATTGCTAGAGCACTGGCACTTAGACCTGATATTTTGCTTTTTGATGAGCCGACTTCGGCACTTGATCCAGAGCTTGTAAAAGAAGTCTTAGATATTATAAGAAAATTGAAGAACGAAAGAATAACAATGTTAATTGTAAGTCACGAGATGAATTTTGTGAAAGAAATTTCAGATAAAGTTGTCGTTTTGGAAAATGGGAAAATATTGGAAAAAGGAACTTCTAAACAAATTTTTGAAAATCCAGAATCTCATCGTGTAAAAGAATTTTTAAATACAATTTATTAATATTTTTGAAAAATCAAAAAAACGTTTGCATATACACATAAAAAATGATATAATGAACCATAATAATTCTAATTTTAAAATTATTCAAAAATATTAGAAGCAAAATAAATATGAAAGAGGTGAAAATGGTTGGAAAGTTTTATAGAAATAAAAGATTTGGTAAAAAAGTATAAATTAGCCGATGGAAAAGAGATTTTTGCAGTAAATAACATAAATCTTGAGATTGAAAAGGGCGATATTTATGGAATTATGGGGCTTAGCGGCGCTGGAAAATCAACACTTATAAGGCTATTAAATAGGCTTGAAGAACCGACTTCAGGACAGATTCTGGTTGAAGAAAATGCTGATTCAAATGGTACAGACTCTGATTTTTCAAAAAAGAATATTTTGGAATTTAATGAAGCGGAACTTAGAGAATACAGGAAAAAAACTGGAATGATATTTCAGCACTTTAATTTGCTAAATTCGAGAAATGTTGCACAAAATGTTGCGTTTCCGCTAGAAATTTCTGGGTGGCAAAAAGCTGATATTGATAAAAGAGTGGATGAATTGCTTGAAATTGTTGGACTTTCAGACAGAAAAGAAAATTATCCTGAACAACTTTCAGGAGGGCAAAAACAAAGAGTGGCAATTGCTAGGGCTTTAGCGAATAATCCTAAAATACTTCTGTCTGATGAAGCGACTTCAGCGCTTGACCCTAGAACTACAAATTCAATTTTAGATTTATTAAAACAGATAAATAAAGATTTTGGGATAACTATTATTTTAATTACTCACCAAATGGAAGTGATTAGAAAAATATGTAACAAAGTTGCGATTATGTCGAATGGGGAAATTGTTGAAAGTGGAACTACAAAACAAATATTTTTAAGTCCCAAAAATGAACTAACTAAAGAATTTGTCGCTCACTTGTCACACGATACTTTTAGAACGGAAGAAGAAATTAAGAGAAGAAAAGAAAATAGCAGTGGCGGTAAACTGAGATTAAAATTAAAATATAACGAAGAGCAAGTTAGCCGTTCTTATATTGCAGAACTTATAAGAACTTTCGATGTGGAAGTAAATATTTTAGGTGGCTTTATTGACAAAGTAAGCAACATCATAATTGGAAATTTGCTTATTGAAATTACAGCGAATGAAAAAAAAGTTCACGAAATTATAGATTGGCTTACAAAACATAAAATAGATTCGGAGGTGTTATAATTTATGAGATTTGATTGGATAGAATTTTTTCAATTTCAAAATATGATTGTACCACTTTGGGAAACAATTTATATGGTTGGAATTGCGACTTTAATTTCATTAATTATTGGTTTTCCAATAGGAATTTTGTTGGTTACTTCTGAAGAGAAAGGAATTAAGCCGAATAAATCACTGCATAAAATCTTAGATGTTATTTTGGTAAACATAACAAGATCAATTCCATTTATTATATTAATGGTTTTGTTGCTTCCATTAATGAGATTTATTGTGGGAACTTCCATTGGAAGTGTTCCGTTTATTATACCACTTGCGTTAGGTGCTGCTCCATTTGTTGCAAGAATAATTGAAGGAGCATTAAAAGAAGTGGATGAAGGATTAATAGAAGCTTCAAAATCAATGGGAGCAACTTCTAAAGAAATAATTTTAAAAGTGATGATACCAGAAGCATTGCCTTCGTTAGTACATGGAATTACTTTGACAATTATCACACTTATTGGGTATTCCGCACTTGCTGGAACTATTGGCGGTGGAGGATTAGGAAATTCGGCTGTAATGGATGGTTATCAAAATCAAAATTATGCAATTATATGGCAAGCTACAATAGTTATTATTGTTTTAGTTCAAATTATACAATTTATTGGAGATACAATTGTAAATAAAATTATTGAAAAAAGAAAAAAAGTATAAATAAAAAATTTAATTTAATTTAAAAAGAAAGGATGATGTAAAATGAAAAAAATATTAGCATTGTTAGTTGCACTTGCACTATTTGTAGTGTCTTGCGGAAAAGGGGAAAAATTGAAAGTTGGAGCGACTCCAGTTCCACATGGAGAGTTCCTAAAATTAGTAAAAGATGATTTGAAAAAACAAGGAGTTGATTTGGAAATTGTTGAATTTAACGACTATATTTTGCCGAATAAGGCTCTTGCGGATAAAAGTATAGACGCAAACTTTTTCCAACATGTTCCATATATGGAAGATTTTGCAAAAAGAAATAACATTCCTTTAGTTTCAGTTGGAAATGTGCACTTGGAACCAATGGCGCTTTATTCTAAAAAAATTAAAAATATAAAAGATTTGAAACCGAATGATACACTAATTATTCCGAACGATCCGACAAACGGTGGAAGAGCCTTAATTCTGCTTGATAAAGCGGGAATTATAAAATTGAAAGATAACAAAAAATTGGATTCTACAACTAAAGATATAGCAAGCAATCCTAAAAAAATTAAAATTGTAACTTTGTCAAATGAACAAATTGCACCGAGATTAGTTGAAGTTGCAGGAGCAATCATTAATTCAAACTTTGCAATTAATGCGGGAGTTACTAAAAACGAAATTATTTTGCAGGAAGATAAAAATTCGCCTTATGCAAATGTTGTAACTGTTCTAAAAGGTAATGAAAATGACCCTAGAATACAAAAATTGATGAAAGCGTTGCAAAGTGAAAAAGTAAAAAAATATATTGAAGAAAAATATGAAGGAAGAATTATTCCAGCATTTTAGAATTTATTTTAAAATTTCAGAAAGTTTTTTATTAAATTAAAAAAATGAGCGGTATAATAGTTTTGAGGAAAAACCAGTTAAGAGGGTAAAAAAAGCAGTAAAAATAAAGACTCTGTTCTTATTGAATAAGGGTCTTTATTTATTGATTAATTTGCGAATCAACTTCAAAAAGTTGGACAGATATTTTTATGTACCACCACTTATTTTCAATAAGCTAATTTTGTCAACACATAAAAATACTCCGTATGAAAAGTGTCGTGATTTAAAATTGACTTTACTGTTTCCATATGATAGTATTCATATAGAAGAGATTGCTAATTTGAAGACATAAGTCATTTAGTAAATAAATAATATTAAATTCAAGAAAATAAAAAAGTGAGGAAGTGATTTTATGGAGAAAAAAGCGGCTCCCGTAGGAATTGAAAATTTTAAAGAATTGATACAAGACGGATATTATTATATTGACAAAACTTTGTTAATAGATGAAATATTAATAACCAAAGCAAAAGTTACACTTTTTACAAGGCCACGGCGATTTGGAAAAACACTGAATATGTCGATGATAAAATACTTTTTCGATGTAAAAAATAAAGAAGAAAATAGAAAACTTTTTGAAAATTTAAAAATATCTAGCAGTAAATATATGAGTGAACAGGGGAAATATCCTGTTATATTTATTTCACTAAAAGATTTGAAGGGAAATACTTGGGAAAAGTGCTTTGAAAATTTAAAAAAAACAATGTATAAAATTTTTAATGAATACGAATTTGTGAGAGAAAAATTAAATATTGTTGAAAAAAGAGAATTTGATAAAATTTGGGAAATGACAGATAGTGAAGAAAGTTTTAAAACCTCGCTTTTGGATTTATCGAATTATTTGTGTAAATATTACGGAGAAAAAGTAATAATCCTAATAGATGAATACGATGCTGCAATAATAAATGCTTTTGATAAAGGATACTACAATGAAGCAATAAACTTTTTCCAAGTATTTTACAGCTCAGCATTAAAAACAAATGATTCCTTAAAATATGGTATTTTAACTGGAATAACAAGGATTATAAAAGAAGGAATATTTTCAGGATTAAATAATCTTTATGTGAATACAATTCTAAGTAAAAATTACTCAGAGTATTTTGGACTTCTTGAAAGTGAAGTAATTGAAATGCTTGATTATTTTAATATGAAATACAGAATAGAAGAAGTCAGAGAATGGTATGACGGATACATTTTTGGAAACAAAAAAATTTACAATCCTTGGTCCATTGTGAATTATGCGGGAGAAAAAGAAATAAAAGCGTACTGGGCAAATGTTTCAGGAAATACGCTTTTAGAAAATATGCTTTATCACGCTGGAGAAAGTGTTTACGATGATTTAAAAAGGTTTACTGAAGGGGAGAGTATTGAAAAATATATTTCAGATGGGACTACGATAAAAAGCCTTTTAAACAGTGATGATGAAATATGGCAGCTACTTTTATACAGCGGATATTTGACAAAGGATGAAAAGCAAAGAGAGATAGACGTAACTTCAGAATATACGAATATTTACAATTTAAAAATACCAAACAAGGAAATACGAAAGTATTTTGGAAATATGTTTTTAGATAGATTTTTTGGAACAGAAATAAAGACTGATATTTTAACAAAAAGATAGCAAGAAGTCTCCGACTTCTACAAGTGGGAGATGAATTGCTTTTTTTGTAAAAAAATTGAAAAAAGGATATGTCTATGATACAATTTTTGTATAAAATATCGAAGAGAAATCACTAATGATAAATTTCTAAAGAAATAATTAAAAATAATATTCAAAATCAAAAGGAGGTGTAATTTTATGAAATATAATTTAGCATTCAGATACAAAATTTATCCAAATAAGGAGCAAGAATTATTGATAAACAAGACTTTTGGATGTGTTCGTTTTATTTACAATACAATTTTGTACACTGCGAATAAAATTTATGAAGAGACTGGAAAAAATAAAATAATTACACCTGCCAGTTTGAAAAGTGAAAATCAATTTCTAAAAGAAGTAGACAGTTTGGCACTTTCAAATGCTCAATTAAATGTAAGACGATCGTTTATGAATTTTTTTCAGAAGAGAGCAAAGTTTCCAAGGTTCAAATCTAAAAAGAATAATGTTAAAAGTTATACAACAAATTGTGTGAACAATTCGATACGAATTGAGGAGAATAAATATTTGGTCTTGCCAAAATTGAAAAGAATAAAATTAAAATATCATAGAGAAATACCAAAGAATTATAGAATAAAGTCGGTAACATTGACAAACAGTAATGGAAATTACTATGTTTCCATCTTGACAGAATTTGAAAAAGAAATTCAAAAAATACCAAGTAGCGATAAAGTAATTGGGCTTGATTTTTCAATGCCTGAATTATTTGTCAGTTCTGAAAACCAAAGGGCTGATTATCCAAGATATTTTAGGATGTTGGAAGAAGAATTGAAGAAATTACAGAAATCATTGTCAAGAAAAGTGAAATTTTCTAAAAATTGGTATAAGCAAAGATCGAAAATATCAAAATTGCATGAATATATCAAAAATTGTCGAAGGGATTTTTTGCATAAATTATCGAAAAAATTGTCTGAAGTGTATAATGCTGTAGTTGTTGAGGATTTGAATATGAAAGGGATGAGCCAGGCATTAAATTTTGGTAAAAGTATAGGAGATAATGGGTGGGGAATGTTTTTGAGGATGGTTGAGTATAAACTGATGTTTTTAGGAAAGCAATTTTTGAAGATAGATAAGTGGTTTCCATCGTCGAAAACTTGTAGTAGATGTGGAAACGTTAAAGAGGAGCTGAAATTATCAGAAAGAAGTTATAAATGTGAGTGCTGTGGGATTGAAATTGATAGAGATTACAATGCGGCACTGAATATAAGAAACGTTGGAAAAGAAATAATGGGATATTAGAAAAATAAAAGAAAACAGGGCAGGGACTGCCCGAAGAGCTTGGTAAATATATTTGGCTAGCAAAAGCAGGTACTTCCCAAGAAGCTCCCGCTTCTAAAAGCGGGAGTAGTTCACAATATCAAAAACAAAGAAGGGAATGAAAGAAAAGGCATACGAAGCACTGAAACAAATTGATGAAAAGAAGTATGACACAAGATTAAAGGCAAGAGGGATAAAGAATATTTCAAAAATTGGAATTGCGTTCTATGGAAAAGAAGTGAAGGTTGTTTGCAAATAGAGTTTATTAATTTAGAGGATGAAATAATAAAATCTGATAGACTGAATTTTTTAAATTGTAGTTTAAAATTAAAAGATGAGAGATGTAGTGATTTTGAAAAAAGTCATTTGATATGGAAATAGGTAAATTACAAAAATTAAGACTCTGCTATTGAAGTAGTGTCTTTTTTTTGTAACTAAAAATAAAAAAATTTTTTTCCTAAAATAAATAAAAAACTTTTTTACGCTATACCTATAAATATTGAAATTGCGTTTGTTTTTCCTTTTTAAATAAATAAAAAAATTATTATTTATTTAAATTTTTTTGCTATTTCTTAAAAAAATACTTGTTTTTTTTTTTTGTTATAATGTTAATGGTTCAAGAAATAAAAACAAATAAAATTGAAGAAACTGAAAAAATTATTAACCACTCACTCACTCATTTAAAACTATTCTTGATAGCTTTTTTGGATTTTTTAATTTTAGGAAAGAAGAGGTAAAAGTATGACAAATGATTTGAGAATTCTAAAAAAAGAATTGAAATCTTTTGCAAAAAGAGTTAAAGATTTTAAATACACCGATTCGGCACTTATTACTTTCTTACTTACTGGGCTAATAATGCTTAGCGGTATTTCACTTAATCTTTACTCGGATGAAATCAAGACACAGCAGGAAGCGATAAACATGTCAATATTCCAGCTGCAAAAGGACTTTAAGCGTGCAAGGCAGGAAAACAATAAACTTTTGAGAAATACGAATTTAGAATTGATTCAGTTAATGGAACAGGGGGATCACGTAGTAAAATCACCTTGGGGCAGTTTTCAGTTCGGTTCAAACTATGTGTATAACGACTGGAAAGGGACTTACAAAGGTCGTGGAGATAAAAAGGAAGCTATAAAATATGCGAGAGAAAATGACAAGTTCGGGACTTATGCGGGAGCAAAGCAGGGGACTACTGAGTTGAAAAGGGTTATTGAACCGATTTCGGCTGTGCCTGTGGATGCGGCGGTTAGACCAAAAACTGTAACTATAGATGCTATAGCTGGCGCTTCAGCTCCAGTTATAAAAACACCGACTTTGAATGTTAATGTGTCGAGTGTGACACCATCGACTGCATCGGTTCCATCTATAACACCGCCAAAAGTTAATATTCCTACTGTTAGTATGAAAAAGGTTGAAGGTTTTACTTTAGTTTTTCCTAATTCATTAGATAATGGAGCTCATGGTACACGTAAATATTATACAAATGGTAGTGATGGTACATTATTGGATTTATCTTTAAATTCATATTCTCAAACATCATATATTCATCCAGCAACTCCTAGTAGTGTTCAATATATTTCATACTATCAATTTGCTGGAAATGAAGATGTTACGGGTAATCCTATATATAATACTTCAAACACAACAATAACTATGATTGGAAATGCAACAGCAAATAATATACTGGGTTCCAACTTTTATGGTGGAGGAAGTAGATTTGCCTATATTGATGATGTTAGGAATAGTGTACCTGGTTTAACTTTTAAATTAGAAAATCAAGCTAATATTGGTTTAAAAGGACCTGCAATAGCCGCTATAGTAAATGAGGAAACTTCATATACAGATGGTAATATAACTACAAATATTACAAATGTAGGAAGTATTAGTGACGAAAGTGAAATTCTTCCACAAGGTAGCTACTCAGGAACTTTAAGAAATAATGTAAATGCAACATTGCCTTATGGTAAGGTTGTATATGTAAATGATAAAGGAAAAACTGGTTATAAAGTAGGTTTGGCACAAACTACTGAAGAAACAGTCAATTACACAAGAAAGACATTTTATGAATTTTTTAATGGAGATACAGCAGGTACTCCTAGTTTCTTTAATGACTTTGATAGTAAATTGAATGCTGCTGTTAGCAGTCCTACTTTTTCTTCAATTTCTACTGCATTAAAAGATACGAATATTAATGGAAATATTTTTACTCCAAAAGGCGTAATACATTTTAGTGGAGACTATTCGACAGGAATACAAGTTGCTGCTGAACATAGACCAAGTGGTGTACCAGGTCCAACTAATGATCGTTCATTAGTTAGAGCTAATAATAAAGAAAATGGTTATATTCAGTTAGATGGTTCACATTCTTATGGAATGAAATTATCAGGTCAGGCTATAAAAGTTGATAATAGTGATTATAATCCAAATTCTAATGTAGCTTCTTATATGGCAAATAATGGTTTAATCTTAATTTCAGGTTCATATGATACAGGAATAACTATTGGTAGGACCAATGATGGTTTACCTGCAAGTCAAAGCTATGGTTCATCTGCGGGTATGGCAAAGTTAAAAGAAGCAAAATGGTCTTCACAACATACAATATTCAATAATGGTAAAATTTATGTAGGAGGTTATAATAATTCAGGAATTTTATTGGAATCAATTTATGATGATACTGTAACAAATAATGGAAATATTACTATTGATAAAGCATATAATTTGTTCAATAATCCTAATAATTCAGTTAATTTTTCTAATGCCGTTGCTGAAAGTAATGCTGGGATAAGAATTCAGAGTTATTATGATACAACACCACCAATGGGTAATGCAGAAGGGAGTCCTGAAGGGATAAATAATGGGACAATAAATGTTAATAATGGAGAAGGAAATGTTGGTATATATGTTCTGGACGTCGATAGTAATGGTGGTACTATTCCTTCAGCTAGTGGAAAAAATATTTTAGGTAATAATACTGGTACTATTAATATTAATGGTGGAAAAAACGTTGGTATGATGGCACAGGATGATTCTGGATCTGTAACTAATTTCAAAACTATTATTAGAAATAGTGGAACTATAAATGTTGGTGGTAAAGGTTCAATAGGTATGTATACAAATGATAAAGAATCTTTTGCTGAACAAAATGGCGGAACTATCACAGCATATGCAAACAATGTAGGAGTTGTAAATAAAGGAACCTTTGATTTCAAAGGTGGAACAATAAAAGCAACTGGAGTAAATTCAGTGGGAGTCTATTCTAAAAATGGTACAAACTCAACTACTAATATAGGTAGTGGTACTCCAAATTCAGCAACATTAAATGTTTCTGATGGTGGAGTAGGACTTTATGCAGATGACGGTTCTAAGCAAACTTTAAAAGGATTGAATGCCGATGTTTCAGGAACTGATAAAGCTGGGTCAATTTTATTTTATAATATTCCATCAACATCAGGAGGTACTGCAGGAGAATTTGATGTAACAAATAATCCAGGTACTGCCTCAATAGGAGCTTATTCATTTGCTTTCTATACTAATGATAATCTATTTTCAGGTGGAACTACATTTGCTCAATTTTTAGATAAATGGATTAATACAGGAACAGGAAATGGAATAGCTTTGACAATGAAGCCTGGTTCAAGTTTATTGTTAGATGACGTAAGTGATGCTGCAAATAAAAATGTATTATTCAGTAATATAACACCTATAACAGGTCCAACTTTACAAAATAGTAGTAAAATAGTAGCGACACTTACTGGAGATTATCAATATTTAACAGTAAAAGGGGCAGATGTAAAAATAGACGAAACAAATTATGATTTGTCAGACGTAAATAATAAGTTAAATAAAGTTTCAATATATGACTCAAATATAACTGTAAATAATGGAACAACTGTTCATGATGGGGCTTCTCCTAATGTGGCAGCATCAACTAATTTAGTCAGTCAAGGGTATATTCTTGGAGTAAATAACGGAAGAACCTTGACTAACAAAGGAACAATTACAATGAATTCTACAACACCTGCACTAAAAACATTGGTTGCAATAGGAACTGATGACAAGACACATACAGTAGCTTCAAAAGCTGTAAATGATGGAACTATCACAAGTAAAATCAATGATGGAATTGGAATTTATGTTGGAGACGGTGCAGAAGGTACTAATAATAGTGGTAAATCTATAACAATGGACGGAATAAAAGCGTTTGGCATAGTCGGTTCAGAAGCTAATACAGAAAATAAAGGTGACATTACAATTAATGGAGTATCGTCAATAGGAATGTATTCTGTTGAAGATCCTTTGGCAGTTTTAGATAAAAAAGCAAAAAATAGTGGAAATATAACAACAACTGGAGATAATAACATTGCAATGGTTGGAGATAATTCCGATATATTAAATGACACAACTGGAAAAATTAATTTAAATAATTCTAATAACAATGTTGGAATGTATACAAGTGCTAAAGGAACAATTACAAATAATGGAACTATTAAAGGAATAGATAAAACAATAGGAATTTATGGAAAAGATAAAATTGAATTGGGAAGCAGCTCAAGTATAACAGTTGGAGATTCAGGAGTTGCCTTATATTCAAGTACAGGAGATGTTAAAGTTAATCCTGGCGCTAAGATTGAATTGATAAAAGGTGGAAGCGGGTCAACACCAGCTGACAATGCAACAGGAGTATTTGTAGATAATTCTCGTGGTACAGCTTCAACTGTAAATATAGATGTGCATGATTTAGTTCAAAGTAATCTTGGTAAAAACTCTTATGGATATTTCTTTAAAGATGTGAATACTTTAAATTATACAAATTCAAATGGAAGCAATCCAATTACATTAGATGACGGTTCTATTTTCATTTATTCTGATGCAACAAATGGAAATGTACATAATGCACAGGATTTAACTTCTGTAGGTAATGGAGTAATTGGTCTATACCAAACTGGCGGAACAATTACAAATGCTGGAAAACTTGAATTTAATACAGGAACTAAAAATACCGCAGTATATACTGTAAATGGAGCGGCTACAAACCAAGCAGCTGGATCAATTGAGGTAGGTGCTTCCAATTTTGGTATGGTAACAACAGGTGGATTTTTAACAAATGATGGAAAAATTAACATAACAGCAAATAAAGGTACTGGTATGTATTCATCTAGTTTAAATGCAATAACAAATAATGGTATAGTAACAACAGCAACAGGTGTAACTGATGCAGTTGGTATTTACGGTAAAACTGTAAATAATACATCAAGCGGTAAAATTACTGTTGGAGATGCCAATGTAGGTATTTATTCCAACGATGGAGATATAACAAATGATGGAACTATTTCAGTTGGGAATAATAAAGCAATTGGTATTTATACGGTTGGTTCTAATCAAAACATCAATACAAATGCAGGTTCCACATTTAGCATAGGAGATGACTCATTTGGATTTGTGGACGCAGGAAAAGGGAACACGATAACATCATACGCAAATCCAGTAACTCTTGGAAGCGATGCAATCTATGCTTACCAGAATGACAATACAGGAAAGATAGTAAACTACACTCCATTGACATCATCAGGGGACAGAAACTACGGACTTTATGGAAACGGGACTACTGAAAACTACGGAACAATAGACTTCTCAAATGGAAACGGTAACGTAGGAATTTATTCAACAAACGGCGGAGTAGCGACAAACTTTGGAACAATAAAAGTGGGACCTTCAAACACAAGTGCAAAAGAATATGGTGTAGGTATGGCAACAGGATACTATGATGAGGCAACAAATAAAACTTCAAATGAAGGAACAATCATAAACAGAGGGACAATAGAAGTAAGCAAGGCGAACACAATGGGAATGTATGCAGTAGGGCCTGGCTCAAAAGCAATAAACTATGGAACTATAAACCTATCGGGAAGAGATACGATAGGAATGTATCTTGACAGGGGTGCACATGGTGAAAACTGGGGGACAATCCAGACAACTGTATCAGGACTTAGAGGAGTAAAAGGTATTTATCTTTCAAACGGAAGCTACATAAAGAACTACGGGACAATAAACATAGCGGCTTCAGATATTAAGAGTGCAGGGATCTGGGCAGATACTCAGTCGTTCCCGAACGCTGAAGAAAATTCAAGCGGAAGAAACCCGATAACAGGGGCAATCCAGACAGGAACTTCGACACCGCTAATAAAAGTGGTGACAGCGGATGACATGAAGGAAATGGGAGGAGTGACAATAAAAGTTCCGCCAAGAATGACGCCTGTGACAGTGACAGATGCGCAAGGGAATGTGATACCGATAGTAAAAGTTGACACAGACACTCCAGCACCGAATCCGGTGTCAGTAACGGTGACATCGCCATCAGGGATAACAACATTGAATCTGGCGGTAAACAATATGCAGAACTTCCCGTCAGCTTCGGAAGCGACAAGCATCGGAATGTATGTGGACACGTCAGGGGTAAACTACACAAATCCGATACAGGGGCTTAACAACTTAGTCGGGCTTGAGGATATAAGCCTGTACTTTGGACCGGAAGCTTCGAGATACACAACGTCTAAAGCCATAGAAATAGGGGACAACATTTTGAAGCCCTACAATGATGCGCTAAGAGGGCTTGTCACAGCAGGAACGACATTGTACGTAACTTCGCCGAGCCTTACTTGGATGGCGCAGCCTACGAAAGATGCGTCGACAGGACTTCTGGACAAGGTGTACCTGGTAAAAGTTCCTTATACAGCGTTTGCAAAAGACGGGGATGACCAGACATACAACTTCCTGGCAGGGCTTGAAAAGAGATACGGAGTCGAAGGACTGGGGACACAGGAGAAACTGATATTCGACAAGATAAGCAGCCTAACTGGCGGAGAAGGTCACATACTGGCACAAGCGATTGACGAGATGAAGGGTCACCAGTATTCAAATATCCAGCAGAGAACAAAGGAAACAGGGGATATTTTGAACAACGAGTTCAGCTACCTGCAGAATGAATGGGAAAATCCTACGAAAGACAGCAGCAAGATAAAAGCATTTGGTCAGAGAGGGGAATACAAGACAGACACAGCTGGAGTGGTAGACTACGCAAGCAACGCCTACGGGGTGGCCTATGTTCACGAGAAGGAAGGCGTGACGCTTGGAAACAAGACAGGATGGTATGCAGGAGCGGTAACAAACCACTTTAAATTCAAAGATTTGGGAAGATCAAGGGAAGACCAGACAATGATGAAAGCTGGAATCTTTAAGACAGTATCGCCAGCAAAAGACCACAATGGCTCACTGCAATGGACAATATCAGGGGAAGCGTTTGCAGGAGCGAACCATATGAAGCGAAGATACTGGGTTGTAGACGACACATTTGAAGCGAAATCAGATTACGCGACATATGGAGTGGCGCTAAGAAATGAACTTGGAAAGGACATCAGAACGAGCGAGAGAACAAGCATAAGACCATACGGGGCGCTAAACTTGGAATATGGAAGATACACAGGAATAAAGGAAGATGGGCCGATGGCGCTTGAAGTGAGAGGAAACGACTACATTTCAGTGCAGCCGGAAGCGGGAGTTTCATTCAACTACAGACAGCCTGTGGGATTAAAGAGCAGCCTGAAAGCAAGTTTGGCAGCCGCCTATACAAATGAGCTTGGGGAAGTGAATGATGTCAAGAACAAAGCCAAATTGAGAGGGGCGGATGCGCCGCACTATGAACTTCGCGGAGATAAGGAAAATCGGAAAGGAAACGGAAAGTTTGACTTGAATTTAGGATTTGAGAACACAAGATTTGGAGTGACAGTAAACGCCGGATACGATACAAAGGGAGAAAATGTAAGAGGAGGTATCGGATTCAGAGCGATTTACTAAGCTGAAGAGGATTTGCTGAAAATGGTTTAAATTATTTGTCATAATATGAAACAAAAGAATAACTCCTTTAAATTTAAAAATTTATGGGAGTTATTTTTTTTGATTTTATTGAAAAAAAATGATATAATTTAAAAAGTAATTTATAAAAAATGAAAATATATAAATCAAAAAAAAGATAATCGAGTGAAAGGAATAAAAAATGAAAAAAATATTTATAATTTGGGCAATTTTAATAGCCGCAAATAGTGTTTTTGCGGAAGAAAATACGAATGTAGAAAATGAAAAAAAAGTAAATGAAGTAACAAAAAAACAAATACAAAAAAAATAGAATTTTGGGATTTTTATGAGCAGCAGCAGACAAAATTTTTAAAGCCTAATGATCAGAAACTGTTTAATGATTTAGATAAAAGTGTGAGACCGCAAGATGATTTTTACAAATATGTAAACAATAAATGGGATAAAAGTACAGTGATTCCAAGAGCAAAATCGTCTTGGGGATCATTTGTCGAAGTTACGGAAAAAAATCATGATTTTTTGAAAAATTTGATAAAGGAACTGGAAGAAAAAATGTAAGCGGAAATACAAATGAACAGAAAATTTTAACTTTATACAAAAGTTTTTCCGATATGAAAAAAAGAAATGAACTTGGAATCTCGCCAATTAAAAACAGTTTGGATAAAATTAATGCGATTAAAGATATAAAAGATTTGCAAAAATATAATATTGAAAATACAAGACAGGGGGAAAACGAATTTTATGGCTGGGGAATTGGAACGGATTTTAATAATGCTAAAAATTATGCCGTATTTTTAGGAAGTGCAAGTTTAGGGCTATCTGTAGATTATTATCAAAAGGATACCGCTGAAAATAGAAAAATTTTGGCAGAATATACAAACTATGTCAGCGATATATTGAAATTTGCCGGAGAAAAAGATACATTGCAAAAAGCGCAAAAGATTGTACAATTTGAAAAAGATATGGCAAATACGATGTTAAAGGTGGAAGATTACCACGATGTGAAAAAGTACAACAATCCAAAAAGTGTAAAAGATTTGGCAAATATTACAAAAAATATAAATTTAGCTGATTACTTGCAAAAAGTTGGAGTAAATACAGATAAAGTCATCATTACTGAGCTAAATTACTTTAAAAATCTGGATAGATTCTTGCGGGATGAAAATATAGATTTAATCAAGGACTATATGAAATTTCAATTAGTTGACGGCTCATCTTCATACCTTACAGATGAACTTGGAAAAAGAAGTTTTGAGTTTTATGGAAAGTATTTAAATGGTCAGAAAGAAAGAGAAACTCTTGAAAAAAGGGCATTGTATTTTACAAACGGCTCACTTGGAGAGATGGTGGGACAAATTTATGTCAAAAGAAATTTTTCGCCTGAAGCTAAAAGAGATACAAAAGAAATGGTTGAATATATAAGAAAAGCGCTAAAAAATAGAATTACAAAACTTACTTGGATGAGTGAAACGACTAAGAAAAAAGCACTGGAAAAATTGGCAAAAATAAATGTTAAAATAGGTTATCCAGATAAATGGAAAGACTACAGCACATTGGTTTTCACAAATGACGATACACTTTATGACTTAGTTGAAAAAATGAACGACTGGAGCTATAAAGAAGCTCTAAAAAAAGTTGGAAAACCTGTAGATAAAACTGAGTGGGGAATGTCTGCGAATACAGTAAATGCCTATTATTCGCCAACTGGAAATGAAATAGTATTTCCAGCAGGAATACTTCAGCCTCCATTTTATGATGTCAAAAACTCTGAAGCCGCTGCAAATTTTGGAGCAATTGGAACTGTGATTGCACATGAAATAACGCACGGATTTGATGTGTCGGGAGCTTCATATGACGGGGACGGAAACGTGAGAAATTGGTGGACTGCTGAAGATAAAGCAAAATTTGATGCTGTTTCAAAAAAATTGGCAAACGAATTTTCAAGTTACACAGTAATAGATGATACAAAGGTAAATGGTGAATTTACATTGACTGAAAATATTGCCGATTTAGGCGGGGTAAATATCGCTTATGATGCATTGCAGCTTTATTTAAAAGATCATCCAGATGCGACAAAAGCTTATGATGACACAATAAGTAAATTATTCTTCTTAAGTTATGCGAGAATGTGGCGTCAAAAATCAACGCCTGAATATTTGAAAAATATGACAAAATCAGATTCTCATTCGCCAAACTTTTTAAGAGTAAACGCAATTTTGAAAAATGTCGACGCCTTTGAGAAAACATTTGAAGTAAAAGAAGGAGATAAGATGTATAAAGCTCCAGCTGATAGAATTAAGATTTGGTAAAAAAATTAAGACTGCTCAATTAAATAGAAAGAGTTAGAAAGAATTGAAATAAATGAAATAAAAATAAAAAGTAATATTTATTATAATTCAAATAAATTTTAAGAAAGGAGAGTATGATAATATTAAAATCTTTAAATTTTATCATACAAGAAAATAGATTTGAATAATAATTTAGAGAATTTAAAAAAGGAATTAAAATCTTTTGCTAAAAAAGTTAAAGATTTTAAATATAATGATTCAACACTTATAGCATTTTTATTATGTGGTGCGGTTATTTTTTCAAATAATTTATTTTCAATTGAGACACAAGATATAAATGCACAAATAAAAAAAATAAACATATCAACTCGAAATCTAAAACAGGATTTTAAACGTGTGAGGAAAGCTAACGATGATTTGTTAAGACAATCCACATTGGAGCTTATAAAGCTTATGGAGCAGGGAGATCATGTTGTAAAATCTCCTTGGAGCAGCTGGCAATTTGGAGCAAATACTTTTTTGAAAATCAGACAGCAGCTTATAAGGGAAGAGGAGATAAAGTTGGTAATTTAATTTATAGCAGAAAAACAGAAGTGGGAAATTTAGAAAGATTTAAAAAAAATTCAGTGTTACTGGATAACTATAATTTGACAAATTTAAATATAGTTCAGGAACCGCCAGTTTCAATAACAATTGGAGCGGGAGTGAGACCTCGTTCAATCAATAAAACATTGCCAAATTTTTCACCGACAGGACCAAAGGGAAGTTTACCGCCTTTTGAGCCAAATATTGTAGGAACTCCAATAGCGCCAGGAGCGCCAAATACACCTTACGTAAGTAGCTTTACACCGCCAACAATCGCTGCAAATGGACAAAGTTTTTCGCAAAGAGCTACTATCGGACATAGAGATAGCACAGTTCTTCATAATCAAATAAGTCCAAGTTATCCAAATGCCTCTGTTGCACAAAATTACGACAGTTATAACACTGCAGGGACAACTGTAACTTTTAATAATAGCTCAACAACTTGGACTGGAAATACCGAAATGAAAAGTGATAAGTCACCAAGAAATGCAAATAATATAAATGTAAATATAACTGGTAGTGTAGATGGGAGTCAAAGCATAAATTGGGGAACAGATGATCCATACATTTTAAGATCAGCAGGTACTTATAATTTAAATAGCGGTACCGTTGCAAATCAACATATTACTAGAAGTTCAGGAGAAAGTGGAGATGATTATGTAGTAGCTTTTATTAGTGATACAAGAGATCACGATACTAGTATTACTGGAAAATATGAGCTTCACAATAACGTAACAAGTCCTAGTGATTCTATTAGTGGTGGAGGTACCATTAGCAATGGTACAAAACTATTTTATTAGCTTAAATCCAGCTGGAGTTGGTGGAAAGCCGTTATGGGGATGGAGCGATGGAACTGGAGTTGAACAGCATAGAACGGCTACTATCAATGCTGATGTAAATTTACATGGAGCAAGTAGTGACGGTATAAGCACATTAGCCAGATTAGAACTGCAGCTTTATAATATTGATAAAGAATCAACTATAAATGCTGATACAAGTGAATGGGAAATTGCAAGTTCTAATTCTACATTACTAAATAAAGGAAATTTAAATTTAGTCGACGGTTATAACTTAGTTGGAATGATGATAGATATAGAGCGTTCCAATGATACTGATAAAGTGCAAGATAAAGTTATAAATGACGGGGTTATTAATATAAATTCCCAAAAAAGTGTAGGAATAGATTTTGGTAAATATATGAACGGACTACTTAAAGTTGATGTTGAACTTGGAACTATCAATGTCAATGGAAGTAATAACTATGGATTTAGAATGAGCAATATTTTTGATGGGACTACGGATTATTATAAAGATGAAGATGGTTCATCTCCAACAAACGGTGTTGTTCATATGACTTTTAAAGGTGATGATTACTATAACGAAGCAACTGTTGACGGTAAAGGAAAAACTATTACTGTAGCAGGAAACAATAATGTCGGAGTGTCAATTAGTAAAGGAATGTCAGCTACTGGAAGCAGTATTAATAATCATGGGAATAATGCCAATAAGAATGGGAATACGTCTGCAGTTGTAGCAAATGGCTCTTCACAAAAATATGGAACTACAAACCCAATTGCAAATGTGAAAAATTTAAATATACTTGTAACTGGAAGTAACAATGTCGGAATTTATGTGGGCGGCGGCGCAACTCCTGCAACTGCAAATATAGGTGTAAATAGCGAAATTACTGTATCTGGGACTAATTCTACAGGTATTTACAATCAGGGAACTGTTAATATAAATGACAACAATAAAATTACTGGAATTGGAGGGACTACTGGTATATATAGTGACGGTGGGACTATAAATAATAGTTTGAGTAAAGTTGCAACTATTAATATAAATGATACTACAAAAACTGCCAGTGGTGTTTATATTAAAAACGGAGCTCAAGTTAATCTGACAAATGCTGCAATTAACGTACAAGGTGGTTCTGCGGGAGTTACTTCAGAAGACACTAAAGGAGCTGCAACTCCTTCAAATTTAAATTTAACAGGAGCTACTCTTACTTATAATGGGGAAGGATATGCCGTTTATTCCAATAATGGGAAAATTAACTTAACTAATGCGACTATTAATTTAGATGGAAAGGCTACTGGATTTTCTAGGGAAAATGCAAGTGATTTGATATTTAGCAACACAAAATTTATTGCACTTTCAGATGATGTTACTGTTAGTAATTTAAAAAATATTATACCAGCTCTTAATCAAAATAATTTGAATAATGAAATTAATGGTGCTTTGGGATTAGGACTTAGTGTTAGTGGTGCGCCTGGAATTAATAATTATAAACTTGCTAATATTGACGGAGCAACTCTGAATATTAATAGTAATATTGATAAAAATGCTGTAGCAAACGGAACAGGTGATATTAATGCAAGTACTTATGTCAGAAATACAACATTTCAAAGAACTAATATTATATTAAATTCAGGTTACAATGTAAGTTCATTACTGAATAGTGCAGAATTAGCAAATATTAAGAAAGGTGCTGTTGTAGGTCTAGATATTAGTTCCAGCAGAAGTGCAGCAAGTAATGGAGAAACTGGAATCACAATGCAATCAGGTTCATACATTAAAGCTGACAGAACTGATGGTGGCAGTGGTGCAGTTGGACTTTATGTGAACTATGGACAAGTTCAAGTTGATAACGGTTCTACAATCAATGTTGAAAAAGAAGCAACAAATGCGGCAAATGACAGCGCAGTTGGAATTTACACAGTAAATGGAACAAAAGTTACTAATAATGGAATATTAAATATAGGCGGAAATAATTCTGTTGGGATAATTGGACTTGCTTACAGAGTAGATACAGCTGGAAATGTAGTTGGAGCTGAATTTGGAGCAGGTGCAATAGGACAAGGAAAATCTGATGTTTCCAATGGAGGAAGTATTAATCTTAATGGAAATGGTGCAACTGGAATTTATGTAAGAAATAATGCAAATACAAGTATTAATGATGTGAAAGCTTTAAGCACAGGAGCTATAACAATAGATGGAAATTCTTCGGTTGGAATAATTGGAGAAGGTTCGTCAACTGTAATAAATGATGTAACAGGTGTAATCAATGTAAAGGGTCAAGAAAGTGTTGGACTTTTTGGAGGGCCTAATTTACAAACTGGAAATAATGCACCGGGAAGTTCAAAACTTATAAATAATGGAATAATAAATGTGGCAACTTCAACTTCATCGAATTTTAATACAGGAATTTTTACAAAAGATGCGGGAACCAGTATAGAAAATAACGGAAGTATAATCACAGGAGATAACTCTTACGGAATTTACGGAGTTGGAGATATTACAACGGGCTCAAATTCATTAACCAAAGTAGGAAATAATGGAGTGGCAATATTTTCGACAAGTTCACTATTAAATTTAAATGGAACTGTAACAGTTGGACAAAATGAGGCGGTGGGATTATTTACAACAGGAACTAATCCTGTAACAATTAATGGAAATATTCAAAATTTTAATATTGGAGACGGTTCTTATGGGTATGTCTTAATGGGAAGTGGCGGAACGACACTATTGAGTAATACACCAAATGTAACAGTAGGAAATGATACAGTATTTATTTATTCTGCCGATAAATTTGGAACAATTACAAATAATACTGCACTCTCTTCTACTGGAAGTAATAACTATGGTATTTATTCAGCACAAGATGTTATAAATAACGCAAATATTAATTATTCCAGTGGAGTTGGAAATGTGGCAATTTACAGCACCAATGGAACAATTACAAATAATGCAATAATTGATGTAAGCGCTTCTGACACGATTACCGATCCAGACAATAAAAAATATGGAATTGGTATGGCTACAGGATATTATAACGAAAATACAAGAAGTGTTACAAATCAAGGTACAATTGTAAACAATGGAACAATAAATGTTACAAAAGACGGAAGTATTGGAATGTATGCGGTTGGAAGCGGTTCAATTGCCATAAACAGTGCAACAGGTGTAATTAACCTAGATGGAAATAACACAACTGGAATGTACATAGATAAAAATGCAGTTGGTATAAATTATGGAACTATTCAAACTGTTGCAAATTCAAGTGGAACTAGAATAATAGGAGTAGTTGTTGCAAATGGTGGAATAATAAAAAACTACGGACAAATTATTATTTCAGGGAATGGAAATGTTGGGATTTACAAACAAAATGCAAATCCGTCAAGTGTCATGGAAGGTGAAACTGATCCAGTGACTGGAGCAAGAGGAACAATAACTGCGACAAATGGAGCTAAAAAAAATGGAACGCCTAACACGGATACAAGTAAAAGAATAAAAGGCTTGGAGATTCAAGCAAGGGGACTTAGTCCAGTAGTTATAAAAAGAAATAATATTGTTGTAACACCAGATACTGTAGATACAGTGGCTGCAACGCCACAGCCAAATTATGTAACTGTGAACTCTAAATTAGTAAATTTAGGAGAAATTCCAAATACTGCAAGAAGTGGAAATGGGAATAAAAACTTGGGAACAATCACATCTATTGGAATGTATGTTGATACTTCAGGAGTGAATTATACAAATCGAATAAAAGGAATACAATATTTAAAAGGCTTGGAAAAAATTGATCTGATTTTTGGGAGTGAAGCAGCCAGCTATACAAACGCAAAAGATATAAAAGTGGCAAATAACATTTTGGAACCATATAATAAAGCAATATTGGAAGCAGTAAATCTGGGAGTAGATGCAGAATGGATATTAAATTCTGGAAATTTAAACTGGATAGCTACGGCTACACAAAAATCTGACAGTACATTGAGTGCAGTTTATTTATCAAAAATACCATATACTTCTTATGCTTTGGACGGTGATACTGATAATTATAATTTTTTAGATGGTTTAGAACAGAGATATGGAGTTGATTGGTATGGAGATAGAGGTTCAAGAGAAAAAATATTATTTAATAAATTAAATGATTTAGGAAAATCTGAAACTAAAATATTCACACAAGCTGTTGATGAAATGAAAGGTTATGAGTATTCAAATACCCAACATAGAATAAAAGAAACAACAGATATATTGTCAAAAGAATTTGAATATTTAAGAAAAGATTGGAGAAATCCATCTAAACAAAATAATAAAATCAAAGTATTCGGTCAAAAAAATGAATATAAGACAGATACTGCTGGGATAATTGATTATACAAGCAATGCTTATGGAGTAGCCTATGTTCACGAAGATGAAACGGTTAAAATGGGAGATTCGCAAGGATGGTATGCAGGAGCTGTTAAAAATCATTTTAAGTTTGAAGATTTGGGTGGTTCAAGAGAAAATCAAACTATGATAAAAGCGGGATTATTTAAAACAATATCGCCTGCAAATGACCACAATGGCTCACTTAGATGGACCGTTGCAGCAGATATGTTTGGTGGAATTGACGAAATGAAACGTCGATATTGGATAGTTGATGATATATTCAATGCTAGATCTGATTATTATTCTTATGGAACTTCTTTAAAAACAGAATTAGAATATGATATAAGACTTAGTGAGAGAGCTCATTTGAGACCTTATGGAGCCTTGAAAATGGAATATGGGAAATTTACGAATATAAAAGAAGATGATGGAGAAATTAGATTAAAAATAGATTCAAATGATTATTTTTCAGTAAAACCAGAAATTGGAGCAGAATTTAAATATATTCAACCATTAGCATTAAGGACACAACTCTCTGTGGGATTATCAGCCGATTATGAAAATGAGCTAGGAAGATTAGATGATGTAAATAATAAGGCAAAAGTAAGATATACAGCAGCAGATTGGTATAATTTAAGAAATGAAAAAGAAAATAAACGTGGTAATGGAAAATTTGACTTGAATATCGGATTAGACAATACAAGATTTGGAATGACGTTAAATGCTGGATATGATACCAATGGAAAAAATATAAGAAGTGGAATAGGATTTAGAGCAATTTATTAGAAAATCAATTCAAAAAAATCATCATTTTTAAAACAACTTTTTATAAAAAATTTTTTGTTGAAAAAATACAAAAAGTATGATATAATAAATATAAGAAAATAGATTTTTAAGAGAGTGGGTTATTCCCACTCTTTAGTTTTAGATACAGAGGTGGCTTATGGAAAAAATTTTGAATGAATTTGAAAAGAAAATCGAATTACATTTGAAAGAAATGAATTTAGAACTGGCTGATGTTGAATATGTACGAGATGGCGGTTATAATTATTTGAGAGTTTATGTGGAAAAGGAAGAAGGGGTGACGACATTAGATGACTGTATTGACTTTAGCAGAAAAATTGATGGAATTGCCGACGAGCTTATAGATGAGAAGTTTTTTCTGGAAGTTTCAACTCCGGGGATTGAACGTAAACTGAAAAAAGAAAAAGATTTTGTGCGATTTACTGGAGAAAAGATTAATGTTCACACAAAAAGCAATATTGAAGGAACTAAGAAATTTATTGGAAAATTAGAAAAATTTGAAAATAGTACAATTTTTATTTCTGATGTGAAGTTGAAAAAAGTAGTTCAAATTCCGCTGGAAAAATTGAAAAAGGCGAATTTGGTGTATGAAATACCCAACGGAATATTAGATAGCGAGGAGGATTAGAGAGTGAAAGGGAAAGACCAAAAAATATTTTTGGAAGCGCTTGATGAATTAGAGAAAGAAAAAGGGATTTTGAAGGAGGAGCTGCTTGAAACGATAGAAACAGCGCTTCTTGCGGCGTATAAAAAAAATTATGGGGAAAGGGATAACGTTAAAGTTATAATAAATAGAAATAGTGGAGATGTGAAGGTATTTTCACAAAAAAAAGTTGTAGAAGTTGTGGAAAATCCAGATGATGAAATAAGTTTAGAAGATGCAGTTTCGTTGAAAAAGAGATCAAAATTGGGCGATATTTTGGATTTGGAAATCAATGCGGAAAATTTTAAAAGAAATGCTATTCAAAATGCAAAGCAAATTGTTGTGCAAAAAGTTAGAGAATGCGAAAAAAGAAATATTTTTAACAAATTTAAAGAAATCGAAAACACAGTTGTTTCAGCAAATGTCAGAAAAACCGATGAGAAAGGCAACTTATATGTCGATATTAATGGGCTTGAAGCGATTATTCCCGCAAAGGAGCTCTCAAGTGTGGATTCTTTTAAGCAAGGGGATAGAATAAAAGTTTTTGTCGGAGAAGTTGAAGAAAATACGAAATTTACAAAGACATTTATTTCAAGAAAATCAGAAGAGCTTTTAAGAGGACTGTTAAAACTTGAAATTCCTGAAATTGAAGAAGGGATTATTGAAATAAAAAATATCGCCAGAGAAGCTGGAAGTCGTGCTAAGGTGGCAGTTTATTCAAATGATGAAAATCTTGATGTAAAGGGAGCTTGTATTGGGAAAAATGGGCTTAGAATTCAAAGTGTCATTGATGAACTGGGCGGAGAAAAGATAGATGTTGTACTTTGGGACGAAGATATTAAAGAGTTTGTAAAAAATTCGCTAAATCCAGCGCAAGTTTTATCAGTGGAAATTATTGAAGAGGATGGAGAAAATAAAAAAATTAGTGAAAGCGAAGGCGAAAAAACTGATAAAGAGTTTGAAAAAACAAAAATTGCAAGAGTATTTGTAAAAGATGGCCAGCTTTCTCTTGCAATTGGGAAAAAAGGTCAAAATTCAAGACTTGCTGCTAGACTTTGTGGAATAAAAATTGACATTAATACTGTGGAAGATAATGAAATATAAGAATAAATTTAAAAATTTAAAGGGAAAAATGAATTATGCCAACTAGAATGTGTGTCTGCTGTCGAAGAAAAGATGAAAAGTCTTCTTTTTTCAGAATGGCACAAAGAGATAAAAAATATGTTTTTGACAAAGAAATGAAAATTCAAGCTCGTGGATTTTATGTCTGCAAAATGAAAGAATGTATTGAGAGATTGTCAAAAAATAAAAAATATGATATTGAGATTCAATGTTTGATAAAAATGTTGGAAAATATAAAGAAAAATGATATAATTGATATTTTAAAACCGATGAAAAATTCAGATTTTTTTGTCTTTGGAATTGAAGAAAATATTTATTATATAAAAAAGGAAAAAGTAAAATTAGTTGTAATTCCTCGTGATATAAATAAAAAATATATCGAAGAGTTTTTACATTTACAAAAAAAATATTCTATAAATATTATTTTTATCGAAAAAAAGAAAAGTTTATTAAACTTTTTATGCGAGATGTAAATGTCATTGGAATTTTTGATAAAAAAGTAATAAAGGGAATATTAAAAAAATATAAAAATACACTGAAGAAAGTGGAGGTGATCTTGGATGAAAAAAGTACATGAATTGGCAAAAGAGATGGGCTACATAGGAACTGCAAAATTTATTGAAGATATTGCTAGATTGGGAGTAAATAAAAAACATCATATGAATGTTTTGACGTCTGAAGAAGAAGAACTCATAAAGAAAAATTTTTCAAAAGAAAAAAAAGAAGTTGAATCTATAAAAGAAAAAAATTTGAAAAAGAAGGAAACTGCGCAGAAAAACGAGCAAAATCTTAAAGAAAATCAAAAGAAAATGGAGATGAAAGTTAATTTGAGCAATCAAAATATAAATAAAAATTTGAATAAACAAAGTAGAGAAAATAATAAAGATAGTAGAAATTCTGGAAATAGAGATAATAGAGAAAATAGAAACTTTAAAGATAACGACAAAAATTCTGACAGTAAAAATTTTAGAAAAGATAGACCGTTTAATAGAGACAATAGAGACAACAATAGAAATTTTGGAAATAAAGATAACAGAAATTTTAGAGACAATGACAGAAATTCTGAAAATAAAAACTTTAGAAAAGACAGACCGTTTAATAGGGACAATAGAGACAACAATAGAAATTTTGGAAATAAAGATAACAGAAATTTTAGAGACAATGACAGAAATTCTGAAAATAAAAACTTTAGAAAAGATAGACCATTTAATAAAGATAATAGAGACAACAGGGAAAATAGAAACTTTGGAAATAAAGATAACAGAAATTTTAGAGACAATGACAGAAATTCTGAAAATAAAAACTTTAAAAAAGATAGACCGTTTAATAAAGATAATAGAGACAACAGGGAAAATAGAAACTTTGGTGCAAAAAAAGAGATTCAGACTGACATCATAGCTACGCCTGTAGCTGAAAAAGGAAAAAATAGCGGAAAAGGTAAAGGAAAATTTGAAAAGAAAAAATATGAAAAAAATAGAAGAGACAGAGAAGAAAAAGAACTTCGTTCAGATTTTAGAAGGGATGACAGAAAGAAAAAGAAAAATAAAAAACAGGAAAAAGCTGTAAAAGACGAAATTGTGAGAATTGAAGGAGAATCTATCGGAATGATAACTATTGGAGAAGAAATAGTTATTAAAGATTTGGCTGAAAAATTAGGAATTAATATTTCAGACATAATTAAAAAATTCTTTATGGAAGGTAAAATGCTTACTGCAAATGCAATTTTAACTTTTGAAGAAGCTGAAGAAGTGGCGCTTGACTATGATGTAATTGTGGAAAAAGAAGAAATTGAAGAAATTAGTTACGGTGAAAAATATCACTTGGAAACTGAGGACAGTGAAAAAGACTTGGTTACAAGAGCGCCTGTAATTACTATAATGGGGCATGTTGACCATGGGAAAACTTCACTGCTTGACGCACTTAGACATACAAATGTAATTGAAGGAGAAGCTGGAGGAATCACTCAAAAAATTGGTGCTTATCAGGTGAACTGGAAAGGTCAGAAAATAACATTTATTGATACTCCTGGACACGAAGCGTTTACTGAAATGAGAGCTCGTGGAGCAAATATTACAGATATTTCGATTTTGATTGTAGCGGCAGACGATGGGGTTAAACCTCAAACTGTGGAAGCAATTTCCCACGCCAAAGAAGCTGGAGTACCTATAATTGTTGCAATTAATAAAATTGATAAGCCAGGTGCGGATCCGATAAAAGTTAGGACTGAGTTGACAGAATATGGACTTCTGTCGCCTGAATGGGGTGGAACTACTGAATTTGTAGAAATTTCAGCTAAGAAAAAAATTAACTTGGAAGAACTTTTGGAAACAATTTTGATTACGGCTGAATTAGAAGAGTTAAAAGCAAATCCTAAGAAAAGACCAAAGGCAGTTGTCGTAGAGTCGAGATTAGATCCGAAAATGGGAGCAGTTGCCGATGTTTTAGTACAAGAAGGAACGCTTAAAATAGGAGATATTTTTGTTGCGGGAGAAGCGCACGGAAGAGTTCGTTCGATGGTTGATGACAGAGGTAAAAAAATTAATAAAGCTCTAATTTCTCAACCGGTTGAAATTACTGGATTCAATGTCGTTCCAAACGCTGGAGATATTTTGTATGGTGTGGAAAGTGACAAACATGCTAAGAAAATAGTCGAAGATTTCATTCGTGAGAAAAAAGTTAATGAGCAGAACAAGAAAAAACACATTTCACTTGAAAGTTTGTCTCAGGAATTGGAAGAGCAGGAATTAAAAGAGTTGAAATGTATTATAAGAGCGGATTCCAAAGGGTCTGTTGAAGCGTTGAGGGAGTCGCTTGAAAAATTGAATAATGAAAAAGTTGTTGTAAATATAATTCAAGGAAGTGCTGGAGCGGTAACAGAAGGAGATGTGAAACTTGCTGAAGCGTCAAATGCGATAATTATTGCATTTGGAGTAAGACCAACTACACCAGCTAGAATTATTGCAGAAAAAGTTGGAGTGGAAATTAGAAACTACAATGTAATTTATCATGCAACAGAAGAAATCGAAAAAGCGATGAACGGAATGCTTGATCCCGAATACAAAGAAGTATATTTTGGAAGAATTGAAGTTAAACAGGTGTTTAAAGTGTCAAATGTTGGAAATATTGCTGGAGCAATTGTTGTTGACGGAAAAGTTACAAAAGATTCTAAAATTCGTGTAATTCGTGACGGAATAATCATTTTTGACGGAGAATTAGGTTCACTTAAGAGATTTAAAGATGATGTGAAAGAAGTTGCAACTGGACAGGAATGTGGAATTGGAATACAGGACTTTAACGACATAAAAGCGGGAGATATTATCGAATCATACATCATGGAAGAAATTCCTAGATAGTCATTTTAAAAAATTTAAATAAAATTTTATCAAATATTTAGCAGAAAAATTTTTGGGGAAGGAGGGGAAAAATGAACGAGAGAAGAAGACAAGGACTTGAAAAAGAAATTTCAAGAATTATTGGAATGACGCTTTTGACAGATATTGAGAATGAAAAAATAAAAAATCTTGTGTCGATTCATAAAGTTGAGTTGACAAAGGATGGTCGTTATCTCGATTTGACTTTTTCTATATTGGATTTAAAAAACAATGTAAATAAAGAAAAAATTGAAGAAGATTTGAATAAGTTAAAAGGATTTTTCAGAAAAAAAATTGGTTCACATCTTTCGATAAGATTTGTTCCAGAAGTGAGAATTCATATGGATAGCAGTGTTGAGTATGGAGTGAAGATATCATCAATATTAAATGATATTAAAAAAATTAATAATATATTAATTTAGAAAGCGATTTAATTTGTGATGAAATGGGAATTAAAAAAATATGATATAAAATATTTAACGAAAAAAAGTTCAGAATTTAGTAAAAGTAAATTGATTACGAGACTTTTGCTGAATAGGGGCATTGATACACGAAAAAAGTTGAAAAATTTTTAAATATGAGTGAAAATGACTTACTAGATCCATTTTTGTTTGAAAATATGGAAAAAGTCGTTGAAAGAATAAAAGTGGCAAAATTAAAAAAAGAAAAGATTGTAATTTACGGAGATTATGATGTAGATGGAATTTCAGGAGTCGCGTATTTAGTTATTATGCTAAGAAAATTGGGATTAAATATTGACTACTATATTCCAAATCGTGTGCATGAGGGTTTTGGAATAAATAGATCCACGCTGAATTTTTTGAAGCGAAGAGATACAAAATTATTTATTACAGTTGACATTTCTATAAATAGTCGTGAAGAAATAATGCTGTTAAAAAAAAATGGAATTGACATAATCGTGACAGACCACCACAGACAAACAACCATTTGTGATGAAATGGAAATTTTGACAATTAATCCCAAAATAAGTAAAAGTTATCCAAATAAATATTTATCTGGAGCTGGAGTCGCCTTTAAAGTGGCTTGTGCCATTTATGAGAGATTTGGAATGAGTAAAAAGATACTTTATGAATACTTGGATATTGTTATGATTGGGACGGTTGCAGATGTAGTTCCGATGGTCAATGAAAATAGATTTATTATAAAAAAAGGATTAAATAATATAAAAAAAACGAAAATAAAAGGTTTAAAGTATATTATTAATTATTTGAAAATAAATCCGAAAAATATTACGACAAGTGATATTGGATTTTTGATTGCACCAATTTTTAATGCTCTTGGAAGAATTGACAACTCAAAAATTGTAGTAAACTTTTTTATTCAGGAAGATGATTTTAAATTGATTTCCATTATTGAAGAAATGAAAAAAGCTAATAAAATACGGCGTTACTTGGAAAATGAAATTTACAATGAAATTGAAGAAAAAATACAAAGGTTAAACAGACCCAAATATATTTTTATGAAAAGCAGAAGTTGGCATTCTGGCGTTGTTGGTGTCGTTTGCTCAAGAATTTCCATAAAATATAATATACCTGTCATTTTAGTTTCAATAAAAAATGGGTACGGAAAGGCATCTTGCCGAAGTATTGAAGGAATTAATATTTTTGATATGTTAAAAGAAATTTCTACAAAATTGGAGCGGTTTGGAGGACATGATTTGGCGGCTGGTTTTTTGGTTTCGGAAAAATATCTTTTTGAAGTGGAGAGATATTTGCGGCAAAGATTGGTCAGAAAAAATCGGGAAGATGTGGAAAAGATTTTAAATGTGGATTCTTGGTTAAATATTAAAAGTATTAATAAGAAAAAATTATGTGATATAAATAGACTTGCTCCATTTGGCCTAGACAATCCAGAGCCAAATTTTATTGACACAGAAGTCGAATTTATAGGAATTTCAAAATTTGGAATAAATAATCGGCACTTTAAAGGATTTGCCAAAAAAAATGACAGGGTTATTTCTGTGATTGGGTATAATTTGGGGCATAAATTAAAAGCTAAAAGCGAAAATGAAAGAAAGTACCGAGTTATTTATACTCCAATATTTAAATCGGTTCATTCTGATTTGTATATCGAACTCAGAATAAAAGATTTCATTTAAATAATAAATTAATTAAATTTAATTAATATATAAAATAAAAAAATTAGGAGGAAAAATTAAATGGCAGTAAAAAAATTAGATGAAACAACTTACGAAGTATCAGCAGTTAGAGAAGGAGAAGAATTTAAACACTTAAAAGAACATGTTTTAGTGCATTTTAAAGATGCTAAAGTGGATGGATTCAGACCTGGACATGTACCTGCAAATGTTATTGAAAAAAAATTTAAAAAAGAAATTGACGGAGAAATTTTAAATCACATAATATCTGATGAATATCAAAAAGCAGTTGCAGAAAATGAATTAAAGCCAATTGCAGATATAAAATTAGAAAAATATGAAATTCAAGCAGACAAAGCTGAAGTTGTATTTACAATTCCTGTATTACCTGCGTTTGAATTGGGACAATATAAAGGACTAGAAGTTGAAAAAGAAAACTTTGAAGTAACTGATGAAAAAGTGAACGAAGAAATTGAAGGAATGAGAAAAAATGCTTCTAAATTAAAAGAAGTTCCTGAAAATGAAGAAGCTAAAAACGATGATGTTGTAAATATTAATTTTGAAGGATTTGTTGACGGAGTTGCATTTGACGGTGGAAAAGCTGAAGGATATGACTTGACTTTGGGATCTCATAGCTTTATTGACACTTTTGAAGATCAAATCGTAGGACACAAGAAAAATGACGAATTTGATGTAAATGTTAAGTTCCCTGAAGCATATCATGCGGAAAACTTAAAAGGAAAACCTGCTTTATTTAAAGTAAAAGTAAATTCTATTAAGAGAAAAGAAGAAGCTGAATTAAACGATGATTTAGCAAAAGAATTGGGATTCGATTCAGTTGACGACATGAGAGCTAAAACTAGAGAAAATATTACAAAAAGAGAAGAAGCTAGAGTAGAAAACGAATTTAAAAATAAAATAATCGAAAAAGTTGTTGACGGAACAAATGTTGAAGCTCCAAGAGCACTAGTTGATAGAGAAATTGAATTCCAAATTAATAGATTTGCACAACAATTGCAAATGCAAGGAATTAACTTGAGTCAATATTTCCAAATGACTGGTCAAACTATTGACAAAATGAGAGAAGATTCAAGAGAAATGGCAGAAAAATCTGTTAAAACCGAATTAGTTCTTTCTGAAATTTCAAAAGTTGAAAATATCACAGTTACTGACGAAGAAGTTGATAACGAATTTGAAGTAATGGCTACAATGTATGGAATGGATAAAGAATCAATGTTAAATGAAGTTAAAAAATCAGGGAATTACCAAAGATTTGCCGATGAAGCAAAATATAGATTGGTAAACAAAAAAACTATTGATTTATTGGTAAAAGAAACTAAAGTAAGATAATAATTTAGTAAATCTTAATTATTATATATTTTGATTTTAAAAGAATTTTGTGATATACTTTATTGCAAGATTCTTTTTTATATAATTTTATAAATTAAAAGTGTTGATTTTATGGGAATATTATGATATAGTAAAAATAGTTTAAAAAAATTAGAAAATAAAAAAATAAATTTATAAATAAAAAGTAAGAAAAGGAGACGGTTATGTCAGTATATAGTCCAGTAGTTATTGAAAATGACGGTCGTGGAGAAAGAAGTTACGACATTTATTCAAGACTGCTAAAAGATAGAATAATTTTTGTGAGTGGAGAAGTTGAAGATAATATGGCAAATGCGATTGTTGCTCAACTTTTATTTTTAGATGCGCAAGATAAGGAAAAAGATATAGTTATGTATATTAACAGTCCAGGAGGTGTAATTACGGCGGGACTTGCAATTTATGACACAATGCGTCATATAAAATGTGATGTTTCGACAGTTTGCGTGGGACAGGCTGCCAGTATGGGAGCAGTTCTTTTAGCCGCTGGAACAAGAGGGAAGAGATATTCGCTGCCGAATTCTCGGATAATGATTCATCAGCCACTTGGAGGGGCAAGAGGACAAGCGACAGATATTCAGATTCAAGCAAGAGAAATTGAACGAATGAAAGAAATCACAAGTAAAATTTTGTCTGAAGCAACGGGTAAATCGGTTGAAGAAATTTATAGAGATACGGAAAGAGATAATTTTATGTCAGCCGAAGAAGCTGTGGAATATGGATTGATAGATAAGATATTATAAAAAATTTTAAAAATTTAAAGAGGTGAAAAAATGCCAAAAGATAAGAAAAAATATTATTGTTCTTTTTGCGGTAAAGAAGAGTCCCAAGTTGAAAGACTTATTCAAAGTCAGGAAGAAGAAGATGTCTTTATTTGTAACGAATGTATAGAAGAAAGTGAACAGTTACTTGAAAGTTTCAGAGAATATGACGAATTTGAAAATAGATATAAAGAGATAACACTTTTAAAACCAGTTCAAATAAAAGCAAAGCTGGATGAGTATATCATTGGTCAGGAAAAAGCAAAAAAGGTTTTATCTGTCGCAGTTTACAACCATTTTAAAAGAATTACACATAAACAGAATAAATCGGTTGATGACGATGTGGAATTGCAAAAATCTAACGTTTTGTTAGTTGGACCTACAGGAAGTGGGAAAACATTACTTGCACAGACGCTTGCTAAAACGTTGAATGTACCTTTGGCAATTGCCGATGCGACAACTCTTACAGAAGCTGGATATGTTGGAGACGATGTGGAAAATGTGCTGCTTAAATTAATCAAAGCTGCAGACTATGACATTGAAGCTGCTGAACACGGGATTATTTACATTGATGAAATTGATAAGATTGCTAGAAAATCAGAAAATATGTCAATTACAAGAGATGTTTCTGGAGAAGGAGTACAACAGGCACTGCTTAAAATTATTGAGGGGACAGTTGCAAGTGTGCCACCTCAAGGTGGAAGAAAACATCCAAATCAAGAGATGATAGAAATTAACACAAAAGATATTTTATTTATCGTTGGTGGAGCATTTGAAGGGCTTGAAAGCAAAGTTAAAAATAGAATTAATGAAAAGAAAGTTGGATTTGGTTTGGAAACTGAAAATATTAAGTTGGACGATTTGACTTTATTTGAAAATGTGCTTCCTGAAGATTTGATTAAATTTGGACTTATTCCTGAAATAATTGGAAGACTTCCAGTTATTACGGCGCTTCACGGACTTGATGAAGAAGCTATGATTAAAATACTTACTGAACCTAAAAATTCACTTACTAAACAATATAAAAAATATTTTGAGATGGAAAATGTGGAGCTTATATTTGAGAAAGATGCAATTGTTGAAATTGCAAAACTTGCTCTTAAGAGAAAAATTGGAGCCAGAGGGCTTCGTTCGATAATTGAAAATGTTATGACAGATTTGATGTATGAAATACCATCTGAAAAAGGTGTAAAAAAAGTTATCATAACAAAAGAATCTGTTACGGACAAAACTAAAGTAAAGATTGAAAAAGAAGAAAAATAAAACAGAAAAATTTAAATTATGAAAGGGGAAAGAATGTCAAATAAACCATATATAGCGACGAGAGAATTAGTTATATTTCCAGAAACTGTAACGCCGATTTTTATTGGAAGAGAAGCTAGTTTAAAAAGTCTGGACGAAGCGATAAATAATTTTGACGGAAAATTAGTTCTTTCAATGCAAAAGGATACGGAGATGGAAGAGCCAAAATTACCAAAAGATGTTTATACAACAGGTGTTTTAGTAAAAATAATCCAATCTGTTGAAATGCCGAATGGGAATATAAAAATTTTGGTTGAATCAAAATCTAAAGTTGTAATAAATAAATTTGAAAAACAAAATGGTGTAATTTTTTGTGAATATGAAAAAATATTTTTAAGACCTATTTCTGAGAGCAAATCTCAGGCATTGAGAAAAAAAGTTTTGGAAAAATTTTCAGAATATGCGAAAAAGACGCAAAAAATTTTGCCAGACATTGTTCAAAATATAAATGGAATTGAAGATGTAGAAAAAGTTTTTAATTTAATTTGTACACATCTGCCAATAAAATCAGTTACAAAGCAGGAAATTTTAGAAATTACAGATATTGAAAAATGTGCTCTAAAAATTTTGGAAGTATTGAGTATTGAAATGGAAGTGTTTGTACTGGATATGAATATTGAGAGCCGTGTAAAGGAGCAGATGGCAGAGTTACAGAAAAATTACTACTTGCGAGAAAAAATTAAAGTTATAAAAGATGAGCTGGGCGAAGAAATTGACAATGAAGAAGATGCGCAAGAATTGGATGGAAGAATTAAAAATTCTAAAATCCCAAAAGATTTGAAGGAAAAACTTTTGAAGGAAGTGTCAAGACTTAGAAAAATGCCTGATTTTTCTTCAGAAGCATCGGTTATTAGAAGTTATGTTGAAACGGTTTTAGATTTGCCTTGGAGCAAGTCGACGAAAGATGAAATTGATATTGAAAAAGCAAAAGAAATATTGGATGAGGATCACTACGGTTTAGAAGAAGTTAAAGAGAGAATCTTAGAATTTTTGGCAGTTAAAAAATTGAATAATACGTTAAAAGGTTCAATTATCTGTCTTGTTGGACCTCCAGGTGTTGGAAAAACTTCGCTTGCACATTCAGTTGCTCGTGCAATGAACAGAAAATTTACAAGAATTTCGCTTGGTGGAGTCAGAGATGAAGCTGAAATTCGTGGACATAGAAGAACTTATGTGGGAGCTATGCCAGGAAGAATTGTAAATTCGCTAAAACAAATTGGAGTAAATAATCCTGTTATGTTGTTTGACGAAATTGACAAAATGGCATCTGATTTTAGAGGAGATCCAGCGTCTGCTATGCTTGAGGTGCTAGATCCCGCACAAAATAACAATTTTGAGGACCATTACATAGATCACACTTTTGACTTGTCCAAAGTATTTTTCATTTGTACAGCAAACGACTTGGGTGGAATTCCGGGACCATTAAGGGATAGAATGGAGATAATTTTTATCGAATCGTATACAGAATTTGAGAAATTAAATATTGCAAAAAGATATTTAATTCCACAAACTCAAGAAGAAAATGGATTGAAAGATTATAAAATTCCATTTTCAGATGCTTCGATTTTAAAGATTATTAACGAATATACGAGAGAAGCTGGAGTTAGAAACTTAAAAAGAGAAATTGGGAAATTATTTAGAAAGATGGCAAAGGAAGCAGTTCTTTCAAAAACTAAAAAATTGTCAGTTACAGAAACAAAAATTAAAAAATATTTGGGAAATGTCAAATATAGACCTGATAAGATTAGAAAAGAAGAAGGAAAAGTTGGAGTTGTAAATGGACTTGCATGGACAGTTGTCGGAGGAACTACATTGGAAGTTCAGGCGGTTAAAATGGACGGAAAAGGAAGGCTGCAGCTCACTGGAAAATTGGGAGATGTGATGAAGGAATCTGCTCAAGTTGCCTATTCTTATGTGAGATATATAAAAGATAAATTGGGAATAAAAGAAAACTTTTATGAAAAATGCGATGTTCACTTACATTTTCCTGAAGGAGCGGTGCCAAAAGATGGACCTTCTGCGGGAATTACAATAACTACAGCGATAATTTCTGTTTTGACAAATAAAGAAGTGAGACAAGATGTAGCAATGACTGGAGAAATCACGATTACAGGAGAAGTTTTAGCAGTCGGTGGAATTAAGGAAAAAGTCATAGGAGCACACAGAGTTGGAATAAGAGAAGTTGTACTGCCTTTTGACAATAAAATTGATACGGAAGAATTGCCAAAGGAAATATCGAAACAAATGAAATTTTATTTTGCCAAAACTTACGACGATGTTAAAAAAATAGTTTTTAAAGATGAAAAAAAAGCAAAAAAAGTTGTAACTAAAAAAGTGGCAAAAAAGGTTTCTGAAAAAAAAGAAAATAAGGTAATATAATAAAAAGTCAGATGTTTTGTGCATCTGATTTTTTTGTATAAAAAATATTTAATAACATTCAAAATCTATATAAGTGTATATAGAAATATAGTGATATAGAAATTTTTTGATATATTTACAAAAAGGTTTATATATCTTAACATTCTTCTTTTAATCTTTTAGCTTTTATTTGTTTTATAAATGCCTTCCGCACGTCTCCTAGTCGCAGTTTTAGAATACCAAGTATCTTCCAAAATAAGCGAATCTCTAAAAGGAGTTTTTAAAACTTGCTGTTTCATATGATTTAAAAACATACATCTGGAAGAATGATGATTGTCAAGTGTAACACAGGATGCAAAGTGTATAGCCACTTCTTCAGGTGTAATCTTTCCTTCTTTTTTAATACATTTATTCACATTCGACAAAAGGGAATTTATTCCTTTTCCATTACATCCTCCACATTGAAACATAAGAAGTCTTATATCTTGCTCCAATGGATATTTTGAAAAACCACCGCTTCTCTCGTAAAATGACTGGCTACAATGATAACCACTACAGCGTCTTTTTGCAATTTCACATTGAATTATTATAACCAATTTAATTTTTGATAAATCCATAGCATCACCTCAAAATATATTTAAAACTTTTAAAATCTACTTAAATAAAATTATTTATTATAAAATATCATAATTTTAGGGAAAAATCAATTAAATTAATTTTACTTGATAAGATAAGTAAATTGCAAAAATTAATTGACATTTTTTTTAAAATAAATTATAATTTAAAAAGTAAAAACTTCAATAACTAAGGAGTGAACAAATTGAAAAAAGTACAATTTATAATAATTTCTACAATATTATCTTTTGGGTTGATTGTGTCGGCGGCGTTAATTTCAAATGCAATTGATAAGACAAATAAACTGGATAATAGAATTACAGTAAAAGGAGTTGCCGAAAAGAGAATTAAATCGGACAAGGCACTTATTAAAATAATAATTTCAAATAAAAATGAAAATTTAGATAATTTAAAAAAAGAAATAGATGCGAGTGAAAAAATTGTAATTGACAAGTTAAAAAGTTTAAAAATCAGTGAAAATAGTTACGACATTGAAAATTTAAAAATTCAGCCAAATTATGATAAAACAAAAGAGAAAGCTTCTCAAAATAATGAAGAGACAGTGGCTTTAGAAAGTAAAATTTTAAATTACGACGGACAGGAAATTATATCAATTGTAACTGGAGATATTGATAAAGCTAAAAAGTTCTATGAAAATTTATTGGAGTTAAAATTACAAAGTGACAATATTGAAATTACAAAGCCAGAATATATTGTTACAAACATTGATAAATATAAGAAGGATTTGTTAGTTGATGCAACAAAAAATGCAGAATTTAGAGCAATTGAAATGTTAAAAGTAAACAGCAATGAAATAAACGGTTTAAAAAGTATGACACAGGGACAATTTGAGATATTAAAAGATAATGAAGATATCTTAAATAAAGATGAAGAAATGCAAAATCAAATTTACAAAAGGATGCGTCTAGTTGTGACAGCCACTTATTTTATAAGATATTAGTTAATTTAAAAATAATAAATAAAATAAATTAGGAGGAAAATTAATGAAACCAGCAGCAGAATTAAGACAGGGAAGTACATACAGAAAGGATAACATACCATATTTAATACTAAAAGCTGAAAGACACCAATCCACTTCAGGAAAAAGACAAAGAGCGGCAGAAGTAAAATTTAAGACAAAAGAATTAATTTCTGGAAAAATTCAAGAAATTACAGTACTTGCTACCGAACTTATGGACGACATTATTTTAGATAGAAATCAAATGCAATTTTTGTACGAGAGCGACGGCGATTACAACTTTATGGATCAGGAAACTTTTGAGCAAATAGCATTAACAGCAGAAGATTTAGGAGATGCGGTAAACTTTTTAGAAGAAGAAATGATTATTCAAGTATTGATGTATGAAGGAAGACCAGTTGGTGTGGAACTACCTAATACGGTAATTAGGGAAATCACTTACACTGAGCCAGGATTAAAAGGAGATACAATCGGAAGAGCAACAAAACCTGCAACACTAGCAAATGGTTACAGCTTACAGGTTCCTTTATTTGTCGTAATTGGAGATAAAATCAAAATTGACACAAGAACTGGAGAATACATCGAAAGAGCAAATTAATAACGAAAATAAAAAAAAGGATAAAATTATGAGCTATCGTTAAAAAACGATGGCTTTTTTTGAAAAATAAGTTATAATTAATATTATATTAAAATTTAGGAGATGAGAAATTTATGGATGATAAAAAAATAAAAAAAGCTGAAATAGCTGAAAAAATAAAAAGAATTGAAGAAATGGAAAAAATTTTGGATAAATCGGCAGATATATTTAGAGAAGTAAATTTGGCGCTAGATAGATTAGAAAAAAATTTTTCGGATTATAAAAAATTGGACGAGTATTATAGCAATAAAAATTGGTTTTCGGATGCAAACGATTACAGTAATGGTAATTTGCCGCAGGACTTAAAATGCGGAGTTTTGAGTGAAGATGCGGCTTATGATTTATTTGGGGACAGTCATGAGTTGGCGATTAGAATGGTGGAAATTGCGGCGAAGATGCTTAGAAGATAGTTTTTTATTTAAAGGGGATCAGAGTTTTTTAAATTTATGAAAAATTATTTTAGATGAAAAAATTAAGGGGTTGATTGAAGTGAAAAAAAAGATAATAAAAGGGTTAATATTTATAATTATCATTTTAGGTTTATTTTGCTGTTCAAAAAAGAAAAATACTGATTTAGATTTAGGAAGTGGAATTAATCGGAGTGAAAATACAGTTTTAATTGCTTCATTTAATGCGTTAAGACTTGGAGAAAAACAAAAGGATTATTTAGCGTTTACAAAAATTTTGTCAAATTTTGATTTAATAGGGCTGGAAGAAGTTATGAATGAAAAAGGTGTAAAAAAAGTGAAAGCTCAATTGGAAAAAATGACGCAAGAAAATTGGGATTATATAATTTCAGATCATTCTGTGGGAAGTGAAAATTATCGGGAATTTTATGCTTTTATTTACAGAAAAAATAAATTTTTGGAAGCAAAGCCAGTAGGGTTTTATGTGGAAAAGGATGAAAATGAGTTTATGCGGGAACCTTTTGGCGCATATTTTAAAAGTGGAAACTTCGATTTTGTCTACATCATAGCGCACTCGGTTTTCGGGGACAAAGAAAAGCAAAGACTTATCGAAGCTTCAAATTATGCGAATGTCTACGAATATTTTTCAAAACTCACAGACGAAGATGACATAATTATTGCTGGAGATTTTAACATGTCTGCGGATAGCTTAGCTTTTAAAAATTTGTCTGAAAAATATGATGTTTCATATATTTTAGACCCAAAGGAAAACCCAACAACATTATCGGACACTAAACTTGTAAGTTCATACGACAATTTTTTTATTAATCATAAAAAAACAAAAGAATTTACTGGAAATTCAGGAGTTTATAACTTTATAAAAAATGATAATTATGCTGAGATTAAAAAATATGTGTCAGATCATTTATTAATTTTTTCAGAATATTCGACGACGGGTAAATGAAATTAAACTTAAAAGAAAAATAAATTTTAACAAAAGATAGCAAGAAGTCTCCGGCTTCTACAAGCGGGAGATGAATTGCTTTTTTTTGTAAAAAAAATTGAAAAAAGGATATATTTATGATATAATTTATTCAGTGAAATAATATAAAAGTATTTAATAATAATGTCATATAATAGCAATTATCATTCAGTATTTGATATAAATTATCATATGATTTTTTGTATAAAGTATCGAAGAGAAGTCATTAATGATGAAATTTCTAATAGATTGAAAGAGATTTTTGAAAAAATATGTCCGAAGTATAACATTGTTCTTAAAGAATGGGAACATGATATTGATCATATTCATATGTTGATTAATGCTATGCCTAATACTGAGCTTTCTAAGTTTGTAAATACTTACAAAAGTGCTTCCAGCAGGTTGATAAAAAAAGAATTTCCTGAAATAAGGGGAAGATTGTGGAAAGAATATTTTTGGAGTAGAAGTTACTTAGTTGTAAGTGTCGGAGGTGCACCGTTAGAGATAATTAAAAAATATATTCAAAATCAAAAGGAGGTGTAATTTTGTGAAATATAATTTAGCATTCAAATACAGGATTTATCCAAATAAGGAGCAGGAATTATTGATAAACAAGACTTTTGGATGTGTTCGTTTTGTTTACAATACGATTTTGTACACTGCTAATAAAATTTATGAAGAAACCGGAAAAAATAAAATAATTACACCTGCCAGTTTGAAAAGTGAAAACCAATTTTTAAAAGAAGTGGACAGTCTGGCACTTTCAAATGCTCAATTGAATGTAAAACGATCGTTTACAAATTTTTTTCAGAAGAGGGCAAAGTTTCCAAGGTTCAAATCTAAAAAGAATAATGTTAAAAGTTACACGACAAATTGTGTGAATAATTCAATACGAATTGAGGAAAACAAATATTTGGTTTTGCCAAAATTGAAAAAAGTAAAATTGAAATATCATAGAGAAATACCAGAAGATTACAAGATAAAGTCGGTAACACTAATAAACAGTAATGGAAATTACTATGTTTCTATCTTGACAGAATTTGAAAAAGAAATTCAAAAAATACCAAGTAATGATAAAGTAATTGGGCTTGATTTTTCAATGTCTGAATTATTTGTCAGCTCTGAAAACCAAAGGGCTGATTATCCAAGATATTTTAGGATGTTGGAGAAAAAATTGAAGAAATTACAGAAATCATTGTCAAGAAAAGTGAAATTTTCTAAAAATTGGTATAAACAAAAAATGAAAATATCAAAATTGCATGAGTATATCAAAAATTGTCGAAGAGATTTTTTGCATAAATTATCGAAAAAATTATCTGAAGATTATAATGCCGTGGTTGTTGAAAATTTGAATATGAAAGGGATGAGTCAGGCATTAAATTTTGGGAAAAGTGTAGGAGATAATGGGTGGGGAATATTTTTGAGGATGCTTGAGTATAAACTGATGTTTTTAGGAAAGCAATTTTTGAAGATAGATAAGTGGTTTCCATCGTCGAAAACTTGTAGTAGATGTGGAAACGTTAAAGAGGAGCTGAAATTATCAGAAAGAAGTTATAAATGTGAGTGCTGTGGGATTGAAATTGATAGAGATTACAATGCGGCATTGAATATAAGAAACGTTGGAAAAGAAATAATGGGATATTAGAAAAATAAAGAAAACAGGGCAGGGACTGCCCGAAGAGCTTGGTAAATATATTTGGCTAGCAAAAGCAGGTACTTCCCAAGAAGCTCCCGCTTCTAAAAGCGGGAGTAGTTCACCAAATTAATAAAAAGCTATAAAAATATAGATTAAGCTTTACAATAATATTATTTGTTGCGGAATTTGAGAATAAATTAATAAAATTTGGCGGGAGTTTTAACTCCTGCTTTTTTTAGTTTTTTTATTTCAGTCCTTGAATTTTAATCAAAGATTTGGTAAAATAAATACATAATTAAGTATTGCAAATATTAAAAAATATCGAGATATAGTGTAAAATAGTGATACATTATAATATTTGTATATAAAATAGAAATTTTAAAGTCAAAAAAGGAGAGACTATGTTCAAAATACTAGTTGGAGAATATATTGATGATGAAGCAATTTCACATTTAAAAGAGGCAAAAGATATAAAAGTGGATGTGAAAATTGGAATTAAAAGAGAAGAAATCTTAGATATTATACAAGATTATGACGCTTTAATTGTGAGAAGTGTTATTAAAGTTGACAAAGAATTGCTTGATAGAGCTAAAAATTTAAAAATAGTAGGTCGTGCTGGGAATGGAGTTGATAATATCAATATTCCCGAAGCTACTGCACACGGAGTAATTGTTGCAAATACGCCTGACAGTAACACAGTTTCAGCTTGTGAAATTGCAATTGGACTTATGATAGCGTCAGCAAGAAATATAGTTTCAGCAAATAATTTTATAAAAAGCGGAAAATGGGAAAGAGAAATTTTTGTTGGAAATGAATTATTTGAAAAAACATTGGGAATTATTGGACTGGGAAGAATTGGAAGTCTTATGGCAAAGAGAATGAAAGCGTTTGGAATGAATTTAATTGCATATGATCCGTATATTTCTGATGAAATTTTCAAAAGAAATGGCTGCAAAAAAGCAAATACGCTTGATGAACTTTTAAAAAAATCAGATGTAATTACAATTCATACACCGAAGACAAATGAAACAATAAATATAATAAATTCTGAAAATATTTCTAAGTTAAAAGATGGAGTTAGACTTGTCAATGCGGCTCGTGGAGGATTATTTAATGAAGAAGCGGTTGCAGAAGGTCTAAGAAGTGGGAAAATAGCAAGTTTTGGTTACGATGTTCACTCAGTTGAGCCAAGAAGTGAATGTGTACTTTATGAATTTGAAAATGCGATTGCAACACCACATATCGGAGCGACAACTTACGAAGCGCAAAGAAATGTTGGAACTCAAGTTGTAAAACAAGTATTAAACGGACTTCATGGAGAAATCGTGGAAACAGCGGTAAACTTGCCATCAATTGGAAGAGAAGAATATTTAATCGTAAAACCTTATATAAATTTAGCTGAAAAATTGGGAAAAATTTATTTTCAAATTGAAAAAAATCCAATTTCAAATATCGTAATTAATTATTACGGTGAAATAGCCCAGCAAGAAACAGCATTAGTTGATGCAACTGCAATAAAAGGGATTTTGGAGCCTGTGTTAAAAGAAGAAGTGAATTACATAAATTCAAGACCGCTTGCTGAAAAAAGAGGAATTAATATTTCAATAAATAAAAAAGATGAAAAGTACAAAAATTATGCGTCAGCAATTGAATTTGTTGTAAGTAATGAAGAAGGGCATAAAGTTCATGTTGTCGGAACAATTGGGATAAATGGTGAAGAGAGAATAGTAAACATCAAAAAACACGATGTCGACATGGCAATTTCAGATAACATGATTTATCTTGGAAATGACGATGTTCCAGGAGTAATTGGAGCTGTTGGAGCAACATTAGGAAAAGCTGGTGTGAATATTGCAACAATGAATGTTGGAAGAAGAGATAACAGTGCTATAATGCTACTTACTGTGGATAGTGAAGTAGAAGGGAATGCACTTAAAAATTTGAGACAATTAAGTCAAATTAAATGGGCTCATTATTTGGATTTGAAATTATAAAAAATATAAAACAAAGAAAAGAAAAAAAAGAATAAGAAAGGAGCACGATCGAAAAGTTTTAATCAAATTAAAATTTTTCGATTTATAATAAGAAATGGGTTTAAAATTTAAAGTTAGAGTACCGGGAACTTCTGCAAATATTGGTGTTGGTTATGATTGTCTGGGAGTTGCACTAGATTATTTTTTGGAAATGGAAGTTGAAGAGAGCGATAAAATTGAGTTTTTTGAAAATGGAAAACCTTTTCCAATACCGATTGAAGAAAATTTAATTTTTGAAGCGATAAAATATACTGAAAAACATTTGGTAAAAAATATTCCAAGCTACAAAGTGAATATTACAAGAAACGACATTCCTATTTCTCGTGGGCTTGGGAGTAGCTCATCAGCAATTGTTGCGGGAATTTTAATTGCAAATAAATTTGCTGGAGATGTTTTGGACGTGGATAAAATCGCAGAATTAGCTGTGGAAATGGAAGGACATCCAGACAATGTCGTACCTGCAATATTTGGAGGAATGGTCTTGACTGCTCACGACAAGGATAAATTGGTGTATAGTTCGCTTCTTAGTTCAGATGACTTATGTTTTTATGTTATGATACCAGATTTTAAATTATCAACTGAGAAAGCTAGAAGTGTACTTCCAAATTCTTATTTAGTTTCGGATGTAATTAACAATATGTCAAAACTTGGGTTATTAGTAAATGCTTTTAGCAAAGGAGAATATCAAAATTTAAGATTTTTATTGGGAGATAAAATTCATCAGCCTTATAGATTTGCACTTATAAACGATTCTGAAAAAATATTTGAAATGTCGAAAAAATATGGAGCATTGGGAGAGTACATAAGTGGTGCGGGACCAACTTTAATCTCGCTTAATTATGACAACGATGAATTTTTGGAAAATATGAGAAAAGAACTTGAAAAATTGCCAGATAAATGGACTATTGAAAAGAAAAAAATAAATTTATATGGAGCTGAAGTTTTTTAAATAAATAAAAATTTTAAAATAAATAAATTTAATAAAAAATAATTGATATTTACTGTATTTTACAGTTTATATCTTTTATTTTTTTTATAAAAAATTAGAAAGGGGAAAGATGGAAAATCCTAAAATAGGAACTCTTGAAGTAATAACTGGAAGTATGTTTTCTGGGAAAAGTGAAGAGCTTATAAGACGACTCAGAAGAGCAAAATTTGCAAAACAAAAAGTTGTTACATTTAAACATTCTGTCGATAATAGATATGGAGAAAATGGCGTATTTTCTCATAGAAAAGAAAGTATTTTTGCATATCCAGTAAAAGATGTCGCTGAAATGGAAAAAATTATGGATGAAAATATTGATGCCGAAATTATTGGAATTGATGAAGTTCAGTTTTTTGGTGATGAAATTGTGGATTTTTGTAAGAAATATGTCAATTTTGGGAAAAGAGTGATTGTGGCAGGGCTTGATTTAAGTTTTAGAGCAGAGCCGTATGAGCCTGTTCCAGAACTTATGGCAATTGCCGACGAAGTTGATAAATTACATGCTATTTGTACCGTTTGCGGAAAACCTGCTTATGCGAGCCAAAGACTTTTAGATGGGAAACCTGCGTATTATGAAGATCCGCTTATGATGGTTGGAACAAGTGAAAATTACGAAGCTAGATGTAAAAGGCATTTTATTATAAATCACAGAAATGAAAAAAAAGCTAAAATTTATTTTTTTGTTGGAACTGAAATTAATGTTGGAAAAAAATTTGTTGAAGAAATGTATATAAAAAATTTGGCAAAACATGAAAATATTAAAAGTGAAACGATAATTCTAAGTGGAAATATTTTAAATTGTGAAAAAAATGCGATAAAAAATTTGCGGAAAAAAGTTGAAGAAAAAATTTCAAAAAATGATTTTTTGTTTGTGAGAATTACAGGTGGGATTTTGCTTCCAATTGAAAAAAATTATACAATTTTGGATTTTATGTGTGAGTTACGAAAAGATTCTGAAGTTGTAATTGTTTCAAAAAATAAAAAGGGAGCTTTGAATCAAATTTTAGTCATGGCTGATCTGATAAAAAAATCGGATTTAAATTTAAGAGAAATTGTTTATAAAAAGACTAGCAATAATAATGAAATTGAAGAAAACCAAATAATTGAAAAAATTTCTAAATTAGCTGGAATTGGATATAGAATGATTTAGAAAATAAAAAAGGAGAAGAAAATTGAGTATTTTAGATAAATTGAATGAAGAACAGAGAAAAGCGGCGGAAAAAGTTGAAGGGCCTGTGTTAATTTTAGCTGGAGCTGGAAGCGGGAAAACGAGAACAGTCACTTACAGAATGGCACATATGATAAAAGAAAAAGGAATTTCACCACTTAACATACTTGCGTTAACTTTTACTAATAAGGCTGCAAGAGAGATGAAGGAAAGAGCTGAAGAACTTATTGGAAGTGAAGCACAAAACTTGGTAGTATCAACATTTCACGCTTTTTCTGTAAGACTTTTAAAAATGTATGCTGATAGAATTGGATATGACAGAAATTTTAATATTTATGATGTGGACGACCAAAAATCCATTATTACAAAAATAAAAAAAGAAATGAACATTGGAGACAATGACAGTTCAAAACCTGGAGTTTTGGCAAATAGAATTAGTAAATTGAAGGAACAGGGAATTGGTGTGAACGAATTAGGGCAGCAAGTTGACTTGAAAATTCCAGCAAATAAAATTTTTGCACAAATTTATCAAAGTTATAATGAAACTTTGAAAAAAAATAATGCGATGGACTTTTCGGATTTGCTTGTGAATGCAAGAAAATTATTGGATGATAAATTTATTCTTGAACGAATACAAGAGAGATATAAGTACATTATGGTGGATGAATATCAAGATACAAATGATATTCAATACGAGATAATCAATTTGATTGCAGAAAAATATAAAAATATTTGCGTCGTGGGAGATGAAGACCAGAGTATTTACGCTTTTCGTGGAGCAAATATTAACAATATACTGAATTTTGAGCGAGATTACAAAGATGCGTTTACCGTAAAATTGGAGCAGAATTACCGTTCAACTAAAAAGATACTTGATACAGCAAATGAACTTATTAAAAACAATAAAAGCTCGAAGGGAAAAAATCTTTGGACAAATTCTAGTGAAGGAGAAAAAATTAAAGTTTACAACGCCACAGATATTTTTGATGAAGCAAATTATATCGTGTCGGAAATAAGAAAAAAAGTTAAAAATGGAGCTTCTTATAAAAATATGACGATACTTTATCGTACAAATGCACAATCTCGAATATTGGAAGAAAAATTGCTGGCAGCTAATGTACCATATAAAATTTATGGTGGAATGCAGTTTTTTCAAAGGAAGGAAATAAAAGATATTTTGGCATATTTAAGTTTGTTAAACAACAGAAATGACAATCATAATTTTGCAAGAATTATAAATGTTCCAAAAAGAGCAGTTGGAGAAAAGACACTCCAAAAAATTTCAGAATTTGCGATCGAAAAAAATGTATCAATGTTGGATGCACTGAAATATGTTGATGAAATTTCAATTAGAGCAACTGTAAAGCCAACATTAAAAAGTTTTTACAATATGATGGAAAGTATTCATTCAAACCTTGAAAATTTATCAATAAAAGAGATCTTTGAACAAGTTTTGTCAAAGACAAGCTATATTGATAGCCTTGAAGATAATAAAGAAGATAGAATAAAAAATATAGAAGAACTTTTGAATAGTATAATTGAAGCAGAAAAACAAAATCCAGATATTTCATTAACTGAATATCTTGATATGATTTCATTAACTTCATCATCGGACAACATTGAAGAAGATGAAAATTATGTAAAACTTATGACAATTCACAGCTCAAAAGGATTGGAATTTGACTATGTATTTTTAGCGGGAATGGAAGAAGGACTATTTCCCTCAATTTCATTTGATACGCCAGAAGAAGAAATTGAAGAAGAGCGAAGACTTTGCTATGTGGCAATTACTCGTGCTAAAAAAGAACTGTTTATTTCTTACGCTTCGACAAGAAAAATTTGGGGAAGAGATGACAACTTTAGAAAACCTTCAAGATTTTTGTATGAGATGAAACAGGATAACTTAGAATATGTTGGTGGAAGATTTGGAACTTTAAAAAGATCTTCCGTAGCCAAAAGTGTTCCAACAATTGAAAACTTTAATCCATTTTCAAAAGGTGGATTTGGTAGAAAAGTTGAGCTAAGAAAAGTTGAAAAAACTGAAAATTCAAAATATAAAGTGGGACAAACTGTGATTCACAAAAAATTTGGTTCGGGAAAAATAAAAAAAGTTGATACAAAAAGTATGACTGTGGAATTTAAAGTTGGAGAGAAAAAAATTGCGTTGATACTTGCCGATAAAATTTTGGAAAATTAAAAATTTAACAAATTAAAATAATTTAATTAAAATGAAACTTAAAATTAATGAAACTTAAAATTGTAGTTAGAATTGAAGAGTAGAAAAAAATTCTACTCTTTATTATTAAATAACCATTTTTTATAATTTAAAAAGATAATTTTTGAAATAATGAAATTAAAATAAATTAATATTAAAATTTAAAAAGTAAGTAGATATAAGATAATGAAAAAAATGTAAATTTAATTTTAAAGCTCTCGATAAAAAATTGAATAAATATAAAGAAAAAAATTATAGATTTTTTTTAGATTTATTGAATTACCCAAAAAATATGTTATTATTTAATCAGTAAAAATTCTTGGGATAAAAATAAAAAATAGGAGAAAAAGATGAAAAAAGATATTATTTCAATGAATGATATGGCAAAAGAAGAGATAATGGAAATTTTAAGGTTAGCAAAAAAATTGAAAATACTCCAGAAGAAGAAAAATTAAAAATTTTAAGTGGCAAAATTGTTTCCACTCTTTTTTTTGAACCGAGCACACGGACAAAGATGTCTTTTGAGTCGGCAGCTTATAGATTGGGAGCAAATGTTTTGCAGTTGCCACCAGCGGAATATTCTTCGCTAAAAAAAGGCGAATCATTTTTGGATACAATAAAAATGGTGGAAAGCTATTCTGATGTGATTGTTGTAAGACACCCATTTGACGGAGCGGCAAGACTTGCTTCAGTTGCTTCAATAAAACCTGTCATAAACGCAGGGGATGGTTCAAATCAACATCCAAGCCAAACTTTATTAGATTTATACACAATTTTGGAAGAAAAAGGGACGCTCGAAAATTTATCAATTGCGTTTGTTGGAGATTTAAAATATGGAAGAACAGTTCATTCACTTATGAGAGCGCTAACTCACTTTAATCCAACAGTTTATTTTGTGGCACCGCAAATTTTGCAGATGCCGGATTATTTGCTGGAAAATTTGCGTAAAAATAACATAAAATATGAAATTTTATCTGATTTCAGAGATTGTCTTGATAAAATTGATGTCTTTTATATGACTCGAATTCAAAAAGAGAGATTTCTCGATGTTGATGAATATGAGAAATTAAAGGGAGTTTACATTATAAATAAAAAAAATATTATAGGAAAATGTAAAGAAGATATGGTTATTCTGCATCCGCTTCCAAGAGTTGATGAAATTTCGACAGATTTAGATTCGACAAAACATGCGCTATATTTTAAACAGGCTAAAAACGGAATTCCTATTAGACAAGCAATGATGTTAAAAGTTTTAGAAAAAGAAAAAATGGTATAATAATTTATTTTATTTTTTATAAAATTTATTATAATAAAAATAATAATTTATTATTTGATTTTTAAACGAAAGGTAAATAGAATGAGTAAAGGAAAAGAATTATTAATTGGAGCTATAAAAGACGGAATTGTAATTGACCATATTCCGTCGAAAAAGGTTTTTTTGATTGTGGAAATTCTAAAGTTAAAAAATTATTCGCAAAGAATTACAGTTGCTACAAATATGCCAAGCAGTTCGCTTGTGAAAAAAGGGATTATAAAAATTGAAGATAAAATTTTGCAGGAAAATGAGCTTAATAATATTTCGCTTATTGCGCCAGATGCTACAATAAATATTATTGAAGATTATGAAGTTGTGGAAAAAACGAAATTAGAAAGACTGGATGAAGTTGAGGAACTTGTGAGATGCGACAATCCAAAATGTATTTCAAATCACGAAAATATTAAGACAAAATTTGTAAGATTAAAAGAAGAAAATAAATACAAGTGTTTTTATTGCGAAAAAATAATTTCAGAAGATGAAATTCATTTAAAAACTAAATAAATTTTTTGAAAAAATAATAAAATAAAAATTTTTAACAAAAATTTGAAATGGAGAGAAAATTTTAAAATGCAAGATAATTGTGAAAAAAATAAAAAAATGGAATTTTTAGAGAATGTGGAAATTTTGGAAAATAAAGCTGTTGGCGGAGATAATTTTTTGATGAGAGTAAAGTCTGAAAATGTTCCAAATAAAAAAAGCACTCCTGTCGCTGGACAGTTTTATATGTTAAAGTTAAAAAATGAAATCATGATTTTAAGACGGCCAATAAGTTTGCACAGTGTAAATTCTCAAACTGGAGAAATAGAGTTTTTGTACAAAGTTTTGGGAGAAGGGACGAAAGAGTTGGCAAGTTATGCAAAAGGAGATGTCATAAACATTCAAGGCCCGCTTGGAAATGGTTTTGAATTAATAAAAAAATCATCAAAAATAGTGATTGTTGGCGGTGGAATTGGACTTGCGCCGTTAAAACAGCTGTTAAAAGAATTATTGAAAAATAAAGAAAATAAAAAGATTGTCTTTATCGCTGGAGGTCGAGATAAAAAAACTTTGGAGATGCTTGACAGTTTTGATTTTTCAGATAAAAGAATTTCTCTTAAAGTTTGCAGCGACGATGGAAGCCTTGGAGAAAAAGCGAATGTTATTGAGTTATTAAAAAAAGAAATTTCAATTGATGAAAAAATTGATATTATTTATTCTTGTGGACCACACAAGGTATTAGAATTAATTTCTGAATTGTCAAATGAAAATAATTTAACTTCGCAAGTTTCGATGGAAGAAAGAATGGCTTGTGGAGTCGGAGCTTGTGTGGGATGTTCTATTCCAAGTGAAGAAGGAATGAAAAAAGTTTGTAAAAATGGTCCTGTTTTTTACAGCAAAATTTTTGGAAAAAAATCTGAAAATGTAAAAAATGGAGGTAAATTAAATGGAAAGTAAAACAAATAAACTTTCAACAAATTTTCTGGGAGTAAAATTAAATAATCCAATTTTTACAGGAAGCGGCTGTTTTGCTTTTGGAACAGAATATATGGATTATTTCGATCCAAATGAATTGGGAGCAATTGTAATAAAAGGCTTAACTTTGGAGAAAAGAGATGGGAATTCTGGCTCAAGAATTGCAGAAACGCCAGCGGGAATGCTAAATAGTGTGGGTCTTGAAAATCCTGGAATTGACTATTTTGAGAAAAATACGCTAAAAGAAATAAAAGAGCATTTAAATGTGCCAGTGGTCGCAAATATCAACGGAAGTACAGTTGAGCAATATGTGGAACTTACAAAAAGACTTGATAAACTTGAAGAAATAAAAATTTTGGAATTGAATATTTCATGTCCAAATGTAAAAGATGGAGGAATGGCTTTTGGAGCGAATCCTGAGATGGCAAGACTTGTCACAAGAGAAGTGAGAAAAGTCGCAAATAAGCCGTTAATGGTAAAATTGTCACCAAATGTGACAAATATTGTGGAAATTGCAAAAATTGTAGAAAGTGAAGGAGCAGACGCAATTTCGATGATAAATACTTTGCTTGGAATGGCAATTGACACAAATACTGGAAAAGCAATTTTGGGAAACACTTACGGTGGAATGTCGGGTCCTGCGGTTAAGCCAATTGCATTAAGAATGATACATCAAGTTTCACAAGCGGTGTCAATTCCGATTTTAGGAATGGGTGGAATAAGCTGTGCGAAAGATGCGATTGAGTTCTTTTTGGCGGGAGCATCGGCAGTTTCAATAGGAACGGCTTTTTTTGGAAATCCTTTAGTAGCTCTTGAAGTAAAAAAAGGACTTTTGGAATATTGTGGAAAGAAAAATTTATCGAATATTTCAGAGATTATTGGATTTTCTCATCCTGATGATGGAGTTTCTTATAGAAAAAGACTGGAAATTAAATAAATCAAAATTAAAATTATTTCAATTAATAGAGCTTTATGGACTTTTAAAAATAATTAAATAAAATAAAAAAGGAGAAAAATTTTGAATAAAATAAATGAAAAAGCTAAAGAAAAAATATTTGTAGCGTTGGACTTTGACAATTTAGAAGATGCAAAAAAATTGGTGGAACAACTTGGAGATAATATTTCAATGTACAAAGTTGGGCTTGAGAGTTATTTGAGCACAGATGGGAAATTGGTTGATTATTTGCACGAAAAAGGGAAAAAAGTATTTTTAGATTTAAAATTTCATGACATTACAAATACAGTAAAGATGGCATGTAAAAATGCTATTCAAAAAAATGTTTTCATGTTTAACATTCATTGCTCAAATGGAAGCAAAACTATGAGAGAAGTTTCAAATTTAGTGAAAGAAAGTGATTCAAAAAGCCTTTTAATCGGTGTGACAGTTTTGACAAATTTATCTGGCGATGACATTTCTGAAATGTTCAAAAGTAGCTTAAATGTCGAAGAAATGGTTCTAAATTTGGCGACAATTGCAAAAAATAATGGAATGCACGGGATTGTCTGCTCTCCTTTGGAGTCGAAGAAAATTAAAGAAAAGTTGGGACAAAACTTTGTAACTGTCTGTCCTGGAGTAAGACCAGCATTTACATTAAATGCGCAAGGAAAAAGTGATGATGACCAAAACAGAATAATGACACCATTTGATGCGATTAAAAATAATGTAGATTTTTTAGTCGTTGGAAGACCGATTACCAAAGCTGAAAATCCTGTGGAAAGTGCTAAATTGATTTTAGAAGAAATTTCCCAAGCTTTATAAATTTTATAAAAAAAGAGATAAAAAAGTTAAAATAAATTGAATTCAAATAAAATTGGATTATAATAACTAAAATAGAAATTTAAGGAGAAGATTATGAGAAAAAAAGCAATAATGATAATAGTAGCACTTTTTTTATGTCAATTGTCATATGCAGTAAGTAATGTTGAGAATGTTAATCAGTCTGATGTGCCAAAAGATGTACATTTAATAAATGCATATCCAAATTCAAATGATGAAACTGCAAATACAGCTGCAACTTCAGAAAAAATTCAAAATACAATAAATGATGGAACAGATGAAACCACAGTTTTAACTCCTGCAGCTGGAGATGAAGAAAAAGAAACGACTTCAGAAAATACAGATGCAAATACAAATACAAAAATAACAGAAACTAAAACAAAGAGAACAAATAAAACTCAGAAAAATCAAGTTAAAACAAAAAAAGAAAAAGCTAAGAAGCTGACTCTGGATGAAAAATTGGATTTGGAATTATCAAATCTAACTCGTATGTTAGACAGATTGGAAGGAAGATAAAAAAAGAAATCTCTTGTAATATTTGATTATTCAAGGGATTTTTTTATAAAAAAAACTATCTTAAAATTATCTAGTCTTTAAGATAGTTTTTTATTTTAATTATATATTTCTTCTTTCTCTTTCTCGTCTTTCTCGTCTTGAAAGTGGTCTTTGAGGTTGTTCAAGTTTTTCTGGAATAACTTCTTGCTGATAGTCATCGCCAATTATGATTTTATCGTCAGTATGCTCATATTTTACATTTGAAACTTCTTCGTGAGTTAAGTTATTTGTGTCTTCTTCCCCTCGAACTTTTAATTTCAAGATAAACGAGCTTGTTTCCCTTTTAATCGCATCAATCATTTCATTATAGATATCGTACCCAACAATTTTGTAGTCATGAATTGGATTTCTTTGACCGTAAGAACGAAGTCTTATTCCCTCTCTTAATTCAGTCAAATCTTTTAAGTGTTGTCTCCATTTTGAATCCAGCACTTCTAGCATTATGTAACGTTCTATTTTTCTAAATACTTCATCTCCAACCGCTTTTTCTTTTTCATCATAAATTTTTATCAAATCGTCATAAATTAAATTTGAAACTTCTTCTGCCGATTTTCCTTCGATTCCATTAAGATCAATTTGGTAACCAAATATTTCGTTTAATTTGTCTTCTAACAAATTCAAATCTTTTTCTTCAGATTCTCCTGCGAATGCATTGCCTACAACAACGTCAACAGTTTCTGAAATCATTCCTTCAATCAATTCTCTTAAATTCTCATTTTTTAAAATGGCATCTCTTTGCTCATAAACAGCTTCCCTTTGAGTGTTATTTACATCGTCATATTCAATAAGACTTTTTCTTGATGAAAAGTTTCGGCTTTCAATTCTTCTTTGTGCATTTTCAACCGATTTTGTAATTTGTTTATGACGAATGTCCTCATCTTCATCGATTTTTAATATTTTCATCATAGATTTTAATTTGTCTCCACCAAAAAGTCTCATCAAGTCATCGTCTAATGACAAATAAAATTCTGATGCTCCGGGATCTCCCTGACGACCAGCACGACCTCTCAACTGATTGTCAATACGTCGAGATTCATGTCTTTCGGTCCCTAAAATGAAAAGTCCTCCAGCTTTTAGAACTTTTTCTCTATTCTCAGCGCACTCTTTCATATAGGTTTGATAGATATCCTCATATTCAGGCGTTCCTTTTATAGCAACTTTAGAAGCAAAAGATTCAGGATCTCCACCAAGTTTTATGTCGGTTCCCCTCCCTGCCATATTTGTCGCAATTGTTACAGTTTTAAATCTTCCAGCTTGAGATACAATTTCCGCTTCTCTTTCGTGATGTTTTGCATTTAATATTTCATGCGGAATTCTTGCTTTTTTAAGTAGTGCCGAAACTTCTTCCGAGTGCTGGATAGATGCAGTTCCGACTAAGACTGGCTGTCCTTTTTCATATAATTCTTCAATTTTTCTTGCTATTGCTCGATATTTCGCATTTTTATTCATATAGATAACATCTGGCAAATCTTTTCTTATAACAGGTTTGTTTGTAGGAACAACTATAACTTTTAAGTTATAAATTTGTTTAAATTCTTCTTCTTCTGTTTTGGCTGTCCCCGTCATTCCTGACAATTTTTCGTACATCCTAAAATAATTTTGCAGTGTGATTGAAGCTAGAGTCTGATTTTCTCCCGCAACTTCCAAATGTTCTTTGGCTTCAATCGCTTGGTGAAGCCCATCCGAATATCTTCTACCTTCCATAAGTCTTCCAGTAAATTCGTCAACTATTATAACTTCTCCATCATCGTTGATGATGTAATCTCTATCAATTTTAAACAGTTCTTTCGCTTTTAATGCCTGTGTTAAAAAGTGTGTAAGTTCAACATATTCAGGTGAATAAAGGTTATCAATTTTCAAAATTCTCTCAACGTTTTTAATCCCTTTGTCTGTAATTGTAACAGTATGTGATTTTTCATCAACTTCATAATCTTCCCAATCTTCGTCAGGAATTACAGTGTTTTTTTTATCTTTTATTTCTTCAGTTTTGTAACTTCTTTTCAATCTTTTAGCAACTTCCGCAAAAGTGTTGTACCACTCTGTCGTCTCTTCCGCCGCTCCAGATATAATTAACGGAGTTCTCGCTTCATCAATCAAAATCGAATCCACCTCGTCGACAATTACAAAGTTATGTCCTCTTTGAACTTTTTCTTCAAGTGAACCAACCATGTTATCCCTTAAGTAGTCAAATCCAAACTCACTGTTTGTTCCGTAAGTTATATCCGCTTGGTAAGCGATTTTTCTCCGTTCTTGAGTAATATTTCCACCGATAAAATCAGATCTCAATCCCAAAAATTCAAATAACTCAGCCATGATATCTCTATCCCTTTTGGCTAAATAGTCGTTTACGGTCACGACATGCACCCCTTTTCCAGTTAGTGCATTTAAGTAAATAGGAAGTGTCGACATAAGTGTTTTACCTTCTCCAGTTTTCATTTCCGCAATACTTCCCTTATGCAAAATCATACCACCTATGATTTGGACATCGTAGTGACGCATTCCTATTATTCTTTTAGACGCTTCTCTTACAGTAGCAAACGCTTCTATTAAAATATCATCTAAAGTTTCTGATTTTGAAATTCTTTCTTTAAATTCCACAGTTTTGTGCTGCAATTGTTCATCTGTCATTTTTTCAAATAGTGGTTCAATTTCATTAATTTTCTCCACTACTTTTCTCATTTTTTTTATTTCTCTTTCATCTGAAGTTCCAAATATTTTTTCTCCAAGTTTTTTTAACATTTTATTCTTCTTTTTCCTTTCGATTTAAATTTATTTAATTTAATTAAAATTTTTTGTAATTAAAATCGAAAATTTTTATTCTCTTATTCGCAAGTTATTCTCTTTTCTTTTTTCAAAAAATCTGTCATTTTGGAATAAGTTTTTATTTCTTATTATATCGTCGAAAAAATCTATATTTTCATTAATTTTTGTAATAACGTGAAATTCATTTCGTGAATTGCTTTCAATTTTTTTCTTTTTCCAATTTTTTTAAGTTCTTTAGCAAAGACATCGTTTTTATCACTATTTATTTTGCTAATTTCATTCGCAATATCATCAATATCTTTATGCGACAAATTATTGTCGTTTACAAAGTTATTAAGTTTACTTGTGAATTTTGGCGTTCCCAAAAGACTCGAATAAGTCATCATGAAGATAATACTCATAACAACTAAAACTATATTTTTTTATTCATCTTGTCATTTCCTTATAAAATTTTAATATGTATTGTGTTCATTTTTCGATAATTTTTTAGAAGGGAATAATTCCCTTGAAAAATAAAGTTATTGCATAAAGTTATTATATCAAATATGTTAAATTATATCAATAAAAAAAATAGGAAAAATAGAAAGCTAAATAAATAAAAATTATTGTAACTTAACTTTAACTTCTTATTTTCAAAAAGAATGCAAGAATATTCAAAATCCAAAATTGTAAAGGGTAAAAAATATAGAAAAACCATTTGTGAATTGGTGCTTTGCTTCCTTTTTTTCCATTGTACAAAAATATGAATGGTAAAAATAAAAATGTTAAACCGTCGCTGTTATAGCAAAAACTGTCAAACCATGCTCTTGAATTAGGGTATTTAGCAGGATTTAACGGTGGCGTAAATAATGGAATATATAACATATTCAAAATTAAAAATGTTATTACCTGCTTTTTTCTATTTCCATAAAATGCCCAAAAACTAATCATTGTAAACAAAGTCTGTATTCCACCTTCAAGCCCCATGATATAATTTCTGATCACAATCGGAACAAAAGAAAATACCAATCCCAAAATAAAAAGAAAAATTCCTAAAATATTATAAATTACTTTTTTACTACTTCTCCCTTTTTGCAAGAAATAAATTATTGTAAATCCAATCGCAAGACTTAAAAAAATATTATCTACTATTTGATATCTTTCTCCTAGTGTAATAAATGAAATTACATTTCCAAATTGCATCAAAATAGCGGCTATCCACAATCTTGCCATATATTTTTTACGGTTTCTTGTATGATAAAAGCCTTCCACTGTAAAAAATGCAAATAATGGTGCCACAAATCTTGTGATTAAATGAATCCAAGATGGTAAAAATCCTGAAAATACAAAAAATACTGAGTCTAAAAACATAAAAAATAAAGCAATATATTTCAACTGATTTGTATTTAATTTTTTCATAAAATCCTCCTAAAATATTATTTTTGTAAAAAATTATAACACTTTTATCAGATAAATTTATAATATTTTATATAAAATAATCTTTATTATTAAAAATAAATAAAATATTTTTAAAAATTGAACTAATAAATATAAAATTTTTATATTTGAAAAAATAAGCACATTATTTTAATATATTTAGGTGTTGCACTTGATTATAAAATCCAGATTACAAATTCCAAAGCAAAAATTCCCAATCCTCATCCTTAGTTTCTTCATTATTTTCACAATTACAAATTTTCTCATAAAAAACCCTATACATCTTGCTCTTGTACTTAAAAACCTTCATTTTATTCAAATTTTTCTCCAAAAACGAGTTTTCATAACTCCCAATCATAAAAAAATCACAGCTATAACCTTTATTTTGAACAAATTTTACAGCTTTTCTAAACTCTTTTTTATTTTTTTCCCTATCTACATTTTTATCCTTTAAAACAAAATTTGCATACAAAAAATTTGAAATTTTATTAATTTCAGGCATTTCTGGATATCCAAAAAATGCTATCACTTTTTTAAATTTATACAAAAATTTATAAATTTTTTTATAATCCATCACAACATAAATAAGTCATCATGAAGATAATACTCATAACAAGTAATACAATATTTTTTTATTCATAATTTTTCTTTTCTCTTTCTTTTTTTATTTTTATTTTTAATTTTATTTATTTATTTTTATTTTATTTATTATTTAATTTATAATTTAATAAATAATTTTATTTATTTATTATTTTTTTATAAAACATAATATACTTAATTTATATTATAGCAAATCTATAAAATTATATCAAAAAAAAATTTTACTTTATTATTTTTTATTTTTTAAAGATTGAAAAAATCATAAAATAATGGTAATATTAATCTTGTATAATTTTTATAAATAAAAAAATTGTAAATATAATTATTAAAAAAGGAGAAGAATGAAAAAAACAGTTTATAAAAAAGTCTTTTCTGTAGGACTTCCAGTTGCAATAGAAAATATGATTTACAGCCTTATGAATTTTATCGACATATTTATGGTTGGAAAAAATAATGTAGCTCTTGGACTTGGAACAATTGCAGTTGCTGGAACAGGATTTGCCAATCAAATATTTATGATTTTCGTGACCTCGCTTTTTGGAATGAACAGCGGTGGCGGAATTTTAGCGGCTCAGTATTTTGGGAACAAAGATTATAAAAATTTGAAGCGATGCCTTGGAATTACAATAATTGTTGGATTTGTGTTTTCGTTAATTTTTTTCTTTGCAGGAATTTTTATTCCAGAAGTTATAATTTCGATATTTACAAAAGATGCAAATGTTATAAAAGTTGGAGCAGCATATATGAAAATAGTCGCTTGGGTTTATCCACTTATGGGAGTTGGACTTGCGTTTAATATGCAGCTTCGTGCGATTGGAAAGACAAAATATTCGTTTTATTCAAGCGTCATTGGACTAGTCGTAAACTTAATGTTTAATACTGTGTTAATATTTGGATATTTTGGTTTTCCTGCGTTAGGAGTTAGAGGGGCTGCAATTGCGACTGTCATTGCAAGAATCATAAGCACCTTTTATATAATTTTTATAATTTATAAATTGAAGTTGCCAATTGCGGGGAAAATAAGTGAACTATTTGATTTATCGCTACATTTTTTTGTAAAAGTTATGAAAATTTCGCTTCCAGTATTTTTGCATGAAATACTTTGGATTTTGGGGTCAAGTGTCTACATCGTAATTTTTGGACGAATGGGAACAAATTATGCGGCTTCGATTCAGACGGTAAAAGCAATAAGCAGCTTAGTTTTAACATTATTTTTTGGACTTTCAAGCGCAACTTCAGCGATTATTGGAAATGAAATTGGTGCGGGGAATGAAGAAAATGCCTACAACTATTCTATGATTTTATTGAGAGTGTCATTTTTTTGTGGACTTTTAGTCGGACTTTTTGTGCTTTTATTCAGTCCGTTAATTTTGTCGCTGATGGGAATTTCCAAAAGCATTTACCCATTGACAAAGCAAATTGTAAAATCAGAAGTTTTTATAATTGTTGTAAAATCTTTGAGTCTGCAGCTTTTAGTTGGAATTTTAAGAGCTGGGGGAGATGTGATTTGGACGATATTTATGGATTTAATTCCGCTTTGGTGTGTTGCAATTCCAATCACATATTTTACAGGACTTCAGCTAGGGTGGCCAATTTATATAGTTTATTTACTTTCATGCAGCGACGAAGTCATAAAAATTTAGTATTGTATTAAAAGATTAAAAAGTAAAAAATGGATTAATAATCTGGTAAGTTAGGGAGAAAAAAATATGAAAGAAAATATAAAAAAGAATATAATAAAAAGAAGTTTTACAATAGGAGTTTTATTTTTTCTTGTGTCTTGTTCTACAATAAAGACGCCACCTGAGGGAGTCGACTATGAAAGTCCGGTTAGAGATAGTAAAAATGTCGACTTTCACTATGATTTAACATATTTGGACAAAGATGGAAATATTAAATATGATAGAAAGATTTGGGATGCGACTTACGAAGTTGTCGATAATGCAAAAGATTATTTGGTAATCGAAATGTTTTTATTTAACGATATTTATAACAAAGATGTGGATAAATTTCCTGAATTTGCAAAAGAATACACGAGAAGGCTTGTGAAAAAGAAAATGGAAAATCCAAATTTAAAAGTATATATATTATCGGACGAAAATAATGATTTGTATGGAGCATTTGAGCATCCGCTTATCACAGAAATGAAAAATGCTGGAATTGATGTTATAGATGTGGATATTTACAAGTTAAAAGACACTTTTCCATGGTATTCGCCCATTTGGCGAAGTGTGATAAAACCTTTTGGGAACCCACAGGGAAAAGGATGGATTACTAATTTTTATGGACCGATGTGGCCAAAACTTACGCTTAGAAATTTATTTCGTGCTTTAAATGTAAAAGCTGACCACAGAAAGATTTTTTTGAATGAAGATAAAGTTGTAATTGCGAGTGCAAATATTCACGATCCTAGTTATTTTCATGAAAATGTGGCAATTTCTGCTGATGGAGAAATTACTAAAGACATTTTAAGAGATTTACAGCTGGTTGCAAAATTTTCAGGTGGAAATATAGATGTCTCAAGTGAAAGTGAAGCTAAAAAACCTGTTAATATAAAAAATTTTCAAGCATCAAAAATTAAATTTAAAGAAGATGAAAGTTTAAAATCAGATTTGCAAAAACAAGTTGAACAAATTGAGAAGAATAAAGGAAATTTTGTAGATAAAGGAACGAAAGAATTTTACGAAACGGGAGAACTTACAAAAAATGAAGATGTTTTGCAAAATGATGATCCAAATAATAGTTACAAAGTTCAATTTGAGTCAGAAGCTAAGATTGGTGAAAATTTAGACAAAGATATTGACAGTTTAAAAGCTGGGGACGAAGTTCTTATGGGAATGTACTTTTTGGCGGACAGACCAGTTATAGATAAACTTATTAAAGCGGCTAACCGTGGAGTCAAAGTGAGAATTATTTTTGACAGAAGCAGGGATGCTTTTGGAATGAGTACAAATGGACTTCCAAATAAACCTGTTTCAAAAAAATTAAAGAAAAAAACAAAGAATAAAATCGAGATAAAATGGTATTTTACAAACAATGAACAATTTCATACAAAGATAATGCTAATGAAAAAAACAGATGGAAATGTTATAATACATACAGGTTCTGCGAATTATATTAAAAAAAATATTCGTGGCTACATAATGGATGCCAATTTAAGAGTTTTGACAAATAAAGATTCTAAGCTGACAAAAGATGTCTACAACTATTTTGACAGATTGTGGGAAAATAGAGATGGACTGTTTACAATAAATTTTGATGATGAGCCAACGACGAAAGCAAGTCAAGACTTTATGTACAAAATATTAGATGCGGCGCAATTAGGTTCGTTTTAAAATAATAAAAAATATAAATAATTTTAAAAGAGAGGAAAAAACTATGAAAATGAGAAAAAAAATGACATTTTTGCTAATTATATTAGCACTGGGAACAATGACAGTATCTTGTAAAAAGAAAGCAAAAAACAATAAGTCGGCACAGACACAGATTTCAAATAAACCAATAAATACAGATATTTTCAATTTAGGCGCGAAACAAGCACAAGGAAATCCAAATATCCAAAATCTGACTCCTGAAGAACAACAAAAATTGATTGACAATCAAATTGATCCAGCAAAAGTTTCAGAAGCGTTGACAAAAGCGCAAAATGGAGATAAAGAATCAATTATGTCATTGGCACAACTTTATTACAATTTAAAAGATAATAACAAAGTAAAACAAATTTTGCAGTATGGAGTTGATAAAGGTTACCCTGAAGCAATTTATAATTTGGCAGTAATTTTAAAACAGGAAGGAAATACAGAACAAGCTAATAAACTTATGGCACAACTTCCAAGAACTGAAAGAGTTGTGAGAAGACAAGGGGGAAGAGTTGTAAGCGGTAGAGGACCTGTCATGATTAGACAGCTTAGAATGCGTCCAGGAGCTGAAGAATATAATAGAGCGGTAGATTTGGTAAGAGCCAAAAAATATGATGAAGCCAAAAAATATTTTGAAAAAGCCTACAATGCCGGAATAAAAGAAGCGGATATCCGTATAGCGCTTATTAATAAAGAACAAAAAAATACAGATGAATCTGTAAAATGGTTTCAAAAAGCAGCTAATCGTGGTGTAAAAGAAGCAAATTTTGAAGTGGGAGCAATGCTTTATGACAGTGGAAAACAAGAAGAAGCTAGACCATATTTACTAAAAGCATATAAAGCGGGAAATAAATCACTTGCCATGCCTATTGCAATGTCGTATCATAACCAAAAAGATACAGCTGAAGCGGTAAAATGGTATAAAATTGCTGCACAAAACGGAGATAAAAATGCAAAAGCGACACTTGAAAGACTCGAAAGACCAAATTCTTCAGGTGAAAACAGTTCTACAACTAAAGGTGAAGAAGGAAAATCTAGAAACTCTACAACTTTTTTAGGAAATCAAAATTCAAAAAGTCTTACTGAAAGTACTTTGAACAGTGTTAAAAGTAAAGGTAAAGCTGAAGAGGAGAAAAAAATAGAGGAAAAGAAAGATACAAACGAAAAACATAATAATGAAAAAAGAAGTAAATATAGATGAAATTATGAACAGTAAAGCAAAAGAATATAGCAAATAAAAAATATTGACATTTAAAAAAATGTTGTATACTAGCCGTATAATAATCAAATTAAATAACTTATCAAGAGAGATATTAGGGACATACGTTTTGAGTATCCAGCAACCTGTATTTACAAGGTGCTAAATCCTGGCATTGAATGCGAAGATAAGAATTACAATTCTCTTCCTAGCAGGAAGAGATTTTTTTTTAAATATTTGAAATGAAATTTAGGAGGAAAAAATGGAAAAAAAAGTTTATTTTACATCAGAATTTGTATCACCGGGGCATCCAGATAAAATTTGTGACCAAATTTCTGATTCAATTTTGGATGCTTGTTTAAAAGATGATGAAAATTCAAGAGTTGCTTGTGAAGCGTTTGCAACAACTGGACTAGTTGTTATAGGTGGAGAAATTACGACTAAAACTTATGTAGATGTACAAAAAATTGTACGAGAAAAAATAACTGAAATTGGATATAGACCTGGAATGGGATTTGACGCTGACTGTGGTGTGTTAAATACTATCCATTCTCAATCGCCAGATATTTCAATGGGAGTTGACACAGGTGGAGCTGGAGATCAAGGAATTATGTTCGGTGGTGCGGTAAACGAAACTGAAGAGCTTATGCCGCTTGCGCTTGTTCTATCTCGTGGAATTATTCAAAAATTGACAAAACTTACTAGAAGTAAAGAGCTTTCTTGGGCTAGACCTGATGCTAAGGCTCAAGTTACGCTTGCTTATGATGAAAATGGTAAAGTTTTAGGAGTAGATACAATTGTATTATCAGTTCAACACAACGAAGAAGTTACGCAAAAACAAATTGAAGAAGATTTAAAAGAAAAAGTGATAAAACCTGTACTTGAAAAATATGATTTAAAAATTGACGAAGTTAGAAAATTTCACATAAATCCGACTGGAAGATTTGTAATTGGAGGGCCTCACGGGGATTCTGGGCTAACTGGAAGAAAAATTATAATTGACACTTATGGTGGATATTTTAGACACGGTGGAGGAGCATTTTCTGGAAAAGATCCATCAAAAGTTGACAGATCGGCTGCCTATGCGGCAAGATGGATTGCTAAAAATATCGTTGCGGCAGGATTTGCAACTAAATGTGAAGTTCAGCTGTCTTATGCGATTGGAGTTGTTGAGCCGGTGTCAATAAGAGTTGAAACATTTGGGACTGGAACTGTTGACGAAGAAAAAATTGAAGAAGCAATTTCTAAAATTTTTGATTTAACACCTAGAGGTATTGAAAAATCTCTTAGCCTTAGAAAACCATCGTTTAGATACCAAGATTTAGCGGCATTTGGACATATTGGGCGAACAGATATTGACTTGCCTTGGGAAAAACTTGATAAAGTTAAAGAAATAAAAGAAGCATTAAAATAAAAAATGGTAAAATAAATTATGTAAAATTAGCATATTAAATTAATGAAAAAGTACAAAACCATTTAATATATTTTAAGGAGGAATTGTGAAAAAATTTAAGATTTTATTTTTCGTTATAATTATTTTGATTTTAGGAATAGGAATAAAAAATGTTTTTTTTAAAAGCAAAGAAAAAAATGATGATCCTGTGGTATTTAATTTAGGAATTAATTACAATACATTAGATCCACATTTATTTACGGAAATGATTTCTGCTCAAGTTGACAGTTCTATTTATGAAGGACTTTTGCGTCTTGATAAAAAAGGAAATTATATTGGTGGAGTTGCTGAAAGCTTTACAGAAAATAATAATAAGATGACTTTTAAAATTAGAAAAAATGCCAAATGGAGTGACGGTTCTAAAATTACTGCAAATGATTTTGTATTTGCATTTAGAAGAGTTTTAAATCCAAAGACAGCTGCAAGATTTTCAGAGATGCTTTTTCCAATAAAAAATGCAGAAAAATATTATAATGGAAAAGCAAATGTTAATGAATTAGGTGTTAAAGCAATAGATGACAACAATCTTGAAATAGAATTTGAACATCCAGTAGCTTACTTTAAATATATTTTAACACTTCCAATAACAGCACCTATAAAAGAAGAATTTTATAAGGCTCACGAAAAGACTTTTGCAGTAAATTTAGACAGTTTTTTGTTTAATGGACCATACAAAATAACAAAATTAAGCGACGGGGAAACATTACTTGAAAAAAATGAAAATTATTGGAATGTAAAAAATATAAAAATACCTAAAATAAAATATATCGTTTCTTCAGATTTTCACGCTGTAGATAATTTAATAGAGAATGGGGAAATCGATATTTCGAGAGTTGAAAACTATAACCTTGAAAAATATAGAAAAGATAAAACATTAAATTCTTTCTTAATAGGAAAACTGTGGTATTTAGATTATAATTTAAATAACAAATTTTTGAAAAATCAAAAATTAAGACAAGCTATTTCAATGGCAATTGACAGAGATGTAAATATAAAAAAAATAAAAAACAACGATGGTTCAATAGCCGCAAGATCAGTAATTGGTAATCAAATTTCTGGATATTCAAAAAAATATAGAGAAGAATATCCTGATAATAATTACATAAATGATAAAGATTCAAAATTGGCTAAAAAATTATATGACGAAGCATTAAAAGAACTTGGAGTGAAAGAGCTTGAACTGGGATTACTCGCAGGAAATTCTGATCCTGAAATATTGGAAATACAGCATATTCAGGAAGAATTAAGAGTAAAATTGGGATTAAAGACAAAAATAACAGTTGTATCGTTAAAAGAGCGTCTAAATATGACACGAAGTGAAAAGTACGACATCGTTCTAAATACTTGGTCACCAAAATATGACGATGCCACTACATATTTCGACAGATGGAAGACAAAAGATAACAAAAATGCTTCTTCTTGGCAAAAACAAAAATATGACTTGTTAGTTGATGAAATTTATAAAATGCCAAAAAGTGCTGAAAGAGATAAGAAAATTAATGAAGCAGAAAAAATCTTAATTGATGATGCAGTAATCGCACCAATTTATTTTGCAATCGAGAATACCTACACAAATCCTAAAATTCATGGGATTGTTCGGAGAGAAATAACTGGAATAACAGATTTTACATATGCGTATATTAAATGATTTATAATTTATTTTAACAACATAATTTAAATATAAAAAAGTTTCTTAAATAATGTAACTAAAAAATTGCATTTTTACAGAAACTTTTTTTATAAAATATTTTGTGAATCGAAAAAGAAAGAAAAAAATAAATAAAGAGAAAAAATTTGATATAATTTATTTTTTGTAGTAAAATATAAAAAAATATTAAATATTAAAGGAGTGAACTTATGAAACTAAAAAAATATTCTAAAATATTTATGGGTTTAACACTTTTAGGAATTTTGTCAAGCTGTACTACTGCACCACTTACAGGAAGAAAACAGCTTAGCCTTGTCAGCGATGAAAGTGTCAGAGAGAGCTCAATATCTTCTTACAACGAATTTATTCGTCAGGCGAGTGCAAAGGGACTTCTTGCTAATAATACGGCTGATGGGCAAAGACTTAGAAGAATAGGAAACAGAATATCTTCAGCGGTTGAACAGTATTTACGTGAAAATAATTTATCGAGTAAAGCTAAAAATTTGGACTGGGAATTTAACTTGATAAAAAGTAACGAAGTGAATGCTTTTGCTATGCCAGGTGGAAAGATTGCCTTTTATACGGGAATTTTGCCAGTGTTAAATACAGATTCTGGAATAGCGTTTGTAATGGGGCATGAAATAGGACATGTCATTGGAGGGCATCACTCTGAAGGTGCAAGTAATCAAGCATTAGCTGGAGTTGCGGCATCTGTTACAGGACTTTTTGCTGGAAACTTGGTAACTTCGCTTGTATCAGAAGGACTTAGTATAGGTCTGTTAAAATTTAATAGAACGCAAGAATATGAGGCTGATAAATATGGTATGATTTTTATGGCAATGGCAGGTTATAATCCAGCAGATGCCATTACCGCTCAAGAGAGAATGGAATCAATAGGTGGCAGAGATATAGAAATTTTATCGACACATCCATCTGGAAAAAACAGAGTTGAAGCAATGAGAAAATTTTTGCCAGAAGCTATGAAATATTATAAGAAATAAGAAAAATTAAGAAATAAAAAAATAGAATAGTAATAAAATAAAATAAAAAATGAAAAAATTGAGATAGAGTAAAATTTAAAAATAAAAATATTTTGCTCTATTTTTTAAATTATTAAAAAATAAAAGGAGTTTTATAAAAAAATGAATAAATATAAAAAAAAAGAAATTATAAAAAATAAAATAAGTATTGCTCCAATGGTTGATAGAACTGACAGGCACTTCAGAAATTTTGTCAGAATGATAAATAAAGACGTGTTGTTATATACGGAAATGATCACGGCACAGGCAATTATAAATGGGGATTTAGATTACATTTTGGGATTTGAAAAAATTGAAAATCCCATTGTTTTGCAAATTGCGGCGACAAGTCCTGAAGAGGCATACAAAGCTGTAAAAATTTCAGAAAAATATGATTACGATGAAATAAATTTGAATGTGGGGTGTCCATCAGACAGAGTTTCTGGAAATATGATGGGAGCTTGTCTTATGGCGTATCCAGAAAAAGTGGCAAAAATCTTGGAGGCAATGAATTCAGCTACTTCAAAACCTGTTTCGATTAAGCATAGAATTGGGATAGATGGAACAAAGATATTGCCTGATGAGATTTCAAAAAAAGTGTTTGACACATACGAAGATATGAAAAATTTTGTTGAAATTGTAAAAAAAGTTGGGATTAAAAAATTTATAATTCATGCAAGAATAGCAGTTCTTGCTGGTCTTGATACTAAGCAAAACAGAGAAATTCCGCCTTTGAGATATGATGAAGTTTATAAAATAAAAAAAGAAATACCAGATTTGTATGTAGAAATTAATGGAGGAATTAAAACAGTTGAAGAGATTGATAAGCACTTGGAACATGTTGATTCAGTAATGATTGGGCGGCAAATTTATGAAAATCCGATGATTTTAACACAGTTTGGAAAGTATTATGGTAAAAATATAAAAATTACGAGGGAAGAAATTATTGAAAAAATGATAAAATATGTCGAAAAGATAGAATTAAATGGAATAAGACCACATTTATTCTTAATGCACACTCACGGTTTATTTTTTGGACAGAAAGGCAGCAAGTTTTGGAAAAGAGCTATTAATAATCCAAAAGCTGATTCTTTTATGTTAAAAAATTTATTGAAAGAATTAAAAAACGAAAGAAAAATTTAAAACAATGAAACTACTTTTAAAACCAAAATATTAATGTAACAAATATAAAAAAGTATTTTACAAATTAAAAAATATATGTAATAATTATAATGTTGATATTAAATTAAGTGAAAAAAATAATTTAAAAGGAGAATATTTATGCATGAAGACACAATATCTAAAGTTTCAAATGCGGCAAAAGGTAAAGTTGAACTACTGCGAGAAAGTAAAGCCAGATATTTAATGTCGGCAGGACTTGCGGGATTGTTTATTGGATTTGGAATTATGCTTATTTTTGTAATTTCAGGACTTTTAGAAAAGAGTCCAGCAACTAAAATTGTTATGGGAGTAGCTTTTCCAGTTGCCTTGAGTTTGGTGGTTGCACTTGGCGTGGAACTGTTTACTGGAAATAATATGGTTGGTTTTGCATGATTTTTAAATAGAGCAATAACTGGAAAAGAATTGATTGAATTATGGATATTTTCATACATTGGAAATCTTATTGGTTCAATTATAGGTGGAGCGTTATTTGTTTTTTCAGGAGTTGCAACGCCGCAAATAGTTGATGCATTTGTAAAAGCGGGTGTGGCAAAGACGACCGCACCAGCGGGACAATTATTTTTTAGAGGAATTTTATGTAATTTTCTTGTCTGCCTTGCCGTACTTTCTGGAATAAAATTAAAAGAGGAAACTGCAAAATTAATAATGGTTTTCTGGTGTTTATTCGTTTTTATAACATGCGGATTTGAACATAGTGTAGCCAATATGACGCTTTTTACGATCGCAAATTTATTAAACGGTGCAAAAGTTACATTGGGAGGATGTGCTTATAACTTATTATTTGTAACATTAGGTAATATAGTTGGTGGCGGATTTATCGGTTTCGCATATTACTATATTGGAAGAGAAAAAAATAAATAAAATTTTTTATTAATATACGGAGAGAAATTTAATTCAGGAGGAAAAATGAAAATAAGTTTAGATTACAAAAATTTTAATGCAGCACTTTCAAAATTGAGCAAAGAATATGAAATCTATGCTCCGATTGAAATACCGTATCGTGGAACTTTTTCTGATACGCCTGTTATCAGATATTCAAAAATAAATAAAGTGGAAGAAATTTGCTTTGATAAAAAATCACATTTTTCAGCAAAGGAAATAATGCTTCCTATAACTCAAACAATGTTCTATTTTACTGGTGACGAGTGTAAAATGCCAGAAGAACAGGATAAAAAATATTTAATATTTTTAAGAAGCTGTGATTTTCATGGAGTAAAAAGAGTGGATGAAATTTACTTAAATAACAAATTTTTAGATATTTATTATAAAAGAGTGAGGGATAAAGTTAAATTTGTCGTATTTGGATGTCCAAATTCATTTGAAAATTGTTTTTGCGTGGATATGGGAACTAACAAAACTGATAAATATAATTTGGGAATTAAAGTTACAGAAAATGAAATTTTTGTTGATATAAAAGACGACGAAATGAAAGAGTTTTTTGAAGAAACACAAAATAAAGAAAAAGATTTTGAAATGGAATTTGTAGATGACAATGAAATTCATGTAGATATTCCAGACAATATTGAACTTTCCGATATTATAAATTTAGATTTATGGCGTGAATATGACAGCCGTTGCATAGCTTGTGGAAAATGTAACTTCGTCTGTCCAACTTGTACTTGTACGACGACGCAAGATGTTTTTTACAGTGAAAATGATAATAACGGTGAGCGGAGAAGAGTGTGGGCTTCGTGCCATGTAAATGGATTTACTGATATGGCTGGTGGACATTCGTTTAGGCAAAGACATGGAGATAGAATGAGATTTAAAGTTATGCATAAAATTTCTGACTTTAAAAAGAGATTTGGTTATCAAATGTGTACTGGTTGTGGACGATGTGATGACGCTTGCCCTGAATACATTTCATTCTCAAACTGTATAAATAAATTAAGTGCGGAACTAAAGAGAATTTCCAAAGAAAAAAGGGGTGAAATCTAATGGAAAATGTTTATTTGCCAACAGCGCATAAAGTTTTGCTTGTAGAGCAGACAACGGATTTAGAATGGCTTTTTCGTGTGGAATATAATGAAAGTAGTGTGAATGCTGGACAATTTATGCAAGTGTCGCTTCCTAAAGTTGGAGAAGCTCCTATTTCGATTGCAAATTTTGACTTGGAAAAAGGATATCTGGATTTTTTGATTAGAAAAGTTGGGAAAGTAACAGATGAAATTTTTAAATTAAAAGCTGGAGATAAAGTATTTTTGCGTGGACCTTACGGAAATGGTTTTCCAATTGAAAAATATAAAAATAAGCATATTGTAATGATTGTTGGAGGAAGTGGAATTGCACCAGTTCGTCCGATTATTGAATATTTTACAAAACATCCTGAAGAAATGAAGTCTTTTAAAATAATTGTAGGTTACAAAAATTATGAAAGCGTGATTTTTGAAGAAGAGTTTTCTCGTTGGAGGGAAAATATTGAGATTTTAGTCACTTTGGACAATGCTGAAAGTGCAAGAGATTTAGGGAAAACTGAAGAAGAATTTCATGAAGGAATGGTAACTAAATATATTCCAGATTTGAAAATTGAAAATATGGATGAAACCGAGTTTATTGTAGTGGGACCGCCAATAATGATGCATTTTGCCTGTCTTGAAATTTTGAAATTAAATGTGCCAGTTGAAAAAATATGGGTTTCATTTGAGAGAAAAATGTCGTGTGCGGTTGGAAAATGTGGGCACTGTAAAATTGATGAAACATACATCTGCTTAGAAGGGCCTGTATTTAAGTATGACAAGGCACAAAAATTGTTGGATTAGAAAAATTTTTAGAAATCTAAATTTAAGAAAGAAGGCAATAAAATGAGTATGGATTTAAATAGAAAAGTTGTTACAAAAAATGCATATAGAGTGACAAAAGACAGATCAAAAACTGCACTTCGTGTAAGAGTTCCAGGTGGAGCAGTTACAGCAGAAATAATGGGATTAGTTGCAGACATAGCAAATACTTACGGAGATGGAAATGTGCATATTACAACTCGTCAAGGATTTGAAGTTTTGGGAATCAATTGGAAGGACATTGAAAAAGTCAATAAAATGGTTCAGCCAATTATGGAAAAATTAGATATTAATTACAAGGACAAAGATAAAGGATATGCAGCGGCTGGGACAAGAAATGTGGCAGCTTGTATTGGAAACAAAGTTTGTCCAAAAGGAGCCTACAATACAACTGAGTTAGCTAAAAAAATAGAAAAAGTAATTTTCCCAAATGATTTTCACTTTAAAGTTGCTCTAACTGGTTGTCCAAATGATTGTCAAAAAGTAAGAATGCACGATTTTGGAATAATCGGAATGGCAAAGCCTGAACTGGATGAATCAAGATGTGTTTCGTGCGGAATGTGTGAAAGAAAATGTAAAAAATTGTCTACAGGAGCGATTACATATAAAAATTATAAACCTGTGAGAGATCATGACAGATGCATAGGTTGTGGAGAATGTGTCTTAAACTGTCCTACAGGAGCGTGGACAAGATCACCCAAAAAATACTATAAACTTGCGATAATGGGAAGAACTGGAAAGCAAAATCCAAGACTTGCTGAAGATTGGCTTTTGTGGGCAGACGAAGAATCAATTATAAAAATTATGAAAAATACTTATGAATATGTTGACAAATATATAGATAGAAGTCTTCCAAAAGAGCATATCGGTTATATCGTTGACAGAACTGGCTTTGATGAATTTAAGAAATGGGTGCTAAAAGATGTAAACTTACCTGAAGAAGCTATTATGATTGATAGAATTTACTGGGGAAATAGCATAAAATATCCTGGAATTAAATAATTTTTTGTAAAGAAATAATAAACTTGAAAAGAAAATAATAATTTGATACTATTTAACAAAAGAATAGTATCATTTTTATTTAATTTAATTAAAAAAAGGAGTAAAGAAATTGATAGAAGAAAATATAAAAAATGCGAAAGAAATACTTGAAAAAATGAATCCAAATCAAAAAATTAATTATCACACAATTTTGGGGAAATTAATAGATGATTGGAAAAAAAATGAAATTCGACCGAAAATATTGGTTCATAGCTGTTGTGCGCCGTGCAGCACCTATGTTTTGGAGTTTCTTACGCAATATGCCGATGTTACCGTACTTTTTGCCAATAACAACATTCATCCCCGAGCTGAGTATGAAAAAAGAGCTTTGGTGCAGAAGGAATTTATTGAAAAATTTAATAAAAAAACTGGAAATAATGTTGGATTTATTGAAGAAGAGTATAAACCTGCTGATTTTTATCGTGCTGTAAAAGGTCTGGAAAATGAAAAAGAAGGAGGAAAAAGATGTACAATTTGCTTTCAAATGAGACTTGATATAGTGGCTAAAAAAGCGCAGAAACTGGGATTTGACTACTTTGGGAGCGCTTTGACACTAAGTCCACATAAAAATAGTCAGCTCATAAATACTTTAGGGCTAGAAATTCAAGAAATTTTTGATGTAAAATATTTGCCATCGGATTTTAAGAAAAATAACGGCTACAAGCGTTCAGTTGACATGTGTGCTGAATATGATATTTACAGACAATGTTACTGCGGCTGTGTATTTGCAGCACTAGATCAAGGAATTGATTTAAATGAATATAAATAGATATTAAAAATAAAAAAACTCATTAATAGACGACCGATAATCATTTTAATGAGTTTAATTTTTTAAATTAAATTATTTAAAATGCTGTAACTGTTGCAAGAAATCCAAAAATAACTCCTGGTAAATTTGCTGCTGACAACGGATAATCTTTTTTTTCTTTTAAAAGTCCATAACTTGTCCAAATAGCACAGTTAACTGTTGCAGCTAATGGTTGTAGGAAAAATGTTTTATGTCCATGTAAATTTCCCATTATTTGCGGAACATAAGATACATACATTATTACAGAAAGTAATGTTCCGAGCCATCCTAAAATTTTTAGATTTTTTCAGTCATCTTTTTTCCTTCTTTCTTTAACACTCTAGTTTTTTATTTTTTCTATAATTATATAATTATAAAATGTTGAGTATTAATCTTTATATTTTTATTTATTCAATAATTATACTACTTTTTATTTAAAAATTCAAGTAAACTTTTATATTTTTAGTAAAATTAAAATCAGAATTTTTCTAAATAAAAGAAAAAAATTATAAAAGTATAACTTAATTCAAAGTAAGATTGTGGTATAATATCAAAACGAAAAAATTTTTAAATATTAAAGTTAAATATTAAAATTTAAATTTTAGCAATAAAGGTTGCTAGTTTTTTTATTTTAAGAAAAAATTAAAAGAAAATGTACTTTCAAAAATATAAAAAAATTTTTGAAGTATTGAGAAAGGAAGGAATATGGTAAAAACACTGTTTTCACATATTGCTGAATATAAAAAAAGTACTTTAATTGCGCCAATTTTTATTGCGCTAGAAGCTATTCTGGAAATGCTTATACCGACACTTATGGCTTCAATCATTGATTTGGGATTAAATAAGGGAGATATGAGCTTTACTGTAAAAGTTGGAGCATTTACGCTAGTTATCGCGATGGTTTCACTTACAGCTGGAATTTTGGCGGGAAGATATGCGTCACATGCTTCTGCTGGGTTTGCTAAAAATTTGAGATGGGCGATGTTTAATAAAATACAGCAATATTCATTTACAAATATTGATAAATTCTCCACAGCTGGACTTATCACAAGATTTACAACCGATGTAAATAACATTCAAATGTCATTCCAACTTTTGATAAGAGCATTTTGCAGAGCGCCAGTTATGCTTGTTGTAGCGATGTTTATGTCGTTTCTAATAAGTCCAAAACTTTCAGTTATATTTTTAATTGCAATTATATTTTTAAGTTGCGTTTTGGCATTTATAATGTTTGGAGTTCATCCTTATTTCTCTCGTGCGATTAGAAAATATGATGATTTGAACATAAATTTGCAGGAAAATATAAACGGAATTAGAGTTGTAAAATCTTTTATTCGAGAAAAGTATGAAACAAATAAATTTAAAAAAGCTACAAAAGAATTAAAAGAGTTGATGTTAAAAGGGGAACGAATGATAGTTTTTATTGCACCAGCAATGCAGCTTACAATATTTTCATGTATTTTACTGCTATCTTGGCTAGGAGCAAAAATGATTGTTGTAGGAGATTTGACAACTGGACAGCTGACAAGTTTATTTGCGTATACAACAAACATTTTGATGAGCCTGCTTATGATGGCTATGGTTATGGTGAATATCGTTTTATCTCGTGAATCAGGGGAACGAATAGCACTTGTATTAAATGAAGAGTCAAGCATAAAAAATCCGCAAAATCCCATAAAACAAGTTAAAAATGGAGATATTGAGTTTAAAAATGTAAATTTTAGCTATAGCAATAATCCTGAAATATTAAATTTGGAAAATATTAATTTAAAGATAAATTCTGGACAGACCATTGGAATAATCGGCGGAACGGGAAGTTCAAAGTCGGCACTTGTTCAGCTTATTCCAAGACTTTATGATGTGATAAGCGGAGAAGTTCTTGTAAGTGGTAAAGATGTTAGAAATTATGATATAAAGACGCTTCGTGACAATGTAGCGATGGTCTTGCAAAAAAATGTGCTTTTTTCTGGAACAATAAAAGAAAATCTTCGTTGGGGAAATAAAAATGCAACGGACAGTCAAATTGAGCATGTGTGTAAATTGGCACAAGCTGATGAATTTATCCAAAAGTTTCCTGATAAATACGATACTTATATAGAGCGTGGCGGGACAAATGTTTCTGGTGGACAGAGACAAAGACTTTGTATCGCAAGAGCATTGCTTAAAAATCCTAAAATATTAATTTTAGATGATTCAACAAGCGCAGTTGACACGAAAACGGATAAATTAATAAGAAATGCGTTTAAAAATGAAATTCCACATATTACAAAAATAATTATCGGACAAAGAATTTCATCAATAATTGACTCAGATAAAATCATTGTCATGAATGAAGGAAAAATCGTAAATTTTGGAACACACGAAGAATTAATCAAATCTAGTCAGATTTATCGAGAAATTTACGAATCACAGACAGAAGGGAGTGAAAAATAATGAAAAAAATTGAGGAAAAAAATAAAAAAGAAAGAAAAGAAGAACTAGAAGAAAAGAAAAAAGATTCAAAAAAATCTCAAATAAAAGGTTTACTCAGACTTTTAAAATATATGTTTGAGCACAATAAAATTTTGACTGTATTAGTTATAATATTCATTTTATTAAGCACCCTTGGAATGGTTCGTGGGACAATGTTTACAAAAGAGCTGATGGACAATTTTATCGTGCCAAGCGTAAAACAATATAAATTGCATAAAAGTATTGATTATTCACTTCTTTTGGCGATTATTTCCAAAATGATAGCAGTTTATGGATTTGCAGTCATTTGTTCATACATTTATGGACTTATGATGATTTATATCGCTCAAGGAACACTAAAAAGTTTAAGAGATGATGTTTTTGTCAATATGGAAAGTTTGCCAATAAAATTTTTTGACACAAATGCGCATGGGGATATTATGAGTGTTTATTCAACTGATATTGACACTTTAAGAGCGATGATGGTGGAGAGCTTGTCACAGGTAATTTCATCAATTGTCACAATTATTGGAGTTTTAATTTCTATGTTTATTTTAAATGTGCCACTTACTTTTTTTGTCGTTTTTATGATAATCGTAATGATTTTTACGACAAAAGAAATTTCTAAAAGAAGTTCAAAAAATTATGTCGCACAGCAAAAAAATATTGGAGCTGTAAACGGATATGTTGAAGAAATAATCGAAGGATTGCGGGTTGTAAAAGTTTTTTCGTATGAAGAAGAAGCGAACAAAAATTTTGAAAAGTATAATGAAGAATTATTTAAAAGTGCCGACAAAGCGATGAAATATGCCAATATATTTGCAGTAGGAAATTTGGGAAATATTAATTTTGTGCTGACTGCCGTTATTGGTTCAATAATTGTCTATAACAACATTGCGGGATTCACCCTTGGCGGATTAGTTTCATTTTTGCAGTTTATAAAAGTGATTAATCAGCCAGTTTCTCAAATTGCACAGCAGCTAACTTCAGTTATATTGGCGGCAGCTGGGGCACAGAGAGTATTTGAGCTATTGGATCAAGTTTCTGAAAAAGATGAAGGTTATGTAAAATTGATAAATGTGAAAATTGATGAACACGGAAATATTACAGAAGTAAAAGAACATACTGGAAAATGGGCTTGGAAACACCCTCATTCAGATGGAACAGTAACTTATACAAAACTTCTGGGAGATGTTGTCTTTGAAAATGTAACTTTTGGTTATAATGAAAATAAAACAGTACTTCACAATATAAATTTATTTGCAAAGCCAGGGCAGAAAATAGCGTTTGTTGGAGCGACAGGAGCTGGGAAAACTACGATTACAAATTTAATAAATAAGTTTTATGATATTAATTCTGGAAAAATTCGTTACGATGGAATAAATATTGATAAAATTCATAAGTCAGATTTACGAGCTTCACTTGGAATAGTTTTGCAAGATACAAATTTATTTTCTGGAACGGTTGCTGATAACATACGATATGGTAAATTAGATGCGACAGATGAAGAAGTGAGAGCCGCAGCAAAATTAGCAAATGCGGATTATTTCATAACTCATTTGCCAAATGGCTACAACACAGTCTTAAGTGGAAATGGTGCAAGTCTTTCTCAGGGGCAAAGACAACTTTTGTCGATAGCAAGAGCAGCGATTGCCGATCCGCCAGTATTGATTTTGGATGAAGCGACTTCCAGCATTGACACAAGAACGGAAAAAATTGTGCAAGATGGAATGGATAAATTAATGGAAGGAAGAACGGTATTTATAATTGCGCACAGATTATCAACAATAAAAAATTCAGATGTGATAATGGTTTTGGATCAAGGAAAAATAATAGAGCGAGGAAATCATGAGGAATTAATCGCACAAAAAGGAACTTATTATCAATTATATACAGGTGGTTTTGAAAATCAGTAATTAATTTTAAAATAAATAAATTTTGAAATTTAAAAAGAAGAAGTTTTGAATTTCTTCTTTTTTATTTTATTTAAAAATTTAAATTATTTTTATAAAAGAAACTTTAATTTATTATCGGACATTAAATTTTTTACAATTAAATAATCTATCTAACAAAAAAATTAACACTTTGAAAAAATCATTTTTTGTTGTATAATTGAAACGTTCATTATTTTTTATTTTATTAAATAAAAATATTGTAACTTTAAGTAATGAAAATATTTTTGATTGTCATACAAAATAATAATAAATAAAAAATTGGAGATTTTATGAAAAATATAATTTTTACTATTTTGAAAATATTTGTTATTTTAATTTTTGTAGCATTTATTTTGGAAGAATATTTTGTGATAAAAGAGTATAAAAATGACGATAAATTAATTTATAAAAATAAAAAAATAGATTATGTGATCATTCTAGGAGCTAGAGTTTATGGTGAAAAACCAAGTGAGTCACTTGTAGAGAGAATTAAAAAAGCTAGTGAGTTCTTACAGAAAAATAATTCGGTAAAGGTAATAGCAACTGGAGGAAAAGGGTCGAATGAAAAAATTTCGGAAGCACTAGCGATTAAAAGGGAACTTTTGAAATTGGGAATTTCGGAAGAAAGAATTATTTTAGAAGATAAATCTCGAAACACCATTCAAAATTTTGAGTTTTCACTTAAAAAAATAAAAGAAGATAATCCACAAAAAAATAAAAAAAATATTTTGATTGTGACAAATAACTATCATATTTTTAGAGCAAAAAATATTGCAAAGTCTTTGGGATATGAAAAAGAAGGATATAAATTTTACGGATTACCAGCCAAGACTCCTTTGATTTTTATTCCAAAATCACATTTCAGAGAATTTTTGTCAAATATAAAATTTTTTATTTGGGATAAAAAATAAAAATGTTGTGAAAATTAAAAAAATATTATATAATTAATTAACAAGTCAAAAACGAAAGGATTAAAAAAATATGAAAAAATTAATGATATTTTTAATTGCGGGACTTAGTTTACAATCTTTTGCAAAAGTAAATGCCGGTGCTAATGTTATAGACAAGCCTCAGAATGAATTGACAAAAATTAACTCTTGCGAATTTTTAAACAAATCAGATGACCTTTTGAAAAGAGTGATTTCTCAAATAAAATCGGGAAATAAAGCTAATGAAATTTTTTGTGATTCTGATGGGACAAAAATGGTATATTATTTACTGCAAAATGGGAATTATGACCTGAATATAGGTATTGCAATTAAAGTTGATAACAATACGACAAATTCTGAATTTAAAGAAACTTTTTATAAAAAGCTGGATGAATATAAAAATCTTTTGAAAACAATAAATACAGCAAAAATAAAAAAAGAAAATCTTCCAGATAGTGAAGTTGTGAGATTTTACGGACAAATAGATGAAAATAAATTTTTTGTAATTGGTAAATTGGTTTATGATATGAAAACGAAAACATACAGAGTAGTGGGAAGTACGCAAGGAAAAGAGTTGTTTGACAGAATATCTTTGTTTGACCGATTGGATTCTGTGACTTACAGTGATGAAATTTATTTTTAAAAAATAAGCGTTAAGGAGAAAAGTATGAAAAGAATTAGAAAAGCTGTTATTCCTGCAGCGGGTCTTGGGACTAGAGTATTACCTGCAACAAAAGCACAGCCGAAAGAAATGTTGTCAATCGTTGACAAACCGGCGCTTCAGTATCTAGTTGAAGAATTAGTGGAATCTGGAATTGAAGAAATTTTAATTATTACAGGTCGGAATAAAGTTTCGATTGAAAACCATTTTGACTACTCTTTTGAATTAGAAAAGACATTGGAAGAAAATGGTAAATTAGAATTGCTCAAAGAAGTGAATAAAATTTCCGAAATGTCCAATATTTATTATGTAAGACAGAAAAAACCGTTTGGACTAGGTCATGCAATAAGTTGTGCCGAAGCATTTGTTGGAAATGAACCATTTGTCGTACTTTTGGGAGATGATATCATTTATACAGATAAATCAAAAGGAGAAGTTCCTGTAACAAAGCAATTAATTGAAAAGTACAGTGAATTAGATGGAGGAAATATTTTAGGAGTACAGGAAGTTTTACAAAAAAATGTTTCTAAATATGGAATCATAAAACCGAAAAATCAAATTGACGCAAAAACTGTGATGGTGGAAGATTTTATTGAAAAACCTTCAATTGAAGAAGCACCAAGCAGAATGGCAGCTCTGGGACGATATGTTTTAGAGCCTGAAATATTTTCGTATTTAAAAAACACAAAACCTGGAAAAGGTGGAGAGATTCAATTAACCGATGCTATTTTAGCAATGAAAAAAGATAAGGACAGGTTATACGCTTACAATTTTGAGGGAAATAGATATGATACTGGAGATAAATTTGGAATGTTTGTAGCAAATGTTGAATTTGGACTTAGACATCCTGAATTAAAAGATAGAGCAAAAGAATATCTGAAAGAATTGGCAAAAAAATTGTGAATTTTTGAAAAAATTAAATAAAAAATAAAGGAGAATCTTAAGTTAAGGTTCTTTTTTTATAAAAAATAGAGATAATATCTGTATAGATATTATCTCCTCCAAAGTCTTAATTTTAATTTTCAATTCTACAATTTGAAAATTATATTGATTTTTCTGATTGATTTACAAGTAACAGAAAACTTGCTATAAATATTATGTAAAAAATAAATTTTAAATTAAATACAAATTGTTGACTTTTTAACTAAACGGATTAATTGCCCATCTAAATGTTTTGTTGTAAAAACTACTGTCTAAACTAGAAACCATTACTTTTCTACCTCCAGAAGAAGCATGAATAAATTGGCTATTTCCCATATAAATTCCTACATGTGAAATTCTACCTTTTCCAGTTGTTTCGAAAAATACTAAATCACCTTTTTTCATGTTCATTGATGAAATTCTTGGTTTATATGCGGCTTGTGAACTTGAAACTCTAGGTAAGTCTACATTAGCAGCTTTTTTGAAAACATAACCAACGAAGCCAGAACAATCAAATGTATTTGGTCCTGTAGCACCCCATACATATGGCGAACCTAATTTAGTTTGTGCAAAACTGATAACTTTATCTCTTACTGCATTTGAAGTAGGATTAGCATAGCTATTATAACTATTCGCAGGTTCCACCTCTCTTTTTATAGTCAAATCAGTATTTTTGTAATGATTCTTGATTGTACTTTCTAAGTCTGCAAAAGATACTGCAGAAATAAGCAAAGCTCCAGCTAGTATCAATATTTTTTTCATTGTAACCTCCTATCTACCTTTGAACTTTGGTATACACATTATAGCAAGGCACACTTTTTATATTGTTTGATAAATTATATTTTTATCTTAGAAAAATGGCAAAAAAATCAGAAAAATTTCGATAAAACATTGATTATTAAAGGTTTTTTATCAAATATAAAAAAATTTAAAAAAATTATTAATTTTTAAAAAAATTCAAGAAAATCAATAAAAAAATTATCTTTTAAAGACTTATTTAAAAGATTTGTTTAAAATAATATTGACAAATTAACTTCCAATATTGTATTATTTAAGTGTGAAAAAGAAAATTAAAAGACGGGAGAGAAAAAAGAATGAGTAAATATTTTGAAACGATAAATTTTTGGATTGAAAATTTATTGGATTCTACGGAAAATTATATGATTGAAAGCAGTGAGAAAGGTAGACATATTGATGTTACAATTAATGTGATAAAAGAAGATATGGGAAAAGTTATCGGAAAAAATGGAAGAATTATCACGGCTCTTCGTGTTCTCATTTCTTCAATTGCCAAAAAAGACAAGAGATCTGTAAAAATTGAAATAAAAGAGATGTAAGGGAAAAATTTATGAAGAGTTTTAAACTTAGAATATATTATTATGATACTGATAAAATGGGAGTTGTTTATCACTCAAATTATTTGAAATGGATGGAAATTGCAAGAACTGAATATTTTAGAGATATTTTACCCTATAAGAACATAGAAAATATGGGATTTATTTTGCCAGTCAAGTCTCTTAATATCGAATATATTGACTCGGCTAAATATGACGATGAAATTGAAATTTTTGTAAAAATTGAAGAAATCAATAGTATAAAAATAAAATTTTACTATGAAATGTATGACTCTAATAAAGTTTTAAAAGCAAAAGCACGAACAGTAAATGTATTTGTAGATAAAAATGGAAAATTAAAAAGAATTTCAAAAGAGATGTTAGAAATTTTAAAAAAATAAATTTTATTAAAATACAATAAAAAATTTTTGAGAAAGAGGATTTTTAGATGAAATTAGTTATCGGAAATGATCACGCAGGAGTGGAATTTAAAGAAAAATTGGTAAAGGCGCTCAAAGGAAGAGGACACGAGATTATTAATGTTGGAACGGATTCATTGGAATCGGTTGATTATCCAGATATTGCAGCACTTGTAGGTGAAAAAGTTTTAGACGGGAAAGCTGAATACGGGATACTTATCTGTGGAACAGGGATTGGAATTTCAATTGCAGCAAATAAAATTAAAGGAATCAGAGCAGCACTTGTTCACAATGAATTTACAGCAAGACTTGCTAGACTTCACAACGATGCGAATGTCATTGCATTGGGAGCCAGAGTAATTGGAGATGAATTGGGACTTGCATGTGTTGAAACATTTATAAATACTGAATTTGAAGGTGGAAGACATGCTAGAAGAGTCGATAAAATAGAAAGATAATTTTAATTTAATTAAAAAATAAAGTTAAATGAAACTTGCAAAAAAAATAATTTAGGCAGATTAGATGGAGATAAAAGAGATAACAGTAGAATAAATATAGAAAGGATAAAAAAAGTTATGTCAACAATTTTTAAAAAAATAATAGATAAAGAAATACCAGCAAATATAGTTTATGAAGATGATGATTTTTTGGCTTTTTATGATATTCAGCCACAAGCTAAAGTTCATGTCATTGTGATACCTAAAAAAGAAATTAAGAATTTAGATGAAGCAACTGAAGAAGATGTACTGGTACTAGGAAAATTGCAATTGACAATTGCAAAAATTGCTCGTAAATTGGGAATTTCTAAGGATGGTTACAGAGTTATTACAAATATAAATGAAAATGGTGGACAAACAGTTTTTCATATGCATTATCATATTTTAGGTGGAGAAAAATTGCCAGAAAATTTTAAATAATAAAGATAAATAAAAAAATTTAAAGATTTTATATAATTTAACTATAAAAAATTTAATTATTGAAGAAAAAAAGAGAAAGAGAAAATAAATTTAATGAAAGATATAATAGCAAGTTCAGATAATAAGTTTTATAAATTGTTAAAAAAGTTGGATAAAAAAAAGTATAGGGATGAAAACAGTATTTTTAAAGCTGAAGGTGAAAAATTTTTAGGCGAAAATATAAATTTTAATAAAATTATTGTGAAAGAATCAAAATTTGAATATTTTGAAAAAAAATATAATATTTCTCAAAATGAAAATTTGACAATTTTAAAAGATAATTTATTTGACGAAGTTTCAACACAGGAAAATAGTCAAGGAATAATTTTTTTATACTCCAAAAATTTGAATACGATTTTAGATATAAAAGGTGACGTTGTAATTTTAGATGATATTCAAGATCCTGGAAACGTTGGAACAATTATTAGAACAATGATTGCAACGGGTTTTTATAACTTGGTTCTTACGAAAGGGTCAGTAGATGTCTATAATCCAAAAACTGTGAGAGCGACTATGAGCGGGATTTTCAAATTAAATGTCATTTATGAAACGCCTAAAAATATTGTAAAATTTTTGAAAGAAAATAATTATTTGACAATTTCAACAGCATTGTATAAAGATTCTGTTTCATATGAGAAAATAGAATTAAAGGAAAAAAATGCTTTTATTTTTGGGCATGAAGGTGGTGGAGTTTCAGATTATATGATAAATAATTCGGATATAAAAGCAATAATTCCTATATATGGAAATATTGAATCCCTTAATGTAAGTGTTGCGGCTGGAGTTTTTTTATATAAAATGAAGGAAAAAATTATTGGCAAAAAATAAGAAAAATATCACAGTCATTGTCATTAAATTGATTGTGATTTTTTTAGTAAATTTCAAATAATTTTATTTTTTATAAATAAAAAATTATTAAAATAAAGTAAAATTATTTAATAAATTTTCAAAATAACTTGAAAGAACAATGGAATTTTGGTAAAATAAGAATTATATGTAATATTATAATATTTTAGTAAAAATTTTAAAAGCAAAAAGAGTTTTGAAAAAATTTCTTGTTGAAATTAACTTTTAAAAATGTTACCATAAATAAAAATGGTAAAAATTTTATAAAATAAAAAGCATAGGAGGTAAAAATTTTGAAAAAAGTTTTGATGATAATATCAATATTAGCATTTGCAAGTCTTTTAAATGCAAATAATAATGATTCTTCAAAAGATGTTAAAAAGCCAGTTGAAATTATAATAAATAATGGCGCAAGTAATAATGGAAACTCAAATCCAAATCCAAATCCAGTTAGAAGCGGAAATCAGACAATTAGAAACTCAATAGGAAATATTACGATAAATTCTGACTACACTTCGGAAGGGCAAAATTATAGACAAAGATTTATAATTCTTCACTATACAGCGATTGGAAAGGAAGGTTCGCTTAAAACTTTGACAAAAGAGGAAGTGAGCGCACATTACTTAGTTTCTGACGAAAAAAATGATCCAGTTTATTATTTAGTAGATGAAAGCAAAAGAGCTTGGCACGCAGGAGCCAGTGAATGGAAAACAACTAAAAATCTAAATGATAGTTCAGTTGGAATTGAAATTGTAAATGATGGTGATGCACATGGATCATTCGTTCCATATAAAAATTTTCAAATAAAAAATGTCGCTGTTCTTGTAAAATACTTGGCTGATAAATATCAGATACCTGCAACAAATATTTTGGGACACGAAGATATAGCGCCTCAAAGAAAATCTGATCCAGGTCCTTTATTCCCTTGGCAAGAATTATATCAAAAATATAATATTGGAATGTGGTATGATAATGACAGAAAACAAGCCTATGAAGCACAATATTCAAGTGCTTGGAATACCGTTACACCATCAGTAGTACAAACTGAGTTAAAAAAGTTTGGTTATGCAATAGATATTACAAACGGATGGGATAAACAGACTCAAAATGTAATAAAAGTATTTCAGCATCATTTCAGACCATCAAAATATGATGGAAAAATTGATTTAGAAACATTTGCGATTCTAAAGGCATTAAATGAAAAATACAATAATAAATAAGTTAATTTTTATACAAGAAAAGAGGGAAAATGAAAGAGAGATTTTCAGATAGAGTACAAAATATGCAATATTCACCGATTAGGAAACTTGTTCCTTATATTGATGAAGCAAAAAAAGAAGGAGTAAAAGTTTACCAATTTCATATTGGTCAACCTGATGTGGAAACTCCGGATACTTTTTTTGAAGGATTGGATAATTATAAGGAAAAAATTGTAAAATATGCAAATTCCGCAGGAATACTGGAGCTCCGAGAAACATTTGTAAAAGCTTATAAAAAAGTGGGAATAGATATTTCAACAGAGGAAATTTTAATAACTCAAGGTGGGAGTGAAGCGATTCAGATTTCACTTCAGACAATTTGTAATCCAGGTGACGAAATTTTAGTTCCAGAACCTTATTACACAAATTATGATAGTTTTTTAAGAGCGGCTGATGCAAAATTAGTTCCAATTGAAACTGTTATCGAGAATCATTATCACCTTCCAAAGAAGGAAGAAATTGAAAAATTGATTACACCTAAAACTAAGGCGATATTATTTTCAAATCCATCAAATCCGACAGGAATTGTATTTACAAAAAAAGAGATGGAAATAATAAAAGAAATTGCACTAAAATATAATTTATTTGTAATTTCCGATGAAGTTTATAGACAGTTTATCTACGATGAAGAGATTGAATCGCAATATCAGTCATTTTTAACAATGAAAGAAATTGAAGACAGAGTTATTTTGGTTGACAGTATTTCAAAACACTATAGTGCATGTGGAGCAAGAATCGGAGTTATAGCTTCAAAAAATAAAGAGTTTATAGCTCAAGCGCTAAAATTTTGTCAAGCTAGACTTTCTGTATCGACAATTGAGCAATATGCGAGTGCAAACTTGATTAACACTCTTGACACTTATATAGACAACACAAAATTGGAATATAAAGTTAGAAGAGATATGATTTTTAAAAATATAACAAAAATTCCAGGAGTTATTACCTATAAGCCTAGCAGTGCCCTGTATTTGGTTGCGGAATTACCTGTGGATGATATTGAAAAATTTGTAATTTGGCTGCTTACAGAATTTAGATATAAAAATCAGACATTGTCATTTGCATGGATTTTATACGACACCTAAAAGGGACTAAAGAAGCTAGATTTTCATTTTGTACACATAACTTGATTGAAATTGAAAATGGAATGAAAGTTTTAAAACATGCCTTGGAAGAATATAATAAAAACAATAAATAAATTATTTTTAAGGAGATGAGTAAAATATGAATTTTGTTTATATTTCACCACAATTTCCAAAGACAAACTGGGAATTTTGTGACAGATTAAAAAAATGGAGTAACTGTTTTAGGAATAGCAGATGCCGAATATGATAGTTTAGATGTCAAATTAAAAGATGCTCTGACTGAGTATTACAAAGTGTCGTCTTTAGAAAATTATGATGAAGTTTTAAAAGCTGTGGGATTTTTTACACATAAATATGGGAAAATAGACTGGATTGAATCAAATAATGAATATTGGTTAGTTAATGATTCAAGACTTCGTACAGATTTTAATGTTACGACAGGAATCCAATTTAATAAAATTTCAGGAATAAAAGAAAAATCAAAAATGAAAAAGTCTTATAAAAAAGCTGGAATTCCAACAGCAGATTATTCAATGGTAACAACTTTGGCAAAAGCTAAAAAATTTATTGAAAAAGTAGGTTATCCTGTTATTGTAAAACCTGACAACGGTGTTGGAGCAAGTGACACTCATAAAATTTCAAATGAAGAAGAATTAAAAACTTTTTTTAAAACATTAAATAAAGACGTAAAATATATAATGGAAGAATATATTGATGGAGATTTGGTTTCCTATGATGCGATTATAAATTCAAAAGGAGAGCCACTTTTTGAAACAGGGATTTTTGAACCAACAATTATGGATGTGGTAAATGAAGGATTAGACGTTTATTATTATGTTGAAAAAGAAATGCCACAAAAGCTTCTTGAAATTGGAAGAGTTGCAGTAAAAGGATTTGGAGTAAAAAGTAGATTTATTCACTTGGAATTTTTCAAATTGAGAAAAGATAAAGAAGGGTTGGGTAAAAAAGGTGATTATATCGGACTTGAAACAAATATGCGTCCTGCAGGTGGATATACACCAGATATGTACAATTATGCAAACAATACGGATGTCTATCAAATTTGGGCTGATATGGTAGCTTTTGATGAAATAAGAAATGCCAATTTAAACGAAAATCTTGAAAAAAATTATTGTTTTTATGCAAGTAGAAGAGATAACAACGAATATGTTTACTCACATGAACAAATAAAAGAAAAATATGCAAATGAAATTATGATGGATGAAAGAATGCCGGATATTTTCGCTGGAGCGATGGGAAATTATATGTATACCGCAAAATTTAAAACAGAAGAAGAAATGAACGAATTCAAAAAAATGGTTCACGAGAAAAAATAAGGAGAGAATATGCAAATAGAATATATAAGAGAGTATAGTCCCATACTTGATAGAGAAGTGGAGTTTAAAAGATATGGTTATTCTGGAAAGCCAGTGTTGGTATTTCCTTCACAAGATGGAAATTGCAATCAATATGAAGAATTTGGAATGATTGATGTTTTGTCGGATTTTATTGAACAGGGGAAGATTCAAGTTTTTTGTGTGGGAAGTGTTGATCTTGAAAGCTGGTCAGATTTAAATGGAAATCCTAGATATAGAATCGAAATGCAGGAGAGATGGTTTGAGCACATTTGCTATGAAATGGTTCCTAGAATCCAATATATTTCTTGGAGAAGCGATATAATTGTTACAGGATGCAGTATGGGTGGATCTCACGCTGGAATTTTATTTTTCCGTAGACCAGACTTGTTTGATACATTAATTTCTTTAAGTGGACAATTTGATGCGAGAATGTTTTTGGTAACTATATGGATGACTTGGTTTACAACAATTCGGTGGTTGACTTTTTGAAAGATATGCCTTGGAATCACCCTTATTTGGATTTGTATAGACAAAAGAATATAATTATTTGTATTGGACAAGGGGCATGGGAAGGAGAACTTCTTCCAAGTAATAGAGAACTTGATAGAATTTTATGTGAAAAACAAGTTCCTGCTTGGTTTGATTACTGGGGATTTGATGTCGCTCACGACTGGCCTTGGTGGCGAATCCAGATAAGATATTTTATGGAACATATTTTATAAATTAATAAAAAAACATATATTATTAAATTAGTTTAACTAATAAAATTTTATATGTTTTTTTTTAAAATTTTTATTTTTTTAATTTTTCCAAAATATCTTTTAGTCCATTTGCAAAAGACGCTGGATTAAATTCAGTTATCGCATATTCTGCCAAGCCATTCATATAATATGGATCGTTCTCAAAAATTTCTTCCAATTCTTTTTTTGTAACATTATGAGCAATAATAACAGCTCCGTCAATAGGATTTTTTCTTCCTACAACTAAAAATTTTCCAGAAAGAATAAAATTTTTAACATATGCCAAGTGTTCCTCTCTTTTTTTGTCAACTTCGTCTAGATTCTTTTTGTAAGTTGAAATAATCGCAAACATACTTATTTTTAATAAGATTCCTTTCTTTTTTGTATATTTTAGCATAAATTTTAAATTAATAAAAGATAAAAAATAAAGTTTTTTAATTAATTATAAAGATGTTATAAAATTTATTATTTCATATATATATGAATGAAATCAAATATATTTAAACTAAATTTTATCCTATTAGTTCTTTTCGGCTTCTTAAATTTTTTCTTAATATAATTTCGTCTATTATTACGAAGATGAAAGAGAAACTTGTGATACAAAATTATCTTTTGGAAAGCAGTATAAATATAAAATTTTTAAAAAGTGAATAAAAAAAATTTGTGGATATAAAATTGATAATGGGTATGCTGAAGATGGCTATTTCCAAAGCAGGAACGCTGAATTTGAGCCTTAGATTATTTTCAAGAAAGAAATTATTGGAATTGAAGGTCAGAAGATTAAAAAAATTGTTATTCAAAATTTTCAAACATATGATAGCAAAAGATTTCTTTTTATGGTATACTGTTATATGAAGTGCTAAGTGTTCATTTGGAAAACAAAATAAAAGTAAATTTGCTTAAATTTTTTAATAAAATAAATGGAAATTTTAAACCACCTATTATAATAGTTGACTATAAATAATTGTCAATTGTAAAATTTTAGAAGTTCGAAGTTAGGAGGAAAAAATGTATGGGAATTTTTGATTTTTTTAATAAACCTGAGGAAAAAAACATAATTCCGAAGAGAAAAAAAAGAAACCGAAACTAATAAAAAAAATTTGTTGATGAATTCAAAATAGTCAAAGATGCTAGTGAATTAGAAGAAGTTTCCTGTTATGACAATTTTGGAAAAGAAATAAAAATGAAAAAAAGAATGGATACAAAAAAATTAGAGCCTGCAATAAAGAAGAACTGGAATAATGTAGAAAATTTACATCCAGTAATTATAGATGCTTTCTCAAAAAATTTATACAACGAAGTCAAAGAAGCTGTTTTCAGGTTCTATGCCAAAGACCATAATTTTGAGAGAAAATTAAATTTGCTGGGAACGTTTTATATTAAGACAGGTACTCCAGAACAAGCAATAGAGCTTTATGAGAGAAATTTAAACAGCGAAAATATGACGGAGTCACTTTGTATTTCTTATGCAGAAGCGTTGGAAATGGAAGAAAAGTATTCAGAAGCTGAAAAAAGTATTTGGATGCATTAGAAAAAAATCCAAATTCCTCAGTAGCATTTAAAAGATATTTTGATATTGTGAAAAAGAGAAGCAATTTGGAATATGAAAGTAAATTGGAAAAATTATCTTCAATAAAGGGAAATTGGCGTGCAAAAGTCATGGAAGCTGTAGTTTTTTTTAAGCACGGAAATAGGGAAATGGGCAATTTTTATTTGATGTCGGCATTAAAAGAATCTAGTTATAATTCTGAAGTAATGAGTCTTACTTCGAGTATCTATATTTTAAATCAGATGTATGAGGAATTTGAGAAATATGTCTTGCCATATTATACTCCTGAAAAACACGGAGTTCAGACGACTTTAAATGTATTGGAATACTATTATTCAAAAAGAAAATATAACGAAGGACTGGAACTTTGTAAGTTTGTGTCAAAATATCCTTGGATTGAATATTATAGGAAATTTATGAAATTGGAAGAAAAATTTTTAAAGTTGAAAATAAAAAAGACAGAGAGTAGAAATAAAAATGAAAAAAATAAGTTGCTTCCAAAAAATAAATTTTTTTCAACAAATAAACCAATTTGGTACTATGAGTTTAATAAACCAGAATTTTTGTTAAATCAAACTAAAAGAGTGAAACCTAATATTTTGATTTTACCATTGACTTCGATTGGAGAAAAATCTGAAGTTGCAGAGAACTTGGCGATTTCTTTGCCACTTTATTTAAATGAAAATTTGCACTATAAAACAAATCTAAATTATCAGGTAGCAATTGTTTATCGAGGTGAAAATTTATTTGTTCCAAAATCAAAATATAGTGTTGATTATATGAAAAAAATAAGGGAATCAAATACAAATTTAAATTATATCTTGTCGGGAAATATTTTAAAAACTAAAAATGTTGAAAGATATGAAATAGAAATTTATCTGTATGATGTTTTTAATGAGCAAAAATTAATGCTTGTAAGTAGAGCATATGATGAACAAAATCTTTTTCAGGTACAAAATGATTTGCTGAAAAAAATAAATAATTTTTTTGATAGAAATATTGCGATAAAATATGAGAAAGATATGGGGAATTTAGTTTTATTTTCTCAGAAATTAAAATTTTTATTGGAGCCGAAAGAATACAAGAAACATCATTCCTGGCGATATAAGAAACTTCTTTCAGACCAGATTGATGTAGTTTTGGAAGATAGAAAAAATGACTTGAAAAAAATAAATTTACTAGCTTTGCTGTATGAAGTTAAAAGAACAAACAGTCAATTATTAAAAGAACAAAAACCTTTGATTTACAGTATGAATATTGAAGGAATATTTGAAACTCAGACATTAAAAGTTTTAGCACCGATTATTTTTAATATTTTTGATGATGAAGAGAATTTTTTAGCCAATTTAGAAGCGTTAAATATTACAGATTCAACTTATGTTGAATGGGTAAAAAGATTTATTGAAAATGAAAGTTAGTTTGGGAGAATTTTATGAAAACTAAAAAAATAGAAGAAAAAATAATAAAAAAATTTAACAAAAATTCGTCAGAAATAAGAAAATTTGTAAATTTATTTAGAAATTTAGTGGGAATACTTATATCTTTTCGTTTTATAACTTTAAATTTAGATTTTTATAGCACTATTTTTAAAGAATTTTCCAATAATAGAATTCATTATATAACCAGTCATTTGGTTTCTACAAGTTTTCTTTTTTGGATTTTTCTTTTTTGGACAATTTTTTTTGTTTACAAAAAAGGAAATAAAGAAAATTTAAGTTTTAATATCACATTTTTAATTTTTATTGCAATTTCAATGTCTGTAGATATTTCAAGAGTTTTTTTGGAAAGTTCGCCATATTTCAATGATTTGGTAACTTCCTCACAAGAGTTGGCAATGCGGATAGGATTAATAAGAGTAGCGTATATATTTTTTTCAATTTCTTTAATCTTTTGCATGTGTAATACAAAAAATTTTTTTTTAATAGCAATTTCAATATTAACTTTTGCAAATTCAGTAATGATTTGGTTGGATTTTGATACAAATATCACAGCAATTTTAAGAGTGATAGTAGGAATTATGTGCATTTTATTTTATGTATATGAAATAGTGACTTCAAATTTTATGAAAAAAGAATCTAATAATTAAAGATTAAAATAAAGTAATTTTTAAACTCCAGTAATTATTTATAGTAAAAATTAGACTATAAATAGTTATTAGAGTTTTTTTTTTATTTATTCAAATTTTTTAGTTTTAATAATAAAACATCTCTATTCAAAAAATATTATCGGACGTTATTTGTTATAAAAAAATATTAAATATTTTGTTCATATAATCCAAATAGTCAATAGTCGATAATAAAAAAAGAGACTAATGTCTCTTTTAAAATTTAAAACTATAAGATAATTTGACGCTTCTAACTTATTTTTACTATCGTTTCAAAGTAGAGCAGCATAGCCATTCAAAATTGTATTCTTCCGTTATCATACATTTCTGTTATGTCTTTTTTTATCGTAGGATTTTTTCTATGTGTTCTTTTGCTATTTATATTTAATATTCTTTTTTACTATTTTAAATATGGTTTCCTCATATATATCTTTGATTTTTTTTATTTCTATAGTAAATTTAGAAGCAAATAAACATTTTATAAATTTAATCTAAACATTTTTATTTGACCAATTTATTTTTAAAACTAAAATAAAAAATAAAATTCCAGCACACATATTTGAAAATAAATTTCCCCAAAAAACAGAGTAAACTCCTAAAAATGACTTTGTAAAAAGAATGAATAAATATCTAAAGAACCAAATTCTTAATACAGACATAAACATTGGAACCTTTGTTCGACCAAGAGCAATGAAAACTCCTTGACAAACGCAGAAAATTCCGAAACTTATCACGGAATAAGTATAAATATTTAAAGCTTTGTTCGCAATTTCCAAAACAGCTTTTTCCCTTGTAAAAGATAAAGTTAATACTTCATCTAAAGGAAGAATTAAAGCAATTATTAAAATTGCTATAACTATGCTTGTTGCTATTCCGCAGTAAAAAATCTTTTTAGACTTTTTAATATTTCCGATTCCCATGTTCATACTTACCATGCTTGTAACGGTTATTCCAATGGAAGCTGGTAAAATGAAACAAATTGAATTTATATTTGATGCAATTCCTTGAGCATTTAAGGATATTGCACCATATTTTTCCACTTCTGTATTTATTAAGAAAAAGCCTAATTGAATTAACATATAACTTATCATTGATGGAAAACCTATTCGGAGTAATTTTTTCACGATAGGAGGAATAAATTTATATTTTTTTATTTCTAGACGCATATCATCTTTTTTTATAAACAAATCATGATACATCCAAATTGTTACGACAACATATGAGCAAAATGTTGCAATTACCGCTCCAAATATTTTTAATTTAAAAAAATATAAAAAAACTGTATTGAAAATAATTTTTAAAATAAGCAGGATAAAAATTCTTATTAGGGGAACTTCTGGTCGTCCAATGGAATTTTTTATCGCATTATAAATCGAAGCTAGAAAATTGAATGGAATGACCAATGAATAAAGCGAGATATAAATAAATACATTATTTTTTATCTCTGGAGTTGTATATTCAGCTATAAAAAAAGCTAAAATTACGCAGACTGGGATTAATCCTAAACCGATAAAAAAGCTAAATACAAAAATTTGTAAAGTTGTTTCTTTTACAGCACGAATAATTCCACGACCATAGAGTTTTCCAATCATTGCCATTGCAGCGGCACCAAGTCCCTGCGAGAGAGCTATCATTGTGTTTAAAATTGGTTGACTAAATGAAACTGAACTTGCGACAAGTACACCACCTAAATTATTTAAGAAAAGTCCGTCTGAAAGCGGGATTAACGCTTGAATTATTCCAACCATGAGAGTTGGGACGGATAAAAATAAAAGTGTTGTTAAAATATTTCCATTTAAAATCATTTCACGGCGTTCTTCTGCCGATTGCTTTGAAAATAACATATAAATCTCTCCTTTTCTATAAAATAAATTTTTTTATATTTTTAAAATAATATTTTTCAGGTTGCTAAACTATATGATAACATTTAAAAGAAAAAAAATCAAATATTTATTTTTATGATTTTTATGTTACAAAATAGCAGAACAAAATTATTTTTTTAATAAAATAAATATGTTTGCATATCTTAAAATCGTTTGATATAATATTAATATAAATATTTAAAAAATTTTTAAAAACTAATTATATGTTAGAAACAAAGAAAGGAATTTGAAGAGATTGAAAAATTTTACATTTGATAATACAAAAAAATTAACAAAAAATAAAAAATATACTCAAGCTGAATTATTTAAAATGGTTTCAGAAAATGAAGATTTGAGAGAAAAAACAGAAGCATTATTTGCATTGGACTTTAAAGATTTAACATTGGTAAAGGATGAATATCCAGATTATGAATTTAATATTGATGGAAAAGTTTTTACCGAAGATGGTGGAGCTGGAGTTTATATTTTGCTGGAAGATGGCAGCATTGGCTATGTCTGTTTTGATTTTCCGCTTGAATGCGGGAGAATTGCTGAAAATTTGGCGGAATGGTTTGAACTACTTTTAAATTGTGCTAATTTTTGGTGGAATTATGCGAATAGGGAATATTTGGAAAATTTTGAAATGCTGGAAAAGAAAGTGGAAAAAGCTGAACCAGAAGGGCGAGAAAATTTTGAAGATACTTATGGGGACGATATGCCATCTTATCTTGAATTGCAAAAGGAATTGTCGGAGAAACTGGATATAAAAATATACGACAATATTGCAAAAGATGTTTTACAAAGATTTTTTAAAACGGCGGAAAGAAAGCCTAAATTTATAACAAAGTATGTTCCAGATGATGAAATTGTAAAAGACTTAATAAAGGAATTAGGAAGATAATCTATAAGAATTAAATAGATACAGATCCAGAACTAACTATTGACAGGGCATTGGAAACATATTTGAAAAAAGGATATTCAAAAGAATGGATAAATCAGAGATTACAGGCGATTCAAGTTAGAAGGGAATAGAATATGCAATTTTTACAGATGAAATTTCAAAGGCATGGTCTGGGTTGGCAACTAGAGAATATAAAGATTTAAAAGGATTAAAAAAAGAGAATTTAAGGGATGCTTGTACTTAATATGCTTGCAGAAGCTGCAACAGCAGAATTAACTAATATTCATAATTCAAATGGCTTGGAAGAAAATAAAAAAGTTGCAAAACGAGGTGGAACAATAGCAGGAAATACTAGAAAAGAGATTGAAGCAGATACTGGAAGATCTGTTATTACAACTAAAAATGCAGTAGATTTTTCTAAATTAATTGAAGATGTAGTAAAAGATATTCCTGATATAGTTAAAAATTGTAAAGATAAAGAAAAAAGCAAGGAATGAATTAAATATGGCTTCAAGTAAAGAATATTTAAATTTTGTATTGGAACAGTTGTCGGAAGTGGAAAATATTAGATATAGAGCAATGATGGGAGAATATATTCTTTATTATAGGGAAAAAGTTATTGGTGGGATTTATGATGACAGGTTTCTTGTAAAGGCTGTAAAATCGGCAAAAGAGCTTATTCTGAATGCTTTGCATGAAATTCCTTATGAAGGAGCAAAGGAAATGTTGCTTGTTGATGATGTTGAAAATAAAGAGTTTTTGAAAAATTTATTTGAAGCGATGTATGATGAACTTCCTGTTTTAAAGAGAAAAAAGAAACAATAGAAATAAAGAAAGGTAAAAAAGAAATGTCAAAAAAAGAAATTTTTAAAATTGGATCACATGTGGGAATGAGTGGGAAAGATATGCTTTTGGGATCGGTTAAGGAAGCGGTTTCTTATGGATCGAATACATTTATGATTTATACTGGAGCTCCGCAAAATACTCGAAGAAAACCAATCGAAGAACTGAATATTGAGGCTGGGCTTAAACTTATGAAAGAGAATAATATTGACATTGATGATATTGTTGTGCATGCTCCTTATATAATTAATCTTGGGAATGCGGTAAAGCCTGAAACATTTGAGATTGCAGTGCAATTTTTGAGAACGGAAATAGAAAGAACAGATGCAATAGGTGCACCTAGAATAGTGCTTCATCCTGGAGCTCATGTTGGGGAAGGTGCGTCGACTGGGATTAATAAGATTATTGAAGGATTGAATGAAGTTTTGACAAAAGAGCAGAAAACTACTGTGGCACTTGAGACGATGGCTGGAAAAGGTACGGAAATTGGGAGAAGTTTTGAAGAAATTGCAAAAATCATTGATGGTGTAAAATTAAAGGATAAACTGACAGTTTGTTTTGATACTTGCCATGTTCACGATGCTGGATATGATATTGTGAATGATTTTGAAGGAGTTATTGAACAGTTTGACAAAATTGTTGGAATTGACAGAATTTCAGTTATTCACTTGAATGATAGTAAAAATGTGTGTGGTGCACATAAAGATAGACACGAAAATTTGGGATTTGGAAACATTGGCTTTGAAGTGTTAAATAAAATTGCACATTTTGAAAAATTTTCTCATTTGCCAAAGATTTTGGAAACACCTTATGTGGCTTTGAGCGATGATAAAAAGGCTAAAAAAGTTCCGCCGTATAAATTTGAGATTGAGATGTTGAGAAATGGGAAGTTTGATGAAGACGTGATGGAGAAAATAAAAAATCAGTAAAATCTTTTTTAGATAGTTGTGTAGGCAAAATTTTTAAAAATCAAGCAGGAATAGAATTTACGGCAGCAAGGAATTAAGACTTTCACTAGAAAATGTAAAATAAAGTAAGAAAATTAAATGTAAAAAATGCTCTGTTTATTAGAATTTTTATACCTTTGGAAATAACTATACGATAAAAAATAAGGAGATTTGTGGAACATTGAAAAAATTACAAGAAGATTTTTTTAAAAAATTAAATAGTATAATAAAAGATATGGCATATCAGCTAGAATATGGAATATCAGATGAATGGGAAAAAATGTACTTTCGTGCAGATATGGATGATAATTTTGGTGGAAAAGTAAATTTTTACTTTAATACGACTGAAAACAAAGAATATAAGTGTTGTACAGAGATTCCTAAAATGTATAATGTACCCGAAAAAGAATATTATGAATATTTTGGAAAGGTGTATGAATCATTAATATTCTTGAAAGAGTTATTTTTAGAATATAAACGGACAACTTGGAAGGCGATAACTATAATTGTAGATAAAAAAATGACAATAAAAACAGATTATGATTATACGGATTGGTTAAGTAGCCCTTATGATTCAGATTTATTGCTAGAATATTTTTTTAAGTATAAATATTTGGGGGAAATGCCTAAAACTGAAAATCAGGAAAAGTTATTTAAAGAAATTGAAAAATATCAGAAACGAGTAGTTACATGCGTTTCGAATAAAAAATAGTATATTTAATAAAGCAAGATGAAACTACAAAAAATAATAGAAAGAAGTGATAAAAATGACAAAAAATAAAGAATTGACAAAAAAGGAAATGCTTGAAATATTTAACAGAAGATATGCGTGCAAAAAATATGATAAGGCAAAAGTTGTTTCAGACGAAGATTTTATGGCAATTATTGAGGCAGGGAGACTTTCTCCTAGTTCATTTGGGCTTGAGCCTTGGAAATTTATTCTTGTGAAAAATGAGGAAATGCTGAATGACATGAGAGAGTTTGCTTGGGGGGCGATTAATAGCTTGAATGGGGCGAGCCATATTGTTATGGTGCTAGCTAGAAAAGGTGTTACTGGTGATAGCGAGTATTTTGATAGAATTGGGAAGGAAATAAAAAATATTTCTGATGAAAATTTGAAGATCAGAAAAGAATTCTTTACAAAATTTCAAAAAGAGCATTTTAAGTTGCTGGAAAGTGAAAGAGCATTATTTGACTGGGCTTCAAAACAGACTTACATTACAATGGTAAATATGATGAATATGGCTGCGGCTCTTGGGATTGACAGCTGTGCGATTGAAGGATTTAATAAAGAAATAGCTGAAAAGTATTTTTCTGAAAAAGGTGTGTTTGATTTGAAGGAATATGGAATTTCATATTTTGTAAGTTTTGGATATAGAGACGAAGAGATTACTCCAAAAACTAGAAGAAAACTTTCGGAAGTTTATGAGGTTGTTGAGTAATAATTTATAAATTTTTTAGAGAAGAAATATTAAAAATAATGTAAATCTGAAATTCTCAGATATATTTTAACGATTAGATATAAAAAGAAAGAAGTGGTAAAAATGTCAAAAGATACAGAATTAAAAAGAAAAGAAATTATAGAAGTATTTAATAGAAGATATGCATGTAAAAAGTTTAGTACAAAAAAGAGAGTGTCTGATGAAGATTTGAAAACAATTATAGAAAGTGCGAGATTGTCGCCAAGTTCGTTTGGACTTGAACCTTGGAAATTTTTATTGTTAAGAAATGAAAAGATGAGAGAAGATTTTAAGGAGTTCTCAACTGGAGCTATAAATAGCTTGAATAGAGCAACAGAAATTGTGATAATTTTGGCTAAAAAGGGAATTACTGCGGATAGTGAATTTTTCAGACATAGCTATAAAGATGTAAAAAAATTGCCAGATGATGTTTTTGAAATTAAGAAAAATAGTTTTTCAATGTTGCAGGAAAAAAATATGAAATTATTGGAAAACGAAAGAACTCTTTTCGACTGGGCTTCAAAGCAAACTTACATTGCACTTGGAAATATGATGACTGTTGCAGCTTATTTGGGAATTGACAGCTGTGCAATTGAAGGATTTAATAAAGAAAAAGTCGAAAAATATTTGTCAGATATGGAACTTCTTGACTTAAGTGAATACGGAGTTTCTGTGATGGTAAGTTTTGGGTACAGGGATGAAGAACAGCCTAAAAAAATAAGAAAGCCGCTTTCAGAAGTTTTGGAAATAATTGAATAATTTATAGAAATTCTAAAATTACGATATGAAGAAAATAAAAAGGAGCTTTGAATGAAAAGAAGACTTTTAATTGTGTTAATTTTATTATTAACGGTGTCGTGCGGTGAGAATAAAATAGAAAAAATATATGAAGAAGAATTAATGAATTTAAAAATTAATGGGTATGATGATTCAAAACAATTAAGTAAAAATGATATAAAAGAGATAAAAAAAATGCTTAAAAAAAATTTTAAAAATTTAGGAGTAACAGCTGTAACAAAAGATGGAAGATTTTTTATAAGTAAATACGTTACCAATCCTAAAAACAAAGAACAAACTGCAAAAGAAGTAGCAATAGAAAGACCCGATATTACTGATACTATCGGAGAATGGTGTAAAAGTAAAGGAATAAAGTTTAAAGTTATCTTTGTTGCTTTTTTTGACAAAGAACAAGATAAACGAATTAGTCAGTCAATGTATCATTCTCATATTTTAGAAATTGAATATGAAGATAAAGATTATAAAAAAGCATTGCAAGAAGGCTTTTCTAAATATGCAAGAGCCACAAGATTTTAAAATAGGAAATATTTTTCTAAAAAAAGATGTGTTTGATTTGAAAAAATAAAATAGGAAATTTCGTAATTATAAATTAATTTATTGACAGAAAGAGGATTTTTATGAAAAAAATTTTTTTAATTATGTCTTTAGTAATGGCATTTGCATGTGGAAATAAAAATAAAAGTAGCGTAGATAAGAATAAAAAAATTGAAAAAAATACAGCTGCTGAGCAAGTGAAACAAAATCAAGAGGAAAAAACTGATTTTGATAAACTTAGTAAAAAAGAACAGGAAGAATATTTACAAAAACTGGAAAAGATAGAAGCAAAATATGAAAAGGAATTAATGGAATTAAAAATACCAGAATTCAATAAGTCCCAAACTAATGATTCTAAGCAACTGACTGAAGAAGAGGTAAAGGAAATAAAGGATGTATTACGTAAAAAATTTAAGAGAATAGGGTTGACAGCTGCAACAAAAGATGGCAGATTTTACATAATAGAAGTTATTACCGATGGAAAAAATAAAGAACAGACTGCAAAGGAAGTTGCTCTTCAGAGACCTGATATTATTGACACTATTGGTGAATGGTGTAAAAATAAAGGAATGGAATTTAAAGTTATTTTTGTTGAATTTTATGATAAAGTTCAAAAGAAAAAGATTAGTCAGTCTGCATACCATTCTCACCTTTTGGAAATTCAGTATGAAGATAAAGAATATAAAGATGCACTAAGAGAAGGATTTTCTAAATATAAGAGGGCTACAAAATTTTAAAATGAAAACATTTTTATAAAAAAGTGTATATTTAAAGGAATATGGAGTTTTTGTAGTGGTAAGTTTTGGGTATAGGGATGAAGAGTGTTTAAAAAAGCAAAAAAACCACTTTAAGAACTTTTGGAAATAATTGAGCAAAGAGTTTTACTTCTTGTTGCAAGATAAAAAAGTAAAAAGTCGATAAATATAAATAAAGATAAAAACACAGTTCTGGTTGGTAGTCCAGACGCAGTAATGTAAGTAACCTGCCTCCTTAGGTTGTCCATTCTTTATTATAAATTTTTTAAAGGAGGCTGAAATTATGAAAAAAATTTCAGGAAAGTTGACAGTTTTCTTTGAAAATCCGTTTTGGGTAGGAATTTTTGAAAATTTTGAAAATGATAATTTATCAGTTTGTAAAGTAACTTTTGGTTCGGAACCTAAAGAATATGAAATTTATGATTTTATATTAAAAAAGTTCTATAATCTTCGATTTAGTAATGAAATGAAGTCAAATTTTAGGGAGAAAGCAAAAAATCCAAAACGGAGACAACGAGAAATAAAAAAAGAACTTCAAAGTAAAAAATTTTTGAAAAAATCAGAAAAAATTCTAAAATTACAATACGAAGAGAATAAAAAGGAACGAAAAGTAAAAACAAAACAAGAAAAAGAATTTGAAAAACAGAGAAAATTTTTATGAATTATGCCAGAACACTCCCGACGCAAGGAATGAGATGAATGGCATATTTTTTGGAGACGAAAAAATTTGAAATAGTTAAATACATATGGTATAATAAAAATGGTGATAAAATATGGTAAATATTAATTTTGGAAGAGGATATATGTATTCAATTCAATACCATATAGTATGGTGTGTAAAATATAGAAGAAAAGTATTAATTGATGATATTGAAAAAACTTTAAAAAAATTACTAATTGAAATTTCTAATGAAAATAATATAAAAATAGTAGAAATGGAAACAGATTTAGACCATGTTCATATATTAATTGAATGTAGTCCTCAACATTTCATACCTAATATTTTGAAAATATTCAAAGGAATTTCTGCAAGAAAACTTTTTTTAAAACATCCCGAGATAAAAAATAAGTTATGGAATGGACACTTATGGAACCCTAGTTATTTTGTTGCAACTGTTTCAGAAAATACTGAAGAACAAATAAAAAGATATATCCAAACTCAAAAAGAAAGATGAGAAGGAGGAACTATGGCGAATTATGTATTGACATTAGCTTTAAAAACTGAACTATGGCAAGAACATATTTTAGAAAAGAGACTAAACATAGCCAGAATGATATATAATTCTTGCCTTAGTGAAATTCTTAAAAGACATAGAAAAATGATAAATTCTTCTGAATATAAAGAAATCAGTAATTTAGATAAAAAAGAGCAATCTAAAAGATATAAAGAATTAGATAAAAAATATTTAATATCTAAATTTGAATTAAATAAATATGTGAAACCTATGACACAAAAATTTAAAAAGAATATAGGTTCTCAAATGGGACAAGAATTGGCTGAAAGAGCTTTTGCGACTTATGAAAAATTTAAGTATAGTAAAGCTAAAAAAGTATATTTTAAAAGTTATGAAAATTTCTATTCTGTTAGAGAAAAAGGTAATATTACAGGACTTAGATTTTTTAAAGAAGATTGTTGCATATCTTGGTTAGGCTTAAAGATTCCTGTAATAATAAAAAATAATGATAAATATGCGCAAAGCTGTTTTTTAGATAAGTTATTGTATTGCAGGTTACTTAAAAGAGTTATAAATGGAAAAAATAAATACTACGTTCAAATAACTTTTGAGGGAACACCTCCTAAAAAACATAAAGTTGGAGAAGAAAATGAAATTGGAATTGATATAGGAACTTCAACAATAGCAATCGTTAGTGATAATAAAGTAGAATTAAAGATTTTAGCTGAAAATATAGAAATAAATGAAAAAGAAAAAACAAGGCTACAAAGAAAACTAGATAGACAGAGAAGAGCAAACAATCCTAATAAATACAATGCTGATGGTATTATTAATATAGAAAATAAAGAAAAATGGAAAAAGAGTAAATCATATTTAAAAACTCAATTAAAACTTGCAAATATACAAAGAAAAATCGCTGATAAAAGAAAGCAATCTCATAATATTTTAGCGAATAGTATACTAGAAATTGGAACAATAGTAAAAGTTGAAAATATGAATTTTAAAGCTTTACAGAGAAGAAGCAAGAAAACTGAAATGTCTGAAAAAACTGGAAAATTTAAAAAGAAAAAGAGATTTGGAAAATCTTTATCAAATAGAGCACCTGCATTATTAATTGAAATAATAAATAGAAAATTAGAATATATTGGAAAAAATATAATAAAAATTGATACTTTTAAAGTAAAAGCTAGTCAACTAAATCATAGTACAAATGAATATGAAAAGAAAAGTCTATCAAAAAGATGGGTAGAAATATTAGGAAATAAAATACAAAGAGATTTGTATTCTGCATTTTTAATAAAGAATGTAAAAGAAAATTTAGAAGAAGTAAGTATAGAAAAAGCACAAAAAGAATTTAAAAATTTTGTTAAATTGCATAATGAAGAAATTGAAAGAATAAAAAAAGGAAATGTAAAAACATTAAAATGTATGGGATTTTAAAATAAAAACTGGTTTTGAACCGAGCCAACAGGACGTAAATATTCTCAACGGAGAGTTTGTCCATTAAAGTCTTAAGGAAATTAGCTAGTATTTGAATACTAGATATTCAAAAGAAACTAAATAGTACTTAAGAACCTCGCGACTTCAGTCGTGAGAGGTTCAGTGAAACAGGAGAAAAAGAAACAGAAACATAAAGGAAAATAAAAAATTATTATTTAATTAGTCAAAAATATTGAGAATAATAAAAAAATATTGGGAGGAAAAAGTGGATTTAAAAAAAGAGAATTTAAAAGAATTTATATTGAAATTAAATCAAAAAGATATTAATGAATTAATGTCAAATTCTGAAAAAGAAGAAGATATAATTTTTTATAATAAATTGTTTAATTTAATTTTGGAAACAAAGCAAGACGAATTGATAAAAAAAGGTGTGTTTTAATGAAAAAAGTTTTATATATTTTTGCGGGAGTAAATGGAGCAGGAAAATCAACTCTGTATAATTCTGAAAATTTAGACAATAATATAAAATACAGTACAAGAATTAATACAGATGAAATTGTTAGAAAAATCGGAGATTGGAAGAATAATTCTGATCAAATAAAAGCAGCAAAAATGGCGATAAATATAAGAAATGACTGCTTAAAACATGGAAAATCATTTAATGAGGAAACAACTTTAACTGGGAAAACTATTTTAAAAACTATTGACAAGGCAAAAAAATTAGGTTATGAGTTACAATTATTCTATGTTGGAGTTAATAGTCCTGAAATAGCAAAAAAAAGAATAAAAAATAGAGTTGAAAAAGGTGGTCATAATATAGCTGATGAAATAGTTGAAAAAAGATATTATGAGTCTTTAGAAAATTTAAAACAAGTGATTTTAAAATTTGATGAAATCTATTTTTATGATAATTCTGAAAAATATAAAAATATTTTTTCAGTTATGAATAATAAGATTTTTTATAAGGATAAAAACTTTAATTGGTCAAAAGAAGCTATAGAAGTGATTGAAAATAGAGAGAAAATATGAAAATGCTTTGAAAGAACAAAAAAGATTAATTGATCAAAGAAAGGAAAATGTAAAGGATATGCTTATGAATGTTCCAAGAGTAAATCCGGACTATGGAAAAGATATGGATAAGGATTTATTTAATGCAAGGGATAATGCCTTAACAGAACAGTTGAACAAAGATTTTCCAAGAAATAATCCATATAGGAATATCAATCCTGATGAAGGTTTAAATATGCCAAAACCTGAAATAAATAGAGAAAAATCTCAAAATATAAATGAACAGTTAAAAAAATTGAGAGAAAGAGTAGGTAATTAAGATGAAAAAGTTGAAGTTTATATTATTGATTTTGATAAGTATTTTCTGTTTAAATTCTTGTTTTACAATAGCTACAATGCAGGGGAAGGGTTATTGCCTCCTCCTGAATATAAAAGTCCTTATTATTTTGGTAATAATAAGAAATTAAATACTTTACTTCTTACTGAAAATAAAAAAGATAGAGATTGGAAATAGTAATGTACAAATTTCTATACCAAGTGGGTTGAAGTTAAAAAAATCAGATGGGCTTATTAATAATTATTTATATAAAAAAATCGTTCGAATTACACGGATATTATTTAGGAAAAGAACTATTTTTACCAATATTTATTTTCAATGAAAATTTTGAAGAATTTTTAAAAACAGAAAATTTAGTTAAACTAAATGAAAATACCTATTTAAATTTTGAAAAAAATAGTAAAAATAGAAAATTAGATCAAATTATAAAAAAAATTGATGATAATGTCTTTGCTGTTGTTAGTATTGTTGATATGAATGATAAATCTAAAAATTTCTTTTTAGAGTTGATGAAAGATTGGTAATTAAATATTTAGATATTAAATTGTTAAATAAATTTTAAGTGTTGTTATTGAGATTTGAAACAGGAAAATTTGATTGAACAAAGAAAGGAAAATGTAAAAGATGTGTATATGAATGTTTCAAGAGTAAATCCGGACTATGGAAAAGATATGGATAAGGATTTATTTAATGCAAGGGATAATGCCTTAACAGAACAGTTGAACAAAGATTTTCCAAGAAATAATCCATATAGGAATATCAATCCTGATGAAGGTTTAAATATGCCAAAACCTGAAATAAATAGAGAAAAATCTTAAAATATAAATGAACAGTTAAAAAAATTGAGAGAAAGAGTAGGTAATTAAGATGAAAAAGTTGAAGTTTATATTATTGATTTTGATAAGTATTTTCTGTTTAAATTCTTGTTTTACAATAGCTACAATGATGGGGGAAGGGTTATTGCCTCCTCCTAAATCTGAAAGTCCTTATTATTATGGTGATAATAAGAGATTAAATACCTTGCTTCTTACTGAAAATAAAAAAAGATAGAGATTGGAAATAGTAATGTACAAATTTCTATACCTAAAGGATTATGGTTAAAGAATAGTGATAATAGTCTTCTTAATGAAACATTGAATAAAAAAAAATCATTTGAATTATCTGGATATTATCTAGGAAAATCCATTTTACTACCAATTCATATTTATAATGAAAATTTTGAAGAATTTGCAAAAAAAGAAAATTTAGTTAAAATAAATAAAAATACATACTTTAACAAATTTGAAGACAATAGTAATAGTAAGAAAATTAAATTGAATCAAATTATAAAAAAAATTGATGATAATACTTTTGCCGTTATAAGTTTTAATGATATGAGAGATTATTCTAAAAATTTCTTTTTAGAGTTGATGAAAGATTGGTAAAAAGTTTTAGATAAAAAAGTGAAATAAAAAAATTATTATTAGGAATAATGATTACAATGTGTTGCTTAAATGTAATTGTTAAAAATAATGAAGTAATTAAGTTAAAAAGACAGGGATTATTTTTTTGTATCACATATAATTTGGATATTTAAAACAACTTTTCACCCAATAAATTTTATAAGTAAAAAAAGATGAAACAATATTGATAAGAGTGTCCAGAATTTTGTATAAACACAAAATATAATATATGGTAGAGTGTGTAAAAATTTTTGTACAAATTCAGAATCGAAGTCGAGGCAGTCTCTTTTAGATTTCCATCAATACTCTCCAGTCCATACTCCCAAATTAATTCTCAAAATATTTCAAATCCTCAAATTTAAAAAGAAAGCGTCACAGTGAGTTCAAACGACTTTATTTTAAATATCAAGTTATGGTATAATTAATATATTGAAATTCAAAGAAAATAAAAGAGGGAGTGATTTTATGAGAAAAAAAGCTGTTCCTGTGGGGATTGAAGATTTTAAAGAGTTGATACAAGATGAATATTATTATGCAGATAAAACTTTATTAATAGACGAAATGTTAATGAATAAATCAAAAGTTACATTATTTACAAGACCACGTAGATTTGGAAAAACATTGAATATGTCGATGTTAAGATATTTTTTTGATGTAAAAGATAAAGAAGAAAATAAAAAGCTTTTTGAAAATTTGAAAATATATAATAGTGAATATATGAGTCAACAAGGGAAATATCCTGTAATTTTCATTTCAATGAAAGATTTGAAAGGAAATAGCTGGGAAGAAACCTTTAATGATTTAAAGTCTCTTATTTCTGATTTATATGCTGAATTTAAAGATATGAGAGAAAAAATGGATGAACGGGATAAGATAAAATTTGATAAAATATTTTATGAAGAGGAAAAAGGAAATTATGGAACTTCTTTAAAATTATTATCAAATTATCTTTATGAATATTATGGAAAAAGTGTAATAATTTTAATAGATGAATATGATGCTCCAATAATAAATGCTTTTGATAAAGGATACTACAATGAAGCAATAAATTTTTTTCAAACATTTTACAGCTCAGCATTAAAGACTAATAATTCCTTGAAATATGGTGTTTTGACAGGAATAACTAGAATCATAAAAGAAGGGATATTCTCTGGTTTAAATAATCTTTATGTAAATACGATTTTAAGTAAGGATTATTCAGAATATTTTGGACTTCTTGAGAGCGAAGTGATTGAAATGCTTGAGTATTTTGATATGAAATATAAAATTGAAGAGGTTAGAGAATGGTATAATGGGTATATTTTTGGAGAAAGTAAAGTGTATAATCCTTGGTCTATTGTAAATTATGTGAGAGAAAAAGAAATTAAAGCATATTGGGCAAATGTTTCGGGGAATACGCTTTTAGAGAATATGCTTGATCATGCTGGGGAAAGTGTTTATGATGACTTAAAACGGTTTACTGATGGAGAAAGCATTGAAAAATATATTTCGGATGGAACTACGATAAAAAGCCTTTTAAATAACGATGATGAAATATGGCAATTACTCTTATATAGTGGGTACTTAACAAAAGATGAAAAGCAGAAGGAAATAGATGTAACTTCAGAATATACAGATGTTTATAACTTGAGAATTCCAAATAAGGAAATACGGAAATATTTTGGGAATATGTTCTTGAACAGATTTTTTGGAACAGAAATGAAAACTAATACTTTGATAAAAGCACTTGAAAATGGAGATATTAAGAAATTTGAGAAGACATTGGGAGAAATAATGATAAATATGTTAAGTCATTTTGACTTGGACAAGGAAATGGAGAAGATTTATCAGGTGTTTATGATAGGGCTTGTTGGATTTTTGATGGGGAAATATGAAATTATTTCAAATGATGAGAGTGGATATGGGAGATATGACCTTGCGATGATTCCGATAAAAAGCAATGAGAAGGCGTATCTTATGGAATTTAAAATATCGAAGACGAAAAAGGGGATGGAAGAGAAAGCGCAGAAGGCGTTAAAGCAGATTGATGAGAAGAAATATGATACGAAGCTTAAGGCAAGAGGGATAAAGAATATTTTGAAGATTGGGGTTGCATTTTATGGGAAAGAAGTGAAGGTTGTTTTTAAATAGAGGTTTAAGTAAAGGTGGGAAATAAAGTGAGCTTAAAAAAAATAAAAGATAATTATTTTGAAAATTTAAAAATGAATAAATATGATTTTTTTAATAATTTAGTAAATGAAATAGGAAATTTTGCTTTTTTAATTTCTGAAATTTATAAAAGTGGAGAAGTTAAAACAAGTATTATTGAAAATTATGGTTATTATATTAGTAATGAAAGTTCTTTGTACATAGCAGAACTAAATGAAGCTAAGGAAATCAGAGTATATTATTCGTATGAGGAGTTATTTTATAGTTTTTATTTATATTATCTAAAAAATATGGCAGATTATAGTGATTTTATGCTTTTTATTGAACAAGAATTGTATAATTATACACAATATACAGATAATTTGAAAAAATATAAGATAAAATTTGATTTAAATGATTTTTTTAATAGAGATAAATTAAGAAATTTTCTGATTGAATATAACAAAAAAGAAAATATTTATAATTATAATTTCATAAACTTTAATAGGAAATATATCAATTATTGGGATATCAATATATTAAAAAAATTTTATTCGTTTTTATTAAAAGAAGGAAAATTAAAAGAAATTTTGAATAAAAAAGAAAAAAAGTATATATTGCCTAAAACGAACTTAGAAAAATTTATTATAAATATTTTGAAAAATAAAATTGAAATAGAATATGAAAATATTGAATTAGAATATCATGATGGTAGAGGTGTAGTAGGGTTTCAATACAAAGAAAAACTTGAAAAAAGTGATGTTGCATTATTGAAATATAAAAATATTAATGATTTAAAAGAAGAAAGATTCAGAAACTCTAGAGACGAAATGAATGTCGAGATAATTTCTAAAGAAAATTTTTTAAAAGAACTTGAAATTATTGTTGTTGCCTATAAAGATATTTATAATGATAATGAAGTTCAAGAAATGTTTGAAAACTTTAAAGAAAATTTTTAGAAGAGAGAGTGTCCAGAATTTTGTGCAAATTCAAAATCTAAAATATAAATCAAAATAACATCCCATTATCCTAATTTTATAAATTCTACGAAAGGAAATAAAGAAATGAAAAAAGTAGAAAGAGCAATTCGTCTATACAGAAAAGTAGATGTAAATGAATCAATAAAAAAAAGACATAAGAAAGTTATGAAAGGACTGTCAGAACTGGAAGCACCTTTAGGATTGAAAGATAGTGAGATTCCAGAAGTGCCAGATTTTGGTGTAGAAATAAGAGCCTATTATCGTACAAAAAATTCTAAAACAAAAGGAGTTTCGATATCAGGAGATTATATATGGAGAGATGAAAGTTCAGAGAAAGGAAGATGGGATTCTCTGGAGTATGATTTTAAAATAACATATAAGCTGATAGACTATAAGAAAATAATATATGATGATCTTCCAAAGGTGATAAATGTTTTTGATCCTTATGTTGCTGATTTATATGTAGCTTATAATGGTGCTTATGAGGAAGGAAGAACTCCGGAAACAAGAACTTATGGAGAAAGTATAAATCCTGAATTTTTAAAACTGAAGGAGAAAAATTGTAACATAGGAATGCTGGAAGATGTATTATTTACACTATCCCCAGTGATGTATTTCAATGAAGAGAGTTACACTAAGCTAATAAAAATACCTAAGAAAGAGATTCTAGAAAGACTCAAAGGGAAAGCGAATGAAGTTCTGTTACTTGAAAAGGGTATATACATTATCTTTAATGACAAGGCAGATATTACCTATGAAGAATTTGTAGAAATGAACAACACATTTAAGCCGTTATTAGGACTAAATTAACTTAATATCAGAATTGGAGTGGGGTGTGTAAAAATTTTTGTGTAAACCTCTAATATATGGTAAAATAACTATATAATATTTGGAGGTTTTTGTACGGTTAAAAAGAAATCTTTCTGTTAAAATATAGTTATAGAAATATTTAATAGTCTGAACAGAAAAAGTGGAATCTGTTTATAAATAGAAGTTTAAAGCAAGGTATGGAAATGGGTGGAATGGAAACCGAACAAATATTTATACAAGAGCCTTGGAAAATACCAGGAATTAAAGTCTTGAAATATCCAGAATAGTTAAAAATTAAGGAAGGAAATATAAAATGGAAAAATATGTAGAATTAAAAAAAGCAATAGAAGAATTTTTAGAACTAAGAAAAAATTTAAACAATAGAAAAGATATTAAAGAGTCACATAGTTTATCCTTAATAAGTTATTTATGTATAGTTAACTATTTAGTATACGGAAAAATTAGCAGATTTCGTGAAGATGTAAAAAAGGATATAGAAGAAGAATTTCGAAAATGGAGTCAAAATTTAGGAAAATTTGATCCATTGTTAGATTATTATTTTGTATCTGTTACTTCAGACGGAAAAGATTCAGAAAAAAATGAAGAAATAAGACAAATTAATATAAAAGTTGGAGAATTAACACATAAAATAAAAAAACTTAGTATTGAAATTTATATAAATGATCTTATACCTTGGAGAAATTAAATAAACTTGAAGCATACTGCACCCAAAATTTAGCTAGAAGTCTAAATTTATATATAATGAAGCTGAGGGACCTGATAGGGAACTCGGAGAGGACGACAGACGGAATAAAGAGAATACTGACAACAAGAGATGAGAACGGAAACCTGAACATGCTGAAGAGCGGAGGAGGGAATAAAAAAAGATGATGACAGAAACTTTTATAAATGAAACTTATGGAATAAATGGAATAACAAGAATATCATTAAAAAAAATAATAAAAGTATTTTCATTTCCGAATGAAATAAATATAAAGTTTTCTAATAAAAAAATCAATAGATATAAAATTTATTTATGATGGATTAGAAGTCCATTATATGCTGTATTTTTTCAGAAAATATTGAAAAACCTGAATATCAAACATTATATTTTGATGTAAAATATATACATTTAAATGATGATAGCATAAAAATAGGTGATGAAATAAAAACTGTAATTCCAAAAATAAAAAAATATTTAAAAAAATAAGAAAAATATAAACTTTGAATACGATGAAGATAAATATACAGGGAGATATTTATTTGATAATAAAAATATTGATATATTTTTGAAAAATGCAGAAATAAAAAAATTGTTGATGGTATAATGATAAGCTTACCTTATGAAGATATTTTGCCAGAAAATAAAGATATTTTAAATGAAATAGAAGATATTATAGAAATAAAAAATAAAATTGATAATTTTTTTGGAAATAAAGAAATACCTTCAGGAAAATACGATCTGTTAAATTTATTCCTTTTAGAGGAATACTACATATGAATAGGGTGTGTAAAAATTTTTGTGTAAACCTCTAAATAATATATGGTAAAATAACTATATAATATTTGGAGATTTTTGTTATGGATAAAAAGAAATTTTTCTGTTAAAATATAGTTATAGAAATATTTAATAATCTGAACAGAAAAAGTGAAAGTTGCTTATAAATAGAGATTTAAAGCAAGGTGTGGAAAAAAATACAAAACAGTACCATTATTAGAATATAAGCCAGATTATATAAATAATATACAAAATATAATTCAAAAACAACAAATGAAAATACCTACAAAATAGAGAAAGGACAAAGCTATGACAATTTATTCAGCAGCAGATATGGGAACATATGAAGAATTTTTAAAAATATTTAAAGAAGGAGATCAAAATGAAATAAGTCCATCAGGACGAAGTTTACTTTTCACAGCATTATGTAATACAAAATCAAAAGAAAGATATAAAATAGCAAATTTTCTAATAAATAAAGGAGCTGATGTTAAAATAATAACAGAAGATGGAATGAGTATGTTTTTTCCATTATTTTCTCTTGGATGGCAAGATATAGTAAAAACAACAATTTTGTGTAAGACATTATTGGAAAAGGGAGCAGATATAACAACAATATATAAGAAAGAGAAAACGGTTTCTTTCAAAGAATTATTTAATATCGGCACCCCTGAAATAGAAATGTTACCGTTATACCAACTGATATTTTCTCAACCAGGACTTCCTCTTTTAGTAAAAGATAAATGGGGACTAACAGTAATTGAATTTGCAAGAAGGTTTAATAGGCCAATAGCAGTGAAAATGATGGAAGATTATGTAAAAAAATATAACCTAAAAGAAGATAGTTAGAATTTTTAGATAACCGTTGTTGTATAATTGGAATTTACACAATAGTTGTTGCACAATAATTCATTTTATTATATAATATAAAAAGAATAACAAAATAGATAGGAGAAAAAAGAAAAAAATGTCAAATAATGATAACAAAAGAGTGAGAGTTAGGATAGCACCATCTCCAACTGGAGATCCACATGTGGGAACTGCTTACATTGGTCTTTTTAATTATGTATTTGCAAAACATAATGGTGGAGATTTTTTATTGAGAATTGAAGATACGGATAGAACGAGATTTTCTGAAGATTCGGAACAACAAATTTTTGATGCGATGAAGTGGCTTGGGCTTAATTATGATGAAGGTCCAGATGTTGGCGGGGATAGAGGTCCTTATAGGCAATCAGAAAGATTTGAAATATATAAAGAATATGCTGAAAAATTGGTGGAAAAAGGCGAAGCGTATTACTGTTTCTGTACGCCAGATAGATTGCAAAAATTGAGAGAAAGACAAGTGGCGATGAAACAAGCACCTGGATATGATGGTCATTGTAGAAACTTGTCGAAAGAAGAAGTTGAAGCAAAATTAGCGGCTGGTGAGCCTTATGTTATTAGACTTAAAATGCCTTATGAAGGGGAAACTGTTGTAAATGATGGTTTAAGAGGAGAAATTAGATTTGAGAATAGTAAAATTGATGACCAAGTATTGTTAAAATCTGATGGATTTCCAACTTATCATTTGGCAAATATCGTGGATGACCATTTGATGGGAATTACACATGTTATTAGAGCGGAAGAATGGATTTCGTCTACGCCTAAACATATTCAATTGTACAAAGCGTTTGGTTGGGATGAGCCTAAATGGTATCATATGCCACTTTTGAGAAATGCGGATAAAACTAAAATTTCTAAAAGAAAAAATCCAGTTTCATTGAACTATTACAGAGAAGAAGGTTATTTGAAGGAAGGACTTTTAAATTTCTTGGCTTTAATGGGATGGAGCTTTGGGGAAAATAAAGAAATTTTTACAATTGAAGAAATGATTGAAAACTTTTCGTTTGATAAAATCTCGCTTGGAGGGCCTGTGTTTGACTTGGTTAAATTAGGCTGGGTAAATAATCATCATATGAGATTGAAAGATTTAGACGAATTGACTAAATTAGCGATTCCATATTTTGTGAAAGCTGGATATTATGCTGACGAAAACTTATCAGACGAAGATTATAAAAAACTGAGAAGAATCGTGGAAATTACGAGAGAAGGTTCACATACATTAAAAGAGTTGCCAATGAATTCTTCAATTTATTTTGAAGATGAATTCGAGCTTCCAGTTATTGAAGAAGGAATGAATAGCAAAGCTAGAAAATCGGTAAAAAAATTGAGAGATTCACTAGAAACTGAAACTGGGAAAAAAGCAATTAATTTGTTTATTGAAAAAATTGATGCTTTAAATGAAGAAATTTCAGAAGATGAAGCAAAACAAGTTTTACATGAATTACAAGATGAAATTGGAGAAGGACCTGGAGCTGTGTTAATGCCGCTTAGAGCAGTTGTTACTGGAAAAGCTAGAGGGGCTGATTTATATACAGTAATTGCAGCAATTGGGAAAGAAAGAACTTTGAAGAGAGTGCAAAATACTTTAGAAAAAATTAAATAGTTTTTTGGAAAATTATTAAAATTAGAAAAATTTAGAATATAAAAAAAGGAATTTGAGATATTGATCTTAGATTTCTTTTTTTATTTCAGAACAATTGAAAAGATTATGTTTTATTTGGATTTTTACTTTTTATGCGGTATACTTATGTTGAATCAATTTTCAAAATAATTTATTAGGAGTGATAAAATGAAAAAATTCTTACTATTTATGATGATGTTATTTTCAACGACTGTTTTTGCAGGAACTGTTAATGCAAAAGTTACGAATAAAATCAATTTTGGGATTTCTCCAAAAGAATTGAAAAATATTGTAAAAAGTGAGCCATTGTCAGATTCGCATGATGATGGAAATTATGCTGTCTACTATTATGAAAATATAGAAGATCCATTAGGCATAAAAAGGCAATTAAATAGCTTCGCTTTTTCTGAAAATAAATTATTTTCAGCAGTTTTTGATTCATCTACGACGGATGAGGAACATACGAAAATAATCGAAGATTATAAAAAGAATGCGAGTAAAGTTTTAAAAGAGAAATTGAATGTAAAAGAGTACAAAGGAGCATTAATATTGTATAATTCAAAAAAAATAATTGAGATATATAGAATGTTAGATCATACTTTTATAAGTGTTTATCTCTACGCTCCTGAAAACTTAAAAGATATTTTGAAGAATTATGAATAAATTTTTTCAAGTTTGTTATAAAATAAAAAACTGTATTTGAATTAATTTTCATTTACAGTTTTTTTATGCAAATTTTAGAATTAAAATAGTTTTTTTTAATTTTGTATGATATAATAATAATAAAATAAATTTAGAAAGGAAGTTAAGATGTCATATATTTATGATGTTTTTCAAAATTATAATAGTGAAAATTTGAAAATAGGGAAAAAGGCTGAAAATTTAGTGAAATTGACAAAGAATGGCTTTAATGTTCCATATTTTTTGGTTATAACGAATGAATATTTTAAAAAAGTAATTTTAAAAGAAATAAGAAAAAAAATTGATGTAGAAAATTGGAATGATATTTTTGAAAGTAATGAAACTCAAAATATAGAAATTATAAGGAATATTATAGAAAATCATACAATTCAAAATAATTTTATCGAAGAATTACAAAAATTTTTAAAAGATGATAAATATTACGCAGTTCGTTCATCATCAATTGAGGAAGATAGTGAGAATTTTTCATTTGCAGGTCAATTTGAAACATTTTTATACATAAAAAAAGAAGAAATGCTGAATAAAATAAAGAAAGTTTGGATTTCTTCATTTTCAAATCATGTAATGAAATATAGAAAAGAAGGTAATATTAATAATGAAATAAATGTTCCAGCAGTAATTATTCAGGAAATGGTAAATTCTGAAAAATCTGGCGTAGCTTTTAGTGCAAATCCAATTAATAATAATAAAAATGAAGTTGTGTTATCCTGTGTTTTTGGATTGGGGACCAGCATCGTTGACGGTGATGAAGATGGAGATTTGTATATTGTGAATAAAAACCTTGAGTTAGTGAGTAAAGAGATTAAAATAAAAACATTGAAGCAAAGTTTAGATTTTGAGAAAAAAAGTATAAAGAGAGAAAAAATTCATGAGGAAAAAGAAGTTTTGAATGAAAAGGAGATACGAGAACTTGTTCAAAATATTATAAATATTGAAAAAGTGTATGGTGTTCCACAAGATATAGAGTGGGCTTTTGAAAATAAAAAATTGTATATTTTACAAGCAAGACCGATTACAACTTTTGAGAGCAGAACTGAAAAGAAAAAGAATAGTGAAAATCTAATTGAAGAAAATATTATTATTTGGGATAATAGTAATATTGTGGAAAGTTATCCCGAAATTACTTTACCCTTGACTTTTAGTTTTATAAAAAATGCGTATGCAGGAGTATATAAGCAATTTTCCAAAGTTGTCGGAATTTCAAAAAAGATAATGGATAGCTATGAGCCGATTTATGCAAATATGTTAGGAATTTTAAATGGAAGAGTTTATTATAACCTTATAAATTGGTATAAACTTTTACTCTTATTGCCTAATTCCAAAAGAAATAGCGGTTTTATGGAGCAGATGATGGGAGTAAAACAAAAGCTTTCTGGAATAAATTTAGAAGAAAATTTGTTGGAAGCAACTAAAAATATGAATTTTTTTGAAAAAAAAGTCATAGGATTAAAAAAGGCGAGAGCTGGATTCTCAATTTTTTTTAATATGTTTTCCATCGAGAAAAAAGCGAAGAGATTTTGTCAGATTATAGATCAAACATTGAGTTCAAAAGAATATAATCTATCTAGGATGGATATTACTGAATTACAAAAATACTATATTTTGCTTGAAAATAAATTTTTGAAAAATTGGGAAACGCCTTTAATAAATGATTTTTTGGTCATGATATGGTTTGGTATTTCAAAAAAAATAATGAAAAAATTTATAAAAAATGATGCTGAAGAAATTCACAATATACTTATTGCACAAAAAGGTGAAAATATGATAAGTGTTGAGCCATCTAAATACATGGAAAAATTAAGTGAAATCATTAAAAAAGATACTTCATTACAAGAAGAAATAAAAAATATTATAAAAAATAAAACTGATATTGTTACAAGTAACTTGGAATTTAATAAATTGCTGAATGAATATTTGGAAAAATTTGGAGATAGAACAGTTCATGAATTAAAACTGGAATCTCTGACTTTGCGAGAAAATCCAATATATTTATTTAGAATGTTATATTCTCTTGCGTTAAAAAAAGAAAAAAATACACATGAAAAAAGAGATATTTCTTTGGAGCAAAAAAAAATTTATGAAAATCTTAAAATTGGGATAGTAAAAAAAATGATATTGAAAAAATCAATTTCAAATGCTAAAAAATTTATTAAAATAAGAGAAAATTTGAGATATGAAAGAACGAAAGCTTACGGAATTATAAGAAAAGTATTCAGGCAAATAGGAATTCATATGAAAGACAGCAATATTATTGAAAATGAGAGAGATATATTTTATTTAACTATAAATGAAATTTTTGGATTGATTGATGCGTCTGCTATTGATACGAATTTAAAAGAAATAGTAAAAATTAGAAAGAGAAAATATGAGCATTATAAAATAATTCCTGCACTTCCTGACAGATTTTTGACTAAAGGGTTTATTTCTGAAGAATTTTATTATGAGAATTTGACAACGGAAACAAATAAAAATAAAAATTTTAATGAACTAACGGGAACTGCTTGTAGCAAAGGAATTGTTAAAGGAATTGTAAAAGTGGTTTTAAATCCTATGGAAACTGAAGTTGAAGAAGGAGATATAGTGATAACAAAATCTACTGATCCAAGCTGGGTAATGGTATTTCCTTTATTAAAGGGACTTATTGTGGAAAAGGGAAGTTTACTTTCCCACAGTGCAATTATTTCAAGGGAAATGAATATACCCGCCATCGTTGGAGTTCAAAATGCAACAACTATTTTAAAAACAGGAGATTATGTAGAATTTGATGGTAGTACAGGAATTATAAAAAAAATTGATTCAAAATTGGAAAAGGAGTAATTTTTTTATGAAAAGTGAAGTTAAAGAGAATAAGGTTGATTTTTCAATAATAAGATATTCACAATGTTGGGAAGATACTGAAATATTATTAGAAGCGCTGGATATAAATGAAAATGATATTTGTCTTGGAATTGCTTCTGCTGGAGATAATATATTTTCGATGCTTTCCAAAAATCCTAAAAAAGTGATTGCGATTGATTTAAGTCTTCCACAATTATATCTTTTGGAATTAAAAAGAGAGATAATAAGAAAATTTGATTATCAAGAAATGATTTTGTTTTTTGGAGTTATATCAAGAGATAACAAAAAAAATACAAAAAAAATTAGAAAAGAAATGTATGAAGAAATAAGAAAAAATCTTCAAGAAAAAACTAAAGAGTATTGGGACTATAATATTGAAATTATTGAAAGAGGAGTTAATCATGCAGGGAAATTAGAGAAGTTTTTTAGAATTTTTAATCATAAAATTCTGCCATTCATTCATAGTAAAAAAACAATAAATAAGTTTTTTGAAAAAAAGTCATTGGAAGAAAGAAAAAAATTTTATGATAAAAAATGGGAAAATTTTAGATGGAAATTAACTTTTAGAATATTCTTTTCAAATTTAGTTATTGGAAAACTTGGAAGAGATAAAGAGTTTTTTAAATATGTGGAAAAGGATATTGCAACAACGATGTTATCACAAATAAAATATGCTTCTACTGAATTGGATCCACACGAAAATCCGTACATAAATTATTTTTTAACTCAAAATTATCGTTTAGATTCATTACCATATTTTTTAACTGAAGAAAATTTTGGAAAAATAAAATCTAATTTGAATAAATTGGAAATAGTTTGTGATACACTTGAAGAATATTTAGAAAAAATTGATTTTAAAATAGATAAATTTAATTTAAGCGATATTTTTGAATATATGTCTGTTGAAAACTATGCGAAATTAATGGAAATAATTTATAAAAACTGTTCAGATAATGCCTTATTAGCATATTGGAATTTAGTTGTGAAGAGAAATTCTGAAATGGAAGAGTTGAAAAATCAATTTTCAAAGAGATTCAAGAGATTGAAAGAAATAGATCAAGAACTTCATAAAAGAGATAAAACATTTTTTTATACAGATTTTGTTATTGAAAGGGTGATAAAATGAAAATAATGCCTTATGAAATATTTCTAATTATGGCAATTATAGTAATGTTTCTCGTTTTCTTTTTTATTTTAAACAAACTTGAGAAAGCAAAAAAATTTGATTCAGAATTAAATAGAAAGATTTTACATATAGGAACAGGAATTTGTGGAGTTTCACTTCCCTTTTTATTTAAAACTAAAATTTCTGTAATAATTTTAGTGCTATGTTTTTTTGCTATTATAGCAATAGTGAGAAATCTTAAAAACACAGGAGCAAAAGATGTCCTTGAAACAAAAAGCAGGAAAACATGGGGAGATGTGTATTTTGTATCAACTCTCGCTTTTTTGTGGATATTTTCTAGTGATGATAAAATAATGTATTGTTTACCAATTGTAATTTTAATGTTCTCGGATGCTTTTGCAGCGCTGATAGGTAAATTTTATGGAAAGTATAAATATGATACAGGTTTTGGAACAAAATCTTTAGAAGGGTCAATAATCTTTTTTCTATCAACATATATTTTATGCAGCAATTTTTTTCTTCTTTTTAGTGACATAAAAAATATGAATATTGTATTAATTTCGCTGCTTATTAGTACTTTAACGATGATTATAGAAGCAATTTCATGGAACGGCTTAGATAATTTTTTTATTCCGCTGTACGTCTACCTTTTTTTGAGATTAAACCTTCAGAAAGATACAGTTGATTTGGTAAATCGCTTAATTTTAATATTAGGATTGTTAACAATAGTTTACCTTAACAGAAAAAAACTACACTGACAAATGCCGCTCAAGTTGGAAGTCTCTTTTTTATGTATGTCGTTACTGTATTAGGAGGATTTTCTTTTCTTTTACCACCTTTAATGCTATATGTGAGTTATTACCATTACACCCCAAAAGTTAAAAGACAGGAAAAAGATTCTTTAAAAGGTCTTCTCACTATTGGATTCCTGGCATTTTTCTGGATTATTGTTGGAATTCTCTTAGAGAGAAAATCAATTTTGAATATTTATATTTATATTTTTTCATTATATTTTGGAATTATAAATATAATAAGATACAATGCTTCACATTTGACAGAATTAACTGGAAATAAATTAAATAAAAAGCTTATTTTTATCAGTATAATAAAGGCATTACTATTTTTTATAATAAATTATGCGATTTTATTAAAATCTATAGATTTAAAAATAATTTTAGAAAATATTGTATTTTTAATTGCAGGAATACTATTGTATACAATTTTTATTGATAAAATACCAAAAAACTTTTTTAAAAATAGTCATGGTGGAGAAAAAAAAGTATTTTTTACAACAATAATAGTTTTTATTTGCAGTCTATTACTCTTAATAATAGAATATATTTAGTATCAATAAAGTAATTTTTATAAAAAGGAGTGATAATTTTGAAAATAGAAAGATATAATTTCTTAAAAAAGAATGAAATACTTAAAATTATCGAAAACGATGAATTTTTAGAATCAGAAAAAGAAAAAATATTGATGGAAAGACCTTCTGAAATTGTCAGATTCTATGATGAAAACAAAAATATTATTTCAAGTATGTACCTTTGGAATGATGTACCAGATTATAAAAGCAAAAAAACCTTATATATTGGAAATATAAAAACTTTTCAATTACAAAAAAATTTGAATAAGATAGATATTCTTTTTAAAAAATTATTTGAAATTTTAAAAGGAGAAGGATTTCAGATAATAATAGGCCCTTTAAATGGCACTACTTGGAATAGATATAGATATGTTGTGGAAAAAGGAGATAGAGAACCTTTTTTTATGGAACCGTGGAATGAAGATGAAGAAGTGAAATTCATAGAACATATAGGATTTTCTCCATTTAAATATTATTTTTCTTCAATTATGGAAAATACTGAAAATAGAAAAACTTTGAAGGAAAAAATAGAGAAAATAAAAAATTTTCCATTTTATAAAAAAATCTCTATAAAAAATGCAGATACTAAAAACTTTGAAAAACTCTTTAGTAAAATATATGATATTTCCACAGAATCATTTAAAAATAATTTTTTATACACAAAACTTGAAAAAAATATTTTTATGAAAATGTATTCAAAATATAAAAAAAAATTTTTATCAAATTTTTTCAAACTTCTATATTTTGAAAAAAGATTAATTGGTTTTGCATTCGCCTTTCCTGATTATTTAGAGATAGAAAGAGCAGGTAAAACTGAAACTATAATTTTTAAAACAGGAGGAGTCATACCAGAATTTAATGGAAAAGGATTGGGATATATATTATTAGATGCGATAATTGATGAAGTTGAAAAGTCAAAATACAATAAACTTATTTTAGCTTTGACCTTTAAATCAAATGTTTCCAAAAATATGGCAGAACATGTAGCAAAGCCTTTTAGGAAATACGCATTATTTATAAAGGAATTATAAATAAAAATTAAGAAAGGAGCTGTATAGAAAAATTATATAAATCTATATAATTTTTATACAAAATAGACAAAATAGTATGAAGATAGATAATATGACAATTATTGACAAAATAAGGGAAGTTAAAAGTAAATTTCCCAATAAAACAGCAATAATTGACTTAAAAAATAACACAGAAGCAACTTTCTCACAAATTGACACTCAGTCGGAAGCTGTCTATAATTATTTAAAAAAAAATAATTTTTCTAAAGGAGATAAAGTTGTTCTTTTTGTTCCGATTAGCCTAAAATTTTATATAATTTTAATTGGAATATTAAAAATGGGAATGCAAGTTGTATTTATTGACCCTTATGCGAAAATAAACCATATAAACAAATGTTGTGAAATGATTTCTCCAAATGCGATAATCGGTTCAAAAAAAGTATTATTTTTAGGAAATTTTTTAAAAGAAATTAGAAAAATTCCAATTAAGATTGATTACAAAAATATTTTGAAAGATTCTAAATATCACGAAATTGAAATTTCAGATGATTACGAAATCTCAAAAGATACACCAGCATTAATCAGTTTTACAAGCGGAAGTACAGGATTTCCCAAAATAATAATGAGAACACACGGATTTTTGCTAGGTCAGCACAATGTTCTGGATAAAAATATTCAGTTTTCAGAAAATACACAGGCGTATTCTTCATTTCCTATGTTTTTATTATCGCATATATGTACAGGAACTACCACTTTGATACCAGATATAAATTTTGGAAAGCCAATAAAAACTGATGTTAAAAGTGTTGTTAAACAGATAGAATCTAAAAATATTGAGAACATAATTTTACCGCCATCAATTTTAGAAAATATTGTAAGATTTTCTAAAAAGAATAATATTAAACTTGATTGCGTTCAAAGAGTTTTTACTGGAGGAGCACCTGTCTTTCCAAAGCTGATGTATAATTTATTAGAAATTTTTCCAAAAAGTAAAGTTCGTGCATTATACGGAGCCTCAGAAGTAGAACCAATCTCAATATTTAATTTTGAAACTATTACAAAAAAACAAATAGAGTCTATGAAAAATGGAGCTGGGCTATTTGTCGGAAAAAAAGTTGATCAAATTGATTTGAAAATAGAAAGATTAGAATTGGAAGAGAATTTAAAACTAAATGAAAAAAATTTAAAGAAATATTCCAAAAGTGATTTTGAAAAAATACAGCAAATATTGAAAAAATCAGCAGGAGAAATACTTGTCAAAGGAGAAAATGTCTTAAAAAACTATCTTAATGTGAAAAGTGATCCAAATAAAGAATGGCATGAAACAGGGGATATGGGATATATTAATGAAAATAACGAATTATTTCTTTTAGGCAGAGCAAAGGGAAGAGTGAAGATAAAAAATAGCATTTATTATCCACTTTCGATTGAAACAGCTTTTTCTTTTTGCAAAGAAGTAAAAAAATGTGCTTTAATATCTAAAAATAATGAAGAGCTATATATGATTATAGAAAAAGAAGATAATTACACGAGAACTATCTTGGAAAATAAAGAAATTAAAAAATTGTGTGAAAAATTTAATATTTCTCAAGTGATTGAAAAGAAAATTCCTTTAGATAAAAGGCACAATAGTAAAATAGACTACAATAAATTAGAAAAGCTAATAAAAAAATTATAAATTTTTTAAGCTAAGGAATTATGAGTTTAATTTTAAAAATATCTATGAAAGGTAAAAACTGGTGAAAATTATGGATAAAAAATTACCAAGAAAATCCAAAAGTAAAATTAAAAATTTTAAAATATATCTAGATGAAAGATTTCCATTAGTGAAAAACGGAATTTTTATTTTAGTTTTTACATTATCAGCATTTTTTTTCAGTAGAGTTTCAAATAAAGATTTTAAAATGTTTATTTTTAGTAGCGCTGAAATTTTTAATAATGTAATTCTGCTTTTTATTATAATGTTTTGCTTTTTTTTCAGTTAAGAATATTAGACGAATTTAAAGATTTTGAGGAAGATTCAAAATATCGTTCATATAGACCAGTTCCAAGAGGAATTATAAGTTTAGAAGAGCTAAAAAAGATAGGAATAGGGACGGTAATAATACAAGTATTACTAATTTTACTTATTGATGTGAGATTAATCTTTTTTGCGCTATTAATTTGGGGATATATGTTTTTGATGACAAAAGAATTTTTGTAAAAGAATGGATTACAAAAGAATTTTTTATATGCGTTATCGCACATTGTTGTAATGCTCTTATTTGTATTATTCGTTATTTCTACTGAAAAATATTCTTTTTCTGTTCAAAGGCAAGCACATTCGTCAGCGATTTTTTCACTATTTTTCGTGAGCTATATAAATGGAATTATTTTAGAAATAGGGAGAAAAACTAGAAAATCATCAGAAGAAGAATATGGAGTCGAAACTTACAGTAAAATATTAGGAAGAGAGAGGGCGGTTCTAACATTAATAATTTTATTCGCAATAGAAATTATATTTATTTATTTAGGATTACATGAGAATTATTATGCGGGATTAAATAATGCTTTTGGAAAAAAATATTTTTTTACAGGAATAATTTTATTATTGTCAATATTTTGTGTATCAATTTTTCAATTAAGGAAATTTATAAAAGAAGATTTAACAGGAAAAATTGTAGAAAATATATCGGGAATATGGATTATGTTTTCATACCTTTGCATGGGATTCCTGCAATACATTATATTTTTTGATTTTTTGAAATAGAAAATACAAATAAAAAATTTTTAAATAGAGAAATTTATTTTTATTTTGAACGACTACTTTTAGTATGATATAATAAAAATAAAATATAATAAAGTTTTGAAAGAAAGGATTTGATAGCGATGAAAAATCAAAAAAAAATATCATTTCCATCAAACTTGCACGGGCACACAACTTATTGTGATGGGAAGAATAGAGCTGAAGAATATATTTTGGCGGCGATTGAGAAAAATTTTGTGAGTGTTGGATTATCAGGACATTCTTATGTTTATTTTGATAAAGAGCCGAATATGTCTTTGGAAGGAACTCTTAAATATATTGAAGAACTGAAAATTTTGAAAGAGAAATATAAAGATAAAATTCAAGTTTATATTGGAATTGAAGCAGATTTTTATTCTGGATTTAATCCAAAATTGGATAAAAATTTGGGACTTGATTATAGAATAGGTTCAGTTCACTATGTAAAAGATAAAGTAAAAGATAAATATTACTGCGTTGATAATACTCCAGAAATTTTGGCTTATGCGATTGAAAATTATGACAATGACGATGAAAAATCTTTAATTTGTGCTTATTATGACAATATAATCGAAATGATTCATACTCAAAAGCCAGATATTTTGGGGCATCTGGATTTGGTGAGAAAATTTAATGGTGACGGAAAATACTTTGATGAAAATTCAGAATGGTATAATAAAAAAGTTGACGAAGTGTTAGGTGAAATTTCAAAAACTGATATAATTGTAGAAATAAATACGGGAGGAATTTCAAGAGGATGGACAAAAACTCCGTATCCAAGTGCTTTCATATTAAAAAAGATTTTATCAAAAAATATTCCGATTACGCTTTCTTCAGATGCACATTCTGTGGAAAATATTGATTATTATTTTAAAGAAAGTGTAGAACTTGTAAAAGAAATTGGATTTAAAAGTCTTAAGATTATGAAAAACGGGAAATTTGAAGATTTTGAAATTTAGATTTAGTTTTTAAATAAAAATTAGATATTTAAAAATAATTTTTATAAAAATCAATTGAATTTTTTTTACTATAAAATATACATAAATTTTTATAAATAATAAAAAAATTTAATTTAGAAGGAGAAAAAAATGTCAAGAAATGTATTTATAACAGGAGCGTCAAGCGGAATTGGAAAGGCGATTGCTTATGCATTTGGGAAAAATGGCGATGATTTGATTTTGTGTGCGAGAAGAATTGGAAAGTTGGAAGAAATTAAAGCTGATATTGAAAGAAGATTTGGAGTAAATGTCTATATCTTTGAGTTAGATGTGACAAAATATGATAAAGTTTCAAAAACGGTAAAAAATATTTTGAGAAAAGTTTCTAAAATAGATATTTTGATAAATAATGCGGGATTAGCTTTGGGGCTTGAAAAATTTCAAGAGTATAGTATTACAGATATGGAAATAATGATAGATACTAATGTAAAAGGTCTTTTGTATGTGAGTCGTGAAATTATACCAAACATGGTTGAAAATAATGAAGGGCATATAATTAATATGGGGTCGACAGCTGGAATTTATGCTTATGCAGGAGCAGCGGTTTATTGTGCAACAAAAGCGGCAGTAAAATTTTTGAGCGATGGAATTAGAATTGACACGATTGACAAAAATATTAAAGTTAGTACATTGCAGCCAGGAATTGTGGAAACTGATTTTAGTGAAATTAGATTTCATGGGGATAAAGAACGGGCAAAAGATGTTTATTTGGGAATTGAAGCATTAAAACCTGAAGATATTGCAAATGTGGCATTATATGTTGCAAATCAGCCAAAACATGTTCAAATTTCAGATGTGACAATAATGGCAACACAACAAGCTACGGGATTTATGGTTCATAAAAAATAATTTTTGAATATGATTTTTATATTTAAAAGAAATTGTATAAAAATTTTTTTTAATTAAAAACTAAAAAAAGAGAAAAAGAGAAGAAAAATAAAGAAAAGAAAGGAACAAAATATTAAAATGTTAATTGGAAGTAATGAAACGACTAAATTAATCGATCGCTATGCAATAGATAATTTAAAAATTCCAAGTATTGTTTTAATGGAAAATGCGGCAATTGATTTTGTCAATGAAATTGATGAAGAACTTGATAACTTTTTGATTGTCTGTGGGAAAGGAAATAACGGTGGCGATGGATATGCGATTGCACGGCAGCTTTGGTCAAAAGGTAAAAAAGTGAAAATATTTGGAGTTTCTTTTGAAAATTTAAGTTGCGACTGCAAAATTAATTATGATATTTGTAAAAATATTGAAATTAAGATGTCAGATAATATAGAAAAATTAAAAACCTGGATTTTACAAAGTGAGTGCATAATCGAAGGGATTTTTGGAACAGGGCTTAATTCAGAAGTTAAAGGAGTTTACAAAAAAATTATAGAAATTGTAAATGAGCATTCAAATCAAAAAGAAATTTATTCCATCGACATTCCTTCAGGCATAAGCGGAGATGACGGCGAGATTATGGGAACTTGCATAAAAGCAGATAAAACAATTTCATTTGTAACTTATAAAAAGGCTTTTTTGAACACAAAAAATTCAAAATATTTTGGAAAAATTATAATAAAAAATATTGGATTAAATCAAAACTTTTTTAAAAATTTTGTAAATGAATATTACTTGACAAAATTAGATATAAAAAATGTGCATAAAGTTCGAAATGTAAATTCTCATAAGGGGGATTTTGGAAAAGTATTAATTTATGCAGGAAGCAAAGAATTTTCTGGTGCAAGTGTCCTAGCTTCAAATTCTTGCGTTCGAGCAGGAGCTGGGCTTGTGACTCTTTTGACATCGGAAAATATTTTAAAAAATAATATTTTATCTGAAGTTATGCTTCTAAATATAAATGACTCAAGAACAATTTCTAAAAGTGATTTTAAAAATGAATTACAAAAAATAGAAAATAATATTTTAAATTCAGATGTGATTGCAATATGGAATTGGCAAAAATGAAAAGTCATTGACAATTTTAGAAAAGTTATTAAATTATGAAAAAAATAATAAAAATAAAACGATAAATTTGGTGCTGGATGCGGATGCGCTAAATTTAATTTCAGAAAATCCTAAATTATTTGAAAAAATAGAAAATCGTGCGGTTCTAACTCCACATATTGTAGAATTTTCAAGACTTTCAGGATTACCATCAGAAGACATTCTTTTAGATAAATTTACAAAAGCAAAAGAATTTGCAAAAAAATATAAAGTAATTTTACTTCTAAAAGGAAAAAATACGATAATCACCGATGGAAACAAACTTTTTGTAAATAGCACAGGAAACTCGCACATGGCAAATGGCGGAATGGGAGATTGTCTTACTGGAATTATAACTTCACTTGTCGCACAAAATTATAATTTAATTGAAAGTGCTTGTATTGGAGCTTTTTTGCACGGATATATTGGAGATGAGCTTACAAAAAAACAATATATTGTAAATGCGAGTCATGTTACTGAAAATATTTCCAAATATATGAAAGAAATTTTTGAAATGTGATTTTATATTTGGAGAGAAAAATTTGATGATTAAAAATGATATTTACAATATTATTGATTTTGAGAATAGTAGAAAACGAGAATGTGAGAGTGATTATTTTAATTCTAAATTTTTTGAAATGTTTCCAACTAAATATGAAAAACTCTTGCGAGAATATGAAGTTATTTTGTTTAAAGTCAATGTAAAAACTTCATTTTTGAGTATGGATTTTTCTGATGATTTTCTTTATGATGGAGAGTACAGTTTTGTTGAAAGAATTTTTTTAACTTTGTTTGGAATTATTCGTTTAAAAGATTCAGAGAAAAGTTTTGATAATTTTATTGATTTTGAAAAAATAAAAAAATTTAAAGAAATATTTGATAAAATATATAGAGAAATTTTTAATGAAAAAATTGATAAAGGGGATAAAAAAGTTATAGATTTTATGAATGAATTAAAACTGGAGATTTCTAAAGTTTTGAAAAAATTTTCATTGGAAGAAGTTAAAGAATATCGAGAAACTATCAAGAAGTATGCTGGAACGACTTGGGAAAAAATGAAAGATCTGAAAGAAAAATCTAAAAATTTATTTTATCAAAAAATCTTGCTTTACAAACTTGTCAGCTTGGAAAATTTATTGAATGCTCAATATGAAAGCAATTTTTTACAAAACTATGTTTGTGTTTGGAATGATTTATATTTGGATAATGATTATGATGATAACGGCTCTTTTTCAAATTTATTTTTTCTTAATAAAATTGATAAAGGTGTCTATTTTGCAGATGATATTGTACTTTTTTCATTTGAATTGACAAAAGTTGCAAATAGTTTTGATGAATTTATGGATAATATTGAAAATTTTAATTTGGCTAGTTATAGCCGATTTTTTAAAAAATAAAAACAATGCTTGAAAAGTAATTTAAAATAATGTAAAATTATAAAGTCCAATGAATATTTATATAAAAAAGTTATTGGCTTAATTTTATTGCAGAAAGTTGAAAATAAAAAATGAGTATAAAAATAATTACTGAAAATCGGGACAACGTAATTGGATTTTTAGAATTTAAGAAAAGTGAAAATATTAGTTGTTTTAGTTTAAAAGATAATTTGAATGAATTAAAAAAAACTGGAGCAGTTGTAATTTTGGGAAACTTTGACGGAGTTCACAAGGCTCATAGGAAAATTTTGCAAAAAGGTGTAAAAAAAGCACAAGAAAATGGTTATAAAACGGTGGTTTACACTTTCAACGAATATCCAGATAAAAGGCATACGAGAATAACAAATCAATCTGAAAAGGCTTTTATTATGGATAATGAAGGAATTGACTACTTATATTTTGAAGAATTTGAAAAAGTTAGAAATTTTTCGCCAGAAAATTTTGTGAAAAAGATTTTGATTGAAAAATTGAATGCAAAAAAGGTTCTTTGTGGCTTCAATTTTACTTTCGGAAAAGGTAAATCTGGAAATCCAGAGATTTTAAAAGAGATTTTGGAAAAAAACAGAATTGAGCTTGAAGTTCAAGAAGCGGTTTTTGATGATAATTTGGAAGTCATAAGTAGCACGAATATACGAAAGCATATAAAAGAAACAAATTTGGAGAAAGTAAAAAAATTGCTTGGACACAATCTTATAATTTTGGGAAAAGTCATTCATGGAAAGCAGCTTGGTCGGACGATTGGATTTCCCACGGCAAATTTAAAATTTGAAAACAGAGTTTATCCAAGTTTTGGGGTTTACGGAGTAAAAATTTATTTTTATGAAAAGGGTATTTGTAGAACTTATACTGGGGTTATGAATATTGGGAGAAATCCTACTGTTGACAAGGATAATTTGAGCGTTGAAACGCATATTTTTGATTTTGACAAAGATATTTATGGAAAGTATATTTTGATTGAAATTTTTAAAAATATTAGAAAAGAAATAAAATTTAATTCAATTGATGAATTAAAAAATCAAATTGATAAAGATAGCAAATATTGGAAAAATGAAGTTAAAAAAATAAAAGAACAGGATAGAGAAAATGAAATAAGATGGAGATAAGAAATAAAATGAAGAAATAAATAAAGGGAAATGAAAAATTTATGATAAAAAATACAATTAATGTAAAAATCGACAATTTTGAAGTACTTTAGATCTTCTCATTCACTTGATTGAAAAAAGAAAATGGATATTCACAAAATTAATATTTCTCAAATAATTGATGATTACTTAGAATATATTCACAGCCAAAAGGAAAAAAATTTGCGAATAAAAGTGGAATTTCTTGCGATGGCTACAGATTTAGTGGAAATAAAGGCTTATTCAGTTTTGAATGAAAATAAAAAAACTGAAAAAGTTGAAAATTTGGAAAAAAAGATTTTGGAATATAAATTATTTAAAGAAATTGCACAGTTATTTGCAGAAAAGGAAAATGAATATAATATTAGTCATCTAAGAATGGGAAATCAAAATTTTGGAGATAAAATTGTGAAATATGATATTTCCAGTTTAACTTTAGAAAATTTGATTGCGAGTTTTCAAAATATTTTAAATCCCAAGGATATGAAAAAATATGTGCAGGAAAATATGAAATTAAATTTGGAAGAAGAATATACGGCAGAAGAGGCACATCTTGAAATTACAGAAAATATAAAAAATAAAAGAAAAGTGACGTTTAGCCACTTACTAAAAAATAAATTTTCTAAAATACGAATCGTTACAATGTTTCTATGTATTTTAGATATGTTTAAAAATGGCGAAATTGATATAATTATTGATCAGGGCAGTTTTTTCATAACAAAAATTGTATAAAAATTTTTATAAATAATAAATAAAATAAAAATAAAAGGATTATGCGTTATCCATAAAAATGCAAATTTTATATTTTATTAAAGGAAATTAAATGTTTAAATCTAGTTTTATAGTAATGATAATAAATATGTTAAGCCGAATTTTAGGACTTATAAGAGAAATGATTATCGGAAGCGTTTTTGGAGCGACTGGAATGACGGATGCCTATGTCAGTGCTACAAAAATTCCAAACTTTTTTACGACATTATTTGGAGAAGGTTCGCTTGGAACGGTATTTATTCCAATTTATAACCGTGGAATGGAAGAAAAAGGAAAAGAGAGAACAGATGACTTTGTATTTTCACTTTTAAATTTAATAGTTGCATTTACATCGACACTTTCTATAATTATGATATTCTTTTCCAGACAAATTTTAAAGGTGACAACAGGTTTTAACGACCCAAAAAGATTTGATGCAGCAAATAACTTATTAAAAATCGTAGCTTTTTACTTTTTATTCATTGCACTATCTGGAGTTGTGTCGTCATTACTAAATAATTACAAAAAATTCGCAGTTTCAGCATCAATGGGAATCGTATTTAACTTGACAATCATAGTTGGAACTTTAATGCTAAAAAATAAAATAGGGATTTACGGGCTTGGTGTGGCTTATTTATTTTCTGGAATTTTTCAGTTAGTGATAATGCTTCCGCAATTTTTTCAAATTATGAAAAAATATAAATTTATTTTAAACTTAAAAGATGAATATGTGAAAGAAATGTTTGTTTTAATGGTTCCAACATTAGTCGGAATTTTTGGCTATCAAATAAATGAAATTGTTGACAACAGATTTGCAACTTCACTTCCAGCAGGAACAGCAAGTGCATTAAACTATGCAAGTAGATTATATTTGCTTCCGATAGGAGTTTTTGCAATTTCACTAGCCGTTGTGATTTTCCCAACATTGTCAAAAGCTGTTGTAAAAAATGACAGCAGAACAGTAAAGCGAGTTGTTCATCAAGGATTATATATGCTTTCTTTCCTAATTGTTCCATCAAGTGTGATTTTATTTGGATATGCAAAAGAGATAGTGAGATTAGTTTATGAAAGAGGAAAATTTAATGCAGCCGCTGTAAAAGTTACTTCAGAAACACTACAATTTTATGCTTTAGGACTTCTATTTTTCTCAACAATACATCTTCTTACAAGAAGCCATTATGTCTATAAAGATAGAAAAACACCTGTTATTTCATCGTTTACTGCAATATTTACAAATATAGTTTTAGATGCACTTTTATACAAGCAGTATAGACATGTAGGCTTAACTTTTGCAACTTCATTTTCTGCAATGGTGAACTTTATAATTTTGTATATTTCGCTAAACAAAAAATATGTAAAATTAAGAAACCTAAAATATATTGCAATTTTAGGAGTGACATTTGCAAGTTCGATGATTTCATATTGGGCTTCAAGCATGATAAAATTTCAAAATAAATATGGAATTGTTGTTAATTTAATAATATTTGCAATAATATATTTAATTATTTGGTTTGTTTTAATATACACTTTTAGAAGAGATTTGATAAGAAAAGTTTTAAGAAATAGAAAATGGTAAAATTATGGTAAAAGAAAAATTGAGATATACGAAAACAGGAAAAAGAATAGAAACTTACGAATTTGACGCAAAACTACATCAAAAAGTCGTGATGGACAAGTTTCAATTTGAAAATCATATTTTGGTAAAACATCCTGAAATGACGATTGAGATAATAAAAGAAGTGCTTAAAAATCCTGATGTTGTGACAAAGCAGTCAAAATCCAAGAAAGAACATTTTTATCAAAAAAAAATAAATAATCTTAATTATTTTGTCGTAATTTCCCAAAATCCAAGTATAAGAAAATTGAGATTCGTTGTAACGGCTTTCATGACGAAAGATGCAAATTTCTTAAAAGAAAAGAATAAATATGTAAGATATAAAATTAAATAAAATATTGCATTTCTCGAAAAAATTAGTTATAATAAAATGTTATTAAATAAATACAAGAAAGAGAGGAAATTCATTTTGTTTAAAGAATTTAAAGAATTCATTTCAAAAGGGAATGTACTAGATTTAGCAGTTGGTGTCATTGTTGGGGGAGCTTTTGGAAAAATTGTAACATCACTAGTAGATGACATAATTATGCCAATTATTGGACTTATAATAGGAGGAATTGATTTTTCAGGATTAAGTCTTAAAATAGGAGAGGCAACTGTAAAATATGGAATGTTCATTCAAAATATTGTAAACTTTTTAATCATCGCATTTTCTATATTTTTAGTGGTAAAAGCGGTAAATAAAATGAGAAGAATTAAGCCAGAAAAAGAAGAACCACCAGTTGAACCAAAAAAATCTAACGAAGAAATTTTGTTAACTGAAATAAGGGATTTATTAAAAAATAAATAAAAATGAAAGAATTATCAACACAAGAATACAATGAATTGTATAAGAGGTAAATATATGAATATATGGGTTTTATCACATCAATATGATTATGGAAATTTGTGTGATAAATACAAATGGAATGAGGAAGGTAGAATATTAGGAGTTTATTATACAAGAGAAGTAGCTTTAAGATCATTAACTGAATATCAAAAAATAAAAGGATTTTCTTCACATATTTCTAATTTTTATATAGAAGAATACATTTTGGATGAAATAAAAAACTAAATAATAATTTTCTCTAGGTTCTAAGTTCTAAATAATTAATACAAAAAATTTTGATGTCAAAATATTTAAAAAAACTGGAGAAGTTTGGATACTTGATAGTAAACAGATTGCAAAATCAGGAAATATGAGAGTTTCAAATAAAGGTGTAGATGGAACGAGACAGATGTCTCCTGACTGGGTAAAAAATGTATCAAGTAAACTAGACAAAAATAATCCAGTAAAAAAAGCAGTTGATGAAGCAATAGATAATGGGAAAATAAATACTGGTTTAGTTGGTGTGGATAAAAAAACAGGAGAGTTAATTTTTATTCCAACAAGAATTACTAATATAAAAAAATAATTAAGAAAGGGAAATAATGAAAAAATATTTTGTTTTATTTATAGTATTTTTTGGAATAGTTTTCTGTAGTGGAAAAAATAATGAATATTATTTATTAAAGAAAAAATATTTAAAAGGAGATAATTTCTCATTAGATAATTTTTATAATAATTATAAAAAAGATGAGTTTAATCAGATGAGAACTGAATTAACAAAATTTTTTAAGGAAAGGAAAGATGAAGAAGCAATAATCTATATTTTAAAAAATATAAAAATGGGGGCAATTATGTACTATTTTGTAAATTTTTATGAATGTGAAGATAGAGATTGTTCATCTAGATTATTAAAAAATTATCAATCATTATATAATTTTACAAAAGATATAGAGAGTTATTCTACGATTTTATCTTTTAAAAAAATTTTAGGAAAAAATAAGTATAATGAATTAGAGAATTTTTTTATAAAAAATAATTCTTTATATGCAATCAATAAAAAAAATTGATAACAATTACATAGAGAATGAATTTAAAAATCCTAAAATAAAAGTTGGTAAAAAAGAGTATACAATATTACAAAAGAGAGAAGTGAATTTAAATAATAATAAAAAATATATTTATCTATTAAGCAATCTTTCAGATGAAAATATTAAAAGTTATCTATATTATAAGGGGGATAAAGATTATTTAATTGAGCTTGAAATACATACTGTTGGGAATCCATATAATATTGATTTTTTTGATGTTAATAATGACAATCGGAATGAAATTATTATTGAAAATTTAAATGAATTATCAGATTTTAATAATCTGTTTATTTTTAAAATTAATGAAAATGAGATAAAAAAAGTATTTGATGCACAACAAAATATAAAATTAAAAAATTATTTTAATTATAATAACATGTTAACAAAACTGGATGTTAAAATAAATGATGATTTTAATTTAAAAAAAAATATAAAATATGAACTTCCTAATATAATAGAAACCAAGATAATAGATTCAGATTTTCCTGAAATAATTTTTGGAATTATAAAAAATAAGATTATTTTTAGAATAAAAGGTTTCCAAAATTTTGAAATTATTTTCGATAAAAATTTTGATTACAAATTAAAAGCGACAAGTAAATTTTCAGTTAATTATGGGATTGAAGATGGAATAATTGTAAATAATTTTTTATAAATTTAAAAATTATAATTCTTTAATTTTTTGAAAAATTTTAAAATAATCGTTGTTGTAAAAAACAACGGTTATTTTGTTCTTACATTAGTGAATTTTTGCAAAAGACGAATTGCAGATTTATAAATACACAGTTGTTTTTGAAAAATAAGTATGATAAAATAATACGAAGAAGATAAAAAAACATTAGATAAAAGATTTAATTAATTGGAGGAAAAATGTTAAATCAAAAAAACAAAAGAAATTTTTCTATAATCGCACATATTGATCACGGTAAATCAACAATTGCTGACAGATTATTAGAATTTACTGGAACGGTAACAAAAAGAGAAATGGTTGACCAAGTGTTAGATAGCATGGATTTAGAGCGTGAAAAAGGTATAACAATAAAGGCCCAAGCTGTTACACTTAATTATAAAGCTAAAAATGGTGAAATTTTCGAATTAAATTTAATCGACACTCCTGGACATGTGGATTTTATTTACGAAGTTTCCCGTTCGCTTGCAGCTTGTGATGGAGCGCTTTTAGTAGTCGATGCAGCTCAAGGAATAGAAGCACAGACTTTGGCAAATGTCTACTTAGCTTTAGAAAATGACTTGGAAATTCTTCCTGTAATCAATAAAATTGATTTGCCGTCAGCTGATCCTGACAAAGTAAAAATAGAAATTGAAGATGTTATAGGACTTCCAGCTGATGAAGCAGTTCTTGTTTCTGGAAAAACGGGAATCGGAATTGAAGATTTGTTAGAAGCAATAATTAAATATATTCCTGCGCCAAAAGGTGACGTAAATAAACCTTTAAAAGCGTTGATATTTGATTCTCACTATGATGATTTTAGGGGAGTTATTACATATATTAGAATTGTTGACGGAAAAATTTCTAAAGGAGATAGAATTAAAATTATGTCAACTGGTAAAGAGTTTGATGTCCTTGAAGTTGGAATTTTTTCACCAAAGATGAAAGAAACGAAAGAATTGACAGTCGGTTCAGTTGGATATATCATCACAGGAATAAAATCAATTAAAGATACACAAGTTGGAGATACAATCACTCATGTTCAAGATCCGACAGATTTAGCACTTGAAGGATATAGACCAGCATTAAGTATGGTTTTTGCTGGAATTTACCCAGTTTCTACTGATGATTATGAAGATTTGAGAGAAGCTCTTGAAAAATTACAGTTAAATGACGCTTCATTGTCTTATGCTCCTGAAACTTCTCTTGCATTGGGATTTGGTTTTAGATGTGGATTTTTAGGCCTACTTCATATGGAAATCGTTGTAGAAAGACTTCGTCGAGAATTTAACATCGACTTAATTTCCACAGCTCCGTCAGTTAAATATCATGTTACATTGGAACAGCAGCAAATGCAAGTTATAGATAATCCCGCTGAATTTCCTGAAGGGAAAAAATATATTGAAGAGCCTTATGTAAAAGGTACAATTATTGTTCCAAAAGACTATGTTGGAAATGTGATGGAACTTTGTCAGGAAAAAAGAGGAACATTTATCAATATGAATTATCTTGATGAAACAAGAACTATGATTAGTTACGATTTACCACTTGCAGAAATTGTAATTGATTTTTACGACAAGTTAAAATCTCGAACAAAAGGTTACGCTTCGTTTGAATATGAAATGATTGGCTATAAAGAATCAGATTTAGTAAAAGTGGACATTTTAGTCAGTGGAAATCCTGTGGATGCTTTTTCATTTATCGCACATAAGGATAATGCTTACTATAGAGGGCGTGCGATAGTTGAAAAATTAAAAGATGTAATTCCAAGACAGCAATTTGAAATACCGCTTCAAGCGGCACTTGGAACAAAAATAATCGCAAGAGAAACAATAAAGGCGCTTCGTAAAAATGTCCTTGCAAAATGTTACGGTGGAGATATTACCCGTAAGAAAAAATTATTAGAAAAACAAAAAGAAGGAAAAAAACGGATGAAAGCGATTGGAAATGTCGAAATTCCACAAGAAGCATTTTTATCAGTTTTAAAATTAAATGACTAATTTTTGAATAAATATTTGAATAAGATAAGATAAAATAGAAGAAAAAAAAGAAAGAGAAAAAAGTGAATAAAGATAAAGATTTAAATAAAAATATTATATTTTTTGATGTAGAAACAAATGGATTTCAGGGAAGTTCCGTTTTATCTATGTCAGCAATAAAAGTAAATTACAATTTTGGAAAAAGTGAATGGTTAAAAGTTTCAGAATTTAACCGCTTTTATTTTAGAGAAGAAGATGAAGAAATGAATGAAGGGGCAATTAATGTAAATGGACTAACTGACGAAGTAATTGCACTTGAACGAAAAAAACTTAAAGATAAAATAGGAGATTATCCTTTGACTTTTAAAAAAGATATGGACAATTTTTTTATGTTTTGTCAGGATACTGACCATTTTGTAGCTCATAATATAAAGTTTGACAGAAGTTTTGTGGATTTTGCACTAAAAAATCAGTTTGATACAATGAAAGAAAATATTGATATTTTAAAAATTGAAAATAATTGTGGAAATTACAAATGGCCAAAACTTATTGAATGTGCTAAGTATTATAAAGTTCCATTTGAAGAAAATCAGTTTCACGGAAGTTACTACGACGTTTTAATAATGTTTAGAATTTTTTATAAAATGACTAAAAATGAAATTTCTAAAAATCGAATATTTAATTTTTTGGAAAAAGAATGATTAATATAAATAGGGGATCTGTTTTAAAATGAGTATACTTTTGCAAAAAGATGATCTGAATTTAAAAAATGAAAGTCAAAAAATTGTAGAAATTAAAGATTATGAAGAAAAACTAAAATTTGAGTTAATTGAGTATTTCTCAAAAGAAATTTCTTTTTTAATAAAAGATGGCAGTTATCAAGATGCTATAGATTTTGTTCAAAATAGACTAAATACTCGTTTTGAAATTCCGTTAAAACAAAAAGAAAAAGATATAACAGGAAATTTAAACGAGCTTATTTTAAATAAAAAAACAAAATTTAAAAATTTTTTTATATATTTAAAAAATGAATTATTAAATTGCAAAAAGTTTTATTTTATCGTGAGTTTTATAAGATATTCAGGACTTCAAATACTTTTGAGCACATTGGACGAACTTGAAAAAAAAGGAATCAAAGGTGAAATTATAACTTCTGTTTATTTAAATATAACAGATTCAAAATCATTAAGAAAACTTCTCAGTTATAAAAATATAAAAGTGAAAGTTTATAATAATTCAAGCGAGAGTTTTCACACAAAAGCGTATTTATTTGAAAAAAATAAATATCATACTTGCATAATAGGTTCTTCAAATATAAGCCAAAGCGCTTTGTATTCTGCAGAAGAATGGAATGTTAAACTTACAGAAAGTAATTTTTTTGAAATTTATAAAAAATCAATTTCACAATTTAAAAATCTTTGGAACAGAGACAAAACCATTGAGCTTAGTGAAGATTTTGTCTTTGAGTACGAAAATTATAAAAATAATTTGAAACTTCAAAAAACTTTTGATTATATAAAAATAAAAAATAATAAAAATCATTTTGAACCGAATAGTATGCAAAAAGAAATTTTGGAAAAGCTAAAAAATACTAGAAAATCAGGGAATAAAAAAGGACTTGTGGTTGCTGCGACTGGAACTGGGAAAACGTATCTTGCAGCGATGGATATAAAAATTTTTTTTGAAAAGAAGGAAAAGAAGTTTTTGTTTTTAGCACATAGAGAAGAACTTTTGGAAAATGCGATTTTAGTTTGTAAAAAGATTATGAAAATTGGAGAAAATAAGATTGGAAGAATTTTTGGAGGAAAAAAAGAAACTGAGAAAAAAATTATTTTTGCAACTGTGCAATCGCTTCAAAATAATTATCTTGAATTTTCTAAAGATTATTTTGACTATATTGTAATTGATGAATTTCATCACTCAAGTGCCAAAAGTTACACCAAAATTCTAAACTATTTTAATCCAAAATTTCTTCTAAATTTTACTGCAACACCTGAAAGAATGGACGGAAAAGATATTTTAGAACTTTGTGATTATAATTTAGTTGGCGAAATGGGTTTGAAACGAGCAATGGAACAGGATTTGATTGCACCTTTTCACTATTTTGGAATAAATGACGAAACATTTGATTATGAGAAAATTCCTTATAAAAACGGAAAATATCAGGAAGATATTTTAGTTAAAAATCTGTCAAATAATAAAAGAGTTGATTATATAATTGAGAGCATTAAAAAAATCGGATTTGATGGTGAAAAGATGAGCTGTATTGCTTTTTGTGAAAATATCAATCATGCTAGTTTTATGAATGAAAATTTTAATAAAAACGGATATATCTCGAAAATATTGACTTCAAAAACTTCAAAATTTGAAAGAGAAAAGATTTTAGAAGATTTTAAAAATAAAAAATCTGAAATTTTGTGCGTTGTAGATATTTTAAACGAAGGAATTGATATTCCGAATATAAATTTGCTTTTATTTTTAAGGCCGACTTTTTCTTCTACAATTTTTACTCAGCAAATTGGACGAGGACTTAGAAAATGTGAAAATAAAGATTTTGTGACAATTATAGATTTTATTGGAAATCACAAAAAAGACTATATCATTGCAAAATTTTTTTACGAAGAAATGTTAAACAATAAAAATATTTTGTACAGCAAAAAAGAGAAATTGATAAAAGAAATAAAAACTAATTTTGAAAATATACCAATGGCATCATATGTCGAACTGGATAGAATTTGTCAAGAACGAATAATTAATAAAATAGAAAAAATCAATTTTAATTCTAAAATAATGTTAAAGGAAGCATATGACAGCTTTAAAAATGAAATTGGAAAAAATGATGATGAAATTTTAGAAATTTTAGATTTTGATAGAAATATTGAATTATTTATCGAGTTAAGTTCAAAATACGGTTCTTTTTACATAGCACAAAAAAACTTAGAAAGTAATTCAATTGATGAATTAAATTTTTCAAATATCGAATTTTTATCATATTTAGAAAAAAAATTAACTTTAGTTGAGCCGTTTACTTATTTAATTATGGATTTATTTTTAGATAAAGATAAAAAAATTAAAAATATTACGGAAAACGATATTTTGAAAAAATATAAAAATTATTTTAATATTTTGGAATTTAAAAATACTTATTTAATAAAGCGAATTTTAAAAGAGCTGATAGAAGATGAAATTTTGGATTTTGAATCAAATTCTGAATTTAAAAATAATAAAAACTATAAAATTTCTAAAAAATATAAAAATAATTTTTTTAAAGATAAAAATTTTTTGAAAAGATTAAAACAGCTCATAATTTTAGGTTTGTCGGAATTTAAAAATAATGATATTAGTCAATTTAATGAAAATATATTAATAAATTACAAGGAATATAAACGAATTGAGTTACAGATTTTGTTGGATTCAAAAGTTCCAAAAGGAAGCTGGAGAGCTGGATATGCTAATACTGAAAAAGATATTTGCCTTTTTGTAACTTACGACAAATCTCATATTTTACAAGAAAATTTAAAATATGATAATTCGCTACATTCAGATGACATAATTCAATGGATAAGCCAACCCAAAACTTACCACACCTCAAGTGTCGGTCAAATGTTTATAAAACACAGGGAAAAAGGTATAAAAGTTCATATTTTTGTAAGAAAATTTGCATTTTTAGACAATAAAAAGACAAACCCATTTATTTATCTAGGAAACGCGAATTATTACAAAAGTTATGGCGATAAGCCAATGACGATACTTTGGAAACTAAAAAATAAAATTCCTTTTGAAATAATTAAAGATGTAGTCATATAAAAATTATAAATAAAAATAAAATCGAAATATTTAATAAAGTTTAAATATTTCAATTTTATTTTTTATATTTTTTAAAATTTTGTTACACTAATTTTTTAAAAGAGTTGCATTAATTACAGCATACAAATTTTTTGCATCTTTTTCAAATTTTACACTGTATTTATAACCTTTTTCAGTTTTTTCTATGTTTTCAGGCAGTTTACTCAATTCAAGTCCATTTTCTGCATTAATTAGAGCAATTTTTAAATTTCGTATATTTTTTGAAGGTTTATTTTGAAAAATTACATTTATATCAAGATTAATCGCTTTATTTTTTTCAGCCAGTATTTTTTCTTTTTCAGTTTCAGATATATCTGTAATTTTTGAAGAAATTTTTACAACTTCAGGCTTTTCTGGAGCTGCTCCTTCGCTGTTTGTAAGTATCAATATTTTGTCATTTTGTCTATTTGCATTAGATATTTCAAATACAATTTTTTCAAAATTTTTAACATCTTTCACTTTCACATTTTTTGCCTTTAGATCCAGTGTGTTTCCAGTTATCACATCAATAGGTGCAGGTTTATTATCCTTCACATTTATATTACGGCTTCCTCTTCCTCCAAACAGTATACTTTCTTTTCCAAACAGTACAGAATTTCCTTCTATTACAATTTTATTGTTTATAACAGAACCTCTATGGCTATAACCACCATAAACATTACCACCAATTTTTGAGTTACCTTTTATTATTATTTCATTGTCACTAACTACTGAATTTTGTCCAGCACCACCATAAACACTTCCGCCTCTTACTGTTTTTACTCCATCTCTTTCCCAAAACCCATTTGTTGCAAGAACTCCACCATTAATAATTACCTTATTATTTTTTATTTCAGGAAATTTGTTGTTGTTGTCTTCTACTGCTCCAAAAACACGTTCAAGAGGTTTTCCACCTGAATTAATATAAACAGTGTTTCCTTTGGCACTTGAAGAAATACCAAATGAATTTTCCAGTTTTTCAAATCCTAACGCTTGAGTAGCTTTATTATCTTTTGGATACGTTACTATTTCCTTTGCAAGAAGACTCGTACTCAGCATTGCAATCCCCGCTAAAACAATTAATCCTTTTTTTAACTGACTTCTCATTTTCATAATATCCTCCTAAAAAAGTATTTTCCCCAAATTAAATTTTAAACACAAAAAATTTAATCTTAGATAAGTTTAGATATATTTTACTCCTAATTAGTTTGAATGTCAATTATTAAGTTAATAAAAATATATTATAATTTATTTTTTTTATAAAAAATTATTCTTTTTATTACTAAAAAAATGTGATATAATAAAATTGAAAAATATTAAAATAAGGAGAATCTTAAAATGCCAGTTTATTACAATGCGGATAAAAAGACTTGGTATACTATGTTTTATGCCAAAGATTATAAAGGTATAAACAAAAAATATAAAAAAACTGGATTTAAAAAGAAAAAAGATGCACAGCAATATGAATATGAATTTAAGTTGAAAATTTCAAAGTCAATGAATATGACTCTTAATTCTTTATACGAAATATATTTTGATGACTATAAAAAAAGATATAAGCCAACTACAGTAAATACAACACAGACTCTTTTTAATACACATATTTTGCCTTTTTTTGGAGAAATGGAGCTTTGCAAAGTTACTCCTTTTGTAATTCGGGAATGGCAAAACGAAATACTTGAAAAAACAAATAATAATAAAAAACTTAGTGAAAACACAAAATCAAGTTTATTTTCTGCACTAAAAAGTTTATTTAGCTGGGCTGTGAAATATCAGGGATTAAATGAAAATCCATGCAAAAATTTAGGTTCATTCGGAGCAAAAAAAAATCAAAATGAAATGAATATTTGGTCATTTGAAGAATTTGATACATTTATAAACAAATTAAGTGAATTCGGTAAAAAATATTTTGTGGAAGCGATGGCTTTTAAAACATTATTTTGGACTGGAATGAGAGTTGGCGAACTTATGGCTTTAACATTTGGAGATATAGATCTTGAAAGTAAGACAATAAATATCAATAAGACGTTTTCAAAGGTTAAAGGAAAAGTTTATATTACTTCTCCAAAAACTTTAGGTTCAAAGAGAAAAATTTTAATTCCGGAAATTTTATTAAATGATTTAAAATACTATTTTGAGAATTTTGATATTGTATCTACAAAACGAATTTTTGAAATAAAAACTGCAAGACTCCGATACATTTTGACAAAGTTTACAAATGTGCTAGGCTTAAAAAGAATAAGGATTCATGACTTTAGACATTCCCACGCTTCATATTTACTTTTTTTAAAAGCTGACATTACAGCCATAAGCAAACGATTGGGTCATGATAATTTGCAAACTACGATAAACACATATTCGCATCTGTATAAAGATGCAAATGCTCAATTAATTGATAAAATAAACAATATAAAAATAAAATAATTAAAAAAATAGAACTTTTATAGAACTTTGCAAAATTTTAAAACGAAACTTAGTTATCATTTTTAGGAGTTTAATTAGATTTTTTGATTTATCTTTACAATAAATAGAATTTAGTTTTGAAAAATTAGTGGCTGTATTTGAAGATATAACACTAATTTTTTTACATTGTTTTAAATTTTTTTGACCTTCATATATCAATTTTAAGAGCGAATTTTCAACTTATTCGATATTTTATTCTAAATTTTTATTTTTCTTCTTAAAACGGCTTTATTTTGAAAATTTAGAATTTTTGATATTTTTTTATAATAATTTTGTTTTTTTTATTATAAAAACTGAAAAAAATTCAAAAAATTAAATTTTATACGATATTGACTTTTCTTAAAAATGTGCGATAATATTATTGTCAGGAAAAATTAAGATGGATATATAAAATTATTAAATTATGATTATCTAATAGTTTTTTCAAAATGGAAAGAAAGTTTATGGAGGAAGTATTATGAAAAAATTGACAAAAGATTTAGAAAAACTGGGGATAGTGAATGTATCAAAAATTTACAGAAATTTGAAACCTGCTGAACTTGTTGAACATGCGTTAGGGAGAAAAGAAGGAACTTTGTCTGAAACTGGTGCTTTGGTTGTGCGAACTGGAAAATACACAGGACGTTCGCCTAAAGACAAATATATAGTTGATACTTCACAAATTCACGATAAAATTGCTTGGGGAGATGTGAATAAACCTATTGAAAAGCAAAAATTTGAATCTATTTATAATAAGTTAATTGCGTATTTACAAAACAGGGAAATATTTGTATTTGATGGGATGGCCGGAGCTGATCCAGCTTGCAGAAAAAAATTTAGAATTATAAATGAACGAGCAAGTCAAAATTTATTTATTCATCAATTGCTAATCCGTCCAACTGAAGAGGAATTGAACGATTATGGACATGCTGATTTCACAATAATTGCAGCTCCTGGATTTAAATGCAATGCTAAAATTGATGGAATAAATTCATCAGCTGCAATAATTATTGACTATGAAGCAAAAGTTGGAATTATTTGTGGAACTGAGTATTCAGGAGAAATAAAAAAAAGTGTATTTTCAATAATGAATTTTATAATGCCTGAAATCGATGTCTTACCTATGCACTGCTCTGCCAATATGGATCCTAAAACAGGAGAAACTGCAATATTTTTTGGACTTTCGGGAACTGGAAAAACTACACTTTCCGCAGATCCCAACCGCAGATTAATTGGTGATGATGAACATGGTTGGTCGGATCACAGCATTTTTAACTTTGAAGGTGGATGCTATGCAAAGTGTATAAATCTTGATCCAAAACATGAACCAGATATTTTTAATGCTATAAAATTTGGAAGTTTAGTGGAAAATGTCGTGATGAATCCTAAAACTCGCGAATTTGATTTTTATGATAAAAGTTTAACTGAAAATACAAGAGTTGGTTATCCAATTGATCATATAAGAAATGCTCAAATTCCAGGAATTGGAGGAATTCCTAATGTTATAATATTTTTGACAGCGGATGCTTTTGGTGTTTTACCACCTATTTCTAGGCTTTCAAGAGATGCTGCCATTTATCATTTTGTAACAGGATTCACTTCTAAATTAGCTGGAACTGAACGTGGAATTACAGAACCACAACCTACGTTTTCAACTTGTTTTGGAGAACCGTTTATGCCACTTGATCCATTTGTTTATGCTGAAATGTTAGGAAAAAAAATAGAATTGCATAATACAAAAGTATTTCTGATAAATACAGGATGGTCTGGAGGTCCATATGGTGTGGGTAGCCGTATAAATTTGAAATATACAAGAGCGATGGTTACTGCGGCATTAAGTGGGGAATTGGATGAAGTGGAATATAGACATGATGATATTTTTAATGTAGAAATTCCACAATATTGTCCAAATGTTCCAAGCGAGTTATTAAATCCTGTAGACACTTGGGCAAATAAAGAAGCATACGGGGCTGCTGCAAAAAAATTGGCAAAAATGTTTAGAGAAAATTTTGCAACAAAATATCCGCATATGCCAGAGCATATTGTAAACGCTGGACCAGCATTTTTTGAATAAATATAAAAAGACAGTTTAGTAAAATTCAAGCTACTTTTGTATAAATATATAATTTTTTAATTTAAAAAGTTTGAGTGCGCTATAACTGTCTGTTTTAAAAATTTGTTTACTAAACTAAAAGGAGAATTTTTATGAAAGTAAAAATAACAGAAACATCACTACGAGATGGACACCAATCGCTTATGGCAACCAGAATGACAACTGCCGAAATGCTTCCAATCATAGAAACTATGGACAAAGTTGGATATTATGCAATGGAAGTTTGGGGTGGTGCCACTTATGATGCAGAAATTAGGTTTTTGCATGAAGATCCTTGGGAAAGACTCAGAGAAATTAGAAAAAGAGCAAAAAATACTAAATTGCAAATGCTTTTAAGAGGGCAAAATTTATTAGGATATAGACATTATGCTGACGATGTTGTTGAAAAATTTGTAAAATTTTCAATAAAAAATGGTATTGATATTATTCGTACTTTTGACGCATTAAATGATACAAGAAATATCAGAAAAGTTGTGGAAAGTACCAAAAAATATGGTGGAGATAGTCAACTTGCAATTTGTTATACAATAAGTCCTGTTCACACAATAGAATATTACAAAAAATTGGCACTTGAAATGCAAAATATGGGAGCAGATTCCATTGCAATAAAAGATATGTCAGGAATTTTGCTACCAGACGTTGCTTATAAACTTGTAAGTGAACTAAAAAGTATTTTAAAAATTCCACTTGAGTTACATACTCACGAAACAGCTGGAATGGCTGAAATGAGTGTTTTGAAAGCTATTGAAGCTGGCGTAGATATTGTAGATACTGCAATTTCACCTTTTGGTGGAGGAACATCGCAGCCACCTACAGAATCACTTGTAAGAGCACTGCAAAAAACAAAATACGATACAGAATTAAATCTTGAATTTTTAAAAGAAGTGGCAGAATATTTTAAGCCAATAAGAAAAAAATATATTGACAATGGATTTTTAAATCCAAAAGCTTTGGAAATAGAACCTAATATCGTGGAATATCAATTGCCTGGCGGGATGCTCTCAAATTTGTTGTCCCAGCTAAAATCACAAAATGCTCAGGATAAATATGAGGAAGTTCTCAGGGAAATTCCTAAAGTTCGTAAAGATTTAGGTTATCCACCATTGGTTACTCCTATGAGTCAAATGGTTGGAACTCAAGCTGTATTTAATGTTTTAACTGGAAAAAGATACCAAATGGTTCCAAGAGAAATTAAAGATTATGTAAGAGGAATGTATGGGAAACCTCCTGTTCCAATTTCTGATGAAATAAAAAAAATCATAATTGGAAATGAAAAAATATTTACAGGAAGACCTGCTGATCTGTTAAAAAATGAATATGACACAATGAAAAAGGAAATTGGAAATTTAGCAAAATCTGATGAAGATGTTTTAACTTATGCATGTTTTCCACAAATTGCAAGAGACTATTTAGAAAAAAATATTCAAAAGAAAAAACTCAAAATAAAGAAAAAATTGAAATTCATAATATTAATGTAATTTTTTAAAAAATATTCAAATATAATTTGGATAAAGTTTTTTGAAAGGGATAATTTGAAAAATGAAAAGTATTTTATTTGGAAATTCGGCTGTGTCATTTGGAGATGCAATTTATATTACTGTTGTAAGTATGTTAATTGTTTTTTTTATATTGCTGTTAATTTCGTTTGTATTATCATTTTTTAAATATTTTTCAAATGAAAAAGATCAAAACACCATAAATGAAAAAATAAACGATATTAACACTTTAAAAAATTTAGAATCTGAAAATTTAAATACAAACGAAAAATTCAGTATTGAAAAAATAAAAGATGAAACAATGCTGGTAGCTTTATTGACAGCTCTTGTTGACGCATCTGAAAATAATAAAGATTGTGAAATAAAAGTAAAGAATATAAAAGAAATTAAATAAAATTGAAATTCAAAGGGGTATGACAAGTATGATTAAATTATATAAAATCAAAATTGGAGAAAAGGTTTATGAAGTGGAAGTGGAAACTGTTACTGAAAAAGAAGGTTCTATTTCAACTAATTCAAACTATGATCAAAAAATACGGGGAAAAAATGATTTTACACAAAATAAAATTAATAATTCTGTTGAAATCGGGGAACCGATAAAAGCCCCTATGCAAGGGCTTATTGTCGATATAAAAGTTGAAGCTGGACAAAAGGTAAAAACTGGAGATGAAATTGTAATTCTAGAAGCTATGAAAATGGAAAATCCTGTCGTAGCTCCTAAAGATGGAACTATTAGCGAAATTAAAGTATCTAAGGGAGATAATGTAAATTCCGATGATATTTTGGCAATATTATCTGAATAAATTATTGCTTGAAATTTTATAAAATATTCTAATTTTATTAATTATAGCAATAATTTATTTTATAGAAAAATCTTTAAGGAAAGGAGTGGTTTTTAATATGGAATTACTAAAAATTCTTTATGGAACTACAGGACTGTCAATGATAACTGTAAAACAGATTATTATGATAATAATTTCTTTAATTTTATTATATTTGGCAATAAAAAAACAATATGAACCTTATTTATTGCTTCCAATTTCTTTTGGAATGCTACTTGCAAATTTACCCGCTGTGGCAAATGAAGGACTTATGGAAAAAGGAGGACTTTTATATTATTTGTACCAAGGGGTTAAACTTGGAATTTATCCGCCACTAATATTTTTGGCGATAGGTGCAAGTACTGATTTTGGACCTCTTATTGCAAATCCAAAAAGTTTGTTATTGGGCGCTGCAGCACAATTTGGTATTTTTGTAGCATTTATTGGAGCAATTTTGCTTGGACTGGCTGGAAAAGAAGCCGCTTCAATTGGAATTATTGGGGGAGCTGACGGACCAACTGCCATTTATTTAACGACAAAACTTGCACCTCATTTATTAGGATCAATTGCTATTGCAGCTTATTCCTATATGGCTTTGGTACCAGTTATTCAGCCACCAATTATAAAACTACTTACAACAAAAAAAGAAAGAATGGTTGAAATGACTCAACTTAGATTTGTAAGCCAAAAAGAAAAAATAATTTTTCCAATTGCAGTCACAATTATCGTAATTCTTTTAGTTCCATCATCGGCTCCATTAATCGGAATGTTAATGTTAGGAAATCTTATAAAAGAAGTTGGAATAGTTTCAAATTTAGTTGAGCATGTGAAAGGAGCGCTATTATACTGTATTACAATAGTTTTGGGAATGACAGTTGGAGCAACTGCTAATGCAGAAAATTTTTTAAGTCTTACAACAATAAAAATTATTATTTTAGGATTAATTGCGTTTTCTTTTGGAACAGTTGGAGGTGTACTCTTTGGAAAGATAATGTATAAATTTACAAAAGGAAAAGTAAATCCGATGATTGGTGCAGCAGGAGTTTCAGCAGTTCCTATGGCAGCAAGAGTCGTTCAAAAGATAGGACAAGAAGAAAATCCACGAAATTTTTTATTGATGCACGCAATGGGACCGAATATTGCTGGTGTAATTGGTTCAGCTGTTGCTGCAGGAGTTCTTTTAATTATATTTAAATAATAAAATTTTGAATAAACAAAAAAAATAATGATGAATAAAGAGAAGGAAGCAAAGATAATTATGAAAGAAAATAGAAAAAATGTAAAAATATATAAATTTGATGTAATTGATTCGACAAACGATTATTTGAGAAGAGAGCATAATAACCACGAGGAATTTGACGTTATTTCTGCTGGTATTCAAACACATAGTAAAGCTCGTAGAAATAATGATTGGGTTTCACTTGAAGGGATGGCTATGTTTAGTTTCTTTTTAAATGAAAGAAAAGAGATAAAAATGGAAGATTATTTCAAATTGCCATTACTTGCTGGACTTGCTGTAATAAAAGGATTAAAAAAAATTGAGGACTTGGATTACAAATTTAAATGGACAAATGATGTTTATTTGGAAAATAAAAAATTATGTGGAATTTTGATGGAAAAGGCGGATGATGTCTACATTGTAGGAATTGGTTTAAATGTAAATAATGTCTTGCCAGAATTTTTGGAAAGTAAGGCTGTTTCATTGACTCAGATAAAAAACAAAAAATATGAAATTGATGAGATTATAACAAATATTATTTATGAATTTAAAATATTATTTGAAAATTTAAAAAATGGATTTTGGGAAGAAATTTTAGAGCAAATTAACGAAATAAATTATTTGAAAAATAAAAATATTGAATTAAAATTTGGAAACGAGATTGTTTCGGGAATTGCACAAAATATTAACAAAGATGGAGAAATTGAAATTTTAGTTTCTCAAAGTGAAACTCAAAAAAATATAATTAAAAGTTTTTCAGTTGGAGAAGTTTTTGAAAAAATTAAGATATTTTAAAAACATTAACAAGGGGGCATAAGGTCCCCTTGTTATTAAATAAACTAAAATTTATTATTTAGATTCTCCGCCCATTTTCTCCTGTTTAACTTTATGATCAACAACATGTCTTTTAGCTAGTTCATCTTTCACATCTTGAATAGTAAGCCCTTGCTCAATCATTAAAACTAAAGTGTGATAATACAAATCTGCAATTTCATATCTCAATTCATCATTATCATTATTTTTAGCCCCAATTATAACTTCTGTACATTCTTCTCCAACTTTTTTCAAAATTTTATCAAGCCCTTTTTCAAACAAATAAGTCGTATAAGATTTTTCATTTGGATTAACTTTTCTATCTTTTATCAATTTATAAAGTTTTTCAGGCGTAAAACTGCTATAATCTTCTGCTTCAAACAACGAGTTAAAAAAGCAGCTCTCAGCACCAGTATGACAAGCAGGCCCATCTTTTTTTACTTCCACAAGCAAAGCATCCGCATCACAATCATATTTTACTGAAACAACATGCTGATAATTCCCTGAAGTTTCCCCTTTTAGCCAAAGTTCTTGTCTACTTCTGCTAAAAAAGCAAGTTTTCTTATCTCTTAAAGTTATTTCAAGACTTTCTTTATTCATATATGCAAGTGTCAGTACTTCTTTTGTATAATAATCCTGTATTATCGCAGGAACAAGCCCTTTTTCATCAAATTTTATTTGCTCTATATTCATTTTTACCTCTTTTCTAAAATTATTTATTTTAATATTTTAATTTTTCTCTCAATAAGTAAATATACTTTAATAAATCTTCCATCTCAAAAACAGAAACTTCGTAAATCATTTCTAAACTAGTTCCCCAATATTCATGAATTAATCTATTTCTCATTCCTTTTATATTTTCCTAATAAGAATGATCTGAGAATATATCTGTTAAAATATTTTTGTCTAACTTTTGAATTTGCGAAATAGCTTCTCCAATTTTTTCTAATTGTCTTTCAATATACCCGATTGTTTTTCTATCATTAACAAACTCTTCAAAAGAAACTTTAGAAATTTCTTCTTGTATAACATCAATACATTCTTCAATGTCATAAGTAAACTGAAGTATATTTCTCTTCCTTTTACACATAAATTACACTCCGTAAAATTTCTTCTTTTATTTCATCTTTATATTTCTGAACTTTTGAATTTTTAAATTTATACTCAAACATACTTTCACCAACTAAATCTACTTTTTTTTGAAAAATTTCTTCAAGTCTTTTGTGTAAATTGCAAAAATTTTGATACATTCCATTTTTAAATTCCATTTTTACAAGAATATCGATATCACTGTTAGCAGTATCACTATTTTTAGAAAAACTACCAAAAAGTCCTAATTTTAAAATTGAATATTTCTTTTTATTAATCTCTTTTAATTTTTCTAAAATTTCTTCTTTTTTCATAGTAATTTCCTCTTAGTTCATTTTCAAAATTTTTCTTATTAAAAAATATCAAATTCTCATCTCAACACCATTACTCTTCAAATACTTTTTCAACTCCATAATTTCCACTTCCTTAAAATGAAAAATCGAAGCTGCAAGTCCCGCATCAATTCCCGGAATTTTAAATAAATCTCTAAAATGCTCCATATTTCCAGCTCCACCTGATGCAACTATTGGAATTGACAATTTTTGTGATAAAATTTCAAGTAATTCTAAGTCAAATCCATTTTTAACTCCGTCTGTGTCAATACTGTTTACAACAACTTCTCCAGCACCATTTTCTTGACCATTTACAAACCATTCTATCGCATCAATTCCAGTATTTTCTCTTCCACCTTTTGCAAAAACTTTAAATTTTCCATCAATTCGTTTTACATCGACTGACAAAACCACACATTGATCTCCATATTTTTTTGCAGCTTCTTCAATTAATTTTGGATTTCTTATTGCTCCTGAATTGACACTCACTTTATCAGCTCCAGCTTTTAAAACTCTATCAAAATCATCCAGCGTATTTATTCCACCACCAACAGTAAGTGGAATAAAAATTTGACTTGCCACTTCTTTTAAAATATCTGTAAACAAGCCTCTTTCCTCAACCGAAGCCGTAATATCATAAAAAACAAGCTCATCAGCCCCAGATTTATTGTAAAATTTAGCAAGCTCAACTGGACTGTCAACTTCTTTTATCCCAGTAAAGTTCACACCTTTCACCACTTTCCCATTTCTCACATCAAGACACGGAATTATTCTTTTTGCAAGCATTCTTATACCTACTTTCTTTGTTAAATTTATTTATTTAGCTTATTATAAATTTTCATACATAATTAAAAAATATTATTTACTAATTTCTAAAACTTCCTTCAAATCAAGATTTCCCGAATAAATAGCCTTTCCCACAATTGCTCCATAAATATGATTTTTATTAAGCTCTTTAATCTCATCTAAAAATGTAATTCCACCTGACGCAATAATATCTGAATTAACTACTTTCGACAATTTTTTATAAATTTCAAGATTTGTACCATTTAACATTCCATCTTTTGAAATATCGGTATAAATTATTGTTTTCACACCTATATCCGATAATTTTTTGCAAAATTCAATCGAGTTCAATTCTACAGTTTTAGTCCATCCTTTAACCGCAACTTTCTCATCTTTCGCATCTACAGAAACTGCAATTTTATCGCCGTATTTTTTTATCATTTCCTTCAAAAATTTTTCATTTTCAACGGCAATCGTTCCTAAAATAACACGGTTTACTCCCAATTCAATATATTTTTTTATTCTTTCTTCATCACGGATTCCACCACCAACTTGAACAAAAAAATCACTTTTTTCAACCAATTCTTTTATGACCTCATAATTTTTTGTATTCCCATCTTTTGCCCCATCCAAATCCACAATATGAAGATTCTTTGAATTATTTTTATTAAAAAAGTCCAAAACTTCAACAGGATTTTTAAAAAATACTTCCACTTGGTTATAATCCCCTTGTCTTAATCTAACTGCCTGTCCGTTATGTAAATCTATTGCTGGAAAAATTTCTATCATTGTTATTTTCTCCTTTTATTTTTAAAATTTTTTATCATTTGTTAAACTTTGAAATTTTTAATAATAATATTTAAGATAAAAATTCTTTTATTGAATTTTTATGTTGTTACTTTTACAATAATTATTTATTTTTAAAATATCAATTAAACATATTTATTTTTTTTAAATTTTCTTCAAACAATTTTTTATTATTATAGAAATCATTTTTATTTGACTTTGCTAGCTCTGATTTTATAAACCAATTCTGATACTTACTATAATCTAATATTTCTTTATTAGGCTTATTTTTTCCTTCAAAATTTTTATAATAAAAATCAATTGCATCCTGTGTACGATTCTCATTTAAATAGAAACTTATTGCAAACCATCCCATTGTTAATTTGTATGCCCAAGCCTGTTCATCAGAAATATGTGATTCTTCCGTTTTTTTCTTATCATCACACATTTTCATAATAGAATTTAAGCTTGCAAGTGCTGCTTTTTCATCTGTTTGCATAACATTCCAAATTGCATCCTCTCCTATTGTATATGTTACAGCAATTCTAGTAATCAAATAATCTGGATATTTTTCTTTAAGTATTTCATAATTTTTATTGTAAGAATCAAAATCTCCCTTATTGGAATAATACATATTTGAAAAAAACAATTTCGACACTTCATAAGGATTATATTTTTCATATCGTTTTAAATTATTTAATTTCTCTGCATCACTTTTTCCAAGTGCATTATAAATATTTATCAAGTTTTCTGACAGAACAAAATTCTTCTCATTCTTTTTCAACAATTCTTCAATCTTTAATGCCAATTTTTTTACTTTTTCTCTGTCAGGTTCACTCACTACATTAGGCATTTCCTTATCCAGTTCTATTGTTTTTAATATTATTTCTTGAGAAACTCCTAATTTTGATAAATCCTGACTTATCATCTCGCTTCGACTTTTCGCATTCAAATTCACTATTGCAAAAATACTCATCAATAATATTATCTTCTTCATAAATACCTCTTTCACAATTAATCAAAATCAACCAAAAAATGAATAAATTAAGTAAAATAATTACAATTTCACTTTTATTTCATCAATTCACCCCAATTTTTCAATAATTTCAATCCAGTATCTCCAGATTTTTCAGGATGAAACTGCATTCCATAAACATTTTTATTTTTTACAATTCCAGGAATTTTTGTTCCATATTCTGAATATGCAACAATATTTTTCATATCCGTTTTTGCAAAATATGAATGTACATAATACACATATTCTTCATTTTCAACATTCACATTTTTCAAAATTTTATCATTTCTAAATTCATCATTTATTTTCAAGTTGTTCCATCCCATATGAGGTATTTTCAAATCAGAATTTTCTGGAATATATTTTTTTATTTCCTCAACACTTCCATTTATAAGTCCAAGTCCTTCAAATTCACCGTATTCGTAACTTTTTTCAAAAAGCATTTGCATTCCAAGGCAAATTCCTAAAAATGGCTTTCCATTCTTCGCTTCATCTATCAAAATATCTTTTAACCTATATTTTTCGAGATTAGAAACAGCGTCCCTAAAAAATTTTAAGCAAAATTATTCCTTTCGCATTTTTAATCTCTTCAACATCATTAGTCAGTTTTGTATCAAGTCCAACGTAATTTAATGAAGATAGCAAAGAGAAAAGATTACCCACTCCATAATCAATAACTGCAATCATATTTAAAAATCCTTTCTTTTTCTTTACATTTTTACTTTATTTTTTGATAAATTTATATAATTTTTTTTACTTGTTTTTGATTCGTTATTTCTTTCAAATTTTCAGTAACTTTATGAAATTTATTAAATCTTTTTACTTTTTTTACTTACTTAAATTATATCAAAAAAAATATATTGTTGCAATTAAGAAAAAATTTTCCATAAATAAAAACACTTTTTTATGAGACCTTTTTTGCTCCCCTGCCAAGGAACACAATTTTACATTATTTTTTATATATTGTCAACCATTCAAAAAAATTTTTTAGTTTTTCACAACTTTATATTTCACTTTAACTCTTTTTCCAAAAAATGCCATTCCAATATGTACAATTTCTTTTACTCCACATTCCTTTAATAAAACAGGATATTTTTTATTTTCAATTTGACTCAATGCTTCCTCTGCTCTTTCTTCAAGCTCTTCTTCAGTTTTAGCCACTTTAAATTCAAATATATATCCAACATTTCTTTTATTTATCGGATTTAAAGCTAAATCATTCCTTCCATAGCCAGTTTCATTATTTGATAAAACTGTATACTCATTATCAAGATATAGCATCATTCCTAAAATAAAAGTATGATATGGTTTTTCTGTTTTAGAAGTATCGTGATAACTCATTGACACTAAAAATATTTCATTTAAAAGTTTTTCAAATATGTCAAAATCGAAGTTTTTAAATGCTTTTATCATTTCTCTAAATCTGCTAAAACCTCCTAAATTTTGAACAAACATATCTTTAAAAAATGTTTTAACTTCATAGTTCGGTAATTTCAAAGCATATTCATTCATAGCAATTTTTTCTTCAACAGTCAAATACCCTCCAAAAAGTAATAACTGCCAAACTTCTTGTGGATCTTTCAATCTATCCATATTCGACGAAGCCATTACCATTTGCTCTGTTGTCCCATTATTGAATAAATCTTTTAATTCGTCAAATAAATCTTTATCAGCATTGTCTATTGCTGTATGGATAAGTCTGTTATCTGATGTATTTATCCAGTAAACATTTATTTCTTTTTCATCGAGATAGTTAATTATACTCCACGGATTATAAATTTGAATATTCCCAAACTTATAGCCGTTATACCATTTTCTCACTTTTTCAATATTTTGCTCTAATCCATAATATTCCAAAGCATTTTTCACTTCTGTTTCAATCAATCCAAAACTTTCTGCATATTTATTATTCAAAACTGTATAAGTTTTCAAATTATTCAATCCAGAAAAAATCCCTTCCTTTGCTACCCTAAGTATTCCAGTCACAACTGCAAATTGCAAATATTCATTATCTTTCAATGTATTTGAATAAAAACTTTTAAAAAATCTTCGTGACTTTTCATAATATCTTTCGTTCCAAGCACTTGTCATTGGAGTGTCATACTCATCTATTAAAATTATAACTTTTTTCCCGTAATATTCATATAAATACCTTGATAAATTCTTTAATGAATTTTCCCAATCTGCATTATCCTTATCTTTAACAATGCTTAAAAAATCTTCCAAATCAAATTCATCCAATTTCTCTTTAATATATTGAAATTGTTTATACAATGATTTTACAAGGTTCTTAATATTAAAAAAACTATTCTCCCAATTTTCTGCCTCGGCATTTCTCAGGCTTATAAGAATCACAGGATTTTGTCCTTGATTTTCCATATACTCACTTTTTGAAATATACAAATTTTCAAATAATTTTCTATTTTCCTCTGCATTTTTCACATCAAAAAAATATTTTAACATCGACAAATTTAGAGTTTTTCCAAATCTTCTTTGTAAAAAGTTTAACTTTTGATAAGTCTTCCAGCAAATCTTCTATGAACTTTGTTTTATCGATATAATATCCGTTTTCTTGTATAATCTCCTTAAAATCAGAATTTCCAATTGCTAGTCCTTTTTTCTTTTTTTTCATAATTAATCCCTACTTTCCCTTTAACTACTTAAATTATATCAAAAAAATTGACATTACAATGAAAATCACTTTTCGCTTTTCTTTTTCTTAAAAAAATCCAGAATTGTCTTCTTATGTTTCAATCCCTTCGGCAAGGGCACTCCTATCCAATCATGAAATTCCTTTATCTTAATTTCAATAATATCCGAAGAATTATTATCATTTTTGTGATAATGCATTTAAATATTTTGTAGATGGAAGAATTTTTGTACCAAATCTGTTGCTTTGTCCTTCTTCACTATCTAAACTTTTTAATTTGAATAAATATACACCTTTTTCTTTTTGTATTTTAAAATCTTGATGATTATATTCGTATAATTTTCTCCATAAAGACTGATTATTTTCTACAGTGTCATCATATCTAGTTTCAGGAAACCAAGCAGGCATTTCGATTTGAGCAATTTCAAAATATTCCTTAAAAATTTCACGAGACCAATAAAGGAAATCTATCAATCCTGTAGAAGAATGCAAAGAATAATTTTTCCAGCTTAAATTGTCATCTGTCAATTTTTCTGCAAATCGAATAACAAAATCTTGAAAAAGAGTATCATTAATAATTTCAAACACTTCTGTATAAGCTTTTACAGATTTTTTCTTAAGTTCTGTGTCAAAAACTTTATCATTTTTCACATAGTACGATCTTCTTTGTGCCCGTTGTGGCAACGAATATTCCAAAGCATTTGTTGTTCCAATAAAACAAGGCGTAAAATCAAAATTTGATGTAGAAAGATTTGAAACATTTACAATCAGGTTATTTCCTCTATCTTTGTTTGAAAAAAATTCTTCGTCAATTTCATCAATTAAAATTGGAGCTACATTATTTTCATTCATCCATAGTTGAATTTGTGTTATCGTGTCTGCTTTTTTTGTTCTTCCAGTCGGAATAATGTTATTGTACAAAATAGGCTTTGATTTAGAAAGACCCAGCATTTTTTGTAAAATCTGCAATAAGTTACTTTTTCCTGAACCAGCAGTTCCTCCAATAAATAGAAATTGCGGAACATCTAATTTTTCCGAATCAGATTCCAGTTTGAACCTAATATCCTGAAGAAAAGGCGAGGTAAATGCATATAAAATAATCTCAATAATTCTTGAACCATAATTATCGTTATAGTCAATTACATACTTTCTATAGTTCTCAATCAATTTTACAATACTTTCAATAGAATTTTTTATCTCTTCTTTTCCAGCTTTCTGCCCAAACGGTTTCGTGTTTCCATTTTCTTCAATATATAATCCCGAACACCCGAATCCACGGTCGGTATCTTTTGAAAATAATAATTCTCTTTCAGGAGTTGACTGATTCAATTTTATAGCAATTTTAACCTCTAATTTAGGTTTTATCTTTTTCGCAAATGTTTCAGGTGTCACAACCATACTCTCTTTCTTTTTAGCCTGTCGTGAAATAGTATTAATCGACAATTCATAAGCAAATTTTTCAACTTCAAGTTCCTCTTTTTTCTCATTCTCAATTATTTTCTGTTTCTCATCAATCGTTTTAATTTCCTCGATTATCGGCAAAGCAACACTATCTTCTTCTTTAACAATCACATCATTAAATTCTTTAACAACATCTTTTGAAACATCTATTTGCAATTTGGCACTTTCATCTTGTGTAAATCTCACAGAAAATGTCTCTTCCTGTTTTTCATCATTATTTTCATCTAAAACTTTAATTTTACTTTTCGCCTTCTTTCTTATAGCTTTCGTAATAAAATCAGTACAAGTTAAAGTAATTTCGTTAAAATATTCTTCAAACTGGTTAAATAATGGAGAATTATCAAAAATGACAATGTTTTCAAATTGATTCCTTTTGTTTGAAAAAGCCTGAAATGAAAGATTAGCAGATCCAAAAATCAATCTCGTTTCTGAATCATTTTTCAAAAGATAAAATTTACTATGAATTGTCGAACTTATTGGCACTCTCAATTTCCACTTTTCTTCCACAATACTTTCTTGATTCTCCCTTGAAAGATTCTCAAAAAAACGGATTTGTTTCTTTTTAATAATCGCCTTTTGACTCTCAATCAAATTCTTGGTTTCATTTTCCAAAGCCTTTAACCCTCTAACTTGGACATCTACATCTTGTATCCCAATAACCAAGTCAACACTTTTAAACGGAGTCAGGTATTTATTCAAAAAACTTTCATCAGCTGAAAAAGTGACAGCCTTTATCTCATAAAACCTGTTGCTATCGAAAATCTCTTCAATTTCTAAATCAACTCTCTCACCATTTAAAATAGTAAAAAGTGTATTTTTAACTTTTATAGTTTCAGTTTTTTCAATATTTTCATTTTCCTTTTCAAATAAAGTTAAAGATTCAGATTCTAATTCTTTTTCCATTTTATCTCCTTTCTATTTATGTAATTAGTATTCGTAAAATTAATTTTCTTTCCCTCTCTTCAATTTTTTCAAATACTCCTTCTTCTCCAACGAAATTCTCAAACTTTCTCTTCTGTATCGTCTTATTATGCACCCAAACATCCAATCTGTTATCTTCTAAATAAATCACCGCATAATCCCACTGTTTTGCAAGTGCCGTCGCAAAAAACCAAGCAACTACCATTTTTACATAATACTCCTCAGAATGAATATTCGCTACCACTTTCAAATATTCCTTTTTAAAGTCTTCATCCAAAAAATGTGTCATCAACATTTCTACACCGAACCTGCAAGTATAAGTTTTATCCGATTGAGACCACTCCTTTATTTTTTCAATCAATTCTTTTTTATACTTTTTAAAAATTTTTGGAGAAATCGTATCACAAACCGCCCAATTATCAATAAATGGCAAAAAATTATCAAGCAATTTAATACATTTCTCAAAATCTTTGCTCTCTGAAATAATCGCTCCATGCAACAAATTCTCATCATAATATTTATGTGGCAACTCCTTCAAAAAATCCTCATATTCATTATTCTTTACCAATTTTTTAGCCAATTTTCTTATTTCAGGAATTCTCACTCCAATAATTGTATCCTCCGATACATTTGGTGTCAATTTACTTAAAAATTTCATATATTCTTTATCTTGAAGTGAAAATAGTTCTTTTTGTATTTTCATTTTAATTTCTCCTATTTAAGTTTATCTTCTAGTCATTTATAAATATTGCTGTTATTCAATCTTTACTTTATCGCTTTAAATATTTAATTGTTGTCTAAATTTTAGGTATTTCATATAATTCATCTTTTGTCTGCCATTTTCCATTTATTTTTCTAAATTCAAGAATACGACTCTCAACTGTAGTTTCCGTCAAATCTTTTTTTATTTCATCTCTAAGATATTTAAAAAATCTCTCTTTTTTTTGATCACTTAAATCACTAATATGGTCTAAATTCTCCATTTCTTCATCTGTAACTCCTGATTTTTCTAGTGCATTATTAAAGTTTATATCACTATCACTGTCAAAATTAGGTGCTATTTCTGTTATTTCCACTTTAGCTATATTTTTTCCTGTAAAAGAAATAGATTTTGGAATATATTTAACAGATTTATCTAAGCTTTTTATCATTTCATCTGCTATAATTTTATTCATTCTATCGTAAAATTCTTTATCTTTTGCACTAGATTTTTTATAATCATCATCGTTTTTCATTTCTCTTGGTATCATAATTTTAAATTTTTCAAGTATAATTTTTTTGTCACGATTTTCAAAATCACTAATTATTTTATCAACAATTCCTTTAATTTGATTGCTATCGTTATCAACTTCACTTTGTGAAATATTTACTCCGTTTTTTATGTAAACTTCATAATTGTTTTGTGCCATTCCCAATGTTCCTAAAATAAATAACCCTAATAATATCTTTTTCATTTTTTCTCTTCCCACTTCTTTCTATTTATTTTATTTTATTTTTTAATTTTTTACTTTTCTTAATAACTTTAATTATAATAGTATAATTTATTTTTTTCAAGATTTTTCAACTATTCAAACTAATCAGATTCTATTTTATATTTTATTTATAAAGAAATAAAAAAAGTTGAGTGCCACACATGACACTCAAAAAAATATTTTGACTAGATAAAAAAATTATTTTGAGCTGTTAATAAATTTGATTAAACTAATACCCCTTTAGTGGATGGAATCTCATCTTTATATTTTTCATCAATACTCACAGCCTCCGCCAAGGCTCTGGCAACTCCTTTAAAAATCGACTCAATAATATGATGTGAATTCGTTCCAGTCATATTCTTTATATGCAATGTCGCATTCAAATGCCGTGTAAAGCCAATGAAAAACTCTTCCACTAATTCTGTATCAAAAGTCCCAACTTTCTCAGTCGGAATATTCACATCAAAATTCAAAAAATATCTTCCGCTTAAATCAACTGCAACCAATGTTAACGCCTCATCCATTGGCAAAAGAAAGTTCCCATATCTCTTAACACCTTTTAAATCTCCCAAAGCCTCATAAAAACATTTCCCAAGTGCAATCCCAATATCTTCCGTACTGTGATGATCATCAACTTGTGTATCCCCGTCGCAACAAACTTTCAAATCAAATCTCCCATGCTTTGCAAATAAATCAAGCATGTGATCTAAAAATCCAACTCCCGTATTATTCTCATATTTTCCAGTCCCATCAATATTCAATTCAATTTTTATTTTTGTTTCAAATGTGTTCCTTTCAATGTTAGATTTTCTCATTTTTTCAATCCTTTCAGATAATTTTTTTCTGTTTTTTATAATTCTTATCATATTTTTTAGACTTACATTTATAAATAGTATAATCTTTTTTTATTTTTTTCAAAATTTTTTGAGCACCTAAATAACTTGTATACTTATAAAAAAAGGAGAAATAATCTCCTTCCAAAATATCTTATCAATTTTTTTATTCCTAAATTAAAAACAAAACTATTTATTTTGTTTACACCAACTTGTTTTTCCATAATCAACTATACATGTAATATTTTCTTTTCCCATTTTTTCCATTTCTTCTTTTGTTTTATAACCTTGTTGTTTAAAAGATGAAATTGAATGGGTACTAGCGCATCCTTGCATCATACCAAGAACTCCTAAAATTAAAATTGAATTTAAAGCTATTTTTTTCATATAAATCACTCCTATTTTATTATTAATTTATTATAACATATTTAATCAAAAATTATATTAAAATATCTTTAAAAAATAATAAATTTTAATTATAATTTTTTAATTTACTAAATTATCTCTTGCTTTATACCTTATGTTTATATTTTACAACAATTTATTTAATTTTTCAATAAAAATTTCCATATCTTCATCGGTTCCAATGGTAACTCTCAAGTAATTATCAATTCTATCTTTTGCAAAATATCTAACTAAAACCCCATTATCTTTTAGATTTTTATATAAATCTCCTGCAAAAACTTTATTATGTGAAATAAAAATAAAATTAGCACTTGAATTTAGCACTTTAAATCCCAATTCTTTCAATTTTTTTACAGTTTTTTCCCGTGTTTCAATAATTTTAGTATTAGTTTTTACAAAATAATCATCATCTTTAAATGATTCAATCCCAGCTTCAATCGAAATTCTGTCAATTGTATACGAATTAAATGAAAATTTTAATCTGTTAAGCCCTTCTATTATATTTTCCGAACCAATTGCATATCCCAAACGCATTCCCGCAAACGAACGAGATTTTGAAAATGTCTGCACAACGAGAACATTATCATATTTGTTCACCAATTTAACAGAACTTTCTGCCCCAAAATCGACATAAGCCTCATCAATAACAATCAACTGAGTTGGATTATTTTTTACTATTTTTTCTATTTCATTTAATTTCAAAGCAATCGAAGTCGGTGCATTTGGATTTGTAATAATTATATGTCCATCAACTCCAAAATATTTATTAATTTCAATTTTAAAATTTTCGTTTAGCGGAATTTTTACTTCTTTTAAATCAAATAAATCCGCATAAACTGGATAAAAGCTGTAAGTTATGTCAGGATAATAAACTTTGTCGCCTTTGTTAAAAAATGTCATAAAAATAAGTGCTAATACTTCATCTGAGCCATTTCCAACAAAAATTTGCTCTTTTGTAAATTTTTCAGAAATCTTTTTTGAAAAATAATCAGCAATTACTTCTCGAAGTTTGGAAACATCTGGATCTGGATAAAGTTTCAAATCTTTTAAATTCATAGATTTTATTTTTTCTACAACTTTTTCTGACGGCGAATAAGGATTTTCATTTGTATTAAGTTTGACATATTTCTTATCTTTTGGCTGCTCTCCAGGAACATAAGGCTCTATTTCCTTTATTTTATCATTCCAAAATTTACTCATTTTACAATTTCTCCTTCTTTATTTTTTCTTTACTTTATCTATTATTTCAGACAAATCTTCTTATTAATCGTCAATGTCATTTTTCATACTTTTAAAACTATCTTCCAAACCTTTTAACATCTCATTTATCAAATCATTATAATCAAAATCTATTTGCCATTTTCCATTAACTTTTTTAATTTCTATTTCTATAACTTTTTCACCATAATCGGAATCTTTTATTTCTTCTTTTATCTCTTCTTCAAAATATTTATAAAATTTATCAAGTTTTGCTTTGCTAATTTTTTCAAAATGTTCCATTTCCTTATCGGTAATACCAGATTTTTTAAATGTTCCTTCAATAATTTCATCATCAATTTCATCATCTGTATCTTTATACTTAACTAATACATTGACTTTTGCTTTATTTTTTTCCAAAAATGAAATTTCTTTGACAGAAATCTCCATTTTGTCAATTTCATTAAGACCGTTTTGTGCTACGATTCCACTTAATTTACTCAAAAAAACTTTCAATGGCTGTTGCTGATTTTTAGGAAAATCTTTTATTTTGCTACTCAACAAATCATTCAGATATTTATTATAAAGTTTTTTTGACTTTTCCATTAAAACTTTTTTTCCTTCGTTGTTATATCTTGAAATAATCTTATCATTAATGATTTTATCAATCTCTTTACTATCTCTATCCGCTTCACTTTGAGAAATTTTAACCCCATTTTTTATATAAACTTCATAATTTTGCTGAGCCATTCCAAGTGTTCCTAAAATAAACAATCCCAAAAATATTTTTTTCATTTTTTAAATTTTTCCTTTCTAATCTCTAATTTCTAATTTATCTAATCTAATACAGTTTAATTCAATTTAATTCAATATAATTTATTTTTAAATTATCGATTATTACTAATACTTTATTTAAATTAAATTTAGATAATAAATTATATAATTATTTATTTTTTATAATTAATTTTATTTCTCAAATCTTTTAGAAACTGAACGAGCATGAGCTGTAAGTCCTTCACTTTCAGCAAATTTTATAACTTTATCTTTCACTTCTTCAAGTCCTTCTTTTGAATAATAAATAAATGAAGATTTTTTTATAAAGTCATCAACTGATAATGGCGACGAAAATTTAGCCGTCCCACTTGTCGGAAGTGTGTGATTAGGTCCTGCCAAATAATCTCCCAGTGGTTCAGGCGTGTTATGTCCCATAAATATTGAACCTGCATTTTTTATCTTTGTCAAAAGTTCAAAAGGATTAGAAACTGCCAGTTCCAAATGTTCTGGAGCAATTTCATTACTTATTTTTATCGCTTCATCAATCGTTTTCGTAACAATAATTCTACCTTGAGTTTCAATCGAAACTCTTGCAATCTCTTCTCTCTCCAACTCTTTTAATTGAATTTCCAATTGTTCTGCAACATTTTCAGCAAGTTCCTTTGAAGTTGTAACTAAAATACTAGCTGCTAATTTGTCGTGCTCCGCTTGAGAAAGTAAATCTGCTGCTACATGAACTGGATTTGCACTGTCATCGGCAATTATTAAAACTTCACTTGGTCCTGCAATCATATCAATTGAAACTTCTCCATAAACCATCTTTTTAGCCATTGCAACATAAATATTTCCAGGTCCTACAATTTTATAAACTTTTGGAATGCTTTCTGTTCCATAACTAAGTGCGGCAATTGATTGCGCCCCACCAACTTTAAAAATTCTGTCAACTCCAGCGATTTTCGCAGCAACTAAAAGCGATGGTAAAATTGTTCCGTCTGAAGTTGGCGGTGTGACCATTATAATTTCCTTGCAACCTGCAATTTTTGCTGGAACGGCATTCATCAAAACAGTCGATGGATAAGCGGCAGTTCCTCCAGGTACATATAGCCCAACTTTTTCAATTGGATTAATAATTTGACCTAAACTTACTCCATTTTCTTTTTTTACAATAAAATTATTTCTAACTTGTTTTTCGTGAAATAATTTAATATTATCATGCGAATATTTAATAACTTCCAAAAGTTCTTTATCAATTGTATCAAACGCTTTTTGAATTTCTTCTTCGGAAACTTCCAATGTTTTTAGATCCACTTTATCAAATTTTTTTGTATATTCAAAAAGGGCCTTGTCACCTCGTTTTTTTACATCTTTTAAAATATTTTCCACAGTTTCATTTACATCGTCATAAGAAAACTGACTTCTAGCAAGTTCTTTTTCCAAATTCAAATTTTCTGAATATTCAATTGTCTTTATCATTTTTATCACTCCATCAAAATTTATTTTTTATAAAAATTTTTTTAATTATTTTTTGTCTGTTTTGTCTATTTTATCTTTTATTTTTCTCACAATATTTTCAATTTTATCGTGATTAAATCTATAACTTGATTTATTCGCAATAAGCCTTGCACTTATATCACCAATAAAATTCAATACTTTCAAATGATTTTCCCTCAAAGTCGTTCCAGTTTCCACGATATCGACAATCACATCAGAAAGTTCTAAAATCGGTGCAATTTCAATCGAACCATTTAATTTAATCAATTCCACATCTCTATTAATCGAATCAAAATATCTTTTTGACACATTAAAATATTTCGTTGCAACAACCAAAGGTCTATCAAAATTTTCTTTAAAATTAACAGGTCCCGCAATTCCAAACTTGCACTTTCCAAATCCTAAATCCAAAAGTTCATACACATCTGGATTATCTTCCAGCAAAATGTCCTTCCCAACAACTCCAATATCAGCGCTCCCCTTTTCCACATAAACCGCCACATCCGACGGCTTTACCAAAAGAAATCTAATTTTTTTGTCAGGATTTTCAAAAATCAATTTTCTGTTGTCACTTTTTATTTCATCACAATCATACCCAATGCTCTCAAACAATTCATAAACTTTATTCCCAAGTCTTCCTTTAGGAAGTGCTATATTTAACATATTTTCACCTTTCCATCAAATTTCCATCAAAAATTTATATTTCAATTTTCAATTCTCCATTCTCAAAAATATATTTTTTATCATAATTAAAAATTTCAAAATCATAATTTTTATAAATAATATTTTGGGTTCTCACTCTGTTGCCATCTTTTACCAGCTTATCAACAATCTCAGCCAATTTTTCAAAATCACTTTCATCATACAAAAGCAAAATATCAAAATCCTTCTGATTTTCATTTTTATAAAATTCATTAAGATTATCAGTAACAACAGCAAATCCAATTGCACCAGTATCAACTCCAAATTTTTCAAACAATTTATCATATCTTCCGCCACTTAGCACAGCATTTGGAATTTTATCAATAAACCCTTGCATAATAATCCCATTATAATATTTCAAATTTTTAATAATCGAAAAATCAAAAATAATTTTTTTTCTGCTATGAAATTTAATAATCAAATTATACAAATCTTTAAGCCCAGATAATATCTTTATAATTTTAGGATTTAATTCGTATTTAGATAATTTTTTCTCAATTTCTTCTATATTTCCTGATAAATTTGGTAATTCATAAATAAGATTTTTTAATTCGTCTGAAATGTTTTTATTATTTTTTAAAATTATTTTTATATCATGAACATTTTTATTGTTAATGTACTCAAAAATTTTTTCTTTTATTTCATATTCAAGTTCTAGGTTTTCAAAAATTGAAGAAATAAATCCAGCATGAGACAATACAAGCATATTTTTTTTACTCATAATTTCTAAACTTTTTAGTGCAAGACTCACAATTTCAAAATTTAAAAATAATGTTTCTTTCCCAATCAGTTCAACTCCCAATTGTTCTTTTTCACTATAGCCTATATATTTAGAAGTCGTATAGATGTTTTCCTGATAATAAACTTTATCATATTTTAATGTTTTTTCCTTTGAGATTTTTTTTGCAACTGAAAGAGTAATATCTGGTCTAAGTGCTAATAAATTCCCGCTTGGATTCATAATTGTAAGTATATTTCCTAAAATAAAATCTTTATTTTCATTATACAAATCATATTCTTCAAAATTCGGAAGAGAAATCTTTTTATAGCCATAAGAATCGTACAATTTTCGCAAGTTCAATAAGACTATATTTTTTTTGCTCATATTGTTAATATATTTTTTCATTTTTCTTCGTATGATAATATTACTATCACACACTCCTTTCTTAATTGATGTGACAACCTTTATTTTCAAAGTCTATTCAAAATTTATTTATAACTTATTTTATCACAAAAATTTACTTAAAACAAGAAAAACAAAAAAATCAAGAATAAAAATAAAAAACTTCCAAAATAACAACATTCAGAAGTTTGTAACTTTATACATTTTTCACTGTTCACTTGAAATCATAACAGTTTTTATTTTTCTATTAAATTCATAGCTTGAATTTATTATAATCCCCCAAATAAGTTTGAAATTTTTATCTTTTATAATATTGGTAATTCCTTGAATGATTTTCTGTATATCTGACAATGGAACGTCATTTCCCGTTGTAAAACTTATCAAAACTCTTTTTGCATCTTGAATCTGTCCTTCAAATAAATTTTTCTTTTTTATCTGTGCTAAAATATTTTCTCCCGCTGTTTCACCAAATCCTTCTCCTACACGAATAATCGTATCTCGTGAGCGGTCTAGCACTGCTTTAATATCCAATAAATCAATATTCATAAATCCAACTTCAGTCAAAATACTTACAACACTTTCAATTCCTTCTTTAATAAGCATATTAGCTTGCCAGTAAGCTGAATTTAGTGGTTCCCTTTTGTCAATATAATTATAAAGCTTTTCATTTGGAATGATGATAAGGCTATCTGTCAACTTTTCAATCTTTCTCATTCCATCGTTTGCAATTTTCATCACATCAAATCCTTCTAGAAAAAAAGGTCTAGCTATAATTGTTATTGTAAATATTTTGAGTTTCTTAGCCACTTCTAAAATAATTGGCGTTATTCCACTCCCAGTCGCTCCGCCAACTCCAGAGATTAAAAATAGAATATTTGTATCTTTTAAAAGTTCATAAAATTGTCCATAACATTGAAATGCAATTTTTTCCACCTGTTCTCTGCTACATTTAGCAATTCCAGTATCTAAAAAGATTTTTTGATTAGCTAAGCTTGATTCAGAGTTTTTTAGATTAGTGTCTATTGTTATATATTCAACTTTTTTAATTTTTTCTTTAATCATATAATTGATAAAGTTAATTCCCATTCCTCCAACTCCGATAATTTTTGTTATCATAGTATTTTTTCATTTTCCTCCTTTCTTTATTTTTATTAAATTGATATTTTTTGATTTTTGTCTATTTTATTTTATCAGAAAAATGTGGTATTTGTCTATTGTTTTTTTAATTATGTCCGATAATATTTTTTAATATCTATTATTTAAATTTTGATGTCTATGTCTAGTAATTATTTGTAAAAATATGGTATAATACTAAAAAAGTCAAATATGATATGAAAGGAGATAATTAAAATGGATTTTGAAAATTTGAAAAATAAATTAGATAAGGGATATTTCAAACTAAGCGATTATTTTAACGATTCTTTTGATATTTTTAAACATCTTTTAAAAAAAGAAAAAAAATTTATTGCATTCTTTTTTGTCTCTTATTTAGTCTTACAAATTATTTTACTTTGTATTGAAAATATGAAACTAGAAATCAATGATTTTACACTTATATTTTTATTATTTTTACAAATAATTATAAATTCAGCTGGCATTCAAAAAGTTGGAAATCTTATAGAAATTAATAACCAAAAAATTTTGTTTTTTAGAACAATTAAGAAAAGTTTTTTAATTTTCTTTTATATAATGGTAATCAGAGTTATTTTAGCTTTTGTGAATATTCCTATGATTGATATTTTTATTATTTTATTTTTATTTTTCAATTTCTTATTTTTTGTACATTTACTTTATTTAAGGGATTTAGATTTTTTTCAGACTATAAAATATAGTTTTTATTTGTGCAAAGGGAATCGAATTAGATTGCTTGTGCCAATTATAATTTTAATTTTATTTTTTTATTTTATATTTCTACCAATAAAATTCATTTTTGGAATAATTCCTAATACTTCTATTTTAGGATTTATTTTTAAAATTTTTTTAACTATATTCTCTAGTTCGTTTAATCTGCTTCTACTTACTATGGCAACATTAATTTTCTTGAATGTGCTTTACATGGATTTAAAAAATATAAAAAAAGAAAACTCTGTTTCTGAAATTAAAAATAAAAATGACACAGATTTTCAGTAATAACTAAGTTTTAGTGAAAAAATCTAAGTTAATTATAACTTTTTCTTGTTATAATATATTATAGGATAAAAGGAGGAAAAATGTTAAAATTTAAAAAATCAATATTAGTTTTATTTTCATTTTTAGTGTTTGGAAGTTTTTCATTTGCCGCTTACAACACTAATGCCAGAGCTAAAAGAACCAGCGAATATTCAAGCGGTTCTGCAAGAGCTATGTCTTCATACTATGGAACAATTTCAAATGTAAATGTTTCTGGAAATACTGCCACAATAAAGGAAACTGGACAGCCTTTCACAGGAAATTACATTGAATACAGTGAAATTGGCGCAGTGAGAACTATAAGACCTTATAAAAATGGAATTTTAGATGGTGTAATGTACTTGTATTATGATAATGGGAATTTGTTAAAAGTTACAAATTACACAAACGGAAATAAAGATGGAGAAGAAATCGAGTTTTATGGAAATGGATATTCAAAATCAATAAAGACTTATAGAAACGGTGTCCTAAATGGCATTGCTTACGATTTTGATGAGTTTGGAAGACCTGCAGGCTCAGTAGAATATGTAAACAACTTAAAAAACGGAAAAGAAGTAAAAATTTCAAACGGTGTTGTAATTGCTGAGAGTATTTATCAATATGGAAGATTAAATGGACCTGTAACTTTATACTACACAAATGGGACAGTTCGAATGACAGGAAATTACACTTCAAATTTAAGAAATGGTCAATGGACTTGGAACTATGAAAATGGTTCAAAAAGATTGATCGAAAGCTATAACAATGGAATAATTTACCAAGTTGCTGGATACAATAGGGACGGTTCAAAAGAACGTGAAATAAAATTATCTAATGGAAGCGGAGAATTTACCCAATATTATAGCAATGGAAAAGTAAAAGCAAAAGGAACTTTGAGAAATTATAAGCCTTATGGAAACTGGAACTTTTATAATAATCAAGGTTATGTAACTGATACGCAAGGTTTTTATTAAAAAAATTTCATCAAAATAAATTTTTTTGTCCTTTTTTTTAAAATATGCTATAATATATTTAAATATAATTAAAATTATTTTATATTTTAAAGGAGGATTTTAGAATGAAAAAATTAATATTCTTTATTTTACTTTTTACAAGTGTTCTAACGTTTTCAGAGTTAAAAGATGGAACTTATTCAGTTGAAAAAAAATATGATGCTAATTATGCAACTTTTGTAAAATTGATAGTAAAAAACAATAAAGTCATCGGAGCTCAATATGATAAAAAAAATTCTCAAGGAAAATTATACTCAATGGACAATCCGACATTTAGAGATCAGTCACTTGCCATTTCAAGAAAATTTGTAAGTACGCAAAGTGTCAATGACATAAGTGATTCAAACTTTAGAGAACTTGTAAAGTTTTTATTGGAAAAAGCAAATAACGGTCAAACAGGCGATTTTAAAAAATAGCAAATTTTAAAACTTTAAAGCAAGGAGGTATTTAATGAATTTAACAAATGAAGATGAATCTACTGGTTTTGAAAGTACTGTTGCAACTACGAAACTTGGTAGTGCAGTCTGCAAAACAGTTTTACCAAATGTTCCTCTTCAATCGCTTGATATTATTGAGAGAAGCATTCAAAAAAAATATCGCTCAGAACTTTGGTCACCATTTATTCGTGGACTAAAAGAATTTGAGCTGGTAAAAGATGGCGATAAGATTGCTGTGGCAGTTTCTGGTGGAAAAGACAGCCTTTTACTCTCAAAATTATTTCAGGAATTAAAAAGAGCTAGTAAAACAAATTTTGAAGTCGTGTTTATTTCAATGAACCCTGGTTTTAACGAAATAAATTTGCAAAATTTGAAAAAAAATCTAAAACATTTAAATATCCCTTGTGAAATTTATGATGACAATATCTTTGAAATTGCAGAAAAAATCGCAAAAGACTATCCCTGCTATATGTGTGCCAAAATGCGGCGTGGCAGCCTTTATACAAAAGCAACTTCACTTGGCTGCAATAAACTTGCGCTTGGACATCATTTTGACGACGTTATTGAAACAACTCTTATGAGCATGTTTTATATGGGAAAATTTGAAACTATGCTACCAAAATTAAAGTCCGATAATTTTAATATAGAATTGATCCGTCCTCTATTTTATGTTGAAGAAAAAGCAATTATAAAGTGGGTACGAAATAACGGAATCCTTCCGATGAACTGCGGCTGTACAGTCGCTGCCGAAAGAACTTCAAGCAAACGCCGTGAAACAAAGGAATTAATTGCACAGCTTGTAAAAAATAATCCAGACATAAAAAAACGAATAATTCAATCAACACAGAATGTGAATTTGGAAAAAATATTAGGCTGGAAAGATTCAAACGGAAAATATTCGTATTTGGACAAATTTTAAGGAGAAAGGCTGAAAAATATGGAAAATAATGAAAAAAAAATGAAAAGCTGGGAATACATCATTCAAACAAAAAAAGAACATATTGACTTTATTAATAAAATCATAGAAGCATACGATGGCTTAGGAAATGTGAGAACTCTTGATAACCAGAACGGTTTAATAAAGATCCTTACAAATTCATATCTTTTAGATGATATGGATAAAGCGATTGAAACGTTAAAACAAAAAAATATCGAAATGGAAGTATTAGAAAAAAGAGAATGGCTTGGAGTGTTATAATTCCAAGCCTTTTATAATTCAAATATAATAATCAAAAAATAGCTTATAAACTAAGATTAATTTATTTACACTTTTTTTCTTTTTTATCTTCTACATTTTTATCATCAGCCTCTGAGTCAATTCCAGAAACTGACTTTTTAAATTCCCGAATCATTTTTCCTATAGCTTCTCCCAGTTCAGGCAGTCTTTTAGGTCCAAAAATAAGCAACGCACCAAGTATTAGAACTATAAGTCCCGGTGCTCCTATATCTTGAAAAATTCCCATTTTTAATCATCCCTCCTTCTTTTGTAGACATATTTACAAACAGAAATACTCACTTCATAAAGTAAAATTAATGGTGCTGCCATCGTTAAATCGCTTATAAAGTCAGCTGGCGTCAAAACGACTGCAACTACCAGCAAAATAAAGTAGCCATATCGCCTGTTTTTTATTAAATATTGCGGTGTCAAGATATGCAGCGATGTTAGAAATGCCACAATAACGGGCAATTCAAATATTACAGCAAGCGGTAATGATGTATGTAATACAAATGTTAAATAATTATTTGCTGTAAGCTGAATATTAAACAAATCTTTGCCAAAAGATAGTAAAACATTTAGTAAAGCAGGTGTTACTATAAAAAATCCAAAAGAAAGTCCTGTAACAAATAATATAAAAGTTGCAGGCACATAAGATAAAATTGCCTTAGCTTCCTTTTCCTTAAGAGCAGGACGAATAAAAGCCCATAGCTGATAACTTGTAAAAGGCAATGTCAAACTAAAAGCACATATTCCAGCCAGCATTAAATAAATGCTTAAAATATCATTAAAGAACTGTGAGCTTCTGCTTGAATGAAGCCGTCAGTAATTTGTAAATATCGGAGCAAAATATCAAACTTACTAAAAAAGCTGCAATAAAAAATATAATTGTAATAATGAGTCTTTTCCTAAATTCACTCAAATGTTCCACAAGCGTCTGTTCATCAATTTTAGCCATTCTATTCCTTTCCGATATTTCATCTTTTAAAATTTTTATTTATCTTTTCTCTTTTTTATCAATGCAGCAATCACGATAATTACAATTAAAATTAATTGACTAATAAACACTTCCATATTTGCATAAATTCCCAAAATTTCTATTGTAGGTATAAAATGAACTACGTGTAACGGTAAAATCCCCACAACTTGCAGCATGTGAATACTTGTTCCAAGCATTTTAAATGCAAGGAAATAAATTGTCCACGTAAGTACAAAAAACACTTGATATATTTTTATTTTTGAAGAAGCATATATTAAAACAAGTGCAATTACAATTAATATCAATACCGCACTTACAATACCGATAATCAAATTCTGCAATGAAATTAATGGTAAAATTCCTACATAAAACAATATTGTTTCTGCTCCTTCTCTAAATACCGCAAGAAAACTAAGTACAAACATTGAAACAAAACTTCCTGTACTTAATACAATATCCATTTTTCTGTCAATATAATCTTTCCAAGATTTTAAGGATGATTTACTATGCAGCCAAAATCCAATCCCAATCATCATTATAACTGCAAAAATTCCTACAAATCCTTCCAGAATTTCACGATTTGTTCCTGAAGATACCGCAGGAAATAACGCCTGAAGAGCAAATGCTATTACCATACTTGCAAAAATTCCAGCAGCAGCTCCTGCATACACCCAACGTAATCCTTTTTTCTGATTTGCAGCTTTCAGGCTGCTTACCAATGCCAGAACGATAAGAAGTGCTTCTACACCTTCACGAAGAAGTATAAACATCGCATCAATAAACGTATATTGTGCTTTTGTATCAATTTGTGATAATTCTGTAATTAATCCTTGTAATTGTTCCTGATACTCTTTTTCGATACCTTTTACCATGATTATTGGAGTCTGTGTTTCCACTTTTGTATATAAAGCTGAATTTCTCGTACTTACATCGCCTTCAACCGTAGGCCATACCTGAATAAACTCTTTCACTTTTGACTGACCTTTAGATTTATTCCCATTTTTAAAGGCTTCCAAAGCATCTTTCAGCATATCTACAGCTTTTTTTAGTGTAATTGTGCTTGAAACATTATTTTCTATCTTTTTTCCATCTAAATAGTCTCGTATTGTTGATTTTAAGTCATTAAAAGAATTGACTGTATTGTCATAATCAAATGGCTCCACTTCCATAGAGCTTCTCAAAAACGACATCGCAGTTTCTACTTTCCCATAGTAAGGAATACTTCTGCTTCTTATAAAACTTTCATTCCTTGTCCATACACCGTTAAATTTCAAATATTCTTTTTTCATAAGTTCCACATCTTTAGATTGAATTGCCTTTTCCAGCACGTCTAAAGCAGGATTCATTCTTGACTGGAACTTTTTCTTTTCTGCATTATCGTCAACAGGATTCTGCTCCTTTTCAAAAGCTAGCAGTGCTGTTGTAACTTCTCTCAGGTCATCTTCTGACAATACAGCTTTTTCTTTATTTAAAAGTTCCTGTACCTTTTTCCCTTGCGTAGAATCAGCATTTTTAACCTTTTTAAATTCATCTCTTACTTCAGAAAAAAGTTTTTTTGCTTCATTTTGGTTATTATTTTTTATTGCCGTTGTTGTGTCTGTAATTTTTATGTAAAGTCCGCTATAGCTTTCTTCTGCAATAATATTCGTGAAGAATAGCATAAAGCACAAAAATAGCATTGTACTTATTTTTTTATTCAAATAATTTCTGCCCAATGTACTCTCCCTTCTTTATCCCTTCAAAACAAGCAAAAATTCCTGTTCCAACGTGAGTAATGTATTCATTCAACTTATCATCGTTTCCTAGGCTGTTCTGAATCTTTATAAATTGATCAGGATGTTTTTGAAAACATATAAATAGCAGTCCCGCATCAAACTGTCCGCTCACTTCATCTATTCCGTTAGAATACGAAAAAGCACGACGTGCTATTTTAACATCAGCTTTTTTGGCGAGATAAACATGGGAATCAATTGGTAGAACTGGTTTTCCATCTGGTCCTTTTTTATTTATGTCAATTGTTGCAAATTCATCTGTTTCTCCGAATGGAGCCCCACTTTCCTTATACCTTCCAAACGTATTTTCCTGCTCCTGTAAATTAGTTCTATCCCACGTTTCAAGATGCATTTGAATACGTCTTACAATAAGAAAAGTCCCATTTTTCAGCCAATTATTCTTATCATACCAGACAACATTTTTAAAATCATTATTATTTTTTGGATTTTCTGTTCCATCTTTAAATCCAAAAAGATTTCTTGGAGTTTCTTTTCCATTTCCAATAGGCAAAAAGCCAGCTTGGGTCCATTTTAAAGTAATTAAGGCACGACCTTTACGAACAAGATTTCTCACAGCGTGAAATGCTACCTGTGCATCATCCGCACAAGCCTGAATACAAATATCTCCGCCTTTATACTTGTCCTTTATCTGGTCTCTCGGAAAATGTGGCAAATCCTTAAATTCTTCCATTTTCTTATTATCCATCTTCAATTTATCCAGAAAAGATGGACTTATTCCAAAAGTTATTGTCAAACGGTACGGATTTAATCCCACTGTTTCTCCTGTATCTATTGGAGGAACTAGATGATTTGCAAGTTCTGGTGCTACAAGTTCACCCTTCATAAGTTTTTCAGAATAATCTGTCCAGTCCTTAAACATCTGCTTTATTTCTTCCTTGTCCGTAGAATGTAAATCTAATACCGCAAAATAAACATTTTTCTGAACAGGAGTAGCAATTCCTGACTGATGTTCTCCATAAAATGAGATTTCTTCATTTCCAACAACCTGATTTGCTTTACCGCTAAACATATTTGCAAAAATTGCACCCGCTCCGCTCGCTCCAATTGCAGCACCTGCTCCAACCATTCCTGCTTTTTTCAAAAAATCACGACGTGATATTTTTTTATCAAACCATTTTTTATCATTTTCATCACTCATTATTTTACCTCTTTTTATACTGTAAGTTTTATTTAGATGTGTTCAATAATCTAAATGTTAATTTTAACAAAGGGAATTAATTCCCTATTCAATAATACTTAAACATATTAGTTACCGAATAAGTATATTATTTTTTAGGAGTTGCATCTATTACAATTCCCATTTGCGACAAAGGTTCTCCAAGTTTAGTAACTGCTTCAGCTAGAGCTTTTGTATCTTCTGGCTTCAATTCTGTGTACAATTTATAATTTTTGTCATCTGTCATATATTTATCAAGAAGTGCATTTACAGCTTTAAATTCAGTATCTAAAGTTGTTACGAGCTTAGCATCTTTTTGTTCTAATTTAGGTCTAAATAGTTCAAAAATTTTCTGAGCTCCTTCGATGTTTGCTCTAAAGTCGTATAAATCAGTATGTGAGAACACTTCTTCTTCTCCAGTAATTTTTTGAGTCGAAACTTCATTTAACAGGTCAATCGCTCCTGTAACCATTAAATCAGGTGTTACTTCAATTGTGGCAATTTTTGCCTTTAGTTCCTTAATGTCGTTTACAAGATCATCTGCGTATTTTTCAGTTCCTTTTGTAGTATTTTGTTCCCACAATATTTTTTCGATTCTATGAAAACCTTTCCAGCCTTCCTCATTTTTAAATTCTTCCTTGAAGTCTACAAGACGGTAATCTATCTTAATATCCGATTCTCCAAAGCTTTCAGCGATAGGCTCAGATCTTTCATAAGCCATACGGATTAGCGGATAAACTTTTTTAGCTTCGTCTAATTTCCCAGTCTTTAATAATTGTGCAAAATTTTCTGTATCCTTTAAAAGCAAATCAATTTGACCTTCAACATACTTTTTATATTCAGCAGTTTCCTTGCTTAAATCAGTTTTCCCTTGTTCAGCTGTCTTTCCAGCTGTTGTACCAGCCTTTCCACCTTCCTTTGCTCCGGTATCTTTGCCACAGCTTATCGCCATTAATGCTCCAATAAGCAATAAAATTCCCATTTTTTTCATAAAAAAATTCCTCCCAATTTATATTTGCTATATTATACTCATTATTTTATTATTTGTAAAGTAAAAATATTTGATTTTCAAAATTTTTTGCTAAAAAAAATTATTACGTAACTAAAAAAGTCCTCCACAATCTAGAGAACTTTTTATTTTTTATTCAATAAAATATAGACAGTTTAACCTTCCAAAATTCCAATAAAATCAATGAATCCTTGCACAGAAAATTCTTCTGCTCTAGATAATTCTGTTTTGCCAACTTTTTTCAAGCATTCTTTTACAAAATCTTTTGAAAATCCTAAATTCGATAAATTATTAGAAATACTTTTTCTCTTATTTGAAAACGCTTCTCTCAAATATTTAAAATATTTTTCTTCTGAAATTTGACTTTCATACTTTTTATTCTTCAAAATTTTTATTCCTAAAAATGCTGAATCAACTCTTGGAACAGGATCAAATTTTTCTTTTGGAACAGTAAATAAATATTCTGTTTCAGCGTAAAACTGTACTGCGTGAGTAAGTAGGCTCATATTTTTGCTGTGTGGCTTAGACGAAATTCTTTCAGCCACTTCTTTTTGAATCATTAAATAAATTTCAGAAATATTTTCTCTATATTCAATCAATTTATTTATAATCGGCGAAGTTATATAATAAGGAATATTTGCAACCACTTTCACATCTTTTTTATTTTCCAAAAATTTGGATAAGTCAACTTCCAAAAAATCTCTGTGAACCAAATCAAAATTTTCATATTTCCCAAATTTTTTCTTCAAAATTGGAATCAAATCGTCGTCTATTTCAAACGAAGTCAAGAATTTAGAATTGGTTATCAATTTTTTTGTCAAAAACCCAAGTCCCGGACCTATTTCCAAGACTTCTGTATTTTTATTAATACTTGCCACATCCAAAATTTTATCAGATAATGAACTGTCATTTAAAAAGTTTTGACCGTATTTTTTTTTGGTGGCATAATTTTTATTATGATTTATTTTTTTCAAAATTTCTCCTTTAAACTATTCAAAAACTGATGGTTCTGCAATTCCAATATATTCAAGATTTCTATATTTTTCGTCAAAATCCAGACCATATCCAACAACAAATTCATTTGGAATTTCAAATCCAACATACTGAACTTCCACTTCCACTTCTCTTCTTTCAGGTTTGTCCAAAAGCGTACAAAGTGATACTTTTTTAGGATTTCTGCTACCTAAAATTTGTAAAATTTTCTTCAATGTAAATCCTGAATCAATTATGTCTTCCACAACTAACACATTTTTCCCGCTTATCGTACTTCTCAAATCTTTTAAAATTTTAACTTCTCTAGTAGTGTGAGTTCCTTCGCCATAACTAGACGCTTCAATAAAGTCAATTTCAAGCGGCAGTTTTATCTCCCTAATCAAATCAGCCATAAATACCACCGACCCTTTTAACAGCCCAATTACTATTAGCGGAGCATTTTCATCTTTAAAGTCACAAGTTATTTTTTCTCCCAGTTCTTTTACTTTTTTTGAAAGTTCTTCTTTAGTTATCAACTGTTTTTTTATTCCAAATTCAAAATTATTACTCATTTTTCTCCTTAATTTTATTTTTTTGTTATTATTTTTTTATTTAATTAATTAATTAATTTTAAGTCTTTAAATATAAAAAATTAAATATAGAAAAAGGAGCAACTTATGCCCCTTATTTTAAATTAAAACTATTATTTAACTTTTTCTACCAATTTTGCAAATTCTGCAGGATTGTTTAATGCTAAATCAGCTAAAACTTTTCTATCTAATTCAATACCAGCTTTTTTAAGCCCATTCATGAATCTTGAATAAGAAACTCCGTTTAATCTGGTAGCGGCATTGATTCTAATAATCCATAATTCACGCATTTTTCTTTTTTTCTGTTTTCTATGTTCAGTTGCGTAAGCCATTGCTTTTTTAACTGCTTCATTAGCTTTTCTATAATTTGATTTTGTTGATCCTCTATAACCTTTTGCTTCTTTTAAAACTTTTTTATGTCTTTTTCTTCTAATTATTCCTGTTTTTACTCTTGGCATTTTCTTTCCTCCTTGATTTCTTAAATTCAGCCTATTTTTAATCTCTTATTTATTATTTTTTAACTGATTATCTTCCTTCTTGTCCAGCTAAAACTTTTTTAATTTTTCTTTCTGCACCTTTAGGAACAATCGCATCTTGTCCTAATCTTTTCTTTCTTTTGTGAGATTTTTTAGTTAAGATATGACTTTTTCCTGAATGTTTAATAGAAATTTTTCCACTTCCTGTAACTTTTACTCTTTTTTTGTTCCTTTATGTGTTTTCATTTTTGGCATTTTTTTCCTCCTTAAAAATTAAATTGCTCTTTTATTTAATTTTATTATTTTTTTGGTGATAATAAAATAAATTTTTGCACTTGTTCTTTTCCATATTTTTTTTCTATAACAGCAAGTTCCTCAAAATGACTTGCAAATTCATCCAACACTTTGATTGCAGAATCTGCGTGTAATCTTTCTCTACCTGTAAGTCTTAAACTAACTTTTACTTTATGGTCTTTTTCTATAAATTTTTTAATTTGAGAAATTTTTGTTGCTTTGTCGTGTTCATCAATATGAGGTTTTATTCTAATTTCTTTCACGACAATATTTTTTTGCTTTTTCTTATTTTCTTTGTCTTTTTTTGTTTTCTCATATTTGAATTTTCCATAATCCATAATTTTGCAGACAGGCGGTGTTGCATTCGGTGAAATTTCAACTAAATCCAATTCTCTTTCTGCCGCAATTGCCAAAGCCTCACGAACAGATAAAACTCCAAATTGTTCTCCGTCATCACCAATTACTCTTATTTCCCTTGCTCTGATTCTTTCGTTCATTCTAGGTTCATCAAATTTATTAGTCCCTCTTATAAAGAACACCTCCTAAATTTATTAAATTTCTTAAAATTAGAATTTAATCAAATAAAAAACAAGATATAAGAAACATCTTGCTCAAAATAGTTATTAAAATTCATATATCAAAAAATTTGATACTAAAATATATATTTAAAAAATAACTATAAACCTAACTCATCTCAAAACTTTTTTAAATACACGATGGAAAGGTGAGAAACAATATTTCTACTTCTAATTTAATATTACTTAATGATTTTATCATACTTTTTATATTTTTGCAAGTATTTTTTTATATTTTGTTTTACAACTCTCAATTTTATTTTTTTATATTTAATTTTTTAATTCTTTACATTTAAAAATTTTGTGATATAATAAAGAAAAATTCAAAAGAAAAAAAGGAAGGTGGTCAAATGAATCAAGTATTTGCAAGATTTTCGATGTTAGTTGGAGAAGATAATATAAAGAAATTACAATATTCAAAAATTATTATATTTGGAGTTGGAGGTGTTGGCTCTTACACAGTTGAAGCTCTTGCGAGAAGTGGAGTTGGTCATATTACGATGGTCGACTTTGATGAAATTTCAGAATCTAACATAAATAGACAGCTTCATTCACTTCACAGCACAATCGGAAAATCTAAAACAGAAGTGATGAGGGCTAGAATATTTGATATAAATCCTGAATGTGAAGTAAAGCTAATAAAACAATTAATTTATACTTATGAAGATGTAGAAAAAATATTCGAGAATCAAAAATATGATTTTGTCGTCGATGCCATTGATGTTGTTACAAGCAAAATAAATTTAATTGAGTTTTGTATAAAAAATAAAATAAAAATTATCTCTTCTATGGGATTTGGAAATAAAATGCATCCAGAGATGATTGAGATAGCAAAAATAAAAAATACTTCAGTTTGTCCAATGGCTAGAACGATTAGAGGAATTTTGAAAAAGAAAAGAATTACAGATGTTCCTGTTGTTTTTTCAAAAGAAATTCCACTTGTTCCAAATAAATCTGAATTATTTAAAGAGGAGTTGCCGACAGAATTCAGAAAAAATAACAAAATGCCAAGAAAATCGACTCCAGGAAGCAACGCATTTGTGCCAGGAACTGCTGGACTTGTTCTTGCATCTTATGTCGTGAGAAAAATTTTAGAGATAAAATAAAACATAATAAATATTGAGGTGATATAAAATTGGAAATAAATAATAAAAAATTTAGTAAAAAAGATTTAACTATAATAATTTTAGTTGTTTTAGGAATACTTTTATGTATTTTCGGATTGATGGATAAAATTTTTGAGCACACAATTTTTAATTTTTTTAAAAATCTGACTCGACCTTATTTAGATAAAACTTATAAAGAATCACAAAGATTGTTTTTAACTCTTTCGCTTTTAAAAGGAGCGGCAGATGTCATCGAAGGAAGTACTGTCAATGTGAATATGATTTTAGGAATGCAAATTGAAGTCGGAGATATAATTCAGCCTGTTTACGATATGATAAATATCATTTGGAAAATTTCTCTGGCAAGCGTCGTAGTTTTAAAAATTCAAACTATTTATCAAGAAATTTTTCGAGTAAAATTGGCTACAATACTTATATTTATTTCACTAGTTTCTTATTTGCCGTACACTGTTTTTAAAAATAGCATTACAGAAATATTTAAAAAAATCTCAAAATATTCTTTTTTTGTTTTAATTTATATTTATGCAGTAATTCCTGGAACAATTTTTGTAAATTCTATGATTTCAAATTATTTTGAAAAAGAATATAAAACTCCAGCAATTGTCCAGTTAAATCAAAACTTAAATAGACTTAACAATATAAAAGACAGTATGCTCTCTTTAGACCAAAACAAAAGTATTTTTAACATTCCTGGTCAAATAGACACTGCAAAACAAAAGATTAATAATTTTTCAACAGAAATTAATAATATTTCTCACAGCATAATGGAAAATGCACCTATTATAATTGGAATAATTCTACTTACAAGCATTGTTTTTCCGGTACTTTTGATGGTTTTACTCTATAAGCTGACAAAATCAATCATTTTTGAGAAAATTCTAAAATCTTAAATTTAAAAAAATATGCTTTTGAATTTTTTATTAAAAGCGTATTTTTTATTATTTAAATTGAAAAAAAAATAAATATATATTATAATAAGATGTAATTAATATAATACAATATAATAAAAAGAAAGGAAAAGTAATAATATGTTTATAAACACTTTAAAGACAGGTTTTTTGATGTTTACATTAGTCTTTTTATTTACATTTATTGGTGGACTTTTGGGAAATCGGCAAGGTGCTTTAATCGGTCTTTTGATTGCCGCTGCGATGAGCTTTTACAGTTACTGGTTTAGCGATAAAATGGTTATAAAAGCATATCGTGGTCAACCAGTTACAAGCGCCTCTAATCCAAGATTATATAAAATTGTCCAAAGATTAGCGCAAAATGCAGAATTGCCTATGCCTAAAATATACATTATCCCTGAAAGACAGCCAAATGCATTTGCAACTGGAAGAAATCCCCAAAATGCAGCAGTCGCCTGTACACAAGGACTTTTGGAAATAATGGATGACAACGAACTTGCAGGGGTTTTAGGACACGAACTTGGTCATATAAAACATCGTGATATTTTAATCAGTACGATAGCTTCGACTTTTGCAGGTGCCATTGCTAATATTACAAGATTTTTACCTTATTTTTCAAATTCTGGCGACAACAGAAGAAAAAATAACAATATAGGTTTAATTATGCTCGTTTCAATACTTGCGCCAATAGCTGCAATGATTATTCAAATGTCAATTTCAAGAAAAAGAGAATTTATGGCTGATGAAGCTGGAGCAGAATTTTCTGGAAATCCATTATATTTAAGAAATGCACTTATAAAATTGGAAAATTACAGTCAAGCCATTCCAATGGAAAATCAGAACCCTGCAACGGCAAACATGTTTATAATAAACCCACTTGCAAACCTTGGCAAATTTCAAGATCTTTTTAGAACTCACCCTGCAACTGAAGATAGAATAAGAGAACTTGAAAAGATGGCAAGACAAAAAAATTTATTATAAAATTATTTAAAATAATTAAAACAAAAATATAAAATGGAGATTTAGTTTATGATTAGTACATTTGCTTTTTTATCGTTACTTTTAATATTTGTGCGAGTTTATTCTATTTTATCATTACTATTTTTAGGTCAAAATAGAACGAGATTTGCAGAAAGAGTGACAATTTTAACATTGCTTTTTGAAGTTTTAGTAATTTTTTTATATACTTTTTTTAGCAATTCATTCAAATTTTTGCTTCCTCCAGTTTTTATGCTTATAAAAACTTCGAAGTTTTTTATATTTAAAAATTTTTCTTTATTATTTTTAATATATTCAATAATAAATATAATTTTGATATTAACATTTAATTCTCAAAGTATATTTAAATTTATAAACAGATTTTTTGTTGGAGTTATTTTACTTACAAATATCATTTATGGATTTTTATTAATAATGTAAAAAAAATTGTCCTAAAAGTTTAACTTTTAAGACAATTTTTTTATAAAATAATTTTTTACATATTTTCCTGTTTTTCCAAAATTGCATTTACTTCTTCAACAATAATATCAGGATTTAATCCATGAGCTGCAATTCCTTCCCCAAGAGTTTCAGCGCTTGAAATTATGCAACCCACACATCCAAGACCATATCTCATAAGAACTTGAGCAATAATCGGATAATTTTCTACCGCTTCCATAATATTCATATCTGTTGTTACTTTTGGTGTTGCCATTTTTTTCATCTCCTTAAATAAATTATAATTTGAATTTCAAATATTTTTAAAATTATTACTTTTTTATAGTATATCAAATAAAAATTATTAAGTCAAATAATTTTTGCATAAAATAAAAATAGAAATTAAAAAGGATTGAACGAAAATCAATTCAATCCCACATAAATTTATTTATATTTTTTTGCTATTTTACTAACTATCTAATTATTTATTTAATTGCATCTTCATATCTTTTAGCAACTTTATCCCAATTAATTACATTAAAAAATGCAGAAATATAATCAGGTCTTCTATTTTGATAATTTAAATAATATGCATGTTCCCAAACATCAATTGCCAAAATAGGTGTTCCTTGTGAGCAGCTGCAAGGCGTAACATTAGACATAAGCGGACAATCTTGGTTTGCTGTTGAAGTAACTTTTAATTTACCTTCTCCATTTACTACTAACCAAGCCCATCCTGAACCAAATCTTGTAGCTGCAGCTTTTGAAAATTCATCTTTAAAATTTTCAAAACTTCCAAATGTTTCTTTAATTTCTTCTAATAATTTTCCTGTTGGCTTACCACCCGCATCAGGTCCCATTATATCAAAATATAAATTGTGGTTATAAAACCCTCCTCCATTATTTCTAACAGCTATTCTGATTCCCTCTGGCAACGCATCCAAATTTTTTAAAATTTCTTCAATCGGCTTTTCTAAAAACTCAGGCGCATTATTTTTTAGAGTTTCATTTAAATTGTTTGTATATGTTGCATGGTGTTTCCCATAATGTATTTCCATTGTCTTTGCATCTATGTTTGGTTCCAATGCGTTAAAATCATATGCTAATTCTATTTGCTTAAACATAATTATCACTTCCTTTTTTTATATCTAACATATTTTAACATATTATTTTTATAAAATCAATGAAAATTTACATTTTTTATTATTTTGTTATTATTACAGTTTTAAAACAACGAAATATTAACCATTTTCTATTCTTTTACAATATAACCTACACTTCTTACAGTTCTTATGATTTTTTCATCATATCCTTTGTCAATTTTTGTTCTTAAAAAGTTCACATACACATCTACTATATTACTTTCAGAAACAAAATCAATATCCCATATTTTTTCTGAAATCATTGTTCTTGTAAGCACTCTATTTTTATTTCTCAAAAAATATTCAAGCAGTAAAAATTCTTTATTTGTTAACTCAATTTCATTTCCAGCTCTTTTTACTTCTCTATTTGCAGGATTTAGTGTCAAGTCATATGCTGTCAAAATTCCCATTTCGTCTTCTGTTAATTTTTTATTTAAAATTCTAACAATTGACTTGAATTTTGCAGAAATTTCTTCTAATCTAAAATCATTATAAACATAATCATCTATTCCATTTAATAATGCTTCTGTCTTTGAATATCTGTCATCTTGTTCTATTGATAAAATTATATAGCTTTGTCTTTTATATTTTAACACACTGTCGATTGAATGCTGAAAATCTTCAAATGAATTTGTGTCTAAAAATGTTATGTCCAATGCCTCATTTTTCATAGAATCCAACAATTGTTCTTCTGTTTCTGCCAATATTACATTGAAACTTAGTTCTTTTAATAGCTGTCCAACAACCATTCTTGTTTTCTCATTTTTGTTAAATACTAGTACTTTCATTTTTTCCTCTCGCTTTCTTTATATTATTTGAAATTCTTTGTTAGCTTGTTATTTTTTTTATAATTTTTTCAATAATATCATTCATTTTTCTTGAGGCTAATGAATCACTTGAAATAAATGGCAATCCATTATCACCTGATTCAACAATATTGGCATCTAGTGGCACAGAACCTAAGAATTCCGTTTTTGTTTCTTTTGCAACTTTTTCTATTCCACCTTTTTTAAATATATGTACTTCTTTACTACAATCAGGACACACAAATCCACTCATATTTTCAATCATTCCTAAAACTTTTAAATTAATTAATTTTGCAAATTTCAGAGCTCTTTTTGAATCCAAAATCGAAACATTTTGTGGCGTTGAAACTATCAAAGCATTTGCACTATTTATATTTTGTGCGATTGCTAATGTTTCATCTCCAGTTCCAGGTGGTAAATCAACAATTAAAAAATCTAACTCTTTCCATTCTATACCTTCCAATAGCTCCATTATGGCAGTTATTTTTTGGGGACCTTTCCAAATTACAGGATTATCATCGGGAATGAAAAAACTTAATGAAGAAATACACAAATTATCTGAAATTTTTAATGGTTCAGAAACCTTGGAAAGTTTTTTTCCTTCCACTCCAAACATAATTGGGACATTTGGACCGTGTAAATCAGCATCTAAAACACCAACTTTATATCCTTTTACTGATAACCCATAAGCTAAATTTATCGCCGTAGTTGTTTTTCCAACACCACCTTTTCCACTCATCACAACTATCTTGTGTTTAATTTTATCCATCTTGGCATCTATTTTTTTCTTTCTTTCCAGCAAAATAGCATTTTTGTCTATCATAGTTTTTCCTCCTCTCTTTTCAATTTTATTATTAAAATCTCCTCTACTTTAATTAAACCATAAACTTAATAAAAACTCAAGTTATTTTTTCTAAAATTTGTATTTTTTTTTAATGTTTTTTTTTTAATTTTATAAAATAATGCTGGACTATTTTATTAGTTTTTTATATAATATTTATATAAATTTGGGAAAGGATTTTTTATTTATGAAAAATAAAATTTTTAGAAATTATAATAAAAAAATTTTACTCTTTTTTCTTTATTTTGTGTTTTCTTTAGCTTTATCAGCTCAGTCATCAGCTTCAAAATATAAGTGGTACTCCCCAAAAGAAATTATTCAGAATATGGATAAACTACAGTCTGGAGATATTCTTGTACTATCTAAAGGTTCTAGTTTTCGTACTATGTGGGGACATGCCGCCATATTGAATGAACATAAAAAAATTGTAGAATTTCCAACATATTCAATCGGATATAGCGAAAGTCCGATTTATACTTGGCAAAATTTAAAAAGGGAAGTGGCTGTATTTAGATTAAAGAATATAGATGACAACTTTAAAAAGGCTCTTTTTCACGAAATAGACGAGACTACCACAAAACCTTACGGAATAACTTTTGATAAAAATTTCGACAAAAGGTTGTACTGCTCACAATTTGTCTACATCGTATTTAAAAAAGCTGGACTAAAAGTCGGAAAAAATATCAATCTCGATTCAAATGGTGGCGGAATGGTTATGCCATATGATATTATGAATTCACAGCTTCTTGAAAATGTAATTTTTTAAAAAGTATTATTTTTTCCCAAAGAAGCTATAAAAATAATATTATAACTAAAATTTCCAATAAAAAAACTGGCTTAAAATCTTAATTTTAGGTCAGTTTTATTTTTTATTAAAGATTTTTCAATTCTCTCAAATCATACGGAGTATTTTGGTACACATGGTGATTAACCCAATTTGAAAAAAGTAAATTTGCATGTCCTCGCCAAACAAATGGTGGAATTTTTGTAGGATCATCATTTGGATAATAATTAAACGGCACTTCTATTTTTTTACCCAATTTAACATCTCTTTCGTACTCTTTTGCCAAAGTCATTCTATCATATTCTAAATGTCCCATAATAAAGACATCTCTTTTATCTTTAGTTCTTACAATGCTCACTCCAGATTCTTTTGAATTTTCCAATATTTCCAACTCTATCACTTTTTCGATGTCTTCAGCTCTTACTTCTGTATGTCTTGACTGCGGCATATTAAAAATTTCATCAAAACCCCTTAAAAGCATAGTGTGACAAATTTTTATTTTTAGTGGATAGATTCCAAAAAGTTTCTTTTTTAATTTATATTTTTTAATTCCATAGTGATAGTATAAAGAGGCTTGTGCTCCCCAGCAAATTGAAATCGTTGAGTAAACATGCTTTTTGCTCCATTTCATAATTTTTGTAAGTTCATTCCAGTAAATTACTTCTTCAAATTCTAAATTTTCCACAGGAGCTCCTGTTATAATCAAACCATCAAAATAGTCATTTTTAATGTCGTCAAATGTTTTATAAAAATTTGCCATATGTTCTTTTGAAGTATTTTTTGAAACATATGATGCCATTTTTAAAAATGTAACTTCAATTTGAAGCGGCGTGTTGCTAAGAAGTCTTAAAAGCTGAGTTTCTGTTTCAATCTTAGTCGGCATTAAATTTACTATCACAAATTTTAAAGGTCGAATATCTTGCGACAATGCTCTACTTTCTTTCATTACAAAGATATTCTCTTTTGCTAAAATCTCTACTGCCGGTAAATTATTAGGTATTTTTATAGGCATTGTGTATTATTCCCCTTTCTGATTAATATTTACTAAAAATTTAAAATTAACTTTCTCTAAGTGCTAGTGGCATAGTAAAATAAAGTGAATTTGGATTATTTTCATCTTTTATAATAACCGAACTTTTTTCATTCAGTAATTCTAAAACTGTCACTTTTCCTTGTATTGTAGAAATATAATCAATTAAAAATTTCACATTTAATGAAATTTTTAAATTTTCTCCTTCTTGAATAATTATTATTTTTTCTTTTATTCTAGCGTTGTCATTTGTCCCTGTAAGAGTCAATTTATTATTTTCAAATTTAAAAACTGCTCCATTTCTGAATTCTTTATTTTCCTTTACAAAAATGGATGCTCTTTTTAAGACGGATAAAAAGTCTTTTGTATTTAAAAGTACTTTTTTATCGTGTTTTGAGCTATTTAAAATTGATTTATAATCTGGAAATTGCAAATCTATCGTTCTTGTCAGAATTTCTACATTAGAAAATTTAAAATAAACTTTTGAACCATCTGATTTTAACATTATTTCACTTTCTTCCACTAATTTCATAATTTTTATAAGTCCATCAATTGTTTTTAGCGGAATACTCACAATTAAGTTTTCTTTATTTCTTTGACTTTCTTCCAAATCTTCTTCAATGTAAGTAAGTCTATATGTATCCGATGAAATTAACTTTAATTTGTTTTCTTCTATTTCTAAACGGATACAGTTTACCGCTAAGTTTTCTACATCTGTCGCAGCTGAAATTTTTACATTTTCAATATAATTTAATAATTTTTCTTTTAAAAACACATATTCAACTCCATTCTCAAGTTTCGATTGAATTGGATAATTTTCCGCTGAATAAAGTGAAAAATTTGCATCAGTTGCGCTAGTTTTTATCACTAACATTCCGTCTTCTTCTGCAAGTACAATTTTTTCATCAGAAATCTGTTTCAAAAATTCTTCTATTAATTCATGTTTTATTACAATTTTCCCATGTTCTTCTATCTGAGCTTCGATTTCAGTATTTATCGACAGTTCCAGGTCAGTTCCTCTCAAAACCGCTCTATTGTCAAAAGTTTCAATGTAAATCCCAGATAAAACTTCCCTAATTTTATTTTCTGTTACAGCTTTTTCGACAATATTAATCGCTTTCAACAACGCTTTTCTATCAACCGTCATATTTAACATAATTCCACCTCTTTAATTTTATAATATATCTTTATATTTCTTCAAATGTTCTTTTAATTTTGTTATCGCTTTTTTTTCTATTTGTCGCACTCGTTCCCGGGTAATTCCCATCATTTCGCCAATTTCCTTCAAAGTATAAATTTTATTGTTGTAAAGTCCATATCTGTACTCCAATATTTTCTTTTCTCTTTCTGTTAAAACATTATTTAGTAATTCTCGCATTTCCAGTAATTGATCTTCTTTTATAATTTTTTCTTCGACATCATCATTTTTACCAATAACATCTTCTAAAAAAATATTATCTCCTACTACTTCATTCAACGAAATCATATCTTGGAATTCATTCATAAGCAAAACTACTTTATTTTCTTTTAAGTCAATTTTTTGGGCAATGTAACTAGTTGATGGCATTTCGCCGTGAGTTGCCATATAATCTTTCATAACTTTGTTTACTTTGGACAGCTGTTCATATTTATACGATGGTATTCTAATGTCCCGACCGATATTTATGATTGCCTTTTTAATGGATTGTTTTATCCACCAAACCGCATATGTACTAAATCGGTGACCTTTTTCATAATCAAATTTATTTATTGCTTTTATTAATCCTATATTTCCTTCACTTATTAAATCTATTAATGGAAGTCCATTTCCCAGAGATTTTTTGGCAGTACTTATTACTAATCTTAAATTTGATAATATTAATAACTGTCTTGCCTGTTCATCATTTTCTTCTTTTATCCGTCTTAATAAATCGTACTCCTCTTCTTTTGAAAGCAAGTTAAACTTTTGAATATCACTTAAATATAACGACATCAAATTTAAATTGTTATTTTCTTCCATTTCACACTCCCACTTTTTTCTTTAAAATTTTTAATTTGAAAATTCTGATTTTAAATCTCTACTCATAAATGTCTTCTCCAAATCGGTTACTGGTTTTCCTTTGTAAATAACTTCATAAAGTGCTGTAAAAATAGGTGCATTTAAATTATTTTCCTTTATAATTTTGTAAAGCGCTTTAATTGTCTCAGCTCCTTCGGACACCATTTGCATATTTTTTATTATATCTTCTATTTTCTCACCTTTTCCTAATTTTTCTCCTACGTATCTATTTCGGCTATGACGGCTTGTACAAGTTACGATAATATCTCCCAGTCCAGATAATCCCATAAATGTCTTTTGATTTGCATTATAATATTTCGCAATTTCAAACATTTCGTTTATTCCACGAGTAATAAGCGCAGCTTTTGTATTATCTCCATAACCTAGACCGTCGGCGATTCCAGCTGCTATTGCAAGGCAGTTTTTTAATGCCCCCGCAAGTTCTGCTCCCATTAGGTCCGTCCCTGTATAAACTCTGAAATAACTATTACTAAATGTCTTCTGTACAATTTTTGCTGAGTTTTCATCTTTTGAAACTGAAAGTATTGCTGATGGTAATCTTTGCGCTACTTCTTCTGCGTGAGTAGGCCCAGCTAATAAAACATAATTATAATTTTTGTTTTCTAATTCTTCATCAACTATTTCAGAAATTCTTTTTTTAGTAGAAATTTCCAATCCCTTTGCAACATTTACTAGTATTATATTATAATTTAAGAAATTTTTCAATCTTTTTAAAACACCTCTTAAAAATTGCGTTGGTGTCGCAAGTAATACAATATCTATTTTTCCATATTTTTTTTCATCAGTTAAAACCTTTCCATAATCGTCTATGATATTTAATTCATCTGGCAATTTTATTCCCTTCAAAAAATTTGGATTTGTTTTTGTAGTTTTCATAACATCTCTAACCTCTTCGTTATACTCCCACAAATAGACATTATGACCATTTTCAACTAATAATTTTGAAAGGCAGCTTCCCCAGCTCCCACCACCTATTACTAAAATATTTTTTTTGTTTCCTGACATTGCTTTTACCTACTTTCCTTTTTTATTTTTTAAGCTAAATTTCGATTCAGTCCCATTTTTTAATCTTTCAATATTGCTTCTATGTTTTAAAATTATTAATATCGCTATTAAAATTCCCAAAAATGTGTAAATTAAAATATCTCTATACATTAAAAATATAAATATTGGAAGTAATATTGCTGCACAGATTGAAGAAAGCGACACATATCTAAAAATTGCAAAAACTATAAAAAATATAATTGCTGAAAATAATATAGCTTTTGGTACAAGTATCACAAATACTCCCAGCGTTGTAGCAACGGCTTTTCCACCTTTAAATTTCAAAAATATGGAAAAAATATGTCCCAATATAGCACAAATTCCAACTAATACAAAATCTATATTTTTAATATTTGTCAGATTTTGAAAAAAGTCCATTTTCAAGCTAACTGCAATTAGTGTTGGAACAAATCCTTTTAAAATATCCAAAACCAATGTCAAGAGACCCCATTTTGGTCCTAAAACACGAGCTGCATTTGTAGAGCCAGTATTTTTACTTCCATGTTCCCGCACGTCTATTCCACAAAAAACTTTCCCAATCCATAGTGCATTTGGAATACTTCCCAGCAAATAGGAAATCACCATAAGTATTATTACTCTCATAATTTTTACCTCTTTTTTTATTAATTTTCTCTTTTTTCTCTAATTGCTATTTTTTCATTTTCTCTTGCAGCAGTTAAATCTTTCATCTTTTTATTTTCCTTATACCAAAGCACAGCAAGTATTATAAAAAATACAAAATCTGTAAATGGCTGTGCATACCATACACCATTTAACTTAAATATGTTTGAAAAAATTATAACAACTATTAAAAAGATGATAACTTGTCTCAATAAATTTAAAATTACAGAATATTTAGAACGTCCTGTTGCTTGAAAATAATTCGGTATAATGATTCCAAAAGACGACAAAATCACAAGAGAAAAATAAATTCTCATAGCCTTTTCCCCTTCCTTCAAAGCAGAAATCGTACTTTTCTCATTAAAAAATAAAACCATTTCTTTTGGAAAAATCATTACAACTGCCCAAAATATTGCAGATAATCCGACACCAGCATACACTGCTGTAAGTAGCGATTCTCTAACTCTTTCATAATTTTTTGCTCCATAATTAAACCCCACAATTGGCTGAATTGCCTGTGAAACCGAATAGACACTCATCGTCATCAGCGGCAAATATGAATTTATAATAGTCATAATTGCAACTCCATAAGTTCCGCCATTTATATCTACAATTTTATTTGTAATCACTCCCACAAGAGAACTTGCGGCTTGTAGTAAAAATGGCGACATTCCAATTGATAAAACGTCCATTATAATTTTTTTATCCAACTTTAATTTATTAAATTGCAAAACCAATTTACTTTTTTCTTCTAGCTTAAACCCAAATAAATTAACTTTAAAAGGAAATTTTCCAGCTGTTAAAAAATATAAAACAAATACTGCTGACAGCACATTTCCTATCAATGTTGCATAAGCTGTACCTTCAATTCCAGTATGTAAAATCATAACTGCCACATAATCTAAAATAATATTGACAACTGCACCGATTAACATTGAAAACATTGCAACGTTAGGTGCTCCTACTGAATTTAAGACATTAGTCAGTCCATAAGAGTAAAAAAGCGGTAATATTGCAAACATAATTATTTGTAAATATGTTTTTGCATATGGCAAAGTTTCACTATTTGCTCCCGAATATGTTAAAATAGTGTTTATATTCAATATTAGCACGAGATATAAAAAAATACCTAAAACTGCAAACATTGTAATTGTATTTCCTAAAACTTTTTTTGCCGCACCTTTTTTACCTTGCCCTAACCTAAGCGAAATAATTGTCCCCGCTCCAACTCCAATTAACATTGAAAAAGCAATTATAAGCATAACTATATAAAACGCTATTCCAGCACCTGCAAGTGCTTTTTCACTAATTTTTCCAACAAAAAACCTGTCTACGATATTGTACAAAACAACCACAGCTGAACCTATAAGTGTTGGAATAAAATATTTTACAAATAATTTAAATATCGAATTATTTGACAATTCATCTTGTTTTCCCATATTTTTTCCTCTTTTTTCAAAATTATACTATAAATCATACTATTGAATTTTAGAAATTAAATATTCCGAAATTTTTTCCAAAACTCCAAAATTTCCAAATTTTTCTTTTTCCAGTTTCAAACTTTGTACAATCTTTTCTTTATTTTTTTCCATTTTTTCCATTTCATCCAAAATCTTTTGAGATGAAAAATCTTCTTGCAGCAACTCTTTAAAAATTTCTTTTTCAGCATTTAAGTTAGTTAAAGTAATATATTTTATTTTAACGATTTTTCTCGCTATAAAAGCATTTATTTTAGAAGTTTTGTAAACTACTATGACAGGCAGCCCCATAAGAGCCATTTCAAATGTGACCGTACCAGAAGTCGCAATTGCAAACTTACATTCATCTCTAATTTTTTCAACTTTTTCAAATGAAATTTCCAGATTTTTTAAGCTTTTAAAATTCATATTAAACTTTTTATTTATTTTATCAATATATTTAATATGTGATTTATCCGCAAGCTTCATTATAAATTTTTCATTTTTAACTTTTGGACTTGTCAAAACTTCATAAATCACAGGCAAATATTTTTCAATTTCCTGCTCACGGCTTCCTGGCAAAAGTAAAATTTTTTCTCCTAAATATTCACTAAACTTATATTTATCAACAAATGGATTCCCAAAATAATGAACTTTCAAACTTCTTTTTGAATCACTTCCAAATTTTTCAAGCGTCTTGTCAAAATATTTTTTTTCAAAAGGAAAAATCACAACGACATCATCAAAGTTTTTCAATTTTTTAATCCTGCTTTTCCCCCAGGCCCAGACTTTTGGCGGAATGTAATAAATTGTTCTTATATTGGGAATTTCTTTTTTTACCAAATCAAAAAACTTTAAATTAAAGCCACCAAAATCAACAAAAATTACTGTTTTTATTTTTTCTTTTTTTATAAAGTTAATATATTCTTTTGATTTTTCCTTAAAATACCAATATTTTTTTATAGCTTCCACAAATCCCATCACATCGTTATTCTTTATATGATTTATCACTTTTACTCCAGCTGCGATGGACTTATCTCCAACAACTCCATAAAATTCAAGATTTTCTTTCTTTTTCATTTCTTCCACAATGTAAGAAGCATGTAAATCTCCCGACATTTCACCACAAGAAATAAATACTTTTTTAGTTTTTTCCATAATTTTACCTATTTTCTTTTTCTTTATAAAAGTAAATTTAAAATAAATTCCATAAAAATATTTCTAAAATTTAATTCCCACTATAAATATTTTATTTTTATTTGCAAAATCAATCACTTCTTCTTTATCAATAAACATCATTTTGTCTGCTTCAATAACTATTCCACGCCCATTTATCTGCGCCACTCTCTTTACAGTTTCAAGCCCAATCGTCGGAATATCAATTCTGTAATCTTGATCATTTCTAGCCATTTTCACAACGATACACTTTTTCCCAGCAAGTTCTCCTCCTCGTAAAATTGTCCTATCCGTTCCTTCAACTCCTTCAAGCGCAATGACAGACTCATTTTTTACGACGACAGTTTGTCCAGCATCAATACTTGTCAACATTTTTGCTGCTTCTATTCCGATTTCTATCGTTTTTTTCTCATTTTTATCAGGACTTGCTTTTGTATAAACTTCTTCACTTGCCATAAATTCATCAAGAAGATAATTTTGCGGTAAAACTGTTATATTTTCACTTTCAATATAATCTATTATTGCTTTTAATATATTTTTATCCTTTTTATTTTTAGTCGAAAGCAAAATTTTAGTAGCCGTCAAATCAAATTTCAAATTGGAAAAAATGAGATTTTTTTCAACTTTTCCCAGCATTATCAGATGAGAAACATTATTTTTTTTAAAATAAGAAATAATTTTACCAACTTGTGCTACGCTATATTTTACCGAATTTTTATAATTTTTCACACTCTCTTCAACACTCTCAAACAAATAGACGCAAAATATCTCAATCCCCTTTTTTTGACAAGCATTTAAAAATAATTCTGGCAACTTGCCATTTCCGGCAATTAATCCCACTTTTTCCATATTTTTTCCTCTATCTTTTTTTGTAAATACAAATTTATAAAAAAATTAACCCAAAATAAATACACCTAGTTAATTTTCTAAATTATTTATTTTGAGAAAATTTATATTAATTTGATTCAATAAATTTTTTTATTTATAGAAATTCGAGATTTCTCACTAAATTTCGTTAATTTTTATTTCACTAATTTTTATCTTGTAATTCCTCTTTTGCTCTTTCTGATAAATTCGACTAATTTTACCACGTCTTCATTATCTTTATAATCTTTTTCCAAAATTTGCAGCGCTTTTTCCAATTTCAATTTTTTCTTAAAGATAATTTTATAAACTTCTCTTAAAGTTTTTATCTGCTCTTCAGAAAATCCTCTTCTCTTAAGCCCTACAATGTTGATATAAACGGCTCTCGCTTTATTTCCTTCAGAAAGCATATAAGGAACTACATCCTGATTCACAGCTGAACATCCACCAATCATTGCATGTCTTCCAACTCTTGTAAACTGATGTATCGCCGTAAGTCCACCAACAACCGCCCAATCTTCAACTTCCACATGTCCCGCAAAAGTAGCTGCATTTGCTAGAACGCAGTGATCTCCAATAATACAGTCGTGGGCAATGTGAACATATGCCATAACAAGAGTGTCATTTCCAATTCTTGTTTCATACTTATCAATTGTCCCTCTATGAATTGTAACAAATTCTCTAATTTTATTATTATTTCCAATTATAACTCTAGTTTTTTCGCCGTTAAATTTTAAATCTTGTGGTACTTTTCCGATTGACACAAAGGAAAAAATATAATTATTTTCTCCAATTATAGTTTCACCCTCAATTACAACATGAGATTCTATGACTGTTCCATTTCCTATTGAAACTTCAGGACCTACTACCGAATATGGACCTATTTTTACATTTTCCCCTATTTTAGCATTTGGATCAACAATTGCCGTTGGATGTATATTATTTAAACTCATAAATTAATACCTCTCGTTTTCATTCGTCTTTACATATCTGTTACTGCAAATTTTAATTCTCCTTCGCTCACTACGGCTCCATCAACCAAACATTTTCCTTTAGCAACGATAATATTTCTTCTCACGCTCAATTTTTCCACTTCAAGTCTTAATTGATCCCCAGGTACAACAGGTTTTCTAAATTTACATTTGTCAATTGACATAAATAAAGGTATCTTTCCAGGTTCTAGCATAAGTAGCCCAACTGCCTGTGCAAGTGCTTCCATTTGCAATACCCCCGGCATAACAGGTTTTCCTGGAAAATGCCCTTGAAAAAATTCTTCATTCATTGTCAAATTTTTAATGGCGACCAAACTATCTGTCCCATTTTTTTCTATCACTCTATCTACCAATAAAAATGGGTATCTATGTGGCAATATTTTCATAATATCTTCTATATTCATAACTGTTTCCATCTTAAAATTCCCTCCTAATTATTTTTTTATTTAAATTATCTATATTATATTTTATTTTTTTATAAATTACAAGTTTTTTTAATAAAAATTTTTATTTTAAAAATATAAATTTTTTTATATTTCAAATTTTTTTGCAATCATTTCAGTTAATTTTGCATTTATAAAATGTCCAGCTTTTATTGCAATTATATGTGCTTTAATTGGAGTTCCCAAAACATACAAATCTCCGATTATGTCCAAAATTTTATGTCGCACAAATTCATTCTCATACCGAAGCCCTTCAGGATTTAATGGTCCATCTTTGCCAATCACAATAGCATTGTCCAAACTTCCTCCAAGAGCAAGATTATTTTTTTTCAAAAAGTCTATTTCGTAGTCAAATGCAAAAGTTCTGCAACTTGCAATTTCTTTTTCATAATTTTCTAAATTTACTTCAAATTCAAAATATTCTGATTTTAGAAATGTATGATTAAAATCTATTGTGTAAGAAATTTTAAACCCGTCATATGGCAACGCCAAAACATATTTTCCATTTTTTTCATCAGAAAAAATAACAGGCTCAGTTATAATCAAAGGTTCTATTTCTTCTTCCAGTTCCAAAACTCCAGCACTTTTAATTTTTTCCACAAACCTGATTGAACTTCCGTCCAAAATTGGCATTTCATTTCCTTCAATTTCCACAAAAACATCAGTAATCCCACAAACTGAAAGTGTCGACATAAAATGCTCAATTGTGTGAAGTTTTACTCCATCTTCATTTTGAATATTCGTTCCTCTCTCTAAATCAAACAAATTTTTGTAATTCACTTTTATGATATTATTCTTATCACAGACATCCACCCTTTCAAAAACAATTCCAGTTTTTTTGCTCGCAGGCTTTAAAACCATTTTTATCTGTTTTCCTTTGTGAAGTCCAATTCCATTTATCTCAACTTGATTTTTTATAGTTTTTCTTTTCATAATTATTAAAAATCTCCATTATTTTATTTTTCTGTTTTTTATAAATTATAAATTTTATAAAAGCAAAATTATTACAAATTAATCTTAACATTATTTGAAAATTTTTTCAATTATATTTTTTTATATTTTTAATTGTTGTTTTTTTTAAATTTTGTAGTATAATTATAATAACTACAAATTAATAAAAAAAATATTTTTATAAATATTATAATTTATTAATCGAAAAAATAATATTAATTATAAAGGAGAGGTTTTTCATGAAAGTAGTCGTTATTGGATGTACTCACGCTGGAACCGCAGCTATAAAAAACTTAAAAAAATTGAATCCAAATGCTAAAATTACGGTATTTGAAAGAAATGACAACATTTCTTTTTTATCTTGCGGAATCGCACTATATATTGGTGGAGTTGTCAAATATCCAAAAGGGCTTTTTTATTCTTCGCCTGAAGAATTATTTGAGCTTGGAGTTGACACTCGGATGAAGCACGATGTCACAGATGTTGACGTAAAAAATAAAAAATTAAAAGTTAGAAATTTGGAAAATAACGAAGAATTTGAAGAAACTTATGATAAATTAATCGTTACATCAGGTTCTTGGCCAATTATTCCAAAAATTGATGGAATTGGGTTAAAAAATATTTTACTTTGTAAAAATTATAATCACGCCAATAAAATTATTGAAAAAAGTAAGTCGTCAAAAAAAGTTGTCGTTGTCGGTGCAGGTTATATCGGTGTTGAATTGGTCGAAGCATTTAAAGAAAATGGAAAAGAAGTTGTTTTGGTTGACGCTGAAAAAAGAATTTTGAGTAAATATTTTGACAAAGAATTTACAGATGTGGCAGAAAATACATTGAAAAATAATGGAGTTACAATTGCAACGAACGAAAAAGTGCTAAAATTTATTGGAGATAATGACAATAGCAGAATTGTAACAAAAGTTATCACTGACAAAAATGAATATGAAGCAGATTTAGTGATTATGTGTGTAGGTTTTGTTCCAAATACAAAACTTTTTGAAAATCAATTAGAAACGCTTCCAAACGGCGCTATAAAAGTTGATAGATTTATGAGAACCAGCAATAAAGATGTGATGGCTGCTGGAGACTGCTGCTCAGTTTTTTATAATCCGCTTCAAAAGGAAATGTATATTCCACTTGCGACAAATGCAGTTAGAATGGGAACTCTAGCTGGACTAAATATTTCTGAAAATAAATTTGAACATCCAGGAACACAAGGAACTTCAGGAATTAAAATTTATGAAAATAACATGGCTGCAACTGGACTTACTGAAGAAAGTGCAAGATCATTTGGATTGGATGTAGAAAGCGCAATTGCAGTCGATAATTACAGACCTGAATTTATGCCAACTTATGAGTCTGTTACACTAAAAGTAATTTTTGACAAAAAAACAAGACAGATATTAGGAGCTCAGCTAAACTCAAAATTCGATTTAACGCAATCAATAAACACGCTGTCTGTTTGCATTCAAAACAAAATGACAATCGACGATTTAGCATTTTTAGACTTTTTCTTTCAGCCACATTACAACAAGCCTTGGAATTTTATAAATCTCGCTGGAATTAATAGCTTGAAATAAGTCTACGTTATAATTTTTTTTGAAAAGTTATGAAATAATATTGTTAATTATAGGAAGGGATTCTGTTTCCCTTTTTTATTTTAATTTTTTAAGAAAAAAGATTTTAAACTTGTCGTTTAAGATATATTGTTAATTATTTATGCAAATTTTATTTAATTTATTTGATTTATAAATTTACTATAAAAATAACGTCCGATAATATATTCTGAATTAATACAACTTTTTGAACTTTTAAATATCTCTTTTTTTGTTATAATAATAGCAAAAATAATACTTTTTATAAGAAAGGAAAAATAAAATTATGAAAAAAATGTGGGAAAGTAGTTTTAACAAAGAAACTGACAAATTACTAGAAAAATTTAATGCATCTATTACTTTTGACAAAAGAATGTATGAAGAAGATATAAAAGGAAGTATCGCTCACAGCAGAATGCTTGGTAAACAAGGGATTATCTCTTCTGAAGAACAAAAAGAAATTGAAAATGGACTGCTTCAAATAAAAAACGAAATTGAAAATGGAACTTTTGAGTTCAAAATTGAAGACGAAGATATTCATATGTCAATTGAAAAAAGATTGACTGAAATTATTGGCGCTGTTGCTGGAAAACTTCACACAGCTCGGAGCCGAAATGACCAAGTGGCACTTGATGTGAGAATGTATGTGAGAAAAGAAGCTAAAAAAATTAAAAAACTTCTTGTAAATTTTGAAAATGTTATTTTGAACCTATCGGAAAAATATGAAGATATAATAATTCCAGGTTATACGCACTTGCAAAGAGCACAGCCTATCTTGTTTTCTCATCACTTAATGGCTTATTTTCAAATGTTTAAAAGAGACATCACAAGAATTGATGACTTTTTAAAAAGAAGTGATGAAATGCCGCTTGGAGCTGGAGCACTTGCCGGAACAACTTTTGACTTAGATAGACATTTTGTTGCACAAGAACTTGGATTTTCTAAACCGACTGAAAATAGCTTAGATTCTGTGAGCGACAGGGATTTTATAATTGAATTGGGTATGATTATTTCGGTAATTTCTATGCATCTGTCAAGATTTTCTGAAGAAATAATTATCTGGTGCACATCTGAATTTTCATTTATAAATTTGGACGACGCTTTTGCAACTGGATCTTCGATTATGCCACAGAAAAAAAATCCCGACATAGCGGAACTTGTGCGTGGGAAAACTGGAAGAATTTACGGAAATTTGATGGCAATTTTGACTACAATGAAAGCTCTTCCACTTGCTTATAATAAAGATATGCAGGAAGACAAGGAAGGAATTTTTGACTCAATTGACAACATCAAGCTTTGCATCGAAATTTTTTATTCAATGTTAAATACTGTTACAGTAAACAAAGAAAAAATCTTTGACTCAATGAAATACGGATTTTTAAATGCGACTGATGTGGCTGATTATTTGGCAAAACACGGCGTTCCATTTAGACAGGCACACAAAATTGTTGGAGAAATCGTTTCTTACTGTGAGAATAAAAAGATTGCAATTGAAGACATGACACTTTCTGAATTTCAAAATTTTTCTGAAATATTCAGAGAAGACATTCAAAATGAAATTACGATTGAAAACTGTGTCAATAAAAGAAACTCCTTCGGTGGAACTTCGATTCAAAATGTCAAAATGCAAATCAAAAATGCAAAATCATTTTTAGAAACAATTTAAACTAGAAAAATAGGGAGAAATTCAATTTCTCCCTTAAATATAAATCTTTACTTCTCCAATTTATCTTGTCATTTCCTTTTTTTATTTAAAAAAATATGTTATAATATCGTTAATAAAAAAATTTAGGAGGGAATAAAAAATGTCCGAGGGCAATTTATTATTACAAATAGTAATAATAATTATTTTAACTGGAATTAATGCTTTTTTTTCTGCAGCGGAGATGTCCATTGTTTCAGTCAATAAAAACAAGATAAAAATTTTAATTGAAGAAGGAAATAAAAAAGCAATTTTATTAAATAATTTACTTAGTGAACCAAGTAAATTTTTATCAACAATTCAAGTTGGAATAACTCTTGCAAGTTTTTTTGCATCTGCATCGGCTGCGACTGGTTTATCGCACTATTTTTCTGATTTTTTGCAAAAATTTAAAATTCCTTATGCAAGTCAGTTTTCTATGATTTTAATGACTTTCCTGCTTTCATATATAACTCTTGTTTTTGGAGAACTTATTCCAAAAAGGATCGCGCTCAGGGACTCTGAAACAATTGCACTTCGTACTATTGATGTTATTGTTTTCGTCTCAAAAATATTTTCACCGTTTGTAAAATTTTTGACACTTTCGACAAATTTAATTTTGACTATTTTGAAAATGAAAGAAGACAATATTGAAGAAAAAGTTTCTAAAGAAGAACTTCGTTCGCTTGTAGAAGTTGGTCAAGAACATGGTGTAATTAATGAAGCTGAAAAAGAAATGATAGAAAATATAATTGTATTTGACGAAAAAATTGCACGGGAAATTATGATTCCGAGAACGAAAGTTTTCTTGGTTAATAAAAATATTTCGGTCAAAGAATTGTTTGAAGCAAAGGAAATCGAGCGATATTCTAGAATCCCAGTTTATGAAGAAGAAGCGGATAATATAATCGGAGTTTTAATGACAAAAGATTTGATGATCGAAGCTTATAAAAAGGGATTTGAAAATGTAAATATTGAAAGTTTGGTACAAGAAGCCTACTTCGTGCCAGAAACTAAAAATGTGAATGAACTGTTTAGTGAAATGCAGATGGAAAAAAAACATATTGCTATTTTAATTGATGAGTACGGTGGTTTTTCAGGAATTGTCACTTTAGAGGATTTAATCGAAGAAGTTATGGGAAATATATCAGATGAATTTGACGACGAAGATTTAATGATAACAAAATTGCCATTTTCAAAAAATAAATATTTAGTAAATGGTGAAATTTCTTTAAATGACTTAAATGACAATTTTCATTTTAATTTGGATTCTAAATATTATGACACGCTAAGTGGATTTTTAATCGAAAAACTTGGATATATTCCAGAAGATTCTGAAAATATAGAGCCAATACAAATTGGAAAAGTTATTTTTAAACCGCAGATGGTAAAAAATAAAAAAATTGAAAAAATTATTATGACTTTGAATAACGCAGAAAATAACGAAAACAGCGAAAAAAGTAAAAAAATTGAAAAAAATAAAGGAGATAAAAAAGAAAATGAATAATTCAAACGATATAAAATTGGAAAATCTATCAGGTCTTAAAAGGCTTTTTCCACTTTTGGCAAATAAAAATATTGACATGAAAAAAGAAATTGGTGCAGGACTTACAACTTTTCTTACAATGGCTTACATTATTGCAGTAAATCCTGATATTTTGTCCAAAACTGGTATGAATGCAGGAGCTCTTGTTACAGCAACTTGTCTTTCAGCGGCACTTGGTTGCTTTATAATGGGACTTATCGCAAACTTACCTTTTGCTTTAGCGTCTGGAATGGGATTAAATGCTTTTTTTGCATTTACTGTCGTCCTAAAGGGTGGAGCAACTTGGCAAATGGCTTTAACTGCAGTATTTATTGAAGGTATCATATTTATTTTACTGACAATGTTTAAAATTAGGGAAGCTGTTGTAAATTCGATTCCTGAAAACATGAAACATGCTGTTACAGGTGGAATTGGAGTTTTTATTGCATTTGTGGGATTTTCTGGAAGTGGACTTGTAGTTGCAAATGAGTCGACTAAAGTCAGCATGGGACACTTTTCACCAGCGGTGATAATTTCATTTATTGGTCTTTTCGTAATCGCCATTTTAGATAAAAAACGAGTTAAAGGTTCTATTCTTTATGGAATCGTAGTAAGTTCAATACTAGCTTGGCTATTTGCGATAATAAATCCAAAAGAAGCAGCTGAACTAAAAATCTTTTTGCCAAAAGGAATTTTTGAATTCAAGTCAATGACGCCGATTATAGGAAAATTAGATTTTTCATTTTTTAAAGACTTGAGATCATTTAGCAACTTTTTTGTCATAATTTGCACATTTTTATTTGTAGACTTTTTTGACACAGTAGGAACTCTTATTGGAGTTTGTTCAAAAGCAAATATGCTAGATGAGAATGGAAATGTACCAAATGTTGGTCGTGCCCTTATGGCTGATGCGATTGCAACAACTTTGGGAGCAACACTTGGTGTATCGACAGTTACAACTTATGTGGAAAGTTCGACAGGCGTTCTAGCTGGAGGAAGAACTGGATGGACAGCAATTACAACAGGAGTTTTATTTTTATTTTCAATGTTTTTCTCACCAATATTTATAGCAATTCCTGCATGTGCAACTGCTCCTGCTTTAATTTATGTAGGATATTTGATGTTGAGCTCAGTTAAGCAAATTGACTTGCACGATGTTTTAGAAGGTGTTCCAGCTTTTATCACAATCACTACGATGGCACTTACATATAGCATTGGAGATGGATTGACATTAGGAATTTTATCATATGTTTTAATAAATTTACTTTATAATTTATTTGCAAAAAAAGAAGATAAAAGACCTGTTTCAACAGTTATGGTTATTTTAGCGATTTTATTCATAATAAAATTATTATTTATTTAGTTTTAAAATTAAAAAAATTACTCACTTATTTTATTATTTATTAAGTGAGTAATTTTTATTTTAAAATCTTATTCCACCTCTAAATTTATTGTCATATTCTATCGGCTCTGTTCCAGCTTTAAATAACATCGTTCTCTTATTTACGCCGTCCGTATCAAGCAGTCCATTTTCCAAGTCAATATCTCTCGTTGTCAAATCTTTTCTCTTGATGTAATCGTCAATAAACTCAAATACTCCGACATTATAATTTGGCAAATCCACAACCGACTGCATATAGTTTTTCCAAATTGGTGCTGCAGCTGATCCTCCTGTCATTCCAGTTCCCATTGACTTGTTGTCATCATTTCCAACATACACGACTGTCGCAAGAGTTGGTGTATAGCCTGTAAACCAAGCTGACACATAATCTGAAGTCGTTCCAGTTTTTCCAGCCATTGGAATTAACTGACCATTTTTAAATACTTTTGCCGATTGACCAGTTCCGTAATTTACAGCATTTTCTAGCATATATGTAAGAACTGCCACATCTTTTGAATCGTAAACTTTTTTCATTTTAGGTTTCGCTTCATAAATGACTTCACCATATTTATTTTCAACTTTGTAAATATATTGTGGCTCAACTTGATAACCTCCATTTGCAAGTGCTGCATAAAACATCGCCATATCTGAAGGTTTTGTAGAAATTGACCCTAGCGCCAATGTAAAGTTCTTAGGAAAATCTCCTCCAACCACTCCAGCATCTCGCCAGACTTTCTCAGCTTTGGAAATTCCCACATACTGCAATAATTTTACAGGAATTATGTTGTTTGAAATTTCTATTGCCTTGTCTAAAGTCATACTGTCTCTATAACTTCCATCAAAGTTTTTAGGCGACCAATTGTTGATTTTTATTGGTGAATCTTCCATCACACTAGCCATCGTCATTTTTTTCTGCAACGCTGCTAAATACACTATTGGCTTAAATGATGAACCTGGTTGCCGCAGCGAACTCACAGCACGGTTAAAGTTTCCTTTTTTATAATCCTTCCCGCCAACCATCGCTTTTACAAACCCATTGCTCGGATCTATCGAATACAGCGCTCCGTTTAACTCAGCTTTGGTTTTTAGATTGTAATTGCTGTTAAAAGCTTTGTATGCCGCTCTTTGCAAATCTAAATCAACAGTTGCGTAAACTTTATAACCGTCAAATAAAAATTTCTGATCTTCTTCCGATATTTTCAAAATTTTTCTCAATTCACTTAACACAATTGTTGTAAACTCTGGCGCAACGTTTGAAGTTGAAATTTGCTCTTCTTCATTTCGGCTCTTTATATCCCCATTTTTAAAGACAATTTTTTCATTAATTGCATCATTATACTGTTCATCATTTATAAATCCGTACTCTCTCATTTGATGCAAGACTATTTTTTGTCTTTCAAGCGCATATTTCAATTTTGAATATTTTGTTGGAGACTTTGGAAGACTTGCTAAAATTGCTGCTTGTGCAATTGTTAAATTTTTAGGTTCTCTGTTAAAATATTTGATTGCCGCATTTTTTATTCCATAGGCACCTTGTCCAAAATAAATTGTATTTAAATAATTTTCCAAAATTTCATCTTTTGTATATTTTCTTTCAATTTCTATCGCCAAAATCGCTTCTTTTAATTTTCTTGACACAGTTTGTTCTGGTGATAAAAACGCATTTTTTGCAAGTTGCTGTGTTATTGTACTTCCACCTTCACGGCGTTTTCCTGTAACCGTCAAAAATATCGCTCTAGCCGTACGAATAAAATCTATTCCGTGATGACTTCTAAATTTTCTGTCCTCTATCGCTAAAAAAGCATTTTGTACATCTTCTGGAATATCTCCAATCCCAATTGGTGCACGATTTTGAACCATTATCGTATCAATTTGATTTCCATTCATATCATAAATAACCGATGGTGAAACTGGCGCATATCCATCTATTAAATCAACTGGCGTTTCTCTTTGCACAGTATAAACTAAATATGCTCCCGCTCCTATCCCAATTACACAAAAAAATAAAAAAACTTTTAAAAGAAAAGTACGAAGTTTAAATTTCTTTTTTGGTTTTTTTACTTTTTCTTTTTTTTCTGAATTCTCCTTTTTCATCTGTTAGTCCTACCTTTCAAAAAGTTATTTTGTTTTTTTCTAATTGATTTTCAGCTCTTAATTGTCCACAAGCTGCCGCAATGTCTTGACCTTTTGTTTCCCTAAGCGTCACATTAACATTTCTATCCTTTAATATCTTATAAAATTCTCTTTGCTTTGATTTTGACGGCGTCTTATAAATTTTACCTCCAACGGGATTATATGGAATGAGATTTACAAGGCAGTTAAACGAACTTAAAAATTCCGCTAATTCTCTTGCATCTTTTGGTTCGCAATTTAACTCATCAATTAAAATATATTCAAACGTGATTCGATTTTTTGTCTTTTTCTGATACTCTAAAAGTGCTTCCTTTAATTTATTTACATTCCAAGTTTTATTTATTGGCATGATTTGATTTCTAATTTCATCTCTCACCGAATGAAGAGAAATTGCCAAATGAATTTGAGATTCATCTACTGTAAATTTTTTTATCACTGGAACTACTCCGCTCGTCGAAATTGTAAAATTTCTTTTAGAAAAATTTTGTCCTTTTTCAGAATTTAATATGTTTATTGAGGAAAGCACGGCACAATAATTTGAAAAAGGCTCTCCCATTCCCATATAAACGACATTTCCAAGTTTTTTTCCACGCTTTAAAAGATTTTTCTGAACGTAGTAATATTGAAGCAAAATCTCTGAAACAGACAAATTGCGCTCGTAACCCATCAAAGCTGTCGCACAAAAATCACAGTTCATAAGACATCCAATTTGCGATGAAACACAGAGCGTGTACCTATTCTTGTGAGTTATTAATACGCTCTCAATAAATTTTTTATCATTTAATTCAAAAAGAAATTTTTCCGTTTCCTTGTCTTCTGAAATTTGATGAGTTTTAAATTCTAATTTTTTCACAAAAAAGCTTTTTTTCAAAATTTCTCTATCTTTTTTTGAAATATTTGAAAAATTGTCAAAGTTAAACTCAAGTTTGCTGTGAAGCCAGTCGAATACTTGATTTGCATTAAATTTTTTGAGTCCTGCCAAAAGAAATTTTTCTTGTAACTCTTCCAAATTTAATCCTAAAATATCAATTTTTTCCATATTTTTATTTTTCTCTCTCCTTTTTTACTTTTAAAACTTTCACATTTAATATCATATCACATTTTTTAAAATATTTATACAATTTTTTAAATTTAAAAAAAATAAATAAATTACTTTGATTATCAAAATTATAAATTTTATTTTTAAAAAAAATAATTCTTGTAAAAAATATAAAAAATATGGTATTATTTAGATAAATGTATGAAAAATGATTTTTTTAATAATTAAATTAGGAGGAAATAATGGTAATAAAACCTAGATTAAAAGGTGGATTAGCTCTGACTAATCACCCAATAGGAGCAAAAGAATTTGTAAAAAGACAAATTGACTATATAAAATCACAAGATAAATATACAGGACCAAAAAAAGTTTTAATAATAGGTTCATCGTCGGGATACGGGCTTTCAACAAGAATTTCACTAGCTTTCGGTACTGGAGCCGAAACAATTGGAGTCGCATTTGAAAAAGGTGTTGAAGGAAAAAGAATTGGTTCTGCTGGTTGGTGGAACACAATCGCTTTTACTGAAGCTGCAAAAAAAGAAGGAATTCCTGCAAAAAATTTTATTGGGGACGCTTTTTCCAACGAAATGAAAGATGAAGTCATAAAATACATAAAAGAAGAATTTGGTGGAAAAATTGACTTAGTAATTTATAGCTTGGCAAGTGGAGTGAGAACTGACCCAAAAGATGGAAAAACTTACAGATCTGCACTAAAATCTACAAAAGAAGAAATCACAGGTCCTACAATAAATTTTGAAAAAGAAACAATGGAAGAAACTACAATGGAAATTGCCACACCTGAAGAAATTAAGAGCACAGTAAAAGTAATGGGTGGTGAAGACTGGAAACTGTGGATTGAAGCTCTTTCAAATGCAAATGTCCTAGCAGATGGGTTTAAAACAGTAGCTTATTCATATTTAGGACCAAAAGTAACTTACGGAATTTACAAAGACGGTACAATTGGAGCTGCAAAAAGAGATTTAGAACATACAGCTGATATTTTAAATGACTATTTAAAAGAAAAAGTCAATGGAGAAGCATATGTTTCACTAAGTAAAGCGCTAATGACAAGAGCTAGTGCTGTTATTCCAATATTCCCGCTATATGCCGCATTACTTTATAAAGTTATGAAAGAAAAAGGAATTCACGAAGGAACAATTCAGCAAAAACATAGATTACTAAAAGATATGGTTTATGGAAATAACCGTGTAATTGATGATGAGAGAAGATTAAGACCTGACAACTTGGAAATGAGAGAAGATGTCCAAGCTGAGGTAGAAGCTTTATGGGACAAAGTAACACCTGAGAACTTTAAGGAAGTTAGTGATTACAAAGGTGCAAGAGAAGAATTCATGCAATTAAATGGATTTGATTTTGACAATGTCGACTACGATGCTGACATTGACATCGAAGAATTAGCAAAACTTCATCCATAATTTTAAAATAAAAATTACGCTGAAAATTTGTAATTTTAACTTTTTAGAAGTCTGAAATTATAAATAATCAGCGATTTTTTTATCCTTTATTTTTTCATTTCATTTTTTTAATTTATCTTTTCAAAATTTTAAAATTTAAATATTTTGATTTTAGTTCAAATTATTTTATTTTTGAGAAAAATTCAAATTTATTTAACTCCCCAAGTATTTGGACTTTTACTCCATTCAAGTGCAATTTCTGCTTCTTCTTTTGTCAAATAATCTGTATTTTTAAGTAAATTTATCAAAACATTAAAATTTGACAGGGAACTAAATTTACAGTTAAACTTGTCATAATTTTCTTTTGCGGCATCAAATCCATAAGTAAAAATTGATTTTACTTCCATATCAGCCACTCCTTCTTTTTGAAGCACATCAACGGCAATTAAGCTGCTTTTCCCAGTCGTAATCAAATCTTCAATTACAACAACCTTTTTCCCTTTGACTTCAGCACCTTCAATCTGTTTTCCAGCTCCGTGATCTTTTGGTTTATTTCTGACATACGCAAGAGGTTTTTTCATTCTGTCCGCAATAAATGAGGCCCAAGGAATTCCCGCAGTTGCAACTCCCACAATTACATCTGCATCACTGTCAATTGCCTGTACAAATCCATCTACAATGACATCTCTCTCATCAGAAAATCCCAAGACAAATCTGTTGTCACAATAAATTGGACTTTTTATTCCAGACGCAAATATAAAAGGCTCATTTACATTGATTTTCACCGCTTTTACATCAAATAACGCCTTTGCCACTCTCTCTTCCAAACTTAAATTTTTACTCATAAAATTCCACTTCCCTTCCATTTTCTAACCTATCACTAAATTTTCCATTTTCAAAAACAATTTTCCCATTAACAATTGTCAAAATATTTTTGCCTTTTAATTTCCAGTTTTCATAAGGTGTCCATCCACATTTTGACTCAATTGTGTCGTCAATTCCAACAGTCCATTCTTTTGATAAATCAACAGCTATAATATCTGCAAAATATCCTTCTTTTAGTTTTCCTCTTTTTCTGATTTTCATTATTTTTGCAGGATTTTCACACATCAGTTTTTGAATTGTTTCCAATTTCACTCTTTTTTCATTATAGGCATTTAGCATTAAAGCAAGTGAAGTTTCCACTCCTGGCATTCCAAAAGTTATCTTTTCTAATTTTTCTGAAATTAGGTGTGGTGCATGATCCGTTCCAATTGTATCAATTTCACCATTATTTAACACTTCCCACAAAAATTCATTGTCAGCTTTTGTTCTAAGTTCTGGTTTCATTCTCAAAAGCATTTTATTTCTTTTGGTACTTTCTCTAATTTCTTCGTTCAAAAACAAGTGATGTGGTGTAACTTCTGCATAAATGGGATGCTTTTCGTTGTTAAAATCCTTATCTTTTTTCGCATTCAAAACTTTAATCAATTCTTCTTTTGACGGAATGTGGCAGACATAAAGTCCATTTCCATAATCTTTATTAAGTTTTAGTGCTTTGTCAATCATCTCATTTTCAGCATGAACCAACACTAATTTAGAATTTTCAAACACTTTTTTTAAAATTTCGTCATCTTCAATAAGCATTTCTCCTGTCGAAACATTCATAAATATTTTTACAGTATTTACTTTGCCGCTTTCAATAACTTTTTTTATTTCACTGGTGTTATCATTTTTACTTCCACCAAAATGAAATCCATAATTTACAATAGATTTTCTAGCCACCAATTTCTTTTTTCTTCCAGCGCTTTTAAACTTGTCGTCGTCGGAATTGTATTTGGCATATCATAAAATGTTGTAATTCCTGCTTTAGCACATGCTCTGCTTCCTGTTGCAAAATCTTCTTTATGAGTAAATCTACTCTCTCATATGCGTATGAATATCAATAACTCCTGGCATTACTAATTTCCCGTTCAAATCAATAATTTTTAAATTCTTGTCGCTATTTTCTTTCTTAAATTCTTCAATTTCACTTTCCAAAATTTTTTCGCCAACTTTAAAAATTTTATCGTCTAAAATTAAAAGCTCAATTTGTTTTCCAAAAACATCAACACCATTTTTCAAAAATAACACTTCTTTCTCCTTTCTATCTCTATTTTGCTTTTATATTTTACCACAATAAATAATTTTTGTCTTTTTATTTTTTATTTCTCGAATGATATTTCCTAATTTTTTTTATTTTCTAAATTAAAAAGGTTAAATTAACGAGAAAATTGTGATATAATTTTTAAATAATATTATTTATTTAATAAGAAATTTTAATATTTATTATTTAAAAAATATAAATAATAATAACTATAAATAACAGAAGGAAAAAGAATGATTAACACAAAAAAATATTTAAAAGGCCTAAAAGCTGGAATTGGAATGGGAGTTGCATATATTCCATTTGGTCTGACAGTTGGGCTGATTGCTAAAAATAATGGAATGTATACGATTGTTACGGCAGCGATGTCATTTGGAATTTATGCCGGTGGCTCGGAAGCTATGCTTTTGAAAATGGTTTATGTGCAGCATTCTACAGTGATTGAAGTCATAATTTCAGTACTTATGATAAATTTGAGATATTTGCTTTTAAATTTACTAATTTTCAGGCAATTAAAAAATGGAACTAAATTATTTGAAAAAATACTTGTTGGAGTTGGACTTACTGATGAAACGATAACTTATGCGATTATAAAGGAAGAAAATTCACCTTGGTATATAATTGGGCTAAATACAGTTCCATATTTCTGCTATGCTGGAAGCTCTGTTCTAGGCTCACTTTTTGGAAATATGATACCAGAAGTTTTTCGTGCAAGTCTAAGTTTTATTTTATATTCGATATATTTTAGTTTGCTTGTGATGTCACTGCAAAAATTGCCAAAGTTTTTTGAAGTTGTAATTTATGTAATTGCCGCAAAACTGGCATTTATGTATTTGCCAATTTTAAATAAAGTAAGTAGCGGATGGGCAATGATTTTAATTATGATAGGTTCAAGTTTAATTTATGCGGTAAGACATAGAAAGGATGAGGTAAAAGAAAATGAATAATTTGGAAGTTTTTAAAGTAATTGTCATTTCGGCGTTGGTAACGGTGGCTTTAAGGCTTTTGCCGCTGTTTGTAAAGATTCCAAAAAATCCAATAATGAATAAATTTTTTGAGGCATTGCCGTATTCGGTACTGGCACTTATGATTTTTCCGGATATTTTCACTTCAGGCGGTACAACTCCTTATGACATTGTAAAAATATTGATTGGAATGGTTGTCGTTGCTTTTTTATCACTAAAAAGATTTGGACTTGGAATTATTGTTTCGGTGTCGCTTGTTATGATATTTTTATTTGATTTGGCAAAGATTTATTTAATAAAATAAAAAAGAAGCGAGATTTTTTTCGCTTTTTTTATATTATTTTTTATTTTTATGTATGAATAACTATTTCTTCCATTGGTATATCACTCTGAACCACCCATTCAAGGCCCAATCTTGTAAAATATAAAATACTTTCATTTACAATTCTGCTGTAACCATTTAATTTTATTTCAACATTCGCCCAATTTAATCGATACATATAATCTAATACATCCAAAATCTGATTTTTGGAACGAATCTCACACTTTCTTGCAAATGATTTTAAATTTTCATTTTCTAAAATCTCAATTATCTCCGCCAAATCAGAAAAATTATTTAAATCTGGCAATTTATCAATGGACAAAACCCATAAAAGTGTCTGCGCCGTTTCCAGTCTAAAATAAAACTCCACATTTAATTGATAATTTTCCTTTTTATTTTCCAAAAATTCTCTTTCCCGCTTTGTTAAAAATTCCTTAAACTGATATTTCTTCTCAAAAATCTCAATTATATCACTCAAATTTTTTAACATATTCTCTTTTTTCTCAAGAAATGTCTGCGCTGCAATTCTAGTTATAACAATTGCCACAACTTTTCTTATAATTTCCCATTTTTTTCTTATTTTTACATCTTTTTCAGATATATTCACTTCCATTTTATCGTAAAACGGCATTTTATCTTTTTCCATTAACTTTATATTTCTTTCCATTCTGTCAGCATCTTCTTTTGTCTGCTCAAAATTTTCAAACATTTTTTCAGAAAGTGGCGGAATAAAATCTGAGAAATCCCATTTTTCTTCATCTCGCACAAGATTTTTTTTGTCATAATGATAATGTTTTAATCTTTTTGCTATTAAAAATTTTTGAAATCCGTAAAAAAACTCAGTTACTTTTTTTCTTAAAAGTTCATCATCGTCTCTTTTATTTTTATTTAACATTTCAACGGCTATCAATATTCTAGTATATTTTGAAATTTCTTTTTCATTCAAATTTTTAAAAGTTTCAAATTTTAACTTTTCTAAAAACAGCTCCATAAAAAATTCAGTTTCCAAAATATATTTGGGACTTGGATTTACTTGAATTGACAATTTTCTATCATTTTTTAAAACCAAAAAAAACTTTTTTGTCTTTGATGTTATCTCTTTGTCAGCTTCATTAGTAACTGACTTTATTTTATCAGCGTATGCTTCAAAAAAATTTTTTAAAATTTTCTCTTCCGTTTTATCTTTTGAAAAGCAGATAATCAATCTTTCTTTTCGTTTCTTTCTAAAAAACTTTAACACACCCACAGTGATTTTTTTCCTTTCTTAAAATTTAGTTTTCAAAATTATCCAATTCCTTTTCTAGTATAGTAATTATACTTGCTCCCGCTGGTATCATTTCCAAAATTTTTTGATAAAGTTCTTTTCTTTTATTTCGGCACGCTTTTAAAAATATAAGACAATCCTGTTTTTTTCTAAGTCTTAAATTATAACCATCGACCAAAAAAATTCTAAAATTCATAGTCTGAAAAGTTCCTCTTTTTATAAACATTCTAGTAAGTATTGCCATAGTAACTTCATTAATGTTAAAATAAATTTCTTTTTTTTTAATCCGATTTATAAATGTAAATATAAATTCCCCATCTAACTCTTCCAATTTTTCAGATTTATATTTTATCTTTTCTGATATTTTTCTAAAAATAAAATATAAAACATAAAATATCAATATATAAACTATTATCACAATTTTCTCCTTTTTCTAAACTAATCTATTCAAGAACACCGTTGCTAAACTTAAAAAAATCAAAAAGCCAAAGCAATCTGTCGCAGTTGTGAGCACGACAGCTGATGCCATCGCTGGATCAATTTTCATCGCTTTTAGTGTAATTGGAATCAAAAAACCTATCATACAGGCGATTACTAAATTTCCTACCATCGCTAAAAACACAATAAGACCCATATAAAAATTTCCACAAAATGCCCATATTATTGCGCCACACAAAATTCCTAAAAGCGCTCCGTTAATTGCTCCAACCAAAAAAGTTTTTGCGATTATTCCTATTGTATCTTTAAAATCGACTTCTCCCAATGCTAATGCCCGAATTGTTACTGAAAGTGCCTGTGTCCCTGCATTTCCACCCATTCCACTAATAATTGTCATTATTGATGACAAGATAACTACTTTTTCCACAGTTCCTGAAAATAATTTTATAACAAACGATGCCAAGAAAGCTGTTCCTAAATTTATTACAAGCCACGGGAGTCTCTGTTTTACTGAAAACCAAAAACTTGAATAAATTTCTTCTTCTTCCGAAACTCCTCCTAATTTTAAAATATCTTCTGTATTTTCTTCTTGAATTACATCTATTATGTCATCTATCGTAATGATTCCCAAAATAATTTTTTTGTGATTTGTAACTGGAACTACTTTTAAATCATATCTTGAAACTAGCCTTGCCACTTCTTCCTGATCCTGTTCGACATAGACATATTTGGGATTATCGTCCATAATATCCACTAATTTTGTGTCATCAGAAGAAATTAAAATATCTCTTAAATCTACTTCGCCTATCAGCTCTTTTTTTTTGTTTGTCACAAAAATCGTCTCTATAACTTCAGTTCGTGGAGCAATCACTTTTAATTTTTTCATGACATCTTTTACTTCAAGATTTCCTTTGAATGCTATGTACTGAGTCGTCATAATACCTCCAGCAGTATCTTCTTCATAACCCAATAACTCTCTTATTTTATTTGCTTGTGAACGCTTCATTTTATTAAGTATCGATTTACTTTTTTGAATATCAATAAATCCCAAAATATCGGCAACATCGTCTGGTGACATATAGCTTAAAATATCAATTGCTTCTTCATCTGAAAGTAAATCTATAATTCTAGTTTGCAGCTCTTCATCCGCTTGTTCCAAAATTCCTGCTTTATTTTCATCGCTCATAAGCTCAAAAATTCTCATTAATTCATCGTCTTTAAGTTCTTCAAAACTTTCTGCAACATCAATTGAATGATTGTCATCCAAATACTCTTCCAGCTCTTTTTCAGTTTCAATTTTCTGGATTTCCTGCGCCATTTCCTCAGGCGAAAATCTTTCCTCCTCTTCTTCTTCAACTTCTTCATCGTCCGAAATACGCTCTCTAATTTCTTTTTTTAATTTTTCTACATCTTCTTCTGAAATTTCTGAATTTTGCAAATTTTCTAAATTTTCTTTACTTTTTTTACTCTCTTCACTACTTTCTTTATTTTTTCTATTTTCTAAACTTTCTTCAAAATCTTTTTCAAAATTTTCTTTATTTTTTACATTTTTCATCCAGCACCTCTCTTTTTTTGTAAACTAAATTTTATTTATAATTTTGAAAAATAAGTTACCGCAAGTACAGTTTTCATATCCCGTGTAACATTCAAAATGTCTTTCACATCGACCCACAAAACTTTCAAGTCTTCTCCGTGGTCAAGTGACAGTTCTTTTGGTTTAATTTTGTCAGATTTCAATCTTGCGCCGTAAAAATGCAAACTTTCAGTCGTATATCCTGGAGATACATAAAGTCCATGCGGCAATTTTTTTATATCCGTTAAATCTTCCTTAACATACCCCGTTTCTTCTCTAAGCTCTCTAAAAACCGCTTCATCAGGATTTTCCCCCGGATCTATCAATCCAGCACAAATTTCTACCATATAGCCTTTTGGTCCAGGTCTATACTGTTTTACCAAAATCACTTTTTCTTTAGTTTCATTAAACAAAACTATGCATACTGCATCAGATTTTGCCAAATACTCCAATGTTATTCCAGTTGTTGGATGTAACATTTTCTCTCCTTTTAAAAATTTAAAACTGCTATCCATTTTTATTTTCCTTTCTATAATTTATCTATAATTTTAAATTTCATTCAAAAATTTTTCTCTTTCTTATTTTATCAGTTATTCCAAAAAAAATAAAGTAATTTATTACAAAATTTAAAATTTTCTTTATTTTAAGCACTTTTTTTGATATAATATAACTAATTATAAAATAAAATATTAACAGGGAGGAATTTATTTGATATCTACAAGTAACTTATCAGTTCAATTTGGTTCAAGAAAACTTTTTGACGAAGTAAACATAAAATTTACAGAAGGAAACTGCTATGGAATAATTGGTCCAAATGGGGCAGGAAAATCTACATTTTTAAAAGTTTTAACAGGAGAAATGGAATCAACTTCGGGAGAAGTTATTATAGACAAAGGAAAAAGATTATCTTTTTTGAAACAGGATCACTTCGCTTACGAAGATGAAGAAGTATTAAATGTCGTAATGATGGGACATACAAAATTATACGACATCATGAAACAAAAAGAAGCACTTTATTCAAAAGAAGAATTTACCGAAGAAGATGGAAATCTAGCTGCTGAACTGGAAGGGGAATTTGCTGAATTAGATGGCTGGGATGCAGAAACAAATGCTGAAAAATTTTTAATTGGACTTGGAGTCAATGCCGAATCGCATCATAAATTAATGAAAGAATTGACTGAGCCAGAAAAAGTAAAAGTGCTATTAGCACAGGCAATTTTTGGAAATCCAGATATTTTATTATTGGATGAGCCTACAAATGGACTTGACTTACATGCTGTAAAATGGCTGGAAGATTTTTTAATGGATTTGGAAAATACAACAGTTTTAGTTGTTTCACACGACAGACACTTTTTAAATAAAGTTTGTACTCACATTGCCGATATTGATTACGGAAAAATTAAAATGTTTGTTGGAAACTACGACTTTTGGTATGAATCAAATCAATTAATGCAAGAATTAATAAGAAATCAAAACAAAAAATTGGAACAAAAGAAAAAGGAATTACAGGACTTTATTGCTCGATTTTCTGCCAACGCCTCAAAATCAAAACAGGCGACTAGCCGTAAAAAACAATTAGAAAAACTACAATTTGAAGATATGCAAATCTCAAACCGTAAATATCCGTATATTGAGTTCAAACCTGAGCGTGAAGCTGGAAACAACATGTTAAAAGTGGAAAATTTATCAAAAACTGTAGATGGGGAAAAAGTCATTGATAACATTTCATTTACAATAAATACTGGTGACAAAGTTGTAATTTTGTCAAATAATGATATTGCCAAAACTACTCTTTTCCAACTTTTAGCCGGAGAAATTGAGCCTGATGAAGGAAAAATTGAATGGGGTGTTACAACTTCTCAAAGTTATTTTCCAAAAGACAATTCCAAATACTTTGAAGGTGTGGATTTATCGCTAATTGACTGGCTAAGACAATTTTCAAACGACCAGCACGAAGAATATGTGAGAGGATTTTTAGGAAGAATGCTATTTTCTGGTGAAGAAGCTACAAAAAAAGCAAAAGTCTTATCAGGAGGAGAAAAAGTTAGATGTATGCTGTCAAAAATGATGCTATCGAATGCCAATGTCTTACTTTTGGATAATCCGACCGACCATTTGGATTTGGAAAGTATCACTTCATTAAATAAATCTCTGGAAAGATTCCCAGGAACAATTTTATTTACGACACACGACCATGAATTTATTCAGACAATTGCAAACAAAATAATTGAAATTACACCAAAAGGAATTCTTGAGAAAGAAATGGAATATGACGACTATTTAAACGATGAAAACGTACAAGAAAAATTAGAAGAGATGTATAAATAGTTTTTTTAATAATACCTTTTCTCATTTAAACAGTAGATTTATAATAAAATTTTTTTATAAGTAAATGAATATAAAAAAACTATCTCGAATCAATTGCACGAGATAGTTTATTTTTTTATTTAATTTATTTATGCTTCAACTCTTTCAGGGTAAATACTAACTCTTTTTTTACCTTTTCCAAATTTTTCAAATTTTACAAATCCATCTGCTACTGCAAATAAAGTGTAATCTTTTCCTAATTTTGCATTAGTTCCTGCATAAAATTTAGTTCCTCTTTGTCTTACGATAATGTTTCCTGATTTTACAGCTTCTCCATCATATTTTTTAATTCCTAAATATTTAGGATTTGAATCTCTACCATTTCTAGTTGAACCTTGTCCTTTTTTTGAGGCAAATAACTGTAAATTTAATTTTAATATCATTTCTGACCTCCTTGTTTATTCTTTCGCTAATTTTTTAATTTACTCAAATTTTACAAATTCTTTGTATTCATATACAATATCTTTCAAATAAGAATACATTGATTCTGTCAAAATGTCAACTTTTTTAAATTCTTCATCCGATAAATTAGAATTTTGCAAATCACAAATTAATTTCCCACTCTCGTCTATTTCATATTTTACTTTTCCATTTAACTTCAAAATTTCTAAAATTCCATTTAAAGTCATCTGTGAAACCGACGAAACCGCAGCACATACAATATCTTCACCGTGATTGGCATAATCTGCATGTTCACTAATTTTAAAATACACAATTCTATTTTTTTCTCGCTTTATTTTTATCTTTATCATTTTTCTCTTTAAAAACTAATTATATTGATTTAATTTCAATAGTTGTATATTGTTGTCTGTGACCTTTTTTTCTGTAATAAGTTTTTTTGTTGTATTTGAAGTTGATTTTTTTCTCACCTTTTCCATGTTCTTTAACTACTGCTACAACTTTTGCACCTTCTACAAAAGGAGTACCAACTGTTATATTGTCCCCTTCTCCTACCATAAGAACTTCTTTAATTTCAATTTCTGAATTAACTTCAGCTGCTAATTTTTCCACTTTTAACACAGTTCCAACTTCTACTTTATACTGTTTTCCACCTGTTTTAATTACTGCAAACATTTAAGTTCACCTCCACATTATTTTTATTTTTTTCGCTATATTTGGTATTAGCCACCAATTCTAAGCGTAAAAATATTTTACTACATTTTCTTTTATTTGTCAAACTTTTTGAAACAACATTTCCTATTTTTATAGGATTAATAAAAATGCCGTAAATATTAAAAAAACAGAAAAAATTATTTTAGTATTGACATTCAAAATCAAAAATGATAATATTAAATTGTAAAGGTAAGAAAAATAAAACTCGTTTTAGAAGGAGAGTAACTATAATGAAAAGAATTGCGATATTAACAAGTGGTGGAGATTCACAAGGTATGAATACTGCTATAAGAGCCGTTACTAAAGCCGCTATAAACAAAGGAATGGAAGTTTATGGTATAAGAAGAGGATATAAAGGTATGCTTGAAGATCAAATCTTTCCATTAACATTGTTAGATGTAAGCGGAATTGCTGATAAAGGAGGAACAATTCTACTATCAGCAAGACTTCCAGAATTTAAAGATCCTAAAGTTAGAGCAAGAGCTGCAGCTAATTTGAAGAAGTATGGAATTGACGGACTAGTTGTAATCGGCGGGGACGGTTCATTCCATGGTGCACATTACTTGTATGAAGAACATGGGATTAAAACAATCGGAATACCAGGAACTATTGATAATGACGTAGCTGGAACTGACTATACAGTTGGTTATGATACAGCATTAAATATTATATTGGACGCCATCTCAAAATTGAAAGATACTGCTACTTCTCATGAAAGAACATATTTAGTAGAAGTAATGGGAAGAAACTGTGGAGATTTAGCTCTTTATTCTGCAATAGCAGGCGGAGCAAGTGGAGTTATGATTCCAGAAACTGAAAGTTCAATTGATGACTTGGCAGAAGTAATCAAAAAAAGACGTTCAGAGGGTAAATTATACGATATAATCGTTGTTGCTGAAGGAGTAGGAAATGTTGTGCAAATTAAAGACGAATTGGCTAAAAAAGTTGATACAAGTATAAGAGTAACTATATTAGGACATATTCAAAGAGGTGGAGCACCTACAGCATCTGATAGAATTCTAGCAACAAGATTAGGAGTTAAAGCAGTTGAATTAATAGAAGAAGGAAAAGGTGGATTGATGGTTGGAATTCAAAGTGAAGAAGTTACAACTCACAAATTATCTTACGCTTGGGAAAACTATTCAAAGGCATCTTCAGCCGACTATGTAATAGCAAATATGTTATCACTATAATATTAGTAAATGAATTTTCCTGTGGTTTTTGCAGGATTCATTGATATAAAGACAATGAAAGATATTTTTTAGGAGGAAAAGACAAAATGAAAATTAAAATGACTAAAGTTGTTTGTACAATTGGACCAAAAACTGAAAGTGTAGAAATGCTTACAAAATTGGTAGAAAGCGGAATGAATGTAATGAGATTAAACTTCTCTCATGGTGATTTTGCTGAACACGGACAAAGAATCAAAAACATCAGAGAAGTTATGAAGAAAACTGGTAAAGAAATAGGGATTTTATTAGATACTAAAGGTCCTGAAATCAGAACAGGAAAATTAGAAGGTGGAAAAGATGTATTACTAGAAACTGGTAAAAAAGTAATTATGACAACAGATTATGATTTTGTTGGAAATGCTAGTAAATTTTCAGTTTCATATCCTGGAATCATAGACGACTTAAAAATAGGAAGTACTGTTTTATTAGATGATGGTTTAGTTGGATTAAAAGTTGAAGCTATCAACAAAGAAGCTGGAGAAGTTGAATGTGTTGTTACAAATACTGGAGAATTAGGAGAAACTAAAGGTGTAAATTTGCCAGATGTTTCAGTTGGTTTACCAGCATTAGCTGAAAAAGACATTGCTGACTTGAAATTTGGTTGTGAACAAGGTGTAGACTTTGTAGCAGCTTCATTCATAAGAAAAGCATCTGACGTTGCCGAAGTAAGAAAAGTATTAGATGATAATGGCGGAAAAAATATTCAAATTATTCCTAAAATTGAAAGCCAAGAAGGTGTTGATAACTTCGATGAAATCTTGGAATTAAGTGATGGAATCATGGTAGCAAGAGGAGATTTAGGAGTAGAAGTTCCTGCTGAAGAAGTTCCTTTCATGCAAAAAATGATGATCAGAAAATGTAATAAAGCTGGAAAACCAGTTATTACAGCTACACAAATGCTAGATTCAATGATTAGAAACCCAAGACCTACAAGAGCAGAAGCAGGAGACGTTGCTAATGCTATCTTAGACGGTACTGATGCTGTTATGTTATCAGGAGAATCAGCAAAAGGTAAATATCCAGTAGAAGCTGTTAAAATGATGGCTACTATTTCAAAAAGAACAGATGAATTTAAAAAATTCAAACCAGTTGAAACTCCAGGAGCAGATATTTCTGTTACAGAAGCAATTTCAAGCGGTGCAGTAAGTACTACACAATCATTGGATGCTAAATTAATCGTATGTTGGACAAAAACAGGAAGATCTCCTAAGATGATTAGAAAATATGGACCAACTGTACCTATAATCGCATTAACTGACAATGAACAAACTGCTAGACAATTGGCATTAGTAAGAGGAGTTAGAGCTTATGTAGAAAAAGGATTAGATAAAACTGATGACTTTTTTGCAAAAGCAAGAGAAATTGCAGCTAATCACGAAGAAGCTAAAAAAGGTGATTTAGTAGTATTAGTTACTGGAATTTCTAAAGAAGGAACAACTAATACATTAAGAGTAGAAAGAGTTGGAGAATAGTTAATTTCTAATTTTAAAAAATTTAAAAATTAAAATAATAATTATTTTTGGGGAATAGTTTTATAACTTTTTCCCTTTTTATTTTTTTATTTACAACTGTTTAGTATTTCAAGAATTTTAATTTATTTTTATAAAAAAATTTTGAATTTAAAAAAAATAGGATATAATTATAGTGCAATACATAAAATTTCTGGGATGTGATAAAAATGAAAAAATTCTTTCTAATATTAGCAGTTTTTTTAATGAATATAAAAATTTATGGATTTACACAAAAAGAAAAAATTCAAAGCACTTTGTCAAAAATAGGGATAAAACAAGAAATTATTGACGAAACAATAAAGCTTAACTATGAAATAAGGGATACACAATATTTTGAAGATGACGAAAAAATTATTTCGCAAAGAATTGAAAAATTAAAAAAACTTTTTGTTAAAGATGAGAGAAATTATATAATCTCACAGGATTTAATTACAATTTTTGGAGAAAAATTGGGAGAAAACTATAAACATTATTTGAATTTATTTATAAAATATACACCATATGAATATGAAAAAATTTTTTCAAAAATGATCTATTCACTCGATAACGGTGAAGTTTCAAATTTCCAAAATTATATGAACCAAATTTCTAAAACTTACAAAAATACTCCTGTAATTATTGAATTAGCAAAACTTTTTACAATAAATAACTTTGAAGAAAAACAAATCCAAACTGAAAAAGTTCTAAATTTGCTGAAGGAAGAAAAAGATAGAGAAAAAATAGGAGTTTCAGATGAAGAATATCACTTTATGCGACTTACATATTTTTTAAACAAAATTAGAAATTATTATGATAACGGTGAAATTGAAAAAGCTGTATCAGAATATTTGAAAAATGTGAATACTACAAAAGTCAGCGATGAAGTAAAAAATTATAATCTTCGTGCAGAAGTTATATTATATTTTAATGTTGTACTAATGAACGAGCAAATTTCAGACGAACTAAAAAAAGCAGTCAATATTTCTAGTTTGGAAGACACTTGGGTTGCGTCAAAAATTAAAGAAGAAACTGAAAAAGATAGCAAATTTTTGGATAAAATGTTACAATAAAAATAAAATAAAACAAAATAAATTTTATTTATTTATGAGATAATTAAAAAATAATATTAATAAATAAATTTGAGTTTAAATAACTTTAATTAATTAATTAATTAGATGGAGGGAAAATGAAAAAAAATTTTTTACTTTTAATATTTTTTATAATTAGTTTAAACGCTTTGGCTTATACAAGAGCTGAAAATATTAAAGATAAACTTTCTAAAATTGGAGTTAATAAAACAATAATTGATAAAACTATCGAGTTAGATTATGAAATAAAAGATGATTTTTCTGAAGATTTTGATGATAAAATGGAAAAATTGCAAAATCTTTACACACAAGATAATAAAAATTTTTATGTTAGCGATTTAATTGCAAGTGGGTACATATTTTCTGATAAAAAAGACTTTAACAAGGCAAAAGAATACTTGGAAAAAGGGGAAAAATATAACGAAAAATTTGATAATTTGCTTAATAAAGTGAATTTGTATACCGTATTTAATAAAGAGAAAGATGAAAAAAGATATAAAAATGAATTAAAGAAAATTTACAATGGAACTCCTGTTATGGATTTACTGGACTTTATCTATTCTGGAATTGAAAATTACAGAGATGAGAAGTTATCAAACAGCTCTGATGATTTGCCATTTGGGTCTTTTTATGATGAAAATACTGGCGAAATTATAAATGGTATTGCTGACGATGACGATGAAAATGACAATCAAAATATGAATTTTGAAGAAAGTCTGGATGAAATCAATAAAATAATTAGAAATTCTTCAAAAGAAACTGATAAAAATGTGGAAAAATTTAGAAGAATTTTAAAATATTTTTCAGATGAAAAAAATAAACAAAAATTTTCTTTGACAGACGATATTTACAGAAATTTAGAACTTCTTATGGAAACTAACAACATTGAAAAAATTTCAGAAAATGATGGAATCTTAAAAGCGCTGGATTACTATATAAACAATGTTTCTAATAAAGCGCAAGATAAAGAATTTGAATTTACAAAAGATAAAGAAATGACGCTTTATGCACTGCTATATCTAGCTTCTGCAACAATTAAAGATGAAAAAGTTTATGAAACTTATAGACAAAAATTAAAAGACACAAAAGTTGCAAAACTTTTGAGAGATTCTGAAGCAAAAACAAACAAATAAATAAATAATATCTTAAAAATTAATAATTATAATAATTAATTAATAATTGGTTAAAGGAATTAAAATGAAAACAGTAAAAAAAGAAACTATAATCGAATTTGAAGAAAAAAAATCTAAATTTATTGGTTATATTAAGCCTATTACTACAGTTTTGGAAGGTGAAAATTTCATAGAAAAAATTAAAAAAATGCATCCAAACGCTACTCACAATGTTCCTTTGTACCGTGTCATTGAAAATGGAAAGGAATATTTTAAATACAACGACGACGGAGAACCTTCAAATACTGCTGGAAAACCTATGGCTGAAATTTTAAATATTTTAGATGTCTACAATGTGGCAATTGTCGCAACGAGATATTTTGGCGGAATAAAATTGGGAGCTGGAGGACTTATCAGAAATTATGCCAAAACAGCTAAACTTGCTGTAAATGAAGCCGAAATTGTGGAATATATACAAAAATCAACATTTATAATAGACTATAAATATGAATATACTTCAGAGATAGAACTTTTTTTGAACAGCAAAAAAGATGAATATAAAATTGAAATATTGGAAAAAAACTACTCCGACAGAGTTACTATGAAAATATTATCAACTTCTGAAATAGAAAATGAATTGAATAATTTTCAAAATATACTAGTAATAAAATTATAAAAAAATTATAAAAATTAAGGAGAAAAGTAAAAAAAATGAAAAAATTAGATGATTTGATAGATGTCTTTGCGAAACTTCCTGGAATTGGAAGAAAGAGTGCACAAAGAATAGCTTTTGATATATTGGAAAAGAGCGAAAATGAAATTGATGAAATGCTAAATACGATTAAAACTTCACATTTTGGAATTAAGCACTGCAAAATTTGCGGAAATCTGTCAGAAAACGACATCTGTGAAATTTGTTCAGACGATAAAAGGGATAAAAATGTTATCTGTGTCGTGGAAGGTGTAAGAGATGTGATTGCTTTTGAAAAATCGGACACTTATTTTGGACTTTACCATGTTTTAGGTGGAAAAATTGACCCGCTAAATGGAATAACTACTGAAGATTTGAATTTAAAAAATTTAATTAATAGATTAGATGGTTCTGTCAAGGAAGTTATCTTAGCTCTAAATCCAGATTTGGAGGGAGAAACGACAAATTTATATTTGACTAAAATTTTAAAAGGAAAAAATATAAAAGTCTCAAAAATTGCAAGTGGAATCCCAATTGGCGGAAATATTGAATATACCGATATTTTAACGCTTGGAAAATCGCTGGAAGGCAGAATTGATATAGAATAAAATTAAAAAATAAAAACTGTATTTGAATTTATTTATTAATTATTCATATACAGTTTTTTATTTTCAAATTATTTAATAAACTTATTTAATTATTTCAAATTTTTTATATAATTTTTCACAAATTTCTGAATATCAGCCTTATCAATCACATCTGAAAATCTAATTTCAGAATTTCTAACTTCAGTCAATTTTTCAGGAAATTTCACTCCAGTGATTTCTGAGACTTCATCCAAAATTGCATAAGGTTCTTTTGTATCATCAATTCCCAACGCTTTTGCAATTGGAGCTGGGAACTTGAATGGATGAGCAGTTGACATTATTACAGTGTGAATGTCTTTGTCCAAATGTTTTTCATCCAGTTTTTCGTAAACTGAATAGGCAACGGCTGTGTGGGGATCCATTAAATAATGGTAATTTTCATAAATTTTTTTAATTGCACTTACAGTTTCTTCATCATTTGCAAATTCTCCGTAAAATTCATTTTGAATATTTTTAAGTTCTTTGTCGCTTACTGACAATTCTCCGCCTGAAAGCAAGTTTTTAATTAATTCGCTTACTCTCTTGCTGTCTTCATTTAACGCATAATATAAATACCTTTCAAAGTTTGATGAAAGAAGAATGTCCATTGATGGTGAATTTGTTGCATAAAAGTCTCTGTTTTTATTATATGTTCCAGTTTGGAAAAAGTCAGCTAAAACTTTGTTTTTGTTTGAAGCTGAAATAAATTTTTTGATTGGTATTCCAAGTTTTTTGGCGATAAATCCTGCTAAGATATTTCCAAAATTTCCAGTTGGAACCACTACATTAAATTCTTCCCCAGCTTTAATTGTTCCAGCATTTACCAAATTTACATAAATTGTCACATAATATATAATTTGCGGGAATAATCTTCCGATGTTAATTGAATTTGCACTTGAAAACATAACATCGTGTTCATTTGCATATTTTTTAAATTCATCACTTGAAAAAATTACTTTTATAGCGCTTTGTGCATCATCAAAATTTCCATTAATCGCAACGATTTCCACATTGTTTCCAAGCTGTTTTCTCATTTGTTCTTCCTGCATTGGACTAACTCCATTTTTTGGATAAAAAACGACAATGTTAATTCCATCAACATCCTTAAATCCTTCAAGTGCCGCTTTTCCAGTATCTCCAGAAGTTGCCGCTAAAATTAAGATTTTTTTGTCTTCTTGTTGTTTTTCTTTATTTAAAAGAAGTAAATATGGGAAAAGTGATAAAGCTAAATCTTTAAACGCCAATGTTCTTCCGTGAAATAATTCTCCAAAGCTCACTTTGTCATTTAATTTATGAACTGGAACGATATTTTTATCGTTAAAAGTTGTGCTGTTATAGGCATTATTTATAGCAGTTTTTATTTCTTCGTCTGAAAATTCTGTAAAAAATAATTTTATAATTTTTTCTGAAATTTCTTGATAAGATAAGTCTTTTAATTCATCATAAGTCAATTTTACATCTGGCAATTTTTCTGGAATATATAATCCTCCATCTTCACAAAGTCCATGAAGTGCTGCAAAAGTGGAACTTTTCACATTGCTTGGATTAATTTCTCTCGTACTTTTATAGTTCATAACATACCTCTTTTCATTTTCATTTTTTTATATGAAATAATTATACTATTATTTTTTATAATATGCAAGATGAGGGACAAAAAAAATAAAATTTTAGCTTTTATATAAACGAAAATATGGTATAATTTAAGTAAAAAAGAGAATATTTTATTGGAAGGATGTGTTTTGTTTGAAAAAAGTATTTTTAATTTTATTGCTGCTATTTACGATTGTGTCATGTGAATTAGAAGATGCCAGAGAAGCTTATAATAAAAAGGAATATTTAAAAAGTATAGAATTAGTTTTTAATTATTTTGAAACAAATCCAAAAAAAATTAATAAAATTAAGCCTGAAATAAAAAATGAAATTATGGAGAAATTTTTGAATATTACAAATCATTATAAAGAGATGACAGGAAGCAGTGATTTGAGCGAAAGACAGAAAGGTTATGAAGAATTAGTTAAAATTTATGCATTATTTGACACTTATAAAAACTCTTCAGCTTTTTCGGATTTTCAACAAAAATACCCTTTGGATGAATCTTTGAATAATATTGAAAAAATAATCACGCAAAGATTAAAAAATAATAATTATAATTATGAATATTATGGTTATGACCATTTTAAAGATGTGACGAATGATATAAATAATTACTATGAAGATATCTTAAAATTTATTGATTCTATGGAAAAAAATCCAAAAATATCCAATGAAATGGCTTTAAAATATGAACAAATAAGTAAGCAGATAAATAAAAATAAAGCTAATAAATTTATCGAATTTGCTAATGCAAGTGAAAATAAAAAAAATTATAGAGAAGCACAGAGATTTTACGAAGAAGCTGATAAACTTTTTGTAATAACTCGCCAAGATGCAAAAAAAGTCTCAATTAAAACAAAGGAATTAAAAGAAAAGGCTGATTTGCAAGCAGCAGAAAATGCATATAATATCGCTTTATCAAGCCTTAAAAATGCTAAAACTAGAAATGACTATAGAAACGCAGTTTGGGATTTAGAAAGAGCAAATGAACTTATTCCAAATTATAAAGATTCTGTAAGTTTGATTTCAAAATATAAAGATAAAATTTATATAAAATATAATATTTTTGGGTGCAGCAATAGCTGGGTTGAAAAATATCTAGATAAAAAATTGGAAAATGTCATTGGTAAGAAAACTTCTGCAAATTCTGCTGAAGTTCAAATAAATTGCAGAGTTACTGATAACTATAATATCTCTACATTTCCTAGCAATATTGAGAATCTGAGAGAAATAAGGGAAATTGTAAATAATGCTGGTGAAAAGGTTAAAAAAGAGTTTATATTTCAAAAAATTAAAAGTTTAGCAATCGAAAAAATAAGTTTTAACTATGAAATAGAAGTATCAGGTCTTGTAAAACAAAGATATTCAAATAATCTTTCAGAAAAAAATGAAGTACATTCACTCCAATATACAGGAGATATTCCAAAAGAATATAAAGATAAGGATAAAATAGAAAAACCTTTAGGTGAAACCAAAATGAGAAATAAAATTTTAGAAAAATCTAATTTAGAAAGAGAATTAAATCAAATAATTGATGCGATGGATAGGTTATAGTTATGAAAAATAAAAAAAAAAAATAATTTTAGTTAGTACATTTTGCTTTTTACCAATTATAGCGAAATCTCAAAGTTTGGAAAATATTTCAGATATTTCAAAATTGGAAAATTTTTCAAAAATAAAAAATATTGAAGCAGAAAAAATATTGGATTATGATACACAAATTGTACTAAATAATAATCTCGCTTATGAAAAAGAAAATAATAAATTATTTACTGGAATTACAGTTCAAAAAATAAAAGATAACATAAAAAATATAAATTTTTATGAAAACGGAAACCTCATTTCTTATTACAAATATTTTCTGGACGGAAATATTGAAGAGACAAAGGAGATTGACAAAAAAAAGAATCAAGTAATTATTCAAAAATATGATAAAAATAAAAAAACTGCTTCACAAAAAATTTATGAAAATGGATTTTTAAAATCAGAAAATCAATATATCAATGGAATTTTAGCAACAGAATATAAATCCAATGGAAAAGAAAACGGAAAATTTATTTACTATAATGGCAACAAAAAAGTTTTATCAGAAATGGAAGTTTTACAAACTAACAAAAAAGGACAGAGTTATCAAATGCCAAAGACTATAAAAATCTTTGGAAAAAACGGAAAAATTGAGAGGGAATACACTTTTGAAAATGGAACTCTTGAAAATCAAACACAAAAAGTTTATTATCCAAATGGAAATTTGAAATATACTGGAATTGCTAAAAATAACGATATGATAAATATGGAAATAAAAGATTTGTATGAAGAATATAATTCTAATGGAGCGAAAATAATGAGTTGTAAAGAAATCGAAACTGATAAATGGAGCTGTGAATATTATAAAAAAAATGGAGAACTAAAAATTAGAAAACAAATTAAAAAGGATTTTTCTAAAAATTTATCTACTTCAAAGTATATCTATGATAGTGAGATTGAATTTTTTAAAATCTGTGGGAGAAGGAATAGGAAATATATTTTTGATGATTCTAGAAAGTATATAGATGTATCTGAGTTAAAATAATAAAAAAATAAAAAATTTTAATTGAAAGGATCTGTTCTTATGAAAAAAATATTTTTAATTTTATTGCTGTTATTTACCATTGTATCTTGTGAATTAAAAAAGGCACAAGAGGCGTATGATAATAAAGAGTATATAAGAAGCATATATCTTACTTTGAGTTATTTTGAGAAACATCCAAACAAAGTTGAAAAAATTAAACCAGATATTAAAAATGAAATTATGGAAAAGTTTTCTAATATTGTAAATTATTATAAAACAGAAACTGGAAGCAGTAATTTAAAAGAAAGACAAGATGGTTATGAAGGACTTTATAAAATTTATGCATTATTTGATGTTTACTCTCAATCTTCAAATTTTACTGATTTTTTGTCAAAATATGATGACGATGAACTTTTAGGCGAAATTTATAAAATTATAGATGAACGTATAAAAACAAGAGAATTGGAAGGTAAATATTCTAGAGATATTATTTCAATACTTGATGAATATTACAGAAATATGATTGGTTATACTAAAGAATTAAGTGAAATTAAAAAAATAGATGAAAATAAAATTTTAAAATATGAATCAATATCAAGAAAAATGTCCCAAGCTGAAGCTGATAAACTCATAGAATATGCCAATATAAAAGAAAAAGCTGAAGAATACCGTGAAGCACAAAAATTAAACGAAGCAGCACAAAAAACTTATGGACAATATCAGAGAAATTATAAAAATATGTATATAAAAATTAGAGAACTCAAAAAAAAAGCTGATTATCAAGAAGCAGACAAGCTTTACCAAAGTGCTATACGAACTTCTGGTGCTGTAAGTAAACATGGATACAGAGAATCAATAGAAAAATTAAAAAAGGCACAAGAAATTATCCCTAATTTTAAAGATTCAAAAGAGAAAATTGCAGAGTATTCTAAAAAAGCCTACGTAAAATATAACATTTCTGGTTGTGATAATAGCCATGTTCCTGCATATATAAATGGTCATTTATCCAAAGTTGGAGTTTATACAAAATATTCAAGTGAGGCTGAAGTTCAAATAAACTGTAAAGTAACAGACAATTATCAAGTTTCTACGTATCCTAGCCAAATAAAAAATTTATCTCAAGTAAAAGATGTTAAAAATAGCGATGGACAAACGGTAAAAAAAGAATTTATATTTCAGGAAAGTAAAACTAAATCAGTTGAAAAACTAGATTTCAGTTATGAAATAGAACTTTCTGGATATGTGAAAAAAAAATATTCAGGTAATGCATATAAACAACACGAAATAAACTCGTTACAGTATTTAGGAAATGTTCCGTCTGAGTATTCTGGCAAAGATAAAATTGAAAAACTTTGGGGAGAAAGTGAAATGAGAAGAAAAGTTTATGATAGTGCATCTTTTTTTAAAGATCTTGAAGATATAGTTAAGGAGTTGGAAAAATTATAATTATATATAAAAATAGCGAATTGAAAAGATCTGACAAAAATGGGAAATTAAAATATATAAAAATAGATGGTGCACTTGAAAATAACATATCTTGCTCTTTGAATTAATAAAAAAATATTAATAGTATACTTAAAATTTATACTTTACTAAAAGAGCTTTTAGTGAATTCATAGTAAAAAAATTTAAATGTATTTTGGTATAATGCTTGTATTTTTTTTATTAAAATGTTATCATAATAAACGGGAGAAGGACAAAAAATTATGAAAAGGAGTAAAAAATTGAAAACGGTCAAAACAAAATCAAAAAGCATTGAAAATAAAGGAATTTCTTTAAAACAGATGCTTAAAAGTGTAGATGATGACTTAAAAAGAGAAGAAATAATACATATGCTGTTAGAGCAAAAAGTTTCTAAAGTTATAAAAGAAGAAAAAGATGAAAAAGTAAAAATTTCAAATAAAATTTCAAGATTTATTGGAAGCAAAAAATTTATCAACTTAGTTATCGCAGTTGTGGCAATCTGGCTTTTTATAAATTTAATATTTATATTTAATAAACAGTTTGACTCTTATTCTTTTGTAATTTTAAATGCAATTTTGTCTTTTGTTATGCTTTTATTTTGTTCACTTATTATAATTAATCAAAACAAATCAAAGAAACTTGATGAGAAAAAGTCTTTGAATGATTATAAAGTGAATTTAAAAAATGAGATTGTAATTGAAGATTTGCACTACAAGTTGGACGAGTTAATAAAAAAACAAAATGAAATGGCACAAAGAGTGGCACAATTGGAAAATAAAAAAGGGAAAAACAATAAAAAAGAAAGGACATTTAAATTTATAGATATTACAGAAACTGAAAAGGAACACGATAGTTGAGGTGAATATGAACATTTTTGATTTGAAAAAATTTGAAAATTTTGAAAATGATGAAGAAATTATAACAATTTTGGAAAAAAATAAAAATATAAAAATCGAAAGAATTATTTCAGAAGGTCAAACTACCGACTGGCAAAGTTGTGATAAGAATGAATTTGTAATTTTGGTGCAAGGAAATGCTGAAATAACTTATTTTGAAAATTCTGAAATTGTAAAATTATCGAGTGGTGATACGCTTTTGATAAAAAAAAATAAAAAACATAAAGTGAGTTATACAAGTAAAAATCCGCATTGTGTGTGGATTTGTATTTTTTATAATTAAAAGGGAGATGATTTTTTATGGTAATGATGATAATGTTACTTATATTTTCGCTAGTTGTAGCAATTTTGGCAGGGATTCCATACATAAAAAAAACTGTGGAAGACAATAAAAAATTAAAGGAATTTGTTGAAAATGGAATGGGTAAGAATGAGGCAAAAGGGAAATTGAGAGATGAAAAGACTTCGACTGATAAAGTTATTTGCTATTTGTTTTATTTTTCTTTTGTAGTTTTTGTAATAAGCGGGGTTTACAATATCTATTCACTTACTCAAAATAATGGCATGGGATCTGACAGCACAGCTCAGACTCAACTGCAGCCAACAAGTTCGATGCCTGAAGTTTCAACTGGACCAAATGGAGAAACTGTACAAAGTCATAATAACACTAATTCTTCTGACTCTCAAAATATCCCTGCAACTAACAAGAATTTAAATAGTTCATCTGAAAATGAAAATGATGCAGCTATACAAAATAATGTAAGAAGAGAACAAAATAGAATAAACAAAATGTTTGAAGAAAGTGAAAGAAATACAAAGGATTTACTTAGCGCCTTTACTCGAAATGTTCAGAATAAAGAAGCTGAAGAAGGTATAAAAAATGGAGAAAAAGCTCTTAAAAATGTAAAAAAATCCAATGAAATGTTTAAAAACGCTCAATGTGTTCAAACAGGCGATGCAAGTTTTGACAAAGAATGTCCAAAATTGTTAGAACAAGGAAAAGAGTTATATTCTTCAAAACAAGTGACAGTTGAAAAAGCATTAGAAATGCTAAAAAGTATTGAGAAAGGAATAAAAGATGTTCAATCTAGCCAAATTGGACAGGAAGTGATGAAAAAAGGCGAAGAGCTATGGGATAACATTAAGAAAAATATAAATGGTAATTAATTAAAATATATTTATTAAAAAATAGGGAAACTTAAAAATATAAATTAAGTTTCCTTATTTTATTTTTTATTCTTAAAATATTTTCAATAAATAAAATATAACTAAATAAAATTTTACATATTAAAATATTTGCAAAATGGCTGTGAAAATACGATAGCACTTACAGATGCTTCAGGATACATCATAAATTCATCAGTAAGTTTTATTCCATAAATTTCAGGTTTTAACAATTTAAACAATTTTTTCTGGTCGCTTAAATCTGGACACGCTGGATATCCAAATGAATAACGGTTACCTTGATAATTTGCTTTTAATATATCTTCTGTTTGCAATTCTTTATCAATAATTCCCACATCTTTTCTCATAATTTGGTGAATATACTCAGAAGTAGCTTCCGCAAGTTCCAGTCCTATCGAATTTACCAAATGTCCTTTATAAAACTCACCTTTTGCTTTTAATTCGTTAGACACAATTCTTGACTTCTCTCCAGCTGTTGCAACAAAAAATCCTACATAATCTATTCCATCAGGATTTACATAATCGTTTAATGACAAATATTGACCGTATTTCTGTCTTGGAAAATTAAATGTTTCGATAACTTTACTCAAATCATCGGATAAAATTTCCAACGAAAATTCGTTTTTTTCTTTACCATATTTTCGCCGCACAGGAAAATATTTGTAAATTGCAGTTATATCAAAATATTCATCGCCGTGTTCAATAATCTCTTTAATTTCATTATACATTTTTACTGTACGAGGATCTTGTTTTTCAAGCATTTTTCCAACAATCCATTTAAGACCCAAATGTTTTCCAATAAGCATTTGTAAATTGATAAACGGAAATACATCTTTTGCCTTTATATTTGTAATAATTTGCTTGTTCAAAGTTTCAGGCTTATAAATTTTCTCAAAATTATATTTTGGAATTTCAATTTTAGAATAGTCAAAAGTTCCGTCTTTATCTTTAATATCGCTAACTGTCTGTTTTGCTTTTAATTTTTGCAGTTCTTTTTCATCTTTTATTAAAAGTAAATCTCTTCGTTTTTGCAAATATTCCCTAAATTCTTCAAATTTCTTTTCGTCAATCATTTTATTTAAATCAGAAAGTGCTGTCATCGCATCTTTTGAATAAATTACAATATTATTTTCGTAAGCTGGTTCAATTTTATTAACTGTAAATTTTTCTGTAAGAGCAGCTCCTCCAACGAAAATCGGTATAGAAATTCCCGCTTCTCTCAAAACAGCAACAGTATTCACCATTTCAGCTGCAGATTTCACCAGAAGTCCCGAAAGTCCTAAAAAATCAGCTTTTTCTTTTACTACAGCATCTCGAATTTTTTCCGCAGGAGTATTAATTCCCAAATCAATTACTTCGTAGCCATTGTTTCCAATAATTATTCCAACCAAATTTTTCCCGATGTCGTGCACATCACCCTTTACAGTTGCCATAATTATTTTACCTTTCACAGAAGACTCGTCTTTTTCCATAAACTGCTCTAAATGTGCGACACTCGCTTTCATGACTTCCGCACTTTGCAAAACTTCCGCAACAATTAAGTCATTTTTGTTAAAAAGTCTTCCAACTTCGTCCATTCCAGTCATCAAAGGCCCATTTATTATTTCAATTGGAGTATATTTTTTCAAAAGTTCATCTAATAAAATAGTCAAATCCTTTTTACTTCCTTCAACAACCAAATTTGCAACTTTTTCTTCCGCCGTCAAGTTACTTACATCAACTTTTTTCTTAGTCGCTTTTTTATCTCTATAGAAATTTGCAAATTTTGAAACATTTTCATCATCTGTATGAAACAAAATATTTTCTGACATCTCTTTTTCTTCATCTGAAATTTCATCCATCGGAATAATTTTTTCAGTATTTACAATCGCAAAATTAAGCCCAGCTTCATAGGCTTTATTCATATAATAAGTATTTAGCACTTCTCTTCCCGCAATCGGCAATCCAAACGAAATGTTACTCACTCCCAAAATTGTTTTAACATTAGGCATTTCTTTTTTTATTTCTCGAATAGCTTCAATTGTCGCACTTGCAGAACCAATATATTTCTGGTCTCCTGTCGCAACCGGGAAAACAAGCGTATCAAAAATTATATCTCTTTCATCAATTCCATATTTTTTCGTAAGCAGCTCATAACTTCGTCTTGCCACTTTAATTTTCTTCTCAAGCGAAACAGCCATTCCTTCTTCATCAATAAGTCCCACAACAACCGCAGCCCCAAATTCTTTAATAACCTCAGCCATTTTCTTAAATTTTTCTTCCCCATCTTCCAAGTTTATCGAATTAATAATCCCTTTTCCCTGAAGATAAGTCAGCCCTTTTTCAACAACATTTATATCAGTCGAATCAATCATTATCGGCACTTTTGCAAATTTTGAAACCTTTTCCAAAAATGCTTTCATATCGGAAACTTCATCTCTATCTGGATTTGCAAGACAGACATCAATTACATCGGCATCGCCTTTAATTTGAAGCCTTGCAACTTCAGTCGCTTCATCAAATTTTTCCTGTGCAATAAGATTTTTAAATATTCTTGAACCAATTACATTTGTTCGCTCTCCCACATAAATTGGTCTATCTTTAGGAGTTTCAAGTGAAATTAGACCAGATAAATTATTAAAATTTTTATCTTTATCAATATTTCTAGGTTCATAGTTCACAGTTTTCTCTTTAATCTCTTTAATATAATCTGGCGTAGTTCCACAACAGCCACCTACGATATTCAAATATTTATTTTTGAAAAAAGGTTCTAATTTATTTGCCAAAGTTACTGGAGTTTCTTCATATTCTCCATCTTCATTTGGAAGCCCTGCGTTTGGATAAACAGAAATATAAGTATTTGAAATATCATTTAATGTCTTTAAAAACTGAGTCATAAATTCAGGTCCAGTTGCACAGTTTAATCCGACAGAAAATGGATGCATATGATTTACAGCGTAATAAAAGGCATCTGCAGTTTGCCCGGCAAGTGTCGTTCCTGTGCTTTCAATCGTAAATGACAACATAAGCGGCACGGTATAATTTTCTTCCATAGCCTTTTTAAGCCCTAAATATGCAGCTTTTAAGTTTCTCGTATCTTGAATTGTCTCAAACAGGATTAAATCCACTCCACCAGCTAAAAGCCCTGAAACAGCTGTATAATATGTATGGACAAGTTCATCAAAAGTAACTCCTCCAGTAACACTAATTGACTTATTAGATGGTCCTAAAGCTCCTGCAACATAAAGATGCCTAGTATCATCAGGATTTTCACTTCTGTACTCTAAAATTGCTTCATTTACAAGCTCCGCCGCTCTTTTACTCATTTCAAAAGCTCTGTCTTCCAAATCATAATCTTTTAGAACAATGTCCAAAGCTCCAAAACTATTTGTTTCAATGATGTCACTTCCAGATTTCAAATATTCTTTATGAATATTTTTAATAATTTCAGGTTTTGTCAACACAAGATAGTCGTTACACCCTTCATATTTTTCACCGCCAAAATCATCCGCAGTCAAATTCTGCTTTTGAATCATTGTCCCCATAGCTCCATCTAGCAGTAAAATTCTATTTTTTAAATCATTTTGTAAAAAATCATATGAATTTTTATATTGTGATGTTGCCATTAAATCACTCCTTTTATTTATTTTATTAATTTTTAAATTTAATTTATTCTTTTTATTTATTTTATTGAAATTTGAAAATTATTCCTGCAATTGCCGATAATACAATTAAAAGTATCGGATTAAACTTAAACTTTGTAAGTATTGCAATAATTATTGCCAAAATAATGGATTTGTAATCAAATAAATTGACAATATTTTTTGACAAATGATATTTTTCTATATCAAGTAAAGACCCTTTTGCTACACTAATTCCCGCTGTAACAATAAGTCCAATTGAAGCTGGTCTTAATCCATAAAAAATATCCTGCACTAAAACTGAATCCTGAAATTTTCTTAATGCGTGGGAAATCATAATAATAATTATTATTGATGGAACTGTAAGTGAAACTGGTGCAACCACTGCTCCCCATAGCCCTGCTATTGTAAATCCAACTGAAGTTGCCATATTAATTCCCATAGGTCCAGGTGTTGACTGAGAAATCGCTATCATATCCGACACATCATTAGCGGTAAACCAATGTGTTCTCTGTCCCATATGATAAAGAAACGGCAAAGTGGCAAGTCCTCCACCAACTGAAAAAAGTCCAACTTTTCCAAATTCAATTGATAAATGCAATAATTTCATTATTTCATTCATTTTTCTCCGCCTCCATTTCCTATTTTCTGACTAGCTTCGTCACTTTTTTTACCATCTTTTTTTCTTGTGAAATTTTTAATAATAATCCCTGTCACACCAGCTAAAACCACAAGCAAAGTCGGATCTAATATATTTGTAACTGAAAATACAATTACAAGAATAAATATCACAATACAGATAAAGTCAGGAAGTGATTTTTTTGCCATCATAAATATAGCTTGAAAAACTTGTACGCAGACACATGCACGGATTCCGTTAAAAGCGTATTTTATGACCATAAGGTGAGAAAAGTTTTTCAAAAATAAAGCAATCAAAGTTATAACTATAATAGGAGGGACAATCATTCCCATCGTTGCAAATATAGATCCGATAAGACCTTTCACTTTATGTCCAACAAATGTTGCCGTATTTACCGCAATAACTCCCGGAGTCACTTGTCCTATCGCATAATAATCCATAATTTCGTCTTCTGTAGCCCATTTATTTTTTTCAACAATTTCCGACTTTATCATTGGAAGCATAGCATATCCGCCACCAAATGTGAAAAGTCCCATTTTTGCAAATGAAAAAAATAATTTAAATAATGTTCCCATTTTAATTTCCTTTCTTTGCTTATAAGCATATATTTTATTATACAAAATATAATTTTAAAAATCAATATATTTTTATTTTATCATTAATTAAAAAAAGAAAGCTCTTACACTTTCTTTAATTTAATAAAAATATTCGAATGATAATTTTAAACCTTGTTTTAATGGATACACTACTTCAACAGAAGTATAGAATAATTCTGAAAGATAATATTGCATTATTGTTTTTTCAATCCTTGTTTTAATGGATACACTACTTCAACCTACTTTCATTTCGTACGAATCTGAAGAATCTTCTAAAGTTTCAATCCTTGTTTTAATGGATACACTACTTCAACCAGTTAAAACAACACCATAAAGATACTGGGGTTTACGATGTTTCAATCCTTGTTTTAATGGATACACTACTTCAACCTACAGCGTTAGATAAATTTATCGAAGGAAGATTTAGTTTCAATCCTTGTTTTAATGGATACACTACTTCAACGTGTTCTATGACGTAGAAGGATCTTCATTTATGGGTTTCAATCCTTGTTTTAATGGATACACTACTTCAACACTGCATTACTTTTTGTTGCAGCAACTCCCGTCATAGAGTTTCAATCCTTGTTTTAATGGATACACTACTTCAACCCGTATTTTCAATAAAATCCTTTATTTATCAGTATTACAGAGATTTTTTCAGACATTAAAATCACATTTTTTTGCTTAAATTTTGTCATTTTTTGATGTTTTTTTTCATTTTCCGTAACTCCTAAACCTTATATTTACTGACTTTGAGTTGATTTTTCTCCTTATTTTTTAATTCTTGGAGTGGTAGGAACTTTTCCTACGAACTTATTTTACCATATTTTTTTGTTTTTTCAAAATTTTTTTAAATTTTTTTTGCAATAAATAAAAAACTTCATTTTCTATTTCTCTCTTTAAAAATTTTTATTTATAATTTTCTCAAAAAATGATATACTAAATTTAAAAATAAAAAAAATTAAAAAAGAAAAGGAAAAAGAAAAAATGAACTCACTTGATAATGAAATATTAAAAAATTATACAAATTTGAAAAACAAAATTGAAAAATATAATAATTTTTATTACAACGAAGATAATCCAATTATTTCAGATATGGAATATGACGGACTCTTGCGAAAGTTAAAAGAGATGGAAAAAGAATATCCCGCTCTTTTAGAAATTGATGATTCTCCGACTGAAAAAATTGGAGGGACTGCGAGTAATAAATTTTCTAAAGTTGAACATAAAGTTCCTATGCTAAGTTTATCAAATACTTATAACATCGCTGAAATCGAAGATTTTGACAAAAGAGTGAAAAAAATAATTAATTTTTCTGAAAAAATTGAATATATTCTGGAACTGAAATTGGACGGACTTAGTATCAGCCTTATTTATGAAAATGGGAACTTAGCTAGAGCAGTCACTCGTGGCGACGGAAAAATCGGAGAAGATGTAACGGAAAATATTATGGAAATTGAATCTATTCCGAAGAAACTGAAAGAGCCGATTTCGCTGGAAGTTCGTGGGGAAATTATTTTGCCGATTCAAAATTTTAATAAAATAAACGAAGAGCGGGAAGAAAATGGGGAAGAAGTTTTTGCAAATCCAAGAAATGCAGCTTCAGGAACAATTAGACAGCTGGATTCCACAATTGTTTCAAAAAGAGGACTTGACTGCTATCTCTATTATTTGGTCAATGCGGAAAATTATGGAATTAAAACACATTTGGAAAGTATTAAATTTATTGAAAAGCTGGGATTTAAGACAACTAAAGTCTTTGAGAAATATTCCGACTTTAAAATTCTTGAAAAATCTATTGAAAAATGGCGAACAAAAAGAGAAAAATTGGATTATGAAACCGATGGACTTGTCATAAAAATAAATGATTTCTCATTTTATGAAACTTTGGGCTACACGACAAAAAGTCCACGATGGGCAATCGCTTATAAATTTCCTGCTGAACAAGTTAAAACAAGACTTTTGGATGTGACTTTTCAAGTGGGAAGAACGGGAGTTGTGACACCTGTTGCAGAACTGGAAGCTGTGAATTTATCAGGGTCGGTCGTAAAAAGAGCTAGTCTTCATAACTTTGATGAAATTCGTAGAAAAGATATAAAAATTGGGGACAATGTGATTGTCGAAAAAGCGGCAGAAATTATACCGCAAGTCGTAAACGTCGTATTTGATGACAGAAAAGGGACTGAAAAAGAAATAAAAGAACCTGAAAACTGTCCTGCTTGTGGTACAAAACTTGTAAAAGAAGAGGGCCTTGTTGCACTAAAATGCTTAAATCCACACTGTCCTGAAAAAATTAAAAGAGAAATTTCCTATTTTGTGTCAAGGGATGCCATGAACATTTCAGGTCTGGGAGAAAAAATTGTGGAAAAATTTATTGAACTTGAAAAAATTAAAACTGTAGTTGATATTTATTTTTTGGAAAATTATCGCAATGAATTAGAAAATTTGGAAAAGATGGGAAAAAAAAGCGTTGAAAATTTGTTAAACAGCATAAACGAAAGTAAAAATCAAGACTTTTCCAAAGTTCTGTATGCTCTTGGAATCCCATTTGTTGGGAAATTTAACGCCAACCTTTTGAGTAAAACTTTTAAAGATATTGATGTTTTAAAAGAAAAGTCAGTTGAAGAACTTTTGGAAGTAAAAGGAATTGGAGAAAAAGCTGCAATTGCCGTAAACACTTTTTTAAATAACGAAAATAACTGGAAAATTATTACAGAACTTAAAGAGATTGGCTTAAAATTTAAATTTGAAGAGGACGAACTAAAAGAAGTTAGAGATAATCCTATAAAAGGAAAAAATTTCCTTGCAACTGGAAAATTGCAAAAATACAAACGAAATGAAATAAAAGATATAATTTTAGAAAAAGGTGGAAATTATTTATCTGCCGTTTCAAAAAATTTGGATTTTTTAATTGCTGGAAAAAAAGCTGGAAGTAAGTTAGAAAAAGCTCAAAATTTAGGAATTAGAGTACTAAGCGAAGATGAATTTGAAAAAGAATTTTTATAATATAAAAAAGGGAGAAAAATATATTCTCCCTAATTTTTATCTCAAATTTTAGTGTATAAAAATTTTTTATATGCAAATATTGTGAACTACTCCCACTTATAGAAGTTGGAGACTTCTTGCTATCTTTTTATTAAAAAATCGCTATACTTGACAATTTTTTATACAAATTTACATAAAAAACTCTGAATACTCTCACTTTTTTATTCTAAAATTGTTTTTTTATTCCATTTCAGTTGCTTCCAAAAAGATTTTACCATTTGAATTTAAAAATACAAGTTTTTTTAATTTTGTGTCATAAGCATAGACCATACTGTTATCGCCATCTTCTTTTACAAGCGCAAAATTTTTATAAACTTTTAATCTTCTTACTTCCTTTTCTGCTTGAGCAGCTTCATTATCTTCATCATAATAGTAACTTATGACATAATATCCTTTTGCATCTTTTTTTATTTCAAATTCATCAGAAGTATCAGTATATCCAAATTTTTTATTAAGAAATTTATCTTCGTGAAGTTTTCCATCAGTTGTAAAATCACGATTTTCTCCATCACCATAAGAAGCTTTCAATTTTTCTTCACTTTCTTTCTCTGTTTTAGAAGAAAAATCATTTACTTTTTTACTTTTATTTTGATTTCCACAAGCTATCACACTTATAGAAATTGCCAAAACTAAAAACATAATCCCAATTTTTCTAATTTTTTTCATACTTAGCCACTCCTAAACTCAAATTATTTTTAATTTTCAGTACTATTATACCACATAACTCAAAAAATTAAAAATTTTTAAACAATAATTTTAATGTTTTTTTATTTTTAAAAATTTTTAGAACTATATATCAAAATCATCATCGTCATCATCATCAAATCCAAAGTCATCGTCATGCAAATGCACAACTTCCAACGCTTTTTCATAATTTGTAGATTTTTTAGAGAAAAAGTCATGTTGAGTAGTTTCCACATTAAGTCCATTTAACACAATTGGATTAACATTTTTTACTTCAAACTCTTCTTCAAATCCCAAATTCATAAGCGCTTTGTTGGCATTATATCTAATATATTCTTTAACATCGCCTGTAAGTCCAATATCTCCGTATACTTCGTCGGTATATCTGCATTCATTTTCATACAAGTCATAAAGCAATGTCTTTAATTCATCTCTCATTCCCTTTTTAGTTTCTTCATCAAATGAATTATATAATTCTTGGAAAAGCAGTCCAACAAATACTCCGTGAATTGACTCGTCCGCAATAATTTTCTTAATTATATCACAACTTGCCACCATTTCTCCCTGTCCAGCTAACCAAAGCGGCAAAAAGAATCCGCTGTAAAACAAATAAGTTTCCAAATAAACTGAAGCTGCCAAAGACATCGCAATATCTCTTCTTGAAGCTTCTGGATTGTTCATCTTTTGATAATAATTGTCAATCTTATTGGCTTTATACTGCAAATGCGGATTTTCTTGAACCCAGTTAAATGTTTCATTTATTTCACGAGTTGAGGCCACTGTTGTAAATATTGTCGAATAAGATTTTGCGTGAATCGACTCCATCATGCACATATAAGAAAGCACTGACCGATTTTGCAGTGAATCAATATGATCAATAATTTTAGGCATTCCTGTATGACTTTGCAATGTATCAAGCATTGTAAGTCCTCCAAGCGCATGTAAATAAGCCAGTTTCATTTCAGGCTTAAGCGCATTCCAGCTGTCAATATCCCTTGACGGAATATATTCCGTATCAATCCAAAATTGTCTAATATTTTGTTCCCAGAAAGTTTCTACATAATCATTTTCTGGGGTATTCCAGTTTACTGCTTTGTATATTTTTTTCTTCATTTTTTCATTTTCCCTTCTAAAAAACTTTATTTTTTTATTTATTAATCCAAGTTCAAATCACTCATTTTTTATCTTAAATTACATAGTTAATGGATTTTTTAATTCTTGAACAATATTTACTACAAAAGGTTCACTTTTTCCATAGCATATTCCGTTTTTTACTAAATAAGCCTCTACATAATGTTTACCTATATAGGCTGTTTTTTCCCTTCTAATTTTTTTGCCTTTTTCAATATGAGAGTTATAAAAATCTCCTCTTAAACAATTTGCTTCTTGAGCTTCATTACCTGTATTCGTTACTTGCCAATATATTTCATATTTTTCTGTATTATTTAAATTAATCTCAAATTTTAATCTAGCATTTTTATTTATCGGCGTATTACTTTCTATTTTTCTTTCTCTAAATCCTCTTATCTCATATTTTACAATAATTTTTATTTCTTTTTCATTAACCATTTTCCATTCAGGTTTTTTATGATGACTTATTTCTTTTACTAATTTTTCATTATCGTAAATACTTTTTTCAATTTTTAAACTTTCTCCTACTCCCATTAATACATTTTCTTGTAAATAAAAATCTTTGTTTATTTTTTCTATCCATCTATTAAATTCATTAAAATATTTAACATCATCTTCCCATTTCAATGATAAATTTTCTTTTTCATTTACAGGATTTAAAATACAGGGATTGCCATTTTCATTTTTATTTATATGATATTTCAATTTTTTTACAATTTCTATCAATAATTCATCAAAATTCCTAATTTTTTTTTCTTTAATTAAATTATCATAAGTTTTAGCTACTAAAGTCGTTATAATTATTGATGAAGGCTTATACTCCATGTTATTACTAAATTCTATTTCTGCATGTCTTTTTAAAATTTGAATAATTTGCTGTAACGGTGTTTTTATTTTATAATCTGGAATTTCTTCTATGTTTAATTTTACGTTTTCAGCAAATGCTTTTTTATATTTTTCATTTTCAGAAATTTTAATAAACCAATTGTAATAATCTCTAGGAACACTTATTTCCCAGTTGTTGGTAATTATATTATATTCTTTATTTCTTTTATCTGTTAAAGCAACGATATTATTACTATTTTGATTATTAGGAATACATGGCATAATATCAATATGAAAATTATCTTTATCAATATAATTCATTGTCCAGCAACGCTTTCCATTTTTAGGTTTATTCTTCATATTATTTTTTTTAGAATAATTTATTATTTCTTTACCAAGTTGATTTTTTAAATCTCTTTGTGTTATTTCATTTTTAGAAAGTTTTTCAAAACAACAAACAATATCAATGTCATAACTTCCTTCTTCTGTTATCGGTTTTATAGCTGTTCCTAACTTAATTGACCCTTGAATAAATATATCTGGATTAAATTTTTTTAATTCCGAATTACAAATATATTCTGAAATATTTTTATATCTATTTTCCGCTTTTTCGTAATTACTTTCAGAAACTTCTATCTCTTCCAAAATTTTAATTATTTTTTTTGAATACTCCATTATTCTCCCTAGTTTTGTTATAAAATATATTTTGAGTGTTCGCTTATTTTTTCAGTTTTATTTAATAAGTCAAAAGTCTCTTTTTTTATTTCATTTCCTTTAGCTAAACATAAATAATCAGATCTTTTTAAATACTCTAATATTTTATTTTCTGATTCTTTATCTAATTCTATTTGAATAATATCAAATATTTTTAATTCCTTTCTTTCAAAATGTTTTGAATACTTTATTCCCAAATCTATAGTTCTTATAAAATCAAAATTAATTTTAACATTTTCAGGTAAAATATCTTTCTTTATAATTTCTTCTTCAAATTCTCTTTTATAATCACATTCTCTATTTTTTTACTATTAAACCATTTTTTAAACTCAGAAATATATTTTCGTTTTATTATTATCCTAATATCATTTTTTTCATAAAAATTTTCTGTTTCCTCTTCTCTTGCTTCCCATTCATTCATTTTTGATTTAAAACTATTTTTATATTTGTAAACTCCACCTATTGGTTGATATTGAGAAATTTTATTTCCTTTTACCAATAAATATTTATTTTCTATTTTTATTCTAAATAAATAGGCTGCTGAAACTCTAATCTCTTCATTTTTAAATAAGATCTCTTTCATTTTATCCAATATTTTTTCTATTTTTTTCGAAAAATCCATAATACTATATATTATATTTATTACTTTTCCTAAACTGAACATGAAATACACTCCTCAATAGTTGCCTTCCTAGTCCGAGTATAATAAAGCGACTTCAACCCCAGCCTATGTGCATAAATATAAAGTCTAGCCAAATCTCTTGTGCTGTCCGTACTCTTTGTATACAAAATAGTCGAGATTCCTTGATCTACGTGTCTTTGGATTACAGAAATTAGTTTCAAGATATTTTTTTGATCCATATCGTATGCTGACTTATAGAAGAAGTAGTTGTCGTTTGTCAGGTACGGCATTGGGTAGAAAGTTGTACTGTCTCCGTATTCTCTTACTTCGATTGTGTCAACTACTGGCATTACTGAGGCTGTTGAGTTCATAATGTATGATGTTGATTGGTTTGGAGCTATTGCCATTCTGTAGGCATTGTAGATTCCGTGTTTCATTACTTGCTCTTTTAGGTTTGCCCAGTCTCCTTTTGTTGGGATGTAGATTCCTTCAAATAGTGATTTTACTTTTTCTGTTTGAGGTATGTATTCTTTTGTTACATATTTATTGAAGTAATTTCCGTTGGCATATTCAGATTTTTCAAAATCTTTGAATGTTTCTCCTCTTTCTTTTGCGATTTCCATTGATCTTTCCAATGAATAAAAATTAACCATCATAAAGAATACATTACAGAAATCAAGTGCTTCTTTGCTTTCATACATAATAAAGTTTTTAGCTAAAAATCCGTGTAAATTCATTGCTCCAAGTCCTACAGAATGTAATTCCTCATTTGCTTTTTTTATTGTTGGAACAACATCAATGTTTGTTAAATCTGAAACCATTGTAAGTGAATCAATTGCAGCTTTTGTAGCTTCTTTTATTCTCTTATTTTCCATTACAGTTGCAATATTTAACGAACCTAAGTTACATGATATTCCTCTTCTTATCGTATCTTCTTCATAATAAGCATTAATATCTGAAACTTCTGATAATTGCATTATTTCAGTACAGTTCCCTAAAAGCATTCCGTTGAACATTCCCATATGTCTTTTTTCTTCAGTAAAGCAATATGTATCGTAAACTCCATCAATTTCTTCTACAGCAGTTATTTTTTCAAAAGCACAAGCATCTCTATTTGGAGTATGTTCCAAATCAAATTTCAATCTAAATGTTTCAAATCCTAACTCCACAAGTTTTTGTAAGTTTTTATGCGTTATAAGCAATCTGTATAATGGCTTACATTCAAATTTCCCATATTCTCCAGTTCCATTATTTAATGGCAGTTCTCTAATTTCAGCATCTCGCATTTTGTTTATTTTTGAATAAACACCAATTTCTTGAAGCAATAATCTAATATTAGAAAGGAATTCCAAATTTGTTGAAGCTATTTGTAATGAATTATTTCCATTATTTTTTGAAACAGTGCCATCTGCATCTGCCAATCCGCTTAACCATTTAACAATACTTGAAATTTCATAGTTAAAAGGTACAAAAAATTTATCTTTCAGTCCCTTACAATAATTCAAAATTATTCTATCTTCATTTTCTGATTTACTGTATTCTAAATTATCAAATTTATCTAAAAGTTCTTTTTTTTCTCCATACAAATAAATCATTTTATTTGTAAGATTTTTTCTATCTTTCACATCATATTCACAACCATCACCTGAATAAAATCCATTTGCATAAGCATTTTCAAGTATTTCACGATTTTCATTTTCATACTTTGGCAAATCAAATTTTATAAGTCTATCTCCAACTTTAAGTTCATGTGCTCTTTTTTCAACAACTTTTTCATTTTCATCTTTGATATAAAATTTGTGATACGGTGTTACATCTACAGTTTGAAAATTATCTGTACTAACTTTTAATAACTTTTGGTCAGTTCCTGTTTTAATAACTGTAGTTTTACTCCATTCTTCTCCATTCCAAACATGAACTTTTTCATTTTCATGCTGTCCAATTTCTGTATAACCGTATTCTTTTGTTAAAATTTTTGTATACGGAGCAACACACAAATTTGAGAATTTAACTGATCCAATCTCTTTCAAAGCATGTTCCTTATTTGCGTTATCTTTAAAAAAAATATACGGATAACCACTCTCTTTTTGAGATTGTGAAATTTTTACTAAAATTTCTCTTGCATCGACTTTTTTCTTTTTGACATTTGGATTATCGATTAATTTTTCATACATTTCGTTCATATCCATCTCATCTAAATATTTTCCATATTCCAAAAATACTGTATGCGGATTAAATGTGTAGCAAACTTCACCTTCTTTAGCAAGTTCTAAAAATTTATCTGGAATTATTACTCCTGTTGAAAGTGATTTTATTCTCACTTTTTCATCGACATTTATCTTTTTACAGTCCAAAAATTCATTTATATCCGAATGGAAAACATTTAAATAAACAGCTCCTGCTCCTGCTCTTTGTCCCAATTGATTTGCATAAGAAAAAATATCCTCTAAAATCTTCATAATCGGCAAAACTCCAGAAGCTCTTCCTTCCACACCTTTTATCGCTTCTCCTCTTGCTCTTATTTTCGACAAGTTAATTGAAACTCCTCCTCCAAGTGAAGAAAGTTTCATTGAAGAGTCAAAAACGTATCCAATTCCGCTCAAATTATCTCCCATTTCATCTAAAAAGCAAGAAACAAGTTCTCCAGCTCTTTTTTTCCCAGAGTTTAAAAATGTCGGCGTTGCTGGCTGATATTCCTGATTTATTAACATAAGTGCATATTCTTTTGCTTTTTCCACATCTCCTTGTGCTAAGAATAGCGAAACGATTGCAATTCTGTCTTCATATCTCTCTAAAAATTTTTGTTCCGTGTCATCTTTTAACGCATAGCTTTGATAAAATTTTGAAGCGCTCATAAATGATGCAAATCTAAATTTTTTGTCATAGACCAGTTTAAAGACTTCCTTAATTTCATCATGCGAGTACATTTTGTAAAAATCAATATAATAATCGTTTTTTATTAAATATCTCATTTTTTCTTCCAAATTATGAAAAAAAACTGTATTTTTGTTGACATAATCCACAAAATATGAATAAACCGCTTCTTTGTCTTTTTCCAGCTGAAAATCTTCCCCTTTTTTAATCATTATTTCATTATTTAGATAAATCCATTTTTTTGCTCTGTTATCTACCATTATTTATTTTTCTCGCTTTCTTTTTTATTTTGTAAAATTTATAACTTTGTAAATCTTTCCCAGAAAAACTTTTAAATTTTAAAGTAAAGTTTTTTTATTTATTATTTTTTTCAACATAATCAATAAAATGTTTAACTTCTCTGTTTGTTCCAGATAATTCAAATTTCATACAAACTGGGATATTATATTTTTCTTTTATTTTATCTGCTGCAACAGCAAAATACACTCCCCAGTTCATATTTCCACTGGAGCTTATCGACTTTATACATTTACTGTTCTTTTCCAAAAATCTAGCTGTAGTTTCTGGAACTTCACCTATTTTTGTCGTAAATGTAACAAAATGCCCATCTTTTTTGACTTCCAAATCAGAACTAATTTTAATAATTTCCCAGTTTGGTCTTTCGCCTTTTATTTTTTCCATAAATCTTTGAACATTTCCAGTTTTTGAGTCATAATATATAACCATAAGATTCTCCTCTACAATTCCGAAGCCATTTCGTTTAATTCTTCCATTTTGAATCCCATAACTCTTTTTACTTCAGCGTCATTTTCCATCAAAATCACAGTTGGAACTGTTCTCACCCTAAACTTCATAGCCATTTCTGGATTGTCAAAAGCATTTATTCTTTCATATTTTACACCTTTTTTATCTAAAAACTTCGACACCATCGCACATGGATTGCAGTCATTTTTTTCAAATTTAATTATTTTTTTCATATTTCATTCTCCTTTTCTTATTTTTAAGTTTAATATTTAATTTCAAACTAAAAAACACAATATATTGTGTTTTCTTTTTAAAAAAATTCATATATGTAGTGTATCTTATTTTTTAAAATTTTTCAATAAGATTATTTTTAAAATTAAATTAAGAAGTTTGCCAATTGTCTTAAATAAAGATTTTTTTTAATATATATATTTTATATATTTTTGAAATAAATTTTTGATAATTTAACTAATGAATTAATGTTTATAATTTTATCAAGCATTTTTATAAAAAACAAATTAAAAAAAGAGAAAATCAATTAAAATCTTCTCCCTATTAATATTTTATTTTTCAATCTTTCTCAACCTTGATACAACTTCCATATGCTGTGTAACTGGAAACATATCAACTGTAGCTATTTTTACCAGCTCATACCCATTTTCCTGCAAAACCTTCAAATCAATATTAAATGTTTTTGGATTGCAAGACACATAAATTATATCCTTCACATCATATTTTAGCAATTTATTAAGCGTCTTTTCTCCAACACCTGCACGAGGTGGATCTAAAATTATAATATCTGGCTTGATTCCATTTTTATCAAACTCATCTAATTTTTCAAAAACATCTCCTGCGATAAAATGAGCGTTTTCGATACCGTTCAATTTTGCATTTTCATTCGCCTTTTCAACAGCCTCTTCCACAAGCTCAATTCCATAAACTTGTTTTGCCTTTTTTGAAACAATTTGCCCAATTGTCCCTGTTCCGCTGAATAAATCAAATACAATTGAATTGTGAATATTTTCCCCTTCTATTTCATCCAAATAATCCAGCACTTTTTCATATAATTTTTCCACTGTTTTTGAATTTGTTTGAAAAAAACTATATGGACTAATTTTAAATTTTAATCCTAAAATTTCTTCTTCCAAATCTCTTTTTCCAAAAAGAATTTCCTCACTTTCAGAAACAACCGAATCAGAAAAATTGTCATTAAATGTATGTAAAATTCCTGTTATTTCAAATCCATTTTCAAGCTTCAAAGCCAACAATCCTTCAACTAAATCTTTTTGAAATTCCAATTTTTTCTCATCTTCAATTTGAGTTGTCGTAACCATATTTACCAAAATTTGTTTCGTAAAATCCACTTTTCTAATAACTAAATTTCTAAAAAAACCAATATGATCCAATCTGTGATAAAAATCCAGCCCTGTCGCTTTTGAAAATTCATTACAAAAAACATAAATTTTATTAAAGTTATCATCCATCAATTTCAATCCATCTACTTCAACAATATCATGAAAACTGTTTTGTTTATGAAGTCCCAAAATCATAGGCCCGTCTTTCATAGCATTTCCGTAACTAAATTCCATTTTATTTCGATATTTTTCCACTTCGACACTTCTAACCGGCTCTTCAAAAGTAAAATCATATTTTGCAATTTTCTTCACTTCTTTTTCAATGTTAGAATTTTTTATCGCAAGTTGCTCATCATATGAATAATACTGATAGTTACAACCACCATTTTGTCTAGCAATTTCGTCATAAATCGCATTTTTTCTACCTGCAAAATCAATAATTTCACATCGAATCAATTCATACTTTCTTCTTCTCTTCACAAAAATTCCTTCAACAATTTGTCCTTCAGCAGCATTTATATTTGGAAAAATCCTGTTTTCATCATCTCCATAAAAGCCGTATGCACGACCTTTCGTATTAAGTCCTGCTATTTTCAGCTGTATTTTATCACCTTTTTTTAAAATTTTTTTCTCTTTATTTTCCATTCCATCTCCATTTTCCCATAAAATTTTTTCACTTTAATTAAAAATAAATTTGGTAATCCCATCATTTATACAAGATTACCAAACAAATTTTCTGCAATTTTAAAAATTAATTTCTATTTTTATTTAGATTCGATATATTTTTTCAATCTTGCAATCGCTTCTTCCAATACAGGCAAGTCATGCACAATCGAAAATCTCACATATCCTTCCACTTGAAATGTAATTCCTGGAATTATTGCTAATTCAGTCTTTTCCAACAAATCCAAAATAAAATCAAAAGAACCTACATTTTTAAACTTATCAATTGTTTTGTATGTCGCAAATACATAAAATGCCCCTTTAGGTTTCAAGCACTTAAATCCTAATTTTTCCAATTCTTCCACAAAATAATAAACTCTTTTTTTATAAATTTCTGACAATTCAGTTGTATCTGAACAATAGTCGAGTGCAGCAATTGCTCCATATTGAGATAATGTAGAAGCACTTGTCACAGTATATTGACTTATTTTTTTTATTTGAGCCTGTAATTTTTCATTTGCAAGTGTATAACCAAGTCTATGTCCAGTCATTGAATGTGATTTTGAAAATCCATTTACAACGATTAACTGCTCTTTTAATTCATTGTAATATTTTGCAAAAGAAGTAAATTTTTCAAAAGCGATTGAAGCGTAAATTTCATCGCTTAACAAATAAATTTCTTTATCTTTCAAAAATTTCACTATTTTAATCATTTCTTCTTTCGGCAATGTAATTCCTGAAGGATTATTTGGATAAGTCAAAATTATTAATTTAGTTTTTGATGTAATATATTTTTCCAAGATTTTCTCAGTCAAAATAAAATTATTTTCTTCCAAATCCATAAAAATGGTTTTTGCTCTTGCAACCCTAATTAATGGCTCATATCCAACGTATGCTGGAGTTGGAATTAACACTTCGTCATCTTCTGCAAGAATTGTTTTAAGTGTAGAAGAAAGTCCTTCAGTCGAACCAACTGTAACTAAAACATTGTCTTTGTTGTAATTCCCTCCAAATTTTTCATTATAAAATTTTGCAATTTTTTCTCTTAATTCAGGCATTCCACCTACAGGTGAATATTTGATTGGGCTGTTTAAAGCATGATAAGCGATTGCTTCCTTTACTTTTTGCGGTGCATCCGTATCTGGCTCCCCAATTGTCATATTTATTACATTTTTATAAGCTGACAATCTTTCATGAATTTTTCTTATATCTGATATTTCTATTCCTTTTATTATTGGATCTATGTACATTTATTTACTTCCTTTCTTTTTATAAATTATTTGTTTTAGACTTTTAGACTTATTGTAACATATTTTATAATTGTTTTATAATTTTTTTAATGCCTTGGATAAAATAAAAATTATATTGATTTATATATTTTTTTGTTTTATTTAATATTTAATCTATTTTCATTTCTTCTCTTTCAAATAATACCTGGCAATTATCCGTATTTTTTTTACAATTTTTGGAATTCCTTTCAAATGTTTCGTTTCCAAAAAAAGACTTGCAGATAAGCTGCTCCAGCTGTCATTCCACCAATGAATCCCATAAGTTTCAAGTTTTATGCAATCTTTTGTGTATTTTTCGTGATAACCGTATGGATAAAAGTATTCTTTTGGAAAAATTACAATTTCTCCATCTTTTAAAATATTTTCTCTTTTTTCGCTCAAATTATATTTTTTCTCAAAAACATAAGTAAAAATCTTTGGAATTGTCCAAATAGGTTTTTCCCAAATGTCAGCTTCGTAAAACTCCATTATTTCTTTTAAAATTTCATTATGTTTCGTTGTTCCAAAAATACCTACACTTATATGTTTTTTGTCTTCGTAGCCAATAAAAAATTCCATTTTTTTTGAAATTTTATCTTTTTGATTTTGAAAAAAAGAAATTTTTTCTTCCAAAATTGGTGTCAAATTTTTTATTATTTCCATATCCGTGTCCACATAGATTCCTGAATTTTCATACATAAAATGAACTCTCATGTAATCTGAAACATACGCCCACAATTTTTTCTCATAACACTCACGAAAAAATCTGTTCTTTTTTAGATGTTTTTCCATATCAAAATTTTTCTCGTTAATCTCAATTATCTCAAAATCTGGTAAATTCTTTTTCCAAGATTCCAAGCATTTGTAAAAAATCTCTGGCTTTTTTGTATTTCCTATCCAGACATAATATATTTTTTTATCTATAATTTTTTTTCTGACATTTTTTCTCCTATTTTTAAATCAAATTATATTAAATTTTTAAATATTTTTATAATAAAAATTATTATTATTATTATTATTTTATAAAAAATTTTATAATTTTTTTATTTTTAAACTTTAATTCTCTCCAATTCCCTTTTTTTCTCAATTTGCTTATACATGTAGTCAATACTTGTAACAATTGCATAAACTGCCACTAATAGCGCCATATTTTTGATTAATCCATCTCCAAAGAATGAACCTCTTGGAATGTAAAATAAATTTGGGATGAAATAATAGCTTGTAAGCAATAAAAATCTGTTTTTTACAACATATTTTTCATATTTTATGATTGCGATTCCCAATAAAATTGAGATTATAATTAGCCAAATATATCCTAAATCGTACATTTCAGCGATGTAGTTTGAACCTATTCCTTCTCCTTTTAAATACGCTGTGGGATCTAGCTCGTATGTCAATCTGTCAGCTAATGAATTTGTCATGTAAAGCGTGTCCATTGACTGTGGCTTGAATCCAAAAAGTCCTTGTAAAATGTAAGGATATGGACCTGCACCCACGATTTTGCCTTTGAAATTGACTGTGTATCCTAAAACTAAGTAACTTACTCCTTGTGAGAATAAAAAGTTGCAGATTGAATTTATTAAGTCGAAACTGAATATTTTTTTACTTCTGAATGAGACCAGAAATTGGGAAAAAATTACTGTAAAAGCCGTTAATTTTACCATTGTCTTTGGTTTTATCTTTATTCCATAAACTTTTGCGTAATACCACATAACGAATAATAATTGAGTTAAGAAAATCGCTCTTGCTCCTTTGAATGAATCCAATAATTTTACCATTAAATAAAGTGCCGAAACGAATAAAAATTTCTTTTTTTTAGGAATGGAAATTAAAAATATTAAAAATCCGATTGTCATTATTGTTCCGCTTCCTTTTGTAAAAACGGGATATTCGACATTTTTTAAAATTCCTGTGTAATATGCTTCGTATCCAGCACTTAAAATTACTTTTAACTGAAGCAGCATCTTGTAAGCTAGAGCTGGTAATGAAATTATGAATAAGAACATTCCTAAATTTTCAAAAATGGGATTTTTTTGAAGTGTTACGCTGCTTTTTAACTCATAGATTTCTTCATTCATAATTCCAATAAAAAATCCTAGATGTGTAAATAGCAAAACTAATAAAAATATTGTTATAATTTCTATTCGGACATCGTAATAAAAGTAAAAATTGGCAAATTTTGTTGCCCAGCCGAATTCACGGTAATTTACAACATCTAAAAAAATTCTCGTAAAATTGAATAAAAATGTGGTGTACAAAAAAATCATATAGGAATTTAGCCAATCTAAATAAACTTTTGCTGTTAAGAATACATAAATATAGACAAACATAAGCAAAACTTCTAAAAATTTCATATCTGACTTTATGTTTTCAAAATGTACTGCCACTTTTAAAAATAACACAAAAGCTATTACAAATATATGAAATATTAAAAATAACAGTTTATCTCTTTTCATTTTTTTATTTTTCTCCTTTTTTTATTATTTTTATTTTATAAAAATTTATAAAATTTAATATTTGACAAGATGGCTTGACCCCTTGCTATTATTATAAATTTTAATAATTTTTCTTTTCTAAAAATTTTTTTTATCTTTCAACCACATAATAAATCCTAAAAAACTTCCCAAAACAAAAAATAACTTGCTGTTGCACTCTTTAAAAGATTTTAAGCAGCTATAATTTGAAAATCTGCAAAATTTGTAATAAACTGCGTTATTTAAAAACCTTTGCTTAAAAGATAATTTTTCAAAATTTATTTCGTTATGATAAAGCGCCTGTCCCTTTGGATTTTTTAGCAGCAAATTGTTATATTTTGCCGTTAGTCCATCTTTTTGATAATCTTTGACTTCAATTTTTTCATTGACATAAAGCATTTTATAATTTCTGCAAATTCTGTTATAAACGACAGCTTCAGTTATAAATTTTTCGCCGTCAAATACAGGAAACGGAAATTTTTTTATAATTTTTGTAAAAAATACAAGCCCTTTATCTCCTGTTACGCCGTATTTGTTATAAACTTCAAACTGTGTTGCAATTAATTCGTCTTTTGGAAAAGCGCTTCCTATAATTTTTCCGTTTGGATAAGTTGAAAGATAGCCCATTCCAGCTAAATTTTTGTTATTTTCATATTTTTTTAAATATTTTAAAATAATTTCAAGCCCATAATTTTTGTATTCATCGTCAGAATCAAGACAGATAAACAATTCTCCTTGTGCTTTTTCCAGCGCAAAGTTATACGCCCTCTGTTTTCCGCCATTTTCCTTAAAAAAATATTTTATGTCGAGTTTTTTTTCTTTTAAAAAATCTTTTACAAGTTCATTCGTTCCATCATTTGAGCCATCGTCGACAATCAGCCATTCAAAATCTTTGAAAGTCTGATTTTGCAATGAAACATATAATTTTTTTAGTAATTCTTTTCGGTTGTAAGTCGGCGTAAAAATTGTAAATTTCATAATTTTCTCCTATTTATTTCATCTTTTCACAAATTTTTTAAAAATATTTTTTATTTTTTCAGCAACTTCTTTATTAATAAGTATTTTTGCAATAATTCCCAAATAAACTATTTTTAACGCAAATTTCATCCACGAAACTTCATGATTTGACAGATAAAAAATCACTGGATTTAATAAAATTATCAAATAAAAAAACATTTTTTTGTAATTAAAAGAAATATGATATTTTCTTTTTATGACGACCATTTCGGCAACTGCTCTCAATAAAAATGCTAAAATTGTTGTCCACAATGCAATAAATACCCCATAACTTTTAAAATTTGGAATCAAAATTAAATTCCCAATTAAATTAAAAGCCATCGCAAAAACTGAAAAATAGAAAATATACATGCTGTCTTCATGAAAATGGAAAAAATAATCCAGACATACAAGCGCCTGTATCACAATTCCCGCAAGAACATACGGAATAAAGTCAATTGCAGCGGCATAACTTTTTGGAAAAATAAGTTTTATCGCTTCTGGCGCAAAAAGCTGCGCAATTACACATGCAAACGAAATTATTCCCAAAAATGTTTCAAGACTTTTTGTAATTTTGGGATTATTTCTATCAGTTTTCATTGCTTCATAAAACTCTGGAGTCCAGCTGTTTATAAACGAGCCAGTTATTACTGAAAGCGCCCTTCCACCAGTAAATGCAAGGCTGTAAGCTCCAACAATTGCAATTGGAATAAATTTTCCCAAAACGATTCTGTCGCTAAAATTTACAATTTGGTCAGTTAATTCAATGAAAATTAGTGGCAATCCATTTTTTAGTGAATAATTTACATATTCTTTCTTAAATTTAAAATTAAATTTTCCAAAATAATCTTTAAAGCAATAAATCAAAAGCAAAACTACAGCCGCAAAATTTGCAATTTGATTTCCAAGCGCTCCTAACTTCATATATTTTATAAAATATATCGCTAAGAAATAATTTGAAAAAAGTTTGATTAAACTTCCAAATGCAACTTTTCTGTACATCTTTTTCATTCTAAAAAGTGTTATTGCAAGTGTATTTAAAGCATTTACAAATCCTATTACAATTGTTAAAATAATCAGTGAATTGTAATCAATTTTATTTAAGTCAATTATATATGAAAATATTTTTTTTGAAAACGGCGTTATTAAAAATAAAAAAACTAATAAGTTAAAAACTATTATGACAAAAAACGAAGAAAACAAGAAACTTCCAAATTCTTTTGGATCATCTTTTAAATCCACATATTTTTTCATTTGCGCATTATAAATTCCAAGTCCTAAAAATACCGCAAAAAGCGTGGCAATTGGCTCTAACATTCCGACAATTCCATATTCTTCAACGGTCAAAAGCCTTGTGATTATCGGTAAAAATACAAGTGAACCCATTTTTGTGACAACATTTGAGAGCGTGTAGACAAGCGTTCCCTTTAATAAACTTTTATTATCCATCAATTTCCTTTCTCTTTTTCTTTCTCTATCTTTTCTATTTTTTTCTATTTTTTTTAATCCAATTTTCCTATTTTAACCCAACCAAATCGTGCACTCTAATAATTCCAATAACTTTTCCATCTTCCGTAACTGGAAGCACTCCAATTTCATTTTTTCTATTTTCCATAAGTTTCAACGCTTCCAGTGCCATCGCTTCTTTATGAATAAAAATAGGCGATTTTGTCATAATGTCCTTTGCCTTGTAGCCAAAAAATTTTTCTTTGTGCTGCAATGCTCGTCGTATATCTCCTTCTGTTATAATTCCTTTAAGTTTTCCATTAATTCTTCCATTTTCAGAAATGCAGACAGCTCCCATCTTCTTTTTTGTCAAAGTCATAATGACATTTTCTATCGGATCATCTTCACAAAGTACAGGTAATTCATCGCCAATGTGCATTAAATCTGACACATGCAACAAAAGTCTTTTTCCAAGACTTCCACCAGGATGATATTTTGCAAAATCATTTTTTGTGAAATTTCTAAGTTTCATAAGACTTGATGCTATTGCATCTCCCATGACAAGTGTTACAGTTGTCGAACTTGTCGGCGCTTGACCAATTGGGCACGCTTCCTTATCAACTCCGATATTTACTACAACTTCAGAATGTTTCGCAAGTGCTGAATTTTTATTTCCAGTAAGGCTGACAATTTTTGCTCCAATTTTTTTTATTGGATCCAAAATGCTCAAAACTTCATCTGAATTTCCGCTATTTGAAATTGCTATGACAATATCCCCACAGCTTATCATTCCCAAATCGCCGTGAAGCGCTTCTGCTGAATTTACAAAAATGGCACTTGTTCCAGTTGAAGCCAAAGTCGCAGCTATTTTTTCTCCAATTATTCCAGATTTTCCAATCCCTGTAATTACAACTTTATTTTTTTCTAAATTAAAAATCATATTCACAAGTTTTTCAAAATTTTCATCAACTTTATTTCTAACTTTTTTTAATTCGTCTATTTCAATTTCAAAAACTTTTTTTCCTTCATCAATAACATCAATTTTATTTTTATTTTTCATCTTTCTTAAACTTCCTTAACTTTTATTTTTTTCAATTTTATCCAGTATCTTTTTAATTTCCTGACTTTTATCCTTATGACAGACCAGAAGTGCATCTTTTGTATTTACAATAACAATATTTTCCAGTCCAATTGTTGCAATCATTTTATCATTTTCCTTGTTGATGATAATGTTTCCTTCAGAGTCAATTTTCTCAAATTTTTCAGATTTTACAACATTTCCCTTGTCATCTTTTGAAAAAATATCTCCCAGTGACTTAAAACTTCCAACATCATTCCAACCAATATTCACAGGAATCACGCTCACAGATTTTGTATGCTCCATCACGCCAAAGTCAATCGAGATTTTTTCAAAATTTTTAAATTCATCTCTGACATAACTACTCAATTTTTCTCCATGAAACTCTTTTAAATCAACTTTCTCAAGTAATTTTTCAATATTTTCCAAAACACTTTTGTGCGAATCCATATGTTTTTTTATCTCGCTCAAAATGAACTTCGTCTTCCAGACAAATATTCCGCTATTCCATAAAAAATTTCCCTGCTCAATATATTTTTCCGCAAGTTCCTTATTTGGCTTTTCCCTAAATCTCTTAACCTTGTATATGCAAAGTCCATCTTTTTTCTCGCAACTTTTATTTTTTTTCACATATTCAATATATCCGTACCCAGTTTCAGGATACGAAGGTCTTATTCCAAGCGTAATAATCCTGTCTTCCTTTGCCGCCTCAAATGCAAATTCAAGGCTTTTTAAAAATTCATCCTCCTTTTCAATCAAATGATCAGACGGCAACACAGCCATAATGCTATTTCCCATAATTTTGTCAATTATTTGCGAAGCATACCCAATACAAGCTGCAGTATCCCGTGCCATTGGCTCAAAAATAATATTCCTTACTGGTATTTGCGGCAACTCCTTTTTTACAATTTCCAAATAATTTATATTTGTTGAAATAAATATATTTTCACTTGGTATCAGTTTCAAAATTCTGTCAACTGTTTCTTTAATCATTGTCTTTTCCGACACCAAGTCCAAAAATTGCTTCGGCTTTTCATTAGTCGACAAGGGCCAAAATCTAGTACCACTTCCTCCCGCCATAATCAAGGCAACTCTATTAATTTTTTTCGTTTCCATTTTCAATTTTCTCCTAATTTTTTTTACTAAAATTGCACTTTAAGTATATCACAAATTACTGAGTTATTCCATCGTTTTTAAAAAATAAATTAACTGTAAAAAAATAAAAAAATAACTCAATATGAATTCTAAAATTTATAAAGAGTTATTTTTTTATTTTACTGTATTTTCAAAAATTTAACTAATAAATCAATCTAAATCCAAGTCCACCTCTTACATTTTCTCCCTTAGTGTCATATCCAGCATTTACTGTTACTCCGAATCTTGTGTTGTCAATTCCGACATTAAGGTCAAATTTACCGTTTCCTCGTCTATCTTCCTTTTCTCCTCTAACTCCAAACCAGTCGGCCTCTGTGTATCTTACTCTTGCCTTGTTCTTACCGTTTGCAACTCTTCCCAATTCATTTTCATACGCTGCTGCAAGTCCTACTGACAAGTTTGTTTTTAATGCCATTGGCTGTACATACTTAAATTCCAATCCAACTTCCGGTTTTACTGAGAAATAGTCGTTTCCGTCAACTTCTAGTCTGATTTCCCCTGAATCTTCTTTAATATCAGTAAATCTTCCATATTCCATCTTTAACGCTCCATATGGTCTTAGGTGTGCTCTTTCACTCAAACGGACATCATATCCCAAATCTGTCTTGAATGCCGCACCATATGATGTATAGTCAGCTTTTGCATTAAAGATGTCATCAACTACTAGGAATCTACGTTTCATTTCATTTCTTCCTGCAAATACATCTCCTGCTATTGTCCATCTAAGTGAACCATTATAATCTTTTGCTGGTGTCATTGTCTTGAATAATCCTGCTCTTACCATAGTTTGATTTTCTCTTGATTTTCCTATATCTTTGAATTTAAATCTGTTGTTTACTGCTCCTGCATACCATCCAGAAGAATTTCCCAATCTTACAGTTTCATCTTCATGAACGTAAGCCACACCGTAGGCGTTACTTGTATAATCAATTATTCCTGCTGTATCAGTCTTGTATTCATCTCTTTGACCAAATACTTTAATTTTGTTGCTTTGTTTAGATGAATTTTTCCAGTTATCATGCAAATAACTAAATTCCTTGTCCAAAGCATTTCCTGTGGAATTTATTCTCTGTTGAACATTTCCATATTGGTGCCCCATCATTTCGTCGAATGCTTGGTACAGTAATACTTCCTCGTTGTTTCCAATTCCATTCAATTTGCTGAATACCTGTCTTTCCCTAGTTCCTAAAGCTTCAACTCCGTATCTTTGCTCAAGCCCGTCTGCAAAGTTGTATGTATCTGTGCTGTCTACTGGCGTAGCCTGTTTTCCTGCCCATTCTGTATACGGTATTTTTGCCATATATAGGCTTGTTATTGAACCGTCATTCGGATCTAGTGTTGGAGTAGCTATCCAACTTATTGAACCTGAGTACACATTCCATTTAATGTTTGGATTGCTTAGCATTGCTGTTTTATACGGATTTATTATATTAGGATCGTTTACTAATATATATTTGCTGTTTGTTGACTCAGCCGCTTCATTACCAATAATTAAGTCTGCTTCACTTGTCAAGTTTTGCAATCCGTCTATTGATCTTGTGTAGTCAACTCCTGATGTATTTACATACAGTCCAATACTTGAAGCTGATACTGTTATCGGGTTTCTACCTTTTGTATTTACTACCACTGGTGTTTGCGGCACTCCATTTAGTGTGATTGTAGCAGTCTGAGCTCCTGCTGGTGCATCAATTGCTACTCCGCCTACTCCTTTTCCTGTTTCAGGCACTGTAAATTGGTATATTATGTTTCCGTCCACATCATTGTTATTTGTTTTAGAAGCACCATTTACTGTGATTGTTCCGTAGTTTGCTACTATTCCACCTTTCAAGTAAACTCCCACACCGTTCTTGGCATTTATGTTAATTGTTGCGCCTTTGTTATTTATCAGTTTAGAATCTTTTCCAAGATATACCCCTACTGCATTTGTGTAAGTTCCTGGACCAGTCGTAATTGATTTGTTATTAATTGCTGTCGCTCCATTGTCAACGTAGATACCTGTCGTGTTGCTTGCATTCAATACAATGTTTCCATCATTTGTCGCCGTACTTCCTGCTCCACTTGCATACATACCTATGCTGTGTTTTCCATTTACATTAATTGTTCCTTTATTTACAATGTTTCCTGTATCAGTTGTAGAATATCCTGCACCCATACCTATTGAGTAAAGGCTGTTTGCAACATCTGACTCTCCTACCGTAATTGTCGCATTATTTGTCGCAGTTCCACCTTTTATACTGTAAACTGCCACACTTCCTTTTCCGCTTGACAAATTAATATCTGCATTATTTGTTACTGTTCCTGCTGAATAGATTCCATAGTTCTGTTCTCCAGTAGAAGTTATTTTTGTAGAATTTGTCACAGTTCCTGCAGTATCATTTGAATACATGTACACATTGTTGTCTCCAAGCCCTACATTTGAAATGCTTGAAGTTATTGTATTCCCCGTTCCGACGTTTACAAATCCAAATGAGTTGTTTCCAATGTTGAATGCAGTTCCGCTGTTTGTAACAGTTTGTCCGCTTCCCACTGTGTAAACTCCAACTGCCTCATCTGTTCCAGTTGTAATTGTTCCTCCTGTTAAATTAACATTTCCGCTTTGAGAGTAAATTCCAATTGCAGCATTTCCTATCTTCAAGTCACCTGAATTTTCTACATTGTGTCCATATACTCCAATTGTATTGTTTCCAGATTCTATTTTTCCTGTATTTTGCAATGGTACACTATTATGATCTGTGTAAAGCCCGACATTAGGACTTGTAATTGAGGCTGAATCTCCCAATGTGATTGTTCCGCTGTTTTTAGCTGTATATCCTGGTGTTCCTGTTGCATAAACTGCTGTATTTCTGTCACCTGTCATTGTGATTTTTCCTGTATTTTCAAGCACTGTTCCTGAACCAAGTCCCGCATCTGGCTTGTAGGAAATCGCAACCGAATCATTTCCAGACGTTTCTATAGTTCCTGTATTTTTTATTGTCTGTGATGTGGAACCTTCTGAATACAGTCCTGTAGAATTAGAACCTATTGTGATCTTACCTGCATTTTCAATCAATGAATCATCAATACCATAAATAGCAGTTGATTTGTCACCAATTGTCATAACTCCTGTTGCCTTGTTGTATAATTCTCCAAACTTGGCATACATTCCTGTAGAACCTGCACCGCTCAAGTTAATTGTTCCTTCATTTGACAAGACAACATCATTTCTATGATATAAAACCTTATCATTTTCTTGTGCCATTGCAACCTGATCAGCCTTTGTTCCTGTGATAGTCTTAGTATTTGCATTTGTTATTGATGAATTTGAAATTTCAAGCTGGTTATATGCGTCAGTTGCATCATCTAAATTTACATCCTGGTTGATTGCAAGTTTGCTTAAATACAGCATGAATGTCTTATAGTCAGTTCCATTTATATGTGCACCTGTAGCAGTTGAAACTGTATTTCCAGTCGTATCAGACAGGTCCATCTTAACATTTTGTGCAATGAAAAGTCTTGAACCGCTGTTCATATTTAATGTTAAATGCCCTAAAGTTGTATTTGTTCCATCTCCAAAGTTATTCTTTGCCCAGTTTTCAATTTGAGATTTCCCAAAGTCTCCACCATTTCCTACATAAAGAAAAGCGTTACCTCTAGTATTAGGAGTTGTTCCACCTTCAACAGTTGCTGTCATAGTTCCATTTATTAAAACTTTTCCTTGGTTTGCATTATCTGACCCTGTATAGAACAGCAATGACTTTTGCCCTGTAGTTGCAGTTCCTGTTCCTGTCAATGTCAATGTAGAACCTTTTTCAGCATCATAGTTTACTGCTCCTTCGTAGGCTTTTACTGTGTGATTGTTAACATCTAATTTAGCATTTTCACCAGTATATAGTCCAACTGATTCTTGCCCTTTTATATTAATATCAGCATTAATCTTGTGAGTTCCATCACTTACAAGTTTTGAATCTTTACTTACAATAATACCATAAGAACCTTGTTTCTTCTTATTAGCACCTTCCATATATTCATAAACTCCAGCAGATGCTGATGTTCCATTATTTACAGTTACTGTACCATCATTTTCTACTGTTACTTCAGCCTTACCAGTATCATTATCTCCAACAATTATTCCTGAAACTCCATTTCCTGTAACTGATACATTTCCACCATACTTTAAAGAAGCTGGCATTCCAGTTGATAAACCATTAATCAATATACCTGTTGAGCTATCTCCGGACACAGTTATATTACTATTTGCTCCTAAAGTACCTTTTGGATTATATGTAGTTCCTGATAATTCATACTTATTCAAAAATACTCCAATATTTTTTGTAACTCCACTTCCAGTTACTGTTATTGTTCCATCATTATTAAGTACTCCACCTAAAGTAGACATTCCAATAGAATTTTTTACATCACCATTAGTTATTATCTTACCACCTGTTTTATTTGTAGCCGTAGATAATCTTGCCAATTGTCCAATTGCAAACTTCCCTTTTAAGCTAATTTCACCAGTAGTATCATTTATTACTTCAGCATTTAAACCAACAGCTTGAGTCCCTCCATGCCCAGTTCCATAATCAGCTCTCATTGCTACGTTCATAGGTTGATCTGTATCAACTTCAGCTATATCTGAATCTATTTGAATTTTACCTTTATTTGTCATATCTGAGTCTATATTAACAAACATTCCTAACGAATTTTGTACATTTTCAAGTTTAATAGTACCTAATGACTCATTTATAGCTTTTCCTCTATCCAAATTTACATTTGTTGTAACACTTGTATCCTCCATAAGTGCCATTGCTGCTGAATTATCTGCTTTAGCATTTACGTTTTTTCTTAAATTTATTTTTCCCTCATTAGTAAACGTTACAGCACTTGTAGTATGAGAACCTAGTTTCATACCATAACTTTCTTTTCCACTTAAATTAATTTCCCCCTTGTTAATCATAGGTCTATTTGATACTAATGTTGTAAGATAAGTATATAGTCCAATAGATCTTTCTCCTCTAAAATCTATCACTCCATTACTATCATTTAATATTTTACCACCTTGTACTTGATCTTCTTCTACTAATGCTATCCCCACTTTATATCCTACATAACCATCTTCATTTCTTTTTACATAATAATCCTCTGTAGGTCCATGTATTAATAACGAATCATTTACTCCATCCATATCTGTATCTGTATTATAGGTCATATTTTTTATCCAACCATCTTCTTTTTCTTTTTCATCTGTAATTTTTCCGTTATTTACTTGATCTGTATTCCAACCTTGAGATACTAATCCTAAAGTTAAGATTCCTCCCAAATTTACAGTTTTTCCGTTTGGAATTTCGTTTCTTACATTAGTTGAGCCGCTATTATCATTTTCAATAAATCTAGAACCACCCACAAAAAAATGTTGATGATTTTTATCTGTTGTACTATCGGAATTAGAAATTGCTCCAAATTCAGTATTATCTCCAAAGTTATATGAGTTAAAATAGTATTCATTTGCTGTGTTTCCAGCGGCTGTTGAAGCTCCCCAATGAAGACTACCATTTGTAGTAGCATTATATGGAATTGTTGTTCCTAAAGTAAAATCATTACGTGTATCCGAATACATTTTAAATGCGAGTCCAGCTTGTTCTTGTGGAAGTCCATATGGTAACCCTCCAGTTGGCCATGTATAGTGTAATATAGATTGTATGTTATATACAGCTTGATTTGTTGTATTTAAAGCAAAACTAGTATTTTGATTTTGTCTTGCCCTAGGACTACTATTGCACCCAACATTACAATCTGCTCCCAATACTATCGCAAATGTCGGCGGATTTGGAGTAAACGGATCTTTTGGAATACTAATAACTGGTTTTGGCGGTGTAAAACTAATTGCTTCTGGCAACGTAGGTGTAACCGCAGTCTTATCTGCTATTCTTATTGCTGATTTATTTATGCTTCTTGGACGTATCCCTGCGTTCACTTCAAATGGTACAATTGGCTCCTTAACAGGTTTGAAACTTCCTATACCGTATCCAGCGGCTGAACCCAAGGCAAAATTTGGTCTTCTGTTTCTGCTTAACAGTCCGTATTTGTCACTGTCTGGCGAAACTGATCTCTCGTAAATGTCCAAACTTCTCTGATAAACTCCTTCATAAGGATATTTTGCCTTTTTATCTCCACGACCTTTATAAGTTCCTTGCCAGTCGTTATACACATAATTCATTCCATATTGCCAAGAGCTCCAAGGTGATTTAACTACGTGATCTCCCTGTTCCATTAATTGAATTAATTCCAAATTTGTATTTCTTAGAAGTTTATTATTTTCTTGTCTTGCTCGCTTAAAGTCTCTTTTAAGTTGCATAACCGACGTGTTTATCGCTTGCGTCTGCACTTTTATTTCATCCGGAGCTGAATAAAGATTAAATGAAATACCGCTGATTGCTATCATTCCAGTAAGTAAAAATGTAATAAGTGCTGAATCGGTATATTTAAAATCTTTAACTCTTTTTGCAAAAGATTTTAATTGTTTTTTTATTTCCTTTAAGTTACTAGTCATAACTGTACCTCACTTTTTTTTAAATAAAAATCAAAAAAATATTTAAAAATAGTTTTAAGATGAGTAAATAAGTGATAATTTATTAATAATTTTTTTAATTTTTAATTTTAATTTTAATTTGTTTTTTTCATCACTTGTATTATACCTTTTTTTATATAAAAATCAAGAATTATTTTAGTATTTTCAAACTTTTTTAAATAAATAAAAAAATTCCTTCAATTTTGAGAGAATCTTTTTTTATTTTTCAAATTATCTTCTTCGAGTATTTGTCTGTTGATTAGAATAACTAAATGATTCCAATTTCATCGATATATTTTTTTCTTTTCCACCTGAGAAAACTTTTAAATTTACAGTTTCCCCTACTTTTTTAGCTGCCAATTCTCCAATAAACGCTCCCGCAGAAGTCACTGTTTTTCCATTTATTTCAAGAATGACGTCCCCCACTTTTAGTCCATATTTTGCAGCCGGAGAACCTGAATAAACCTGCTGAACCATGATTCCTGTTGAATATGGAATATTTCTTTGTTTTTTTATTTCCTGTGTCAAATCTAGCACAGAAATTCCAATATAAGGTCTTTCATATCTTCCAGATTTTAGGATTGAATCTCTTACATTTGATGCAAGGTTTGATGGAATCGCAAAACTAAGTCCAACACTTCCACCATTTGTTGAATAAATTGCCGTATTTACTCCAATTACATCTCCATTGATGTTAAGCAGAGGACCTCCACTATTTCCTTGGTTAATTGCAGCATCTGTCTGGATAAAGTTTTCGACTTGCTCAATTCCAAGTGAACTTCTTCCAGATGCACCAATCACTCCAACTGTCATCGAACTGTTTAATCCTAAAGGATTTCCGAACGCAATAGCCCAGTGTCCTATTTTTATATTGTCTGAATTTGCAAATTTAAGCGGTTTAAATGTTCTATTTGCCATAACTTTCAATATGGCGATGTCAACTTCTGGAGAAGTTCCCACAAGTTTTGCCAAATATTCTTGTCCATCTGACATTTTTACATAAATTTCATCCGCACCATTGATAACATGGTTATTTGTCATAATATAACCATCACTTGAAATAATAAATCCTGATCCCAAACTTCCTGTTTCTTTTTTTTCACGTCTTCTTCCTGAAGTTCCAAACAAGAAAGCTTCTAACGGATTATAAGTTTCCACCACGATTGTCGATTTTGTTCTAATATTTACAACCGAATCTTTTGCTTTGTCATAAACAGCTGCAAATGCATCTTGCGCTCTGTACATGTCACTAGATACATTCGTATTTTGAACAACTTGTTTATTTTGCAAAACTGATGTTTCTGCCATAGTTGTTCCACTAGCAAGAGCTGCCGCTAAAAATGATGACGTTAATATATTTTTAAATTTCATTCTTTTAAGTCCTTTCAATAATTTTGAATAATTTTTTATTTTTTATTATACTATTTTTCTCTTAGAAATTCCAATATTTTTATTTTTTTTTACCTTAATTTACTCAGTTTAAAATTCTAATCTAACTATTCATCTTTGGAAAAAAAGTCTATATTTTTCATTTTTAAAAGTATTTTACAATTAAAAAAATAATTGAATAAAAAGTTAATAATTTTTAGACTTGCAAATCAAAAAAAAATGAGGTAAACTATAAGTAAAGTAAATTATTTAATAAAAATTTGAGGAGAAGAAAATATGAAATATTATGTTGGAATTGATTTAGGTGGAACTAACACAAAATTAGGTTTAGTTGATGAAAGTGGAAATATCATTTTTACCACAATCGCAAAAACAGATTCCATTGAAGGTTTCTCAGAAACAATAAAAAGACTTTCAAATATTTTAAAAGCACAAATTGAAACTAGTAATGTCAGTTTTAGTGACGTAAAATCAGTTGGAATTGGTGTTCCCGGACCCGTGTTAAACAATAGGATAGTAAAATTCTGGGCAAATTTTCCATGGAAAAACGGTGTTGACTTGGCACTTGAATTTGAAAAAAATCTTGGAATTCCAGTGAAGGCTGACAACGATGTAAATGTCATAACACTAGGTGAGATGTGGCAAGGTGCTGGACAAGGCTATAAAAATGTTTTAGGGCTAGCTATTGGAACTGGAATCGGTGGCGGAATTATCGTAGATGGCAAACTTATAAGCGGACTAAATGGTGCTGGTGGAGAAGTTGGACATATAAAAATTGAACATAATGGAAAATTATGCGGTTGCGGACAAAAAGGCTGTTGGGAAGCCTATGCTTCAGCTACGGGAATAATCCGTGAGGCTCAAAGCCGTCTTGCAGTGAATAAACAGAATCTGCTGTACAAAATGACAAAGGGAAGAGATTTAGAAGCAAAAGATGTATTTGACGCTGCAAAACAAGGTGATAAATTTTCACTTGGCATTGTCGACTATGAAGCAGAAAAATTAGCACTTGGAATTGGTAATTTATTAAATATTTTGGATCCTGAAATTGTTGTAATTGGTGGTGGAGTTGCACTTAGTGGAGATTTCTTATTCGACAAAGTTAAAGAAAAAATAAAAGAAGTGGCTTTCCCTTCAACTCTTGAAACATTGAAAATCGTTACAGCAAAACTTGGAAATGATGCTGGAATTTTAGGAGCTGCATATTTAGGAATGCAAGGATAATTAAAAAAAACTCAAATTTCTACTCAGAGAAACTTGGGTTTTTTTATTTTTATTAATTTATCTTTATCTCATTTTCTTCCCACTCAATAATTTTTCCATTATAAGGATTAATCTTAAAATTGTAAGTCATATTTCGATATTTTACTTCACCTCTGTAAAAGTCATTTTCCTTGTCAAATTCCAAAATATTTGCAAATGTTGCGCCTGGAATTTTTGAAAGCACTATTTCTTTTACTTTTATCGGTGCAAGTTCCTTTTTATTAAAAATACTTGGTTTTGAAAAATTTAGTGAAGAAATAGATAAAAATATTATAACTAAACTTAAAAATTTTTTCATTTTGTCCTCCTAATTTTAAATTTTTTATAGTTATCTTTTTGCCATAGTTGAAAATACAAATTTATCAGGTTTATAAGAAGTTATACCATATTGAAACAACGTACCATTTGAAAGATAAACATAATTTTCTATTGAAACAACCATATTATAATCCCCTAAATCCAAATATTTTTTTTCATGGCAAGTTGCATTGCGAAATTTTATCTCCCTTCTAGAATGTGAAATTTTAAGTTGCAATTCATTTTCTAAATAATTGTAAATAGAATTTTGCACAATTTCCCTATTTAAAAATCTCACAATTCTCCTATCAAAATATGCAACTTCATACTCCAAGGATTCCCCATCTAAAACTCTGTTTCTCACAACCTTGTAAAAATCAATTTTTTCATCCACTCCAAAAATTTCCATAATTTCTTCTTCACCTTGTACTACATAAAGACTTATAACATTTGTTTTTATGTCAATTTTTTCAATTTTATTTAATTCTTGTGAAGTCTGCAAATTCGACAGACTATTTTTAAATCGCCCATACTCCAAAACACGAGAATTTTTTCCTTTTATTTTTTGAATGTAACCGTCAAATTCAAGCATTGAAAGTGCCTTTCTTATTGTATCTTTGGAATATGAATAACTTTTTGCAAGTTCCATTTCGCTTTTCAGAAATTCTCCCGACTTAAAAGTTCCATCTATAATTTTTCCTTTTATATCCAAATAAACTTTTTTATATTTTCTTTGCAAAATTTCCCTCCTTAAAAAGTTTTTACACAAAGAAATGGCAACTAAAAAAATTACCATTTCAAAATTTTATTTTTACGTCACTTTCAAAAATGTAATATTTTTATAAAAAAACTATTTTTTAAAAAGCCATACCAAAAAGGCTTCTGATAAATTCTAAAACCATCAATCCTATAATAGCTGAAAAATCAAAACCTCTTCCTCCAATGAATATATTAACCTTAAATATTTTAAGATATGGATCAGAAATTTTTTTAATAATTCTAAAAAAAGCCATATTATTAAAAGGATCAATCCAAGAGCCTAAAACATTAAGAACGATGATGGTTTCATATATATCTAACAACACGCTAATTATATCAGCAATTAGAAAAAAATTCAATTTTTAAATTCTCCTTATTTATTTAAAATTTTTTTACATTTCAAAAGATATTCTGCTCCTGACACAACTGTTAAAATAACAGGAATTAAAAGCAATATATTATTTATTTTAAAACTTAATGGAAATAAAATTATAATTACCAAAACGACCATTTGAACAAATGTCTTCCATTTTCCTAAATTTCCCGCTGCAATTACAACACCTTCCGCCGCTACAATCGAACGAAGCCCTGTTATTAATAATTCTCTAAAAATGATTATAAGTACAAACCAAAGGCTTATTTCGTCAAACTTTGTAAGTGTTACCAAAGCTGAAATTACAAGAATTTTATCGGCAAGCGGATCCAAAAGTTTTCCCAAATTTGTGACTAAATTATATTTTCTGGCAATTTTCCCATCGTAGTAATCTGTAATAGAAGCCGCTGCAAAAATAATTGTCGCCAAAATTCTCATAGTTATTTCAAACGCTGAATTTTCAGCTTTTAATGCCAATGTCAAAACCATGACAAAGGGAATAACTAAAATAATTCTTAATGTTGCTAATTTATTAGGTAAATTCATAAACATCACTCCTTAACTTTAATTTAAATTTTATTAATTATTTAACGCTTTGATACTCAAATTAAATTTATCTTCATTTTCAATTGAAATTACTTTTACTCTTACAATATCACCTTCTTTTAGCGCATCTTCAGTTTTTGCAATTCTTTTATCGCTAATTTCAGAAATATGAAGAAGTCCTTCTTTTCCTGGTAAAACTTCTACAAAAGCACCAAATTTCATAATTTTTGTAACTTTTCCCTCATAAATTGAATTCAATTCAACTGACTGAGTTTGAAGTTTGACAAGTTCCAAAGCTCTTGCCATTTTTTCAGTATCATTTCCAAAAATTGATACTTTTCCATCATCTTCAATATCAATAGAAACTCCAGTTTCATCAATAATTGCCCTTATATTTTTTCCTCCAGACCCGATAAGTCCTGCAATTTTATCAGGATTAATTTTAAATATTTCTATTTTTGGAGCATTTTTAGCAACTTCTGGTCTTGGTTTGGAAATCACCTGCTCCATCTTATCAATAATGAACATTCTTCCATCCAAAGCCTGTTTTAGCGCAATTTCCATTATTTCCCTAGTAATTCCTTCGATTTTTATATCCATTTGAATTGCTGTAATTCCATTTTTAGTTCCAGCGACTTTAAAGTCCATGTCTCCCAAGTGATCTTCCAAACCTTGAATATCAGTTAACACAGTAAATGTTTCCCCTTCTTTTATAAGTCCCATCGCAATTCCTGCAACTGTTGATTTTATTGGAACTCCAGCTGCCATCAGTGCAAGTGAACCGCCGCAAATAGTTGCTTGCGAAGATGAACCGTTAGATTCTGTAATTTCTGAAACTAATCTCACTGTATAAGGGAATGTTTCTTCATCTGGCATTACATATTTTAGTGCTCTTTCAGCCAAGTTTCCGTGTCCCAATTCACGCCGACCAGGTGCTCTCATAAATCCTGCTTCTCCAACTGAATACGGTGGGAAATTGTAATGCAAGAAGAATTTTTTTCTGCTCTCATCTTCCATTCCATCTATAATTTGCTCGTCTTCCTTACTTCCAAGCGTTGCAACGACAAGCGCCTGTGTTTCTCCTCTTGTAAACAAAGCTGAACCGTGTGGCACAGGAAGTGTATCAATTTCCACATCAAGCGGTCTGATCTGTGTCGTAGTTCTTCCATCCGCTCTATATTTTTTATATAAAATAGCGTTTCTTACCAATTTTTTCTCAACATCTCTGTAATATCCTTTAAAAGCCTTTTCCAAATCTTTTAAAAAGTCTTTATCTTTCAGATTTTCATTTCCATCATTTTCCAATTTTTCTAAATATTTTTCAAATAATTCAGTTTCCAAATTGTCAATTGCTTCATATTTTTCCAGTTTTCCAGGAGTCATAATCGCATTTTCCACTTCATTTTCAAATGAGTCAACAAATTCTTTTATTTCAGATGGAACTTCTTTTTTATCAAATTCATACTTTTTCACATCAAATTGAGACAAAAATTTTTCTTGCTCAAGACAAATTTCTTTAATCTTTTCGTGCCCAAATATTATCGCTTCTAACATCACTTCTTCACTAACTTCTTTTGCTCCTGCTTCTACCATTGTAACGGCTTCTTTAGTTCCAGCAACAGAAAGTTGAATTTCACTCTGTAAAAGTTCTTCCGCCGTCGGATTTAAAATATATTCGCCGTCAATGTACCCAACTGTAACTCCAGCAACCGTCCCTGCAAATGGTATATCCGATAATCCAAGCGCCGCTGACACTCCAATAGTCGCCAAATTTTCTGGAAAATTAATTTCATCATAAGAAATAACTGTAATTACAATATGCACTGCATTTAAAAATCCTTCTGGAAACAGTGGTCTAATCGGTCTGTCAATAAGTCTTGAAATCAAGATTTCATCAGTCCCTGGCTTAGTTTCTCTTTTTATAAATCCACCAGGAAATTTCCCGGAAGCGTAAAATTTTTCGATATAATCCACAGTAAGCGGGAAAAAATCTTGTCCTTCTTTTACATCTTTACTTCGAGTAGCTGTGACTAGAAGCATCGTTCCGCCACAACTAACAACTACAGAACCTCCCGCTTGTCTAGCTATTTTTCCTGTACTTATTTTTATTTTCTGTCTTCCTAAATCAAATTCACATATTTTTTCGTCAAACATTTTTCCTCCTAATTTTTTTATTTTTTTAAGAAGAGAAGCAAATAATAGTAAAAACTTTTACAAAAACAAAAATCTTTACAATTACTTACTCCCCAAACTTCTTAAAATCAATATAATTATACCATTTTTCAATTTTTTTTACAATTTTTTTAAAAATATTTCTTATAAGTCACTTCTAAATTAAAAATTTGCATATTATGTAAAATAATTGTATAATCTCTGTGTTAAAACATTAAAAATTATAACTAAAGGTATAATTTTTTGGGTGGTGAAATTTTTAGATGGAATACGAAAAAAAGAAAATTGAAACTATGAGAAATTTTAATTTTTATTACATCAATATTATAAAAAATTTCTATAAAGATATTGTAAATTATAATTTTTCTTTAAATGAATATCGAATATTAAATGAAATTAATAATTTAAGAGATTGCACTTCCAAAAAAATTTGCAGGAATTTATATTTGGAAAGCAATTTTGTAAACAGAACTTTGAGAAAATTTCAAAAATTTAACTTGGTTAAAAAGAAATTATCGCTTTTAGATAAAAGGCTTTATTATTTCGATTTGACTAAAGAAGGAAAAAATAAATTAAAAAATTTTAACAGAATGTCTGACAAAAAAACTAAAGAAATATTTTCTAATTTGGATATTTATGATCGTGAAAGACTTGTAAAAGATATGTCTTCGATAAAAATGATTTTGGATGTGAACGAAAAAATTAACTTGGAAAATATTTTTATTAGAGATACTTTGATGTATGGTGATATAAGTTATCTAATTTATATTTATAGCTTAATTTACATCCAAAAGTATAATTTTCCGCTGTCGTTTGAAGCAAATATTGTTAATTCTTTTTCAAATTTTTTTAAAACTTATGATGAAAAAAGTGACAAAATCTGGATTGTCGAATATAATAACGAAATCATAGGATTTTCTTGCATTATGGTAAACGATTATAAAGAAGCCGAGCTTAGATGGTTTATTTTGCACCCAAATTACCGTGCAAAAGAATTAGAAAAATTACTTCTCACTAAGATTCTGGAATTTTGCTACAAAAAAGGATTTGAGAAAATTTTTACTTATGTTTCAGACGATTTGGAAAATGAGATAAAATTTTATGAAAAAATTGGATTTAAAAAGACAGAAGATTTTAAAAATAATCCGCTTAGAAAAAATATTAAAATGATTAAACTAGAAATGGAAATTTAGAAATGAGGTTTTAACTTGAAAAAAGCAGTAATATTAGATACGAGTGCAATTATTTACAGAAGCCACTTTGCACTGATGGGAATGAGAAACTCTAAAGGTCTTCCAACAGGAGCTACATTTGGATTTATCAATACATTAGAAAATGTCATAAAAGAATTTAGTCCCGACTATCTGGTTGCTTGTCTCGATGTGAAAAGAGAGGAGCTTGAAAGAAGTGATGAGCTTGAGACATACAAAGCCAATAGGGAAAGTATGCCAGAAGAAATTGTCGCACAACTGGATATTATAATGGACATCTTGGACGGCTACAACATCCCAAAATATAAAAAAAGAGGACAAGAAGCTGACGATGTAATTGCGACATTTGCAACACATTTTTCAAAAGATGAGGAACCGATAGAAACTTTTATCATAACAGGAGATAAAGATCTAGCTCAGCTTGTAAATGGGAAAATAAACATTGCACTACTTGGCAAAGGAAATGACAAAGACTCGAATTTTAAATATATAAGAAATGATAACGATGTCGTCGACTATTTGGGAGTTACTCCTGATAAAATTCCTGATTTATTTGGACTTATGGGAGACAAGTCCGACGGTATTCCAGGCGTTACAGGAATTGGGCCTAAAAACGGTGTAAAACTTATAACAACTTACCAAAATTTGGAAAATCTTTATAAGAATATTGAAGATTTAAAAGGAAAACAAAAAGAAAATCTTATAAACGATAAAGAAAAAGCCTTTTTGAGTAGAGATCTTGCGACTGTAAAAAGGGAACTTGAAATAGAATATGACAAAAACAAACTAAAATTTGAGACTAAAAATTTTGAAAAACTTTTGGAAATTTACAAAAAAACGGAATTTAAGAAATTTAGTGCAAATCTAGAAGAAGAAAGAAAAAAGTTTTAAATCAAAATTTAAAAAATTCTGATAAAATCAGTGAAGAAGAAAAAAATTCAGCTTAAATTACAAAAAGAACTTGAAGAAATGAAAGAAAAGAAAAAAGAATTTTGGAAGAAGAAGCTAAATATGACAGAGAAAATCCTATTTACAATGGAATTTCAAGTTTTTATTCAAATAAAAATAATTCAGAAAAATTCGATATTTTGAATATTTTGGATATAAAAAAAGAAATTTCGCAAAAAAATATAGACTATAAAATTGTGAATTGGAATGAAGCCCACGAAATAATAAAAAAAATGGAAAACAAAGTTTCTATTTTTGAAAATATATTTGGACTTTCAATTTCTGACGGAAGCGAAAATATTGTTCTTTTAAACAGCGATTTAGAAAAAGTTTTAAACGGCGAAAAAACTGTTCAGATTAATTTGTTTGAAAAAATGGAGAATAACGATTCTGAAAATGTTTTTAAAATTTATGAAGAGCTAAATAAAAAAGAAATTATCGCTTACAATATAAAAGAATATATGAAAAAGCACTCAAATTATTTTGATGTCATTATTTCTGGAAAAAATTATTCTTTTTCGCCTTTAAGAAATAAAGATACCGAAATTGACTACACACTTAGATGTGAAAATTATTTTGATGTTATGATTGCTTCGTATGTCCTTGAAACTGAAGGGGAAAATGAAATTGAAAATATTATAAAAGATGAGCTGGGAATTGAAATTGCACCATTTGAAACTGAATTTCAAAAAGAGAGAAGAAAAAGAAATTTTAGTGAACTGAGCGATGAAATAAAAGCTAATTTTTTAGCAATTCGTGGATTTTATATCTATCATCTTGAAAAGATATTAAAAATTGAACTTAAAAATAACGGCTTATTTGATGTGTACGAACATTTAGAAAGTAAGCTAATTCCCGTACTTGCACAAATGGAAGAAAATGGAATTAAAATTGATAAAAAATATTTTAAAGATTTTGAAAATGAATTAAACGAAAAAATTGATAAATTGATTTCAAATATTCACAAGATCGCAAATGAAGAATTTAACATAGATTCTTCACAACAGCTAGGAGAAATTTTATTTGAAAAAATGCAAATTCCAGTCGTGAAAAAGACAAAGACGAGATATTCAACCGATGTTGAAGTTTTGGAGAAAATTGCAAATAATGAAGAACTAAGCGATGAAAAACGGGAAATTGCAAAAAATTTGCTGGAATATAGAGCGTTTAAAAAGCTACTTTCAACTTACATTGAGCCTATTCCGCAGTATGCCGACAAAGACGACCGCATTCACACGACTTTTAATCAAAATGGAACTGCAACTGGAAGACTGTCTTCAGCTAATCCAAATTTGCAAAACATTCCTGTGAGAACCGATGATGGAATTAGAATCAGAACTGGATTTGTTGCAAAAAGTGGACATAGCTTGATTTCATTTGACTATTCACAAATTGAGTTAAGAGTTCTTGCTGAACTTTCAAAAGATAAAAATTTAATTTTCGCTTACAAAGAAGACAAAGATTTACATGATTTAACTGCAAGAAAAATATTTTTAAAAAATGACGGCGAGAAAGTTTCAAGAGAAGAGAGAAGTATTGCAAAAGTCATTAATTTTAGTATTCTTTATGGAAAAACCAACTTTGGATTGTCCAAAGAGCTAAATATTTCAGTTGGAGATGCCGCACAATATATAAAAACTTATTTTGAAGAATATCCAAGAGTTCAGAAATTTTTGGATATTGTGACTGAAACTGCTAAACTTCATAGTTTTGTAGAAACCTTTTTCGGAACGAGAAGATATATAAAAGGAATTGACTCACAAAATAAAAATATTTTGGCACAGGCGATTAGAATGGCTGTAAATACTGTCGTTCAAGGAACTGCGGCAAATGTTATAAAAATTGTCATGATAAAACTTTATGAAGAGTTGAAAAACGATGAAAATATAAAAATGCTGCTGCAAGTTCACGATGAATTAATTTTTGAAGTAAAAGATGGATTTGAAGAAACTTATATGACAAAAATTAAAGATATTATGGAAAACACAGTAAAATTTGAAAAAGTGCCGTTAAAAGCAAATGGGAATATTGCTAAAAATTGGGGACTTTTGAAATAAAAAATAAATTTTGTTTAATAACAAGGGGAAATATCCCCTTGCTAAATATTTAAATTGAAATGCTAAAAAATTTTATTTTTATATCTTTTCCAAAGTTCTTTTTCTCCTATCAAATGTTACAATTTCATCTATTCCAAATTTTTTCACATATTCTGCCGCTTCCTTTATATTCATTCCCACATGTTCGCTGTAATGGGCATCACTTGACAAAATCACTGGAATATCATATTCTTTCACATATTTCATAAAATCTTCATATGGTGTAATTTCTTTTATCGGATAACGATAAGAAGTCCCTGTATTCACATCCACAATCATATTATTTTTTTTCAAAACTTTTGCTGTATTTTCAAGTAAATCTTCAACTTCATTTGGATTTGGAATATTTTTAAATAATCTCAAATTAAAAGGATGTCCTAAAACGTCGTAATATCCAGTATTTGCTACATTTTCAATCTCTTTTGCATAATCACGCCAAATTTGAGTTAAATTTTCATCTGTAAATTTATGTTTTAATGCGCTAAAATCAAACCCCCAGCCTTTTATAAAATGAATTGAGACTATTAAATAATCAAATTCATATTTTGACAAAATTTCTTGAGCTTTTTTTTGATTTTTGAAATTACAAACTTCAATCCCCCATTTCACAGGATAACCTCGTTTTTTTAACGAATCTATGTAATCTTTGTATTCATCGAGCGTGTGAACAAACTTCGTTTTCTGCTCAAGCCATTTTTTCTGAAAATTTCCAACTTCACTGTCATCTAGAATCAACTCTTCATAATACAAGTCCTTAAACTCTTTAAACCCGTGTGTATGCTCCGTTATTCCAATTTCATTAAGTCCCATTTTTTTAGCCTGTTCAAAAAAAGGATTTGCGAATTCATCCTTGTAACTTCCGTATTCAAAGTGCATATGATAATCGTTTAGCATAAAAAATCCTCACTTTCTATATTTTTTATAATTTTAATTATATCACTAAAATTTTTTTATTTCAAACTTTATATTTATAAAAATTTTTTTATTTTATTAAAGTCTAAAAATTATTTGACTTAATCGATTTTTTCTACTATAATAATATTATAATAATATTTAGGAGGAATTTAAGATGAAAATTGTAGTTTTCGATGCAAAACCATATGACATTGAGTTTTTTAACAAATGGAACAAAGAATTTGGTGCGCAAATTACATATTTTGAAGAAAAATTAAGTTTAAAAAATGTAATGCTTACAAAATACCAAGATGTTGTTTGTACATTTGTAAATGATGATTTAAACGAAAAAGTATTAAACATACTTTCAAAAAATGGAGTAAGAGTGGTTGCAGCAAGATGTGCTGGTTACAACAACATTAATTTAAAAGCAGCTCGTGAAAATAGAATTACTGTTTTAAGAGTACCAGCTTACTCTCCATATGCTGTTGCTGAACATGCACTAGCTCTACTTATGTCAGTAAATAGAAAAACTCACAAAGCTTATAACAGAACAAGAGAAGGAAACTTCAGCCTAGCAGGATTAACTGGAATGGATTTAAACGGAAAAACTGCTGGAATTATTGGAACTGGTAGAATAGCAAGAATTTTCATAAGAATTTTGAATGGATTAGGAATGAAAGTTATTGGTTATGATAAATTCCCTAATGAACAAGCTGCAAAAGAAGGAAATTTCACTTATGTGACATTAGATGAAATATTTGCAAAATCTGATGTAATCTCATTACATTGCCCATTATTCCCTGAAACAAGACACACAATTAACAAAGAAACTATTGCTAAGATGAAAGACGGTGTTATCATAATTAATGCTGCCAGAGGTGGATTGATTGACACAGAAGCACTAGTCGAAGGATTAAAAGATAAAAAAGTCGGTGGAGCAGGACTTGATGTTTACGAAAATGAAAGTAGCTATTTCTTTGAAGATGAATCAGCAAGTGTGTTAGAAGATGATTTATTAGCTAGATTGTTGTCATTTAACAATGTTGTACTAACTTCTCACCAGGCATTCTTGACAAAAGAAGCACTAGATAACATTGCTGAAGCAACATTTAACAATATTTTATCTTACGTTAAAGAAGAACCATTAGTAAACGAAGTTTGGTACAACGAAGAAACTGGTAAAGTTGTTGAAGGTTTGAGAAAATAATTACTATTCAATTTTTTAAGAAATTAATGAGAGGCTGTTTTTTTGGAAGAGCAGCTTCTTTTAATATTTATATTTTCCCAATAAGAAGTCTTGAGCTCTTGTCAGTAAATAAAATATGATTTATGTTTTTTTAACAATTTTATTAACAAAAAAGAAAAAAGAGAGGTAAAAATATGGATTTATTTGAAATAAAAAAACAGCAAGAACAAAATAATGTTGATATTGAAGAAATCAGGAGGCATCTTTGACCCAGAAAATTTAAAAAACGAAATTGATAATTTGGAAAAAAAGACTTTTGAAAACGATTTTTGGAATAGAAAAGATAGTAAAGAAATATTAAAAAATTTAAATAATAAAAAAAAATTATTGGAAGAATACGATATTCTAAAAAATTCTTACGAAGAAGTTGATACAATTGTAGAATTTATTGAGATGGGCGATAACTCTTTTGAAACTGAACTAGAACCAAAAATATCAGATTTAGACAAAGAAATAAAAAATTTTAAGACAAAATTACTTTTAAACGAAGAATATGATATGAACAGTGCAATTCTTACGATAAATGCTGGTGCTGGTGGAACTGAAGCATGTGATTGGGCACAAATGCTCTACAGAATGTACGACAGATGGGCGAACCATCATAAATTTAAAGTTGAAATTTTAGACTCACTTGCTGGAGAAGAAGCTGGAATTAAAAGTATCACGCTAAATATTAAAGGAAATTACGCATATGGTTATTTAAAAGGAGAAAAAGGGGTTCACAGACTTGTGAGAATCTCGCCATTTGATTCAAATGCTCGGAGACACACTTCATTTGCCGCTGTAAATGTCATTCCAGAAATTGACGACGAAGTGGAAATTGATATTCGCAGTGAAGATTTGAAAATTGATACTTATCGTGCAAGTGGTGCTGGAGGACAGCATGTAAATACAACTGATTCAGCAGTTAGAATTACACATCTTCCCACAAATACAGTCGTAACTTGCCAAAATGAGCGTTCTCAACTAAAAAATAAAGAGACGGCGATGAAAATATTAAAAGCGAAACTATTTGAACTGGAAATGGAAAAACGGGAAAAAGAAATTTCCGATATAAAAGGCGCAGAATCAAAAATTGAATGGGGAAGCCAAATTCGTTCGTATGTATTTCAGCCTTATAAAATGGTTAAAGACCACCGAACAAAAGCTGAGGAAGGAAATATTGAAAAAGTTATGGACGGGGATATTGACTTATTTATAAATGAATTTTTGAACTTTAATAAATCTAAATAAAGTTGGGGGGTTATTCCCCCAAAAATTTTTCTATAGCTTTCGCCACTCCATTATTTTCATTTGTGTCAGTTATATAATTTGCCGCATCTTTAGCCATTTTAGTTCCATTTCCCATAGCGACTCCAACTCCAGCAAATTTTAGCATTTCAATGTCATTATTTCCATCTCCAATTGCCATAACTTCTTCTCTTGGAATATTTAACTTTTCTGCTAATTTTTTTAACGCCACACCTTTATTTGCACCTTTTGGCAATGTTTCGTAAATATATTTTTGGCTTAATACGCCACTGTATCTGCTATTTATCAATTCTCCCTTGTCTTTTACAAATCTTGTGATTTCATTTTCATTACCTAAAAACATTGATTTAAAAAATGTATGCTTTCCACTTGTCGCTTCTTCAATTGAAATTGGCTGAACTTCAACATAGACTAATTTTCCATCTTCTTTTGTATATTCATTTGCTCTCTCGCCAATCACAAAGTAATCGTTATCATTTGAAACCGTAAAATCCAAATCATAACCTTTTCTCAACTCATTCAAATATACGACATCTTCTTTTGTAATTTCTTCAAAAGCAAGTAATTCCCAATCTGTAGTTTTATGAACTGAACATCCATTGTTTAAAAGCACATATTCATCCAAATTATATTTTTCCAGCTCCAATTCCTTATAAGGTGGCAATATCCCAAAAAGTGGTCTTCCTGTACAAAGAACGACCTTCACTCCAGCTTCTATCGCTTTGTGAATCGCTTTTTTTTGCGGTTCTTCAATGTGTTTTTTTTCACTTAATAAAGTTCCATCCATATCTATCGCTATTAACTTTACCATTTTATTTTTTAGTTCCTTTCTTTTTTCTTTTCTTTTTTATTCTATTCTATTATTTTTTGTATTTTATATTTTTTTATTTCTTCTTTTTTAGTCAATTAATTTATTAATTTAAATAATTTCTTAAATTAAAGAAGTTAAAATTAATTATTTTAAAAAATTTTTTTGTAAAATTACAAAATAAGTCCGATAATATTTATTTTTTATATTTAAAAATTACGCTAAAATATTATTTTTATAATTTTAATATTTTAGCGCATTTAATAAAATTATGCTTCTTTATCTTTTGCCATCATATCTTTGACTTTCATAAGTCTTGTTATGCTTCCTCTTTCATTCTCATCCAGTTTCATTTGGATAAACCTGATAGTTTCTTTTAATTGCGGAATTGTCATATATTCTAGCGCATTAACACGCCGTCTTGTCTTTTCAACTTCATCCGCCATCAATTGACACGCTTTTTCCACTTCTGCTAACTCCAGTAAATTTCTCATAACTTTGTTTAAACCTTCAATTGCATCATCTAAATCCGCCGAAGTCTGTGCATATCCATAAGGGTAGGCAATTTCTTCAGATTCAGTTTGATTAAAAGTCATTTTAGGTACATTTACACTCATTACATTTTTAGTCTTAATATCTACACCTAATTCCTGCTGTGAAAAAGTAATCGCATCTTCCAGCATCTCATCTGACATAACTCCACGAGCTAATAAAAAGTCCTTGAACGAATCCTGTAATTTACCTTCAACTTTTAACCTCAATTTTCTATTTTCTTTCACTAAGCCTATGAATTGCCGCATAAGTTCATCTTGCTTATCTTTTAAAAGTTTGTGTCCACTTGTTGCAGTTTTTAGACGGACTTTTAGTTTTGATAACTCCATTCTAGTGGGATTTACATTTAATTTTGCCATAATTATTCATCACCTTTTGGTAAATATTTTTCCAAATATTCGTCTCTAATTCTCTTAAGCTCTGTTCTTGGTAATATTTTTAACAAATCCCATCCTAAATTTAGTGTATCTTCAATTGATCTATTATTTTCAAATCCTTGTGCCACGTATTGCGATTCAAACGCATTTGTAAATCTAACAAATGCTTTATCTGTTTCAGATAGCGCCGATTCTCCCAAAATTACCGCAAGTTCTTTAGCTTCTTTTCCAGTCGCATAAGCTGCGAATAACTGATTCATCGTATCAGCGTGATCTTCTCTAGTTTTACCTTTTCCAATCCCTTTATCTTTCAATCTCGAAAGTGATGGTAAAACATCAATTGGTGGCATCAAATTTTGCTTATACAAATCTCTTGATAAAATAATTTGTCCTTCTGTAATATATCCAGTCAAATCTGGAATTGGGTGAGTTTTATCATCTTCAGGCATTGTCAAAATAGGAATTTGTGTAATTGAACCTTTTCTTCCTTTAATTCTTCCAGCTCTTTCATAAATTGTTGATAAATCAGTATAAAGGTATCCTGGATAACCACGACGACCTGGAACTTCTTTTCTTGCAGCCGAAACTTCCCTTAACGCTTCACAATAGTTAGTTAAGTCAGTAAGTATTACCAACACGTGCATTCCCTTTTCAAATGCCAAATATTCAGCACAAGTAAGAGCCATTTTAGGAGTTGCAAGTCTTTCAATCGCAGGATCGTTTGCCAAGTTCATAAATAACACCGCTCTATCAATCGCACCCGTTTTTGTAAAGTCATCAATAAAAAACTGCGCTTCTTCAAATGTAATCCCAATTGCACCAAATACAACCGCAAATTTTTCATCTTTTCCTAAAACTTTCGCCTGTCTTGCAATTTGCAGCGCCAAATCAGCGTGTGGCAGACCTGAACCAGAGAATATCGGCAATTTTTGCCCTCTTACAAGCGTATTTAACCCATCAATTGCTGAAACTCCAGTTTGAATGAACTCTGATGGATAATCACGAGCAACTGGATTTATCGCAACTCCGTTAATATCTAGTGTCTGTTCTGGTATAATTTTAGGACCGTTGTCTTTTGGTCTTCCAAGCCCATCAAATACACGTCCTATCATATCTTCAGAAACTCCAAGGGATAATGGTCTTCCCAAAAATCTAACTTTTGAGTCTTTTAAGTTAATTCCAGCTGAATTTTCAAATAATTGCACAACCGCTTTATCTCTACTAACTTCCAAGACCCTACCACGACGAAGTTCTCCAGTTTGAGTTTGAATTTCTACCAATTCTTCATAAGTAATTCCTTCAACTCCCTCAACTACCATAAGCGGTCCCACTATTTCTTTTATAGTTTTGTATTCTTTAAGCATTTAATGCACCTCCTTTGTTAATTAAATTATCAATTTGTTCAGTCAACTCTTTTGAAATTTCGTCAATTTTATTTAATTCAGATTCTGGCAAATATTTTGCTCTGGCAATTCTTTCTCTTACCGCTAACTCTGAAATTTCGTTTAGATACGCTCCGTTATCCAAACCTCTTATTCCTTCATCATAAAATTTTAAAACTAATGCTAACATTTTATCTTGTTTTTCAAGAGAAGTATAAGTGTCAGATTCCATAAATGCATTTTGCTGCAAATAATCTTCTCTTATTGATTTTGCAACTTCCAGTTTCAATTGGTCTTTCTCAGACAAAGTATCTTTTCCTACAAGTCTTACAATTTCTTGCAAACTAGATTCTTCTTGAAGTAATGACATAGCTTTTGATCTATTTTTAGAAAATTCAGGTCCTACATTTTTGTCCATCCATCCATCGACTTTTGTTTGATACAAAGTATAAGAATTTAACCAGTTAATCGCTGGGAAATGTCTTCTGTAAGCTAGGTTTGCGTCAAGCCCCCAGAACACTTTAACGATTCTCAAAGTTGCCTGTGATACTGGTTCAGAAATATCTCCACCTGGAGGCGATACCGCACCAATTACAGTTAGCGCACCTTCTCTTCCATCTTTTCCTAAACAAACGACATGTCCGGCTCTTTCATAAAATTCAGCAGCTCTCGAACCAAGATATGCTGGGTAACCTTCATCTCCCGGCATTTCTTCAAGACGCCCTGACATTTCTCTTAGCGCTTCTGCCCATCTCGATGTAGAATCCGCCATTATTGCAACTGAATATCCCATATCCCTAAAGTACTCAGCAATCGTAATTCCAGTATAAATACTAGCTTCCCTTGCTGCAACTGGCATATTTGAAGTATTTGCTATAAGTACTGTTCTTTTCATAAGTGATTCCCCTGTTTTAGGGTCGACAATTTCTGGAAATTCCATAAGAACATCTGTCATTTCGTTTCCACGTTCCCCACAACCTACATAGACAATAATTTCAGCATCCGCCCATTTTGCCATCTGGTGCTGCACAACTGTTTTCCCTGAACCAAATGGTCCTGGTACACAAGCAGTTCCACCTTTTGTTACAGGAAAAAATGTATCAATTACTCTTTGTCCTGTTATCAATGGAGCTTCTGGATTTAATTTTTTTGCGTATTTTCTACCTCTTCTAACTGGCCATTTTTGCATCATTTGAACTTCTACATCACCTTTTTCAGTTTCAATTACTGCAACTGTTTCAGTTACTGTGAAATTTCCTGCTTTTATTGATTTTAGCGTCCCTTTTATTCCAAATGGCACCATTATTTTATGACTTACAACCGATGTCTCTTGAACAGCTCCTAAAATATCTCCTTCTTGCACTTTTTCTCCAACTTTTAGCACCGGCTCAAATTCCCATTTTTTCGTTCTGTTTAATGGAGCAACTTCCACTCCTTTAGTCAAAAAATCTCCAGCAATATTTTGATATTCTTTTAACGGTCTTTGAATCCCATCAAACATCGCTTCCAGTAATCCTGGTCCCAACTCCACGCTCAAAGGTTCTCCTGTTGTATAAACAGGCTCTCCTGGACCTATTCCTACTGTTTCTTCATATACTTGAATAGAGGCCTTGTCCCCTCTCATTTCGATAATTTCACCTATAAGTTTACTATCAGAAACTCTTACCACATCATAAACATTGGCGTTTTCCATACCTTCTGCAACCACAAGAGGTCCTGATACTCTAATAATTTTTCCTGTTTTCAACTAATCTACCTTCTTTCTTTAAATTTTGAAAACTATTTTAATTTAACTATTCAAAAAATTAAAATATGTTAGAGCCTATTGCTTTTTCTACATATTCATCTATTTTATTTAATCCTAATCCAAGTGTTCCTTGATTATTAGGAATGACAATAATCGCCGGTACTATTTTATCTGTATATCTTTCAATCGTTTCTTTTACCAAAATGGCTGTCTGCTCAGTTACAAAAATAATACCAAAGTTATTTTTTGCCATTTCATCTATGGAATGTCTTGCCTCTTCTTTAGTTATTACAGGATACACGCAAAGTCCTAGTGCTTTAAATGGTAAAATTGTATCTTTATCTCCAACAACACCTATTTTATGCATATGTATCACGCAGCCTTTCCCTTATTTTCTCTGAACTTATATTATTAATTTTGCTGACCATAATAAGTCTAATTGCATTAATTTCCCTCTCTTTTGCAACAAGATATGTAAATAGCGGTTCAGGTCCAAATACAATGTATTTAGATTCTTTATTTAATTCCATCAAGTAATTATCCGATATTTTTTCAAATTCCGATAATCTTTTTGTTTCGTTAAAAACTTCTACACCTTTTACTAAATATGGTCCCAATTTTTCTTTTTTAAATTTATTCAAAATTGTTTCTGAACTGTCATTTAATGACGCCACAATTTTATCTTTTGAAATTGTTCCGCCCTCAAATATTACGCTGTCCAGAAATTTTGCATCTCTATTTTGTTTTTGAACTCTAAATAAGGTTATTATATTTTGAAAATCAATAAGTCCTTTGACATAATCTGTTATAACTTTCACATCAATTTTTTTTGATAAATTTACTAAATTTTTGAAATAATATTTTTCTACAATAATATCAATTTTTTGCGGAGTAAGATTTTCCTCTTTTTTTATTTCTGCAATTGCTTCCAAAATTTCTTCTGGCAAATCTAAACTTTGAGTTTCAGATTTTGTCTTAAATTTTGTTATATCAATCGTTCCAGCATTCATCAATAAATTTGTGTTATCTTTTTCAAAAACTTTGCTTTTTATCAATACTTTCAAATTGTGATAGTCGTATTTTAGTGACAAAATATCAACAACTTCTTTATTTTTAGACATATTGCGAACTAGTGAAAAAACTCTTTCTGTTTCTCTTTTTAAAATTTTTTCATAATCTCTGCTATTTTGAATGTCCGTCATATCTTGAGAATACTCAGTTTCTGACAATAATTTTAAAACTTCTTCGCAAGTTTCAGATTCTATCATTCGCTCAATCCTATTTTTAGTTAAGAGTCTTTTTTCTAATACTCTAATAGTTACGACACTTTGACCGTAATCCATTCTATCCATATTTTTTTCTCCCTTAATTTTACTTAAAATTGCAAAAATATTTTAAATTTGCAATTTTAAAGTAATTCATAGCTAAGTTTACTTTTTATGAGAAAAGAAGTTTTGAAATTTCAACTTCCAATTCGTCTCTCATAAAATCTATTTTTACTTCAAAAGTATAATTCTTTTGAACACCATTTTCCTCAATGATAAATCCTGAACTTACAAATTCATTTTCTTTAATTTTAGCGTTTTTAAATTCTTTTTTCACATCTTGTAAAAACTCTTTTTTTACAATTAATTCTTTTGAAGAAATCGAATTTTTATCAATATTTTTATTTAAATATGCCATATAATCTTCTTTTTTCATATTTGCTAATTTTTCTTTTAACTTTTCTATAACTTTATCAATTACTATTTGTTTTGCTTTTAATTTTTCATTTCTTATTTTCAAATTTGCACTTGATTTTATTCTGTCAGTTAAAAGTACTTGTTCTTTTTTTGCTGATTCAAGAATTTTTTCTTTTTTTTGTGAAACTTGTTTCATGCTTTTTTCATATTTTTCATCAGCTTTTTCTTGTGCTTCACTCACAATCTGCTCTCCAGCAACTTTCGCATCACTTAAAATCTTCGATGTCAAATTGTCAATGTTAGACATTGTCTGCCTCCTTTTTTCGCAAATTTTTTAATTAACTTTTTTCTTTAATTAAAATTTACCTAACAACATAATAGATACTACGAATGCAAGTAGCGCATAAGTTTCAACCATTACCGCATAAATGATACCTTTTGTATTTTGTTCTTCATTTTTTGCAAGTAAGCTAATTCCTGATGCCGCTACTCTACCTTGTGCGATTGCTGAACCATATCCTGCGATTGCGATTGGAAGACAAGCCATTAAAATTCCTAAACCATTTGCAACAGTAAGATCTTTAGTTATTTTTCCTAAAACCATAAGTCCGATAACGAAACCGTACAACCCTTGTGTACCTGGTAACAATTGTAATACTAGTGATTTACCAAATTTTTCTGGTTCTTCACTCATAAGCCCTGTTGCCACTTCACCAACTAATCCTACTCCTTTAGCAGAACCAATTCCTGCTAGCAATGTTGCTAATGCCGCTCCTAATGTTGCAAATATTGCACCCCCATTTTGTGCTAAAAATTGTGATAAATTCAAATTCATTTTATTTCCTCCTAAAATTATTTATTATTTTTATTTATAGATTAATTCTCTAATTTTTTAGTCTTTTAAATTTATTTTTTTAGTTTCTGTTCTAAAATCTTTAAAAGGTCTTCCTCCACCTTCGTAAAATTTTCCAAAATATTCTACATACATAAGTCTTGATGTATGAACATATGCACCTAAGAATGATAAAAACATATTAAATAGATGTCCAAATACCAAAATCACAGGCACAAATATCATTCCAGCCCAATTTCCCGCAATCATTCCTGCAATCATATTAATTGCTGAAGCGATAAATCCACCAGAAAGCCCTAGCGCCATAAGTCTTGAATAAGATACGAAATCCCCGATATAACTTGAGATTCCATAAAGACTGTATAGTCCGCCACCTAGTTTTGCACCGACACTTTTAGCTTCTCTTCCACCCGTAAGTATAATTCCAGCCATTCCTAAAATCATTACCCACATTGAAACTTGAGTTACGACAGGCGATAAATTCTTTAATTTGAAAATTAAAAATACAATTCCACCTGCAAGTGCCATATACCAAAATAATACATCATAAACTGCTTCAAGCGATTTTCCATCACGAATCAACATATAAGCTTTTATTCCAAGTCCTACAAAAATATGGACAACTCCAAATGCAATAGAACCTATAAGAAGTGTATTATATTCGCTGGAAGGATCAATTAAACGCCACATTTTTGGTATTGTTGCACCAAAATACGAACCGTATAAAAATCCCCAAAAGATAACTGAAAAACTCAAGTAAAAGAAAAATTTAACTGATTTTTTCATACTGTCATTTAAATTAACAATTTTTAAAGTGATGGCTGTTGCAAGTAAAAGAACTAATCCATATCCGACATCAGCTCCCATCATACCGAAGAACAAGATGTAAAATGGTGTAAATAACGGCGTTGGATCAATTTCATTGTATCTCGGATAAGCATACATCTGTGTAAGAGTTTCAAAATTAGTTGAAATTTTTCCATTCTTTAATTTGATTGGAACCGTTTCGTCGTCTTTTTTAGCTTCTTCAAAACTTAAATAATAATTTCCATCTGTTTCTTCTCTTATCAATTTTTCAAATTCATCTTTTTTTGCTGTTGGTATCCAACCATTAATAATATTAGTATTTTCTGTTTGTGCCAATTTTTCAGATTCGGTGATTCTCAATTTTTTATTTTGTAAATATTCATAGATTGCTTCCAAATCTGTTAAATCTTCACCATATGATTTGATTTTTGATTTTAATTTTCTTTTTTCTTTTTTTAGTTCAGAAATTTCTTTTTGCAGCTTGTCTTTATAATCCTGAGGAACTGCATCTATATCAAGATTTGCCACAGTAAAACTGCTATCTCTAAATACTTCAGACAGTTTTTTGGCTTCATTTTCTTCAATAAGTGAGATTACAAGATAATAAACTTCATCTTTTACAATTTTCAATTCTTCATAATAAGTATTACTCAAATTTGAAATTTGTTCAATAAATGTGCCTTTTAATTTTAACGGCACAGTTCCTAAATAAGAATTAACTTTTTTTAATTGCTTTAATTCTTTCGGATTGACATCAAGTCTTTCCCATAAATCAATTTCATCGTACTTGCTGTATTTTTTAGAAATTCTGCTCTTAATATTGGCATATTGAGCTCCAATATCATTTAATTCAGAAGATATTTTTTTCCAGTCATACGACAAAACTTTTTTATACAATTCATCAAATGTGTAATTTTCATTTCCCTTAATGACATCTCTCAAACGAGTTTTTCTCACATCATACTTTTTTATCAAGGAAATTGCACTTCTCACTTGATGAAGTCTTTCTTCAATATGTGTCAATTCTTCATTGTTCACATATTTTGTTACACCTTCAATTTTATTTTCGTTGATTTCATCATTTTCATCTTCACTATCACTTAAATTTATATCGACAAAATTGACTTCTTTAAATCTCTGAAGTCTTTTTAGTATTTCCGCTCTCTTAGAATTAAAAATGACCAAATCAAATTTACTCATCTTTACTATTGCCATTATTTTACAATCCTCTCTGCCAATAAATCAACGACTTTGTCTATTTTTATGTCATCAATTTCAAGAATTTTTTTTATGTTTTCCGCTTCGCTGTCTAAAAGAAACTTAACTTTTTCTTCGGCTTTTTCCACTGAAGATTTTTTTATGCTTTCTGCTTCTTTTGATGCTTCCAAAAGTATTTTTTCACTATCAGCTTTTATTTTCGCGTCAATATTTTTTAAAATATCCTTTGCAGCTTCATTGGAGTTTAAAATAATACTGTCAGCTTCTCTTTCAGCATTTTTTATTTTTTCTAAAATTTCTCTTGCCAAGATGTAACCTCCTTCTTTTTAAAAAAATCATTAAAACATTTCATTTTCAAAATTATGATATTTTAATGTTTATTTATGACCAAAAAGTCATTAACCACTCTTATAATACTATCAGTTTTTTTATGTTTTGTCAAGTTGCATCAATCAGTTTTAACTGGATATAGCTTCTTTTAAAAATGTTGCTCACATAAATTCCGATGAGTCTCACTTCATCTTTTTTTATAAGATAATTAAAATTTTCAAGCGCAATTTTATACATTAATTTTTCATCATTTGTTACATTTTCCAGTGTCTTTGAACGAGTGTGAACAGCAAAATCAGAATATTTTATTTTTACTGTAACCGTTTTTACGAATTCTTTTTGCTCTTTTAACTTTTGACAAATCTTTTTTACTTGCGCTTTTATTTCTTCCTGCAACTCATAAATTTCATCAACATTTTGACTAAAAGTTATCTCATAGCCATAAGACTTTCTCTTTCTGTCAACATTAATTTTAGCGAAATGTTCTCCCCGAATGACATCATAAATATATTCGCCTCTACTTGCACCAAATTTTTTAATTAATTCATCTTTTGAGATCTCATAAAGTTGTGAAACTTTTGTCACTCCAAAATGAAAGTTTAAAATTTCTTTCGTTTTTTTTCCAATTCCAGGAATTATTGAAAAATCTTTTTCAGAAATATAATTCATAAAATGATTTTTATTTTCAAAAATAAAAAATCCGTTTGGTTTGTTAGCGTCACTTGCAATTTTCGCACTAACTTTGCTAAAACCTATTCCAACTGAACAAGTTAAATTCACATTTTTGTATATATATTCCTTAAATTTTTTTATAAATCTTTTAATTTTGGAAATTTTTTTTATTTCCGTCTGATTTTCTGCAAAAATGAATTGTGTAATATCCAAATAACCTTCATCTACCGAAGTAAATTCATAAATTTTAATGATTTTTCTTATTAAATCCTGTATTTTTTTTCCTTCAGCAAAATAGAAATTTTTTCTGGGATAAACTACTTTTAAATGTGGACACAATTTTCTTGCATTTGCCATCGCCATAGCCGATTTTATTCCAAACTTTCTAGCTTCATAACTTGCCGTTGTGACAACGCCACTTCCCACTGCAATCGCTTTCCCACGTAAATTTGGATTATCCCTCTGCTCAATTGAAGCAAAAAATGCGTCCATATCATAATGAAGATATATCTTGTTATTCATAATCAGCTACCATTTTTTATAATTTTATCGTCGGCAAAATCATATTAAATTTACCATTTTCAATTTTATATTTATATTTTGCCAAATTTGCAAGTTCCAAGCTGTGAGTTACAATTATTATTGACTGCTGTCTTTCTTTATTTATTTTGATAAACAAGTCATTTATTATATTACTCGTTTCCGTGTCCAGATTTCCTGTCGGTTCATCCGCCAAAATTATGTCTGGATCATTCATCATAGCTCTAGCTATAGCAACTCTTTGCTTTTCTCCGCCAGATAGCTCCATTGGCTTGTGTTTAGTTCTATTTGACAAATTTACAAGGGACAAAAGCTCTTTCGCTTTCTTTTTAGCTTTTTCGTGAGTCATATTTTTATTTATTAAAGACGGCATCATGACATTTTCCAGTGCTGTAAACTCATTTAATAAATAGTGAAATTGAAAGACAAAACCTATTTTTTCATTTCTTATGATATTTTTCATATTTTCATTTTTATAGTCAACCTTTTCACCATGAATTATAATTTCACCATTTGTCGGCTCATCCAAAAGTCCCACGATGTTCAAAAGTGAAGTTTTTCCACTTCCAGATTTTCCTTGAATGGAAACAAAATCTCCTTTATTAAATGTCAAACTAATATCTTTTAATACGTGAATTTCTTCAACTTTCGTCTTATAAATTTTATTAATATTTTTTAATTCTATTATTTTATTCATATTTTAAAGCCTCCACAGGTTTTAATTTTGCTGCTCTTGACGCTGGAAAAATAGTTGAAATAAATATTACTATGACTGTAACGACATATATTATAATTAATTCATTTGCTGAAATATAAAGTGGTAATTCTTCCAAATAATAAGTTCCATTTCTCATAAACACTTTAAACAATATTTTTAGTATAAATAAAACAATCGGTGAAAGTATGCTCCCCATTACCATTCCAAAAAATCCTAACAAAAGTCCTTCTATCATAAAAATTCTACGAATATTTTTATTTGTATAGCCAATTGATTTTAAAATTCCAATATCTTTAATTTTTTCCCTGACAACCATATTTAAAATAACCGATACGGCGAAACTTGCGATTAACAGCAAAAGACTTAAAATGGCGACCAAAACAAATTTTTCAAATCTAACTGCATTCAAAAGACTTTGATTAATCATTTTCCAATCCATAATTCCATATTCTGAATGAGGAATTACATTATTTGAGATTATTTTTTTCTCAACATTTTCAACTTTCTGCGGATTAATTGTTTTTAACCAAATATCCGTTGCCACTTCTCCTTGTTCTGCCAATATTTGCATAGTTTTCATTGGTACAATGGCAAGATTTGTATCATACTCCAAAAATCCTGTTTTAAAAATTCCACGTACAATTAACTTTATCTCTTTATTTTCCGCTGAAACAAGACTTACTTCTTGACCGACTTTAAGTCCCATTCCTTTTGCCAACTCTTCTCCGACCAAAATTGAATTTAGTTCTTCAATATTATTATTTCCAGAAATTATTCTCAAATCTAAGTCATTTTTTACATTATTTGGCATAATCCCATAAGCCAAAACTCCTCTTGCAAATCCTTGCGACTTTATAATCGATTGACTGTTTATTTTTGGAATAACCGCTTTTACGCCGTCAACTTTTTTCAGATTCTCCACTGCTTCGTCATAATTTTCAAAAAAATTCTTTTGCTTGTGCTTTATCAGAATATGCGGACTCATTGTAAGAAGTGAACTAATCATATTTCTTCCAAGTCCATTTGAAACTGTCAGGGACACAATAAAAACTGTCACAGCAATCGCAATCCCAAGCGTGGAAAATATACTTTGAAATTTTCTCTCCACAATATGCCTAAACGCAATAAAAAATTCCACCATTTTTTCTTTCTCACTTTCCTTTCTTTTAAATATTTTTCTTATTTTTTTTAATTTTTTTAATTTTTTTGATTTTTATTTTATATTTTTAAAATTTATTTTTTATATTCTAAAAATCAATTTATCACCAATTCGATTTTTTAATAATTTTAATAACAGTATTTCGTTTTTTATATTTAATCTAATTTGTACTTTTTTATTGTCAAAAGTTATTATTTCCAAGACTTTATCAATTTTTGCCGCACTCACTTTTGCCACTTTTACAGTTGCGCTTTCTATATTCGAAACTTCTATTTTCAAATTTTTTACAAAAATAGCGTCATTTTCAAATACGATTTTATAGCTAAATATCAAAAAAATAGAAATAAAAACATACAAAAACAAAATTAAAATCAAAATAATTTTTAATCCTGATAATTTTTCAATTCCTGTAATTCCTTTATACAATGAATTTGATGCAATAAATACAATTACTATAAAAAAAATAGACGATGAAAATATATATTTTGTATTGGCTCTAAAAATATATTTTTTCTTTTCATCTTCTATTTTATATTTTTCCACTTCTTCACTCAAACTTTTTGAATCAAATAAATTTCTCATATTTCGCAATATTACTTAATATTTGTAAGCAACTTCTCCTTTTTTCTTAAAATTCAAATTATCTCTCGCATATCTTTCAAATTTATCTTCATCTGTAAGATCATTTGTATTTTGGATAATTTTATTCTTTTGCTCAGTAGCTTTTTTTATATCCTTGTTAACTGATGCAATATTTTTTTGTATTTCTTTTCTACCAGAATATCTTATTATACTATCATAAAGTTGATATGCTACAATCAATCCAAAAATAATATTCCACAAAAAAATCAATCTTTTCATTTACTCTCCCAACTTTTTATATTTTTTATTTTTTTGTCGTTTCTAATTTTTTCAATTTCAAAAATAAAACTGTCCAAACTATCAAACTTTTTATAGACAGAAGCAAATCTAACATACGCTATTTCATCCAGATCAATCAAATATGAAAGTATTTTATCGCCCAAGATGCTCGATTTTATTTCACCAGAATACTCTGTCAAAATTTCTCTTTCAATCCTATCTATAATTTCTTCAATTTTTTCAGTATTGCAATATCTCTTTTCAAATGCACGAATAATTCCATTATAGACTTTCTCTCGAGAATAAACTTGCTTTTCTCCGCTCTTTTTTATCACCTTTAGCGACAACTCTGCCACCTTTTCGTGTGTAGTAAATCTTTTACCGCATTTTTCGCACTCTCTTCTTCTTTTGATTGAATTCCCCTCAAAATATGCACGACTGTCAACTACTTTAGTATTTTCATTCCCACAAAACGGACATCTCATAATTTCACCTAATTTTCTTCTTCTCTTATTATTTTTTCAATTTCTTCATTTGACCTTGCTCTTAACAAAGAATCAACAAACCTTGTTTCCCTAATAAATCTAGAGATTCTCGCAAGTATTCTCAAGTATTCCTGAGTTTGATTTTCAGGACATAAGAACATAAAGAAAATATTTACTTTATCTTCGTCAAGTGATTCATATTCAATTCCATCCTTAGAAATACCCAAAGTTATTATTAACTCATTGACAGCTTTAGTTTTAGCATGAGGCAGAGCAATTTTCCTTCCAATTCCCGTGGTTCCCATTTTTTCACGCAAAAAAATATCATTTAGCGCCAATTCTTCATCTTTTACCAAACCACATTTCTTTAAATTTTCAAAAAGTTCTTTTATAACCGAATTCTTACTGGTTGATTTTAAATTCAAACAAATCGTGTCCGTCTGAATATAATCAGCTATCTTTTTATTTTCCATAAATTCCCTCCAAAATAAATTTTTGTACATTTAGTTCCACTTGCAACTGCATATTTATGTATTTTTCAAAAATAATAACTATTTTTTTTAAATTTTTTTTATGCTCTTCAACTTTTTTCTGAAAATTTAAATCTTTATTTAAAGCTAATATTTTTTTATATTCTAAAAACAATTCTTTTTTTAATAGTGATTTTACTTCACTAATTTCATAAATTCCGTGTTCAGTCATAATTCTATGCAAGAACGCTACAACAATATAATATTTATATCCTCTTTTTAGATTAATCGCTTCGTTTATATAGTTCAAAATATTTATCAATTTTAAAAAAAATCTTTCATTTTCCACAACTTCATCATAAATTTTATCTATACTATCTAGAATATATAATGAAATTTCCAATTTTTCAATGTCAATCAAAATATTTTTAAAAACTTTTGTTATATTTGCCTCTTTTATTGAATAAAAATTATTTCTTTTAGAAATGGTAAATTCGACAACATTCATCGAATTATATGCGGCCAAATTTCTTTTTTTGGACTTTGTTATTCCAAATGACATTGCCACAATTTTACCAATCTCTTTAGAAAAAATAGTAACTAATAAATTATTTTCTCCATATTCCTTTTTTTTTAAAATTATTCCATTTATTTTAAAAATTTTCATAAAAACCTTTATTTAAAATTTGATAATCTGTAAATCACTTGTGAATTTCCGTCTTTTACAGAAATTTTTGTTGGGAAATAATAGCCATTTGACAACTTATAATCGCTGAAATTTACTGTATATCCTTTGCTAGTAATTGAAGTTAGCCAATTTCCTGAAAAATGAAATGTATCTCCATTTTTAGTCTGCGTTTTTTTACCATTTATTCTCGCTATTTTGTTAAATACTGCCAAAATATTTGCTTCATCTTTTTCAACTTTTTGTTTAACAGTTTGTTTTAAAGAAGGATAATAAACAGTTTTTGTGTTTCCGCTAAATGTGTAAATTTCACCTCGATTCACGCTAGGAGCTGTAATTTGCAATTTTAATGTTCCTGAATTGTAGCTCATTATATATCTTTTGCTTCTATTTTGACCATTAATTGTCACATCTTCAGTCACATTTACGGTAAAATTTCTCTTTTCCCAAAAATCTTTTGAAAAAGAAAAAACTGAAATAAAAATTGTCATTAATATTACTAATTTACTCATTGTTAATTTTTTAAACATCTTTTATCCTCCAAAAATTATTTTAAAAGTTAAACTAAGTTTTATTGCACTGAATCGTGAGATTTCTCTGAATCCTGTTCTTTTTCCAAATTTACCTGAGTCTGAATTTGACTGTCAATTGCATCGTTTCTGCTCCATTTATAAACCATTACATTTTGGATTTGAAAAATATCATATTCTGGTGTAAATCTGATTTCTTTTATTTTTTTGAACGCATTTAAATCTTTTAATTTAAACGTCCCCACTTTTATTCCTTTTGGAAAAACATCACTCACACCTGAAGTTTCTATGTTAAATAATGTCTTTTCGTTAACTGAACCTTCATTAAAGTTTTGTACTGAAAAGGTTCCATCTCCATTTCCACGCAAAATCTGTAAATTCGTACCATTCAAAGTTACGCTTAATTTTGAGTTTTTACTTGTTAAAAGAGTAACTTCTGAATATTCCGCATCAACTTTTGAGATTTTTCCGATTAAATAACCATTGTACATAACTGGTAAATTTAATTTTACTCCTTGATTTTGACCTTTATTGATAAAAAACTTCTCTGAATAATTTATATTTTCCACTAATGCAACATCTGCCGCAATAAACTCAGCGGGATTTTTTTGACGCATATCAAGCATTTTTCTCAAATTTTCATTTTCAACTTTTAAATATGCTAATTCTGTGTTTTGAACCTTATTTTTTTGCAGTTCAAAATCTCTTGTCTTATTGTTTTTTACATATTCTTCGATGTAACTGATGTCCTGTACTCTAGATTTTAATTTTAAAGTTTGAGTATATAACATACTTTTAACTTTTACAAGCTTAAAATCTATTTCTTTAGTAATCCCGTCCAAAAAGGAAAATGAACTGGAAATTCTATTTTTTAGTGCGAATAGTATAATTATTATGACTATCAGTATTAAAATATTCCTCCCGGTGCTTTTTTTATCAGAAAACTCTCTACCTATTTTCATCATTTATTTCCTCTCATAAATTTGTAATAAAACCAACTTTCAAAATGTTAATTTTATCTATAAGTTTATAACATACCTACAATCTAAATATAACACATTTATCGCACTTTATCAATAGTTAATTTTATTTTTGCACGATTTGAAATATGCTTATTTTTATATTGTACTATACCAATAAACTCACTTTTTTATTATACTACATTTTTTCTGCTTTGTAAACTTAATTATATTTTTAAAACATTTAATTTCCGTAATTTACTAAAGTTTCAAAAACATTGTTGCAAAATTAAAATAAATTATAAGTGTTACGGCATCAGAAATCGTTGTTATCAAAGGTGTTGCCATAACCGCCGGATCAGCCTTCACAATTTTTGCCCCAAGCGGAAGCAGTGCTCCTACCAGCTTTGAAACTATTACTGTAAATACAAGTGTCAATGAAACGACAAAAGCAATTATAAAATTAGTTTTTTCAAGTGTTACAAGTCTTATAAAATTTAATATTGCCAAAACTATTGAAACCATTATTCCAATTGAAAATTCCTTTTTAATCACTTTAAAGGCATCTTTTGGAGAAATTTCCCCAAGTGCAAGTGAACGGATTACAACCGTTGAAGATTGTGAACCTACATTTCCACCGCTTGACATAAGCATTGGAATAAATGCCGTTAAAATTATTGACTTTGCCAGAACTTTTTCATAACCTTGTATTATATTTCCAGAAATCGTGTCGGAAATCATAAGAACTGCAAGCCACCCGATTCTTTGTCTTGCCATCGTAAAGATACTTGTCTTTAAATAGGAATCATCTGTAGGTGAAGTAATTCCAGCCATTTTATGAAAATCTTCCGTAACTTCCTGATCCACAACATCCAAAACGTCATCCACCGTAATTATTCCTAAAATCCTATTTTCTTGGTCAACGACTGGCATAACGATAAAATCGTACTTTTTAAACAAATCTGCGACTTTTTCCTGATCATCATTTGTATTTACACTTACAAAATTTGTATTCATAATATCTTCAATTGCAGCACTGTCCTTTTTAGAAATCAACTCCTTTAGTGAAAGCACACCTTCCAATTTCCCATTTTTGTCCGTAACATAGCAAGTATAAATATTTTCCTTGTCTTTTCCAGTTTTTTTAAGCTGTCCTATCGCCTCTTGAACTGTCATATTTTTCTGAAAATCCACATATTCAGTCGTCATAATGCTTCCAGCTGAATTATCTGGATATTTTAGAAGCTGATTTATCAAATGTCTATCTTTTCTATCCGTATTTTTCAAGATTTTTTTTACAATATCCGACGGCATCTCCTCAATAATGTCGACAATATCGTCAAAATACAGTTCATCAAATATTTCTCGTGTTTCAACATCAGTTGAAGCGTGAATAATCATTTCCTGATGTTCGCTGTCCAAATATGAAAATACATCGGCTGCTTTATCCTTTTTTAAAAGTCTAAAAATCATTATTACAAGCTCTGGCAGTTTAAATAAATTTATCACATCTGAAATTTCAACTGCATTTAATTTATCTAATTCTTTTTTTATTTCAAAATATTTTTTTTCTTTTAAAAGATCTTCAATTATTCTTTTTATTTTTTTCATTTTTTCTCACCTCATTTTTCCTATATTAGTTATCATATAACTTCGATTAGACAATCAATTTTTATATTCTTAAATTTTATAAAACATTATTTTATAAAAATATTTACTTTATAACATTACTTAAAAACATAGTTGCAAACCTAAAGTAAATAGTAAGAGTAAGCGCATCTAAAATCGTAGTTATTAAAGGGCCTGCCATTATTGCCGGATCCATTTTAAAGGCTTTAGCGACAACTGGTAAAAAAGCACCTATTATTTTAGAAATTATAACTACAAAAATTAAAGTTACTGAAACTGTTATTGCAACATTTAAAGGTGTCTTTGTCAAAGTTATAATTCTCAAAAAATTTATTGCCGCTAAAACTATGGCTACTATAAATGAAATAAGAAATTCCTTTTTTAATATTTTAAAAGTATCTTTTGTATCAACTTCCCCCAACGCCAAAGCACGAATTACAATTGTTGAAGACTGCGCACCTGCATTTCCTCCAGTATCCATTAGCATAGGAATAAATGAAGAAAGTATAACTACAGACTGCAGCACATCTTCATATTTGCTTATAATTCTTCCAGTAAATGTGGCAGAAATCATAAGTACAATTAACCAGCTAATTCTCTGTCTTGCCATTGTAAAGGCGCTTGTTTTCAAATAAGACTCCTCCACAGGCGAAATCCCAGCCATTCTATGAAAATCCTCTGTCGCTTCCTGTTCCACAACATCCATTACATCATCAATCGTAATAATTCCTAAAAGTCTATTCTCATTATCTGTCACAGGAAGTACGATAAGATTATATTTTTTTATTATTTCTGCAACTTTTTCCTGATCATCATTTGTATGAACACTTATTACATTTCTATTCATAAGATTTTGAATAGGTTCATCGTCCTCGCTTGTAATAAGCTCTTTTAAAGAAACTACCCCTTCCAGCTTTCTACTTTCATCAATCACATAGCAAGTGTAGACATTTGCCATATCTTCTACAACATTTCTAATTTTAGAAATTGCAGAAGAAGCTGTCATATTCTTTTTCAAATCCATGTATTCAGTTGTCATAATGCTTCCAGCTGAATTTTCAGGATATTTTAACAAAAGATTTATTGTGTGTCTATCTTTTGCGTCGGTATTCTTTAATATTTTTTTTACTACATTCGACGGCATTTCTTCGATGATATCGACAATGTCATCAAAATAAAGCTCATCAAATATATTTTTTGTTTCCACATCTGTCATGGTTTTAATAATCATTTCCTGATGTTCACTGTCCAGATACGAAAATACATCAGCTGCCCTATTTTTGGAAAGTAACCTAAAAATCATTATTAATTCAGAAGATTCAAACTGATTTAGCAGCTCTGAAACTTCCACAATGTTTAAATCGTTTAAATATTTTCTAATTTCAAAATATTTTTTTTCATCTATAAGTTTTTGAATAATGTTTTTTTTCATCATTATCTCCTTTCTTTTTTGCATTCTCAATTTTTTTAAATTTTTATGCAAATAAAAATCAGGAAAATAACAGCAACGAAGATACTCCCTTTATCCGTATTTGCATAAATTTGTAAATTTTAATTTATTCAGATTTTTAAATCTCTCTTCCGGGACTTCCTCGTTCAAAACATCCACCTCCAAATTATAAATTTTTATTTAAAGCTTCTTATCTATAAAATTTTATCAAACGAGTCAATTATTGTCAAATAAATTTAATTTTTTTAACAAAATAAATAAAAAATACTCAGATAGCAAATTCCATCGCTGTTTGAGTATTTTTCTTCTTTTGATTATCCATTACTTTTTAACAATAAATAATTTCCCATCACTACCATATTCAACAATGAAAAGTCCACTAAGATCTGTAACATTATAATTAGCTAATTCATCCTTTAACCACTTCTCATCTTTTCCAATATGTTTCAGGTTATCTTCCTGTATATTTCCTTCTGAAACCAATAAATTTGAGTAACCATTTTCACCTTTTTGTATAATGATAAGCTGTCCATTTGATTCCATAAAAGCTTCTTCTATATCTGATATTTGTGTAACTCCTTTTGTTCTCAATTTTGTGTAAAAATCAGGAATTGAAAGTGTGGCTTGTGCAAAATTTTCTGTTAGCATTTTTCCATCTCTTATTAAGTACACAACTTGTCCATCTATCATTTTTTTTACGCGTTTATTTGTATTTTTTAGAAAATCAGTTACTGTCATTAAAAGTCCCCATATTAAAAGAACTATCAAAAATTGAACTATTGATATACTTGGACTATAAATTACACCACCGATAATTCCCCCAAGAACATAGTTACCTATTTGATCTTCTGTTGATGTTGGTGCCAATTGGCTCCGTCCATTTAAATTCATGAACAAAACTAACGCAATAAATCCAATTGTAAGTTTTATTGCTACAAGAATTATGAAATCCAAAATTACATCATCTTCCTTTCTTTTATATTTTTTTCCATGCTATTATTCTTTAAGCATTTTTACTTCATCCACATAAGGAACTGTCATTTGTTCAACTAAAATATTAGTTCCTACCCAGTGAATTTGATAATATTTATCTTTTATTTTATAAACAGTGTCCTCTGTTATTTCAGGCGTGTTTATAAAAATATCATTTTCGCTAACTTTAAATTTTTCAGATAATTTTTTTATAACACTTGCCGAATTTTTATAAACTTTTTCTTCATTATTTCTAGCTCTATAATTATCATAATGATATAATGCAAATAAGAAAATAAACATCAATCCAAGCAAACTAAGCTGTTTATCTCTAAGCGAAATGCTTCCTTTAAACCATTTCCAAAATGCAAACAATATAAACGCTATCACTAAAATTATTACAACAAGAAAAAATTTATCTGTTACAAATTTTTGGTTTTCTAAATAAGTAAAATTATAAAATTCCATATTTTAACATCTCCTCCTTTTCTCTTTTTATAGTTCATAAAATAGAAACAATTGATACAAAATAATTTAAATTTATTGTATCAAAATTTTTATATAATTTCAAATGTTATTTTTTTCTAAAATTCCCTTAATTTCAATATTGTAATTTATAAAAACCAAAAAATAATCTAAATAAGCTATAAAGCATCAATCAATTCAAAAATATAAGCACAATCAATTCTTTCAATTTATTTCACGCTTCCAAATAAATCATTCAAAGCTTCGCTCATTGTCGGATGAGTAAATATCATATCTTTTAAGAATGTATATTTTTGTTCAGCTTTCATAGCCGCTGCAACAATGTTTATCATTTCGTGAGAAGTGTTGCATAATAAAGTACATCCCAATATTTTATCTGTTTTTGCATCTACAACTGCTTTAAGTAGTCCATCTGTTACACCTTCTATTTTTGCTTTTGGAATTGCCATTGCTTCAAGTCTTCCTGTTTTTATTTCATATCCTTTGGCAATTGCTTCACTTTCAGTCATTCCAACTCTTGATAATGGTGGATTTATGAATACGCTGTATGGAATTACATTTCTGTCGTTTACTGTTCTATTTCCTCCATTGTAAAGATTATCTCTTATTATTCTAAAGTCATCAAGAGAAATATATGTAAATTGAAGTCCGCCTTTCACATCTCCCATTGCCCAAATGTTATCAGCTGTTGTTTTCAGTGTTTCGTCAACTACAACCGCACCTTTTTCGTCAGTTTTTACTCCTGCCGCTTCCAGATTAAGACCTTCTGTATTAGGTTTTCTTCCAATTGCCACAAGAATTGCGTCTGATTCAATTTCGCTCTTGCTTGCTCCTTGTGAAATTTGCACATATCCTTTTCCGTTTTTATCAATAATTTCCTCAATTTTTGATTCCAGTAAAAATTTAATTCCTTTTGCCTCAAATATAGCCTTTGCTCTATCGGCAATTTCTTCATCTTCCCTAGGCATAAGTCTTTGTGCCAAATCAATCACTGTAACTTCTGACCCAAAATCAGCATACATCGAAGCAAATTCCAGTCCAATGTACCCTGCTCCCAGAATAGTCAATTTTTTAGGAAGTTCCTTTAGTTCCATAATTGAAGTGCTTGTATAAACGTGATTACTTTCTTTAAGTCCTTTTATACCAGGAATTATTGTAGTCGAACCTGTATTTATAAATATCTTTTCCCCTTCAATCTGAACATTTTCCCCATTGCTTTCAACATTAACAACATTTTTTGAAACAAAACTTCCAAATCCATCATAAATATCAATATTTTCCTTTGTAGCCAGCATTTCATAATTTTTTCCACGTAATGCACCAATCAGTGTATTTTTATTATTTATGCTTTCTGTATAAAAACTCTCCTTTTCCTCAATACTGCTTAATCCTTTATTTTTAAGAACTTTTGTACTGTCAACAAGTTTTTTTGTAGGAATACACCCAATATTTATACAAGTCCCTCCATACATCTTATCCGATTTCTCAATCAAAGCCACATTCTGACCTTTCCCAGCCAAAAATCCTGCCAAAGTTTTTCCACCTTTTCCAAATCCAATTATTACTGCATCGTATTTTTTCATTTTCTTCGTCCTTTCCATTTTATACAATTATAGTTACATAATTGTATTTATTATAAAATTAATTTTTATATTATAAGAGTACCACATTTTTTGTAAAAAAACAAGAGTATTTGTGTTTACAAATTTATATTAATTTTTTCAATATCCTCTCCCTTAATAACTAAAATATCCAAAGTCTTCTCATCTTTCATAAACTCTACCGTATAATCATTTGGAAATTCAGGAAATATCATCACAACTGTTCCAATCGAATTCTTTAAAACTTTATCAGATAATTTTCTTTTTGCTTTTACTACATCATATTCATCAAACATAAAATCTCCATTTTTCATTTTCATATCAAAATACCTCTATTCATAATTTTGTTTCACAATTAATTAAGCATTTTACTCTTTTTCTTTTAAAAATTTTTCATATTCTCTTATTCTTCCACTGTCAGCTTCACTATAATTTTTTAATCCATTTGATTTTTTAACTACATCTACCCATTTTTTTATTTCTTTCAAATTTTTCTCTCTGTAGTAATATTTTAATAAATAATTTATCGCTCTATAATCTTTTAGTTCAGCCGCTTTTAAATACAAATTTAGAGCTTCGGTTTTATCGCCTTCTTCTTTCAGAATTTGTGCCAAATATATTTGTGAATTAGTATTTCCTGCTTCTGACGCTATTTTATACCATTTCTTTGCTTCATCGATATTCCTGTTTCTATGCTCAATAATTCCCATAAAAGCCGCTGCTTCCTTTATACCATTCTCGTATGCCCTTTTATACTTTTCTATCCCCTTTTCTTTTTCATCCTTAAAACGATAATAAAAATCAGCTGTATATAAAATTCCTTCTTTTTTTAGCTTTTCCATTTGTACAAGATATTTTTCTGCTGTTTCATAGTCTTTCTTTAAAACACTTTCTTCCCCTTTTATATACAATTCAAAAAACTCCTTATCTATCTTATCTTTTGACAAACTATATTTCAATAAATCATTCGTTTCATCGTCAAATTTAAAAATTTCTTTTGTATTTAATATTTTGTCTTGCCAGTATTTCAATTTTTCAGTATCTTTTTTCATATAATATATTTTTATTAAATATAACATCGAATCTGCATCCTTACGATTTCCAGCTTCTATGAAATATTTCTCAGCCTCATTTTTCCTATTTGTTTTATATAAAAATTTAGCAAAAAATTTATATCCTAACATATTCTCTTTATCCAACGATTTTTTGTACCATTCTTCCGCCTTTTTATAATCATTATTATATTCAGCAATCATCCCCAAAATTGTACCTGCCCTTTTATTTCCTTTTTCAAAAGCTATTTCATATCTCTTTTCCCCTTCTTTTTTATCAATATGCTCATAATACATATTCGCAAGTGAAACATAAGCAGTTTTATCGTATTTTGCCAGTTTTAAAAAATACTTTTCTGCTTCTTCATAGTTTTCCCTTTCCAGTTCAAAAACAATTCTTGCCATTAATTGAGCTTTTTCAGGATTTTTCTTATTTTCCAGATAAAAATAAACATCATCAATATCTTTTATTACCACATCATTTCCTTGATTTCTACATCCTATTAACAAACAAAGCAACATCAGTAAAATATATTTATTCATTTATAATTCCGCCTTTTCAAAGTTTTTATTCCTTCCGATTTTTAAATTCCGTACCAAATCCCGCCATCCTGCATTCATCATCAAAAAATAGCAAATATCCTTCCCAAATTTCAACTTCTAAAAAAATTTTCTTCCTTTCCTTTAAATAAACTGTTTTTCCATCAACCCAATATCTTTTCATCTTATCCTCAATTTCTATTTCCACATACTCATATAATCCATATTCATAATCCAAAATAACCGAATTCCCCTTAAATTTTAATACTGCTTCCATTCCAATTTCTTTTTCAATTTTCTCATTTTCACTAACTATTTCTATTTTTTTTCAGTTCTCCTGTTTCATAAGACAAATATATTTTTATCTCTCCGTTATTAAAAGAAAAAATCATATCCCGCTCGCTTACAACATTCTCACTTTTTCCAGTAAAATCTATCATCTTCAATTTCAAATTTTCCATAAATCAAAATTCCTTCTGCATAATTATTCCTATTAATTAAAATTACTATATTTTCACAGATTTTTACTCCAAAATAAATATTAAATCTTTTGTCAGTCTTTTGTCAGTAAAATAACATCCGATAATATTTTTAGAAATATCAATTTCCAAAAAATCTAATTCTTTAACTTTTATACCATCTTCATTGTATTCTTCCCTCTTAAAATAAATATCGCCTTCTATTATATTTTCAGGAACTTCTATTTTATGTGTAAATTTAGCCATTTTCAATATATTGAGAATTTCCAGCGAATTTATTCTCCCATCTTCTCCTATTAATAAATAAAAACTGTATAATTTTTTTTCATACGAAACGCTTGAAAGTTCCGTTACCTTCCTATTTAAATTAATCTCCACATATTCATCAGAATTATTTTCAAATTTATCAATATTTTTTACAAATTCCAGTTTCTCTATTCTCATAAAATTCTCCATTTTTTATTTCTTTTATGATTTAATTTTTTCTGTTCTTTGTTTTTTTCAATTCTTCTAATTCTTCATTTATTTTTATAGCTTGATTATATTTCCCTTGCTTTTCGTACAATTTGGCTAAACTTTTTAATGCAAATTCCTTGTGTGCAAGTTCTTTTGCTTTTAAAAGGTTATTTTCAGCCTTGCCGTAATCTCCTTTCATTTCATAAACTTCTGCTAACAGACGCAATAATCTTGCTCTTTTTTCTTCAATCCGTTTCACATTGTCTTCTGAATGTGAAAATAATTTTTCCGATTCTTTTAATAACCATTCTTCAGCTTTGTCATAATCTTTTTTCCACATATAAAGTTCCCCTAAAAGTCTTTCTGCATTCGGATATTTTTCATTAACAAGCTCCTTGTAGAGTTTTTCAGCTTCATCAAAGTAATCGTGCCTCTGATAATAAAAAGCCAAAGCATTTTTTACCTCAATATTTTTATTTAAATTTCTTTTAAATGCTTCCACCACTTCGCTATTAATTTCTTTCCTTTCTCCATACACCCACACTCTAAACAAGGTATCTTCCTTATAATCTCCCTGATCCATTGCCTTTATATAATATTTTCTTGCATTCATTTCATCTCTCTGATTAGCATAAATATGTCCTGCAAATGCACTTGCTTCCTTCACTCCTCTGTCCGAGCCTTTTCTTGCCCATTTGAGTGCCTTTTCTTTTTCCCCTCTCGCACTATAGTTTCTTGCTAGATAATAATCTGCTATTGGAATATCCTTTTCCACACTTTTAAAATACACTATCCCAATTCGTAAATATTTTCTCTGAACTTCTAGCCCCTTTTGCAAAATTTTTTCTTTTTCTGCCATTGTCGGATTCTTCTTCATTTCAGCAATTTCCGTTTTTGCCTTTTTTAAAGCTCCTTTTTCCTCCTCCGAGAAGGGAATATGCCCACTACAGCTCACTAAAAATAATACACTTACCAAAATTAAAATTATCTTTTTCATAACTTGCCCTTTCTATATTTTTTCAATATTAACAAAATTTATATTTTAAATTTTATACAGTAATATTATACCCTATTTTTTTTCATAAATTTTCTTTAAATAGAATTTTTCATCAAAATGACTCTACACAATAATATTTACAAATTTTGTTATACAAATTTCAAAAAGACAAAAAAAAGACCTCTTAAATTAAGATTTCCTCTCAATTTTAAAAAAGTCTGTTTTTTAATCATGACTTTATTTTTCATAATTTCCATTATTCATAATGATTTGCACAGGCAATAATTACTATACTTGTTTCTGTCCGTTTATATATAAACCTGTGCTTATCTGTAATTCTTCTGCTCCAGTATCCGCTCAGTTCATGCTTTAAAGGCTCGGGCTTTCCTATCCCTTCATTTCCGTTTCTTTTGATGTCTTTTATTATTTCATTTATTTTTTTGACTATTTTTTTATCCTGTCTCTGCCATTCTTCATATTGCCCCCATGCAATATCTGTCCATGTTAAATTCATTATTCCACCTCAATTATATCATGTATTTGTACATTCCCCGCTTCCGCTTCCGCTTTACTTTTTAATAGCTCATTATAATATTTCTTATTTGACATGATGTAAAGATTTTCCATCAAATTATTATATTCCTCTTCACTCATCAGTACCACATTTTTATCGTTTTTTCTTGTTATAATGACTGTTTCATAATCATCAGTTGCCTTATCACAATATTTTTTTAAATTATTTCTCACATTTGAATAATTTGTAGCTATCATACTAATCACCTCTACTTATTGTACAATATTTTTGACAAAAAATCTACATATTTTATATCAATTTTTTTTATTTTTAAAGTCAGTTTATTCTACAATAAATTCTTTTATTCTAAAATTCACCATAATATTCAGAATTAAATAAAAAAATTTGAAAACCTTTACCAAATGTAGTAAAATACTCATAAGTTATTATTTTTTACCATGCTAATATGATGGCTTAAAACTGGGATTTTATCTCAGTTTTCTTGTTACAAAAAATATTTTTCTCTTTTTTTAGAGAGAATTTTATCATATTTAAAAATTTTGGAAAGGAAGGAAAAATGGGAAAAACGAAAGCAATAAATGAACGAAAAACTAAATTTGGTACAGAACCAGTTGGAAAATTGCTGGTTTCACTTGCGGTTCCTGCTATCATTGCTAACTTGGTCAATGCTCTTTACAATGTTGTGGATCAGATTTTTATTGGGCAAAAAATTGGGTTTCTTGGGAATGCGGCTACAAATGTGGCTTTTCCGCTTACGACGATTTGTCTTGCAATTGGGCTTATGACTGGAGTTGGAGCTGCGACTAATTTTAATTTGGAATTGGGAAGAAAGCGTCCGAAAAGGGCAAAAAGCGTGGCTGGAACTGCGGCTACAATGCTACTTTTAAGTGGGATTATTTTGTGCATATTAATTAATATTTTTTTAAGACCAATGTTGACGGTCTTTGGAGCTACTGATCAAATTTTTGATTATGCGATTGAATATACTCAAATTACATCTCTTGGAATACCGTTTTTACTATTTTCGATAGGAGCAAATCCTATGGTTAGAGCTGATGGAAATTCCTTTTATTCAATGCTTGCAATAGTTGTTGGAGCTATTACAAATACGATTCTTGATCCGCTGTTTATGTTTGGATTTGATATGGGAATGGACGGTGCCGCTTGGGCGACTGTAATTGGGCAATTTATCTCGACAGTTATGTTAGGGCTATATTTTTTCAGATTTAAAAGTGTAAAATTTGAATTGAAGGATTTTAAGATAAAAATACGAGAAATTTGGATTTTGTTTATGTTGGGAACATCGCCTTTGATTTTCCAATGTTCTGCACTAATTGTTCAAATTGTGACAAATAATTTATTGAAAATTTATGGTGCAAAATCTATTTATGGAAGCGAAATTCCTATTGCCGTTGCTGGAATTGTTATGAAAATAAATGTCATATTTATAGCGATTTTATTGGGATTGACGCAAGGAGCTCAGCCTATTGCTGGATTTAATTATGGAGCAAAAAAATTTGCAAGGGTTCGAGAAATTTTAAAATTATCTCTAAAAGTGGCTTTTATTATTTCTTTAGTAGCATTTGCAATCGCCCAGCTTTTCCCTGTTCAAATAATTTCTGTCTTCGGTAACGGAAGCAAACTCTACTTTCAATATGGAACAAAATATATGCGAGTATTTTTATTCTTCATATTCCTAAATGGTATTCAAGGTGCTATTACAATGTTTTTAACATCAATTGGAAAGGCCTCAAAAGGAGCCTTTTTGTCACTTGTAAGACAAATTATATCACTTTTGCCATTACTAATAATTTTGCCACATTTTATGGGTATTGATGGAATTATGTTCGCATTCCCAATAGCAGATTTCATGGCTTTTGTTGTATCGGTTATTGTTTTGAAAGGGGAAATGAAGAGCATTCCAAAAGTAAATGAAGATAAATAAAAAATTGAAAAATTATAAAAAGTTAGAAATTTGAAAATTAGATTTTTATTGAATTAAAAGCTGTCTCATGAGGATTATTTTATGAAACAGCTTTTTATTCGTTATTCATTTTCTTGATATTTTCTTAATAACTCATCTTCAAGAACTTTCACTTCTTCTATTGTAAGATATGGCTTTTTAACAGTAGAAGCATAATAAAAATTTTTTTCAAGAATTTGAGTAATTTCACTAGGTTTTAAAAATTTCATTTCCTTTTCATTTTCAATTTTTGTCGTTAAAATTCTTACTTTATGAAATCTTTCTTTATTTTCTTCGTTTTCTTGTGGTTTTTCAGAAATTATCTGTCCAATTGCTATTATTCCGAAACCTTTATGATAATACAGAACATAATCATTTTTTCTAAAACAATCTATAAATTTTCTTGCATCTCCATAAGCACTTATTTTCTCATTTTTCATCATATCAAAAACAGCTTTAGTATTGTATGTTTTATTAGTGTCAAATATTATTCCTTTTCTATCTTTTATATTTTGATTATAATCATAGGGTTTAGCAAAAAATTCAAAATAGTTTTTATTATTAATCTTATAAATTCTATAAGGAAGAAAATCAATATCTACTTTTCTATTTTTCCAATAGTCTATAGTTTCAATTAATTCTAAATCTGATGAATTTCCAATAATATACATTTTCTGATGTAAATTAAATCTTTCAATAGATAAAGGTTCATCAAGTCCAAAATTATCCTGATGACTCTTTTGTAAATCATTATCAAATTTCTTATTAAATTTTTTAAAATATTCATTAAGTTTCTTGTATTTCATTTTTCCAAATTTTTGAGCATATCTCATAATTTGATTAACTGTATTTTTCTTGATATTACCTATCTTTAACTCAAAAATCACTAAATCCCCATATTTATCTATAGCGTATAAATCTGGTTCTTCTTGATATTGTCTTTCCTGAAAAATTGGCATTAATTGATTATTTTCAGTAAATAAAATTTCAAGATTTTTTACCAATAAATTTTCTAAATCTTTTTCATTTTTATTTAAATCCCCAACACCATAAAATTCAAGTGGTTGAAGTGTTTTATTTTTATCTATTTCGTATAACATAATTTTCCTTTCCTATTATAACTATTATTTACAATACTCTCCTTCACTTAATAACTCTACATAGGCTCTTGAAGATTCTGTACTACAATCATAAGATTCTCCATCTATATCTCCTGCGTAATCTGCAATGAATCGGTTAATTGTATAAGTATATCCTCGATAATACAATGCTGAATTAACATCATCAGAATATGCGATTATCCCTTTAATCTCAGGAATATCTTCATACACTACTATTCCCATTTCCGTTTCATTTTCTCTATGAGATGCATGTAAATAAACTTTAAGATATTTTTATTTTCTATATTAAAGTATACCAAACAAAATTTTATTTGTCCATTTTTTTAATTAGAATATTGATTTAAAATGAAATATTTAAAAATTAATTATGGATAATTTATCTCTATTAATAGATTTACATAAAATTTTTCTAAAATAAAAATAATGTTTAAACTATGTAACACCATTTGAAAAATTTTTACATGAAATTAAATTTAAGGAAATTTAAAAAATATTGCATTTAATATTGAAATTTAGGAAAAATAAATAATATTCCTCAGTAGAAGTTTTTTTATAATATTTTTGCAACGAAAAGTTTTTCATTCCATTTTACGTTTCATTTTGCAACGAAAAAATTAATTTTTGTCCTATTTTTTTAATTGATATTTTACTGAACGTCCTTTTCACACTTGTTCAGCAATACTTTTTTCAATTAAGCTATTTACTGATCTTATGACTTTTGATTTGCTATATCCACTTAAATATTTGATTTCTTTCCTACTTAATTTTTCATATTTTTTAAGAATTTCAAAAACTTTTACTTCTCTATTAACTAAATTACTTAGAACTGTTTTAATTATTGGCAAAGTTATCCTTATGCTATTTTTATGTGTCTCAAAAGATGGTTTTACAATATTTTCTCGATATTCATATTTTATTTTTTTTATTCCTATTCCAAATTTTTCAATTATTCTTAGCTGATAAAAAATATTTGCTATTATGGGATTTGTCAAAGTTGAGGTATATCCTCTCATATATTCATCTTCAGACATTCCCGATGATAAATTTCCTGGTAATATAATCTCTATTTTATCATTTGACATTACTATTTTTATATTTGCTTTTATATCCCACAGTCTATGAACTATCGCACTTGCAACAGATTCCTTGAAAGCCTCTTTTGAAATTTTTTCTTTTTTTATACACTCAGCACCTTCTATCTCTTCATATTCATAACCTCTTTCAAATATACTAATAACTTCAAAATATTGTTCAAGTATTGACTTTTTTCAATATTTTTCCTAAATAATATCCTATTTTTATTTTTCTCTGCTATATTCTCACCTAAAACTACTATATCGATTCCAGAAAATTTTCTATTATTATTGTCTGCAAAAAGTTCAGCAGCTATATTAAATTTTTTATTTTCATATAAATTCAATGTTTTTAATATATCTAAATTTAGTTCTTTTATTCCTACTACTTCTTTCATTTTCTTTTCTAAAAACTTAAATTCTAATTTCTCATTTTCTATTTCAATTGCCTCATAATCTTTTCTCATTTAAACCATCCATTCTTCTAATCATAACTTTATTTAAATTCATAAAAATAACTACAATCCATATATTTAATTTAAAATAACATTTTATAAATTAATTATACTTCATTTCTACTTTTTTTGCAACGAAAATCTTTTCGTTCCATTTTTTATTTGTCGTAATATATTATATAATCTGTGTATAGAGCTATTTTTAAGATTTATTCAATCATTTTTCTTTATATTTCCACAATTTATACAAAAAGGTAACTATATAACAAAAAAGTGCATTCTTGCCATTTGTTTCATTATGTTATAAAATAAACATACAAAAGAAAAAGGAGGAATCATATATGAAAAATTATTCAATAGGAATTGCAGATGGAGCAAGAACAGAGTTTCATCAAACATTAGGATTAACAGGAGCGGAAGTAAGTTTTAACAGTTTACCTGCAGGTGTAAGCGTACCATTTGTTCATTCACATAAAGAAAATGAAGAAATATATATAATTACAGAGGGTAAAGGTACTCTGACAATTGATGGTGAAGTTGTTAAAATAAAAAAAGGAAATGTAATTAAAATATCCCCTAATGGTAAAAGACAATTTGCAGCCGCAGATGATGAAGGTATCAGCTATGTATGTGTTCAAGTAAAAGAAAATTCATTAACTTCATATACTGAAAATGATGCCATTATATATTAATATTATATATTAATAGGGTTTGTCTCAAAAAAAAATTTAAAAAATAATGTGGAAACTGTATTTTTGAATTATTTAAAATTTTACTATTTTGAGACAGCTCTTTTTTTTGTACTTACTTAAAGTATCATATGATGGTATAATGAATGCAAGAGGTGATTTTATGAGAAAAATATATACAGAATGTCCAGTTGAATATACTGCTTCAATGATAGCTAATAAATGGAAAATACTAATATTGAGGGATTTATTAACTGGTACAAAAAGATATAATGAATTAACAAAATCTATAGTCGGAATCAGTGCAAAAGTTTTAACTGAAAATTTAAGACAACTTGAAAGTGATGGAATAGTTGTAAGAAAAGTATATCCAGTTGTTCCACCAAAAGTAGAATATTCTCTTACAAAGAAAGGTAGTGAACTAAAACCTATTTTTGATTTAATGAACGAATATGGAAATAAATATAAGAAAAAATAAGTATACTGCACCTAAAATTTTGGACACTCTCTAAATATAATATTATGAAAACTATATTTTGAATTAAAAGCTGTCTCATGAGGATTATTTTATGAAACAGCTTTTTCATTTTTCAATCATTTTTTACTAAAATATAAACTTTACATAAAAATTAAAGACCTGCTGGATCATAAAATATAATTCTCTTATCATAATCTATTGCTATATTGATCCCTTCGTTCATAGATAAAGTCGAATTTTTATAATATCCAAGTATTGTTACTCCTATATTTCTATATCTTAATCCATTAATTCTACATAATTTGAAATTCATAACAGTTCTCGTACCTCCTCCTCCGTGTACCTCTTCTCCCATCGTATACTTTCTTATAACTTTTCCTCCTTCACAATATCCTTTTTCAACTGTAATCTGAGGATAACCAAGTCCAAATGAAAAGCTCAAACTTCCTAAAACTAATGATAAAAGAACTACAATTCTTTTCATAAAAATCAACACCTTTCTTAATATACTTTTTCAATTTTATATTATTTTACACCACTATTATTATTATTATTTTTTTTTTTTTGATTAGAATATAATTTAAATCATAAAAATTTATAATTTAAAATACGACGAAAATATTTACATCGTTTTTTTGTGGTTTTTTAGTTTTTATAATACTTAGTTCCTCTTCCATTTCCAATAGTTACAATATATTTTTTCTCAACCAAAGATTTCAATAATTTCAAATTTTTGTCCTTTTTAAACCCTGTTATTTCTGATATTTCTTTATTCGATAAAATATTTCCATCTTTTAATGTTTCAAATACAATTTTTTCATCTTTAGACAAAAATATTTTATTAAAAATTGTAAAAAGTGTGATTTTTATTGAGTTTTCATTGATTTCATAAATAGGTTTTGTGCTATAATTTCTGTAAATTTCATTTATTCTTCTTATTCCTGTTCCAAACATTTCAATATACTTCAATCTAAAAAAAACATTTCCCAAAATAGGATTTCTAAGTTGTGAAATTTGTCCGTTTAAATATTCTTTTTCAGTTATTCCCGAAGGCAATCCTCCTGGAGAAACAACTTCAATTCTATTCTCAAACATTGATATTCTTATATTTGAGTTTATATCCCAAGTTCTATGAATTATCGCATTTGCAATCACTTCTCTAAAAGCTTTTTCTGGTATTAATTCTTTTTCAATTCTTTCAAAACCCTGAATTTCCTCATATTTATAGTATCTTTCAAATACTTCTATAGTTTTATGAAATTGAGAAAAAATAGACATATTGACAAATGTATTTCGGTCAAGAATCTCATTTATATCCTTACCAAATCTCGCAATATCTATTCCTGAAAATGAATTTTTATCTGCTACAAGTGCCGCAGCATTGTTATAACCTTCTTTATCATCATATAAATTCAATGTTTTAAGTAAATCAACAGAAAAATTTTCAATTGCAAGTTTTTCCTTTAATTCTTTTTTCAATACTTCAAATTTTAAATCTTGATCATTTGATCGTAATTCTTCAAAATATCTGTTCATTCCTTCCAAAGTAAGTCTATTCAATTCTAATCTGTCAACTTCAATAGTTGATGCATCGTTTCTTTTATAGGCTTTTCCTTTGTATAAATACGGTTTATCAAGTCCCTCTTTAACTACAAGTGTTATAGTTTTATCCCTATTATTTTTTATAAAACTAAAATTAGGTTTTGGTACAATATTATCATTTATTTTATTTTCAAGATTTAAGCATGTCTCATCCAAATCATCTATTCCTACAATTTTTCCATTATCATCAATTCCAAAAATTATTCTACCTGAACCATAATTAGCAAAAGCACTCACTGTTTTTAAAAAAGTATTTGTTATCGTTAATTTTAATTCTAATTCTCTATTTTCTTTCATACCTTTAAATCCTCCTGAAAAAATTATACCATAATTCCGTCAAAAATACGACAAAAAAAAATACGTCGGTTTTCTGACGCATTTTAATATCTATTACTTCTCTTTTTGATACTGAGAAACTGTTTTCCCTGTCCAATTTTTGAATGCTCGATAGAAGGACGAAATCTCTGTGTATCCAACCAGATAGGCTATTTCATCAATTGAAAGTTCCTCTGCTTCCAAATAGTTGAAAGTCATTATTTTCTGAATATCTTTCACCAGCTGATTAAAACTGGTATTTTCTGCCGACAGATTTCTTTGAAGAGTCCTTCCACTTATCCCAAACTCTTCTGCTACATTTTCTAAGCTAAACTGTCCACTAGGAATAAGCTGAAAAAATTTCATATTTCTATTTTTCCCTTCTTCTTTTTATTGCCTTATACTGTTCCGGAAATGCAATTCCAAATAAAGTAATATAAACACTTATCATCATTGCAGGCGGATAAAATATACACGATATTATTAACCCAATTATTTTTATACTTATATCAACTTTTATCCATCTTATCATTGTTTTTAATGATTCCTGCAATTCTTTATCATGTTTATTCACCTTTTCTATCAGATACAACGAGATTATGTTGCAGAATGTAACAGCCAAAACTATTATGCCATAAAATCCTTGCGCTACACTACTGTTATAATATGAAGTGACAAAAGAAGTCACATATGGAAAAAATGAGGAAAAGAAAAGTAGTACTACATTTACCCAGACAATTAACGGTGTAATATATTTTATTTTATGCCATTCATTATGCAGATTTACCCACATTGTTCCAAGCCAAAAAAATGAAATCGTATATGCAAAAAAATCTATTCTCAAATTCCAAAGCGCTTTTAAAGTTGCTGTTTCAGGTTTTTTTAGTTCTAATATAAGAATTGTCATAATAATTGCAAGTACAGCATCCATAAAAGCTGCCAATCTTTCTTTATTCATAGTTAAACTCCATTCCATGATTTTATAATAATACAATTATATCATAAATCAGTAAGGAATTTAAATTTTCAGTTTTTCATATATAATTTCCTCCATTTTCTTATTTTTATTTGCTTATCTTTATATAATCATAATATTAAAATTTAAGATAAAAGTACAATACCATTTATAAAATGTGCTATAATTAAAATGCATACTAGAAATAAAAATTATATGAGGTGATTTATATGATAGAATTGGAACAACTTAAACAGCTTATTGCATTTGCAACACATGGAACATTATCAAAAGCTGCTGAAGAATTGTATATTTCACAGCCTGCCCTTTCCCGTTCGATACAAAAGCTGGAAAAAACTTTAGGGGTTGAACTTTTTGACAGGAAAAAAAATAAGATGGAATTAAATGAAAATGGAAAAACTGTTATCCAGTACGCAGAAAAAATATTGAATCTTGTAGATGAAATGGAAGAAAAAGTTAATAAAAATAATCAGGTTCAAAATAATTTTTCAATTGGTTCATGTGCTCCCGCTCCATTGTGGGATATGATTTCATTATTTGGAAGATTTTATCCTGAAAAATATATTCTTCATAAAATAGAAAATAATCTTCAGTTATTTGAAAAACTTAAAAATGACAGTTATCAGATGATTATTCTTTCTGAGCCTATTGATAATTCTGAATTTTTCTGCATAAAATATAAAACTGAACAATTATTTTTATCAGTTCCTCTAAGTCATCCGCTGGCTAAAAAGAAGGAAATACATTTTTCAGATATTACAGATGACAGAATGCTCTTATTCAATCCAATCGGAATATGGAAGGATGTAGTTTTAGAAAAAATGCCTAATATGAACTTTCTTATCCAAAACGATAGGATTATTTATCAGGAATTAGCTGAAATGCAAAATTTACTACATTTCCGTTCAAATTTCACACTTGAACGTGAAGATAATTTTAAAAATAATATTTCAATTCCGATTATTGATAAAGAAGCAAAAATGACTTTCTACTGTGTCTGTAAGAAAAATATAAAAAATGAAATTGATAAACTTTTTGATAGTTTTAGTAAAAATTCTTAAAAAATAAGAGGGGTCCTTTCCCTCATATTTTTATATATTTCTATTTTCATTAATTTATCCTATAGCCATTTTTTCTGCAAATCAAGAAAACTAAATTTTTGATTTCAAAACTCTTATTATAATTTTCTTCCATTAAGCCATTTTACTATTTCTACATCATCATGGTTTAAAAATAAACTTTCCTTTTTATCAAGTTCAGATATTTTCTTCATATCTTCTGTACTTAATTCAAAATCAAATACATTAAAATTTTCTTCAATTCTTTCTTTTCTGACTGATTTTGGTATTACAACTACATCTCTTTGAATTAGCCATCTTAAAATTACCTGAGCCACAGATTTATTGTATTTTTTACCAATTTCAGACAAAATTTCATTTGTAAATATTCCATTTTTCCCTTCTGCAAAAGGTCCCCATGATTCTATTTGAACCCCATATTCCTTCATTATTTCATTTGCTTTAACCTGCTGATTGAAAGGATGTGTTTCCACCTGATTTACAGCTGGCACTACTTCATTATTCATAATAAAATCAACAAGTCTGTCAGGATAGAAGTTACTTACACCAATTGCCTTTATTTTCCCTTCCTTATACAACTCTGTCATTGCTCTCCAAGCTCCATAAACATCATTAAATGGCTGATGTATCAAATATAAATCAATATATTCCAAATCCAATTTTTTTAAAGAAGTTTCAAATGCCAATTTTGCCTTTTCATAATTTGCATCACTTACCCATAATTTTGTTGTAACAAAAATTTCTTCTCTAGATATACCGCTTCTTTTTATAGCTCTTCCCACTGCCTCTTCATTTCCGTATGCCGCTGCTGTATCAATTAATCTATATCCTGTTTTTAACGCATTATAGACTGCTTCCTCACATTCTTTCATATCATCAATTTGAAATACTCCAAATCCCAATATAGGCATTTTTACTCCATTGTTTAAAGTTACGTATTTCATAATATTTCCTCCTAATTTTTATATGTCATTTTTTAATTACAGTTATACTTTTAATTTTCTTGAACTTATTTTATCAATTTTTTCCTCTGAAGTCTAATATCAATTTTGCAAATTCACTATAACTAAAATGTATACTATAAAGTTATCCATCATAAATTGTAATATTAAATACAACATTCTTTTTATCTTGACAACAACAATTTTTGAGATACAATATATTAGAGAAAAATAAAGAATTAAAAATTTTTTTATAACATAAATTGCACCACTATTGATGCAATTTTCTCCCTAAATTTATCATAACTTAAATAATAAATATCTAATATAATCAATGAATTTGTTATTTTAAATCCCTATAAAAATTTCTACCATTTTCCGTATTTTCTCTAATACAGATTGTTTTTTTACCTCTCTTGCCCCTTTTCTTCGTGAAGTCGGCGGAAGAATACTATCTAATTCAGAGCCAGCATAATCAACAAAACCTTTATTTATAGATTTTTCAATAAATCTTCTAGAATCTTCTTTTAAATTCTCATCTTTAACTAATTCATCAATTTTTTCCTTCTTTTCTTCTTTTGCATATTTATAAAAAGCGTCAAGAATTTCTCCATTATTTTTCAATTTTTTTAAATCTGTTTTGTTAATAAAATTTATAACTAAATTCTCTTTAGCTCTAGTTCCTAAACTTGTACGTATAATTCTTCTTATTTCAGATTTCAATGTTTCAATATCATCATGTTCTTTTGTCTTTTCTAAAATTAACTCTAAAATATAATCTAAATTAATTTCATCCGTTTTCAGCAAATCAATTTGAAATTCAATATCAGAAAAATCAATTCCTTGTTCGTTACTATTATTTTGATCATCTTTTCCAGCATTTCTTATTTCTTCACAAATATCCACATAAACACTCTTCATATCCTGCATTTGTCTATCAGATATAATTTTCTCAAAATTTTCAAATTCATCGAAATTCTTAAGTATATTTTCTGTTTTAAGCAATTCTCCAAATAATTCTGCAAATTCCTTTTTATCTTGATTTTTTTCAATTTCAACAGGCTTTGGAAATTTTTCAACTATTTCATTACACAAATTTATATATCCTTTTACTGATTTCCCTGTTTCCTCGTCTTTAAATCCATTTATATAATCGTTATAACTTTTTTCAAGAATTATATTTACACTATTTTCATCTCCAAAAGTTTTAATAGCATTTTTTGTAGCCTTGTCCAAATCTCTAAAACATACAATATTTCCAAAAGTTTTAACTTTATTCAAAATACGGTTTGTTCTTGAAAATGCTTGAATTAATCCATGGTATCTCAAATTTTTATCAACAAACAAAGTATTTAATGTTGGTGCATCAAATCCTGTCAAAAACATTCCCACAACAATTAAAATATCAATTTTTTTATCCTTAACCTTTTTAGACAAATCTTTATAATAATTCTGAAATTCATTTCCATTTGTTGAAAAATTTGTTTTAAAATAATCGTTGTAATCAGATATCACTTTATCCAAAAATTCTTTCGCTGTCGATTCCATTGCACTTGGCTCAAAATTTTCATCAGGAATATCTCCTATCGCATTTCGCTCTTCATTCGCAGCAAAACTATAAATTGTCGCTACTTTCAGTCTTTTTTCTTCAGGCAAATTTTCTTGCTGTTTTTGAAATTCTTCATAATAAAGTTTTGCCGCTTCTACACTTTGAACAGCAAACATAGCATTAAATCCGTTTAGCCGTTTCTGTTTTATATTATAATATTCATTTCTATGAGTTTTTGTATTATATACATTTAAAATATATTCTACTATTTTAGAAATTCTCTCAGGATGTAATAACATTCTTTTTTCAAGTTCCTTGAGCTTTTTATCATCTGTTTCTGTTTCAGCTGCTTTAAATTTTGCCCTAATATCATTATAATCCACTTTAAATTTTAAAACTTTTTTATCACGAATAGCATCTGTTATAACATAACTATGTAATTGAGCTCCAAAAATTCCAGCTGTTGTATCACTTCCAAGAGCATTTTCAGGAAAAATTGGTGTCCCTGTAAATCCAAACTGATAATAATTTTTAAAAGATTTCCTAATATTTTTTTGTGCATCTCCAAATTGCGAACGATGACATTCATCATAAATTATAACACAATGTTTATCGTAAATTTCATGGCTTGGATTTTTTTTGACAAATTCATTTAATTTTTGGATTGTCGTAACAACTATTTTGTTATCCTGTTTTTCAATGCTTCGTTTAAGTTCTTTTGTATCTTTACTACCATTTACACTATCAGGCTGAAATTTCTGATATTCCTTCATTGTCTGATAATCCAAGTCTTTTCTATCAACCACAAAAAACACTTTATCAATATATTCAAGCTCTGTAGCAAGTTTTGCCGTTTTAAAAGAAGTCAAAGTTTTTCCTGAACCTGTAGTATGCCAAATAAATCCTCCAGCTTCAATTTTTCCACATTTCTTATTTTGATAACTAGATTCTATCTTCCACAAAATTCGTTCAGTTGCTGCTATTTGATACGGTCGCATTATTAGCAAATTATCATTTGAATCAAAAACACAATATTTTGTCAAAACTTCTAAAATAGTTCGCTTTTCAAAAAATGTTGCTGTAAAATCTTTAAGATCTCTAATAACTTTATTTTTCGCATCTGCCCACTCACATGTAAATTCATAATGATTTTTATTCTGTGCCGTAGTATTTGCAAAATAACGAGTATACGTTCCATTTGAAATTACAAAAATCTGAACAAATTTATAAAGTGAATTTTCAGTATTAAAACTTTCCTTGCCGTATCTATCAATCTGACTAAATGCCTCATGAAGACTTACTCCACGTTTTTTCAATTCTATATGAACAAGCGGCAATCCATTAACCAATACTGTTACATCATAACGATTTTTATGCTTACCTTTTTGCTTAATTTGATTACAAACCTGTAAAATATTATTATGTATATTTTTTTTATCAATAATTTTTATATTTTTCAAATGTCCGTCATCAAAAATAAAATCATAGATATAATTTTCCTGAATCTTTCTAGTTTTCTCAATCATTCCGTCATTTGGACAATCAAGATATTCCACTAAAAATCTTTCCCATTCTTTATCTGTAAAAGCAACTTTATTTAATCTTTCAATTTGAATCTTCAAATTTTTATAAAGTTCCTCCGATGTCTTCCCATAAAATCTTTCATACCCTTGGCTTTCTAAATCCCTTATCATCCCATCTTCAAGTTCTTTTTCACTTTGATATGTATCTTGAACTTGAAGTATTTCTTCATAATTAGCTAAAATAATTCCATTCGTCATCTCAGCAATTGTTGATCTTTCATAAATCGCACTTTTTTCCGACATTTAAACTCACTTCCTTTATCTTCCCCCTTTTAAATGTCTATTTTTCAAAATTCAATAGTTTTTCCCTGTAATATTCATACTGTTTCTGTCTTAATTCTATTTCTTTTGGTAATCCCTGTGATAAATCATTGACTAAAGTGTCAAATTTATCTAAAATTGATATGATATATTCTTGTACTGGCATTGGAGGTAGCGGGATTTTTATTTTTCCTATATCATTTAGATTTATCTTTATTGGTGTTGCATTGTGCAGTATTCTTTTAGATAACTCCATTTTACCGTATGAACTTTCAATAAAATATTTTAGAAATTTGCTTAACACTACTTTACAATTTGGTTTTATCAATGTCAAAGTTACATAATAAGCTAAATTTTCATTATTTTTTACTAAAGCACAAGTTCCTACATCTCCTATTCTAGTCATAAATATATCATTTTTTTCTGGTTTTGCTTTATACTTTTGAAAATCTTCTAATGAAATAAATTTATTTGTAGAATATAAATCTTTTATATTTTGTACACTCACAAAAGGAACACCAGATTGAGTATAATTAGGAGTTTGGTGTGTACCATCATGATATTTTGCTACTTCACTTAATTTTTTCCACTCGATTTTATCTTTTATATTAACGCCAGCAATTTTTGCTGCTTCTTTAAGTAATTCAAAAAATTCACTCGTTATTTGTCGCTGTGCTGTGCTGTGCTGTGCTGTGCTGTGCTGTGCTGTGCTGTGCTTAGAGCATATCCTTCTTCTTTATCAAATGTCAAGAGTTTTTCTCGATAATATTCATATTGTTTTCTTCTTTGTTCTATTTCTAAAGGAAGTAGTCCTTTTGTATTAGAAAGAAGTTCTTGAAATCTGTCTAAAATTTTTACAATTTTATTTTGGATTTCTATTGGAGGTATTGGGATTTTAATATTTTTCATATTAGCCTGATTTATTTTAGGAGGAACTCCTTTTACAATAGATGATACATCTACATTTGATAAATAGTAATATATATATTTTAATTTATATTGTTTATCTAACTCTCCTAAAACATGTGCATGATTATTAACCCAAATCTTACTCTCATTAATCCAATGTAAAATAGGTGTATTATCTTTATTTATTACAGAACCATCTTCTCCCATTAAAATAAAAGTTCCATCAAAAATATAATTATCTATATAATCTTGAACTCCATTGGCTCCATAGTATGGATACTTACCTATAATTCTTTTAGATTTAGTAATTGGTTTTCTTTTGTTATCTAAAATTTCACAAACTTCTCCCAATTTCTTCCGCTCAACCCCACCAGGACAAAATTCTTTTATTAATTTTTCAGAAATTTTATTTAAATAATCTTCACTTAATAACATATCTCTATAATAGTTATACTGCTTATTTCTTGCCTGTAATTCTGCCTGTAATTCTGCCTGTAATTCTGTAACATATTTTGTGAAATTGTCAAGTATTTTTACAATTTTTTCTTGTGTTTCTAGTGAAGGAATTGGAATTTCAAATTTAGCTAAGTCTCTACTATATACGTGTGGAATACCAACTCCTTGCTTTAGGCTATAAATTTTCATTTGTTTACTTAATAACCAATGATATAAAAAACGAATATTTAATTCATCAGAAGGTTCAACAGAAAAAGCATCACTTAAAAAAATAGGTTGTTCCCAATAACTGACAAAACCTGCATAAGCACCACTTCCGGCTACAGATATAGTAATTCCTTCTCGATTATATTCGTTATGATAATATGCAGGTTTTTGCCCCCCAGCAACCACAGGAATTTCACCTTCTAAGACTTCTTTTTTGGTAATAGTTTGACCTCTTCTAAATTCACAAACCTCACCCAATTTCTTCCACTCAACTACATCAGGACAAAATTCTTTTATTAATTTTTCTATTTTATTCATAACATTTTTCCTTATTTTGTTTATTTTTTTATTTCAATATTTAGTTTTTCTCGAGATTAGTTATATTAATTTTTTATAACAAACCTTGATTTTATTACTTTTTTGGTACTTACTATATTTTTCTAGTTTTTTTTATCTCGAGATTAACATTTTTTCTCGAGATTAATTTAATTTGTACTTAAATTTTTTATCTCATCATTTAGTCTAACAAGCATTTTCTTTATTTGCTGAATAAAAGCCTCTTCTGTACATTTAAATATATATTGAGTAGTAGTCAACTGATAGTTTACAACCACTTTTTCTAATAATTCTCCATCTTCAAATATAGCTTTTATATGCTTGCTCACATTCTGTTTCGTTGTTTCAAAAAGCTCTGCAATTTCCAGCTGATTCAGCCATACTGTTCCATTTTCCAATTTTAGACTTATCTTTGACTTTCCATCTTCTGTATTATAAATAATCATATCATTACTCATTTTCAAGCTCCTTTACTATCTTATTTATGGAGGTTCTGAGTACATCTATTCTTTTTACTGTTTCTTCTATTTCTTTATTTAATACCTTAATATCAATTATCTCACGTGTATCCTCTTTCTCAACATATGTAGAAACTGACAGATTATAGTCATTTTCCATAATTTCACTATTATCTACCAATCTTGCAAAATATTCCACATCTGCTCTTTCCTTAAATTCCTTAACTATCGTTTCAATATTTTCAGGATTTAAAACATTATTATTTGTTTCTTTCTTAAACTCCTTGCTTGCGTCTATAAAGAGTGTCTTATTTTCTGTTTTATTCTTTGCCATTACTAAAATACATGTTGCAATAGATGTTCCAAAAAATAGATTTTCCGGTAACTGTATCACACAGTCTACAAAGTTATTATCTACTAAATATTTACGAATCGTTTTTTCTGCTCCTTTACGGTAAAAAATACCAGGAAAACATACTATTGCTGCCCGTCCTTTGCTTGACAGATAACTCAGAGAGTGCATTATAAACGCATAATCTGCATAAGATTTTGGTGCAAGTTTTCCTGCTGGCGCAAATCGTTCATCATTAATAAGTGTCGGATCTCCGTCTCCTATCCATTTAATCGAATACGGCGGATTTGAAACAATCGCATCAAAAGGCTTTTCATCATTATGCAACGGCTTAAGTAAAGTATCTCCACGTTTTATTGAAAAATTATTGTAGTTTACATTGTGTAAAAACATATTCATACGTGCCAAGTTAAAATTAGTCATATTTATTTCCTGCCCAAAAAATCCCTCATCAATAATATGTTCCTCAAACTGCTTTTTCATTTGTAGTAGCAACGAACCACTTCCACATGTCGGATCATAAACTTTATTTATGCTGTCTTTTCCTTCCATCACAAGCCGTGCCAAAAGTTTTGAAACAGTTTGTGGAGTAAAAAATTCTCCTCCTGACTTACCAGCATTGCTGGCATAATTTGAAATCAGATATTCATACGCATCTCCAAAAGCATCTATATCATTATGCTGAAAACTTCCAAAATTAATTTCTGAAATTCCTGTTAAAATATCTGCTAATCTTGTATTCTTTTCTGCTACTGTTCCACCTAAACGATTACTCGTAGTGTCGATATCTTCAAATAATCCTTTAATATCATCTTCCGACTCAAAACCAACAGCACTTGCTTCAATAGCTTTAAAAATATTTGCTAAATCTGTATTCAAATTTTCATTGGTTCTCGCTGTTTTTACTACATTTTCAAAAAGTTGACTTGGTAAAATAAAAAATCCTTTATCTTCCACAGTACCAGCTCTAAAATCTTCTTTGGCTTCTTCATCAGAAATATCCGCATAATTAAATTTCAAATCTCCAGCTTCATGTTCTGCTTTATTGAAAAATTCTGTCATATTTTCTGAAATAAATCTATAAAATAATATTCCCAAAATATACTGTTTAAAATCCCAACCATCCACCGCTCCACGCACATTATCTGCAATTGCCCAGATTTTACGATGCAATTCTGCTCTTTGTGCCGTTTCATTTGATTCTTTTGTATTTGCCACTTCTTTCTCCTTATATCTATTCATAATTTATTTTTTGTTAATATTATACCATAATTTCACATAAAATTTATTTTCAGTACAAAACTTTTTTTAAATATTGATTTTTTTTTCCATTTTACTATGCAATCCTTTAAAATATTTAAAACTAATTTTATTGTCTATTTTTCAAAACTTAAAAAGCAGTATAAAATTAGAAATCTATTTTTTCTCTAAAACTATTGCATTTTCACTATTTCAAGGTAAAATCATATTAGGATTATATGATAATTTAAAAAAAATAATAAACTTTATTAGGAGGAATACTTATGAATTTATGGATACTTATTGGTATTGTTATTATTGTAGCGGGATTTTCTTTGAAGCTAGATGTGCTGGCTGTGGTGCTTACTGCTGGTATAGCTACTGGAATTGCTGCAAAAATGAATTTTTTTGAAATTCTTGGAATTATTGGAAAGGCTTTTGTGGATAATAGACTTATGTCAATTTTTTTGATTAGCTTGCCAGTTATTGCAGTGCTTGAAAGATATGGACTTAGAGAAAGAAGTGCAGCTTTAATTGAAAAATTAAAAAATGCAACTGCTGGTAGAATCTTAGGACTTTATATGGTAATCCGTTCGATTGCGAGTGCATTGTCAATTAGAATTGGTGGGCACATTCAGTTTATACGTCCTCTTATTTACCCAATGTCTGAAGCTGCTGCAAAAGCTCATAAAAATAAGGATTTATCAGAAAAGCAAACTGAAGAATTAAAAAGTTTAAGTGCTGCAATTGAAAATTATGGAAATTTCTTTTCACAAAACATATTTGTCGGTGCATCGGGACTTCTTTTGATTCAGACTACACTGAAGGAAAATGGATATGCTGTATCTTTGAAGCAATTGGCGCTATCTTCAATACCAATTGGAATAATTGCAATAATCTTTACTTTTATTCAAGTATATATTTATGACAAAAAAATAATTTTGAGCAAAGGAGGTAAAAAATAATGGAAATAAAAGTTCTTTTAAAACTTTTGACACAAATTATTTATATTCTTTGCGGACTTGTCAGTATAAGTACTGGAATTAGAGGATTGAAAAATGAAAAGGCAAAAATAGGAACATTTTTGTTTTGGACTATTCTTGGGATAATATTTATTTTTGGAGAAGCTATTCCATATAAGGTTACTGGCGGACTTCTTGTAATTCTTGCCATAATTACTGTAACAAAACAATTACATATTGGAAAATTTGAAAATATTTCTTCACAATTCAAAATCGCACAAAGTGAAAAATTAAAAAATAAAATTTTCATCCCAGCTGTATTAATTGGAATTGCCGCTTTTCTAATACTTCAATTTAAAATTGGAAAAACTGCTATACCACCCGCATTAGGTATCGGTGGAGGGTCACTTGTCGCTCTTCTAGCAGCTGCAATTATCATAAAACCAAAATTCAGCGAAACAAATGAAGATACTTCAAAACTTCTTATGCAAATTGGTGCAACTGCCATTTTGCCACAGCTTCTTGCTGCATTAGGTGCTGTATTCACTAAAGCTGGAGTTGGAAAAGTAATAGCCGCCAGCATTTCATCTGTTGTTCCAACTGGAAATATCTTTGTAGGAATCGTTATTTATGCTATTGGAATGGTTATATTCACTATGATTATGGGAAATGCCTTTGCTGCATTTTCAGTAATAACTGCAGGAATTGGAATCCCATTTATTATCAAAAATGGTGGAAATCCAGCTATTATTGGTGCTTTAGGAATGACCGCCGGCTATTGCGGAACTCTTATGACTCCAATGGCAGCAAACTTCAATATTGTCCCTGCTTCAATTTTGGAAATAAAAGATAAATATGGAATTATAAAAGTCCAAGCTCCAATGGCTTTATTACTGCTTGTAACACATATTATACTTATGCTGCTGTTATTTGGAGTAAAATAAAACTGAAAATACTATGTTTATTGAGATTTCTAAATTTTTACAAACAAGTAAATTAAAAAAAAATCTAGAAAGGAGAGTATGAAATTATAAATTCAATCTATTTTTATAAAATCATACAAAAAATACTATGAAAATATTAGTTACTGGCTTTGACCCTTTTGGAGGTGAGCCCATAAATCCTGCCATCGAATCAGTTAAAAAATTGCCTGATAATATTGCAGGAGCACAAATTATCAAATTGGAAATTCCGACAGTAAAAGGAAAATCTATTAAAAAAATTGAAAAAGCTATTGAAGAGCACAATCCAGATGTCATCTTGTCAATCGGACAAGCAGGCGGAAGATTTGATATTTCCGTTGAACGAGTTGGAATAAATCTTGATGATTTCCGAATACCTGACAACGAAGGAAACCAAACTATTGATGAGCCAATTTTTCCAGATGGAGAAAACGCATATTTTGTAGATCTGCCTGTAAAAGCTATGGTAAAAAACATACAAAAAAATAAAATTCCAGCTTCAGTTTCGTACACTGCAGGAACTTTCATCTGTAATCACGTTCTTTACGGTACACTTTATTTAATAAATAAAAAATATAAAAACAAAAAATCTGGATTTATCCATATTCCATTTTTACCAGAACAAGTTATTAATAAAAAAAATACACCATCAATGGAATTAAATACTATTGTAAAAGGTTTAATTGCCGCAATTGAAGCTATTGTAAAAAATGATAAAGATATTAAAGAAACTGGGGGAACTATTTGTTAGCAACATTCTTCTAAACATTTAGATATATTAAAAATAAAAAGCCTGCTTTTATTAAAAAAATTCTAAAGCAGGTTTTATTATTTATTTTTTACTTGTAAAAGGTAAACTTTCTTTTAAAAAACAGAAACTAAATTTTATTCATTTGCTGTTAAGAAGTCAAAATTTTATTGTCAATTTTCTTTTTAGCTATAACAAAAAACTCCAAATATTATATAGTTATTTTATCATATATTATTTAGAGATTTACACAAAAATTATTACATACTCAATTCCCCCTAAAGTCCATACTTCTAAAACCAATTAAGATAACTCCTTCTACTGATATTAATCCTTAAATTCAAGTATTTAATCTTCTAATAATTTGTATATACTATTATTCCTGTAACATCTCATCAAAAATTTCTTTTAAATCAATACTTTCAATAATTGATCGAAGAATTAATTTTTTTAGTTCTTCTGAAAAAATAACTTTAATATTTTCTTTTTTACATTTCTTAATTAATTTTGGATTTTCCTCTTTTTTTGCTGAAGTTATGACCAAAATTTTATCAATTAGTTTACCATTATTTTCCCATACATATTCCTCGGCTTTATTTATTTGCTTTATAATATTATCAATATTATTATCAGAAATCACATCGTTGTAATTTTTTACTTGCATAGCTATATTGTATTTTTCCAAATTTGAAAGTCCTGATATAGTTACCAAAATATCCGTCCCATGTTTTTCTTCTTTACTACCACCAATTCTTTCAATTTCATATCCAGGATAGATTTTTTCTAAAATATTTTTTATTACTTCTTCCCACTGAGAAGCTGTAAATTTTCGATTATATTCATCAATAACTTTTTCAGAAAATCCCTTTAAATCAAAATGAGATTTTACTTGTTCTGATACAATATTTTTTATATTTTCAATAACACTTGTTGATTCCCTATTTCCTTCTAAATTTCCCATAATTTTTTCAATATCTTCTGAAAAACGGCTAATATTCCAAAATCTATTTCTTGCTTTTAACGTACTTTGTATATTTCCAGAAACATCTTTTCCGTGTCTGTTAAAACATCCAATATATTTTGCAGGAAAAATATGTCCATAATCTTTCTTTTCATCATCAATCTCAAACTTATATCCTTTTTCTTTATCATCCCAATCATCAGTTGCTTCAACTATAGCAACACTACCCCAATCTGGTAATCTAGGTATTAGTAACATGTCTCCTTTTTTTACATTATGATACATGCTTAAATTTTTTCTAGCACCGCTGTCTTTTGTTTCAGGCAATTTTTGATTTTCAGCATACCCCCAACCTTGTCGTAAACGTCCTTGCTGTAATTCCTTAAAAAAGAAATCTTGATTCTTTACATCAATTCTGTAGCCCCAATAATTTTTTTCTCTATTTTCCATCTAAAATCCCTTCTTTCCTGTATTAATCCTATTTCTTCAATTTCCCATTCCTAACTACATACTCTGAACCTCCCACGACTAAAGTCGCAGGGTTCTAAAATCTTTAAAAGTATTTAAAAATTTTCTAAGAAGTTTGATAGCACAACAACTATCCTTATTCTTTTAGGCGTGTTCAGCTCGCCCCTATTGTATAGGACAACATTTAAGTCCACAACTTTACTTTTCTTTAGAATATTAATACTCCATTACAGTCTTCAATCAAAGATATTATATTATATATTCTACATTTTATCTACTAAAATTTTTCCATATGCTTACTAAATTTTCGTGCAATTTATCTCACAACTAAAGTTGCGAGTGTTCTTGCACTATTTCATAAACAGTAACCTCTATGCTTTCTTCATATTCTGGATTCAAAAGACAACACCAAATAATTGTTGCTTTCTCAAAAATATTTGACACAACTTCAACTATATCTCTTATTTGATGCAACGAAATTTCAGGTCCTCCTGTTATATTAATAAAGACTCTACCGTCTTTATTTTTTTGTAAAGTTTCCAATTTTGATTTCAAGTTTTCTAAAAATGTTTCAATATCTTTCAATTCTCCCACTTCAGAAACAAAAGAAACTTTTGACGTTTTTTCAAATAATACTTTTAGGTCATCTAGGTCAATATTTACTAGTCCTTCATTTATCAAACTACTGACTATTCCATTTAGACCTATTTTTATCTCTTCAGCAGTTTCACAATTTGTGATAAAATTTATTTTTGAATCAAACAATTCGGCATCGCCATTTCCAGTATCAAAAATTCCTATAAAATTATTTCTTTTAGCATCCTCAATTACTTTTAAAGCAATGTTTCTTTCATTTTCCAAATTCGTATTTAAAACTATAAAAATTGCATCTGTATTTTGAAAATCTATTCTCAAATTTTCATAATTATCTTTTGTTCCAATAATTTCTAAATTTTCATTTTCAACTACATCTAATGGTGCTTCTCCTAAATTGATTATTTTTATTTTTTCACAGTAATCCTCCTTAATTTCAATAATTTATTTTAAAATCTCAAATTTAATAACGTAATCTCCTTGACTTTTTAGCCACATTTCTGCTCCAAAACTTCCATAGACCTCAATTAAAACCGTATAAATTATATATTCTCCATTTTCTTTTTCATTTTTCTCCTCTTTTAATATTCTTGCAGTTGGAAATTTATCAAGAACGTATTCGATATAACCTTTGTACTCAAATTTAATTTTTGTGAGAGGTCCAGAATGCATAAAATGTATATATTTTCTAAATTCACCATCTTTAAATTTGTCAGAATAATTTAGGATTTTAAACTTCTTGCCTGTATTTTCTATCTTTTCCATTCTATCAATTCTAAAAATGGCAGGATATTCTTCTTTATTTTCAATATATCCAATTAGATAAAAATAATATTCAGAAAACATTATTGACAGTGGCTTTATTCTGTATTCTTTATATTGTTTATCTTTTTTTGTATAATTTAAATGCACCCATTCTTGGTTTTTTATACATTGCGCTAATTTCCAAATACTTTCGAGTAGTTTCTGTCCATGTTGTAAAGGAATATAATTCGCCTTTTCACTATTTATCAAATTTTTTATTATCTCCCTATCGTTTATTGAGGAATTATTAACTAGTTTCGTTATTAATTTTTCAGTTTCTTCTTTATTAAAAGCCCGACTTTCAAGGATAATTTTACTTATAGCCAAAAGTTCTTCGTTTGTAAAAGCTATCTTGTCATTCTTTTCAAGATAATAACCTTTTTTTGAACTAGAATATTTTATATCCGATTCACCTTCTTCAAAAAAATAATTCCTCAAAGTAGCTATATCTCGTTGTATCGTTTTTTTATCGACTCTAAATTCATTAGCTAAATCACTTCTATTCACTATCTCTTTTTGATTCAACCTTTTCATTATTTTTAATATTCTAATCGATTTTTCCTCAGAATTTTCATTTTTCATGATTAAGATTAAGCCTTTCTAAAAATTCTTCTCAACGTTTTAATTATACCTTGATTTATCACTTTTTCAAAATTTAAAACTTTTTCCTAATTTTTCTATTGCTTGAAATCTTTTCTTTAATCTCTTTTCTTCAAAATATTCTACATATTCCTCTCTTATGTCTCTACAATTTTTCATTTTATTAAATTTCTCAATTTTTTCCGTTATTTTATCAACCATTTTTTTTATATCTTTTAATGAACTATCTAGATTTACTGTAAAACACATTAATGGAATTTCATTATTTTCACAATCAATATCTTCATAATTAACTTCCTTAAAATTAGGAAATATATCTTTTAATTCTTTCTGAATTAATTTTATTGTCTTTTCTTCGATTTTATTATCATTAAACCATTTTAACAAAAAATAATTATTTGTTTTTTTATCTTCTACAATTAAATTTACACAAAAACATTCTATAAAAAATTCATGTTTCAACCATTTTATATAATCAAAACAACGATATACATCATAATCTTCAAATTTTTTATTTATATAACTTTCTAAAACTAAATATAAAGATAAATTTTCGTTAATATTTACACCGAAATTTTTCTTATTTTCTTGTTTAATTTGATTGTAATAACTGTCAAAAATACTGTCATCAATATATTTTTTTGAATTTTCAAATAAAGTTAAAAACTTTTCTTTATCGTATAAAATACTTATTTCCTCTACTTCTTCCTTTTCATACCTAGAAATTAAATCAGATGAAAAATGAACAATTTTTACATTATTCTCTTCGTTTTCTTTTAAATTCTCATATTTTTTTAATAATTTAATTAATTTCCCATTGTATTCATTAAAATCTTTTGAATACTCATAATAACTAAAATCTCTAAAATATATATATTTTCTGTTTCCATTTTGATTCCTATTTAAAATTAACAAAATCGGACAATCACCTAAAATTCTATCAATAAAACTTCCATTTTCAGAATAATAATTTTTATTTGAAAAATGTATCTCAATATCTTCTGTATCTAATTTTTCTTCTAAAATTTCCTCAATAAATTTTTTTGCCATATTTTTTAAAGCCATTTTACTGCTATTATTTGTAGTCTCAACATTTAACCATTTTATCATCCAGTACAAAAAAATATCGATATCAAACTCAGCGTTATAAAAAGCATCATTTTTAACTAATTTTACATTACTCATTTTCTCCATCTCCTCAACTTTATTTTTGTTATTTAATTATACTTTTTATATGAGACATCTTTTGTCCCTTTAGAATAAAAATTTATTTTTTCAAAAAAAATTATGTAATTTCCTAAATTTTCAGAATTTTAAATAATTTTAAATTTTTATTATATTCAGATTTTTCTTAAATTTTATAACTAAAATCATAAATTTCAATACTAAATGCAATGTTTTTTTAGATTTCCTCAAATTTAATTTCATTACTCCTATACTCAATTTTTTGTTATTTTCAGTATATTAAATTAATTTTTTCAGTCAATTAAAAAAAATATCTTTTTACGCTTCAATTCAAACTGTATTAAAGCAAATTATTAAAATAACTTTATTAATAAATTGTCATTTTTTTTCATTTATGTTATAATAACAACTGTTATATAAACAAATTATTTTAAAATCAAAATATTTTGATTTAAATTACTTACTTGGGAGGAGAGAAATGAATAAATTTATAAATGAAAATTTGCTAAAAATGAATACAGAAGAATTTCTGTCTAATATAAAGAAGGCTTTCAATGATGTTTTTTCAAATGGAAATATTGAGAAAATAAATTTAATGAACTATTTGTCAGAGAAGAAATGGTTAAGTATAAAAAAATGTGGACTTTTACTGCCCTTTCTACCAGAAAAATTTGGAGGAAGAAAAAATAGTCAGCTTGAAATTCAGGAAGTGCTTAGAATTGCTGGGAACTATGGCGTACCGGTTACACTTAGAACAGGAATTGAAGGGGCATTAGTATTACAACCGCTTGTTGAATATGGGAATGAGGAGCAAATTGAAAAGGTCTTGAAAATGATATTTAACGGAGAAGGTGGAGGACTGGCTATAACAGAGCCTGAAACTTCTGGATCTGCCATAGCAAAAGAAATGCAGTCTTACTATGAATATGTTGATGAAAATACAATTCATGTTAAAGCTGATAAATATTGGCAAGGAAATTCTCAAAGTGATTTTTTATTAATTGCAGCAAAGGAAAAGAAAGAAGGAAAATTATCAAAAGTAATTAGCTTAATTTTAGTTCCAAGAGAATATATAACTTATGATGTGCTAAATTCGGAAGGTTTAAAAGCAGTAAGATATGCTGTAAATCATGTTGATACAAAGATTCCTGCAAAATATATAATAAAACTTTCAGAAAGCAGGGCACATTGTCTTAGAGAATTTCAAAATATCTTTATAAGAAGTCGATTGCAACTAGTTGGAATGACACATGGAATTATGGAATATATTGTAAAAAATATAAATAAATTTGCTAAAAAAGAAATACCATTTGTTCAAAATGAATTAGATGAAATCGAAAATACTTACGATGTATCAAAAATTATGTATAGCTATACTTGCAATAATGTCTCTCCAGATAAGTCTGTTTCAGATAAATTAATGGAAGCAAATATTATAAAGAGCCTTGCTACTGAATATACTTACAAGGCAGCGAGAATCGCACAAAAACTTCTAGGGGCAAAAGGATTTGAAGCTGGGCATCCAATGAGTAATGTGGCAATTGACTTTAGACCATTTACTATCTTTGAAGGTCCAAATGATATGCTTTATTCAGAAATTTATGATCAGTTTTCAAAAGCTACGGCTGTGGAAAAGAAGGAGGGAATCCGAATTAATAAAAATTCTACGATTTATGAAAGATTTATTTTGGATAAACGATTTGAAAATATATCTGTAAATAATATTGTTAATAAAGTAGACGATTTAATCAGTTTTCTAAAACATCATACATTAAATGAGATGGATCAGATAAAAAAAGTTTTTGTTGGGAAAATACTAGCAAGATTGTTTCTTTTAATTCAAACAGAATCAGATAATTTAATAAAATTTTTGATAAGGGATATTAGAAAAGATATTTTAGATTTTGAATATAACAGTTAAATTAATAAAAAAAGAAGGATAATTCATAAAAGCTATTCTTCTTTTGTTTTTTTCTTTAATAAATTAAATATCAAATTTTCTCAAAATTCAAGTCTATTTAATAAATTCCAAAAATTCTTTTACTTGTTTTTTCAAGGCTTCTTTATGCTCATCAGTCAAATTCAATATTCCTGTTCTCCATGCTTCTGCTGGTATGATTAACCCTGTTCCAGTTCCTTCCATTGGATTCATACGGATATATGAAAATAATGTTGAAAGATTTTGTCTTAAAAATTTTCCTGCAGTTGAACCTGCAATACTACTTACAGTTACTGGCTTTCCTGTTATTACTGTTGGTGTTTCCCTATCAAAAGCCACTAACGGACGAGATAGCCAATCCAATAAATTTTTTAATACAGCTGGGTAAGAACCATTATATTCTGGCGAAACTACCCACACAGCATCTGCTTTTCCAACTTGGTCACGAACATCTTTAACTGATTGAGGTGCTGGAAATTCTGTATCTTGTTCCAATAATGGTACATTTCTATAATCTAAAAATTCCACATTCACATCCTTTTTCAATTCTTTTGCAATATAATCCGCAATTATTTGATTAAATGAATTTTTTCTAAATGATCCTACGATTAATAATACTGTTTTTTTTGACATTTTATTTTCCTCCAATTTTTGTTTTTTAATTTATAAATTACACTATCTAATACAACAATTTTTAAAATTTTTCAATTTATATCTATTTTTAATTCCTTCAAATTTTATAACAATCTGCTTTGACTTCTTCATTAAGTTACTAATTCTAAATATCTTTAAATTTTTTCAAAATCCTGATTAACTCTCGCCTTTCCTCATCCGAAAGAATTCCATAGGTCTCCTCTATTTCCTTACGATGCTCTGGTAAAAGATTCTCAAATAATTTTTTCCCTTCATCTGTCAGCCCTACCAAAAATACACGTTTATCTTTCGGACAAGATTTTCGGTATAACCAGCCTTTTTGCTCCATATTTTTCACAACAACCGTCATATTCCCCGAAGTAGAAAGCACCTTTTCAATCAATTCACAAATACGCATCTCACCTTTAGTATAAAGCACATCTAAAACGCTGAACTGCGAACTCGTAATCCCTTTTTCCCGAAAATCCTTTCCAATTTTGCCATCAATTTTTCTCACAGCCCTCTGCAATACAATCTGCAAATGGATATCTGAATTCCTTTCCCAGTCAGTATTCATAGTTTTCTCCTCCTAATTTATCACTAATTAGTAATAATTTATTTTATCACTAGTTAGTGATATTGTCAAGTGAATTTTATTTTTATTTTAAAATATTTTATCTATAAATTATTTTATTCAATATTATAATTTATAGCATTGTAAACAAAAATTCATTTAAACCTTTAATTTTTCCCCATTTTACTATACAATATTCTGAAGTATTCAAAACTAATTTTTTAAGTTTTATGTAAAAATAAACAGAAAGGAAAAATATGAAGCAATATATTGTAGACGCCTTTACAGATACAGTTTTTAAAGGAAACCCTGCTGCTGTATGCATTATGGATTCTTGGATAGATGACGACTTGATGCTTTCGATTACAAGAGAGAATAATTTATCAGAAACAGCTTTTGCTGTAAAGGAAAATGAGAAATATAGATTGCGTTGGTTCACTCCTGGCGGAGAAATCGACCTTTGTGGACATGCTACTTTGGCGACAGCTTTTGTGATAACTAATTTTTATGAAAAAAATATTGATAAAATCGTGTTTGACACATTGAGTGGCGATTTAATTGTTCATACTTTACAATGTTATTTAATATCATTTTATTTATTACATTACTTCCTGTTTTTCCCAAAGCCACTATTTTTACTTTTACAGCATTTAACGTATTTTTAATATCAGTCCCCCGACCTCTGTGTTCCTACAAGCGATGTTACCCACTATTCTTCCTCCTAGATAATCTATATTTCAAGACACTATTTATTAATATTTTTCTTTAATCTATTTTTTAATTATAGTTCTTTAATATATCACAAGACCCTTTATTTTTTATTTTAAAAATATTGATTTTATATTTTAACTTAACACTTTTTTAAAATTATATTAAATTTGATTAGTAAATAAACAAATATTATAAAATTATAGAAAAATATTACTATATTTCATTTTTTTTTATCAATTTTTGGGCTATACTATTCTTGTAGATACAAAAAATATTTAAATATAAATCGGGAGGCGGTTTTATGAAATCTAGAAGTCTACTATTATTTTTAATACTATCTTTAGCTTTATTTTCAGTAGTATTGTCAAATAAAAATAAAAATCGTAAAAACAGAAATGAAAATAAAACAAAAAAAGAAAATATGATTCAGGCAGGAAACGAAAACATCAGGGAAATCTATCTTGCTGGCGGGTGTTTCTGGGGACTTGAAGCATATATGGAAAGAATCGACGGGGTAAAGGATGCTACAGTTGGCTATGCGAATGGGAAAACTGAAAAAACGAGTTACAACATTGTCGCATCAACGGATCATGCAGAAACAGTTCACGTAAAATATGACGCAAACAAAATTTCTTTGAGCAAGCTACTTAAATATTATTTTCAAGTTGTAGATCCTACTAGCATTAATCAGCAGGGAAATGATAGAGGTAGACAATACAGAACAGGGATTTATTATACTAATCCCGAAGATAAAAAAATTATTTTACAGGAAATTGAAGAAGAGCAGAAAAAATATACAGATAAAATTCAAGTTGAAGTTCAGCCTTTGAAAAATTATATTCTCGCAGAAGAATACCATCAGGACTATTTAAGAAAAAATCCTAACGGATATTGTCACATTGATATTACTAAAGCAGATGAAGTTATCATTGATCCAAAAGATTATCCAAAACCAAGTGACGAAGAATTGAAAAAACGGCTTACTCCTCTGCAATACAGCGTTACACAGAAAAAAAATACTGAACATTCTTTTTCAAATGAGTACTGGGACAATCATGAAGCTGGAATTTATGTGGACATAACAACAGGAGAACCATTATTTTCCTCAAAGGATAAATATGATTCTGGCTGTGGCTGGCCAAGTTTTACAAAACCTATTTCAAAAGATGTTGTAACTTATGCAAATGATACAAGTTTTAATATGGTAAGGACAGAAGTGCTTAGTCGAAGCGGAAAAGCCCACTTGGGACATGTTTTTGATGATGGACCTAAAGATAAAGGCGGGCTTCGTTATTGTATAAACAGTGCTTCAATTAAATTTATCCCATTAAAAGATATGGAAAAAGAACATTACGGATATTTAATAAAATTAGTTCAGTAAAATGAACAAGATAGGAGATAATTTATGTTTAATCAGCCATTACTGGTAGGAAGTGTATTTTTAGGAGGGGTAGCAAGTTTTCTATCTCCATGTATTCTTCCCATTGTTCCTGTATATTTGGGAATTTTAAGCAAAGGAAAAAAAACTGTGCTTAATACCTTTTTATTTATTTCAGGTCTTTCACTTACTTTTGTAAGTATAGGCTTTAGTTTTAGTTTCCTTACGGGAATATTCTTTAATGATGCCATAAAAGTTTTGGCAGGAATAATTGTAATAATACTGGGATTACATCAGACAGGAATTTTAAAATTTAACTTTTTAGAAAAAAATAAATCTGTAAATTTGGATTTAATTGGTAAAAATTCTTCATTACAGGCTTTTTTGCTAGGACTGACATTTAGTCTAGGGTGGACTCCATGTGTAGGTCCTATTCTTGCCTCAGTGCTAGCTCTTGCAGGGGAAAAAGGATCTGCTGTCTATGGAGGGTTAATGATGTTTATATACGTCTTAGGGCTTGCCACTCCATTTGTTCTATTTTCCTTTTTCTCTCAGAAATTATTAAAAAAAGTACGAGCTTTAAATCAATACACAAACTATTTTAAAATCTTTGGAGGATTTCTAATTATATTTATGGGAATTTTGCTAATAATGAATAAGTTTTAGTAATTTTATTTTTAAAATTTATAAAACAATTAGTAATCAAAATAACTTAAAAAAATAATTACAAAAAATATTTTAAATTTGCTATAATACAGAAAGGAAGTAATTTTTATGAAAAAATTAATTGCAACAATTGTAACTTTGTTGAGTTTGGGATCGATTTCATTTGGAAATACATTGCAAGGAGTTCAGTTAAAGGACATTAATAATAAACCTGTTTCCCTTAACAAGTACAAAGGTAAGAAAATATATATTAAAATGTGGGCTTCATGGTGTCCTATCTGTCTTTCGGGATTAAGCGAAATTAATTCTTTAAGTGCAGATAAAAGTAAGAATTTTACAGTTATAACAATTGCTTCTCCGGGACAAAAAGGAGAAAAACCAACAGCTAAATTCATTCAGTGGTATAAAGGGCTTAACTATAAAAATATTACTGTATTGCTGGATGAAAAGGGAGAAGTGCTAAAAAGGGCAAAAGTTTTAGGATATCCTTCAAATATTGTACTGGATGGGAACTTGAATATTGTTAAAACTTTGTCGGGACATTTGACTGCCGCACAAATTAAAGGAGCTGTTAAATAAGTGTATAGTATTTTAATAATTGATGATGAACCGATTATAAGAAGAGGTATTAAAACCTTTATTGATTTTGAAAAATATAAGATAAGTGATGTTTATGAGGCAGAAGATGGTAATTCTGCCTTTAAGACTTTTTCTGAAGTATTGCCTGACCTTGTCTTGCTGGATATAAATATTCCCTTTAAAAATGGGCTGACTCTTGCCGAGGAGATGAAAGAGCTGAAAAGTGATGTTAAAATAGCCATTATTTCTGGATATGACTATTTTGAATATGCTCAAAAGGCTTTAAAAATCGGAGTTGAAGACTATATTTTAAAACCTGTTTCAAAGACAGATATAAATGAGATAATTTCAAAACTTATCTATAAGCTGGAAGAAGATAGAAAATATAACGAAGCAAGAAAAATTATTAATAAAATTAGCCAAGCTGAGAAGTCTGATAAAAATATTTCTCATAGCAAGTATAAAGATATTTTAACAAAAAAAATTGAAGAAAAATACAGTGATATTTCCTTTAACTTAAATTCTCTGGCGGACGAAATGAATTTGTCTTCTGGATATTTGAGTTCACTTTTTAAAAATTTGTTTGGTATTCCTTTTCAGGACTATTTGAATAATATGCGAATGGAAAAGGCAAAGCTGCTGCTTTTGACAACAGATCTGAAAAATTATCAAATTGGAGAACTTGTAGGAATGGAAAACTTTAATTATTTCAATTCAAAATTTAAAAAAACTTTTGGAATGACACCGAAAGAATTTAAGAAAAGCGTGCTGGAGAAACTATGAAATTAAAAAGAACTATGAAAAACTCGATGCTGCTTCAGCTGTTTTTTTATTATATTATTGGAAATCTTCTGTTTGTACTTTTTTTAAGCAGTATTTTTTACTATACTTCAAAATACATCATAATGAACAAGGAAATTGAGTATACTAACGAAAATGTTATAAGTACATCCCGTTATATTACACTCTATGCAGATAAATTGAAAAATATAATTAATCTCTTGTCTGTTGATGCCGATGTTAGAAATTTTTTAATATCAGGAAATGAAGATTCAAAAAAGAGCATTGAAAAAATGATTTATTCGATTCTTGATAGTAATAAAGGAATTAAAAATATTACTGTAATCGGAAAAAATGGTAACATTGTATCCAGTGACAAAAATAATGATATGAAAATATCAGAAAATATGATGAAAGAGAAATGGTATGTCGATGCTATAAACAATTCAGATATGCCCGTTTTTAATCCCAGCAGAAAAAATTCCACCTCCTCTATGAATTCAGCTCTCTGGTTTCTGTCAATCAGCCGTGACATAAAAAATTCAAAGGGAGAAAATCTTGGTGTTATTGTTTTTGACATTAAATATGAAATTCTTGAAAGATATTTAAATTCCATTTCTTTCGGAAAACAAATCGACAATATTATAGTAGACAAAAACAACAATATTATTTACTATAAAGATGTGAAATGCTTTGCTGATAAAAAATGTCTTGAAAAATTTTCAGAAAAGAATAAAAATAAAGATACATACTTATACGAAACACAGATTGAGAATACAAACTGGAATTTAAGAAGCCTTGCAAACACAAATGACTTAATTACCTTAAAGAAAAATTTTTCTCACATAGTTATTATCATTTTCCTAGTTTCATTAGCTTTTTCCTCTATTATTACATTTATCGTAATAACAAAGATTCTAAGACCTTTAATAAAACTGGAAAATCATATGCAAAACTTTGAAAATAATCTACGGGAATTTCATTTAAGTGAAAAAACAGGCTATGAAATTCAGAACCTTGTAGAACATTTTAATGTAATGGTTGAAAAAATAAAATATTTGCGGGAATATGAAATAAAGGCTCTCCACAGCCAGATTAATCCCCATTTTCTATACAACACGCTAGATACTATAATTTGGATGGCAGAATTTGAAGATAATGAAAAAGTAATCAGCATTACAAAATCACTTGCAAACTATTTTAGGCTTTCCCTTAGCAACGGACACGAAAAAATATCGTTAAAAGATGAAATTATGCACACTAAAGAATATTTATTCATACAAAAGCAGAGATATGAAGAAAAACTTTCCTATTTTTTCAACATAGAAGATGAAAGCCTTCTTTCCATTGAAGTTCCAAAAATAATAATCCAGCCAATTGTAGAAAACTCCATCTATCACGGAATAAAAAATCTTTCTGGAAACGGAATCATCACAATAGACGTTTACAGACAAAACAGCACTGTCAATATCTCTGTCAAAGACAACGGAATAGGCTTTGAAAAAGCTAAACAGTTCAAAAAAAGCAAGACAGGCGGTGTAGGAATAAAAAATGTCGATAAAAGAATAAAATTCTATTACGGCAAAAATTACGGAGTATTTATAAATAAAGACAGCAAGACCAAAGGAGCAGAAGTAGTTATAAAAATTCCTGAGAGTGTCCATAATTTTGTGTAAATGTATGTATAAATCCAGCAATATAAGAATTCTCTAGTTTATTTACACAAAAAAGTTTACACTCTCATTTTCTATAAAACTCTTTATTTATCGAATAAAATAAATAAACTAACTTTTTATAAAAAAATTTTTTAATATTATTTCAAACTCTTTAAAAATCATTTATTCAGACTTTAAAGTTTTTCTCTTGCAAATGTTCCATCTTGTCTAAGAATATATTTGATATTTCATTTTTTTTGTAGTAAAATATAATAAATGCTTACAAAATACATTTTAAAAAACTTAAAATTTAAAATATAAATAATACAACGAAAGGGTGAATTTCATATGAAAATTGGAATAGATAAAATTGGATTTGCAATGCCTAATTTCTTTTTGGATATTAGAGATTTAGCGTTATCTAGGGAACAAAATGAAAATAAGTTTACAAAGGGACTGCTGCAAAGTGAAATGTGTGTTGCTCCAATTACTCAAGATATTGTAACATTGGGAGCTAGTGCTGCAGACAAAATTTTGAGCGAAAAGGATAAAAAAGACATTGATTTAATAATAGTTGGAACGGAATCGGGGATTGACCAGAGCAAATCTGCTGGAATTTTTATTCACCATTTACTTGAAATTCAGCCTTTTGCAAGATGTGTTGAAATAAAAGAGGCTTGCTACGGCGCAACTGCTGCACTAAATTTTGCAAAGAATCACATTTTAGAAAATCCCGAATCAAAAGTTTTAGTCATAGCTTCGGACATCGCCAAATACGGCATTGGTACTGCTGGAGAATCCACTCAAGGTGCGGGAAGTGTAGCACTGCTTATAAAAAAAGACCCCAAAATTGCTGTTTTGAATGATGACAGCGTCTGTCAAACAAGGGATATAATGGATTTTTGGCGTCCCAATTATGCTGACTTTCCATTTGTTGATGGACATTTTTCTTCAAAACAGTACTTGGACTTCCTTACTACAACTTTCTGCGAATACAAAAAACGCCACAATAAAAATTTACTTGATTTTAACGCCTTCTGTTTCCATTTGCCTTTCCCAAAACTTGGACTGAAAGGTTTAAATTCACTTTTTTCAAAAACTGAAAATTTGACAAAAGAAAAAAAATTAGAATTTTTAGATAATTTTTATTCTTCAATAATTTACGGCAAACGAATTGGAAATATTTACACAGGCTCTCTCTATTTAAGCTTACTTTCATTACTGGAAAATTGCCAAAATTTAAAATCTAACGATGTAATCGGAATGTACAGTTACGGAAGTGGTGCAGTTTGTGAAATTTTTAGTATTACGCTTGTCGATGGATTTAAAAATCAGTTGACAAACGATAGAATTAAGGATTTTGACAAAAGAAAAAGACTCAATACTTCTGAATATGAAAAAATGTTTTTTGAGCAAATAAAACTTGATAAAGATGGAAACAGTATTAATTTGCCACAAGATGACAGCCTTTTTTATTTGGAAAAAATTGAGAATCATAAAAGAATTTATAAAAAAATAAAATAAATTTATCTGGAAGGAGTAAATTAATATGAATTTAGAGGAACAACGAAAGTTTATTTTATCAGGAAAAGTCTATAACGATTTAACGCCGGAACTTGTAAAAGCTAGAGAAAATACTGTTTTTTTGACAAATAAATATAACGAAAGTTTTGGAAAGCCATCTGAAGAGCGTGAAGCAATCTTAAAGGAACTTTTAAAGTCAATTGGGAAAAATGTGCATTTTGAGCCAACATTTCGATGTGAATTTGGATTTAATATTACAATTGGAAATAACTTTTATGCAAATTTTGACTGTGTAATGCTTGATGGTGGCGGAATTGAAATCGGAAACAACGTACTTTTTGGTCCAAGAGTAGGAATTTACACTTCAAATCATAGTATTGATGTAGAAGAGCGAATAAATGGAGGCTGCTATGCCAAACCTGTAAAAATCGGCAATAATGTCTGGATTGGTGCAGGAGTCCACATTAATCAAGGAGTTACAATCGGAAACAATACTATTATTGGCTCTGGAAGCGTTGTCACAAAAGATATTCCAGATAATGTAATTGCAGCAGGAGTGCCGTGCAAAGTTATCAGAAAAATAACAGAAAAAGATAAAACTGGTTACAAGCCTTAAAATTTAAAACATATATTCACTCAGGTATTAAAATTTAACAATCTTTTAAGTGCTTGGGTTTTATTATAAACTCTAAATGGAAGGAACTAATTTTTAATATGAAAAAAGAAAATCAGAAAAAATTAAAATGGCTCGGATTTCAAAAAAAAGAACGGATTGAAAGAATACAGATGTTAAAGGACAATGGCTATTTAACTGATGAATTTGAACAAATTTTGAAAAAAAATGAAAATTTATCACTGGAAACTGCAAATCAGATAACTGAGAACAACATCGCAACTTTTTCACTGCCAATGGGAATTGCACCAAATTTTTTAATTGACGGAAAAGAATATGCCGTTCCGATGATTACTGAAGAACCGTCTGTAATCGCCGCTGCAAGTTATGCTGCAAAAATTGTTGCGAAATGTGGAGGTTTTAAAACGACTGTTTTAGATAGAAAAATGATTGGAGAAATTGCGCTTTACGATATAATTGATTTTGAAAGAGCTAAAAATTTGATTTTGAAAAATGAAGATAAAATTTTAGAAATGGCAAACGAAGCTTATCCATCAATTGTAAAAAGAGGTGGAGGTGCGGTTTGTCTGGAAATTAAAAAATTGGAAGAATTTTTGGTTGTCTATTTGACTGTTGATGTAAAAGAAGCAATGGGTGCAAACATCTTAAATACGATGCTAGAAGGAATTAAGCCACTGCTTGAAGAACTTACAAATTCAACTGCACTAATGGGAATTTTATCAAATTATGCAACGAAGTCTTTAGTTACCGCCACTTGCGAAATAGACTCTAAATTACTTGGTGGAATTCATGTGGCAAAAAAAATCAGCTTAGCTTCTAAATTTGCTAAAATTGATACTTATAGAGCAGCTACTCACAACAAGGGAATTTTTAACGGAATTGATGCCGTGGTTATCGCGACTGGAAACGACTGGCGTGGAATTGAAGCAGCAGGACATGCTTTTGCAGCAAAAAATAGAAAATATGAAGGACTTACAACTTGGATTTTTGATGAAAAAATTGGAAAATTAAAAGGAGAATTAACACTTCCTATGCCTGTTGCAAGTGTTGGTGGTTCCATCGGCTTAAATCCAAGTGTAGCCGCAGCTTTTAACATTTTAAAAAAACCAAATGCTATAGAATTAGCCAAAATAATAGTTTCGGTTGGACTTGCACAAAATCTTGCCGCTATAAAGGCGCTTGTTACGACTGGAATTCAAAAAGGACACATGAAATTACAGGCCCGTACTCTGGCTTTATTTTCTGGAGCAAAAGACTGTGAAGTCGATTTAGTTGTAAATAGAATTTTAGAAAAAAAGATTATAATTAATTCTGAAAATATAAAAAAAATTTTAAAAGAAATTAGGAATATATACAAAAAAAACTACACATAAATTAAAGAGTGTAGTTTATTTTTAAACTTTAAACATCCTAATTTTATATATTTTTAATAAAGATATGTCGAAGTTGTATAGTACAGTTTTCTATTTCCTTGACCTTCAAAGTAAACTCTATAAACAGCTCCATATCTAAATCCTTCAAAAGGATAACCTCTGAATGTAAATTTTTTACCGCTTTCTAAACTTACACAACTATCTTCAGATGTTATGCTACATCTTTCTACATATCTTGAAAACCCAATTACACTAAATAACAAAAATGCTCCGAATATTAATTTTTTCATAATATATCACTCCTTAAAATTGTATTTTTGCTACATATTTTAATTAGGATGCTTTCTAATATATTATTTTCTTTGTGAAAAAAAAATTATATATTTCACTAATAGTTTAACCCATTAAAATTTGTTTTTAATTATTTTATCATTAATTTTATTATAAAATAATTAAAAATCACAGTTATTAATTTTTTAACTGTGATTTATTCTTAACTTTAAATTATTTATATTTTTAAGATTATTACATCATTCCTGGCATTCCCATTCCATTTGGCATTCCTGCACCTGCATGACTTTCTTCTTTTTCATTTGCAACCGCTACTTCTGTTGTAAGTAAAACTGAAGATACTGAAATAGCATTTTGGATTGCTGAACGAGTTACTTTGGCTGGGTCAATTATTCCAGCTTTTACCATATCTACATATTCTTCTTTTGCAGCGTCAAAACCTATTCCATTTTCAGAGTTTTTAACTTTTTCAATTACAACTCCAGCATCAATTCCAGCATTTACAACAATTTGTCTAAGTGGTGCAAATAAAGCTTTTTTAACTATCTCTACTCCTAATCCTTCTTCACCGTCTAACTTAAAGTCTTCAATCGCATTTGCAATTTCAATTAAAACTGTTCCTCCACCAGCTACAATTCCTTCTTCAACTGCCGCTTTTGTTGCATTTAGCGCATCTTCTATTCTCAATTTTCTCTCTTTCATTTCAGTTTCTGTTGCAGCACCAACTTTTATCACTGCAACTCCGCCTGCAAGTTTTGCTAGTCTTTCCTGTAATTTTTCCCTATCATAGTCAGATGTAGTTTCTGAAATAGAATTTTTAATCTGTCCAACTCTTGCGCTAATTTCAGATTTTTTACCCATTCCATCCACAATTACTGTATTGTCTTTCGTAATTCTAACTTTTTTAGCTTGTCCTAAGAATGTAATATCAGCTTCTTCCAATTTTATTCCCTTTTCTTCAGAAATAACTTCTCCACCTGTTAAAATTGCTATATCTTGTAACATAGCTTTTCTTCTATCTCCGAAAGCTGGAGCTTTTACAGCAGCCACATTTAATGTTCCACGAAGTTTATTTACAACCAATGTTGCAAGTGCTTCTCCTTCAACATCTTCAGCAATTATAAGCATTGGTCTGCTTGTTTCCACTGTTTTTTCCAAAATTGGAAGCAATTCTTTCATATTTGATATTTTTTTGTCTGTTATAAGGATGTAAGGATTGTCCATTTCTACGACCATTCTTTCAGAATCCGAAACCATATATGGTGATAAGTAACCGTTGTCAAACTGCATTCCTTCCACCACTTCTAAAGTTGTGTCAAGCGAACGAGCTTCTTCAACTGTAATTACTCCTTCTTCTCCAACTTTTTCCATCGCCTGTGCAATCAATTTTCCAATTTCCTTATCTCCCGCTGAAATTGCTCCAACTTGTGCAATTTCTTCATTTGCCTCAACTTTTTTAGCCTTTTTAGAAAGCTCTTCAATCACTTTTTTTGAAGCCTGTTCCATTCCACGACGGATAAATACTGGATTTGCTCCTGCTGAAACCATTTTTAGTCCTTCTTTTATCAAAGCTTGAGCAAGCACTGTTGCTGTAGTTGTCCCATCTCCTGCCACATCGTTAGATTTTGTTGCAACTTCTTTTACAATTTGTGCTCCAAGATTTTCGATTGGATCGCTTAATTCAATTTCTTTTGCGATTGTAACACCGTCATTTGTAATCATTGGCGCTCCAAATCCTCTATCTAATACAACATTTCTTCCTTTTGGTCCAAGTGTTATTTTTACAGCATCGGCAAGTGTATCAACACCTACTTCTAGTGATTTTCTAGCTTCTTCATTAAATTTTATTATTTTTCCCATTTTATTTTCCTCCAAATTATTTATTATAAATCAAAAATTCAAATTTTAAACACCTTTATGTCTTTATTCAACAATGGCAAGTACATTATCTTTTTCTAAAATTAAATAAGTTTCTTCCCCATCTTTAACTTCAGTTCCTGCATATTTTTCAAAAATAACCTTATCTCCAACAGAAACTTCCTCAATTTTTTTTCCAACTGCCAAAACTTCTCCAATTATAGGTTTTTCTTTTGAAGCTGTTCCCGGCAGTACAATACCGCTTTTAGTTACTTCTTCTTGTTCAGTTTGTTTTATTAAAATTCTTTTTCCCAATGGTTTAATTTTCATTTCTTTACCTCCTAAAATATTGTGTATCTTTTTAGCACTCTTTATTCTTGATTGCTAATATATAATAATACATTTTTAAAAATTTTTCAAGTTTTTTTTTATAAAAAATCTAAAATTTTATTTAAAAAATAAAAAGTACATCTTAAACTCATATTTAAAATGTACTTTAAAAATGTCTATTTCTTATAATTTTCTCTAATTTCTTTTAAAACTTTTTGGATTTCTGCATTGGAATATTTTCTTGTTTCAATTCCATCGGTACTAGTTTTCACTATAAGTGTTTCATTGCTTTTTATTTTCTGAGATTTATTTTTTGCAAAATATTCCGCCCTTATATTTTTTAGAGCTTTTCGAGCTCTTGCTCGGTCCTTTGCCGTAAGCTCAGATTTTGCCACGACATTTGACACAGGTTCGTAAACAACCATAGGTTTTACTTCTTTTCTTGCATTTGCTATAACTTGTTTTACTTTTTCATTATCCTTTTCTTGTGAAGTCATTTTTTTCTTTGCTTGTGGTACGACATCTTTTTGCTTTTTTAAGTTATCTTCAACGACTCTTATTTCTTTTTTATTTTTTTCTGCCTGCTCTTGAACTTGAGCAGCCAACTTTTCTTCTTGAGCTCTTTGCTGTGCTAATTCTTGCTCTTTTTGCGCCTTTTGCTGTGCTCTTTCCAGTTCCAACTTTATCTTTTGCTCTTTATAATAATTATCTCTTGCTTGTTTTAATATCACATTTGTACCAACTGCTAACAGTGGTATTCCTACTATCAAACTACTTATCAAAATTAATTTTTTTTTATTTTTCATAAAAACCTCCAGATTTATTTTCTCTAATAAAAACTATCTAAAAACCTTCCTAACTACTATTATACTATTATTTTCACAAATATTCAAGGAAATTTTTTTATTTTGTTAGAATTAACCTAAATTCTTTTTGAAAAATAAACTTTATTTTTAAATTTTTAACTCTAATTTCTTTGTATTTCAATATATTTAATATTCATATTATGTTTACTCAAAAACATCTGTTCAAACTCTGTCTTTATATTTTGCTGTGCTTTTTCCGAATTATGCAAATCATCCGTATGAAAAATGACTTCATAATTTTCAAGATTTTCAACTAACTTCAAAACATCTCTGTAATACTGCTCATAATCCGTTTTAAAAAACAATTTCCCTTTTGACTTTAACACAACATCTAATTTTTTGAACAAATCTTCGCTAATCACCCTTTTTTTCTCTTCACCTTCCCAAGGATCTGGAAAATTTATATAAACTCCCGAAATTTCTTTTTCACCAAAAAATTCTAAAATTGTTTCCCCCCTTTTTCTCAGAAAAAGTATATTTTTTAAATTTCTTTTAGTAGCTTTTTTTGCTCCCAAAACAAGTCTTTTAAATCGCAATTCAAGTGCAATATAGTTTCTATCTGGAAATTTTTGTGCATTCTGAACTGTAAAATTCCCACTTCCACAACCGATTTCCAAATATATGTCATTTTCATTTTTAAAAAACTTATTCCATTTTCCACGAAACTCATTTACTTTTTCGTTGTCGTACATTAAATATTCAGGATAATCCAACATTTCACACATATATTTGTTATAATTTTTTTTAGGTTTTTCAAAAAAATATTTCCAAATTTCTTTTTCGTTTATAATTTGACTTTTCTCGTAATTTTTTATTTTAAATTCATCATTTATTTTTTTATTTTTTCTCTTCTCTCAAGCTCTTCTTTTGACAAGATTTTTTTATTTTTTTCAGCTTTAATTTGTTTTTCTCTTAATTTATTTTCTCTTTTTTTATTATCCATAAATCACACTCCAAATCAAAATATTTCACTAATTATTTTATCTATCTCGTTATTTTTTTCAAAAAATTCTTTGGTATTTATTTTTTCTTCTTTTTTTAAATAATCAATAATTTTGTCTTCATTTTGCACAATTTCCACAAAATTAAGTTTTTTTGCATCATTTACAATTTCTTCGATATTTTGGAAATATTTCCCAATTATTGGCTTTCTTCCATAAAAAAGTGGCTCCAAAATCGAATGTCCACCAATATTTACAAGCGTTCCGCCGACAAATACAAAATCCGCCATTTGATAAAAATCTGTAAGAACTCCCATCTTATCCACAATAACTATCTCAGTTTTTTTTAGATTTTTCCAAACTTCAAAATCTGAAAGCAGTGAATAACTTTCTCGTGGAAACAATTTTAAAATTTCATCTTCCACTTTTTTTATCCGCTCCAAATGTCTAGGAACCAGCACAAGCTGATATTCATTTTTTTTATTTATTTTTTTTAAAACTTCAAGCCAAATTTTTTCTTCGCTTTCTCTCGTGCTTCCGCAAACTATTATTTTTTTATTTTTGTCCAAAATTTCTTCAAAATATTTATTTTTCTTTTCTTCAGAAAGAATGTCATATTTTATTGAATATTTTAAATTTTTAAAAACTTTTATTTTTTTATTTTTCATTTTTAAACTCTCGTATCTCAATGCATCTTTTTCGCTTTGCACCAAAATTTTTTTAGCTCTATTCAAACTTGAATTTATAAACCATCCAAATTTTTTGTAAGATTTCATTTTTTTATCGGTAAGTCTGCCATTTACAATAAACAATTCTCCAAACTTTTCCGCCAAATAATATAAATTAATCCAAATCTCAGTTTCTATAATAATTGTCTTTTTTATTTTATATTTTTTATAAATTTTTTTTAAAGCAAAAAAATCGTCAAGTGGAAAATACAAAATTTTCACATTTTTATTATTCCCATATTTTTTAGTAATCGCTGTAAAGCCTGTATTTGTCATAACTGAAATGACTATTTTTTTATTTCTTGATAAAATTTTTTCGATTAGTCCAACCGACAAGTTAAATTCTCCAACTGATGACAAATGAATTAAAATGGATTTCTCATCTTTTCCCCAAAAATTTTCATTTGAAATTTTTTGAAATAGTCGAGTTTTAAAAAATATAAGCAATTTTTTATTAAATAACGCCAATATCATTATGACTAAATATAAAAAAAATCTTATTAAATTATAAATTATTAACATATTTATCTTCTTCCATAAATTTTATTTATCAAATTAAGAAAAGACTATTTTTCAATGACAGCTGTCACATCAAAATAGCCTTTTTAAAAATTATTTAGCATTCGCTACATTATCAGCTAATTTTTTACCCACTTTGAATTTAACTACATTTTTTGCAGGTATTTGAATTTCTTCTTTAGTTTGAGGGTTAATTCCAGTTCTTGCCGCTCTTTCTTTTACTTCAAATGTTCCCCATCCAACAAATTGAACAGATTCACCTTTTACTAAAGCTTCTTCTACTGTTTCAAGAAATTGATTTACTAATTCTTCAGCTCTTTTTTTAGTTTCTCCTGTTGCTTTTGCATAAGCATCTACAAATTCTTTTTTTGACATTTTATCAAACCTCCAAATTTTATAATTGAATTTAATACTCACACTTTATTTCGTGTTTTTAAATTACTTAGTTATTATACACTATTTTCAATATTTGTCCAGTATTTTTTTTAATTTTTTTATTTTTTTTAAAATTTTAATTTAAAATTAATTTATTTAATTTTATTTTTCAAAATTTTTTCTATTTCTTCCTTAACTTCTTCGATTGTTTTAAAAGTTGTATCAATTTCAACTGCATCTTGCGCTTTTACCAACGGAGATTCCTTTCTTGTGGAATCAATTTTATCTCGCTCAACAATATTTTTATAAATTTCATCCAAAGTCACATCTTCATTTTTCAAAACCAGCTCTTTATAACGCCTTTTAGCTCTTTCCATCGCATCTGCCATTAAAAATATTTTCAATTCTGCATTCGGAAAAACAACCGTTCCAATATCACGACCGTCCAAAATAACATTTTCAGACTTTGAAAATTTTCTCTGCAAATCGACTAGCTTTTCTCTAACTTCCTTAATTTTAGCAATATTCGAAACATTTTCAGAAATTACAGGTTTTCTAATCTCATCGCTCACATCAATTTCATCTAAAAAAAATCTATTTTTTTTAATATCAATATTCAAATTTTCCAAAATTTTTTTCATATTTTGAATAATTTCAAAATCAGAATTATTATTTTTACTTTCAGATAAATTTATAATATTTTTTAACAAATTAAAGGAAACTTTCTCATTTAACGCTTTTAATGTAACAAGCCTATACATCGCTCCCGTATCCAAATACACAAAATCAAGCTCTTCTGCTAACTTTTTAGCAATCGTGCTTTTCCCGCTCCCAGCAGGTCCATCTATTGCAATTATCATCTTTTCTCCATTCCTTAACTATAAATTTTTTTATATTCAAAAACTAGAGATACCCAGTTATTTTTTTCATTTCTATCAATTTTTTTCAAATTATATTTTTCTGTTTCTTTCAAAAACATTTCTTCTTTTTCTTTCAAAATCCCAGAAAAAATAACTACTGCACCATCTTCCAAAGTTTTTTCAATATTTTTCAAAAGTTCTATCAAAACATCGACTAATATATTTGAAACTACCAAGTCATACTTTTCAGAAATATTGTCCACCAAATTTCCAATTATAACTTTATAATTATTTTCAATCTTATTTTTCTCAAAATTTTCATGGACAACTCTTTCAACTTTGTCATCAATATCAATTCCAGTAACTTTATGAACTCCCAACTTTTTAGCAATTAACATCAAAATTCCAGAGCCACACCCAACATCAAGCAAATTACTTTTGCCTTTTGAATATTTTTCCAAAAATTCTACACACAGTGAAGTCGTCTCGTGAGTTCCAGTCCCAAAAGCAAGTCCAGGATCAATTTCAACCACAATTTCTCCATCTTCTTCTTCATAATCATCCCAGCTTGGCTTAATTACAATATTTTCTGTTATATTTACCGTGTGAAAATATTTTTTCCATTCATCTTGCCAATCTTCATCAGAACATCGTGAAGTATAAATTTCTGACATAAAATTTTCGTCATCTTTTGAAATTTCATTTATATTATTATAAATCATATTTAATTTAGTCTTTGCAAACCTATTGTCAATAACATAGCCAATCATACTCCAAATATCGTTTTTATTTTTAAAATTTGCGCTGTAATCCAAAGAATTATCAGAAAAATAATCGACAAATTCCACCTGTTTTATCCCAACTTCTTCAAAAATATTAATTAATTTTGCTTTTGTTTCTTTCAAATTGTCTGAAAAATAATCAATTTTTACTTTTATCCATTTCATCTATTTTTATTTCCTCTTTTTTTTAAATTTTTTTATTTTTTTAATTTTTTATTTTTATTTATTTTTTAAATTTCATCATAACTCATATTTATTCTTTTAATCGCAACTGCTTTTCCAGTTTTTTCATTTACTTCCACTTCAATTCCGTTTATTTTAGGATTTTCCTTACAAACTGAATATCTGTTTGGCATTCCATCTTTAAATTTTTGAATGCTTTCTTTCTTATTCATTCCCAAAACTCCATCGTGTCCACCAGTCATTCCAACATCCGAGATAAAAGCTGTTCCTCCTGGTAAAATTCTCTCATCAGCAGTCTGTGTATGTGTGTGAGTTCCATATACAACAGATACCTTTCCAGTTAAATTCCATCCCATAGCTTGTTTTTCCGAAGTTGCTTCAGCATGAAAATCAAGTACGATTATATCTGTTTCTTTTTTTATTTCAGGCAAAATTTCTTCTATGGTTAAAAACGGACAGGCAATCGGTGGCATAAAAATTTTTCCTTGTGCATTGATAACTGCCACTTTTACTCCATTTTTTTCAACCATTGTATATCCATTTCCCGGAGCTTCCTTTGAAAAATTAATCGGTCTAATCAAATTTTTATGATTATTTATGTACGGATAAATTTCTTTTTTGTCCCAGCTATGATTTCCCAGCGTAATTACATCTGCTCCACGAGAAAAAATCTGTTCAGCTATTTTTATATTTATTCCAAATCCCCCAGCTGAGTTTTCTCCATTTACAATTATAAAATCATAATTTTTCTTTCTTTTTTCCAAAAATTTAAACAAAGTATTTCTTCCAGGCTCTCCAACTACATCTCCAATTATCAAAAATTTCATTCTATCTTCCTCTCAAATTTAAATTTGTTTTTCCATCAATGTTTTCAATGGCAAAAAACCTATTTTTTCATAAAATTTAAGTGCACTCTCGTTAAAATTCCAAACATCCAATGTAACACTAGTAAAATTATTTTCTTTTGCAAAATTTAGCACATATTCATACATTTTTTTTCCAATTCCACTATTTCTAATATTTTTATCCACACATAAATCATCAATATACAAAACTTTTCTGTCGCACAAACTTTTATCATTTTTCACTTCATGAAATACACAAAAACAATGTCCCAAAATATTATTATTTTCATCGGTTGCCACAAAGATTGGCTTTGTATCATCTTTTAATAATTTCTTTAATTCTTCGTCACTAAATTTCTTTTCGCCTTTTTTAAAAATATCAGGTCTGCCATTTACATGAACTCCATGGACTTGATATAAAAGTATATTTAATCCATCAATATCATCTTTATTAGCTCTTCTAATTTTTATTTTCACAAAATAAACCTCCTTAAAAAAAATTTATATTTTATAATATTCATTATTTTAGGAAAAAAACAAAAATTGTTATAAAAAAGACTGAAAACTAATTCAGTCTTTAATTTATCTATTTTGCATATTCTACCGCTCTAGTTTCTCTTATTACCGTTACTTTTATCTGTCCTGGATACTGCATTTTTTCTTCGATATCTTTTGCAACATCCCTTGCCAAAATTGTAGCTTTATCATCGTCAATATTGTCAGGATGAACAATTAATCTAAGTTCCCTTCCAGCCTGAATAGCGTACGAGCTTTCAATTCCTTCGTGACTATTTGCTATTTCTTCCAATTGCTCCAATCGTTTTAAATAATTGGACAATGTTTCCCTTCTAGCTCCTGGTCTTGACGCTGAAATTGAATCAGCTGCTTGAACTAATACTGCTTCTATACTCAACTGTTCAACTTCATTGTGATGAGCTTCCACCGCATTTATAACGATTTCACTCTCTCTAGAAAATTTTCTCAAAAATTCTCCACCGTTTAGTGCATGAGAACCTTCCTGCTCATGCGAAAACGCTTTTCCAATATCGTGAAGAAGAGCCGCTCTTTTAGCCACATCCACATTTGCTCCAATTTCTGCCGCAAGTGCAGCTGCAATATGAGCTACTTCTATTGAGTGCTGCAAAACATTTTGACCAAACGATGTTCTAAATTTCAATCTTCCAAACACTTTTAAGACTTCTCTTGGAAGAGTTGGAATTCCAACTTCTAAAATTGCCTGTTCTGCCGCATCTAATACACTTTCTTCCACTTCTAACTGCGCTTTTGCCACAACTTCTTCAATTTTTGTTGGGTGAATTCTTCCATCTGAAATCAATTTTTCTAGCGCGATTCTAGCAACTTCCCTTCTAACTCCGTCAAATGAAGAGAGGACAACAGCTTCTGGCGTATCATCAATTATCAAATCCACTCCAGTCACAGCTTCAATTGCTCTAATATTCCGACCTTCTCTTCCAATAATTCTACCTTTCATCTCTTCACTAGGTAGTTGAATTACAGAAATTGTTGAATCTACAACATAGTCAGCCGCAGCTTTTCCAATTGCAGTAGAAATTATTCTTTTAGAAATTCTATCTTTTTCTCTATCTAAATTATGCTCATAATCTCTTATTAACACTGCTTTATCATGATCCAATTCGTTTTCTAATTTTTCTAATATAATTTTTCTTGCATCATCTTGAGTAAGCTCTGAAATTCTCTCCAATTCTTTCTCCTGATTCACAATCATTTCATCTAAATCTTTTTCTTTTTTTGCAAGTCTGTCTTTATATTTTTCATTTCTTATTTCTTTTTCTTCCAGACGCTCCATTTTTGTTTCCAATGTCTCTTCTTTTTTGCAATTCTCTCTTCTTTAATAGCCAACTCTGATTTAATTTTTTTATTTCATCATCTGCTACTTTTTTTCGTTTAACAATTCTTCTTTTACTTTTAATGTCTCTTCTTTCTTAAAAGATTCAATTTCTATTTCAACTTCTCTTTTCGATGTTTCAAGTCTTCTTTTGACATCAACTATTCTTAGTTCAAGTTCACTTAGCTCTCCATATTTCTTTTTAAATACAGAACTTACCAAGAAATAAGCTATAAAAAAAACTAAAATAGAAAAAAGAAGAATTGATAAAACAAATACTACTATTGTTACACTCATTTTTCTCCTTTCTTATTTTTTTTCAGCTACATTTGAAATCTTCCAGCTCCCATCATCCATCTTTTTCCAAGTTATATTAAAATAATCACTTTCTGTGCCATAATTTACAGCCATGACACTAGTTGCTTTATTATTAGATTTTACTTTTGGTTCAGAAAAAATAAATGTTAATCTTGAAAGGTCGTATTCTTGTAATTTTTTTACAATAATATTATTTTTAAATGTAGTTAAAAAAATCTCTTTGATTTTATCGTATCTATTTGAGTTTGCATCTTTTTTAAAATTTGTTATAACATTTGTTATTTCATTATTAATTTCATTAATTTCAATTTGAGAAATATTTTTGTTATAGCCATTCAAAGATGTACAACTTACAAAAATTAACAAAATTATTAGACATAAACACTTTTTCATAGTTCTACCTCCAAAACTTCGCTTATTAATTTTATCATAATTTTTTTACTTATTCAAGTCTGAACAATCAATTTTTAAGAAAAAATTTATATAAAAAAGACACGCATTATTCAATTTAAAATCAAAATGCATATCTTTTATCTTTTATATTTTTTTGTTTTATCTTATTTTTTATTTTCTATTTTTATATACCTTATTGGATCATTGGGGACAAATCCATCTTCATATGCTTTTTTTTCTAATTTTTTTCTATCAATTCCATCATAAAACTTATTTTCTAAAGTTGAAACTTGCCTTCTTAAATCTTTCAATTCCTTATTTTTTGCCTTATACTGTCTATCTAAAGAACTAACACTGTTTACTGCTACAATTTTTATCGAAGCTACAATTACTGCAATTCCAATATAAATAGCGAATTTACTTATTACTGCTCTATCAAGTCCTGCAGTTTTTGAAAGTCTTTTGTTCATTTTTCTAGGAACTGTAATCTCTTTTTCTTTTTTTGTTTTGCAATTTTTCTAGCTGTATTAGTTATTTTAGGAACTTTCAACACTTGCATTTTTTTTTCTTTAGAAATATTACTCATTCCTACTTTTCTCTCCTTTCAAAAATTCTTAATTTAGCTGAATGCGCTCTCTTATTTTCTTTCAATTCAATTTCCTTTGCTACGATAGGCTTTTTTGTGATAACTTTTCCCAAACTTTTTTTTCCACACACACAAATTGGTATATCCTTTGGACAAGTACAAGGATTTTCATACTCTCTGAATTTTTCTTTAACTATTCTGTCTTCCAGCGAATGAAATGTTATTACCAAAAGCTTTCCGTTGTCATTTAACAAATTAACAGCTTTATCCAAAGTCTGTGTCAAAACTTCTAATTCTTTGTTTACAAAAATTCTTATTGCCTGAAAAGTTCTTTTTGCAGGATGCCTTTTCATACTTTTTCCTATTGATTTTATCACAATGTCAGCTAATTCTGTCGTAGTTTCGATTTTTTTATCTTTACGATATTCCACTATATTTCTAGCAATTTTCCTAGATTTTGGCTCTTCCCCATACTTATAAATTATATCCGCTATTTCTTTTTCAGAAAAAGTATTTACAACATCATAAGCACTTAATTTTAGAGATTTATCCATTCTCATATCAAGCTCTGCACAAAATCTGTAAGAAAAACCTCTCTTCGCATTATCCAGCTGATTTGAAGAAACTCCAATATCCATAAGTATTCTATCAACTTTTTCAAATCCTGCTAAATAAACAACTGTGTCTATATTTTTAAAATTATCCTGAAATACTGTAAAATTATCATAATTTTCCAATCTTTTTTTTGCAAATTCAATTGCTTCAATATCTTGATCTATTGCAATAACTTTTGAATTCTTTGAAGAGTTTTCAAGAATACCTTGTGTATGACCTCCGCCACCAAGTGTGCAGTCAACATAAACTATATCTTTATCCGTTACAATATTTCCAATAACTTCATCATATAGCACTGGTTTATGATATTCCATAAAACTTTTCCTCCCTCAATTTTACACTTTTAAATTAATCTAATTTACAAATTATTACAATAATACTATAATTATTGTATTATACTACAAGTTCATTATATTCTTATTTGAAGTAATAAATAAATGTATTAATTTTTATTTTTAGAATGTATTAAAATTCAAAATTATAATAAGCAATTTAGCTAATTGTACTTTAAATTTTGTTTTATGTCAAGATTTTTTTACTTTTTTCAATGAGTTCTTTTGATTTTTTATAAATATTTTATCTTTTTACTTTTTTGAATAAACTATTTCATCTTTAATTTCTTTCGATTTTTTGCTGCCTAAAAGCTGTGAAATAATTTCAAGTGCAAAATCTATAGCTGTTCCCGCACTTCTGCTAGTTACAATATTTCCATCTACAACAACCCTTTCACGAGTTAAAATAGGTTTTCCTTCTAATAAGCCATTTTCACAAGCTGGAAAACAAATAGCTTTTTTATTTTCTAAAATTCCTAATTTTGATAAAATCAACGGAGCCGCACAAATTGCACCAATTTTTTTGTTTTTAGTATCTTTAGAAAATTCCAAAACTTTATCTAAAAGCAACTGCGATTTGAAATAATTTTCGTGCCCTGGTCCTCCCGGCAAAATTAACATATCATATTTGTCAAAGTTAATTTCATTTATAACTTTATCTGCGACCACTTTAACTTTTCTTGCGCTTGTCACTAAACTTTCATCTGTTAATGAAACTGTATCTACTTCAATTTCAGCTCTTCTAAGTAAATCAATCGGAGCGATTGCTTCCACTTCTTCAAATCCATCTGCCAAAAAAACTGCAACTTTTTTACTCATAATATTTTCCTCTTTTCTATTTTAATCTTTTTATTTTTCATGAAAAATAATGAAAAAGAGCTAAAAAATAGCCCTTTTTTATTTATTTTATTTCAATTTTTCAATTACATCTTCAGGTGTATCCTGTTTTAAAATTAAATCTCTATACTTTTGCGCATCCACATAATTACTATTTCTAATTATTTTTTTAACTGTAAGTCCTGATGAAGCACTCATACTAAATGAATCAAGTCCCATTCCTAAAAGTAATCTAGTCGCTCTTTTATCTCCTGCGAACTCTCCACACATACTTACACTAATCCCTGCATGATGTGCAGCATCAATTACTTTTTGAATAGCTTCCAAGACAGCTGGGTTAAACGAATTGTATAAACTAGATACCAATTCATTTCCTCTGTCTACTGCCAAGAAATATTGAGTCAAATCGTTAGTTCCAATTGAGAAGAAATCAACTTCTTTGGCAAATTTATAAGCAACTATTGCAGTTGAAGGAGTTTCCACCATAATTCCAACTTTTATATTTCTATCATAAATTTTACCAATTTCATCTAATTCTTTTTTACATTCTTCTAAAATAGCATTAGCTTTTCTAATTTCATTTATAGAACTTATCATTGGGTACATAATTTTAATTTGACCATATTGAGAAGCTCTTAAAATAGCTCTTAGTTGAGTCTTAAACATATCTTTATTTTCTAGTGATATTCTGATTGCTCTGTATCCTAGGAACGGGTTCATTTCTTTTGGTAAATCTAAATAAGGTAACTCCTTATCTCCACCTATATCCATTGTTCTTATTGTGACAGGTTTTCCTTGCATTTTTTCAGCTACTACTCTATATGCTTGATATTGTTCTTCTTCTGTTGGAAAATGATCAGAATTCATAAACAAAAATTCTGTTCTATATAATCCAATTCCTGTTGCTCCTGATTCGATTACTGCATCAACATCGTTAGGACTTCCAATATTTCCCCAAATGTCTACTTTTCTTCCATCTAATGTGACTGCTTCTTCATGAATTAATTTTTTAAGTTCTTCTTTTTCTACTCTAATTTTTTCTTGTTTTATTTTATATTCTTCAACTAATTTTTCAGTTGGTTCTAGGAAAATTTCTCCTGTTTCTCCATCCATTATGACTAATTCTCCGTCTTTAACTTCTCCTAAAACACCTTTTACTCCAACTACTGCGGGTAATTCAAGAGATCTAGCCATTATAGCCGAATGAGCTGTCTTTCCTCCAATTTCTGTAATAAATCCGACACAATTTTCCAAATCTAGTTGAGCTGTATCTGACGGTGTCAAATCTTTAGTAACAACGATTGTATTTGGTTCTAAATTACTAAAATCATTAATTTTAATTTCCAATAGATTTTTTAACCATCTTTTTCCTATATCTTGTAAATCAGCTGCCCTCTCTCTCAAATAAGGATCGTCTAACTGAGAAATCATTTCACAATATTCGTCAAGTCCTTCTCTTAGAGCTCTTGCTGCTGGTAATTTATCACCTGTTATTTTAGCTTCCACTTCTTCAATCAAATCTTCATCTTCAAGAAGCATAATATGACCATCAAAAATTGCAGCTTTATCCTCACCCATTTTTTCTTTTACTTTTTCTCTGATTGCAATTAATTGAGTCTTTGACTTTTTCAATCCATTTTCCAATTTTGCCAATTCTCCTTCAATAGTTGAATTAGCGTCTATCTCTTGAGGAATAACTATATTTCCCTCTACAAAAAGTAATACTTTTCCTATTGATACTCCTTCAGAAGCACCAATTCCTGTCAATCTTTTCATTTTTTTCTCCTTATGTATAAATTTTATTATAAATAACATTTTTTGATAATATTTACTAATATTTTCTATTAGCCTTTACATTATCACGAAACAATTTAACAATTTGACCTTTTCCAAAATCTGTTGCCATATCCATTGCGGTTCCTCCATTGTAATCTTTTAACTGAGGATTTGCACCATTTTTTAATAAAACTTTGATTATATCAATATTTGCTTTTAATGTTGCATCTTGTAGTGCAGTCCATCCATCAATTCCACTTTGTTCATTTATTAATTTTGGATTAGCAGAAAGTAACATTTCTACAGCTTTTTCATTTTCATAATAACACGCCACATTTAGCACACTTCTTTTAAAAAGTGGATGTTTTTCTCTCAAGTTTGCACCATTTTTTATAAGATATTCTAAAATTTCATTATTTTGAGATTCTATTGCCACGATAATGGGTGTATATCCTTTTTCATCTCTAGCATTTACATCTATCAATGTACCGTCAATTCCAAAAATTTCAAAAACATTTATTGCAACTCCATATTTTCCATTACCAGGAGTATTTTGTTCAATTGCTTCTTTTCTTCTGTCAATATTTTCCTTGGTCAACAAAGAAAATTTTACAAAGTTGTTATTGTGTTGTCTAATAGCTTTAAATAAAGCACTTAATCTATTTTCTCGCTTTTTTGAATCACTAATTTCATTTATTTTTCTTGAACTTTCCCTTTTGTAATCATAAATTGACGAAAATGAAAAAAATTAGTCATTAGAATACCTACTAAAACACTTTTTAAAGAAAAAATTTCATTTCTATACCTCACTTTATAATTATACCATATGATTTTCAAAAATCAAATTTTTTTAAAAAAATAGAAAAATAACATTACGTCATCTTTCCATTTTTTTTAATGCTTAATTATTCCATAAAACTTGGCAATTTAAAATTATTTTTTTTCTTTTTCCCATTTGAAAAACTATCATCATTGTCTTTTTTAGAACTTCCAAAATCATCAGTTTCATCATCGCCACTATCATTATTTTCATCTTCATTCTGTTTCTCATCTTCAGCATTTTCTTTCTGGTTATCCTTTTCGTCGTCGTCATTATTATCTTCATCTCTAGTAAAAAAATCATCTTTTCTCAATTTTTCTTCCAAAGTTTCGCCATCGTTTGTCAACTCTTTTACAGTTTCCTCAAGTTTTTCAATTTCAGATTTTTCTTTCGATTCTCCAAATTTAGCATCAAAATCATCTTCTAAATTTTTTTCATCTACAACCAAAGTTTCTTCTTTATCTTCTTTTTTATTTCCAAATTCTTTTTCTAAAATTTCCTCAAAAGTTTCACCTTTGATAATTCTTCTAACTTCATCTCCAGTAATTGTTTCTTTTTTAAGAAGAAGTTGAGCGACACCTTCCAATATATGCATATTTTCTTGTAATGTATTAAATGTATTCAAATATTCATCCATCAAAATTTTTCTAACTTCCAAATCAATTTCTCTCATTGTTTCATCACTTTTATTTGTCATAAATGCAAATTCATCATCTGGATTTTCAAGATTTATAGGTCCAAATTTTTTGCTCATTCCAACGCTTTCCACATACATTCTGGCAACTCTTGTAGCTCTTTTGATATCCGAATAAGCACCTGTGCTTACATCATCTAGTACAAGTTCTTCTGCAGCTCTCCCACCAAATAAAACTTTTATTTCCGCAAGTAATTCCTTACTTGAAGTAACCAATTTTTCTTCTGGAAGCGGCATCATAAATCCTCCAGCTTCACCTCTTGGAATAATTGTCACTTTGTGAACTGGATCCGCTCCATCAGTTAGTTCTGTCATCACAGCATGTCCTGCTTCGTGATATGCAAGTAATTTTTTCTCTTCAGGTTTTATTATTTTTCCTTTTTGACCAAGTCCCATTCCAATTTTATCCACAGCTTCATCTAAATCTGCCATTGTAATTGTGTCAGCAGCACGACGAGCCGCTAAAATTGCTGCTTCATTTAATAAGTTTGCTAAATCTGCTCCAACAAATCCAGGAGTTATTTTTGCAATATCTTCTAAATTTACATCACTAGCTAATTTTTTATTTTTTGAATGAACTTTTAAAATTGCAATTCTTCCTTGTAAATCAGGTGCATCAACTGTAATTCTTCTATCAAATCTTCCCGCTCTTAAAAGTGCAGAATCTAGTACATCTTCACGGTTTGTTGCAGCAAGTACAATTACTTTTGTATCTGTATCAAATCCATCCATTTCAACTAACAACTGATTTAATGTCTGCTCTCTTTCATCGTTGCTTCCACTATTTTTTCCCGCACTTCTTTTTCGTCCGATTGCATCAATTTCATCTATAAAAATTATTGATGGACTAGATTCTTTTGCTTTTTCAAACAAATCTCTCACACGAGAAGCTCCAACTCCGACAAACATTTCCACAAATTCCGAACCCGAAATGCTAAAAAACGAAGCTCCAGATTCCCCAGCAACAGCTTTTGCAAGTAATGTCTTTCCAGTTCCAGGTCTTCCAAGTAAAAGCACACCTTTTGGAACTCTAGCTCCAGCTTTTGTATATTTGTCAGGATTTTTCAAAAAATCGACAACTTCTTTTAATTCCTCTTTGGCACCGTCAACTCCTGCAACATCTTCAAATTTTACATCAGGTTTTTTGTCAATTTTATTCACACGAGATTTTCCAAATCCAAAAATATTTCCAGGTCCACCTTGACCACCACCGCTCATCTTTTTAGCCAAATAAACCATAAGTCCAATCATTATAATAAGCGGAAGTGCATTTAAAAGTATTGCTAAAAAGTATCCGCCACCTGATGGAGGCATTGAATTCAATTTTACATTTTTTGCTTCAACAGCGTTAATTATTTGCGGCTCATTCCCCACACGATCAGTAATTTTTTTAGTATAAAAAAGAATATCTTTTCCAGTAACTCTACCTTTTGCAACCAATTTGTCATCTTTTTCATCAATTTCCTTAAATTCTCCTCTTCTAGTTCTGTCTAAAAATTCGGAATACGATACATTTTTCTTTTCTTGGAAATAACTTTGAATATCTCTTTGAAACAAAAATGTAAATAAAGACAGTAAAACTACAAGTAAAACAAATAAAAAACCAGAAAACGGCGAATTTTCATTCCCTTGCTTATTTTTTCTGTTGTTGTCTTTTCTCAATTCTTCCAATCTTTTCTTTATGTCATTTTTATCTCTGTCTGCCATTTCTTCCTCCCAATTACTAATATTTTATTACTATTTTTAAAATTTTTTATATCAGTTTTAAAAATTTTTTTTACAAATTTTGAAAATTTTATATCTGAAACTGTTAAAATAATATTTTCTTTCTTTTCATCTTCAAAAACCAATTCTACAATTGGAACAAAATCTCTCTCACTTTTCGATATTTTTTTATCTATTAAAATTTTTTTTATTTTTTTTTGACCTAAATTTCTAAGCCAAATTCTGTCGCCATTTTCCCTGTTCCTTACAATTATTTTACTTTTATCACTCGCAAAATTGTCTTCAAAAATAAGAAATGTGTACTTAAAATCCTTTTTTCAACAAAAAAATTATCAAATTCCAATATATTTTCAAAAAAACTTATTGTCTTGGAATTATACCACTCTATACTTTGATTTTTCTTTATAATTTCAAATTTCTTTTGATTTTTTAAATTTTTTTCCTCATTTTCAACAATTTTATAGCCGAAATAATTTTTTTTCAAAATTTTATTTTTTCCCAAATTAAATTCTTTTTCTCCATCATTTTTTAAATTTCCAAAATTATCGAAAAGAGAATAAAAAATTTGGTCAATTTTTTTTCTTGAAATTTCCACATCATTTTCATTCAAAAATTTGACGAACTCATCTTTTTTTTTATTTTTTACATTAATTTTGCCAAATTTATTTTCCCGCTCATTGATTTCCAAAATCAAGTCATTCACTTTATTTTTAAAATTTTTATTTATTTTTGAAAACATTGGAAAAACTTCATTCCTTATGTAATTTCTTGAATAGTTGCTCTCATTATTTGTATAATCAACTATATAATTTTGGTCAATTTTTTTCAAATAATTTAAAATCTCTATTTTTTCAAACTGTAAAATCGGTCTTATAATATTTTCTCTTTTGGCAGGAATCCCTTTTAACCCCTTTACCGAAGTCCCTCTTAAAAGTCTAAAAACAAGTGTTTCCACATTGTCGTCCAAATTGTGTCCAGTTGCAATTTTGTCAAAATTTAACTCTCTTAATTTTTCATTCAAAACTTTGTATCGCAACTCTCTTGCACCGAGTTCAACTGATTTTTTATTTTTCTTACAATATTCCAAAACATTCAGATTTTCAATAAAAATTTTAACTTTATTTTCTTTGGAAAAATTTTCTACAAATTCTAAATCATTTTCTACATCATCTCGCAAATTGTGATTTACATAAATCAAAGAAATTTTAAGCTCATATTCTTTTTTTAAAAAACTTAATAAAAAAAATAAAAATACAGAATCAGGTCCACCTGAAAAAGCGATTAAAATTTTATCTCTTTTTTTTATTAACTCACTTTTTCTCAAATCTCTTATCTTTTCTTTGAAATTATTCATTTATTTTTTTCCAACTTTCACTTTTTGATTTCTTTTTTATTTTTTTATCTTTTTCTTATTTCATTTGCCCACTTTCTTTTCTTTTTTGTAGATGTTCTTCATGAGTTTTAGAATAATAGGTTTTTCCGTCATGTGTGAAAAAGAATAAATTGTCAGTTATTTCAGCGTTTTCAACTGCTTCAAAAGTTTCGTATGGCGGATTTCCAATTGGAGTTGGCGGAAGTCCAGAAAATCTATAAGAGTTGTAGGGCGACATATTTGCCTTTAATTCACCACTTTTAGCCTGTCTTCGCAAGACATATTTTAGGGTTGCGTCAGATTCCAATCTCATTCCAATTTGAAGTCGTTTTAAAAATATTCCAGCAACCTTTGGCTTATCTTCCCTATCCGAAACTTCTGCTTCAACTATTGAAGCCAATTTCAGATTGTCATAAAATTTTTGTTTATCTGGATATTTTTCAGGCGGGAATCTTCTAAGAAATTCTTTTAATACAGTTTCTAAGACTTCTTTAGTTGTAACAGTTTCCGCAAAAATATATGTTTCTGGATAAAAGTATCCTTCAAAATTGTTATCTTTATGTGGATATGGAAACTTTATTTCCGCAAGATTTTTTTTGATTTCTTCTTCTGTTCCAAGTCCAAGTGCATTCATTCTCTCAAAAACTTGTTTTGAAGTAAACCCTTCAGGAATAGTAAGCCTTATACCACTAATTTCACTTCTTTTAATTTTTCTTATAACTTCATATTTGGAAAGTTTTCCATCAAAACGATAAACACCTATTTTTAAATTATTTCTTCCACTTAACTTTAAATATATTCTATCTAAAATACCGTAATTTAACTTTAAATTTTTATAAATTTGACTAAAAGTAGTACCTCTTTTTACATCAATATTTACATTTTTGTATTCTCTTTTTGAAACAAAAAAACTGTAAAAAAATATTAAAAACAGAAATAACAATATAGACAAAAATATATTAAAAAGTTTTATTGTATTTTTCATATTTTTTTCTCCTATTTCATTAAATTTTATTTTCTTAAAATTTTTCATAATTTATTTATAAAAAAACAAAAATTTATTATTTATCTAAAAAATTTTTTTAATAAATATTTATAAATATTTTTAATTTAGCAAGAAATTATTTTTTTATTTCACTTCCATCTTTTATTTCAATAGCTTTCACTCCATCCAACTTATTATTTGGATCTTTCGGATTTTTTTTAAGATCCTTTCGCTCTTTTTCTTTTGCCTTCCAATACCCTTTTGTGTCAATTTGAAAAACACTTGATGGATCTTTTTTTAACTGCTCTTCCAACTGACTTGTTCTTTGTCTTAGCGCCTCTTTTTTTCTATTTTCTTCAGTCTGTTCCAAGCCAAATATTTTTGTATCATAATAAACATTTATTAAATCATTCCTGCTTTGCAAAAAATCTTCAAACTCATTCAATTCCTCCCCTTCAAGCGAAATTTTATTATTATTCGGATAGCGGGATAAGACTCGAGTTACTCCGTCAGCAAATTCTATAATCATATATCTGTAATTTTTATCAAAAAATAAAATTTGATTTTGAAAATGTTTAAAATATTTTTTTTCAATATCTAAATAAACATTTCCTTTTGCTTCTTCAATCCAAGCCCTCTTTATATCCTCTGACCAAATATTACTTTGAGGATCCAAATAGCTTTTAGACAATCTATAGCCATCTTGTTCCTGTTTAAAGTTATAAGTTATATTTTGAAAATCTTTTTCTTGCGGATCACTTGTCTTTATCACATACCAAGCACCATAACTTTTCTCAACTTTAAATTTCAGTAGTGGATTGACCTTCAAATCAATTTTTTTTATAAATTTTTCCAATCTATTCAATTTATCCGATTTTTCCTTTTTTATATCCTCTTCATCTTCCCGAATCTGATCTAAGTAAATAAGCTCCCCATCTTCAGGCTCACGATTCAAATCATCATCAGGATAATTTTCATCATCATTATCATTTTTTCTGTAATTTTCATCTCTATTAATTATAATATCAACATCTATGACACCATCCTTAAAATTTTGCTTGTCGATTTCGGACTTTTGTTTCGGTATTGTTATCGTTGAAATTATAAAAAACAAAAGTAATTTATATATTTTATTTTTTTTCAAGATATTCACCTTTTTATTTCAATTTTTATTAATTATAGCATATATTTTTAATTTTTGATAGAAAAAAAGTTTTTATACAGATAAATAAAAAATCCCATAACTACTTTATAGCAAAAATAAAATAGTTCAGGGACTTTTATAATTTTTTTATTTCACATTTCCAATATCTTTTCTAAAATACATTCCATCAAATTTAATTTTTGATAATAATTTATAAGCATTTTTTCTAGCTTCATCCAATGTTTTTCCAAATGCAACTGCATTTAAAACTCTTCCACCATTAGTTTTGAATTTCCCGTCTTCAAATTTTGCTCCTGCGATAAATACCAATTCATCATCTGAAGCATTTTCAATTCCAGTTATCACATCACCTTTTTTATAACTTTCAGGATAACCTTTTGCTGCTCCTACGACACAGCAAGAATGAAGTGGTTTCCAAGAAACTTTTAATTCTGATAATTTTTTGTCAAATGAGTATTCCACCAATTCCAATAAATCGTTTTCCAAAAGCGGCAAAACCGCCTGAGTTTCAGGATCTCCTAATCTCATGTTGTATTCCAGCAAATAAACACCTTTTTTCGTAATCATAAGTCCAAAGAAAATTACTCCTTCAAAATCCATTTCTTCCGCTTGAATACCTTTTAAAGTCGGATTCATAATGTTGTTTTTAAAACTTTCAAAAACTTCATTAGTCACATAAGGATTTGGACTTATAACCCCCATACCACCTGTATTTAATCCAGTTTCATTTTCTCCTATTTTTTTGTGGTCTTTCGCCGATAAAAGTGGCACGATAACTTTACTATCTGTAAACGATAAAATTGACGCTTCCACTCCGTCCAAAAATTCTTCGATTACAACTTGATTTCCCGCACTTCCAAATTTTTCGTCAACCATTATATCTTCAACAGCTTTAATTGCTTCATCGTGATTTTGAGCGATAATAACACCTTTTCCAGCTGCAAGTCCACTCGCTTTTACAACTACCGGGAAATCGCTCCAATTATTTAAAAACTCTTTTGCTTTGTTGGCATCGTCAAAAATCTCATAAACCGCTGTTTTTATTCCATATTTTTTCATAAAATCTTTTGAAAATGCTTTACTTCCTTCAAGAATTGCCGCTTTTTTGTCAGGACCAAATATTTTTAATCTATTTTTTCTAAATTCATCAACAATCCCAGCTACTAATAATTCTTCGCTTCCAACAAATGTCAAATCAATTTTATTATTTTTTGCAAATTTTACATATTCTTCAATATTGTTTGACAAATTCACATTTTCAGCTTTTTCCAATAACTCCGCTCCCGCATTTCCAGGTGCAATAAATATTTTTTCAACTTTTTCATTTTGTGAAATTTTCCAAGCAATTGCGTGTTCTCTTCCACCTGCTCCCACAATTAGTACTTTCATTAAAGCCTCCTAAACTTTTTTATATTTATATTTTAAATTTTTTTAATAAATTTATAAATTTTAAGCAATTTTTTTTATAGAATATAACTTGCGAGTAAATAATCTATTTTTTTTACATCTATATCTGCTCCAAGTTTTATTTTAAATTTTCCAATTCTTGTCCAAAGCACAACTTCAGAATTAAAATCTACAATTTTCCCAGCATTCTCAATTGACCACATAATTATTGATTTATATGGCAATGAAAAAATTTCAGATTTATGTCCAGTTATTCCTTGTTTATCTTTTACAATTAATCTTTTATTCGTAAATACCGCTAAATCCCGTATTGTTTTATACACAACCGTGGCACTTTCGCCATCCACCAAAATATTTTCTATATCTTTTGAAACTTTACACTCTCTAAAAAATGTCCATTCTAACACTTTTAATTCCATTTTTGCTCCCGCCTATTTTAAAATCTCTTTTAATTCTCTCACAATTTCTTGTATATACAAATTTACATTTTCATTATTGACGGCAATATTTTTTAATAAATTTTCTATATTTTGAGAAAAATTTTTCGGTAATTTTTTACATTTTTTCAAAGAAATTTCCACAAGTCTTTTTTCTCCTGGATGAGTTAATTCATTCAATGCAAAAATAATATCAAAATATGAAGCCAAAAATTCTGTTATTCTATGATTTATACTCACGACATCAGCTCTTCCAGTCGCCTTTTTTATCTGACCTTTATATGCTGGAAGAGCATCAGACAATAAATTCATATTTCGTAAAATTATATTTTCTTTCAACTTTTTAGGATAATCTATGCTGTACTGTTTTTGATATTTTTCAAGCTTTTTGTTTTTGTCAAAAAGAATTTTACAATTTATCAGATTATGCCACATGCAAGTTGTATATCCGTTATGAGAATTACATTTATCAACTACATAAGAAATTCCATTTATAAAATCGTCTAGTTTTCGGTAAACCACATCGAATTCCACTCCGTCATTCAAAACTCCATTATCTTCATATTCCCAATAATGATTGCCAATTTCAATTTTTGAACAGATTTCCAAATAAATTTCTTTACGCTCTTTTTCAGGTATCATTTCGTTGTAATAAACATAGATATCATAGTCCGACTTTTCATCAAAATTTTCTCCCGCTCTTGAACCTCCAAGCGCTATTGCTTCTACTCTTTCGTCATTTTTAAATTTTTCTAAAATTTTTTCTATCATTTTTTAAACTCCTAGTTTCTTTATTTTTAAGATTAAATTATTTTATAAATGATTTGACTAATTTAGAAAATAACATTGGTTTTTAATATATTAAAGCTATGCAGAGAAACTAAACTTTTTTAATCTCCCTGCATAAAAAATTAATGTTTAAAATGTCTAATTCCAGTAAATACCATTGTTATTCCGTGTTCATTACAAGCGTCAATTGATTCTTTATCTCTAATTGAACCACCAGGTTGTACAATTGCTTTGATTCCTGTTTTTGCAGCTGTGTCTACGCAATCTCTGAATGGGAAGAAAGCGTCTGATGCTAATACTGCTCCTGTCAAGTCTTTTCCTACTTTTTCTTGAGCATGCTGTAATGCATGTTCTGTTGACCAGATTCTGTTAGTTTGACCAGTTCCTACACCGATTGCCATTCCGTCTTTAACGACTACAATTGCATTTGATTTTACATATTTTACAACTTTCATTCCTAATTCCATATCAGCTTTTTCTTTTTCAGTAGGCTGTTTTTCAGTAACAACATTCATTTCGTCAATCATCTTGTTATTTGTTCCTTGAACCAAAATTCCGCCGTCAACTTTTACATAATCGAATTTATCTTGAGGTTTTGGAGTTTTACATTCGATAACTCTCAAGTTTTTCTTAGTTTTCAAGATTTCCAACGCTTCATCTGTAAATGAAGGTGCAATTACGATTTCCAAGAAAATTTTTTTCAATTCTTCGGCAGTTTCTTTATTAACTTCTCTGTTAAGTGCCACAATTCCACCAAAAATTGATACCGGGTCGCAATCGTGAGCTTTTTTGTACGCTGTGAAAATATCATCTGCAACAGCCACACCACAAGGAGTTGAGTGTTTTATTGCACAAGCTGCCGGACCATCAAATTCTCCAACCACTTTCCAAGCGATGTCCATATCCCTAATATTGTTAAATGACAATTCTTTTCCGTTCAATTGCTTAATATCTTTCATGCTTCCATTTTCAGTAGTTGAAACATAGTAAGCTGAAGATTGATGAGGATTTTCCCCATATCTCAAGTCAAATTTTTTCTCATAAGAAACATTCAAATATTTTGGATAATCTTCTTCTAACAAGAACGCAGAAATTGCCGCATCATAAGCCGATGTCAAGTTAAATACTTTCCCAGCCAATCTTTTTTTAGTTTCATAAGAAACTTCTCCATCTTTTTTCATTTCTTCCATAACTGCTGAATAATCTTCAGTTTCACAAATAACCGTAACATCTTTAAATGATTTTGCAGCTGAACGAAGCATTGTAGGCCCACCTATATCAATAAATTCGATTTTTTCGTCAAAAGTTTTGTCAGTTTGAACTTCCCTAAAGAACGGATACAAATTAACAACAACAAAATCAATCGGTTCAATACCTTCAGCTTTTATTGTTTCCATATGCTCCTTATTATCTCTGATTGCCAAAATTCCACCATGAATATTCGGATGCAAAGTTTTTACTCTACCATCCAGCATTTCTTTAAAATTCGTAACTTCTGAAACATCAATTACAGAAAGACCATTTTCATTCAAATATCTGTAAGTCCCTCCTGTCGAAATAATTTCCGCACCTTTTTTATCCAAAAACTGTGCAAATTCTAAAATTCCCGTCTTATCAAAAACGCTTATTAATGCTCTTTTTTTCATTTTAAAATTTCCTTTCTTTTTATTAGTCTTTAACTAAATCCAATAAATCTTTTTGCAATCTAGTATATTCTAATTCTGATATTTTTTTACCATAAATACTAATTATGTCTCTTATATCAACTTCTATTACTTTAACATTTTCAATTTGACTAATTTTTTTAGTTTCTCCTTTTGTTATAATCCAAACTTGTTTTTCATTATTACTATTAAATTTAATAGTTCTATCTCCTATTGTTGTCTGCGTTCTATTTATGCTTTCTGTGTAATTAGTGATTTGTTCTTTTTTATCATGTTCTTTACCATTATAATCTTCATTTAATGTACAATCATAAATAACTTCAAGTGAATTATATTTGAACAGTCCATCTGCTCTGCCTCCTTGATTTTTTCTAGGATACTGATAAACTGTTTCTATTCCTAATAATTTAAAAACTGTAAAGCAAAAATCTTCAAATACAGCTGGATCATCTATTTTATCAACTTTTTGATTAAGAACATCTACTATTTCTTCAGATAATTTTTTTACAAAATTTTTTTCATTTGAAACGTAAACTTCTATTTTATTTGCATAACTCCCTTTTTCAGAAATATTTGGTTCAAACAAAACTGTTTGTCCTTCTTTTAGTTTTTCAAATTTAATACCTTTTAACTCTTTCTCCACAAAATAAAAATCTTTTTCAAAATCTGAATTTCCTTTTTCAATATACCCTCTTTTTTTCTCAAAATCTAAACTTTTAATTTTACTGATAATTCTCGTATAAATTTTATTTGCATAATTTCCTTTTTCAGAAATATTTGGTTCAAATGAAACAATTTGTCCTTCTTTTAACTTTTCAAATTTAACACCTTTTAATTCTTTTTCTACAAAATAAAAATCTTTTTCACCTTCATTTCCTATTTTTTCTATACTCCCTGTCTTTTTCTCTAAATTCAAAGATTTAATTTTACCGTAATTTCTTCTCATCGTTATTCTCCCGTATATTTTCTGCTTTTCTTAATTTTCAAGCAACTTCTTAATCCCTTCGATCAATAAAACATGTTCCTTCTCAAGCACCCTCTTTTGCAAAATTTCAGGCGTGTCATCACTAAGAACAGGCACTTTTATCTGCAAAATAATTTCCCCAGTGTCGACTCCAGTGTCAACAAAATGAATTGTGCAACCACTTTCAGTTTCCTTTGCTTCGATAACTGCTCTATGGACATTCATTCCATACATTCCCTTTCCACCAAATTTTGGAAGCAATGACGGATGAATATTTATAATTTTTCTTGACCATTTTTTTATAAATTCTGGCGATAAAATCGACAAATATCCTGCTAATACGATATAATCTGTCTTTTCGTCATCATTTTCAAGAACATTGCTAATTTCATCTGACAATTTTTCTTTTAATACTTTTCTGTCAAGCAAAATATTTTTTATGCCATGTTTTTCTGCTCTTTCCAATCCATGACACTTTCTATCTGCAATTACATAAGAAATTTCACAATTTAAGTTTCCTTGCTCAATGTTGTCAATAATTGACTGTAAGTTCGACCCTCCGCCAGAAACTAAAACTGCTATTTTTTTTTTATTTTTATTAGACATTTTTTCACTCTCTTTAAATTTATTTTTATTATCTTTATTTTTCAGACAAATCACTAAATTTCAAAAATTATAGATTTTAAGTAAAATTTATAAAAATTTACTAGAATTAAAAGCAGGAACGGTAACTAAAATTAAGTCCCTGCCTTATTCATCAATAATTTTTATCAATATTTTTTAATACAAATTAATTTTTTTGTCACCTTTAACAATAGTTCCTAATTCATAGGCTTCTTCTCCATTTTCAGTCAAAATATCGATAACTGTCTTCACATCATTTTTATTTACAATAACAACAAATCCAACTCCCATGTTGAATGTTCCCCACATTTCTTCTTCTGGAACTCTTGAGAATGTTTCGTGTTTAAACAATGGATGAACTTTTACTTTTGCTTTTTCAATGTTTGCACAAAGTCCATCTGGTATAGTTCTTGGAACATTTTCGATAAGTCCTCCACCAGTTATGTGAGCCATTCCATTCACTTTCACTTTTTCCATAACTTTTTGAATTGGTTTTACATAAATTTTTGTTGGTGTCAATAAATATTCTCCAATTGTTTTTCCATTGAATTCTTCGCTAAAATCAGTGAATAATTTTCTTAATAATGAGAAACCGTTACTGTGAGCTCCACTTGAAGGAATTGCAACAATTACATCTCCTTCTTGAACTTTACTTCCATTGACCATTTTTTCTTCTTCAACTACACCAACTGCAAATCCTGCAATGTCATATTCTCCGTCTGCATAAAATCCTGGCATTTCAGCAGTTTCTCCACCTACTAAAGCTGAATCTCCTTGAAGACAACCTTCTACAACACCTTTAATTATTTCAGAAGAAACATTTGAGTCCAATTTTCCACAAGCTAGGTAATCTAAGAAAAATAATGGTTGTGCTCCGTGACACAAAATATCATTAACACACATCGCAACACAGTCAATTCCAACTGTATCATATTTATTTGTTTCAAATGCAACTTTTAATTTTGTTCCAACTCCGTCAGTTCCAGATACTAAAATTGGTTTTTTGTATTCTCCTAATTTGTATAAAGCTCCAAAACTTCCCAATTCGTTCATAACATTTTTGTTGTAAGTTGCTTTTACTCTTTCTTTTATTTTTGCAACACTTCTGTATCCTTCTTCTTTATCTACTCCTGAATCTTTATAAGAAATTGACATTCTTTATCCTCCTGTTTTAAATTAAATCTCTATTTTTATTTTACAAAATTTGCAAAATCTTCTGCATATTTTGTAGGGAAAAATTCTGTAATTTCATATTCTGCAATTCCATTTATATTAAACGGATCTTCTGAAATTATTTTCTTAACTTCTTCTAAATTTTCTGCATTTAGCAAAATTACACCGCCTGTTCTAGGATTTTTTCTTCCTGAACAAATAAACTTTCCCATTCCATAATATTTTTCCAAAAATTTTATATGTTCTTCTAAATATTTTTCAACTTCACCTACTGCTTTTACATAATTTAAACTCACTATATACATTTTTTCACCTTATTTTTCAATTCTTTATTTTTTCAATTCTTTCAAAGCCTCTTTTTGAATCGGTGTCAACAAAGCGTAAAATTCTTCCTCATAATCTCCTAATCCAGCTGGATAATCTCCATTAAAGCATTCCATGCAAAGTCCTGTATATGGTGCATCAAAATTAAGTCCAATCGAATCAATTAATCCGTCAATACTTAAAAAAGCTAATGAATCTGCACCAATGTAATCTCTCACTTCTTCAACAGTTTTATTTGCCGAAATCAATTCTGATGAATTTGACACATCAATTCCATAAAAAATAGGAAACTTAAATTCTGGCGAGGCAATTCTTACATGAACTTCTTTTGCTCCAGCTTCCTTCAATAACTGAACGATACGGCTTGAAGTCGTTCCACGAACTATTGAATCATCAATCATAACGACAACTTTATCTTTTACAACGCCTTTTACAGCAGAAAGTTTCATTCTGACACCTTGTTCTCTAAGTTCCTGAGTTGGCTGAATAAATGTTCTTGCTACATACTGGTTTTTGATTAATCCCATTTCATAAGGTTTTCCGCTTTCTTCTGCATAACCGCTCGCTGCCGACAATGACGAATTTGGAACTCCGATTATAATATCTGCATTTTCAACAGGTGCTTCTTGTGCTAATCTTCTTCCACATCTTTTACGAGCTGAATGTACATTTACTCCTGAAATATCTGAATCAGGTCTTGCAAAATACACATATTCCATCGCCGCAATCGCAGTCGAAGTATTGTCGGTATATTTTTCAATTCTGTATCCATTTTTATCAATGATTACAACTTCTCCAGATCTAATATTTCTAACAAATTCTGCTCCGACAATTTCCAACGCACAAGTTTCACTTGCCAAAATATACGCTCCATTTTTTGTTTTCCCTAAAATTAAAGGACGAAATTCAAAAGGGTCAACTGCGCCGTATAATTCTTTTTGAGTTTGAACTAAGAAAGAAAATCCACCTTTTACTTGTCTTAACGCATCTTTCAATTGGCTCAAAAAATCTTTTTCTTTACTTCTTCTAATCAAATGAACCAACACTTCTGTATCTGATGTAGAATGAAAAATCGCACCATGCTCTTCCAATTCTCTTTTTAACGTTTTCGCATTAATCAAATTTCCATTGTGTGCCAAAGCGATGCTTCCATCAAAAAATTGAAATAGGAATGGCTGAATATTACGACCGCTGCTGCTTCCAGAAGTCGCATATCTAACATGTCCAATAGCGCTGTTCCCTTCCAATCTATTAAATATCCTGTCATCATTAAACACTTCTGACACAAGTCCAGGTCCACGATGACCATTTACACGAACTCCATCACTTACCACAATTCCCGCCGCTTCCTGTCCTCTGTGCTGTAAACTGTGAAGTCCATAATAAGTAAGCCTTGCTGCATTAGGATGTCCAAAAACTCCAAATACTCCGCATTCCTCATTCAAACTCTTAATCATTTTGTTAGTTTCCTCCATTTTTTATCATAAACTATTCTAGCTTATAATTTTATCAATATTTTTACCATAAAAATTACTTTTTAATTTATTTTACGACAAGGAGTTAATACCCCTTGCCGATTTAAAACTTATAAAAAATTTTTTATTTAGATATGAACCATAAATTGATTTTAAAAATTTATTCTGCCAATGTTTTTTCTAAACGTCTTAAAACTTCACGATATGCACCCATTACATCTCCCAAATCTTGTCTAAATCTATCTTTATCCAATTTTTTAAGTGTATCTTTATCCCAAAGTCTCATTGAATCTGGACTAATTTCATCTGCAAGTAAAATATTTCCATCTTTATCTCTTCCAAACTCAATTTTATAATCCACTAAAATCAAGTTCATTTTATCAAATAATTTAGACAACAAATCATTAATCAAAAAAGTTTGTTCTTTAATCTTAGCTAGTTCTTCTTCAGTAACCAATTCCAATGCCAAAGCATGATCATCATTTAGCAACGGATCTCCCAAATCATCATTTTTGTAAGATAATTCAAAAGTAGGTCTTTTAAAGATTTTTCCTTCTTCAGCCGCATATCTTTTTACAAAACTTCCAGTTGCTCTATTTCTAATAATTACTTCCAAAGGCACAATTTCCACTTTTTTACAAAGTTGTTCCCTTTCATTCAAAGTTTTAATCCAGTGAGTTTTTACACCATGTTTAATCAAATATTCATAAAGTAATGTAGAAATTTTATTATTCAAAATCCCTTTATCTTCCAGTTGATCTTTTTTAACTCCATTAAATGCAGTTGCATCATCTTTAAAATACATAATTATTTCATCCGCTTTGTCTGTTGCAAAAATTGATTTTGCTTTTCCTTCGTAAATTTTTTCTCTTTTTTCCATTTTTATTTCCTCCATTTTTTTATTTTTAAATCATATCAAATAAATATTATATTGTTCAATAACTTGAATTTCTTTTATTTCCACAAGGGGTCAATATCAATACCCCTTGCTTCAAAATATTTGTTTTATTAAATTATAAATACATATAATTTTTGAATAAGTCTATTACAAATTATAACTCAACTTTTTTCTCATTGTCAGCAATAAATTTAGCTTTCATCTCTTTTCTAAAATTAATCAATTTTTCTCTAATTTCAGGATATTTTACCGCAAGAATTTGCACAGCTAGCATTCCTGAATTGTATGAATTATTAATTCCAACAGTTGCCACTGGAATAGATTTTGGCATTTGAACAATCGAATAAAGTGCATCCAATCCTTCAAGTGCACCATTTAAAGGCACTCCAACTACAGGCAGTATTGTTTTTGAAGCAATAACTCCAGGTAAATGTGCCGCAAGTCCAGCTCCAGCAATAATCACTTCTGCACCTCTTTTTTCAACATCAGCCAAAACTTCTTCCAATTTTTCAGGAACTCTATGAGCCGACAATACATAAGCCTCAAACTCAATCCCAAATTCTCTCAAGCAATTTGCTGCACCTCTCATTTTGTCAGTATCTGACTGACTTCCAAAAAATATTGCTACTTTCATTTTTTATTTTCTCCTTTTCTCTATTTAAAAAATTTTATTCCATTTCTAAAAATATTCTGCTCTTTATTTCCATAAATATTTTTGTAAACATTCTTTCCTTTTCTTTCAGAATGTCCCATTTTACCAAAGATTCTACCATTATAAGCTAACATTCCTTCAATTGCGTAATAAGAACCATTCGGATTAAATTGCGAATCCATTGTAACTTTTCCATTCAAATCCACATATTTTGTTGCAATCTGGTTATTTTCAAACAATTTAATGTACTCATTCTCAGTTATAACGAGTCTTCCTTCCCCGTGAGAAATCGCCACAGAATGAATATCTCCTACTTCCATATCTGATAACCAAGGCGAATTATTTGTCATAAGTTGAGTTTGAACGATTTTAGACATATGTTTTCCTATTGTATTAAATGTTAATGTTGGCGAATCTTCATTTAATTCTCTGATTTCTCCATATGGCAGCAATCCTGATTTAATCAACGCTTGGAATCCATTACAAATTCCTAAAATCAACCCGTCTCTCTTCAGTAAATTTTCCACCGCTTCTTTAACTTTTTTATTCTTTAACACAGCTACCATAAATTTCGCCGATCCATCTGGTTCATCTCCCGCACTAAATCCACCAGGCAACATCAATATTTGAGAATTATTTATCTCTTTAACAAAAGTATCTATTGAATTCAAAATATTTTTATGTGTCAAGTTATTGAACACTCCAATTTTTGATAGTCCTCCTTCTCGGTTAAAAGCTCTCTCCAAGTCATATTCTGAGTTTGTTCCAGGAAATACTGGTATAAATATTCTTGGTTTTGCATAATTATTTGCGATATTGCTTATCACATTTTCATGCTCAATTCTCTTCAATTTTTCATAAATCAATCCGCAAGAAACTTTTTTATTTTTAATTTCTTTTTTAGTTGGGAACACTTTTTCAAGCGGTTTTTCCCATTCAGCAATCAATTCATCCAAATCCATCACTGTGTCATTATTTATAACAATTTTCGCTTCTTCAGTAACTTTTCCTAACAATGTAGCATTTTTATAATCAATCTTTTCAGGAGTTTCAATTATAAATGCTCCATAATTAACTTTAAACCATTCATTTTCTGCATTTTCTGCAAAGTTTACATTTACACCTAACTTGTTACCAAATGTCATTTTTGCTATGCTTTCAGCAATTCCACCATTTTTAACAGCTACTGACACAACAATTTTCTTATCTTTAATATTTTTTTCGATGAAATCAAAGTTTTCTTTCAATTCTTTCAAGTCTGGCAAGTCATTTTCATCTAATTTAGTCGTAATCAAGTAAATATTATCTCCTGCTTTTTTAAATTCACTCGAAACAACATCTTCAGCATTTACAACACTTACAGCAAACGAAACTAATGTTGGCGGAACTGAAATATCATTAAATGTTCCACTCATTGAGTCCTTTCCACCAATTGAAGGCAATCCAAAAGATTTTTGAATGTGTAACGCTCCTAATAACGCTGATAATGGTCTTCCCCATTTTTTAGCCTCATTTCCTAATCTTTCAAAATATTCTTGGAATGTAAATCTTACATTTTTGTAATTTCCTCCAGCTGCCACAACTTTAGCTAAAGATTCAATTACCGCATAAGCTCCTCCGTGGAATGGAACTTGTTTTGCAATGTAAGGATTGTATCCATATCCAACCATTGATGCAACATCTGTTTCAGCGTTCATTACCGATACTTTTTGCACGGAAACTTCAGCTGGTGTCAATTGATATTTACCACCAAACGGCATTAATACTGTACTTGCTCCAATTGTCGAATCAAAAGTTTCAACTAATCCTCTTTGAGCAGCTACATTCAAGTCCTTCAAGTTATTAACAAATTTTTCTTTAAATGTATTTCCAGCAATTTTTCTATCCAACACCAATTTATCAGAATTTTCAATTTCAATATTGATATTTGAAGACGCTCCATTTGTATTCAAAAAATCTCTTGAAATGTCAACAATTGTTTCTCCATTGTAAGTCATAACCAATCTGTTAGAATCATTGATTTTAGCAACTTTGTAAGCCTCCAAGTTTTCTTCAGTCGCATATTCAACGAATTTATCTAAATCTTCTTTTCTAATTACAACAGCCATTCTTTCCTGTGATTCAGAAATCGCCAATTCAGTTCCAGTAAGTCCAATATATTTAACTCTAATTTCATTCAAGTCAATTACCAGTCCATCAGCCAATTCTCCAATCGCAACTGAAACTCCTCCAGCTCCAAAATCATTACATTTTTTAATCAATGTCGTAACATTTTTATTTCTAAATAATCTTTGAATTTTTCTTTCAGTAACTGCATTTCCTTTTTGAACTTCAGCACTTGATTTTTCTGATGATTCTGTAGTATGTTCTTTAGATGAACCAGTAGCTCCACCAATTCCATCTCTTCCTGTTCTTCCACCTAAAAGCACTACGATATCTCCCGCCTCAGGTTTTTCACGAATAATATTTTCAGCTGGTGCAGCTCCTACAACAAGTCCTAATTCCATTCTTTTCGCTTTATAACCTTCATCATAAATTTCATTTACATGAGTTGTCGCAAGTCCAATTTGGTTTCCATAAGATGAAAATCCATGTGCAGCAGTTTTTGTAATAACTTTTTGAGGTAATTTACCTTTTATCGTATCTTCAATTCTTTCAGTTGGATCCCCAGCTCCACTTATTCTAACCGCTTGATAAATGAAAGTTCTTCCTGATAACGGGTCTCTAATTGCTCCCCCAATACAAGTTGCAGCTCCTCCAAATGGTTCAATTTCTGTAGGATGGTTATGAGTTTCATTTTTAAATTGTAAAATCCATTTTTCTTCAGTTACTTCTGCTTTTCCATCTTCATTAATTCTTTCCACAGGAACATCAATGTAAATTGAACAAGCATTAATTTCATCAGAAACTTCTAAATCTGGAAGTGACCCATTTTTTCTCTGCTCTTTCCCAAAAACAGTCGCCAAATCCATTAAAGTCATCGGTCTTTTAGCTTCTCTTTCCTCATAAACATATTTTCTACTTTCAACATATTCATTTATTGCTTTATTAAACAAATCTCTGTAAACTTCATTCTCAACTTTTATATCATCAATAATTGTCTCAAAAGTTGTATGTCTACAGTGGTCTGACCAGTAAGTGTCAAGCACTCTTATTTCAGTTTCTGTCGGATTTCTCTTTTCTTCATTTTTAAAATATTCTTGAATAAACAGTAAGTCTTTTGCAGTCATTGCTAATTCTAAATCATTTCTCATTTTAACAATTTCTTCTTTGTTTTTTTTGATAAATCCATCATAAACAATGACTTTATCTTTATTTGGTAATTCAACATTTTCAGACAAGATATCTAAATTTTTTTCTCTGGCTTCTACATTATTTATACAATGTTTTTTTATTTTATTTAACTCTTCTGAAGAAATGTTGCCATATAAAACTATTAATTTTCCACTTTTTACATTGATGTTATTATCTTGGTCAATCAGTAAATTTATACATTGAATTGCAGAATCTGCCCTTTGATCGTATTGCTGGCAAAAATTCAACAGAAAAGTACACTTCTTTTGAATTTTTATTTTTATGCGCCCCTAAACTCTCTTCCAATGATTTGTAAACATTGTCAACATTTATTTCTGAAAATACAGTTTTTTCTAATTTTTGCAAATCATTTTTACCTAAATTAAAAATATCATAAATGTTTAAAACTCTCACATCCAAAAGTCCAGCAAGTCCGATATTTTCTTTTAAATCACTAAATAAATTTTGTGCTTCCACTCTAAAATCTTCTTTTTTTTCAACAAAGATTCTGTAATTCATTTTTTTCTCTCCTTTTGTTTAAATACAATTTTTAAAATTTTTTTACAAAAAAAATCCAAGCAAACAAAAATGCTCAGATTTTAGTATATATTTTCTCCATAACAAAGTAGACAATGTAATAATTTGTCTGACAATAAAATTTATCTTAGTTGTTGCCCTTTTGATAAAAAAATTATTTTTCATCTTTTCCTCCAAATAAAACTAATTTTAAGTATTTTACTAAAGATAAAAATTTTTGGATAAAATTTATTATGGATTTCTTTTTTTGCAAAAAAACTTATATATAAAAAGTATAACAAAAATTTTGATATTTTTCAAGAAAAAAAACTTTAGAGAATCTGAATATTTTTTTATTTTTTTAATTAAAAGTTTATTTTGCCAAATAACTTATTTAAAAAAATTTGATTTTCATAACTTTTATAGTTTAATTATTATATATTATTATATAAAAGTGATAAAAAATAGGAAAATCAACTTATGCTTTTAAATTGGACGATAATTTAAAATCTGGCTTTGAAAGCATCTGTGATAAATTGGGAAACACTTCCATTTTTTTACTATAGCATCAAAAAAAATTAATTCAAAGAAAAAAAGCATAAATTGACTTGTCACAGGGAAACGATTATTTTTATAGTGAAAAAAATCAAGAAATTAAAAAAATACTAGAATAAAATAAATAATTTGATTTTTAAATCCAAATATTGTAAAATACAGAGACATACTACTTTAATAGATATAAAAAATTTAGGAGGTAAAAATGGCTACACCACATATTGGGGCAAATAAAGGAGATATTGCACAAACTATATTACTACCAGGAGATCCACTTAGGGCAAAATATATTGCAGAAACTTTTTTAGAAGATGCTGTTCAATATAACAATGTTCGTGGAATGTTGGGATTTACTGGAACTTATAAAGGGAAAAAAATCTCGGTTCAAGGGACTGGAATGGGAGTTCCTTCAATTGGAATTTACTCGCATGAACTTATTTCTGAATTTGGAGTGAAAAACTTAATCAGAGTTGGAACAGCGGGGTCTTATCAAAAAGATGTAAAAGTGAGAGATGTTGTACTTGCCATGTCGGCTTCAACTGATTCAGCTATCAATAGACTTAGATTTAACGGAGCAGATTACGCACCAACTGCAAATGCCGAAATGCTTTTTAAAGCGTATGAAATTGCAAAACAAAAAGGGCTCAATGTAAAAGCTGGAAATGTATTTACAAGTGACACTTTTTATGGAGATGACCCTAACGCTTGGAAAAAATGGGCAAAATTTGGAGTGTTGTGTGTAGAAATGGAAACTGCACAACTTTACACAACCGCTGCAAAATTGGGAGCAAACGCACTAACAATACTCACAATAAGTGATTCGTTTATAACTCACGAAGTTACCAGTGCTGAGGAAAGACAGACAACATTTAACGACATGATAAAAGTTGCACTTGAAACCGCAATATCGCTTTAAGGAGAAAAAATGGAATTTTATAAAAGACTGATTATAAAAATTTTGGAAAAAAGTTCGGTTGGATCTGACAACAGACTTTTAGAAAAACTAAAAAGTGGCTATGATTTGACTCAAAGAGAAATGAATGAATTAGAAGAATTATTGGATAGTATTTTATAGCCAAAATTATAAAAAAGGCAGGAATTTAAAATGGAATTAGAAAATTTATATCCTCAAAAAGTTTTTCACTATTTCAGTGAAATTTCAAAAATACCAAGAGGTTCAAAAAGAGAAAAAAAAATCAGTGATTTTCTTGTAAATTTCGCAAAAGAAAGAAATCTTGAAGTTATACAAGATAAAGCATTAAATGTTTTAATAAAAAAAGAAGCCACAAAAGGCTACGAAAACTTTTCTCCCCTTATTTTACAAGGGCATATGGATATGGTCTGGGAGAAGAACAAAAATACTGACTTTGACTTTGAAAATTGTGGAATTGAACTTGCTGTAAAAGATGGATTTTTAACAGCGAATGGAACCACATTAGGCGCTGATAACGGAATTGCTGTTGCGATAGCTCTTGCAATTTTGGATAGTGATGATATAGCTCATCCAGCACTCGAAGTTATTTTAACAACTGATGAAGAAGAAGGAATGACAGGAGTAAATAACTTGGATTTTAGCCTTTTTTCAGGAAAAACTTTAATTAATCTAGATACTGAAGAATACGGTCAAGTGTATGTAAGCAGCGCAGGTGGAGCTAGAATTGAAAATGAGTTTAACCTTATCAAAAAGGACTGTGAAAATGATGATACAGTTTTCTCAATCGAAGTAAAAGGCTTAGATGGAGGGCATTCTGGGGCTGAAATTCATTTGGGGCTTGGGAATTCAAACAAGATATTAAATGAGGTGCTGTATCATTTAAACAAAAGATATTTTATGGAATTAATTAACTTTGATGGCGGTGAAAAAACCAATGCAATTCCTCGTGAAGCGATATGCCATATTAGCGTAAAATTAGATGAGCCGGGACATAGACTTGAAGAATTGGCAAATTTAGCTTTTAAAAATATTTTAACTGATTTTGGTGTAATTGACAAAAACCCAGTTTTAGAAATAAAAAAAATAGGCAACGTTAAAAATTTCAAAAAAATATCAACCGCTGACACAAACAGAGTTCTTTCATTTTTCCACGAATTTCCAAATGGCGTAATTTCGATGAGCAAAGATGTCGAAAATCTTGTGGAAACATCAATTAATTTAGGCGTTATAAAGTCTGAAGAAATTTCAAACCAATTAAGAATAAAAATTCAGTCGCTACCGAGAAGTTCTGTAAATCATTCACTTGAAAAATTAATCGAAGAAATTAAAGAACTTTGTAAAAAATACGATGTAAAAATGAAAGTTAGCGCTCCATATCCATCTTGGGAATACCGAAAAGATTCAAAAATACGAGAACTTATGATAAATTCATTTAAAAAAATTAATAATTCTGAGCCAGAAATAAAAGCGATTCACGCTGGACTTGAATGCGGAATTTTTGATGCAAATATGGATGTGGACATCACTTCCATTGGACCAAATATTTATGGTGCTCACACACCTGAAGAAAGAATGGAAATAAGTTCAGTCGGAAAAACTTGGGATTTACTTTTGACTGTTTTAAAAGATTACAATATTAAATAATTAAAATTTTGAATTTAAAGTTTGAAGTTTAAAAAAAAAGAAAAAAAGAAGCAAGGAAAAAAAAATAAAAGAATGGAAAAGATCAAAATAAAAGAAATTATAATTGTTGAAGGAAGAGATGACATTACAGCGATAAAAAGGGTTGTTGACGCACACATTATAGCATTAAATGGATTTTCCGCTCTCTCAAAAAAAACAATAAATAAAATTGTAAATTTGTCTAAAGAAAATGAACTGATTTTATTTACCGACCCAGATTATGCGGGAAAAAAAATTCGAGATACGTTAAGAAAATATATTCCGAATATAAAACATGCTTTTATCTCAAGAAAAGATGCAACTAAAAATAAAAATGTCGGCGTGGAAAATGCAAACGACAAAGCTATTTTAGATGCACTGAAAAATTTAATTACGGAAAAAAATGAAAATAACGGTTACACATTTACAATGCAAGATTTGATAGAAAATGAGCTTTGCTCGGGAAAAAACGCTAAAGAACGTCGAATAGAACTGGGAGACTATTTAAAGATAGGCTACTATAATTCAAAACAACTTTTAAACGCACTAAATTCCTTTAGTATCACAAAAGAACAATTTGATTCCGCATTAAAAAAATTAAAGTAATTATTTTTTTACAAAAAATAAAAAAGAACTGTCTCTAATATGAAACAGTCTTTTTTATATATAAATTTTTTTTATTTCAAAGTTTTATTTGAATTAACGAGTTCCTTTTTTGTTGTAGTCTTTTTGTCTTTCTTTATATTTTCTAACTTGTCTTTCCAATCTGTCAGATAATTCATCAATTGCTGCATACAAGTCTTTGTCTTCAGCTTCAATTTTTATTTTTGTACCACTTGCATAAACTAAACCGTCAGCTTTGTGAACTGGTCCTTCAGATTTCGTATCTTCTACAGTCAGAACAACATCGACTTCTGTTATAGCGTCTGAATATTTAGAAATTTTATTAATTTTTTCCTCCGCATATTTTCTGATTGCATCTGTAACTTTAAGTTGTTTTCCGCTAATAATGATTTTCATAAAATCACTCCCTTTCATCTATGTCAATAATATTTTACCCTCAAAAACATAATAAGTCAATAGAAAAATTTAAAAAAAAATTAAATTATCTTTTTTTATTTTTTCTAAAAATCTATTCTCATATCGTACCAAACTGCGCCGCCATGCAAAGATTCTGAAATCCCGTAACTTCTAAATCCAAATTTTTCATAATAATTGACCAATTTTTCTTTACAAGTAAGTACAACTCCTTTTCTTTTCTGTTTTTTTGCATCTTTTATAACTTGTTTTAAAAGTAAACCTGCATATCCATTTTTTCTATATTCAGGCAGTGTATTTATTCCAAAAATCATTTGCCAGTCCCCATTTTTATCATGTAAATTAGGATTTTCGAACATTTCATCTATCAAATTTTTGCTACCCGCTACCATTCCATTCACAAATGAGATTATTTTCCCAAAATCATCTTCTAAAATCCAGAAATAATTTGGATAAACTTTTAATCTTGCCTTAAAATCTTCTTCTGTTGCTGCTTCTTCAGAAGGAAAACACTTTGCCTCAATTTTTGTCAATTCTTTCAAATCGTTTATTGTCGCATTTCTAATTTTCATTTTTTCTCCTGATGTTTTTTTATTCTGTTTTGCAAACTTTTTTATTTATATCTTCTTCTTTTAAACAATCTACAAATTTTTATTTCACGTCAAAAACCGCCATATAAGGCAAGTGATCTGACAATTTTGTCCAATCTCGAGAATTATCATTGATGTAAAAACTTTCTTTTACCTTGTAATTAGCATCTTTCTGAGCCATTATATAATCAATTCTTGCCGTTTCCAAGTCCCTTATCGCTTCGTTTTTGTTTCCATGTAAATCTTTTCCTTCAAAGTAGCTATCATTCCAAGTTTCTCTAATTTTTCCGTAATGTTCTGTCGTTGGTAAAAGATTAAAATCTCCGCACAAAAACTTCACATCTCCTCTAAATTTATTAATTACTGAAAACAAGTCATCCAATTCCTCATGTTTATTATCCATTTTATTGTCCAAATGAGTATTTACAACCAAAATTTTTCTTTTAAATTTCCCTGGACTTAATTTGGCTGCCAAAACTTGTCTTTTTTCCTTGCTTTTTCCCGGCAATTCGTGAATATATATAATTTTTACATCATATTTTGAAATAAAGGAAATTCCATACTCTCCTTTATCAAAATCCATCACTTTTTGAAAATAATAATAATTGTATCCCAATTCCTGTGCCATTTCTTGAGTAACATCTCGAAATTTACTTCTTTTTGTATTTCTATCCACTTCCTGTAACCCAATAAAATCAGGTTTATACTTTTTTATGCTTCGTGCAAGTTCTCGTCCATCAGTTAATCTCGCTCCAAAAATATTATATGTCATAAGTCTAAATTCCATTTTTTTTCCTATCCTTCTTCAAATTTTCTTTTTTTTACAATATTTTTATTTTAATAATTTTTATTTTTTACCAAGAACCCACTTATTATTCCAATTTCAAAAAAATTATGATAATTTTTTTGATTTACGATTCAATATATTTTTTAAATACAATCTAAATAATTTTTTATCTCCATTTTCATCACCCCTTTCAGAAACTTTTCAATATTTCTAAAAATTATCAAAATAATGAAATTTTACATAAAATTCCAATGTTCAAAATAGCAAAATTTTAATTCTTTAAAATTATAACTTAAATTTTTTTATAAAGCAATCTTTTTTTAAATTTTTTTAAATATTTTATTAAATTATATTTTATACAAAATTTATACAACTATTATTATAATTTTAAATATTCTTCTCTATTAATTATACCTTATTTTTCTTCATTTCCCAACTATTTTTGAAATAAAAAAGTACAAAGATTCCTCCTCATACTTTTTTTATACTATAAAAAATTTCCAAAACTAATTTTTTTAAGTTTGCACAAACAATTTTCCGTCTTTTATGTACATATTTTTTACCTTTACTTTTTTGTCCTCATCATAAGTATAAACTTCGTTAGTTTCCAAATAATTTGAAACAAGTGCTTTTAGCGACTGTGCCATGACTGAATCATCTATTTTATTACCTTTTTCATCAGTAATTTTAGTGATGTCTAAATCTACTAAATACAATTTATTTGTTTTTGGATCAAATTTTACTTGACTGTTTAAAAATATTGAACCTTTCGCTTTTCCTGCCAAAAGTGAAACATCATAATCAGCTGAAAAATAAAGTCTATTACCTATAAAACTCATCGCAGGACTTTTAAGTCCAACTTTTCCAAGTAAAAAATTTTTTTCAATTGGAAATTTTTTATTTAATTCCTTTGTAATCATAGAATTTGGTATTCTTAATGTCTTATTTGCCAAGAAATCGCAAGATATAATTCCAGCAACTACAATTACCACAAGAAATATTAATTTGAAAAATGATTTTTTCATTCTTACCTCTTTTCATTTTAAATTAACGCTTTAACATCAGATTTTTTTACTAAAATACAATTTTTTTTAAAATCCTTCTACTCTTATAATACCGTATTTTTTTTATTATTTCAACTATTTTTTATCAATAATTTCATTTTTTTATAAAAAATTTTTTTAGAAAATTTAGCCAGTCAAAAACTCAAAATATTTAAGTTAATTACATTATAAATACTTCTTCAAAAACTTTAAAGTTAATATTCTCTCAATAAAATTTTTAACTATAATAATAATAATAAATTTTTTTATTTTTTTTCAAGTATTTTTTTCTAATTTGATGTTTCTTCATTCATTGAAATAGATTTTGATTTTTCTACAATAATTTCATATTTTTTCTCAGTATTAAACTCAAGATTTTTTATTTTTTCAGAAATTTCATCTGTCATTGTTTCATTCCCAACAACTAAAACAACAAAGTTCTCATTATTATTTGCATCTATCAATTTCCCAATTTTAACTTCACTAATATTATTTGAAAAATTTTTATATAAAATATTTTCAACAGTTTTTAAATCATTTTCCAAAATTTCTTGATTTTTATTTTCAATCGGTAATGAAACATCTTCAGCATTTTCTTTTATTTTTTCTTCGTTCAGATATTTTGATAAGTCCTGTGCTGTTAAATACTTTTCATTGGATAACTGCTGTATTTTTAATTTATAGTTTTTCAATTTATATTTTTCCAGTTTTTTTTCTAATTTCTCAATATCCTGTTTTTTAAAGGCATCTCCTACAATTTTTAAAGTAACAGTTTTATCTTTTTTATTAATAGAATTATCAAAAACATAATGATTTTTTAATTCCCTTGAAATAAATTTTTTTAATGAATTTTCTCTCGCTGTATCTTGAACTAAAGTTGTTGCTGTATATATACTTGGAATAATTATGATTAAACTTACTATATAAAATATTATTTGTTTTTTTATTGAAATTTTATTTCTTGCTTCAAAAATATTTCCAGAATAAACTATCAAACCAACTAATGTTGCTATCATTATAAAAAATACATTTATTATAAACAAATATCCTGCTCCAAGAAAAATTTTCAGATTCCCATGAGCAATCCCAAATCCTACTACACACAAAGGAGGCATTAATGCTGTTGCAATAGCTACTCCAGGAACTACATTTCCACCATCTTCTTCAGTTTTTCCAATTACTCCTGCAGTTCCACCAAAAATTGCGATTAAAACATCCCATAAAGTAGGATAAGTTCTTGCTAGTATCTGTGGTGTTGCATCATTTATAGGGCTTACTAAAAAATAAAAAGTGGAACTTACTACACTTATTAATATAAAAATTCCCAATCTAAAAAGTGACACATAAACTCTTTTTAAATTTCCATTTGATAATCCCAATCCTAGCGACTGAATTGGCGACATTAGTGGCGAAATCAACATTGCTCCAATAATTACTGCAACAGAATTTGTATTTAATCCTATTGAAGCTATAATCATTGCACAAATCAGAATAAACATTGTTTCCTTTGTAAAATCAGAATCTTCAATAATATTTCTTTTTAAAATCTTGTATTTCTCATGTTTTATTTTTTCCATTTTATATTCTCCTTTTGATCTTAAATTTTCTAAAATTTATTTTTCATAATACTTAAAATTAATAATATAAAATAGCTGTAACCATTACCATTTTTCTAAATAAATCTAAAATTTCACTACTTTTATATTTTTTAAGTTTGAACAAATAATTTACCATCTCTAATGTACATATTTTTAATTTTTACATGTTTTTTTATTCTATCTTTATTTTTCTCTTCATGTTCTTCACCATATTTATACACTGGCGTAGTCTCAATATAATTACTCAATAAAGATTTCAACATTTTTGCTTCCGAAGAATCTGCCACTTCCTTACCATTTTCATCTAAAATCTTATCAATCGACAAATCCACTAAATATAATTCTTCTTTATTTGTATCATATCTGACATTTGTACTCAAATACATTTTTCCACTAATTCCACTTCCAACAAGTGAAGCTGAATAATCAGCGTCAATATACATTTTATCACCTTTGAAATCAACTTTAGGATTTTTCAAAGTAACCTTTGCAAACAAGAAATTTTTTGTAATTGAAAATTTCTTATCCACTTTTCCTTGTATTATAGACTTTGGAACACTTAAAGTTTTATTTTCCAAAAAAGTGCAAGAAACTATTCCTAATGCAACTACAAATACTAGAATCATGATTAATGCCAATTTTTTTTAGAAAACTGTTTTTCTTTTTTCCCATTTTTACATCTCCTTTTTAACGTTTATCTTTGTTTATTATATCACACAACAATTAAAATAGTATGAAAAAAAATATGTATTATCTTTTTTAAACACTACAAATACTTCTTTAAAAATTTCCCAGTCCAAGACCCTTCATTCTCTGCAATTTCTTCAGGAGTCCCTTCTGCAATAATCTGTCCACCTTTATAACCACCTTCAGGTCCTATATCAATAATGTGATCCGCAACTTTAATTACATCTAAATTATGCTCAATTACTAAGACTGTATTCCCTTTATCAACCAATCTATTTAATACTTCTAATAATTTTCTGATATCTTCAAAGTGAAGTCCTGTTGTAGGTTCGTCCAAAATGTAAATGGTTTTTCCTCTTGACATTTTTGATAATTCAGTCGCAAGTTTTATCCGTTGAGCTTCTCCACCTGAAAGAGTTGTCGCAGGTTGCCCTAATTGAATGTAATTCATTCCTACATCCATCAATGTTTGCAGTTTTCTCTCAAGTGATGGAATATTTTTAAAAAATTCGTATGCTTCTTCAACTGTCATTTCTAGCACATCTGCAATACTTTTTCCTTTGTACTGAACTTCCAGTGTTTCTCGATTGTACCGTTTTCCTTTACAAACTTCACATTCCACATAAACATCTGGCAAAAAATTCATTTCAATTTTATTGATTCCAGCACCGCTACACGCTTCACATCGTCCACCTTTTACATTGAATGAAAATCTTCCTTTCGTATATCCACGCACTCTCGCATCGTTTGTCTGTGCAAATAAATCACGAATATCATCAAAAATTTTTGTATATGTCGCAGTATTCGATCTCGGTGTTCTCCCAATCGGCGACTGGTCAATGTCAATAACTTTTTCCAAGTTTTCAAGCCCATCGATTCCACCATTTTCAAGTGGATACAATTTCCCTTTATTTAGCCTGTTGTGAAGCTCCGGGAACAATGTCTGATTAATCAATGTCGACTTTCCACTTCCTGAAACCCCCGTTACAACCGTCAAAACTTCAAGTGGAATATGTGCCGTCACATTTTTCAAATTATTTCCTTTTGCATTTTTCAAAACAATTTCTTTCGTCGCCTTTCTTCTTTTTTCAGGCACTTCAATTTTAATTTTTCCGTTCAAATATTGTGCTGTCAATGATTTTTTGTTTCTCATAACTTGTTTTGGCGTTCCTTGTGCTACAACCTTTCCTCCATTGATTCCAGCACCTGGACCTATGTCAATTAAATAATCCGCTTCTCTCATCGTATCCTCATCATGCTCTACGACAATCAAACTATTCCCAATATCACGCAAATCCTTCAAAGTCGCAAGTAACTTGTCATTATCCCTCTGATGAAGTCCAATACTCGGTTCATCAAGCACATAAATCACGCCAGTAAGCCTGCTTCCAATTTGAGTTGCAAGCCTAATTCTTTGCGATTCTCCACCAGACAGCGTTTTTGTCATTCTAGCAAGACTCAAGTAATCAAGTCCGACATTTATCATAAATTTTAGCCGCTCTTTTATTTCCTTCAAAATTTCAGCTGCAATCTGTATTTGTTTTTCTGTAAGCTGAATTTTTTCATAAAAATCAAGTGCATCAACAACGCTCACTTCAGTCAAGTCAATAATACTCTTATCATTAACTGTTATCGCCAACACAACATCTTTAAGCCTTTTTCCGTGACAAGTTTTACAAGTTCTCTCTGTCATATATTTTGCTTCCATCTCTTCTCTTGCTGATTCAGAAGCAGTTTCCTTGTATCTTCGTTCAATTCCATGCACAACCCCTTCAAATCCTCGTTTTCCGTTATAGCTAAAACTGTCTCCGCTCCAAGAAAATTTAAATTGCTTATCACTTCCATAAAAAATTATATCCTTCTCTTTTCGAGTCAATTTAGAAACCTTTTTATCCAAGTCAATTTTATGCGCCTTTGCCATCGCCGTGAATAAATCCCAGTTCCAGCCCTTTTTAGTCGTTGCTCCTGGAAAAACAATTCCACCTTCATTAATTGATAAATTTTCATCTACAATTAATTTATTTTCATCCACTTCCAATCTTGAACCAAGCCCATTACAAACTTCACAAGCCCCATACGGTGCGTTAAATGAAAAAAGTCTTGGCACAACATCTGGAAATACAACATCTGGATGGTCTGGACAAGAAAAATTTTCACTAAATTTGTTATCTTCTCCATTAATATTCACAATTATTTTCCCATCAGAAAGCTCACTCGCAGTTTCAATCGCCTCCGTCAATCGACTCAAAAACTCCTTATTATCCACTTTAAACACAACCCTGTCAACAACAACTTCAATATGATGCCTTTTATTCTTATCCAAAACAATTTCATCACTCAAATCAAGAATATCGCCATTCACTCGAACCCTTTGAAACCCTCTTTTCTGTAAATTCAAAAACAAATTTTTATGAGTCCCCTTTTTATCAATCACAACTGGCGACAAAATTATCATTTTATCCTTTTCTTTCCGAGAACTCATCAAATTATCAACAATTTCCTGAATTGACTGTTTTTCCACTTTTCTATGACAAATTGGACAATGCGCTTCCCCAATATGTGCCCACAAAAGCCGCATATAGTCATAAATTTCAGTAGTTGTACCAACAGTCGAACGAGGATTTTTTGACACACTTTTCTGTTCAATCGAAATCGCAGGAGAAAGCCCTTCAATACTATCCAATTCAGGCTTCTGCATCTGCCCAATAAACATTCTCGCATAAGCCGACAAGCTCTCAACATACCTTCTCTGCCCTTCTGAATAAATCGTATCAAACGCAAGCGAAGACTTCCCACTCCCAGAAACCCCAGTAATTACAACCAGCTCATTCTTTGGAATCTCAATATCAATATTTTGTAAATTATGCTCTCTAGCTCCAGTAATCTTTATTTTGTTGTCTTTCATTCTCTTCAATGTTCCTCTCTAATTTTTCTCCTCAATTAACTTAAATTCCTCTAAATCAGCTTTTTTAAATTCTTCAATCAATTTTTTTCCATATATCCAAACCTTTTGTTGCCAAGGATGTCCTAAATATCCAAAATTAAAATTAACATCAATAAAAAAATAATAATCCCCATTTGGAAAATATGTTGGAAAATATGCAGTATACCCGCCACCCCAGTAGCATTCATCTTTAACTTCTATAATTTTAGGCTCATCTTTAATACGAGGATTATATCTAAAACAAGAATGTTGCCAATCCAATGCATACAATTCCCCATTTTCCTTAGTACATTTCAAAAAAATTTCTGTTATTTTATCCCGAATTTCTTTTTTTAATCCCCAAACTACAAACCCTTTAATTTCCTCTAGATTTTCATAATGATAACTAATATCATAAACTATATATGGTTCTTTAAATTCAAACGCTATTTCTTTTTTATCAACACTAGGATTAAAATTAAATCTATCATAAACTATATCCCAGACTTTATCATATTCTTCATCATCTAATATTACCATTTTTTCGTACTCCAGTCCACAAAAATTTTTACACAAAAAAGTCTGTCCCATAAATTATTTAAAAATCTATGAAACAGATTTTTTAAATCACAATATTTTTACTAAAATACTTTCCTTATAATTCTTTATCTTCTAAAACTTCTACTTTCGGCTCATCCTTAACTAAAGCTACTTTCATTTTCTTGCTTCCTTCAAACATTCCACCTTCCTGAATAACTAATGTTAATGAAGTAATATTCGATCGAACTTTTCCTTTTGAACCGATTTCAACTTTATCAGCAACTATATCTCCAGAAACTTCGCCTTCAATAAAAACTGATTTTGCTGTGATATTCCCTTTAACTCTTCCTTCTGTTCCTACATGAACTAAACTTCCAGCTTTAATATCACCTTCTAAAACTCCATCGATTTGAAACATTGAATTTGTCTCAATTGTTCCTTTTATTGAAGTTTCCATCGATATTATACTCACTCCGTTTAAATCATCTTCTTCTGAAGTGACAGAACTTGAAGTTACAGACTCTAAATTTTTTTCTTTTACCTTTTTTCCATTATCAAATAATCCCATTTTTCAACCTCTTTTCTAAAAATTTATTTTTTATTTTTCATACGGCAAACCAGATGCCTTCGGCGCTCTAGCTTTTCCAACAAATCCTACTAATGCCAATATTGTCAAAATGTACGGTATCATCGTCAAAAATTGCTGAGGTATTGGAATTCTTGTCGCTTTGGCATAATCAGCAAATGCTTGACCAAAGGCAAATAGTAAACTTGCTAATATTGCTCCAATTGGATTCCATTTTCCAAAAATCATCGCCGCCAATGCGATATATCCACGACCTGCTGACATATTATTTGAAAATGATGGAAGCAGTACAGTTGTCAAATATGCTCCACCAAGTCCTGCGAGTGCTCCCGACAAAAGTACACTTATATATCTTATCTTGTAGACACTTATTCCAACTGTATCCGCTGCAAGTGGATGCTCTCCAACCGTTCTTATTCTAAGTCCTAAAACTGTTTTATACAGAAAAAAATGTGTCAAAATTGCGATTGCGTAAATAATAATTAACATCAGAGGCTGGTTTGCAAGAATTGGATTTCCAGCGGCATCTTTTGCCATTGGAGTACTTCCAGCTGTGTTATATAGTGCCTTTATTAAAAATGAAGTTACTGCGACTGCAAATAAATTTATTGCAACTCCGCTTATAATCTGATTTCCTTTTAAATTTATACTAATTACTGCATGAATTAACGAGATTAAAACCCCTACGGCCATTCCTGCCACAATTCCTAAATATGGATTACTTGTGGCTATATTTACAACTGCTGCGGCAAAAGCTCCACTTAACATAATTCCTTCAAGACCAATATTTACAACACCACTTCGTTCTGAAATACACGCTCCAACCGCTGTTATTAAAATTGGTGGCGCAATAATTATTGTTTGCTGTATTAAATTCCCTATTTCTTTCATTTTTCTTATTTTTTCCTTCCTTTTAAATTTAAATTTTAATATTTAAAATTTTTAGTTACTTTTTCTTTTTTTTTATAAAAAACTTAAATAAATTTTCTGATGCTACAAATATAATAATTAATGCTTGAATTATATATACAATGTCCTTATCAACTTGATATCTTTGCTGCAACATCTGTCCACCAACTTCAAGCGCCGCATAAAAAATTCCCGCAACTAAAATTCCAAAAGGATTATTTTTTCCAAGTAAAGCCACCGCAAGTCCAGTAAAACCGTAGTCTCCCATAATTAACTCTGTATAGGCATACTGGGATGCTCCACCTAAAACTCTTTCCGCACCACCAAGTCCAGCACAAATTCCTGCGATTCCCATTGCTAAAAACATTATCTTCTTTGGATTAATTCCAGCATTTTCAGCGACTGTTTCACTTTGTCCAACAGCTTTTATCTCATAACCTTTTTTCGAATATTTGAAAAAGCAGTAAAGTGCGATAATTAATAAGATTGCCAAGATAAATCCAAAATTTAAATTTTGTTTTGTAACTTTTGCAAAAAGCAGTGGAAGTCTTGCATTTTTCACAACTTTTACAGTTTGAGGAATCTGTGATAACGGATCTTTTAACGGTCCATTTATCAAAAAATTCTGAATTTCAACAATTATATAATTTAACATTATTGTACTAATTACTTCATTTACGCCAAATCTAGATTTTAAAAACCCTGCGATCCCCGCCCAAATAAATCCTGCAACCATCGCAACAATTATTACAATTACAACATTTCCCAAAAACTGATTTTTAAACGCAACAGCCCAAAATGCTGCAGTCAGTCCTCCAGCAATCATTTGCCCTTGCATTCCTATGTTAAAAAGTCCTGCACGAAAAGCTACCATTGCCGACAGTGCCGAAAAAATAAGCGGTGTCGCTATAAATAAAGTTTTGGCAAGTCCACTAAAAAATGGTGAACGAGGTGAACTCTGATAAAAAGCTGCCTTTACCATATCAAAATATGCCACAAATGGATTTAATCCTTTTGAAATCATTATTATTCCACCGATAATTAGAGCAATAAAAACTGAAACTATTGTTGGAATAAAATCTATTATTTTTGATTTTATCTCATTACTTTTCATCATTTAATTTCCCTCCTGCCATTAATATCCCAATTTTTTCCGCTGTTGCTTCACTTCTGTTCAAAATTCCTACAATTTTTCCTGAATACATAACTGCAATTCTATCGCTTAATGCCATTATTTCCGATAATTCAGCTGAAACAACCAAGATTGCTTTCTTTTTAGTTTTTTCCTGCAAAATCGTGTTGTGTATCATTTCAATCGCACCAATATCGACTCCTCGGGTTGGCTGTGCCGCAATTATAAACTTATTTTCCCGCTCTAATTCCCGTGCAACTACGACTTTTTGCTGATTTCCTCCAGAAAGTCCGCCAAATTTAATTTTCCCGTTATTCGGACGAATATCATATTTTTCAATATATTTTTTAGTTTTAGCTTCAATTTCTCCATAATTCATCAAAAACCCTTTTGAATATTCATCTTGAAGTCCAAGCGCCATATTTTCTTCCATGGTAAAATTGTCAATTGCGGCTCTTTTATGTCTGTCTTCTGGGATATGTGCAAATCCCGAGTTTTTAATTTCCTTTGGCGTCTGATTTTCCAAACTCTTATTTCCTATCGAATATTTTCCATCATCAATCTTTACAAGCCCAGCCAGAGCTTCAATTAACTCAGTTTGTCCATTTCCTTGAACTCCTGCAATTCCTAGAACTTCTCCTTCCCTTATTTCAAAAGAAACATCGCTGACTTTTTCAATTCCATCTTTTCCGCCCTTTTTATCTTTTACAGTTAAATGTTCAACTTTTACAAGCACATTCCCAAGTTTTACTTCAGGACGCTTTACTTCAAACAAAACGACTCTTCCAACCATAAGATTTGCAATTTTTTCTTTAGTTGCTTCACTTGTTGCAAGTCTTCCAACATCGCTTCCTCTTCTGATAACCGTGATATTATCCGACAAATCCAGCACTTCCTGCAATTTATGCGAAATAAAGATTATAGTTTTTCCTTCTTTTACCAAATTTTTCATAATTTCATAAAGCTCTTTTACTTCTTGCGGCGTAAGTACGGCACTTGGCTCATCAAATACTAGAAGTTCTGCTCCTTTAAACAAAACTTTCAAAATTTCTATTCTCTGTTGAATTCCAACCGATAAATCTGAAACTTTTGCGTCAGGATCAATATTTAAACCATATTTTTCAGAAACTTGCCGAACTTTTTCCCTAGCTTTATTCAAGTCAAAAAATATTCCGCCTTTTTTTGGCTCAAATCCAAGCACCATATTTTCTGCAACCGTTAAAGTGTCAACTAGCATAAAATGCTGATAAACCATTCCAATTCCAAGTTTTGCTGCCATTGTTGGACTAATTATTTCAGTTTTTTTCCCTTTGTAAAAAATCTCACCTGAAGTCGGTGCATAAAGCCCATTTAATATTTTCATAAGTGTTGACTTTCCAGCTCCGTTTTCTCCAACTATTGCGTGAATTTCCCCTTTTTTAACCTTCAAGGTAATGTCATCATTTGCAACAATTTTTCCACCCAAAAATTCCTTTCGAATATTTTTCATTTCCAAAATATAATCACTCATTTTTCCTCCTGTTAAAATTATTTCATTCACAAAATTTACTTATTTTTTAGAAAAAATCTGAAACATAGTAATTAGAATCAGTTTTCAGCAAATCCAAAACTTCAATTGGTTTTTTCACAACATTAATTTTATAGTCTTTGTAATAATATTTCGGCTCCTTTCCACCAATAAACACGACTGTGTTATCTTCATTAAACATATACCCATGATAATCACTATTTTCCAAAAGTAACGGCGTTCTTTTCAACTTTAGCTTATTTTTTGCAAGTTCTTCTATAATATTTTCAGGAAAGCCCGTCAAATAGACATTTTTTTCCATCTCTGGCAAAATTGCCTGATCTTCCAATTTATCCGAAATCACAACATCTTTATCAAACTTATAAATTGAGTCATCTTGCAACTTTCCAATTCCTGAATTTTCATAACTTTCTTTTATAAAATATTCCACTTTTGACTTTTCAAAATTTTCAACAACTTCTTTCCGATTTTTTTTCAGCTCTTCAATCAAAAACTCCTTGTCCAGCTCAGAATAGACATTGTTTGGATTAAATTTAGGTTTATCCAAAAGCTGATATAACACATAAATTTGTCTATTTAAAAATTCCTGATCAGTTCCAGCGTATTCAGTTGCACCCATTCTACCTGACATCGAAGTTAATTGCTGTCTATAATAGTCTTCCAATGAAGACGCTGGAAGTTCTAAGATTTTTTCTTCATCAGATAAAAGATCTTCTTTTATTTGCTGCATCTCTTCATAAAATCGGCTTTCTAAAAGTAGCGAATATTTTCTAGTTGCTCTTATATTTACAACTTTTGGCTCTCCACTCTTCGTTTTAATCGGCTCAATCCCCTTCAAAAAAGTATTAAATTCATTAAAAAATCTATTTTTCCCAAATAAATCACTTGGATATGTTATTTCAAATAATTTTATCTCATATCTTCCAGGAATCACTTTTCGCATTTTTTCTTCTCCATCAATGTTGACTTTTACTTTTTTAAATTTAGGTTCTTCTTCACTAGCCCATTTAATTTCTTTTTTTATTTTATCAAACATTGAAAAACTAATCAGACTGCAGCCTAAAAGCATAAGAATTATTCCTTTTTTCAAAATTTTTCCTCCTTTTAAAATTTTCAAAAATTACAGTTTTTCTTTAATCAAAATTGCCACATTTTCTGGAACAACTTCCATAAGTTCTTCAATTTTCGCATTTTTTATATTTTTTATTAATCCAAATTTTTTAATCAATTCTTTTTTTCTTTTCGGTCCAATTCCCAAAATACTATCTAGCGCACTTTTAACATTTCTTTTACTTCGCAATTTTCTGTGGTGCGTTATTCCAAATCTATGTGATTCATCTCTAAGTCTTTGTAAAATTTTCAAAGTTTCATCGCTTTTCTCAAAAATATATGGCTCACTCTCATAACTTTTAAAAATTTCTTCTTCTCTTTTTGCAATACTGATTATATCCAAATATTCAAATTTTTTCAATTTTTCCAAAACATCTACCGCAATTCCCAGCTGTCCTTTTCCCCCATCAATTAAAATCAAATCAGGCAATTCTTCCATGCCTAATTTAGAATATCTTCTTGTAAGAGCCTCTCTCATCATAGCAAAGTCATCTGGCGTATCTTTTACTGTAATCTTAAAATGTCTGTATTCCTTTGGCGTAACTTCTCCATCAATCGCAACTGTCATCGCAGCAACAGCATCAACTCCCTGAATATTGGAAATATCAAAGCATTCAATCCTATGCGGCATTTTTTTTAATCTAAGTTTTCTTTTTAAATTTAATAATCCTTCACGCACTAACCGTTTTTTTCTGAAAAACTTTTCCACTTCTTCATTCAAGTTCAAATATCCCATTTCTAAAAGCTGTTTTCTGCGACTTTGAATTTTTGGAAAATACATCTTAATTTCCTTCTTTTTCTCAATTTTAGCCCATTCTTTAATAAGTTCTTCCTTTTCCAAATATTTTTCATCAAAAATAATATTTTTTGGAATATTTCTTTTTTCATAATAAGCTGTAATCAGGCGCTCAAAAATATTTTCTTGATTTCCTGCGACTTCTTTTATAACAATATGATTTTTCCCAATAATCTTACCATCCCGCACATTTAACACGCACAAAAATATATTTTCCAGTTTTTGTGTAAATACAAATATATCTTCATCTATTTCACGGCTGTATTCAATAATCTGAGTTTGCAGCATTTTCTTTAATACGGTTATTTTTTCCCGCTCGACAATTGCCCGCTCAAATTCCATATTCTGGCTTAGCTCATTCATTTTATTTTCTAGCCTTTTTAATACTTCATCACTATTTCCAGAAAGAAAATTTTGAAAATTTTTAACATTTGTATTGTACTCAGAAGAAATATTTTTAAATTTACAGGGAGCAGGACAAGTTTTCATATGATATTTTAAACATGGTTTAGTTACTTTGTCCATATTTCTAGCACAATCCCTTACAGGAAATATCTTTATCAAAGACTTTAGCGCAAAATAAATTCCCATTGGATATGGTCCAAAATATTTTGCATTTTCATTTAATTTTCTTGTACTTCTCACGACTTCTATTTTAGGGAATTTTTCTTTTGTAAATTTTATGTATGGATAAGTTTTCTCATCTTTTAACAAAATATTATATTTTGGCATATTTTTCTTTATAAGATTATTTTCTAAAATAAGCGCTTCAACTTCAGTTTTACAAATAAAAAACTCAATATCTTTTATATTTTTCACGAGTTCCAGCGTTTTCGCATTATGCGACTTAATATTCATAAAATATGACTTTACTCTGTTTTGCAAATTTTTTGCTTTTCCGACGTAAATTATTTTCCCCCGAGAATTTTTCATCAAATAAACTCCAGGATTTTTAGGAATATCCTTATATCTTACAGGTGAAGTTATCTCTTCCATCTTTTGCCTTTCCAATTTTTCAAATAAACTTATTTCATTCCCAGATAATCCCCCGATTTCTTCACTAAAAAATATCAAATTTTTTCATTTTTTATTTAAAAAAAATTTTTTACAAAACCACAACTAAAATTTAATTTTAAATTTTAATCCGAATTTTTTATTATAAAATTTATTCAATTTCTGTTTTTTCTCCAACTTCCCTATGGTATTTACCAATTTTATAATCTTCTCTTTTTGTAAGATCTTCAAAAAGTTTATTTACAAAAGTTACAGAACGGTGCTGCCCTCCAGAACATCCTATTCCTATTCTAAGATGTGATTTTCCTTCTTTTTCATAGCAAGGTATCAGATAAATAAGCATTTGCAATAGCATCTCATAAAATTTTTGACTTTCAGAAAGTCCCATCACATAATTTTGAACATCTATATGATTTCCAGTTTTTTTCTTTAAATTATCAATATAATAAGGATTTGGAAGAAATCTCACATCAAACATCAAATGTAAATCTAGTGGTATTCCGTACTTAAATCCAAACGAAGTTAAATTTATATTTATTTTTTTCAATTTTCCTGAAAACTCTTTTTCCAAAAGTTTTTGTAAATCTTTTACTTTAAGAGTGCTAGTATCAATTACCAAATCCGCTAAAGACATAAAATTTTTAAGCATTTTTCGCTCTGCCTTTATATTAGAAAGCAAAGTATCGTACAAATTTAACGGATGTTTTCTTCGGGACAACTCATATCTGCTAAGCAGCACATCGTTTCTTGCATCCAAATAAATCATCGTATGGGATATTTCTTCTTCGTCTAATATTTTCAACTGCTCTGTAAGCTGTTCCATAAATTCCTGATTTCTCACATCTATCACAACAGCAACTTTATTTCTTTTTTTGCTGCTTAAGAAAATTTCATTCAAATATTGAAAAAGATTTATAGGAAAATTGTCAATACAAAAATACTCTCTGTCTTCAAAAAAGTTAATTACTTCCGATTTCCCAGCTCCACTCATTCCTGTTATTATAATAAGTTCTTTTTTTATTTCTTCCATTTTTTACTTTCCTTTCAAATTTTTAATTAAATTTGTTTTCACTCTCAATTCTATTATATCAAAAAATTCCTATCTTTTGAAAAAATTCTTAAATAAATTTATTAATTTTTGATAACATTTTACATATTTTAATTATTATACCACATCTAGTATCAAATATAAATATTTTTTCTAATATATGGATAAAATATGCAAGAGTAAATGTCATTTTTTATGAAATATATTGTTTTAGTTCAATATTATACATTTCATTTGAATTTTTCCCATCCAAAAGTTTTCACTCAACCTTTAAAAATCCTTTTTTTAAGGAAAATTTCAATATTTTACAATTTTTATTTTAAAAAAATCAATATTTAAAAATAACCGCTGTCTTTTACAACAACGATTATTTGGAAGTATAATTAAACAATATATATTTTTTCTCTTGAGGAAGTATAGACTCCGAAAAAGTTCCATTTTGAATACTGTTTCTCATCTCAATAACTTTATCAGTTATATCCGTTATATTTACAATCCACTCATTTATATATTTTTTCACCATTTCTCCCTTTATGCCTAACTGTATCGCCCTTCTTCCTATTGGATTGCCATAAATATCCCTGTCCGGATCCCATTGACATCTTACTTCTGAATTTTCCAATTTTTCTTTCCATTCTTCCTTAGATAAATCAGAAACTTCTCTAAAAGATGAAAGTACAGAATTTTTCACTATTTCATCAAATCCTTCCCTTTTCAGGTCAATTGCCAGTATTCTTTCCTGTCCTTGTTTAGTAGCCCAGCCGCTTCTGTACATCATCCAGAGAAACGACGGTTTTATCCAAGTCATTCTGTTTAAACTGAACTTACTTCCAAACTTTCCTAATTTTAAAGCCTCATCTGCTATTTCATTGTTATATGCCTGATAAACTCTTATCGTCTTTTCATCAAATACTGCATAAATATTTCTTTCCTCTTCTTTTTTCATAATTATTCCTTTCATTCAACATCCTTATTTGTAAAATTATGTCTGTTTAATTCTCGTTTTGCTGATTCTCTTAATTCTTCAGTTTCATTTAAATTATTAGCCAAAAGTTCCAATTTTTCTTTTGATTTAGGAGTATTTATTTTCCCTAGTGCATGAATACATTTTCTAGCCATTGCAATTCCCCCTTCATATCCTTCAAACTGATGTGCCAATGCTAAATAATACACCCATTCTATTGTTTTTGGTGAAGCTATATCTTCAAATGCACCTGCTATATTTTCATGGTCATAGTGCCAATCTCCTGTTATAATTTCCTCAATACAATCTTTGATTTCATCAAAATCTATTTTTGAAGAAAAAACTAAAGAAAAGACTAAAGAAGAATAATACATCATCATATCTCCATTTTTTAATGTACAAGCTTCTTTTAATTTTTCCTTTGCAATTTTAGGAACTTCTCTTCTATATCTGATTTTTTTTAATTTAAATTTTTCTAAAAACTCATCATCAGTCAATTCTTTATTATACCATTTTGATAATAATATAATTTCCTTAAGATATTTGTTCATAATTATTATTCTCCTATTACTTTATAGTCTATGATATTATTATTAAATATCTCCAGTGCTTTTCTATCTTCTTGTCCTAATTGTATATTTATTTGTCTTTTTTCTTCTTTAAAACGTACAAATTTATATCCCCAGCCAGAACTTTTTTCAGGCATTGGCATATCAGGATACTTATCTTTAACAACATTATCTTGAGTGCAATTTCTCTTTCCTAATTAAGATAATTTATACATTTCAAATGTATCTTCAACATGTTCTCGTATAATATCTTTATCACTTTTAGCCAACAATTTAAGTTTTTCTTTTGCCTCTTCCGTTCCTATTGCTCCTAAAGCATAGCAACATTTTTCAACTAATTGACAGTATTCGTCATCACGATATTTTTTAAAATCTGAAATTGCTAATTCATAAAGACATTCTACCGTAGACGGTAACTCCATTTCCATGAAGTAAATAGCAATATCCTCATGTCTCCAATGCCATTCTTCTTTTGAAATCTTACATAAGATATTTATGAACTCCTCAGAATACAAATCAAATGTAAATATTAACCAAAATAAAATATCTGATTTTGTTTTATCTTTAAATAAATAGACTTTTTCTAGTTCTTCTTTTATAAATTTTATATCATCAATAAAATAATTTTTTTTTAATTTATTTATTGATATTTTTTTATCTAAATATTTTTCTAGCAAATTTTTAGCTTCATTAAAATCATTTATTTTTTCCATTATGAATATCTCCTTGTTTAATGTTTATCTGTTTAATCCGTTGATTAAATATTTCTAAACCACTACCTTTACCTAAATTTATAGTTATCTAATTATCTTATCATCTTAATTTTATTTTTAGTTGTGATTTTAAGAATGTAAAATTAAAATTTATAAAAAACTAATCCCTACCCATTTTTTATTTGATTGGACACACTCCACATATAAAAAAAAATACATAATATTTTTATATAAAAATTACCAATCTATTACATTCTCTGAACGCAATATGTCCAAAAATTGTTTTCTTAATTCTAAATTACCGTCAATAACCTCATCTAATAAATCTTTTTCTATTAATGCCCAATGAAATATCCCTGGAAGATGCCCAGAAAGATAAATTGTTCTAAAATTTATATTTGGGTCAATAATCTCAACTTCACTTTCTGAATAAACATACATTCCACTATATTTATCTGTCATCCCCAAAAAAAGTGTTTGATTTCTTTCTTCATCCCAATAAATACCAAAAATCTCTGCTATTTCCTCTCCATTTTTATCTCTTTTTATTATTCTCATTTTACATCCCTTTCTTAGTTTGGAATATTTTATTTGGATTAAGTATATTTCTTTATTATTTTGGTAAATTTCATTTTAAACTTTCTCTATGGTTTCGTTGTATTGACAATGTATTGTTATTTTTGTTCATATTTGGTAATATGTCCTAACGCAAAGCAACAATTTCTCACTAAAAACTTTCTATCCAATTTTCATAAAATTCCTCTTGCTCTTTAACACTACCAATTTTTAATTCACTATCATAATCAAAAATATCTACTACATCATTTAAAGTTGCTTGTTTCCCCATTTGTAATTTATACGCTTTTGTCCCTCCAAACTCTTTTTGCATCAAAGAAGAATAAACATTAATAGCTGAAGCATTACAAAGTAAGTAAATATTATTTAATTCTAATTTTTTTCGTAATTCTACAACAGAATCAAATATGTTATCACTTTTTGAAAAATATACCATATTTTCAATTTCTATTTTCAAATTAATTTCATCTTCAATTTCTAATAAAAATAGTTTATTTTTTGCTATTTTTCCATTGTTTAAAATTTCAATATTTTGTATTTCTATATCACTTTCTTCTTTTTTCCAAAAACTTTCCATTATAATTACCTTTTAAAATATTAATTCTAATTATTTTTTGTTTATAATTAGGATTTTCTATATATTTAATAGTTTGATTATCCTTATATTGATAAGCATCTTTTATTTCCGTATTTTTATTCCATTAGGAATAGAAAATTCTTTTTGTTCTGGAAAAGGATGTCTTTCTCCAAAAAATTTTACAGTATTTATTCCTCTATCAGTGTCTATTATGTAGTTATACCCATTTTTTCCAGCAAAACTATCACTAATATCAAAATCTGAAGAAGTAGACGCAAAATTTTCTCTCTGTCCACGAATATGTTTAGACAAATCATCGTGTTTCCCTTTCGGTAAAATATCTTTTTCAAAAACAATTTTTGGTTTCATTGAAGCACTATGACCTCTATAATAAAAAATACTACCTTTATCCACAGTAATAGTGTAATTATTGTTAACAGCATTAGTAAGTTGGAACAGAAACTAATCCTTGCCCTTTATTTCCTAATTCTACATATGGTGTTATATACCCAATTACTAAAACTGCACGTAACTTTGGAACAATTGAGTCTCTTACCATATTTTTTTATAAATTTTGAAAAAGGCATTTTTTCTTTTGATAGTCCTTTTTTTGTAGTTCTAAATAAAACTCCGATTTATTCATTTGACTCTTAAATTCCATTTTATTTAAGTTCAATATAAAATAACTACTGCATTTTTTCGATATATCAGATACATTTTTTCTTAAATTACATCGGATATTCTCTATCCCCCAATGTCGCCACCATCACAGCCTTTATTGTATGCATCCGATTTTCCGCCTCATCAAACACAACAGAATTTTTACTTCTAAAAACTTCATCGGTAACTTCCATTTCCTTAATTCCGTACTTCTTCTCAATTTCCTTTGCAACTTTTGTATTCAAGTCATGAAATGCAGGCAGACAGTGCATAAACAAGTAATCATCCTTTGCGTGTTTTATAAGCTCTCTATTTACCTGATAATATGAAAGCCGATCTATTCTTTCTTCCCATACATCATAAGATTCTCCCATCGACACCCACACATCCGTATAAATAACATCCGCATCCTTTACTCCGCCAATTCTATCATCCGTAAATGAAATACGTCCTCCATTTTCCTCAGCCAGTTTCAAAGCAGTTTCAGCTAGTTCTTTATCTGGAAAATATTCTTTTGGAGCAACAATCGTAAAATCCATGCCAAATTTTGCTGCACCAATCATAAGTGAACTTGCCATATTATTTTTCCCATCTCCAAGATATGCAAACTTAATTCCTTTCAAAGTTCCCTTTTTTTCCAAAATAGTCAAAAAATCCGCTAAAACCTGTGTCGGATGAAACTCAGTTGTAAGCCCATTCCAAACAGGCACTCCCGAATACTCAGCTAAAGTTTCGACTAATTCCTGACCGTATCCTCGATATTCGATTCCATCATAAAATCTTCCCAAAACTTTCGCAGTATCTTCCATAGACTCCTTATCTCCAATTTGTGATGCAGAAGGCCCAATGTAAGTGACATTTGCCCCTTGGTCATAAGCTCCCACTTCAAACGCACATCTCGTTCTAGTAGAAGTTTTCTCAAAAATCAAAGCAATATTTTTTCCAACCATCATTTTTTTCTCAGTCCCATTTTTTTTATCCATCTTCAATTTTTTCGCCAAATCCAGCAAATACTGCAATTCCTCCGTTGTAAAATCTAATAATTTTAAAAATGATTTTCCTTTTAGCATAACTTCTCCTTAATTTTTATTTTTATCATATTATGACAAGAGATTCTGTCCCTTGCTATTGTTTAATTTTTCCAATTTTTATTTTTATAACTCGATATTAATTTTTTATTCTATAATATTCTTTCAATATATCTTTCTCAATTTCCTTCAATTTTTGTCCATTTTCAACAATTTTTTTATTCTCACCAATATACCGAATCAATTTTTCATTTTCATCAAAGTAGTATCGTTGTTCAGAAAATTTTGACTTTTTTTTATCAAAGACTTCTCCATTTTTTATCTCATTTTCTTTATACCATTTAGAATCCACATAATATGGCACATTATATTTTTCAGTCTTATCAAAAATAAAATAAACTTTTCCATTTTTTACATAATATTCTGTCAAACTATTCCAACTTTCCCCAAAATGTTCAACCACAATTTTTTTAACAACTCCATTTTGAAAATAATACTTCACAACGCCGCCATCTGTACTTTGCTCTAAATCTTCAACTTCCTTAATAACATAATTTTTCACAGCATTAGTACTTGCGAAATCCTTCCTAATCTGAGCAATTTTTCCTTCAATATTCGACGCACTAAAATTCACCAAACTTACCAAAAGAAAAAGTATTGAAATTTTTCTAAAGGTTTTCATAAAAATCTCCCCTTTAACTCTAAATTTTTTCGTTCTTTCAATATAATTTTACCTTAATAATTTTTAATTTACAATTATAATTTGCAATTACTAAAAAGAAATTTTTTCGAAAACTTTTGTCTTTTGAAATAGAATCATTCAGAAATTACTATTGTTTTAAAAATTAAAAATTTAATACGACAAATATTATAAAAAATGGAACTTGAATCATAACAAAATCAAAAATTGAGTTATCAAAAATTTCTAAAATTAATTAAAATGTTTTCAAAACTTTTTCCAAAATCGAAATAGCTTTGTCAATTTCCCCATCTGTCACATTAAACGGCGGGAAAAATCTCACGACATTATTTCCAGCTCCAACTAGCAACAACCCATTTTCTAGTGCTTTTAAAACAACGTCTTTTGCCAAAACTTTCTTTTCATTAAATTTTATTCCCAAAAGAAGTCCTTTTCCTCGAATTTCTTCGATAAAATCAAATTTCCCCTTTAATTTTTTCAATTTTTCCATAGAATACTGACCTTTTTCCACAACATTTTTTTCAATTAATTTGTTGTCAATTAATTCATGTAAAACAGCATTTGCAACGGCACAAACCAAAGGATTTCCACCATAAGTTGAACCGTGGTCGCCAGGAACCAGCACATCATTTGCTTTCCCTTTTGTCAGACAAGCTCCAATCGGAACTCCGCCACCAAGTGATTTCGCAATTGTAACTATATCTGGAACTAAATCAAAATTCTCATAAGCGAATAATTTTCCAGTTCTTCCCATTCCGCATTGAATTTCGTCAAAAATCACAAGCACATCATATTTTTTGCTCAATTCTTTTATAGCTTCCATAAATTCAGGAGTAGCACTCTCAAGTCCACTTTCTCCTTGAATTGGCTCTAAAATAATGGCAGCAGTTTTTTCGCTTACCTTAGCTTTTAAATTTTTAATATCATTAAAATTACACTCAGTAACATTTTTCATCAACGGCTCAAATGGTTTTTGATACTTCGGCTGACCGGTAACTGCCAAGGCTCCAGTACTTCTTCCATGAAATGAATTTTTCATATAAATTATTTCCGTTTTATCAGCAATTTTGTTTCCATTTTCATCGTACGACAAATTATTCCCATATTTTCGAGCAATTTTCAAAGCCAACTCAATCGCTTCAGTTCCACTGTTTGTAAAAAATACGCTCTCCATTTCACTATTTTCAGTAAGTTTATTCGCCAAATCCAATTGCGGCTGACTGTAATACAAATTAGAAATATGCACCAATTTCTGACTTTGCTCCGTCAAAGCCTTTGTAATCACAGGACTTGTGTGTCCCAAGCAATTTACCGAAATTCCTGATACAAAATCTAAGTATTCATTTCCTTCATTGTCATAAATATACGTCCCTTTTCCTTTTTCAAATATTTTATTATAACGGCTATATACATTTAATAACATTTAATCACTTCCTTCTTATTTTTTTTGAAAATATTCCATAATTTTCTAATTTTCAACTTCAAAATCTTTTCAGATATTTTTACTTTCTCAAATAATTTTAACTCTCTAAATTTTCATCCTTCTTAATCAATGTTCCAGCTCCTTCGACTGTAAACAACTCAAGAATCACAGAATGTTCCAATTTCCCATTTAGAATAACAACATTTTCCACTCCATTTTCAATCGCATTCAAGCAAGTCGTAACTTTTGGCAACATTCCGCCACTAATAATTCCTCGTTCGATTAAATCGTTCACATTTTCTACATCGATTTCATCAATAAGTGTCTGTTTATCATTGTAATCAAGCAAGATTCCATCAACATCTGTCAAAAATATCAATCTATCCGCCTGTAATTTCCCAGCAATCGCACCTGCCACATAATCCGCATTAATATTGTATGTCTGACCATTTTTGTCTACTCCAATCGATGAAATCACAGGAATTGCATCATTTATCTCCAACAATTTTATAACTTCTGTATTAATTTCCTTAATCTCTCCGACAAACCCAATATCAACCTTTTCTCCATCAACTTCAACAAACTTCTTCTCAACAAACACCATATTTCCGTCTTTTCCACTTAGACCAACAGCTTTCCCACCATATTTATTGATGTCCGACACAATTCCTTTATTGACTTTCCCAGATAACACCATTTCCACAATTTCCATTGTTTCCTCATCAGTTACACGATTTCCTGCAACAAATTTGCTCTCTTTCCCAATTTTTTGAAGCATCTCGTTTATCTCAGGCCCTCCACCGTGCACAATCACAGGATTTATCCCAACATATTTCATAAGAACTACATCTTGAATAAACTGCTCACGCGCAACAGGATTAACCATCGCACTTCCGCCATATTTAATCACAATCGTTTTATTATGATATTTTTTTATAAACGGCAACGCCTTTACCAAAATTTTCGCTTTATCTAAATTTGAAATCATATTTTCCCTTTCTCTATTATTAAAATTTTTCTTCTTTTTTAATTTTTCAAAAATTTAATTTTAAAAATAATTTTTTTCAAAATTTATCTTGAAAAGTTTACTAATAAAAAATTCTTAAAATCATAAATTTTATTTTAAAAAATATTAAGTATGATACTCCGCATTAATTTTCACATAATCATAACTTAAATCACATCCCCAAGCAGTCGCTTTAAACTCCCCATCATTTAATTCAATAATTACTTCAACTGTCTCAGACTTTAAAATTTTCTCAGCTTTTGGAACATCAAAATCCTGTGCCATCCCATTTTTTGCAACTTGAACCATATCATTTCCAGCTTTTAAGAAAATATTAACTTTATCAATCATCAAATCAGCTTCTGAATATCCAACCGCACACAAAATTCTTCCCCAATTTGGGTCGCCGCCAAAAACTGCCGCTTTGAAAAGACTCGAAGTGATAACTGATTTTGAAACTTTTTTCGCATCTTCCAGCGTTTTTGCTCCATTTGTTGTAACTTGAATCAACTTTGTCGCACCCTCTCCATCTTTCGCAATTAATTTTGCCAATTCCTCATTCACTTTATATAACGCCTTTTTAAACTCATTATATCCAGATGAATTTTCATCAACAATTTTTTCATTCCCAGCAAGTCCATTCGCTAAAACACAAGCCATATCGTTTGTGCTCGTATCTCCATCAACTGAAATCATATTGAAAGTGTTGTCAGCAATTTCAGAAAACATTTTTTGCAACAGAGATTTTTCGATATTCACATCAGTTACAGTAAATGAAAGCATTGTCGCCATATTCGGATGAATCATTCCAGACCCTTTACACATTCCAGCCACTTTCGCCTTTTTCCCATCAATCTCAATTTCCAAGCAAATCTGCTTAACAAAAGTGTCAGTAGTCATAATCGCATTAGCCGCATCAATTCCGCCATCTTCCGACAAGTTTTCCACAACTTTCTCAATCCCATTCTCAATTTTTTCCATATCAAGCTGAACTCCAATAATCCCAGTTGATTGAACTAAAACTTCCTCAGCTTTAAGTCCCAATTTATTCGCAACTAGCTCAGTCATTTTTTTAGAATTCGCAAGTCCAGTATTTCCCGTGCAAGAATTTGCATTCCCACTATTTACCACAATCGCCTGTGTATTCTCATTTTTTATATGTTTGATATCCAAAATAATTGGTGCAGCCTTTGCCAAATTTTTTGTAAAAACCGCAGCTGAAACCGCCTTTTCCTCGCTATAAATCAAAGCCATATCTTTTTTTCCACTTTTTTTCAATTTTGCCGATATTCCAGTTGCTTTAATCCCTTTAACGTCAGTAATCGTACCATTCTCTATTATTTTCATATAACTTTTGTATGATAAATAATTTTCAATTATTTTCTAAAAATTATAAATCACACGCTCCTTTCTTTTTTATCTGTAAAATCCTATTAATAAAATCTTATTAACAAAATATTTTTATAAATACATCGACAAAAATTCCAATCCTTCATTTTCTTCAAATCCAAATAAAATGTTCATACTCTGAACCGCCTGTCCACCAGCCCCTTTTATCAAATTATCAATTGCTGATACTACAACGATGTTCCCAAATTCCTTGTCATATCGAACCCCAATCTCACAAATATTACTATTTTTCACATTTTTTATCTCTGGCAAATTTTCAGTAACTCTCACAAAATACTCATTTTTATAAAATTCATTATAAATTTCATAAATTTTTTCTTCCGTCAAACTTTCCTTAAATTCATCCTTCACATCTAAATAAATTGTCGAAAGAATCCCTCTATTTATCGGCAACAAATGCGGAGTAAATACTAAATTAATATTCCCATTCGCTAATTTATCCATCTCTTGCTTTATTTCAGGTGTATGTCTATGCTTCAAAACATTATAAGCCTTAAAATTTTCATTGACTTCAGCATAAATTAAATCCAATTTAGCACTTCTTCCAGCTCCCGAAACTCCCGACTTCGAATCAACAACAATTTTTTTTGTATCAACAAGTCCATTTTTTAATAACGGTGCCACACCTAAAATAGCAGAAGTGGGATAACATCCAGGTGAAGCCACAACTTTCGTATTTTTTATTTTTTCCTTATAAAGTTCTGGAAGCCCATAAACCGCATTTTTATTGATTTCTGGATAGTTATGTTTTACCTTGTACCATTTTTCATAAATTTCTGAATCATCCAATCTAAAATCTGCCCCCAAATCTATAACTTTTACATTGTTTTCAAGCGCTGATTTTGTTATCTTTTCTGACATTCCATGAGGCAGTGCTAAAAATAGTACATCTATTTTATCCAGATTTTCTTTAATTTCTTCCAACGAAATCAATTTTTTTTCAAAATATTTTTTATAATTTTTATAAATATTTCCAATATTCTCTCCTGCAAATGAATGCGATGAAATAAATTCCACTTTCACTTCTTTGTGATTATTTAAAATCCATAATAACTGCTGTCCTGCATACCCTGTTGCTCCTACAATTCCTGCTTTTATCATCTCTTTCTCCTCCTACTTTTTTATTTTAAATAAAAAAAGCCTATTTTTTTAGGCCTTTTTCTTTAAATATTTTTAAATTAAAGGAAAAAAAGCCAGCAACCTCAAAATTGCTGACTTTTATATTATATTCCTAAAAAATATTAAAAAATTAGCAATGATAAAGGATTGCACAAATAAATTGTCATTATTTTTCTTTCCCTTATCCTTCTAACTAATTTCATAATATTTCACTCCATTCCATTTAATTTATTTTACAACATTAATATACCATATTTTTCACAAAATTTCAATAATTTAAATATATAAATTTTATATAAATACATATATTTTATTTATGCTTTAAATTAAAAAATAAATTTGTTAATAATTTTCTGGAAATAAAATTCTTTCCACTCCTTCAATAATAATATGTAAAATCATCATATGAACTTCTTGAATTCTGTCGGAAGTTTCTCCTGGAATAATAAATTCATAATCACACACACCTTTTAATTTTCCGCCATCTTTTCCCAAAAGTGCAACTGTTTTTAAACCTTTTTCTTTTGCCACTTTCATTGCTTCAATAATATTTTGAGAGTTTCCTGAAGTTGAGATTCCAAAGAAAAAATCTCCTTCTTGACCAAAGGCTTCCACTCCTTTTGAAAAAATAAAATTAAATCCAAAATCATTTCCAACACAGGTGATGTGTGAACTGTCACTTATGCTAATCGACGGCAAAGCACGTCTATCACTTCTAAATCTTCCTGTAAATTCTTCTGCAAAATGCATGGCATCACAATTACTTCCACCATTTCCAGCAATCAACGACTTTTTTCCATCTCTGTAAGCAGCTGCCAACTCTTCTGAAATTTTAACCGTTTTTTCAATATTCTCGTCATTTTCCACAAAATTTTTGACAGTTTTGTAAGCTGTTAAATATGAATTTTTTATATTTTCTTTTAACATTTATTTTACCTCCAGATTTAAAAATTTATTTAAAATAAATTTTAAAACTTATCTTAAAAATTATATTTCAAATATTATACTTCTAAAAAATTTTTATTTTTTATTTTAAAAAGTTTATAGAAATTTAACTGTACTGCAACAACAAATAAGATTAAATTATTATTCAAAATTTTTAAATATCAGATCATTTATTTTTTCGTCAGAATAATTCCCATTAATTTTATAATCTTTCACAAAATTTACAAATTTCTCAATTCCTTCTTTTTCGCTATTTTCTTTTATATACACAATTTGAAATTTTTCTTCCCATTTCTCAAAACTATGAACAATTTTTAATGTTCCTCGAAGTATTTCTTCATAAACGCTGTAATAAGGAAGCACTGCAAATCCAATTCCATTTTTTATCATATTTTTCATCGTTTCGATACTTCCATTAATTACAATTCGATCTTCTAAATTAAAACCGATAATTTTCTCAAATAAATCCAAATACTTATTTGTAAGTATTGTATCTCGCTTTAACAATTTTAAATTTTTTAACTCTTCATAATCGAAAATCTGAGTCCCTGCGACAACCACGAATGGATATTCTTCAGTTTCAATAATTTTCAGTTCCTTATCTTCAATAAAATATTCTTCCATTAAAGCTACATCAACTGTTCCTTCTTTCAAATGACGCATAAGAGATTCCCTATTTTTTATATATAAGTCAAACTCTATTTCAGGATATTTCTTTTTAAACTCAACCATTATTTTAGGTAAAACCGGTTCCCCAATATTGTGAGTTGCTCCAATTGAAATTTTTCCTTTGCCATAATAAGCAATTCTTTGCATCTCTGTTTCCATTCGCAAAATTTTATCAAAGACATCTTTAGACATTCGATACAGTTCTTTTCCTGCAAATGTCAACTTAAAATTTTTTGAATTTCTTTCGATAAGTTGTATATCTAATTTTGTTTCCAATTTTTTTATTTGTATAGACACCGCTGATTGACTAATATACAGTTTTTTTGCTGCTTTTGTAAAACTTTTTTCCCGACACGCTTCAAAAAAAATTTTCAAATGATGTATATCCATTCAAACCTTCTCCAATCATATATTTTGTTTATATTATAACTTATTTTTTATTTTTTGTCCACAGACATTTTTTCATTTGTTTCTCGCCATTTTACTCAATTTTTTCAAAAAATGAAAATATTGTGCCAAACGATTTATTGTGATATAATAATTTTGAAAAAATAAATAATTATTTTTGAAATATAAAAAATATATAAACAAAAAATGGGAGAAAATAATGAAAGCAGAAATTATTTGCGTGGGAACAGAACTACTTGTTGGAGATATCGTCAACACAAATTCACAATACATTTCCAAAAAATTTACAGATATAGGAATTGATTTATATTATCAAACTACTGTTGGAGATAATTTTGAAAGATTAAAAGAATGTCTTAAAATTGCATTTAACAGAGTGGATTTGGTCATTACAACTGGAGGACTTGGACCTACGATTGACGACATCACGAAAGAAGTTGTCGCCAATTATTTTAATGTTGACTTAGAAATGATACAAAAATATTATGATTTAATTATAAAAAAATACAACGAGCGTGGTTTTTTTGAAGTGGCAAGCGGCGCAGAAAAAGAAGCTTCGATTTTAAAAGGATCCGTTCTTCTGGAAAATGAAGTCGGTCTTGCGCCAGGATGTTTTTTTGAAAAAAATGAAAAAAAAATAATAATTTTATCCGCCAAAAGAAATGACTGCTATGCTAGACGATTACGCATTGCCGCTTTTAAAGAAATATTCCGATTCAATTTTACTTATGAAAACTTTGGAGATAAAAGGTGTTCCTGAAGGGAAAATTGATGATAGACTAAAAGATTATTTTCAGATGACCAATCCAACAGTTGCACCATATGCCAAAGAAAAATGTGTGCATGTGAGAGTTGCTGTAAAAGGAAATAGACAAAAAGAAGATGTTTTATGGGGAAAAGTGGACAAAATAATAAATGACATAAAAGATATTTATCCACAGGCAACAGAAGTAAAATAATTTAAACTTAAATTACAAAAATTTGAAAATTTAATAAAAAACATAAAAAAGGAGAAAAAATATGTTTTGCACATTAATCTGCTGTATGGACGGAAGATTTATTCATATTATAAATGAATACATAAGAAATAATTATAAATATAATTATGTAGATACAATTACAGATGCTGGACCTGTAAATAAAATTGTATACGAAGATTACTTAAAATCTGTGGAAGATAAAGTCGTTCTGATTTCTGTCAAAAAACATAAATCTGATCACATCTTCATCGCTGGACACAGTGACTGTGCAGGATGCCCAATAGACGATGAAACCCAAAAAAATTACATAATTCAAGCTTCAGAAAAAATGCATTTTGATTTGCCCCACGAAGCTGTGACTGGCTTATTTGTCTATGAAGACGGAAAAGTTGAAGTTTTATCTGATTTTAAGAAAAATTAGAGAAGTAGAAAAATAAATAATTAAAATAAAAATCCCTTTAAAATTCTAAACGGGATTTTTTATTTTTTTATAATATTTAAGATTTATTATTTTAAAAAAATTAATAATGATGTTTTGCATTTAACATTTTTTCAGCATTTCTATAATTTGGCATATATTTTTCAACATAATTGTAAAATCCTTTGCCATGATTGGGATACTTTAAATGAGCAAGTTCATGCAAAATTACATATTCGATTTCAAACGGAGTTCGTTTTATAAGTTCCACATTTAAAGCCACATATTTTTTTTCATAATTGCAAAATCCCCATTTTTTATTTAGCGGCTTTATCAAAAATTTTTTTACATCTTCATTCAAAATTTTCATCCATTTTTTCAATAATTCTAAAAAAATTTTTTTAGCATTTTCAAAATACCACTTTTCCAAAATTTTCTTTTTTTCTTCTGAATTGTCAAAAATATCGCTGTAGACTGTCAGAATAATTTCATTTTTTTTATCATTTTTTAAAGCCACTCGATTGAAATTTCCATTTTTTACAGTTAAAATATATTTTTGACCTAAAAAATTATGAATTTCCCCAGTAATATATTCTTTTTCTTTTCGTTCTTCTTTTATTTTTTCAAGTTTTTTTAAGACATTTTTTATCCATTTTTCTTTTGAAATCAAAAAGTTTTTTATGTAATCGCTGTGCAAATTTTCTGGAGCGGAAATGTAAATTTCCATATTTTCTTTTATTCTCAAATTTATATTTTTAACTTTTTTTCTATGAACTTCATAACCCAATATTTTCTCAGTTTTCATAATTTAATTTTCCAAACTTTCCAAATTTTTCTGTTTCAAAATTTTGTAAGAATTTTCCAAAACTTCTTTTTGCAGTCGATAAGTTATTGTTTTTAGTGCTTCTTCATAAGAGCACCATTTATATGCTTCAATTTCCTGCTCGTCAACCGTCACTTCTTCATTTTCCGTTATTCCAATAAAAAATGTAACTTTTTTGATTGTTGTTTCATTCGGAATATATTTTATCTCATATTTTTTGTCAGAAACAATATTAATTTCAATTCCAGTTTCTTCAAAAACTTCTCTTTTTGCTGTTTCAACTTGAGTTTCATATTCTTCGATGTGACCTTTGGGAAATCCCCAATTTCCATTAAACATCTTCACAATCAGAAATTTTTTAATTTTATTATTAAAAACAATCGCACCGCAAGAATTTTCATATTTAAAATTTTGACACAAATCATATTTTTTTGCTAAATATTTTATCAATTCCTCTTTTTCATTTTTTAATTCATCTGATAAAACCAATTCATACAATTCATTTTTTAGTTTTCCAATTTCTCTATTTTCAAATTTCAAATTTATCAGGTCAATTCCCGTCAAATCCAAATCTTTAATGCTAGGAATATTTCCCTGTTTTTTCAAATTTTCAATTCTTTGCAAAAAATTATCCAAAATTTTTTGATTTTCTTCTTTAGAATTTATATTTTTAGAATTTAAGTCGGCGGAAAATAAATTAAAAAGCCGCTTTAAATTTTTTTCTTCAAAATTAATTATTAATTTTTTCAAAGTTTTGTCAGAAACCTCTTGATAGATTAACATATGATTTAAAATTAGTTTTTTTACAGAATTTATAAACTCTTTTGGCGCTCTAAGTTCCCTAAGTTCTTCTTCAGCAATAAGTGCGCTCTCCTTTTCGTGTCCATAAAAATGAAAAATCCCTTTTGCATCAATACTTTTTGTGTTAATTTTTCCCAAATCATGAAAAAGCGCTGCAAATTTTGTAATCAAGTCTTTGTCACAAAGATTTACAACTTTAATTATGTGATGAAACAAATCATCGGTGTGATGTAGATTATTTTGGTCAAAGTTATAAGCGTAGCGAAATTCAGGAATTATAAATTCCAAAACTTTTAGCGATTTCATCTTTTTTAACGCTTTTATGGCGTATGGTGCAATCAAAATTTTACTAAATTCATCAAAAATTCTCTCATGCGAAATTTTATTCAAAAATTTTCTTTTTTCACAAATCGCTTCAGCTGTCTTTTTATCAAGATTAAACCCAAGTTTTGCCATAAATCTGAAAGCTCTCAAAATTCTTAACGCATCTTCTTCAATTCGTAACTTTGGATTTCCAACAAATTTAATAGTTTTATTTTTTAAGTCTTTTAAACCTCCAAAAAGATCAATAACCCCAGTTTTTTGGCTATATGCCATTGCATTTATCGTAAAATCCCGACGAGATAAGTCATCTTCAATTTTTTTTACAAATTTAATTTCTTTTGGGTATCTGCTGTTATAAACTCCAGTTTCACGACGAAATTTTGCAATTTCATAATCTACGCCATTTAAATGAATCATCAAAATTCCAAAGTGAGCGCCAACTTCTTTTGGTGAATAATCGGAAAAAATCGCCTTTAGCGTTGAATATTCAATATCAGTAGCAAAATCATAATCTCCAGGATCACGACGCAAGATTAAATCTCGTATCGCTCCTCCGACAAGAAATCCACTTCCATTTGCATTTAACTTTTGCATTATAAATTTTATGTCGTCACTAAAATTAAATTGCATACTAACGTATCCTTTCTGTTCTATTAATTAATCACCATCACATTTTTTTACTTTTTTAAATTTTGCTATATAAAATCCATCCAAATATTCATTTTCATAAGAAATATAAACGCCACCAAACTCGTCTTTTAGAATCTTGATATTTTTTGGAATTGCAACTTCTTTAATTTCCAAATTTTTATATTTTTCCAAAAAATATTTAACATTATTAGTATTTTCATTTTTTGAAAAAGTACAAGTGCTGTAAATAATTTCTCCACCATTTTTTATCGAATTAAATGCGCTCTCAAAAATTTTCTTTTGAATTTTTTTAAGACTTTTAAAATTATTCGATTCCAATTCATATATTTTTTCAGGTTTTTTACGAAGTACGCCAAGTCCGCTACAAGGTACATCCAAAAGTATTTTATCAAATTTTTTGTCTAAATTTTCAATTTTTGTGGCATCATTCAATTCTATTTTCCAATTTTTATATCCATATTTATTTTTCAAATTTTCTAAAATCTTAATTTTATGATGGTGAATATCAGTAGAAATCAAAATTTGGGGATTAAAAAGCTGTAAAATCGCAAGTGATTTTCCACCAGGTGCACTACAAGCGTCTAAAACAACATCATCTTGTGAAACTTCAAGATTTTTTACCGCTAAATATGAAGAAGCATCTTGAACAACTATTTCTCCACTTTTAAAATTTTCAGTTTCAAAAATATTTGCATTGGACAAATAATAAACTTCTTCCACAGAAAATAAAATTTGAGTGTCAATTTTTTTTAATAAATTTTCAAATTCTTCTTTTGTAAATTTGTTTTTATCGTATCTCACGGAAAGAAAACTTCTTTTTTTATAAGATTTCATAATTTTTAAATAGTCATCTGGAAAATCCAATTTCAATTTATTCACAAACCACTGCGGATATGAATAAACTATTCCGTCTTTTTTATCCATTGGAATTTCTTGATCAAATTTTTCTTTATTTTTCAAAACATTTTGTAAAGTTGCATTTACAAATCCAACTTGATGTGAATTAATTATTTTAGCAATTTCTCCCGCCTCAAAAATAACTCCTGAGTTGTCAGAATCCATAAAAAACAATTGCGCTACAGAAATTCTCAAAAGTTGTTTTATTTTTCTCTTTTTTATATTTTTAGTACATCTTTCAATTAAATAATCAATATAAATTAAATTTTTTATCACAATATTTACAATATTTGTAACAAATAATTTTTCTTTTTTTGAATAATTATTTTTAGAAAAATAGTAATTAATCTGAATATTACTATATTTTTTTTCATGCAAAATATCATCCAAAAGATTTATTATATCAAGTTTTATATTATTTTTTTCAGTATTAATCAATTTTTTTATTTCCTTATCTTTATATGTTTTATATTTATATCTTTATCTTTATGTCTTTCATATTTTGTGTTTTATGTTTTATATTTTAAGTTTTATCTTCATATTTTATATTATAATAATTTTATTTTTATTTATTATTGCCATTCCCATTTTTCAAGTTTTACTTTTGTTTCATTTTCAGCAAAAACAATAATTTTATCAGCATTTTCTAAAGGGAAAATTCTTGAAGAAAACACTTCTTCTCCATTATTTACAAAAACTTCTATGGAAGAATTATCAACAAAAATTCTAAGTTCCAAATCTTTTCTGTCGCCTAAAAAAACTTTTCTTACGCTCTTATCAGCTTGTGCACCGCAACTTCTGTCAAGAACTAGTTTTTTATCTTCAAAGTCAAATTTCACAACAGTTTCACTATTTTTTCCAACTCTCAATTTTAATCCAAAATCTGAAGAAATATCACTAAATTTGACAATTAATTCATAAGTTTTCCCTTTTCCAATCTCTTTTTCACCTTTAACAAAACCTTCAAATTCGATTTTTTCCCCTCTTATTGAAACCATTTCAGAAATTGGTTCTTGATAAAGTTTTCCATCTCTCACTTTCAACTTTCTTGGCAAAGTCAAGCAATGTATCCATTCATTTTTAACTGTAGGAAAATCTTCATCTTCTGGAACTCCCATCCATCCGACAACAATTCTTCTTCCTTTATTATCTTCCATTGATTGCGGTGCATAAAAATCGTGCCCTCTGTCAATTTCCACAAATTCCGAGCGAATTTCAAATTCTGGTTTTTCATAATCCAATTTGCCAAAAAAATATCCTGTCTGATATTTATTATTGTATAAATCCCCTTGTGGTTCTAATCCTTGTGGCGAAGCTACTAATAAATCAATGATTTTTCCAGTTTTTTCATCTTTTAATTGAAAATAATCTGGACATTCCCACATAAATCCAAAGTCTTTTAATTTTCCATGATTTGCTCCAGCAATTTCGCCTTCAAATTTCCAATTTTTTATATTTTCTGAAGAGTAAAGCACAACTTTTCCTTCCAATTTTTCACTTTGAATTCCAAGAACCGCATAATATTTTCCGTCTTTTTCCCAAATTTTTGGATCTCTTATGTGTCTTGTATATCCATCTGGCTGGTTTACTATGCTTGGCTCCCATCTGTCAAAATGTTCTCCATCTTCTGAAACTGCGATACATTGGTATGATTCTCTATTCCCTTCTGCATCTTTTACATTTCCAGTGTAAAATAAATAAAGTTTTCCATCAATCACAATTCCACTTCCAGAATAAACTCCATTTTTTGAATACCAAGTATCAGGTCTTAATGCAGTTTCACATCTTTCCCAATGAAGTAAATCATGGCTTTTACTGTGAGCCCAAGTTTTGTTTTTATGCTCTGTGCTAAGCGGATTCCATTGGTAAAACATATGATATTCTCCGTTAAACTGCGAAAATCCGTTGGGATCATTTATAAGTCCCACAATTCCTTGAATATGATATTTTTGTCGCCAAAAGTCACTGTCAACAACATTTTTATTTTTTAAAACAGCTTTTTCTTCATTTTCCTTCACTTGCTTAAAATCCATAATATTTCCCGCCTTCATTAATAAAATAATATTTAATATTTTACCACATTTTATTTGTTTTTCCAAATTTTAAGGGAAAATATTTCGAGCTAAAATTTGCAGATTTACTACATTTAGTGTATAATGTAGATATGTGAATTTAATATTTAGAAAAAAAGGAGGAATTAAATGAAACTTGATATGATTCAAACGATAGGTCTATCGGTTATTTTACTACTTATTGGGATGAAATTGAGAAAAAAAGTAAAATTTTTTGAAAAATACTGTATACCTTCACCGGTTATTGGTGGATTTTTATTTTCAATCATCTCTTTTATTTTGCGTCAGACAGGAATTGTAGAAATTAGTTTTGACGACACGCTCCAAAAATTTTTTATGATAATGTTTTTTACAAGTGTAGGATTTAACGCAAGTTTAAAATTATTAAAAAAAGGTGGAAAACAGGTACTTATATTTTTATTCGTGGCAATAGGACTTTGTATACTACAAAATGTCGTGCCGATTTTACTTTCAGGATTAGTTGGATTAAAACCGCTTCTTGCACTTATGACAGGTTCTGTAGCAATGACAGGAGGACACGGTACTTCTGCAGCTGTTGCACCTGAAATAGAAAAAATGGGGTATACAGGAGCAAAGGCGATAGCAATAGCTTCAGCAACTTATGGACTTATTGCAGGTTCAATGCTAGGTGGCCCAATTGCAAGCCGTCTTATTAAAAAGCACAAATTGCTTCCTGAACATATAACAAAAGAAAATGCTGAAAAAGATATAGATGAAGAGGTTCTAAAAAAACAAAGGCCATATCTTGACGGAGAAAGATTTTCAATGGCATTTTTTTACATCTTAATTGCCATGGGAATTGGTTCATATTTGTCACTTTTCATAAATTTTTTGCTTCCAGCAATGAAATTTCCAGTTTATATTGGACCTATGATTGTTGCAGCAATAATTAGAAATATTTCTGACAATGTGGAATCACTTCATGCTCCAACAAAAGAAATTAGCATCTTGGAAGATATTTCCCTAAGTTTATTTTTAGCGATGGCATTAATGTCACTTAGATTATGGGATTTAATAGATTTAGCAGGTCCTGTAATTATACTTTTACTAGCTCAAACTCTGCTTATTTATTTATATCTAAATTTTGTGACATTCAAAACCATGGGTTCAAATTACGACGCAGCTGTAATTGTTTCTGGACATTGTGGATTTGGAATGGGAGCTACTCCCAACGGAATTTCAAATATGAAAGCGATTACAGAAAAATATACTTATTCAAAAATAGCGTTTTTTGTAATTCCAATAGTTGGTTCACTTTTTATAGATTTTGCGAATATAAGTGTAATTACTTTTTTTGAAGTTACGCTAAAAAGACTGGCTATGTAATTAATTTTAACGAAGGTTTCTTAAATGAAACCTTTTTTTATAGCAAATTTTTTCAAAAAATGATATAATTATTAAAAATATGATTAAGGAGCAAAAATATTGAAATCAGTATTCATAACGATTGTAGGGCGACCAAATGTTGGAAAATCTACGCTTACAAATAAACTTGTAAATGAAAAGGTGGCAATTGTTTCAGATAAGGCTGGAACGACAAGAGATCAAATAAAAGGAATTGTAAATATAAACGAGAATCAATTTATTTTCGTCGACACTCCAGGGATTCACAAGCCAAAACATCTTTTGGGAGAGCATATGACAAATATTGCAATAGAAGCGCTGGAAAATGTTGATTTAATAATGTTTATGCTGGATGGAACTAAAGAAATCTCAACTGGAGATATGTTTGTAAATGAACATATAAGAGCGGTAAATACGCCAATTGTTGCGATTATCAATAAAATTGACAAAATGACAGATGCCGAAATTGAAGAAAAAAGTGGAAATTAGAGAAAAATTGGGAGATTTTGACGAAATAATTACACTTACTGCGGAATATGGAATTGGAGTTCACAAAATATTTGATGTGGCAAAAAATTATTTGTCCAACGATATGTGGTTTTATCCTGAAGATTATTACACAGATTTGCCTGTGAACAAAATTGTTGTGGAAACAATAAGAGAAAAATTCTTCATCATACAAAAGACGAAGTTCCGCATAGCGTGGCAGTTGAAATAATAAATGTTGAAACTAAACCGGCGATAAGAAAATATGATGTGAATATTTATGTCGAAAGAGATAGCCAAAAAGGGATTATCATTGGAAAAGACGGTGCTTTACTAAAAAAATTGGAATTGAAGCGAGAAGAGAAATTGAACATCTCATTGATTTGAAAGTGAATTTAAAACTTTGGGTAAAAGTTAAGAAAAAATGGAGAAAAAATAGTAAATTTCTTGACGAAATGGGTTATAGCTCAAAAAAATAAAAACAATAAATAATAAAATTAAATAAAAATCACAAAATAATAACAAATAAAAGGAGAAAAATAAAAAATGGAAGATATTATAAAAAAATTAACGAATTTACTAAAATTGCAAGAAAACGAGAACTTACTGAAGAAGAAAAAAAGAACGAGAAAAATATAGAAAACTTTATATTGAAAAATTCAAAACTTCGATGAGAGGACATCTTGACAGCATAAAAGTTGTGCGAGTTGACGACAATGGAAATCCTATTGACAAAGATGGGAAGGTTATTGAACCAGACGCATAAAAATATTTTTTTATAAATCCAAAAAAATTATAATAAATAATTATTTATAAATCTAAAATAAAAAAATTCAAATATAAAAACAAAGAAAAAAAATAAAAAATTAAAACAAAAGAAAGGATAAAAAATGAAATATGAACTAGTACTTTTCGATATGGACGGAACTCTTCTTGATACTTCAAATTCCATTGCAATGACTGTAAATAGCACAATGAAAGAATTGGGACTTAAAACATATCCTGTGAATGATTGCGTTAAATTTGCAGGTGGCGGTGTCACTGGACTTACTAAAAATATTTTGGAAAAAGAAAAATATGACATTGATAAAGAACTTTTTTCTAAAACAATTAGAAAATATTACGACATCTATTTTGACTACAAAGTCGAGCCTTATAAAGAAATTCCTAAAATACTTGAATTTTTGGAAAAAAATAAAATAAAAAAAGGGATTATTACAAATAAAGACCATAATACTGCACTTTCTGTGGCAAAAGAAAAACTTAAAAAATGGGAATTTTGTGAAATAATTGGCTCAGACGAAAAAAATTATCCCAATAAGCCAAATCCATACAATGTTGACAGACTTTCTGAAAAATTTGGAATTCCAAAAGAAAAAATTTTGTTTGTGGGAGATATGCTTGTCGATGTAAATACGGCAAAAAATGCAAAAATTGATATTGCCTACTGTAAATGGGGATTTGGAGTTATAAAAGGAGAAATGGGAATTGATGAAAGTTGTAAAATTGAATTGGCTGAAGATATTATTAAAAAAATAAAAGGAGAATAATTTTTAAAAATAAAAAAATTTTATAAAAAATGGATTTAAAAATAAAAAATTTAGAAAATAAAAATTATGAAAATTTAAGAAAATTTGAAAATACAAAATATTTTGGATATTTATTTTTTGTCAAATATGATGGAAAAAAATTTGATTCTTTTGACGAAAATCCGAATAAAAGAAGCGTAAAACTGGAATTTAAAAATCTTCTTTTAAAAAATGGAATTAAAAATTTTTCTGCAATTCAGCAGGCTGGAAGAACAGATGCTTTTGTTAGTGCAAAAGAAAATGTTTTGTATTTGAATTTGAAAAAAGTTCTGGATTTTTCGCAATTAAAAATAAAAAAGATAAATGGACTTGAGATAAAAGAAATAAAAAGGACAGTTCCGTTTTTAGAATTTCCTGAAATGATTAAAAAAAGGTATTATATTTACGAATATCCAGAAAAACTTATTAAAAATGACGACAAAAAAATTGAATTGATTTGTGAGAAAGTTTCTGGAAAAAAAGATTTTTCAGAGTTTACGAATAAAAAAGGTAAGCAATTAAAAGAAAAAATAAGAGAAATTTTTGTTTCGTATAAAAATAAAAAATTATATTTTTCTGGAAATAAATTTTTGCCACAGCAAGTGAGAATTATGAGCAATTTTATTCTGAACGATAAAAAAAGTGCTCTTTCTGGAAAATATTTGACACTTGAAAAAGTTGAATTTGCAGATGAGATGAAAAAACTGATTTTTGAAAAAGTTGAAAAGTTTGAAGATTTATTTTGCAAAAAAAATTATTTTGAAAAAAATGAATTTGAAGAACTTGAAAAAATCCAAAAAATTGAAAAAAATGCTTATTTTACGGTGTTTTTTGTGAAAAATAAAGACAAAGGGCAATTTATTGGAAAAAAGGGAAAAAATATTAAAAAAATTAAAAAAGTTGTTGGAAATGTTGTTGTAAAAGCATTGTAAAAAAATTTAAAAAATTTTTGAAAAAAGGTGTGATAAATAAAATGAATGTTTTTAAAAAATTTTATGATTATTATTTCCCAAAAATTAATAAGGCATATATGGCTGAAATGATTAAAATTCTTGACGAAAAAGAAAAAAAAATTTTTTTGGAAATGTCTGAATACGACAAATTTCATTCTTTAGAAGTTCTAAAAAAAATAAAAAAAACTGAGTTGAAAAATGAAAAAATATATCTGAAATTAGCACTTTTACATGACTGCGGAAAAGGAAAAGCATCGTTTTTTAAAAGAGTTTTGCACAAATTTGGATTTTTTACAAAACTTCAAAATCATCCAAAAATTGGGGCAAAAAAATTGGAAAATATTGATAAGGATTTATCAGTTTTGATTGAAAACCATCACAAAAAAAATTATTCACAAAAGATGAAAATTTTTCAAAAATGCGATGACGAAAGTTAGAATTTTTAATTAAACAAAAATATTTGAGAAAGGAAAAAATTTGGAAAAGCAAAAGGAAAAAATAATTATTTCAAACGAAAAATCTGGAACTCGAATTGACAAGTTTCTTGCCGAAGAATTTGATTTAACAAGAACAAGAATCCAAAATCTCATAAAAGATGAAAATATTTTGGTAAATGGCAAAAAGACAAAAGCATCTTATAAAATTGAAGAAAACGATGAAATTGAAATGGAAATTCCAAAACTGGAAGAAATTGAAATTAAACCAGAAAATATTGAAATTAATATAGTTTACGAAGACGAAGATTTGGCAATTATAAATAAAAACGCTGGAATGGTTGTTCATCCAGCTCACGGACATAACAGCGGAACACTTGTAAATGCAATTATGTATCACATTAAAGATTTATCGGGAATTAACGGAAAAATCAGACCTGGAATTGTCCACAGACTTGACAAGGACACAAGTGGACTTATAATTATCGCTAAAAATGACAAATCACATTTAAAATTGTCAAATATGTTTTCTACAAAAGAAATAAAAAAAACATATCTCACAATTGTAAAAGGAAAAATAAATAAAAAAAGTGGGCGAATTGTGACAAATATTGGACGAAATAAATTAGATAGAAAAAAAATGGCAGTTGTCGATGCAACAAATGGAAAAAATGCGATTACAAACTTTGAAGTTTTGGCTCAAAATGAAAAATTTTCATTTGTGAAAGTAAACATTGAAACTGGAAGAACGCATCAAATCAGAGTTCATATGAAATATTTGGGATTTCCAATTTTGGGAGATTCAACTTATGGAAGAAGTGATTCTGAAAAAAGACAGATGTTACACTCTTATAAACTTGAGTTTAATCATCCAGCTTCAAATGAAAAAATGATGATTTTTGGGGAATTGCCACAGGATTTTAAAAAAGCACTTAAAAAATGTGGATTTGAAGATTTTGAAAAAATTATAGAAGGTTAAATTATGAAAACAGAAAAAAAAGAAGAAAACGAAGAAAAGAATGCAAAAAGAGAAAAAATTATAAAAGAAAAAAATAAAAAAGAAGATTTTGAAAAACACGATTTAAAAAAATTTGACGAAAGTTTTGGAAAAATTGTTCTTGGAGTTGATGAAGCTGGAAGAGGACCTCTGGCTGGACCTGTAGTGGCAAGTGCAGTAATTATAAAAAATGATTTTGATGAAATTGTGGAAATTAACGATTCTAAAAAGTTAATTGAAAAGAAAAGAGAAAAACTGTATGAAGCAATAATTTCAAATTGTATTGTCGGAGTTGGAATTGCTTCAAAGACAGAAATTGACGAAATAAATATATTAAATGCAACATTTCTTGCTATGCGCCGTGCTATTGACAAAGTTAAAGAAATTGCAGATTTTGACATTGTGCTTGTTGATGGAAATCACAAAATAAGAGAATTTAGCGGTGAACAAGAATGTGTTATAAAAGGAGATTCAAAATCTCTAGCAATTGCTGCGGCTTCAATTGTGGCTAAAGTCACAAGAGATAAAATGATGTGTGAAATAGCTAAAGAATTTCCTGAATATAATTTTGAAAAGCATAAAGGTTACGGGACAAAAGCTCACAGGGAAGTTTTGCTTAAAATTGGACCTTGTAAATATCACAGAAAATCATTTTTGAAAAAAATTTTTAATAATTAATTTAATAAAAAAATCAAGATGTTTGTTATCTTGATTTTTTAATTTTTTATTTGTTTCTTTATTTTCTTTTTTATTTTTTTATTTTTCTTCTACAACTTGCCACTTATTATCCGAACCTTTTTCAAATTTAACTGTAGAAGTCGCTAAATTTACTTTTGGTGTTTTTGACAAATAGTCGTATTCCAATTTGATGTAAGCGTCTATATCAAGCTCTATTTCATCTTTGCTATCGTCAATTTTTAGGATATATTTTTTAGCGTTATCTCCCAAATATTTGTTTAAAGCATTTTCATCGTAACCTTTTATCAAAAATACAACTTCTCCGTCATTTCCTTTTTCATTAACTTTGTAAACAGAAACTACATATGGCTCTAAAAGCATTGTTGTAGCATCCTCCCACTGTTTTTTTATTGTTGGGTTATTTGACTTTGAAACATATTTATCTATGTCTGGATTTATTGATTTTGACATCTCTCTGGAACTATAATTTGCAATTTCCTGTAATACTTTTGCGTAATCTTGCGCTGCGGTGTTCAACGAATCATATTTTTTTACTGCTTGTGTCTCTGACGTTGCAGATGCTGAAAAAGAATTGGACATAATTCCAAATTGTCCCAATACAAATAGTCCCATTGCCATTTTTTTCCAATTTAACATTAATTTCCTCCCGATTGACAAAATTGTAATTTTTTATTTTGTCTTTGCAATATTTTTTTATTACTTTTTATTTCTGTCATTTTTTCATTCGACAACACATTATAATACAAAACAAAATTATTTACAACAATTTTTTTGACCAAGGAGTTAATTTTTAAGATAATGTTTTTATTTTAAATTTTTTTAATTATAATTTTAATAAAAATCTACTTTTCTTCAATTTCGTCTAAAACATCAAATCCTTGTGATTTTAGAGCTTCAACCAATTTATTGTGTGGATTTTCATAAATTCTTACAATCATTTCTTTGTAAGAAGGCAATTGTGAAGTATTGTTTTCGTTTCTCCAAGCGACCATATCTTTTTCGTGTTCCTCCACTCCTTCTTCCACTTTTTTAGCGTCATATTTATCAAAAAATACAAACGAGTCAAACGGCACTCTAGGTTTTAATCTTGAAAGCGGTCTATCTTTAGGTACTCCAAGTGCTGCACCAACTATAGGAATTACATATTGTGGAAGTTCTAGCATTTCTGAAAATTCTTTTAGCGAACTTCTTATTGCTCCAATCACAGTCATTCCATATCCCAAAGCATTTACAGCCGTTTCTATAGCATTTACCATTATTCCCGCATCAACAGCTCCCACGACAACTCCGTCCGCTGTCTTAGGCCCAACATTTCTTTTTCCAACAGAATTTGCGGCGTATGTAGAACGGTAAAAGTCCGCTAATACAAATATAAAAGCATCACATTCTTCGATATGTTTTTGATTGTGAGATAATTCTGAGATTTTTTTCAATTTATCCTTATCTCTTACGACAATCAATGAAATTTGCTGTCCATTTACTGAACTTGCAGCTCTTTGCGCAGTTTTTAAAATTAATTCTAAATCTTCATCTTTAATTTTTTCCCCTGTAAATTCTCTCACAGAACGTCTATTTTGTAATAATTTTATTGTTTCATTCATTTTTAACACTTCCTTTATATTTATATTTTTTATTTCTTAAATTCAATTATATCATATTAAATTTTGATTATCAATTATTTTTTCTAAAAAAATAACGGAATCGTAAAAATTCCGCTACCTTTATATTTTTTCAAATTAATGAGATTTCGCTTCTTCGTATAATTTTACATATTCTTTAGCTGATTTATCCCAAGAAAAATCTAATTCCATATTTCTTTCGACCAATTTTTTCCAAACATCTGGTCTGTCATAATATATTCCTTCAGCTACTTTTATCGTAAATAACATATCATCTGCATTGAAATTTGTAAATGAAAAACCATTTCCTTCGTCTGTAAATACATTATAAGGTTTAACTGTATCTTTTAATCCACCTGTTTCACGTACAATTGGAACAGTTCCAAAACGCATTGCTATCATTTGGCTAAGCCCACATGGTTCATATCTTGAAGGCATCAAGAACATATCGCTTCCCGCATAAATTTCGTTAGCAAGTTCTGCATTGTAACCCAAATAAACTTTAAATTTATTAGGATATTTCCAAGCCAAATAATTGTAATAATCTTCATAAAATCTATCTCCACTACCTAAAATCACAATTTGAACAGCATCGTACTGCAAAAGATTTTCAAGTGCTGCACTTACCAAATCCAGCCCTTTTCCTTCAACAAGTCTGGAAATTATTGAAATTACTGCATCATCTGATTTTGGAAGCCCTAATTTTTCCTGCAATTTATATTTATTTTCTTTTTTCTTATCAAGATGATCTTTGTCAAAAGGAATAACTCCTTTTGTATTTCTAGGATCAAATACATTGACATCAATTCCATTCAAAATTCCATAAATTTTTTTATGATTTGTAATCCATTCAAGTCCTTCGCTGAAATAAGGATATTTTATTTCTTCAGCATAAGTCGGACTAACTGTATTTACAACATCTCCAGAACCAATTCCTATTTCCATAAAATTCAAGTCATTTCTGTCATTCATATAATATCCCATTCTCTCAAAAGACCGTTTAGAAAATCTTCCTTGATACATCAAATTATGAATTGAATAAACTGTTCTCATATCCCAATAAAATGGATCGTAGTTGTATCTCACGTTCAAAAAATACGGAACAGGTCCTGTTTGCCAGTCATTGCAATGTAAAATATCTGGCTGTAAATTTATTTCTTTTAAAAATCTAAGTGCTAATTCAGAAAACATCGCATATTGAATATCTTCGTCATAATCCCCGTAAACTCTTCCACGCTCGTATAGAGCCTTATTTTCAATAAAATAATAGTTAATTTTGTCATCTGGATATCTGACTAAATTAAAAATATCTCCGTGACTTTCAAGTCTTGCCACCCATTCCAGCTTTTCTAAAAATTTTAGTGGAATTTTATCATATTTTGGCATTATTATTGAAACCTCGTGTCCCAATTCCTGCATTTTTTTTGGTAGTGCACCCATTACATCTGCAAGACCACCAGATTTGTAAAATGGAGCTACTTCTGACGCTAAATAGACTATTTTCAAATTAAACCACTCCTTGTATTCTTTTATAAAGAAATCGGGGAAATCCCCGAAATCTTTTTTACATTTTTATTTTACTGTTTCTCCAGTTTCAACAGTTCTGTTATGTGGATCAACTCTTACACCGCTAAGTATTCTTACGTTTTTACCGATGATTGAACCATCAGGTATATGAACACCTTTTCCTATAACAGTAATTCCTGAAGATAATAAATCAGGTCTTTCTTTGTTAGGAATATCAGCATTTCCATTTCCTATAAATGAATTTTTTCCGATATATGTGTTTTTGTCAGCAATTATAGTATCTAGGTGAGAATTTTCATCTATATAAGTTCCTGAGAAAATTATGCTGTTTCTAACTGTTGCCCCTTTTCTCACTGTAACACCTGGTCCTAATACTGAATTTTGAACACTTCCTTCGATTTTACATCCATTACAGATTAATGAGTTTTGAACATTTCCTGTTATTCCTATTCTAACTGGTGCTAAATCTTCACTTCTAGTGTAAATTTTCCAATCTTTGTCATATAAGTTAATTCCAACTTCTTCAGATTTTTTAATCAAATCCAAGTTTGCTTCAAGGTATGAATCATAAGTTCCTACATCTTTCCAGTAACTGTCGTAAGTGTGAACATAAACTTTTCTATCATTTTGAATCATTGCAGGAATTACATGCATTCCAAAGTCTAAATCATCATTTGGAAGACCTTCAAGATATTCTAACAAAGTGTCAGTGTTAAAAATATAAATTCCCATTGAAGCTAAATTGCTTTTTGGTTCAGCAGGTTTTTCTTCAAAACTAAGAATTTTTTTATTTTTATCTACTTCAAAAATTCCAAATCTACTTGCTTCTTCAATTGGCACAGGTTGAACTGCAATTGTAAGTTCAGCGCCATTTTCTTCGTGTTCTTTTAACATCCATTTATAATTCATTTTATAAATGTGATCACCTGATAAGATTAATACATATTTTGGATTTTTATTTTTTATAAACTCTATATTTTGTCTGATTGCGTCAGCTGTCCCTCTATACCAAGAGTTTCCGCTAAGCTTTTCATGTGGTTGCAACATTGTGATACTTGAATCTCTTCTGTCAAAATCCCATGGTCTTCCTGAACCAATATGCTCATTTAATGACAATGGCAAATACTGAGTTAGAAGTGCAACATCATAAATTCCTGAATTTGAGCAATTACTAAGTGCAAAATCTATAATTCTAAATTTTCCAGCAAATGGAACACTAGGTTTAACTCTTTTTTCTGATAAGATGTCAAGTCTAGATCCTCTTCCACCAGCTAATATCATAGCTAACATTTCCATATTTATTACCTCCATTTTTATCTTACACTAAAGTATACCCCCATTTTTGAAAAAATCAAATAGTATTTTCAAATTTTTTTATATTTTTATCATAAAATTTTAGATTTATAAAAATTTTAACAAAAATTTCCTATTTTTTACAAAAAAAAGCCTCTAGTTTTAACTAAAGACTTTTATAAAATCATATATTTTGTGAAATATTATTTTTTAGCAATTATTTTCAAAATTACTGACTATTTATGTTTTTTATAAGCTCTTATTCTATTTGGAAGCGAGAATAATTTTATAAATCCTTCGGCATCTTTATGGCTGTATAGCTCACTTGCTCCAAACGATGAAATTCCTTCGTCGTAAAGTGCAAAGTCGGTAAACCTTCCAGCAATTTTTACGCTTCCTTTATATAATTTTAATCTTATTGTTCCATTTACATTTCTTGAAGTTTCGTCAACAAAAGCGTCAAGTCCTTCACGAAGCGGTGTGAACCATTGTCCAGCGTAAGTTAAATCAGCATATTTTCTTGAAACTAATTTTTTAAATTCAAATGTATCCTTGTCAAAAATCAATGTTTCCAAATCCTTTAGCGCTTCCATAAGAAGTGTTCCACCTGGGGTTTCATAAATTCCACGGGATTTCATTCCAACAAGTCTGTTTTCAACGATGTCGATTACCCCAACTCCATTTTCTCCTGCAATTTTATTTAATTTTCTAAGCAAGTCAACTGGTTCCAAATCTTCTCCGTCAACTTTAGTTGGCCAACCTTGCTCAAAAGTTATTTCTACATAAGTTGGTTTATCTGGTGCTTTTTCAGGCGGTGTTGTCATCACATAGACAATATCTTCCTTGTGTTCATTTTCAAGACCTTCAATATCTCCACCTTCATGTGAAATATGCCATAAATTTTGATCTCTTGAATAAATTTTTTCTTTTGTAACATTTATTTTTATGTCAAATCTTTGAGCATAGTCAATTGCATCTTCTCTTGATGAGATGTCCCAAATTCTCCATGGAGCTATAATTTGAATTGTTGGATCTAATGAAAATACACCTGTTTCAAATCTTACCTGATCATTTCCTTTTCCTGTACATCCATGACAAATGTATTTTGCTCCTTCTTTGTGCGCAACTTCCACAAGTACCTTCGAGATTAGTGGTCTTGCAAATGACGTTCCAAGTAAATATTTATTTTCATAGACTGCTCCTGCTCTTAATGCTCGGAATGCATAATCTTTCACAAATTCTGCTTTTTTATCTTCCACATAAACTTTAGAAGCTCCTGATTCAATTGCTTTTTGCTTTACAGAACTCATATCTTCGCTTTGTCCCACATCTACGCAACAAGCGATTACTTCTAAATCATAGTTATTTTTTAACCAAGGTATAATAATCGATGTATCTAATCCGCCTGAATAGGCTAATACTACTTTTTCTTTTGCCATTTTTATCTCCTTATAATTTTTTGATAAGTAAAATTTATCATATTTATAGGTTAAAGTCAACAACATATCACGAATTTCACAAAAATTTATTGCTTTTTTTCATTTTTTTGTGCTAAAATTATATAATAAAAAAATTAATGAAAGAAGGTTAAAAAATATGGAAAATAAAACACAAAAATTGGAAAATATTTTAAAAAAATTAAATATTGATGGACTTTTTCTAACAGATATGTACAATCTCAGATATTTTACAGGATTTACTGGAACAACTGGAGCAGCTCTTGTTACAAAAGAAAAAAAATATTTTTTTTCAGATTTTAGATATAAAAAACAAGCGACTGAGCAAGTTACAAAAATGGGATTTGAATTTGTAGAAAGCAGAACTTTGGTTGCATCAGCTGGAGAATTTATGAAAAAATTGGGCTTAAAAAACGTGGGATTTGAAGACAACAATGTTTCATTTGCACTTTATCAAACAATAAAAGAAAATTTCAGTTCAGAACTTACTCCTGTAGGAAATGAATTGATTTTGCAAAGAATGAAAAAATCTGAAAAAGAGATTGAAATTATTAAAAAAGCTATTGAAATAAGCGATATTGCTTTTACTGAAGTGCTTGGCATAATTAAAGAAGGAGTTTCTGAAAAAGAGATAGCGGCTCATTTGGAATACACTCAAAGAAAATGGGGAGCTTCTGACAGATCATTTGACACAATTGTCGCAAGTGGACTAAGATCTGCCATGCCACACGGAGTTGCAAGTGACAAAAAAATTCAAAAGGATGAATTTATTACAATGGATTTTGGAGCATATTACGACGGCTATGTTTCCGACATCACAAGAACTGTATATTATGGACAAAATATTACAAATAGACATAGAGAAGTTTACAACACAGTTTTAGCTGGACAACTTCTTGGAATTAAAACAATTAAAGCTGGAATGTATACAGATGAAGTTGACAAAACTGTAAGAGATTTTTTTGAAAGCAAAAATTTAGGAGAATATTTTGGGCATGGATTGGGACATGGAATTGGGCTTGAAATTCATGAATTGCCGTATTTATCTAAATCTCAGCACTTAGAACTTGAAGAAAATATGATTGTGACCGTTGAGCCTGGACTTTATTTTGATGGCTTTGGTGGAGCCAGAATTGAAGATGATGTCGTTGTAACTAAAAATGGATGTGAAGTTTTGAATAAAAGTCAAAAAGAATTGATTGTCATAGAATGATTTTTTGGCAATAAAAATACAAAAAAGTTTAATAATATGGTATAATAATTATGAAATAGAATATAATTAAATGATAGAAGGAGAAAAACACAAAAAAGAATGAGTAAAATTAAAAATATTGCAATTATTGCCCATGTCGACCATGGGAAAACTACGCTTGTAGATGCACTTTTAAAACAGGCTGGAACATTTGGAGAACACGAAAAAGTTGATGAAAGAGTGATGGATAGTGACGATTTGGAAAAAGAAAGAGGAATTACAATTTTTTCTAAAAACGCTTCATTTCATTATCAAGGATATAAAATAAATATCGTCGATACACCAGGACATGCGGATTTTGGTGGAGAAGTACAGAGAATATTAAAAATGGTTGATTCTGTTTTGCTTTTGGTTGACGCTTTTGAAGGAGTTATGCCACAGACAAAATATGTGTTAAAACAAGCACTAGAACATGGATTAAGACCAATTGTAGTCGTAAATAAAATTGACAGACCAAATTCTGACCCTGACGCTGTCGTAGATTCGGTATTTGATTTATTTGTTGAACTTGGAGCAAACGATATTCAGCTAGATTTTCCTGTTGTTTACGCTTCAGCCAAAAATGGGTATGCTAAAATTGAGTTAGAAGATGAAAATAAAGATATGAAACCACTTTACGACATGATTATGCAACACGTTGAAGATCCTGAAGGAGATGCTTCTGAACCGCTTCAAATGCTAATCACTAATACAGAATACGACGAATATGTCGGAAAACTTGGAACTGGAAGAATTTATAACGGAAAAATTTCTAAAAATGAAGAAGTTACTCTTATCAAAAGAAACGGAGATTTGGTAAACGGAAAAATTTCTAAAATTTACGGATATGACGGACTTAAAAAAATTGAAATGGAAGAAGCGCTAGCTGGGGATATTGTTACAATTGCGGGAATTGATAAAATTGATATAGGAGAAACCGTTGCAGATAAAGAAAATCCTAAACCACTTCCATTAATTGACATTGATGAGCCAACACTTGCGATGACCTTTTTAGTAAACGATTCACCTTTTGCTGGACAAGATGGAAAATTTGTAACTTCGAGAAATATTTTGGAGAGACTTCAAAAAGAAGTTAATCACAATGTAAGTATGCGACTTGAAATGACTGACTCTCCTGATGCATTTATTGTAAAAGGTAGAGGTGAATTGCAGTTATCTATTTTATTGGAAAATATGAGAAGAGAAGGTTATGAGGTAGCCGTGTCAAAACCAGAAGTTATTTACAAAGAAGAAAACGGGAAAAAAATGGAGCCAATTGAACTTGCTATAATTGATGTTGCTGATGAATTTGTCGGAGTCGTTATTGAAAAACTCGGCCTTCGTAAAGGGGAAATGGTAAATATGAATCAAGGAACTGACGGTTATACAAGACTTGAATTCAAAGTACCGTCAAGAGGACTTATCGGATTCACAAACGAATTTTTGACTGAAACAAGAGGAACTGGAATCTTAAACCATTCATTCTTTGACTACGAACCTTTCAAAGGGGAAGTTACAAATAGACATCGGGGAGTTTTAATAGCGATGGAACCTGGAACAAGTTTAGGTTATGCGCTAAATAATCTTCAAGCAAGAGGTACGCTATTTATCGGTCCTGGTGTGGAAGTATACGAAGGAATGATAGTTGGAGAGCACTCAAGGGAAAATGACTTGGTCGTAAATGTCTGCAAAGGTAAAAAACTTACAAATATGAGGGCTGCAGGGAGTGATGATGCTGTAAAATTAGCGCCGCCAAAAGAATTTACCCTAGAATTAGCACTTGAATACATTGAAACTGACGAACTTGTAGAAATTACACCTAATTCAATAAGACTTAGAAAAAAATATTTAAAAGCTAACGACAGAAAAAAAATTGAAAATGGGACAACGAGCAGAGTGTAAAAATATTTTAAATCTATAAAAAATTTACATAAAAAAAGAGAATAGAAAAATTATTCTCTTTTTTATTTTTTTATTTTAATACTTTCAAAATATCCTCAACAATTTGCTCTTTTGTAAGGCTATTGTTTTCAAAAAATACATCATAAGGAACTTCATCCGTAAATTCTTTTTTAGCCCCCACATTAAGCACTTTCATGTCAGAAGTCCCGTAAAAATTAGAGATTTTTGTCCCAAATCCGCCTTCTTTTTGACCACTTTCCAATGTAACCACCAATTTGTGATTTTCTTTTAATTCATTCAACAAATTTTCATCAACACCACTTATAAATCTTGGATTTATTAATGTTGCATCAATTCCATCTTTTTCTTTTAGCAATTTCTTCACTTCTTTACCTAATGCAAAAAATTCTCCCAATCCAACAATCGCCACATCTTTTCCTTTTTCCACAACTTTGTAGCTATTCAAGTTAGAATAATCTTTATCCACATCAGTTTCAGAATGTTGAACTGCTCCACCAGGCACTTTTATAAATACTGGATTTTCATTTTGATCAATCGCCCAGTCAAGCATTGCCAAATATTCCTCCTTCGTAGTTGGTGCCAAATACACAATATTCGGTATATTTGAAATCATTGGTATGTCAAAGTATCCCAAATGTGTTACATCATTCATACCTTTTAATGTTCCGCCGAATACTAAAGTAACCGTTGGCGCTTTATTTATTGCAATATCATGAGATATTTGGTCGTAAGTTCTTTGAACAAAAGTACTAATTACCCCAAATACTGGTTTTGCACCATTTGTTGCCATTCCTGATGAAAAAGTTGTCGCATGTTCTTCAGCAATTCCAACATCAACATATTGTTTTCTCAATTTATCCAATTTTTCTCTTCTGTCTTTTGTAAATCCAAATCCCATAGGAACACCAGCGTTAATAAATGTAACTGTGGGATCTTTTTCCATTTTATCTGTCAAGAAATCAAATGTTATTGTTCCAAATTCCTCTTTTGGTTCAGGTTTAGTTTTTGGTTCTCCTGTTTTTGGATCAAAATTTGCATTATAATGCCAAGGTTCTCTATCTTTTTCAGCATATGGCAATCCTTTTCCTTTTATTGTATGAATATGTAAAACTATTGGATGATCAATGTCTTTCACTTCTTCAAATACTTCAATCAATTTATTAATATCATGTCCATCAGCCACATATTTATAATCCAAACCAAGCGATTTAAAGAAATTATTTGGTGCCTCACCATTACTTTCTCTCAATTCCCTTAAATTTTTATACAATCCACCATGATTTTCCGAAATTGACTGATCATTATCATTCGCAATAATTAGCAGATTTTCACCTTGTTCAGCAGCATTGCTCAATCCTTCATAAGCAAGTCCTCCACTTAGAGAACCATCTCCAATCACAGCAATTATATTTTCTTTAGCACCTCTCAAATCTCTAGCTTTTGCAAGTCCTTTCGCCAAACTAACTGATGTTGAAGTATGTCCAACCCTAAAGAAATCATGCTCACTTTCATCTTGGTCAGTATACCCATTAACAGTTTTAAATTTATCCTCATAAAGAAATCCATCTTTTCTCCCTGTTAAAATTTTATGCGGATAAGCCTGATGCGACACATCAAACACAATTTTATCAATTGGCGAATTAAACACATAATGCAAAGCAATTGTCATTTCAACCACACCAAAATTAGGTCCCACATGCCCTCCTTTAGGATAATTTGTCAATCTATTTAATAACGCTTTTCTTATGTCAGCCGCTAATTCAACCAATTCTTCTCTTTTTAAATTTTTTAAATCTTTTGGACTATTAATTTTGTCTAATATCATTTTTAAATTCCTTTCATATTTTAAATTTACTGCAAGTATTATACACTATAAATACACTTCAAGTCTAATACTTTTTTTGAATTTCTTGCAAATAAAGTTCTGAATACTTTTACGTCGATTAATAAAATTTTAAATGTAATTATTTTATAAGGGAAAAAAAATATTTAATAAAATCTTTTATGATATTATTACATATAATATATATAAATATTATATTTATTTTGAGAGGAAAATTTATGAAAAAAACGGTTAATAAAAATCAAGTTTCAAAAATAAATATTAAAGATGCCGAAACATTTACACATGGAGAAGAAATAGGTAATTTTGTAAGTCACACTGTTGGGTCAGGACTTTCGATTATCGCACTTTTTGTTCTTACAATAAGAGCTAGTCTGACAAGAGATGCAGGGACTATTGTTTCATTTATGGTATTTGGATTTGGATTGACTGTTCTTTATACAATGTCGTCCATATATCACGGTTTACATCCAGGTATTGCAAAAAAAATTTTTGAAATATTGGATCATTCTGCAATTTACATTTTAATTGCAGCAACGTATACACCTTTCCTATATCTTGTTGTAGATTCTCCTACGAATAAAATTATTTTAGCTTTACAATGGACAACTTGTTTTTTAGGAATTTTATTTAAAGTATTTTTTACTGGGAAATTTAAGGTATTTTCCACTCTAATATATCTTTTTATGGGATGGATGATTGTAATAGCTTGGGGAAGTTTAATAACAAATATAAATAAAGTATCATTAATTTGCCTTGTAATAGGTGGTCTTTTATATTCATTAGGCACTATTTTTTATCAATGGAAAATATGTAAATTTAACCATATGATTTGGCATATTTTTGTAATGCTGGGAAGTATCGCCCATTTTATTTCTGTATTTTATCTAATATAAATATATTTATTTGTAAATTATACTAAAAAATTGACTACTCTTTCAGTGAAGTGGTTGTTTTTTTCAAAAAATTAATTGAAAGGAACTATTTAATGGGAAGAAAATCAAAAATATCCAACGAACTGAAAATCAAACTTGTAAAAAAAATGTTAGAAGAAAATGAGAGCATTAGAAATATCACCAAAGAATATGGTATTTCAAAATCAGCCCTGACAACTTGGAAAAAAAAATATATTGAATTAGGGGAAAAAAGTATTTCTACATCAGAAAAAAATAGACATTATTCAAAAGAAATCCGTGAAAAAGCCGTTTTGGAATATTTAAATGGTCAAAGCTCTCTATTTGAAGTTTGCAAAAATTACAACATTTCTTCAGTTAGCGTATTAAATTATTGGATTCGGGATTATAGAAAAAATAGAGATTTAGACGGAAATATTATTCGTCATAAAAAACATATAAGAATTGATTTAGAAAAAAAAGTCAGTATTGTGGAATATTGCATTGCCAACTACCACAACTACAATGAAACCATAAAAAAATTTGGTATTTCATACCAGCAGATTTACTCTTGGGTAAAAAAATATGAAAAAGATGGCATTAAAGCCTTAGTTGATAATCGTGGAAAAAGTGGAAAAAAAGGTAATAAAAAAAATAATAAATAATAAATAAAATTCCTAAAAAACTATCTCGACACCTTGATAGTTTTTTTATAAATTCTATTTAAATAAAAAAATAATGATAAATAAAAAAACTATTTTAAAGCCAAATTTTTATGACTCTAAAATAGTTTTTATTTTTTATGTTTTAATCTCTTTTTCATCAGAATCTTTTGTTGTATCATTTTCAGAAATTTGTTCGCTATTCAAATCAACTTTTTTTGTTTCTTCATTTTCATTTGAACTTGACTTTGTCTTTGTTTCTTCAATTGGAACGAATTTTCTTTCAGGTTTACTAAAATATATTATTCCAATTATTGCACCAATAATCATAACAATGCTTATTAAATAAGGCATTCTTATCGAAGTTCCTGGAAATCTCAAATCTTCAGCTCTAAATGTACTTACAAACATTCTAATAAATGCATACATTATTAAGTAAATCATTGTCAGCACTCCAGGATTTTTTTCTTTTTTTCTAAAATAAAACCATAAAATTATAAATCCTATTAAATTTAAAAATCCTTCGTATAACATCGCTGGATGCAACGGCAAATTTGGAAATTCTGAACCTGCAGGAGTATCTAGTGGAAATGTTATTCCCCAAGGTACAACTTCTTTAAATTTTGCTTGCATATCAGCACCCATCGCCTGATACTGTGCCCACCATTCGTTAAATCTTCCAGAAAAAATAACGCTAAGTGGTGTAAATGTAGGCACTCCATGGATTTCTCCATTCGCCAAGTTTCCAAAACGACCTAAAAATTGACCAAATAGTAACGCTCCAACAGCCATATCCGTTAAAACCCACAAATTAATTTTTCTTTTTTTGGCAAACAGATAAGCTCCTATAAATCCACCTATTATTCCACCGTGAATTGCAAGTCCACCTTGCCAGACATAAAATATAGACAGCGGATTTCCCACATAATCTGAAAATCTAAAGATTACATAATAAATTCTTGCGCCGATAAGCCCTGCAAGTATTGTTGAAAATGCAAAATCCTCGATGATTTTTCTGTCAGTAATTCCCCGTTTTTCTGCCACATCATCAGAAAGTCCAATAAATATCCCACATAAAAAAGCTAAAATATACATAAGACTATATATTCTAAGTTCAAACTCTCCGATTTTAAATAAATACGGCTTCATTCATCTCTCCTATCTTCTTTCTTCCTATTTTCCCAGCTGTTTTTTCACTTCTTCTTCAAAAATTACAAAAAAGTCATCAATTTGTTCTTTTGAAATTTCTCCCAAAATTCCAATTCTCATAAGACTTTGTGCATATTTTCCTTTTCCACCTGTAACTGTGTATCCTTTTTCTTCTAGAGCTGAAATTATTGATTTTATGACAATATCTTCCCTGTAAATTGAAATAAGCGTATTTGTTCTATTTTCTTCAGTTTTTACAAGTAATTTAAATCCTAATTTTTGTGCTTTTTCTTCAATATATTTTCTCAAATTTCGTTTTTCAGAAATAATATTTTCAATTCCTTTATTTACCAAATCTTTTAGTGACGCATTAAGTGCCAAAACTAAAGCAATTGCTGGAGTATATGGAGTTTCGTTGTTATCGTCAAAATATTTTTTATATTGTTTCAAATCAAAATAATATTTTGGTAAATCAGATTTTTCCATCGCTTTTTCAGCTTTGTCACTAATTGCAACAAACGCCAATCCTGGTGGTATTAAAAAGGCTTTTTGGCTTCCCGCTATTGCAACATCAACTCCCCAACCGTCAAAATCAAAGTCATTTACCACAAGTCCACTAATTGTGTCAACTGCCAAAATAATATCAGTATTTTTAGTTAAATCACCAACTGCTTTTACATCGTTTAAAATTCCAACTGAAGTTTCGCTGTGAGTCATCAGAATTCCTTTTAAATCTGGATTTTCTGAAATAACTTTTTTTACATCAGATAATTCATAGCTTTCTCCAAACTCATATTGTAAATTTATTACATCAAGCCCATAAATTTCTCCAATTTTTCTAAATCTATCTCCAAAATATCCAGTATTAATTGCCAAAACTTTGTCTCCTTTTGAGAAAAAGTTTACAACTGCTGCTTCCATAACTCCAGTTCCTGACGAAGTTATAACCGCCACATCATTTTTTGTTTTAAAAATTTTTTTCAAATATTCGTTATTTTCTTTCATATATTTTCTGAACTCAGGCGTTCTATGATGAATAATATCTTTTCCAAAAATTTCTAAATATCTTTCAGGTATATTTGTAGGTCCTGGTGTCAATAATAATTTTGAACTCATAATAATTTTCCTCCTAAATTTTATTTTTTATAATTCTTTTGTTAATTTATCGTATTTTAATAAATTTGTTAAAATTTCTTCAACATTTTCTAATTTTAACATATTTGGTCCATCTGAAAGCCCTTTGTCAGGATCTGGATGAACTTCTGCAAAAATTCCGTCAACTCCGACAGAAACAGCCGCTCTAGCTAGTGGATAGACATATTCTCTGTTTCCGCCTGTGCTATCTCCTTTTCCGCCTGGAATTTGTACCGAATGTGTCGCATCAAAAACAACTGGAAATCCAAATTTCCTCATTTCCAAAAGTCCTCGCATATCCACAACTAAATTGTTGTAGCCAAAAGTCGCTCCTCTTTCACAAAGCATTATATTTTCATTGCCAACTTCACAAAATTTATTTACGACATTTTTCATATCCCAAGGTGCCAAAAACTGTCCTTTTTTTATATTTACAGCTTTTCCAGTTTCTGCCGCTGCTACAAGTAAATCCGTCTGTCTGCATAAAAATGCCGGAATTTGCAATAAATCAATAACTTCTTTAGCTTGTTTGCACTGCCAAGGTTCGTGAATATCCGTCGCCAATGCCACGCCATATTTTTCTTTAACTCTCGCTAAAATTTCCAAGCCTTTGTCTATGCCTGGTCCACGAAAAGATGAAATTGAAGAACGGTTAGCCTTGTCAAAAGATGCTTTGAAAATATAGTTAATACCTAATTTGTCAGTAATTTCTTTCATTTTTTTTGCAACTTCCATGACCAGATCTTCAGATTCAATCACGCAAGGTCCTGCAATAAGAAATATTTTTCCATTACCAACTGTTATTTTATCAGTAATTTTTACTTCTTTCACTTTATCTATCAACATAACTTTTATCCTTTCTGAAAAACTTCTTTTATATTTTACCACAACATCAATTTTTTTGCTAACTTTTTTTAATTTCTAAAAAATAAAAATTTTACTTTTTTCAAATTCTTTTAATTTTTATTTTCAAATAATTTTTTAAATTTTGCAATTTCATAAAATGAGCCACAAATAACAATTGCTTTATATTTTTCCAATTTTTTTGCCTTTTTATAAGCAGCTAAAATATCGTCTTCAAAAACAATTTTTTCAAAAAATTTCTCTTTATTTTCAAACTTTTCGATTTCTTTTTTTATTTCATAAGAAGACATTCCGTAAGTCACATCTTTTAGCGAAGTTATAAAAATTTTGTCCGAAAACTCTTGGATTTTCTCAAAAATTGGCACAAAATCTTTTGTCTTTAACATCGAAGTTATAAAAATCACTTCATTTTTTTTATATAAAAAAGACAAATTTTCAAACAAAACTTTCATAGAATCTTCGTTGTGCGCCACATCCAAAATTACAAACGGATTTTTTGAAAAAATTTCAAATCTTCCAAACAATTTTAAATGATTAATTCCATTTTGAATATCTTTGTCAGAAATTCCAAATCGTTTTGCAATTTCATAAGAGAGCAAAAAATTATTTCCTTGAAATTTCCCAAAAAGTGGCAATTCAAACTTTTTAATCTTTTTATCATCTTCAAATTTTATAGTTGTTGTAAAATTTTTTTTATCAAGTTCAATATCAATATTTTTATATTTTTTCAAAACATTAATAGATTTTTTAGTTTTTTTATTTATTTCGTTCTCAAGTTCAGCTAAATTTTGTGAAAAAATACAAATCTCTCCATTTTTTATAATCCCAGCCTTTTCAAAAGCAATTTCCTTCAGCGTGTTTCCAAGTATTGCCGTATGGTCAAAACTCACATTTGTTATTACCGAGATTACTGAATTTACAACATTTGTCGCATCAAGTCTGCCACCTAAGCCTGTTTCCAAAATTATAAATTCCAGATTTTCTTCTTCAAAAAATAGAAGTGCAACAAAAGTTGTGATTTCAAAAAAATTAATTTTTAATTTTAATTCACTCAATATTTTTTTTACAACTTCATAATATTTTTGTATTTTTTCATCGGAAATCATCTTTTTATTTGAAACAATTCTCTCGTTATATTTCAAAATGTGTGGCGAAGTAAATTTCCCCACATTGTACCCCGAATAAAAAAATATATTTTCTAAAAAAGCGCTAGTTGAGCCTTTTCCATTTGTTCCAGCAATGTGAATTACTTTCCTATTTTTACACGGTTCTCCCAAAAGTTTATAAACTTTTTTCAAATCATCAATATTTTCTCTACGACTTTTATTTCTCAAGCTAAAAATTTCTTCTAAAATTTTTTCTATTTTCATATTTTTCCTTTATACAAAAAAAGAGCTTTACGCTCTTTTACTATTTTTTCTTAGTTTCTTGGAATTTTTCCCACACACCTGCTTTAGTTAAAATACTTCTTACTGTGTCTGTTGGTTGAGCTCCATTTGTTAAATATTTTAAAATTTCTTCTTCTTTTAAAACAACTTGTTTGTCATCTTCAGCAAGCGGATTATAAGTTCCTAAATAAGCAACTGCTTTTCCATCTCTTTTAGATAAATTTTCCATTGCAGCTATTCTATAAAAAGGTACTTTTTTTCTTCCTAATCTAGTTAATCTTAATTTTAACATTAATATTCCTCCAAATTTTTATTTACTAAAAAGATTATACAAAAAAAATCAATTTATGTCAAGTATTTTTTCTTTACAAAAAGATAAAATTAAAAAGACTTTAATTATACAAAATTCCAAATTTTATCATAATAAACATTATTGCAAATGCGACTAAAAATCCCAGTATTCCACCTGCGACAACTTCCTTTATGCTATGAATTCCAGCTTTTACACGGCTTTGAGCGACAAGTCCCGCCATAAATAGCACCAAAATTAAAACTCTCACATCGCTTATCATAAAAATTAAAATTCCAAAAGTTGCAAAAGCTATTGCACTATGTCCACTTGGCATTCCACCTTCAAGCGGAGTCCCTTTATTATAAAACGACTTTATGACTATCACAAGAATCGAAACCAAAATTAAAATTAAAATCGAAATATTTCCCTTTCTTCCAGCAATTATGTGCAATCTATTCTGAGTATCGAAAATATCAAGTAGTTTATCATAAAACAGCAAATATCCAACACAGACCGCATTTATTGCCGCAACTAAAACCGCTCCTGCAGCAACATCCTTGGCTAATTTTGCAAGTGGATGGCGCTCTGGAGAAATTAAATCTACAAGTGCTTCAACCGCAGTATTTATAAGTTCTGTAATAATTACAAAAGCAACGGATATTGAAACTAGCAAAATTTCAACTTTACTCGCATTTGTCAAAATTGCAAGAATTACTATTAAAATTGCGGAAAGTGTATGAAACTTCATATGCTTTTCATTTTGCAGTGCTGACATCAGTCCTTCTATCGCATAATTAAAGCTTTCAACAAGGCGTCTGTCGTGCTCCCTCTCTTTTCTTATATCCAAATTATATCTATCTTTTTTATGAAAAAACGAAAAAATTCCTTTTTTTCTTTCTGTTTTTTTTATTTTTTCTTCTTCCATTTTTTCTTTATTCTCTCTATTCTCTCTTTTTATTTCTTTATTCTCTTTATTTTCTCTATTTTCTTCTTTTTTTATTTTCTTTACTTTCTTTATTTAAATTTTTTCCTTTTTTTCATCATTTTTTGTTGCTTTATTTTCTCTCTCGTCTGCCATAAAATTGCACCTTCTTCCTATTTTTTAGATCTTAATCTCTTTCATAATTGAATGCAGCCAAAATTTCTTCTTCTCTTTTTCTCATAACAACTTTATCATCTGGGTCGATGTGGTCATATCCCAGTAAATGTAACATCCCGTGACACAAAACATAATAAAATTCCCTTTTGTCAGAGTGTTCATACTCACTTGACTGCTCTTTTACCCTATCAATTGAGATAACAATATCTCCCAGCATATTTATTTCTCCAAAATTTTCTGTTTCGTTATACGCAAAAGAAATCACATCTGTCGGCATATCTTTGTTTCTGTATTCAAAATTAATTTTCCGTATTTCTTCATTTGTTGTAACCAAGATGGATAAATAATATTCATTTTCATCGTATTCTTCCTTTTTTTCATCTTTTAAAATATAGTTTACAAATTCCTTTATTTTATCTTCATCAAAGAAATCATCTATTTTTGGTATATCATAACTTATATCTACATCTAACATTTTTTCTCTCTTTTCTTTTATTTTTTAATTTTTATTTCTATTTATTTATTTTTGTTTTTATCACTATTTTTTCCCTTTCTCTTTAACTTTATTTTTTGATTTTTTCATCCATTTTTGGATATTTAATTCTTTCGTGATACACACCTTTTAATGTTATGACAAAAGACTGTATTATTTTTTCAATTTCTCCCAATGTAAGATTTGCATCTGACAGCTGATTATCTTCAATTTTAGTTTTTACTAAATATCTGATAAACCGCTCGATACTTTCCTTACTTTTATTTTCAAGCGTTCGGGTTGCCGCTTCCACAGTATCCGCCAAAAGTATGATTCCTGATTCCTTTGTTGATGGCTTTGGTCCGCTATATCTGAAATTGCTCTCAATAACTTCTTCTCCACTTTCCAGTGCCTTATAATAAAAATATTGAGTTAAAGTTGTGCCGTGATGCTCCAATATCACATTTAATACTTCTTTTGGAAGTTTATTCTCTTTTCCCATTATATATCCATCTTTTGTGTGAGAAGTCAATATTAATGCACTTAGTGACGGCTTTATCTTGTTGTGCGGATTTAAGCCACCACTTTGATTTTCCACAAAAACTCCTACTTTTCATCTTTCCTATATCGTGATAATATGAAGCTATTCTCGCAAATGTGGCATTTGCTCCTATTGATTCCGCCGCACTTTCTGCAAGAGCTCCAACCATTATGCTGTGATGGAATGTCCCGGAAGCTTTAAGCAGCAACTGTTTTAGCAAAGTGTGTGAAAAATCACTCAATTCTAATAATTTCATATCAGTCAGAATATCAAATGTATTTTCAAAATACGGAAGAAGCCCCACGGTTAAAACTCCAGTTAAAATTCCAGAGCCAACAGATTCAATGATTAAAACTCCTATAAGCGTTATTTCCATCTGATTGACCATTCCATAACTAAATGTGATTATTGACTGAAAAATTCCTAAAAATAAACTGATTTTTATTATATCACTTCTATTTGTCAATTTATCAGCTTTATAAATTGCGGCAAGAGTCATCGCTATCATTATAAATAGCCAAAATTCTTCTCTTGATAATATTATCATATCCATAAATGTAATTATTGCCGCAAACATTCTATCCCCTAAAATTGTCGCTATAATTGGTAAAGTTGAAAACGGAATTAAATACACGATAAGCGGAAATTTATTAAATGTGTAAACATATATCAAATTCAATATAATAAGTGTTATACAAATCGCAAAATATACATTTGATTCAACCACATTTCTAGAATTTTTTTTCAAGACATAATAAAGTAAACTTACTGCAATGATAAAAGTACAAGTTAAACCAATCACTTTTTTTATTTTATCTTCCGTCCTAACAAGATTTAATTTTTTTAATTTCAAATAAGTATTGGCATCTATAACTTCACCTTTTCTTACAATAATATCCCCTTTATAAATTTTAATTTCCCTGTTCCGTAAAAAATCAATGCTATCCGCCACTTTTTTCAGTTTCTTTGTCGTTAATTCTTAAATTTGGCTTCACAAAATTTTCGAGTAATTTCATATCCAAATAATCTATTTCTAGATCTTTTTTTCTCACAATCTTTTCTAAATCTTCTTTTTTTAATATCCCTGCACTATAAATTTTTGAAATATAATCAGCAAGATTTCCAGTATATTCGACATCTTCATTTCTTTTTATTAAATTTCTTATATCTTCAGGAGTAAAATTATAATTATTTCTGTAAATATAACTCTGTATTTCCTCATCTGAAGAAGTTTTCAAAAGATTAATTTCCCTAAAAAACTTATTTATGCTAATTAAAGTTTGCTTATTCATTCCTGGAATTCTGTCAAATTCAGGCGTCGTTGTCTGAAGTATCCTGTCTTGAAGTATATCGTCAACCAAATCTGTCAAGTAAATTACATCTTTTGGTGCAATGATGTCAGAATTTGCCACACTTCCAACTTTATAGTCAACTTTTAATTTTGAATATTCTATAAAAAAACCAAAACAGAAAAAGAGTACTACAAATCCCAAAAATCTTTTTTCAAAGTGACTTTTTTTTTCCTTTTTTTTCCTTTTTGCCTTTTTTATTTCAAATATAAATTCCCGACTCAAAATTTTTATTCTCATTTTCTCTCCTTTCTCACTATTTCATTATTTTTATTATTTCTTTTCTATTATCTATAACAATATTTTTAGGCAAAACTTTTAAAAAATTTTGTCCATATCTTTTTTTTATCACCCTGTTATCCAAGATTATTATACTCCCAGTATCAGTTTTACTCCTGATAAGTCTTCCAATTCCCTGTTTAAACTTTATGACAGCTTGTGGGACTTGATATTCAGTAAATGCGTTTTTACCATTCTTCTTAATATTTTCTATAATAGCTTCAGTCACTGGATCGCTTGGCACCTTAAACGGCAATTTTGTTATAATTACCATTTTCAGCTGATCTCCTTGCACATCTACGCCTTCCCAGAAACTGTCTGTTCCAAACAATACTGGATTTTTAGAAGTTTTAAAAAGTCTTATCATTTCGTGTCTAGGATAATCATTTTGCTTAATCAAAGTATAATCTTCTTTTGGAAAATAATTTTTTAAACTATTAAATAAATAATTTAGAGTGCTATAAGAAGTAAATAACAAAAAGCAATGTCCTTTTGTCGCTTTTATACTTTTCACAATAAAATCGTGCAAATCTCTCATAAATTCCAAATTTGACGGATCAAGCGCATCAGCAGGAATAAAAACTTTCATTTGTTTTTCATAGTTAAATGGCGATTTTATTATTTTTTCTTCAATTTTTTTATTTTTTTCATTTTTAAGTCCAATATTTCTTTTATAGTAGTCAAATTTATTGTCAACAGCAAGAGTTGCCGAAGTAAATATCATTCTGTCAAGTTTTGAAATCAAATTTTCATTTAATTCTTTCGATATGTCAAAAGGGGTCGCATACAATTTTATATTTGAACGCTTCGTTGTAATTTCAGTCCAATAGACATAACCTTCTTCTTCTCCTTCAAAAATAAATTCAAACTTTTTAAAAAATTGTTTCAATCTCTCAGAATATCTCGCAAATTCAAATATGTAGCCCTCATTATCTTCCAATTTATATTTATTAACCGCATTTAAAAATTTATTTATTTTCAAACTCAAATTTCCATTTTTTTCTCTAAAACTAACATTCATTTTTATTATTTTTTTAAAATTTTTATCAGAAATTAAACTTTTTCTGTCAATTTTTGCTTTAACTTCACTTTGCTCTTTTCCACGCAAAAAAAACTTAGTAAGAGCAGTTAAAATTTCCATTCCCTTGTCATAAAAACTATTTAATTCCGACACGACATCTTCTTTTAATCCATCAATTTTTTCATATTCACTTGCATCCAAATTTTCATTTAAATATGATGACAATTTGGGAAGTACTCCAGCATTATTCACTCCAGTAGATTTTCTGTTAAAAATTTGACCTATAAGCCTGCCAAAAGCAATTTTTGAAGTTTCTACTGTAAAATAATTTCTAGCTGTATCCTCTATATTGTGCGCTTCATCAAAAACTACTATATCGTAATTTGGTAGAATCGAATAATTTGTATAAAATCCTGATTGATTCCGTATCGCAAGATCTGCAAAAAACATATGATGGTTTACAATTAAAAGTGTCGCATTTGAGATATTTTTTCTAGCTGCAAAAAAATAGCATTTTGAGTAATACGGACATTTTGAGCCTTTGCACATATCAGCTTCGCTGTTCACTTTTTCCCAGATTTTGCTTGAAATCTCGTATTTCAATTCGCCTCTATCTCCATTTTTAGCTATGCTCTTGTCCCATTCTATCAAATTTTTTATTATTTTCTTTTCTTTTTTTGTTTCTTCTGGCTCGTTTTCAATTTCAAAAATATCAATATTATATAATTTTCTTTTGCAAAGATAATTTCCACGTCCTTTTACAATCTGATAATTAAAATCAGCTCCCACAATTTTTTTTATCAAAGGAATATCTTTATTTAAAAGCTGCTCCTGCAAATTAATCGTATTTGTCGAAACTATCACTTTTAAATCATTTTCTAGTGCATACAGCAATGTTGGAAGTAAGTAAGCTATTGTTTTTCCAGTTCCAGTTCCTGCTTCAACTATTAATTTTACATTTTCATTCATACTTTTTTCAATACATTTTGCCATCTCATATTGCTCATGTCGCAGTTCAAAATTTGAAATATTTTTTTCAATCACACCTTTTTCACTAAAAAATTCATCTATGTTTATTTTATTAAATTTTTTTAAGGAAACAACCGCGTTTATTTCACTGACATCAACATTAATAATATAAAATGCTCCGCCCGCTTCTCCATAAATTTGTGCAATCTTAACATCAGTGTCAGACGGTACCAATTCTCTGGGATACACTCTTATTATAACTTCATTTTTTTTCATTTTTTTTAATACAGACGCAATAGAATCAATTTCATTTGCTACGATGATTTCAATATCGGTAACAATTCCATTTTCATCGGGTATTCCACGAAAAATCATATCTTCTTTCAAACTTTTCATCTTCCGCCTTAACATCTCGATTGCACTTTCACTAATAAATTCTGAGATTTTCATTTTTCCTCCTATACTAAAGATTTTACTATATATAGATTTTTTTTTCAATAAATTAGTTTAAATTTTTCATAAATTGCAATATTAAATACAACATTTTTTTAGATTTCCTAAAATTTAATTTCATATAAAAATTTTTCAAATGGTGCTGCATAGTTCAAACATTTTCTAAGTCTTGAATTTATTAGCGTTAAGGTGCTTATCAAGTCTTCTGTTTCTACTTTTGATATATTGACCTTCTTTGAATAATATTCTCTCAGAAGGCTGTTATTTTTTTCGTTGCAGCCTCTCTACCACGAGCAATAAAGTTTAACTTCTTTTGGGATATTTGATGCCAGTTGCTTTTTGTTTCCAAACATTGAGTTCTTACTTCCATCTGCCATTTTTATTGCTACATAAAATTTCATCTTTAACTCTACAAATATTGTAAACAGTCTTTGCTTCCTTCTCTTGGCAAGACTTCAGAATCAAACTCCCAATGCCCAAAAGTTTTTTTTGTCTTAACTTCTTCTGACCTCTCATCAATTGACTTTCCAATGTTAAATTTTCCTCTTGCTTCTCTAGTCTTCATTTTTTCCCCCTTTCTTCTTAAAGCATCTAATAAATCTTTTAATTTCCCGATAAATAGTAGCTCTATCTTTTTTAAGAATCTCAGTGATTCTCGTTATTTTGTAATTTTCTTTTAGCAAAACCTCTAGTTTATTTCTTTCATTTATAGTAAAATATTTACGACTCACATGATAAATTTCCTTTTGTTAATGTTTTTGCAGTTACTAACATTTTAACATGAAATTATCATTAGTTCTATTTTATTTCAAAGTTTGTTGCATTTTATTATATAATCTATCTTTTAAAAAAAGTCGCCAATTAGCGACTTATGTTAAATTCTATTTGTTTGGTGAAAAGGTACTTAACCTCTTGCTAAAAAATTTTTTTATTTTTATAATTTTAAAACTTTTAATCTCAATGCATTTGCCAAAACTGAAACCGAACTAAATGACATTGCAAAAGCTGCGATCATTGGGTCTAATTTAGGTCCATTAAATAAAGCATAAAAGATTCCTGTGGCAATTGGGATTCCAATCACATTGTAAAAAAAGGCCCAGAACAAATTCTGCTTTATATTTGTAATCGTTGCTTTACTTAATTTCATAGCTCTTGCCACATCTTTTAAGTCGTTTTTAATAAGTACAATATCTGCCGACTCTATCGCAACATCCGTTCCACTTCCAATCGCAATTCCAACATTTGCCTGAGCTAATGCTGGAGAGTCATTTATTCCATCTCCCACCATTGCTACAAACTCACCATTTTCCTGTAACTCCTTAATTTTAGAAGCCTTTTGGTGTGGCAGCACATCTGAAATCACTTCGTCTATCCCAGCTTGTTTCGCAATAAATTTTGCTGTTTTTTCATTGTCTCCTGTGAGCATTATCGTCTTTATTCCCATTTTATGAAGTTCACAAATTGCATCAGCACTTGTTTTTTTAATCACATCGGCAACTGCCACAAGTGCCACAAGTTCTTTTTCAATCGACATATACATCGGTGTCTTTCCTTCGCCAGAAAACTCATTGTAATCTTTCTGTGCAATTTCTGTATCAATTTTTCTGTTATCCATCAATTTTTTATTCCCAATTTGCACTTCTTTAACTTCTCCATCAATTTTCACTTTCACTCTAATCCCATATCCCGGCATTGCACGAAAACTTTCACAATCAAAAAATTCATTTTCCAAAAACTCATTTTTTTCTAAAATTCCATTTACCACAGCTTGTGCCAACGGATGTTCCGATTTTCTTTCCACACTAGCCGCAATTTTTTGTAGCTCTTTTTCCGAATAATTTTTACCAAAAGTTACAAAATCCGTCAAAACAGGTTTTCCTTCGGTAATTGTTCCAGTTTTATCAAATACGACCGTTTTTATTTTATGAGTTGTTTCCAAAGCTTCTCCACTTTTAATAAGTATTCCGTTTTCAGCTCCTTTTCCAGTTCCAACCATTATAGATGTAGGTGTAGCAAGTCCCAATGCACACGGACAGGCAATTACTAAAACTGAAATAAAAAATGAAAGTGATGTAACTAATCCCGCATCAAAAATGTACCATGCAAGTCCAGTAACTAGTGCAATTCCCATAACTATCGGAACAAAATATCCAGCGACAGTATCAGCCATTCTTGAAATTGGCGCTTTTGATCCTTGAGCTTCTTCCACCAATTTTATTATTTGCGACAACATCGTATTTTTCCCAATTTCTGTCGCTTCAAATTTAATGCTCCCATTTTTATTTATACTTCCACCGATAACTTTATCTCCCACATTTTTTGTAACTGGCAAACTTTCTCCAGTCAACATTGATTCATCAACTGATGTAGTTCCTTCAGTTATAATTCCATCAACCGCTATTTTTTCTCCCGGTTTTACAGCAACAATATTTCCAACACTCAGATTTTCTATCATAACTTCTTTTTCTGCACCATTTTCAATGATTTTTGCTTTTTTTGGCTGCAATCCAATCAGTTTTTTTATTGCTGACGAAGTTTGCCCTTTTGTTCTAGCTTCCAATAATTTTCCCAATGAAATTAAAGTTATTATGATTCCAGCTGACTCATAGTGCAAGTCCATTGCGTAATGATGTGCATTTTTGGGATCCAATATCGCTGCAGCTGTCGAAATTAAACTATAAACCAAAGCTGCTCCTGAACCCATTGCAATAAGCGAATCCATATTTGGAGATTTTCTAAAAATATTTTTTATTCCGTGTGTGAAAAAATCTCTTCCCGCATATATAATCGGTATAACAAATACCAATTGTGCCAATGCAAAATTTAGTGGATGTTCCTTGTGATTTAAAAATCTTGGAACTGGCGCTCCCATCATATGATGTCCCATCGAAATGTAAAGTAGCGGTACAGAAAAAATAATTGCAAGAATCAGTTTTTTCTTCATTTCTTTTATTTTATCCTGATACATCTTAACTTTTTCTTCTTCCGAAACATTTTCTATAAGCCCATATCCGCTCTTTTCAACTATTTCTCTAATTTTTGCAAAATTATATTTATTTTCATCAAAGTTCACAGTCATTTTTTCAGTCGCCAAATTTACAGTTGCATCAATTCCATCGCATTTATTTACCGCTTTTTCAACTGTCAAAGCACACGCCGCACAATTCATCCCAGTGACTGTGTAAACTTTTTTTGTTTTTTCTGAATTTTCCATTTTTCCATCTCCTTTATTTTAAAAATTTTCTAAATATGCAAATGCCCATTTTTTTCACAATTACACTGTCCCTTCAAACATTTGCACAAAACTTTTGAAACTGCACTTTCTTTTTTTACTTCCACCGCTTTTAAAATAATTTCTAAATCGTCAAAACTAAGCTCACTATTTTCAATCACACAAGCTATCATTTTTCCAACTTTTGTATCGCAAATCTTTTTAAAAGTTCCCAAAATATAAATTTGGGCGACTTCCTTTTCCGTGTATTCCGTGGAATAAAGATATTTATTCCCAATTTCCCGCTTTTTCAAAATTTTTCGCTCCAAAAGCCTATTAAGCAACGTTTTAACCGTCGTCCGCTTCCAGTTCATCTTCTCCCCCAGAACTTCAAAGACAAAGTTACTCGTAACTTCATCATTTGCCCATACAACTCTCATTATTTCCCATTCTGAATCAGTTATATGATATTTCTCTTCCATAAAAATCCCACCTTTAAAAAATTTAAAAATAAAACGACTACATTTGTAACCTATATTAATAGTTTACAACAGTAATCGTTTTTTGTCAAGTCAAAAATATTTATTTTTTTACATAAAAAATATCATTGTAAGTATAAAAACTACTTTAAACACTATATAAATTTGAAAAAATCTATTTATTCTAGGAGTTTCCTCACGCCCTTCATCTTTTATAATTGAATAATCTAAAATCCATAGCAAAATTAGATACACGGCTATACTTGCCAATGAGAATGCTCCTGTAAAAAAATAAATTACTTCTAAAAATAAAAATATATATATTTTAAATGTCGTTCTTTTACTTATAAAAAATATATTTATAAGATTATAATTTGCATATACATATAGTAAAATCATAAGCACAATTCCCATATAATTTGAAACAACATCAATTTTTTTTAACACAAAAACTGCAAAATATGCTATGATTGACATCATTAAAATTCTAGATTTTTCATTCCTATTTTTGTTTAATTCCTTTTTTTCATTCATTTTTAATCGTCTCCTAACTTTATGTCGTCATAAATTTTTTTTAATTTGGATTTTTTTTCTTTTGTAAAAATTTCATTTTCATTTTTATTTTTACTTTTTAAATAATTCGATTTTCTTAAATTTTTAATTGCATAAGTTGGATCATTTGTGACGAAATTATTTAAGTAGCAAAATTTATAAAATGATTTTATTACCGACATTTTTCGCAAAATCGAACTTTCTTTTAATTTTTTTGAAATATGTTGAGCAAACTCAATTACATCTTCTTCCAAAATTTTATCAAAACTTTTTGAAAAAAAATCTAAAAATTGCTTCAAATCCCTTTTATAGCCAATCAATGTTCGTTCAGAATCGCCTTTTTCAAATTCCAAAAAATTTAAAAATTCTTTTATCAAAATATTATTTTTTCTTTTGATCTTCAAATTTTTTTCGGTTTTTAAATTTTCTTTATTCTTCAATTTTTTTTCTTTTTCCAAATCTTTTCCCATTTTAAACATCCATCTTTTTTCTTTTTTAATTGTTTTTCCATTATTTCCTTTGCGTGATTAATCGAAACTTGCGTTATATTATCTCCCGAAATTATTCTTGCTATTTCACGAATTCTCTCATTTTCGTTAAGCTCCCGCACTTTAGTTTCAGTAAAATTATTTTCTATTTCTTTTTTTATCAAAAATTGCTGATTTGCAGACCCAGCAATTTGTGGAGAATGTGTGACACAAATAATTTGCGTATTTTTTGAAAGTTCTTTTAATTTTTGTGCGACTTTTCTCACTGTTTCGCCAGAAATTCCCGTGTCAATCTCGTCAAAAATTAAAACAGAAATATTGTCAACCTCAGAAAATACTGTTTTTAGTGCCAACATTATCCGAGAAACTTCTCCGCCAGACGCAATTTTTACAAGCGGCTTAAAATTTTCTCCGACATTTGTCTTAATCAAAAATTCCACTTTATTTATTCCATTTGGTGTAATTTCATTATTTTTCTGAATTGACACTTGAAATTTAGCACTTTCCATATTTAAATCATAAAGCTGAATATCAATTGTATTTTGAAGCGCACAAGCTATATTTTCTCGCATTTCGCTTAACTTTTCACCATTTTCAAAATATTTTTTAATAAGTTCTTTTTTTTCTTCTTTCAAATTTTCAAGCTCATCATTTTCAAAATTTATAAAATTTAAGTCTTTTAAAATTTTATCTTTATACTCCAAAATTTCTCCAATTGTCGCACCATATTTCAATTTTAATTTATTAATTTTATCAATTCTTTTCACAACTTTTTCAAGTTTCGTGTCATTCACTTCTTCCACATCTCCAATAAAATTATTGATGGAATAGGAAACTTCTTCGACTTCATAGACGATAGATTCCACTTTTTCTGATAACTCTCCATAAATTTCTGACAAATCCGACAGCTGCTCCAAATTTTTTCTAACTTTTCCAAGAGCCGACAAAATTGAAAAATCCCCTTCTTTTAACCACTGTGAAGACTCTTCCAGCTTTTCACTAATTTTTCCTGAATTAAACAAAATTTTATATTCTTCTTCCAGCTCACTATCTTCATTTATTTTCAAATCCAAATCATTTATTTCGTTAAACTGAAATTCCAAAACATCTTTTTTTTCTAAAAGCTTTGCCTTTTGCTCTTCAATTTTTTCAATTTTTAAATTTACTTTTTTTATTTCATCCACATTTTTTTTGACTTCTTTTAACAAATTTTTTCCCGCATCATCCAAGAATCTATCCAGCAAATTTAGATGAAACTCACTGTTTAAAAGTGACTGATGTTCATGCTGACCAACTAAGTCTATAATATTCTCCATCATTTCCTTCAATTTTGACAATGTAACCCGTGTCCCATTCACTGTAATTTTAGATTTAGAATTTTTATCAAAAGTTCTAGTCACAATAAGTTCGTCGTCATTTATCTCAAACCCAAGTTCATTCAATCTTTTTTTTTGTTTTTCAGTAATTTCAAAAATTCCTTCGGCAAAAAGACTCTCTTCCCCATTTCTAATCATTTCCAGATGGCTTCTCTCACCAATTAGAAGCGATATTCCGTCCAAAATAATAGATTTTCCAGCTCCAGTTTCCCCAGTCAGCGCAACAAAATTTTTGCTAAATTCCAAATCCAAATTTTTTATTATCGCCAAATTATTCAATCTTAACTCTCTTAACATCCTTTTCCTTTCATTCACTAATTTTATAAAACAAAATCTCCCCATTTTAATTTTTCTCTCAAAATACCAAAATAATTGCTGTTTATAGGTTTAATTATTTTTATTTTTTTACTCGACAGGGTAGCCAAAAGCTCATCTTCCGGCTTAATTCCGAACCACAAATTTCCATCTATGTTCAAATGAACTTCGGCTTCTCTTGAAGTCGCCTTGAAGCTCAATGTTTCACATCCATTTATAACAATTGGCCTAGCAGTCAAACTTTGTGGAGATAGTGGCGTTATTATCAAAGCGTTTAAATTTGGATGGACAATTGAACCTCCAGCTGACAAAGAATAAGCTGTTGAGCCAGTTGGTGTTGCAACTATAATTCCATCTGCTCTATACTTATTTACAAAAATTCCATTTGAGAAAACTTCCACCTGAATTAAGTGAGCTTCATGACCACCTTTTGTTATCACAAGCTCATTTAGCGCATAAAATGTGTTACCGTTGTATTTTACTTCCATAAGTGAACGGTTTTCTATCTTATAATTTTCATTTTTTTGATAATTTTTTAACATTTCAACCGCATTTTCTGGATTTATTTCGACTAAATATCCAAGCGAACCAAGATTAATCGCAAGAATTGGAATGTCTGATATAATCGCTTCTTTTGCAGCTTTTAACATTGTCCCGTCTCCACCTAGTGAAATTAACAAATCTGCTTCCTTCACATCTTCCACTTCCAATATTTCACTTTCTTTTAAATAATTATAAAAGTTTTTAAGTAATTCTTCATTTGCATATTCACTTTTCACAATTTTTACTTTTTTCACTACATTTTCTTTTTTTTTCATAATCATCCGCCTATTTTTTTTCAAAAATTTATTTTCTATAAAAACTAAAAAAATAACCCAAAGATATAGTTATTTTTTACTATATTTCCTTTGAGTAGTTATTTTATAAACTATTTCTAAAATTAGGTCTCGGTATAAGCCGGATTCTGTATTAGTCAATCATTTATCTAAATTAATAATCACTTATTAACTTTAGCGAATTACCCATCAAAGTAAAGGCGGGGAACCTCTTTTCACTTTTCTACTTATTCTTGCTTCAGGAGGGGTTTACCAGGCTAATTTAATTGCTTAAATTACCGGTAGTCTCTTACACTACCTTTTCACCCTTACCTAAACAGGCGGTCTATTTTCTGTGGCACTTTCCTTAAGATTTCTCTCAACAGCCGTTAACTGTCTCCTTCCCCTGTGAAGTCCAGACTTTCCTCTTAAAAAATTTTTTAAGCGATTAACTCCGAAACCATTAATATAAAGTTATTTTATCATTTTTTATCACTTTTTGTCAATAAATTTACTACTTTAAAATGATTTTTTTATAAAAATATATAAAAATAAAACACCCTAATTTTAGAGTGCTTTATTATTATCTTTTAAATTAATTGTATTAATAATTAATTATTTTTTAATCCAAGGCATAAGTTTTCTTAATTCTGCTCCAACTTTTTCTACGCCATGATTAGCAAATTCTTGTCTTTTTTCCTTTAAGAATGGTTGTCCAGCTTTGTAGTCAGCTAAGAAGTCGTTAGCAAATTTTCCTGATTGAATATCTTTTAAAATTCCTCTCATAGCTTCTTTAGTTTCTTTTGTAATAATTTTTGGTCCAGTTAAGTAATCTCCGTATTCAGCTGTATTTGAAATAGAATTTCTCATTGTAGCAAATCCACCTTCATAAATTAAGTCTACGATAAGCTTCATTTCGTGAATACATTCAAAATAAGCATTTACTGGGTCATATCCAGCTTCTGTCAACACTTCAAATCCAACTTTCATAAGTTCTACAACTCCACCACATAATACTACTTGTTCTCCGAATAAGTCAGTTTCTGTTTCTTGTCTAAATGTAGTTTCAAGAATTCCGCTTCTTCCACCACCGATTGCTGATGCCCAAGCTTTAGCCACTTCCATAGCATCTCCTGCTGGATCTTTTTCCACTGCTACTAAGCAAGGCACTCCGCTTCCTTCTTGGAAAGTTCTTCTTACTAAGTGTCCAGGTCCTTTAGGAGCTACCATAAATACACTTATATCATCTCTTGGAACTATTTTTTTAAAATGAATATTAAATCCGTGTCCGAATGCAATGTATGCTCCTTCTTTTAAGTTTGGTGCAATGTCTTTTGCATAAACTTCTGCTTGTAACTCATCTGGAATTAAGATCATAACTATATCTGCACCTTTTACAGCATCTGCAGTTTCCTTAACTGTAAATCCAGCTTCTGTAGCTGCATCCCAAGATTTAGAACCTTTTCTAAGTCCAACAGTTACATCAAATCCACCTTCTCTTAAGTTTAGTGAGTGAGCATGCCCTTGTGAACCATACCCTAAAACTGTAATTTTTTTACCTTCCAATTTACTTAAATCACAATCAGCATCATAATAAACTGTTGTTCCTAAAATGTTTCCTGCCATTTTAAAATCCTCCTAAATTTTTTTATATGTATATTATACACTTTTTAAAAATATTTGCAAATATTTTTTTTTAATATAATAATATATTTTATATATTTTTAAATTTATTTAATATTTATATTTTAAGAATAAATAAAAATAATTTTCTAAAAACTTCATTTGATATTTATCAATTTTTATGATATTATTAAAGTAGATTTACTGGTAGTCTTAATAATTATCAGTTTATATTTTGAAAAATATTTACAAAAAATTGCTGTCAATAAATTGTTCCTACTTCTAAACTGGCTGTGGAGTTTTCTCCTTGTGGGTTCGAGTCCCTCGAAACGAACAATACACACAGCAATTTTTTTATTATTTCACAATCAGCCAAGGTCTATCATTTTCCCAAACGATTTTTACTGGCATCTCGAACATTTCTGACAAAATTTTGTCTATCAAAATATCTTTTTTTCTACCTTTTGCAAAAACTTTTCCATCTTTCAAAAGAGCTACATGAGTTATCGCTGGAATCACTTCCTCAATTTGATGCGTCACATAAATAAATGGAACTGCATTTTCATTTTTAGAATTTTTTTCCAAAACTGACAGCAAATATTCTCTTGCTTTCACATCTAGTCCTGAACACGGCTCATCTAAAATCAGCAAATCTGGCTCATTCATAAATGCTCGGGCAAGCAATGTCCGTCTTTGCTCCCCTTGTGATAATGTTGCAAAATATTTGTCCTTAATATAAGTTATCCCAAAATCTTCAATTATTTTTTCAGCTTTCTTTCTATCTTCATCTGTAACTTCTTGATAAATTCCAATCGAACTAAATTTCCCAGAAATTACAATATCTTCCAATTTTTGCGAATTTAACGTGCTCAAAAAATTATTCAAAGCGGAACTCACAAAACCAACTCTGTCACGAATCTTTGTCCAAGCATAATTTCCAAATTTATGACCAAAAACTCGCACTTCTCCTGAAGTTGGAAAATTATAAGCCGGAATCATTCCCAAAAGAGTGGATTTTCCAGAACCATTTAAACCTAATAAAGCCCAGTTTTCTCCTTTATTTATGTGCCAGTCAACACCTTTTAAAATTTCTCTTCCTTCTCGTCTGAAAGTTATGTTTTCATAATGTAAAATTTCACCAGTTTTTTTCATAAAGACTATGTATGATAAATATACAAATAATTATACAAATATCATACTCTCCTTTCTTTTTTTATTCATTTTATTTCTTGCTTTTTCATTTTTCATTGCTAAAATTCTACTTTTACGTGATTATTCAATTGCCACTCGAAGTAACACCTCCCATCTTTCAATGAAAAAACTTGACAGAATTAAAAATTTCCTTTTCAAGCAAAAAATAACAAACTATTTTATCCTAAGCTTTCTATACCTATTCACCGCAGCACAAAATTCCTGCTTTCTAGGCAATGCTAAATTCCCTGGATGCCCTGTGTACGAAGAAATCGAATCAAGCCCGCCCTTTTCAATCTTTTCATAAATCCTGTCAGCCGCTTGTGAAAGTGTCAATTTTTCATCCAGCACCTTATTTTTAAAATAGTCAATCATTACAGCAATGCAGTTTGTCTGGCTGTCATCCACAAGTTGCTCCAGCCCTGAAATGTCGATTAATTCTTTTCCATACAGAATGCTGTATTTCCCTTTGGCTTTTGTTTTATCCAGTTTTCCAGATTGTGAAAAACTTTTTTTGAGTGGAATACGCTGTGTAACTCCTTGAAATTTATCATTTGAAGAAAATTCTCTCTTGTTTTCATCCAATTTTGCAATCTCTTTTGCTTTTTCTGTCACATCTTTTGGCACATATTCATCCATCATTATAATGTGATTTGCCACATCAAAATAATCTCCAGAGCCACCGACAATCAATATCGTAGAAACTCCAAAATTGTCATAAAGTTCCTTTACCCTGTCAATAAACGGTGTTATCGGCTCTTTTTCCTTTGCTACAAGTTTCTGCATTCTTCCATCACGAATCATAAAATTGGTAGCCGAAGTGTCCTCATCTATTAGAAGCAAAGAAGTCCCATATTCCAGTGCTTCTGCCACATTTGCCGCCTGCGATGTGCTTCCGCTCGCATTTTCAGTCGAAAAAGCCCTTGTATCCTTATTTTGTGGCAAATTATTAATAAATCCGCTTATATTCACCTTTTCCACATTTCTTCCATCTTCCGCACGTATTTTTACCGCATCTGATTCAGAAATTATGAATTCTCTCCCATCTTGAGCAATGTGATTGTAAACCCCTCTTTCAAGTGCTGCAAGCAACGTGGATTTACCGTGATAACCTCCACCCACAATTAGCGTAATTCCTTTTGGAATACCCATTCCACTTACTTCTTTACCGCTCGGAAGCTTTAATGTAATTTCAAATTTTTCTGGACTTTTAAACTTAACTGCATTTTTCATAGGTCTATCCGAAACTCCACTTTCACGTGGAAGCACAGAATCATTAGCCACAAATGCAACAAGCCCTTTTTCTTTCAACATTTTTCTTGCATATTCCTGATCCAGTACTAGAATTACCTGCTCATTTAACGCTTTTTTATTCAAATTATCATAAATAATGGATTTTTCTACAATTTCAGGCAACTGCTCAAAAATAATTTTCTGTGCAGCTTTTCCCATTATCCGTCTACCTTTCGCAGGCATCCCCATTTCAAACCTCACTTCAACTTTATCTCCCTTTATCAGAACTGAAGTTCTTTCCAGAATTTCCTGTCCGCATCTGTCAATAAAAATTCTTCCACTTCCCCCAGTTCCTGTACTGTCATTCCCACTTTTCTGAATTTCTCTGTAAAAATTTCTCGTAAGAAAATCCGAAACTGCAATATTCTTATCCTTCGTATCTGTCAGTTCATAAGGAATCCCGCAAATTTTTCTATCCATTATAATTCTCATTTTTGAAGGCGGAGCATAAGGATCCGACTGAACGTGATCAATCGCAAGAATATACTTTTCAAACCTATATTCCCCTTTAAGCGACTTATACGCCGAATAACTTTTTCCATCCATTGAAAATAATATTTTTTCTAATTCTTTATAATTTTTCATTTTTTATAAACTCTCTTTCCATTTATTAAAATGTAAAAAGGTTTGTCCACTAAAATTTACCTTTTTATCGATTTCTTCTGCTTCATCTATAAAAAAATTTATACATTTCATTGTAAAAGTTCCTTTTCTCTTTTGATAAAATATTTTTTATCAATTTATTAACCATTTCATAAAATTTTTTAAACTTTAAACTTCTACTTTTATTTACATATTCATTTTTAGAAATTCAATTGCTCTCAAACTTGGATTTTTTTTTAAAATTTTTTAATTAAATTATCTAAAATTGTATTCTTTTAACAATTTCATTTCCCATTTCTTTTGTTCCAACTTTTTTCAGTCCATCAGTATAAATATCAGCTGTTCTGAAGCCATCTTCCAATACTTCTGCAATTGCTTTTTCAATTGCATCTGCTTCTTTTGTCAAGTTAAATGCGTATCTTAACATCATTGCCGCTGATAAAATTGTTGCGATTGGGTTTGCGATGTTTTGTCCAGCGATGTCTGGTGCTGAACCGTGGCTTGGCTCATAAAGTCCAACTTTTCCATCTCCTAAACTTGCTGATGGCAACATTCCTAAAGAACCTGTAAGCATTGAAGCTTCATCTGACAAAATATCTCCAAACATATTGTCTGTCAAAATTACATCAAATTGTCTTGGATTTGCAATCAATTGCATTGCAGCGTTATCCACATACATGTGGGAAACTTCCACTTCTGGATAATTTTTTGCAAGTTCATTTACTGTTTTTCTCCACAATTTTGAAGTATCTAAAACATTATGTTTATCCACACTTGTAATTTTTTTCCCTCTTAATTTTGCAATTTCAAATGCTTTTTTTGCAATTCTTTCAATTTCTCCTTTTGTATATGGCAATGTGTCGACAGCTTTTTCATCAGAATATTCTCTAGGCCCAAAATAAATTCCTCCTGTAAGCTCTCTAACTATCATTACATCTAACCCTTCTCCAATTATTTCATCTTTTAGAGGACTCGCACTTTTCAATTGCTTAAACAAAACCGCTGGTCTTAAATTTGTGTAAACTCCCAAGTCTTTTCTTATCGCAAGAAGTCCTTTTTCAGGTCTTTTATCAGGCTCAACATTATCCCATTTAGGCCCTCCAACTGACCCCAACAAAATCGAGTCACTCTCTTTACAAATTTTCGCAGTTTCTTTGGAATAAGGAATCCCATATTTATCAATAGATTCTCCTCCCAAATATCCTTGCGTATACTCAAATTTATGTCCAAATTTTTCTCCAATTTTATCCAAAACTTTTACCGCTTCATCAACGATTTCTGGACCAATTCCGTCCCCTTTTAATAATGCAATTTTGTAGTTCATTTTTTACTTCCTTTCTAAATTTTAAATTTTTTTATCAAATATTTCTTCTATTTTTTCTTTAAATTCTTCTTTATATTTTTTGCCATCTTTTCTTTTTCTACTCCACCAAGGTGAAGATGGATGTCCAAAACCAAATGTATTTTTTAAAAATTTTGAATTAGATCTTTCAAAAATACAATAACTTTTTTTACTTAAAAATAATATGTAATTAGGTTTTATAACATTAAGTACATTTTCAAAATTTTCTAAAGATTTTTCCTCTATATCTTTTGAAACTTCTATTCCTCTACTTCCATTTATTGAAGGAACAATAAAAAAGTTCATAAAAGAAACTTTATTCCAAAAGTTTTCTACATTAATAATTTCTTTTTTTATCATTGAAAAAAATGGCTGTTTGTTGTTATTATCACAATGTTCTTTTACTACCCATCTTGTATTTATATATTCTGATTTTATTAATTTTATTTCATTTTTATCTGTAAGCCATTTTTTAAAATCTTTTACTTTTTCTCTATCATCATCTTCTCCAAGATAATGACTTTCACCAACTATTAATACTTTATATTTTTCATACTCACTTCCAATATATGGTAACATAAGTCTATGAGTTTCTGAATTTTTATAAAAATCTATCTCTAATAATTTATTATCGTACATTTCTCCCTCCAACTTAAAACAAATCCGAATGTGTCCCAGTTCTCGACAATGTCAAAACCAAGATATTTTTTTCAATTTTATAAATTAAGAGCCAATCAGGCTAAAAAAATTTTTTAAAATATAAGAAAATTACTCATCTTCCAATTGATTTTTTAGTTCATTAAATAAACTTAAATCAAAATTTTTTTCAACTACATTTTTTCCAATAATTTCAACTCTTCTATTATTATATCTTCCTTCTACTGTATCATTAGTATCACTTGAATTTTCAGAGCCTTTTCCCAAAACTTTTACAATTCGCATTTCATCTTTCAATCCACTTTCACGAAATAACTCTGCAAGTCTTTTAGCTCTTTCAAATGATAATTTTTTATTTTCTGTATTATCATTATATCCAATAAATTCCAAATCTGCACTTTCATAAAGTTTATTCCAAATTTTTCTAACAATGCCTTTCATTCTATTTCGTTCATACTCATTTAAATCTTTACCATTTTCTTTAAATCCTCTAATTGAAATTTTCAGTTCACCTTTGGCATCTTCCATTGGAATATCCCAAGCCAAATCGTCCATAACCATCGGATCACTCATAAGTGGAAATTTTTCCAAAATCTTCAAATTTTTCTCAGCTTTTTTAGAACCATTTTGGATTGCCATTTTATAATACTTTTCAGCTTGTTCAGTTTGATCATTTTTAGCATAAAAATTTGCTAAATTATTCATTGCTTTTACATCACCATTTTCAATTTTTTCTTCAAATTCTTTGATTTTTTTATAATACCCTTTAAAATCAAAATCTGTCATTGAATATCCAGAGATGTTTCCTTTTGAATCATTAAATTCTTTGATATTTCCGTCTTGAGAAAATAAATTTATCACAAGTAATAACTGCCAAAATAAAATAAACTTTTTCATAAAATTCCTCCAACTTAAAACAAATCCGAGTGTGTCCCCGTTCTCGACAATGTCAAAACCAAAATATCTTTTTCAATTTTATAAATTAAGAACTAATCAGGTTGAATATGACATTCCCTAAATTTTTTGTAATACTTTTGCTATACAATGTAATTGTATTACTAAATAGCGTAAAAATCAATATTTTTATTAAAAATTTATCCTGCCATATCTCCACCATAAAATTCTCCATTTATATTTCCATCAATAAATAAAATATGACCTCCAAACATTATATAATCTATATCAAATAATCCAACATTAAAACAGCCATTATTATCCATCGTAATTGAACTTACATAAAGTAAATTTTTAAATGCTTCTCTTGTAAAATTTCCATTTCTCAAATTATCAGCTTCTTCTTTCCCAATATATTTTTCTATATCATTAATTAAATTTGGTATATCTTCTTCTTCAAAATCTGACCTAGGCCAATTATCATCTTCTATTATTTCAAATAAATCTTCTCCCGCTGCATCTTTTATTTTCTTGTCCCATTCTTTCGCATTTTCAACCAATATTTTCAAATTCTCCAATTTTTCTCGAACTTCATCAACTTCTTTTTCAAAATCATAATAATCCAAGTATACTTCAATTTCCTCACCATTCCACAAAACTTTGAATTCGCTATTTTCTTCTGGATTTTTTTTAATTTCCTCCATTATTTCATTAACATTTATCTCTTTTAAAATTTTATTTTTCAAATTTAAATTCTCCTTCTTGTTAGATTTTATATTTTTTATTCAAAAATCAATTTTTTTTAAAAATGTGCCTGAAAACTCAAAATATTGAATTTAACAACTTTTACAAAAATTACATTTTCTTTTTTCAAATTTTTCTATTATTTTACAGTTCCCAAACACATTTTATTCTTTAATCCATAAAAAATTCTTCTATTTCTCCATCAAAATTAAAACAAGCACAAAATTCTTTATCTACAAAAAATACTCTTTCATACATACTGATTATAAAATTAGAACTTTCTTCACCATCGCCATAATCAAGCGTAATTGCCATATCTTCATTATCAAGTAACTTTTTAAATGCTTCTTTTGTAAGAAAATTATTTTTCATAATTTTTTCTGTATCTTCTTTCCCAATTATTTCAATTAATTTTTTTTCAACATCAGAAATGTCTTTATTTTCATAATAAATTTCAGCATATTCTGGCTTTATCCATTTTTCTTCATTAAACCAGTCAACAAATTCGTCAGCAAATAAATTTTTACATTTTTTATCCCAATATTCTTTATTTTCTAAAATTTTTTCAACCATTTCTTCGACTTTTGTTTCATCAATTTCATCTTCATCAATATCATCTTCACCATTACAGTACAATCTCATTTCTATTTCATGATTTATCCACATCACTTTACGAGTATGCTCTCCATCTATGATTTCCCAATTTTTCATTTTTACTCCTTTTTTGACTACTTATGACTTTCCTCATACTTTCTAATCTCATCTTCATGCTGTAAAGTCAATCCAATTGAATCCAGTCCCTTAAGTAGTCTTTGTTTCCAGCTTTCTTCCAGCTCAAAAACATATTCTTTCCCATTCGCAATCAATTTGTTATTTTCCAAATCAACTGTAACCTTCACATCTCCAGGCAATTTTGATAATTCGATTCTGTCTGCTTCTGGCAAAGTTATTGGCAGATGCCCATTGTTTAACCAGTTCATGTAAAAAATTCCTGAATATCCTCCAGCCACAATTACATGAATTCCGTAGTCTTGCAATGCCCAAGCGGCATGCTCTCTACTTGACCCACAGCCAAAATTATCTCCAGTAATTAAAATTGTCCCATTTTTGTATTCTGGCTTATTTAAGTTAAAATCCATATTGTCAGACCCATCTTCGTTGTATCTCCACTCATCGAATACATGTATTCCAAATCCTGTTTTTTCGATACTTTTTAAATATTGTTTTGGAATTAATTGATCCGTGTCAATATTGTCATTCATTATTGGAACGATTGTTCCTTCATATTTTGTAAATGGTTTCATTTTTCTCTCCTTCATTTTTTTGTATAAAAATCCTATTTTTAACTACTTTTTAAAAGGATTTTTCAACTTGTCTTTTAGCCCTTTTTTGATTAAATTAAGGACACAATCAAAAATATTGTTTGCTTCGGTTTCACCAATATTTAACTCTTTTACATAACGACTTACAACTTGCTCTTTTCCTTTTTGCCCTATTTCTGAGCAACTTTCAAAAATACTTATAACCTTCTGAGAAAAATTTTCATCATATCCAAATTGTTGTTGCAGTTCCTTAATCATTTCATTTTTATTCATTTTATTTACATCTTTCTATTTTGTATAAATTATTTAAAATTCTTTAACATTGAATTATTTCACTTCATCCAATTCTCTCACATCCACAAATTTCCCATAAATTGCAGCAGCAGCAGCCATCGCAGGACTTACCAGATGAGTTCTTGCACCTTTTCCTTGCCGTCCTTCAAAGTTTCTGTTGGAAGTTGAGGCACAATGCTCTCCAGCTGGTATCAAGTCAGGATTCATCCCAAGACAAGTGGAACATCCAGCTTCTCTCCATTCAAATCCCGCATCTTTTAATATCTGTGCAATTCCATTTTCTTCAGCCGCTTTTTTAACAACTTGTGAGCCAGGAACTACAACTGCTGTAATATTTGGTGCAACCTTCTTTCCTTTTACAATTTTTGCAACAATTTCCAGATCGCTCAATCTTCCATTTGTACAAGAACCGATAAATACGTGCTTTAAAGGTATGTCAAATGGAGTTTGCCCTGGTTTTAAGCCCATATATTCGTATGCTTTTTCATCATTGTGATCTCTGATTTCCGGAAATTTTTCAGTAACATTAATTCCCATTTCAGGATTTGTTCCCCAAGTAACTTGTGGCTCAAGGTTTGAAACATCAACTTTTATATATTTGTCAAATGCATCTACAGAATCTGTGTACAATTCTTTCCATTCAGCCACTTTTTTATCAAATTCCTCACCTTTTGGTGCAAATCTTCTTCCTTTTACATATTCAAAAGTTATTTCGTCGGGTGCGATAATTCCAGATTTTCCTCCTCCTTCGATTGCCATATTACAAATTGTCATTCTTCCTTCCATTGACATATTTCTAATTGTATCTCCAAAAAACTCGAAAGCATAACCATTTCCAAGCCCAATTCCGTAAGTCTTGATTATATGAAGAATTATATCTTTCGCATAAACACCTTTTTGCAATTTTCCAGTAATTTCAATTCCCATTGTTTTTGGTTTCTTTTGCCAAATTGTCTGTGTAGCCAAAACATGTTCCACTTCACTCGTACCAATTCCAAATGCCAAAGCTCCAAAAGCTCCGTGAGTCGCAGTGTGGCTATCTCCACAAACTACAGTTTTTCCAGCTGTGTCAACCCTTGCTCGCCCACCATATGCACAATTCCGTTATTTTCATCAAACATATCCACAAGTTCAATCCCAAATTCTTTACAATTAGTTGCCAACGCATCTAACTGTGCCTTTGAAACTTTATCTTTAATATTCATTCTGTCAGCCATAATTGTTGGCGTATTGTGGTCCATTGTTCCAAATGTCAAGTCAGGTCTTCTAACCTTTCTCCCTGCAATTCTCAATCCTGAAAACGCCTGTGGCGAAGTAACCTCATGAATCAAGTGCAAATCAATATACAAAAGTTGTGCTTCCCCAGGTTCTCCCGTAATCACGTGTTTTTCCCACACTTTGTCAAACAAAGTTTTAGGTTTTTTTGTTTCATTTTTAATTTCTGACATTTTTTTATCCTCCGATTTTCTCTCCAAATTCTTGTCTCTAAATTTTTAATTAATTTACTTAATTTATGTATTTACCAAATTTTTCAACTACTTTTAAAATATAAAAATACATTATCGAATCTTTTTTATTAAATAGTTGATACTGCTACTCTGTAATTTCTATTAAATTTCCATCAACATCTTCCACAACGCTTTCATAATATCCATCTCCCGTTGTTCTTGGTCCACTCAAGCACTTAAATCCATCATTAGTAAGTTTTTTTGTCAAACTGTCTACATTTTTTGCATCTCCTACACTAAATGCAATATGAATAAATCCCATATTCATAATTTTATCCTCTCTATCAGTCAATTCTGGTCTTGACATAATTTCTAATCTCACATCACTGTTCGGAAAGCTCAAAAAATATGTTTGTAATCCCGTTTTAAGATTACGGTACTTATTATTTGCCTTTGCATTAAAATATTTTTCATAAAATTCTCTTGATTTTTCTAAATCCTTTACATAAAGTGCCACATGATTAATTTTCATTTTACTCCTCCTAAATTTTTTTATTCTAAATTTATATTTTTAATCACATAAATATCCAATTTTTGGTCATTCGCAAGTTCAGTCAACATATAGTCAATTGCCTTTTTGTGATTCAAAACTTCAAAAACCTCACGAACACTCTTACTTCCAGGTATTGTGCTATCTAAAATAATCGTAGCCGTTTCATTTAGTGTCAATGTATTTCCTTCAATCGCATTTGAGTGATATGTTATTCTTACTGATAAATCTAAAAAATATTCATAATTTATATTTTTTATATCCATTTTCTCCAAGTTTCTCTACAAGTCTTTTTGCATCTTCCATATTATCATAATCTAGTGCAACAAATATTCTATCTTTTACTCTCTCATCAATTCTAGTCATTCTAATCTTCCTTTCTTTTAACTTCTTTTATTTCAAACATTCCCATAAAAATTAGAATCAAAATTTCTAAAATAAATATCGGAATTGCAATAAAAACGGCTGCTTGATGTATATTCATAATTAACACTGCCATTAGAATCTGAAAGATAAAAATAATTCCCCATGCTTTAAAATGAAGTGTTATTCTGTAATTTTGATTATCTGATTCCACATTTATAACTTTTTTAGGAGTTTTTATTAAAAAATTATTGCATACTTGAAGCGTTTGTTCTCCATAGTCTACATCAATTTCTGTTTTTTCATTAAATTTTACTTCTACAATTTTTTCATCATTTATTTTTAATTTAAACTTATCTCCTCCACCATTAGAAGATATTTTTGATTCTATAATTATTTTAGGCATCGGCTTTTCCTTGTATAATATAGTTACATTATACAAGCTCCTTTCTTTAAATTTTTTATATTGAATTTTTATTTCATCTTTCAAGATTACCTTTTCACAATAAAAACATTTATATTTATATTTCGATTTTTTTTCAAATTGTTTTATTTTATTTTCTCTCTAATTTTGAGATTTATAACTTTTCTATTTATTTCTTAATCAACAACTGCACTTACTTCTATTTCTATCATCAATTCCTTATCAATTAATAAAGACACCTCTACCATTGTTGCAACTGGTTTAATGTCCCTAAAAAATTCTCCATATGCTCTTCCATATTCTTCCCATTTTGAAATATCTGTAACAAACATTCTTGTTCTAATAACATTTTTTAACCCTAATCCTTCCTTTTCAAGAACTTTTTTTATATTTTCAAGAATATATTTTGTCTGTTCATAAGCATTTCCTGCTACATAAGGCTTTCCATCCTTGACAGCTGTTGTTCCTGCTATTTCAAAAATATTTCCTATCCTTACTGCTCTCGAATATCCTACAATGTCCTACCAAGGAGAATTTCCACCTATATTTTTTCTCATTAATTTAATTCTTTTCAAATTCTCATACTTCTCTTATTTTTTCAATAATAACATTCATATTCTGGTTTGTCAAAAAGATTATAACAAAATTTTATTATTTTTTATCCTCTTTTAAGTTCAAAAATCACAATCTCAGGCTGTGCAAAAAACCTAATAAACATTTCAAGAAAGGCTCCTCCTAGCCCTGAGGTAATATAAATTTTATGTCCTCCGTACTCTTTCATTCCATAGCCATATTTCTTTTTATCTTTCACTGCTGACATAATAATTTTTCCAAAAAAAGTAACTTGTCCAGCATGACTGTGTCCCGCTAAAATCATATCAGTTTTTTCCTTTTCATCTTCTGACATCTGTTCAAAATATTCAGGATTATGAGTCAAAAACAATACAAAATCCTCTTTTTTTAGCCCTTCAAGAGCCTTTTTCGCATCAGGCTTTCCATGCCACAAGTCTGTTACTCCTGCAATATATATATTTTCATTGTTAATTGTTATTTTCCTATTTTCATTTGCGAGAAGATTAAATCCAAGTTTTTTCATATTTTCAGCAGTTTCCTTTTCACCTGGATATTCATGATTCCCATAAATCGCATACACTCCAAGTTCTGGAATCTTTATATCCTTCGCATCCTCATAAAACTTAGGAATATTTTTCTCCCAAGTCGCATAATCTCCCCCTAGCAGTATCATATCCTTTTTCTGTGCATTAATCAGCTCAATCGCCTTTTTTTCCTGAACTCGATTAAACCGTGTCATCGTATCATATTGAAAATCTGCTACAAACAGCACTCTCTTTCCATCAAACTCCTTTGGAATATCTTTCGATTTTATCTCAATCATTTTAATTTTTATTTGTTTATATTCATAATGTGAATCAATCAAAAACACAATCAAAAGCACAATAATTATTGTTAAAAAAACATACAAAACATTAAGAATCCAACTTTTTGTCTTCATTTTTTCTCCTCGCTACTGTTAAATAAAAAAATATTTTAAGAAACAGATTTATTTTTATCATTTTTGTTTTTACTTTTTTCGCTTAAATAGATTAAATAGTAGTCCCAGATAAAATATAAAATCCATCATTCCAGCATAACTTCCAAAGCCATATATTATAATAAATACAAAGACTCCTCCCTGTCCCATTTCATCCATTTCAGGACTTGACATAATAGAACCAGCCCATATTAAAAATATTGCTACTTTTATTGTTACTATAATTAATGGTGGAATTAAAAGACTTTTTTACTGACTTTTATTTTTGAAACTAAGTAAGCGAAAATCAAACTAATAATAATGAATAGCAACTCCGGCAGCAGCAATAATTTTTCCAAAATCCACTCATTTTTTATATTAAAATTTAACAAAAAGTCATAAAATCTGCTATCAACCATTATCCAAGATATCCTCGCAATCGTTAAACCAATATCAAAAAATGATAAAAACAATACATAGAATATCCAAAAAAATACTTTTTTCATTTTTATTCTCCACCTAATTTTTTATTTAGCTATTTAAGAATTTCAAAAATCAAATTCTTTTTTTCAAAAATATTTTACTCATTAGGATTATCATCAAGAACTATCGCACAAATAATATAATCCAGCAAGACAATTCCTTTTTCATAATATAAAACTCCTTATTTTATGTAATTATTACCTTAAAAAAATATAAATCAATGTCATAAAAATTGAAACTATAAAAAAGCCAAATACTTTCCAATATCTATAATATAAAGCTTCACACAAAGCGTACAAATTAAAGAAAATTAATGATAAAAATAATAAATATTCTTTTTCTTTAAAGAAAGATGCTATTCCTGTTATAAGAAACAGACATCCACTTAAAAACATCAATATTACTTTTACTTTAAGTTGAAAAACTGTGATTTCTTCAGGTAATTCTCTATGCTGTAATTTAGCCTTCATTATTTTATTTTTCCCAAAAAGGTAATACCCATTTGTCATAATTTCTATTAAGCCGAAAACTACAATTATAATTTTAAATATAAACATTTCTCCCCCTTTTCTCATTCACTCACAAATTCCTTAACCTTCTCAAGAAATTTCTTTCTATCTTCATCTTTCCCTTGCATTCTCAAACTATAATGAATCCATTTCGTTTTCTTAATCCCAATTCCACCAAGATTAGCCTTTTTCATCGTAATCCCGAAACCTGTTATATTTAACAAAAATTTGGGTGCTGTAGCAGTTGTAATCATTTTTGCTGTTTTTATATTAGTCAAAAAACCTTTTATTCCATTCTGTGTATTTTCGTATGCAAATCCTCTCAACATAACTTTGTCAAAAAATCCTTTTAATATAGCAGGTAATGACATCCACCAAATTGGAAAAATTAATATTAATTCATCTGTATTTTTCAAAATTTCCTGATATTTCAAAACCAAAGGATCAGCACTTTTTCCTTGCGAATATAATTCCAAATCTTTTTCACTCATCACAGGATTGAATCCATCTTTATTCAAATCTATAATTGTATATTTTTCTTTTGTTTCATCAAGTTTTTCCACTACTTTATCTAAAATTGCTTTATTGAAACTTCCATTCCATGGATGTGCAAAAACTATTGTTTTCATTTTAAAATTCCTTCTTTCTGTAAATAATTTCTATAAAATCTAAAAATATATTTATTTTAGAGCCATCTGAAAATTACAATTTTTTTCTTTTAACCAAAATTTATTTAATTTCTATCTCAACTTCTTTCCAAAGTAAACACTACAATTTCAGGCTTTGCAAAAAATCTGATAAACACTCCTTTCACAGCTCCTCCTACTCCAGAAATAAAACTCATAATGTGCATAAATTAACGCTAAAATAGGGATTAATAAAAAAATTTCCATTATTAAAACCAATATTTTTATCTTTTTCATTTCTACATATCCACTTCATTATTTATTTCAAACAATATTTTTTGTCTTTCAATTTCATTTATCAATTCTTCTTCACTAGGAAGATAATTTACATATTTACTTGCAAAAAGATTTTTATTATCATTCAAGACTGAATATTTTATAACGGTACTATCTGTATCGGTACAAAGAAGAAGCCCTATTGTCGGATTATCATTTTCCTGTTTTTTCAAGTCATCGTACATTCTGACATACATATCAAGCTGTCCTATATCCTGATGTGTTAAATTTCCTGTTTTTAACTCTACTATAACAAAACATTTCAAAATATAGTTATAAAATACCAAATCTCTATAAAAATCTGAATTTTCTGTACGAATATGCTGCTGCCTTTCCACAAATGCAAAACCTTTTCCAAGTTCCATCATAAACTTTTGAATATCGTCTGTTAATGCTTTTTCCAATTGACTTTCAGTATAAGACATATTTGTTGGTAAATCTAGAAACTCCAACACTACTGGATTTTTTATAAATTCTTTTGCTTGTAGCTTTTTTGTCTTCTCTTTCATTTCATTTTCAACCGTCTTTTTATCGATACTTGCAACAATACGATTATAATAAAGTGTAGATATATTTCGATCTAACGTTCTTACAGACCACATATTTTCTGCTGCTTCCGTCAAATAAAATATTCTAGCTTTCTCATCAGAAACTCTTAAAACTTTTTGAATGTGTGTCCAAGTTAATTTGGAAATCAGTGATTTCCATTTTTCATAATCTGAAAATAGCACATAAAACTGTCTAATATTCCGAATATTTCTTTCACCAAAACCTTTTCCAAATTCTTCTGTCAATTCTTTTGATAAATTTTTGATAATTTCTTTCCCGTATTCTGCTCTTTCTCTTCCACTCTGTTCTTCTTCTACAATTCGTCTACCGATTTTCCAATATGCTTCCACCATTGCCGAATTTACAGCGGTATATGCTTTTTGTCTAGCATTTTTAAGTATTTTCTTTATTTCATTAATGTAATTATTTGATATTTCCATCAAAATCCCCTCCCTTTTAAAATTACTTATTATAAAGTCTATTTATTCGATTTTTTTATAGTCCTCTAATCCATTTTTCTACATGATCAGCCACAATATCATTATTTAAATTTTGAAATATAAAGTGATCATTTCCAAAAATACCTTCTTTTGGAAGTTCAAATAAAACTGAATTTCCACCTTCATCGTTGTAATTTTTTACAAAATTTTTACATTTTCCAATCTTTCTTTCCAAATTGAAGTTGACAAAATTTTAGGATCTCCATTTTCAATGTAATCACCAAAATAAAATGCTATAGGTATTTTTTATGATAATAATTCTTTGTATTCTATACTATTTTCTGCCGCAGGTCCACCAGGTTCAATTGCAACTATTGCTTTTATATTTTTGGTATAAACAGGTGCTAACCAACCTGGAGATCCTCCTTGAGAACGGCTAATAAGTATAGATTTTTTATCTGTTCTCTTGTATACTTCATCAATAGTGGCAACAAGAGCCTTAGCAACAACTTCTTTATCAAAATCAAGCCCTCTGTCTGATTTCATCCCTGTATCAGGAGTCATTTGTCTAAAAAATTGGTCAATTGAGTACTCGTCGTCTGAAAATTGCGAGTTTTTGTTTAAAACTACCTTATATAAATCAATTTTTTTTATTTACTCTTTTACTTTCAAAACTAAAGGATTTCCAAAAACAAAATATAGATTCATCACTATAACAAATAAAATCATATATAAAAAACCTTTACTAGCTTCTATTTTTAGTTTTATTTTCAAGAAAGCTCCAAGTAATGAAATTACAACTAAACATACAAAAAGTAAATATACTTTATAATTTTGTTTTATTTCAATTTCTGTAACTTCTTTTTCAATATTTATTTTTTGTTCAGAACTTTTAAAATACAAAGTTCGTACTTTAATTGTATGTTCTCCATAATCTACATTTTCAATTTCTTTTTTATTTTCTTTAAATTTTATAACTTCATCATCCAGAAAAAAATTCATTGAAGTATTTTTTTTACCTGATTTATCATTTATAACTAATTTAGGCATAATTTTTCACCTTTCCAAAAAAAAACTATTTATTATAAAGTCTATTTATCCCATTAATATAAGCCTTAATACTAGCCTCAACCACATCCGTACTTTGTCCTCTACCGATAAATCTGTTTCCATTTTTCTCAATTATAACAACAACCTGTGCCTGTGCATCTGTATCTCCTGTAATTGCTTCCAATTTATATTCTTCTAAAACAAAAGTGTCGCTCACTGCTAAGTTTACTGCATTGTAAGCTGCATCAACTGGCCCATCTCCAAGAGCTTCTTTAATCAATTTTTCTCCATCCAAGTCGATTGTAACTGTAGCTTTTGGTTTTTTCCCTTCCTGTCTTGAAATTTCAAAGTGAGTAAGTTTTATTCTTCCTTCGATTTTTGCTGCATCTCCAGCGACTAATGCGATAATATCTTCATCTAAAACATATTTTTTCTTGTCTGCCAATTTTTTAAATTGTGCAAATAATTCTTCCACTCTTTTTTCATCAATATGGTCAAATCCAAGCGATTGTAATTTTTGAACAAAAGCATGTTTTCCAGACAATTTTCCAAGTACCAAGCTATCTGTATTTCTTCCAACAGATTCAGGACTCATAATTTCGTAAGTTTCAGGATTTGCTAATACTCCATGTTGATGAATTCCTGATTCGTGTGCAAATGCGTTCGCTCCAACGATTGCTTTATTTGGCTGTGTTGTAACTCCCGTCAAAAGACTTACTAATTTACTTGTTGGATAAATTTGCTTTGAATCAATGTTTGTGTAATATTCTTCAAATAAATCTTTTCTCGTTTTCAAAATCATTGCAATTTCTTCAAGTGAAGTATTTCCAGCTCTTTCACCAAGTCCATTAATTGTACACTCAATTTGAGTTGCTCCAGCTTGAATCGCTGCAACCGAATTTGCCACAGAAAGTCCCAAATCATCATGGCAATGCACAGAAATATCAACATTTTCAATTCCTTTAACATTTTTTCTCAAATAAGTTATAAGTTCAAACATTTCATTCGGAGTTCTGTAACCCACAGTATCAGGCACATTAAGTGTAGTCGCTCCAGCTTTTATAGCTGTTTCATACACTTCCAACAAAAATTCCTTTTCAGTTCTAGTCGCATCTTCCGAAGAAAATTCAACATCATCAACAAATGATTTTGCAAGTTCCACCATTTCTTTTACTCTTTCAAGAATTTGCTCTTTTGTCATTTTCAACTTAAATTCTCTATGAATAGGCGAAGTCGCAATAAATGTATGAATTCTAGGTTTTGCCGCACCTTCTAAAGCTTTTCCCGCTGCCTCAATATCCTTTCTCACAGCTCTTGATAAACTACAAACTGTCGAATTCTTTACATTTTCCGAAATCATCTTAACCGCTTCAAAATCCCCAGGCGATGCCACAGCAAACCCAGCTTCAATTATATCCACTCCAAGACTTTCAAGCTGTTTTGCAATTCTCAATTTCTCCTGTGCGTTAAGATTAACTCTTGGTGTCTGTTCTCCATCTCTTAGTGTTGTATCAAATATTTTAATATGTTTCATATTTATCTCCCTCTCTATAAACTTAATTTTTTAAAATAATTTATTTATATACAATCCATTTCTAATTTTAAAATCCAAAATTTCTTTTTCTGTGTAATTTAAAATCTCATAATTAAATTTTTTAAATTCTATTCTTGATAAAACCTTTTTTGTAAATGGTCTTTTTGCTGTCATATCTGATATGGATTTTAAAAATCTAATTGTTTCCGTTGAATTTAATATATCACAAACAATCTCTGCATCTTTTTTATTTTCAAAAGCTAAAAAATAGCAAGTGTCATCAACCATGACAGGTTTTTCAGAAAAAATTACTTTAAATATTGGATCTTTATAAAATCCTGATATTGCAACCTTATATTTCATATAACTATAATCACCTATTCCAAACATACTGTACTGTGGCATTTTTTTATAAATTGAACTTTTTCGTTTCATAAAATTATCTTTATGTTTTTCAAGATAATTCCAAGTTTTAGGATATTTCTCCTTTATCCATAAAGTATCTTCTTTCATTTTTTTTTGAGTTACTAAAACATATTTTTTAAAAACATTTTCTTTAAAATTTTTAATATGACTACTTTTTATTAATGGATATACTAAATCTTCTTCTATTTCTACTTTTTCTTTTAATCCATTCATATAATTTTTTTTATTTAATTCTAATTCACAAATTTTAGAGCAGTCATGCTTTATTCCCTGCCTCCATTCAAATTCACACTTTCCATCTAAATCAGAACTGTAATTAGTATTTAGAAAAAATTTATTATCAGCATATCCTATTGTATCTACATAACTATTGTTAAAATTATAAATATTCACTTCATTTTGAACTTTGGTATCACTCGAACAATCAATAATCAAAAGGCAGGCAGGTACACTGATATTAAATATTTTTTTTGAATCAAAATTAATTATTTTTATATTTCTACTTTTATAGCTAGTTCTGTATAATTCCTTAAAAATATTAATCGCAACACTTTTTTTGCATAACATAGCTAATATGAATTTTCTTTTTGAGAATTTATTTAATAAATTTAAAATAATTGATTCTGAAATATCGAAATTAGACATTCCTGATAATGCTTCTAATCCTTTGTATTTTTTTAAATTTGTTTTTTGGGGTAAATTTTTAGAACCAAATTTTCCTAATTCTGTATTAGACACCCAAGGTGGATTTCCAAGTATTAATGTCTTGCCAAATTTTTCCATATCTTTATCCCACTTATAGCTAAATATGGATTCATTATAAATTATTGCTTTTGGATTGTTCTTTTTTGCAGTATCTGAATAATTTTTATTTATTTCTATTCCAAACATTTCTGATTTATAATACTTTTTTGAAGCTTCAAAGAAATTTCCTATTCCACAACTAGGCTCTATTATAAAATCTGGTGTAAAATCATAATTATTTTTTATGTATTTTACTACTGTACTTGCAAAATCTAAAGGAGTTTGATAATCACCGTATTCTTTTTTGTTATCTAACATAATTGTAAACACCTTCTATTTGATTATTTAACTCAATTACTCTTTTATACTGCAATCTCCACTGTAAAGCATTTGAAACAGTTAAATATCCTTGTTCAAATGGTTTTTTCAAAATCTCTTCAGCTATCATATTATGCTCTATCTCGTCTCCTGGAATTCTTCTATCGTTTAAATAAGACACTATATCCTCTTTATTAGCACCTGCATTTTTCATATTTATTAGCATTTGTGTAGTTGTGTAATCTGCCGTTCTATGTTTTTCTATAAAAGTGATATATTTAAAATTTATTTTACATAATCTTTGATCATTGTCAATGTAATCCTTTTTTTCATAAACAAATACAATTAAATTATACCCCAATCCAAATATCTTTTGTCTAGCATTTCTATAAGGACAGGATGATTGTCGCTGTACTATGGAAGTTGCTTTTATATCTGTATTTAATCCAGGCAAATCAATTCCTTTTGCAGAATTTCCTGTTCCTAAATCTCCATATTTATCTTCTAAAAACTTTTGAAATAATTTTTCAATATAAGTTCCAACTTTTTTACCATCAGTAACTCCATATAAATTATTATGAAAAATTTTACTTTGCAATTCTGAAAATTCCACCGCTTCCTTTATTAAATCTATATTCATATCCCTTCCCTTTCTCCAATTAACTTTTTTAACTTAATTTAAAAGTTACTATTACAATATAGAATAAATTGCCGCCTCTTCTGCATGAATAACCGCTGTATCAAACAATGGAACATCAGTATCCTCATTTTTTATAAGAAGCCCTATTTCAGTACATCCTAGTATTATACCCTCTGCCCCTTTACTTCTAAGTTTATCAACAATTTCTAAAAATTTCTTTTTTGAATTAGAATTGATAGTTCCAAGACAAAGTTCGTCATATATTACTTTATTTATAATTTCTATATCATTTTTGTCAGGAATTATGACATTTATCCCTTTTTCAATAAGTTTCGATTTATAAAAACCCTGTTCCATCGTATATTTTGTTCCAAGCAATGCTATATTTTTTAATCCTTTTTCTAATATCTTTTCTGCTGTCATTTCGGCGATATGCAATATTGGAATGGAGATTTTTTCTTTAATCTGGTTAATAACCTTGTGCATTGTATTTGTGCAAATAACTATAAAGTCTGCTCCCGCTTTTTCAAGATTATTAGCAGCCTCTCCCAAAATTTCTCCACTTTTTTCCCAGTTACCATTTGCCTGACATTCTTCTATTTCCTGAAAGTCAATACTGTATAATATACATTTAGCCGAATGAAGTCCACCTAATTTTTCTTTCACAGTTTCATTTATTATTTTATAATAAGTTACTGTGCTTTCCCAGCTCATTCCTCCTATTAATCCTATTATTTTCAATTTTACAATCCTCTCAAAATAAAAATAACTATTCCTTCACAGCCTCAAATCTCAATCTTACATAATCAGCTATAATTTGTCCATTTTCATTTTTTTCAAGCTCTTTTTCTACTTTTTCAGCTATTTCATCAATCAATTTTTCGTGCATCTCTTTCGGAATATTCACAAAAGCAGGTGCAGAAAAGGTTTGTAGCCATCCTTTTATTCCAGTAGGAAGTAAGGTTGGACGAGAAAAACTTGTCATTTTTTTCACTTTTAAGCCATATTTTTTTAATAATTCTTTTTCTTCTTTTTCTGTCGGAAAAAACCAGCATTTTACAGCTTTAAAATTATGTTTTTGGGCAACTTCAAACATTGCATTTTCTATTTTTTCCACATTTCCTTTGCAACCCATTTCAACCACAAATCGTCCACCTTTTTTCAGTGCCTTTGAAACACCTTCCAAAACTTTATTTGAATCTGTCATCCAATGAAGTGCCGCATTGGAAAAAATCGCATCAAATTCATTTTCAAAATTCATATTCTGTGCATCGCCTTGTATTGCGTGAACTCCCAATTTTCTAGTCGCTTCAACAAATTTCTGGCTTCCATCCAGTCCCAGAACTTTACACCCATATTCTGAAATTTTTTTAGTCAATACCCCGTCTCCACAGCCCAAATCCAAAATATACTCATCTTTTTTTGGACTCAGCCATTCTATCAGTTCTTCTCCGTAATCAGAAACAAATCGTGCATTTTTCTCATATTTTTCCTTTTCCCAATGCTGACTCACACTCATTTTTTGTACCTTCTTTCTGTACTATTCCTGTTTATATTTTCAACAAGAATTTTTACTTTAGCAAAAAATTTCTATTTTCCTAATATTTAAGCTCAAAATTTATTTCAAGATTTCTAAAATTTTATAATTTTTCTCCACGGCTCATTGCTACAACTCCAGTTTTTGCGATTTCCAAAATTCCGTAATTGTGCATTATTTCCACAAATCCACGCAATTTTTTCACATCCCCTGTAAGTTCGATAACTAACGAAGTTGGCGACACATCTAGCACTTTTCCTCTGTAAATATCAGCAACTTGAACAATTTGTGCCCTAGTTTCTGGAGCAGATTTCACTTTTATCAACATCAATTCTCTTCTTATGACATTTTCAACCGGGAACACTTTTACTTTTACAACATCCACAATTTTATAAACTTGCTTTTGAATCTGATTTAATGTCTTGTCATCTCCGTCAACTGTCAAAGTCAATCTGGCATAACCAGGCTTATTTGTAACTCCTGCTGTCATTTTTAAAACCGAATATCCCCTTCTGTTGAATAAAGACATTATTCTTGACACAATTCCATCGGTATTTTTCGCAATTATTAAAATTTCATGTTCTCTATTCATTTTCTAACTCACCTTTCTTTCCGATCATTTGACTTACAGTTTTTCCAGCTGGAATCATTGGAAATACGTTTTCTTCTTTTTCAACAACACATTCGATTAACACACCTTCATCAGATAATATCAAATCTTTTAATTTTGTTCTCAAATCTTCTTTATTTGTCAATTTCGCATTTTTAATTCCATAGGCATCCGCAATTTTTATAAAATCTGGATTTACTTCTAAATTAACAAACGAGTATCTTCTATCCTTAAATAATTCTTGCCATTGTCTAACCATTCCCAAATAAGAATTGTTTAAAATAACAACTTTTACTGGCAAGTTGTACTGTTTAATCATCATTAATTCTTGCACTGTCATCTGAAAACCACCATCGCCAACGATTAACACAACTTTTTTATCAGGTGCTCCAATTTGCGCTCCAATTGCTGCAGGAAGTCCGAATCCCATTGTACCAGCTCCTCCTGAAGTTACGATTGAATCAGGATTTTGATAGGTAAAATATTGAGCAGCCCACATTTGATGCTGACCAACATCGGTTACTATAATTGCGTCCCCTTTTAAAATATCGTCAATCGCTTGTAAAACTTCTTGTGGAAGCAATTTATCCTCTCCAACTTTTCTGTACCCTAATGGATATTCTTTTTTCCACTCAATAACTTTTTCAACCCATTCTCTATGAGTTTGTGGCTCAACTGCCTGATTAATTTCATACAACACGTGTTTTAAGTCCCCAACGATTGGCACATCAGCTCTTTTATTTTTATCAATTTCCGCTGGATCAATATCAATGTGAATTACTTTCGCATTTTCAATAAATTTATTAGGATTTCCAGCAATTCTGTCGTCGAATCTGACTCCAGCAGCAATTACTAAATCTGCTTCATCAGTCGCATAATTTGCAGGCACAGTTCCATGCATTCCAAGCATTCCAAGCGACAACTCATGTGAACCAGGAAATGCTCCCAATCCGAGCAATGTCATAGCCACAGGTGTCTGTGTCTTTTCGGCATATTCAAACAGTTCTTTCGACGCTTTCGATTTTAAAACTCCTGCTCCTGCAATTATTAATGGTTTTTTTGCTTCTTTTATCAATTTTATAGCTCTTTTTATTTGAACTGGATGCCCTTCATAAGTTGGTGAATACCCTTCCAGCTCAATTTTTTCCTCAAATAATCTTTCAAATTCAGCGTATGGAATTTTGTGAACTTGAATGTCATTTGGAATGTCAATAAGAACTGGTCCCGGTCTTCCTGTTGTTGCGATATAATAAGCTTCTTTCACAATTCTTGGTATTTCTTTTACATTCTGAACAAGATAATTACTCTTTGTAATCGGCATTGTAATCCCTACTGTATCAGTTTCCTGAAAAGCATCTCTTCCCAATAAATTTGATCTAACTTGTCCAGTTATTGCTATCATTGGCACAGAATCCATATGTGCTGTCATTATCCCAGTTACTAAGTTCGTTGCACCAGGCCCTGAAGTTGCAAGGCAAACTCCCACTTTTCCAGAAACTCTCGCATAACCATCTGCCGCATGAGATAATCCTTGTTCATGTCTAGCAAAATAGTAATTTATTTTATCATAACTATATATTTCATCAAATATAGGAATTATCGCTCCTCCAGGATACCCAAAAATATCCGTTATTCCTAATCTGTGTAACGATTCCAATAACATTCTTCCACCGTTAATCATTTTAGTTTCACTCATTTTTTAAACCACCTTTTCTTAATTTTTTTTTCTTTTAATCATCTATTATCGCTTGAGAATTCAATCTTTTTATTCTATATCCTCTTTTCTTAAATTCTTCTGTTATTTTATTTATATGCTCTTCTCCATTAGTTTCAACCGTAACTTGTAATTCAACCTCGTGAAATCTGTCCAGATTTTTGAACTGATTATGTTCCAGTCTTATTACATTCGCATTTTGCTTCGACAGAATTTGCGACACAGCCACCAATTGCCCTGGTTTATCAGGCAAATCTACTGCAAACGTAAAAATTCTTCCTCTGGCTATCAATCCTTTATTAATCATAGATGAAATAGTTAATACATCTATATTACCACCACTTATTATTGAAATTATTTTTTTGCCTTTGACATTTAATTTTTTTAATCCTGCCACCGACAAAATTCCTGAATTTTCTGCAACAATTTTATGTTTTTCAACCAAAATTAAAAACGCCGCCATCAACTCATAATCAGATACAGTAACTATATCATCTACATATTTTTCGATGTAATCAAATGTAATTTCACCAATTTTTTTCACAGCTGTTCCATCTGCAATTGTATTCGCTTCAGCTAATTCAACTACATGTTTATTTTTCCTAGCTTCTAGTGCACTTGCTGCACCTTCTGGCTCAACACCAATTATTTTTATTAGTGGATTTTTCAATTTTGCAGCCGAAGCAATCCCTGAAATCAGTCCTCCACCACCAATTGGCACCAAAATTATATCCGCATCAGGCAACTCATCCAACACTTCCAGAGCAATTGTCCCTTGCCCTTCAATAACATCTTCGTCATCAAATGGATGTACAAAAGTATATCCTTCTTTTTCCTGCAATTTTTTAGCATACTCGTAAGCCTCGTCATAAACTTCCCCAGTCAAAATAACTTCCGCACCGTATCTTTTAGTCGCTTCAACTTTAATAAGCGGCGTATGTTTAGGCATAACAATTACAGCCTTAATTCCCAATTTTTGAGCAGCTAGTGCCACTCCTTGCGCGTGATTTCCCGCTGATGCTGCAATTACCCCTCTTTTTTTCTCTTCTTCCGTCAATTTTGCAATCTTATTATAAGCACCTCTTATTTTGAATGCTCCTGTTCTTTGCAAGTTTTCTGGTTTGATATAGACATCGTTTCCAGTTTCATTGGAAAAAATGTTGCTATAAATCAATTTAGTTTTAGTAATCACAGTATTTAACCTTTCCCTTGCTTCCATAAAATCATATAGTTTATGCAATTTTTTCACCTTCTTAAAAATTTTTATTTTTTAATTTTTTATCTAAAAATTCTATTATTATCTTTATAATTTCAGGCTGAAACCAATATTCATCGGAATGACCTGCTCCCTTTATCACGTATCTTGTTGACTCTACCCCTCTTTCAATCAATGCCCTATGAAGTTTTTCCGTTTGAACTGGAGGAACTAACGTGTCTTTATCCCCATGCATTAATAGAAATGGTGGAGTTTTGGACGAAATATGTGGTATAGGATTTGTTATTTCTATATTGTTTCTTACGTCGTCTAACCAAAATTTTACTGATAAAAATGTTGCTCTATAGCTTTCCTCAATATCATCAGGAATTTCAAACTCTGTTTTCCCAAATTCTGTTATTCCATAAATATCAATAACTGCCTTTATATCACTATTTTCAGATAAGTTTTCCCCTTTGTCAAAATCCCTAGTTCCATTTGTCGCACCAGCCATTGCCACCAGATAACCTCCAGCTGACTCGCCCATTATAGCTATTCTTTCCTTATCTATGCCATATTCATCAGCATTTGCCTTCAAAAATCTTACTGCCGCCTTCACATCTTCCACGCTTTGTGGAAACACTCCATCGGGAATAGTTCTATATTCTATACTTGCAACCACATAACCCGCCTTTGCAATTTCCAATCTCTGCTGCAAATAGTTTTCCTTGTAGCTATGTGCAAATGAACCACCTGGAACAAATAGCACTGCTGGATATTTCTCAGCCTTATACGGTTTCAAAATATCCATTTCCAATTTAATTTTTTTCCCAAAATAGCTGACTGGCTGAGAATAAGTAATATTCACTATCGACTTTATTTTTTCCTGTGTCAGCTCAATATTTAAAACTTTACTTTCTCCACCATTTCCCATCTCACTTTTCTCCTTTACTATATACTCAAATTTTCTTAAAGTTTTACCCTTTTAAGTTTATTTGAGTATATCAATTTTTATATTAAAGTTTCTATAATATATCAGTTTTAAAAATTTTATCTGATAATCAGCCATATAACAATTGATATTTCATTTAAAAGATAATTTTTGTTTATATTTTTCAAAAATTTCTTGAATTCCACTGTCATTATAAATATTTTCATAAGCAGTTACAATAACTTGTAGTTCTTTTAGAAAATCTTCTTTAGAAATTATTTCTACATTTTCTTTTTCTCTCTTCCCTTTAAATCTTTCTGGAATTAAAGTTTTAATTTCTTCTTCCAATATAAAATCACTCATCATATTATTATATTTTTTTCTATCAAACCATTCATAAATTTTTCCATTTTTATATCCTGTATAGTAATAAAATATAATATTTTTATCTCCTTTTGACATTATATTAAAATATAATTCTCTTTCATTAAAATGTCCAAATTTTTCTCTTTCTTTTTCAAAAAATTCATTTTTCCCATTTAAAAAATTTTTTAATATATTTTCACCCATTAAATAAGAAAAAAATAATTTTAATATATCTTTATCCCAATAATTTATCGCTTCTCTTTTAAAATTAATAATTCCTAAGTTATATTTATTACTTTCATAGTTATATTTTAAAAGAAAATCCCGAAGTTTGTCTCTCACAAAAATACTCTTAACATCTAAATCGATTTTATATTTTTTAGATTCCCCAATGTAATTAGTATAATTAACAAATTCCTGTTCAATAAAAGCTATCATATCAGGATAACAATGAATATTTTTAAAATAATACATTAAAAAATATTGCAATATTTCTTCATAAGAAAAATAAACTCTTATTTCAACATTATTCAAATAGTCATATTCAGATATATATACTGCTGTTTCATCCTCATTATTCCATCCCCCATTTATTAAAAAACCTAAATATTCTCCTGAACCTTTTCCAGCATCATCAGTATAAAATTCATTTATAATATCTGGAAAATCATTAATATAATTCATTGCTGATACAAAAAATTTATATTTATTTATTCCTATTTCTTCAAATACACGATCCTTAATTTTTTTTATGTTCATAACTAATCCAATATCTCGATAGCCCCTCTATCTGCAGAAGACACGTGCATAGCATATTTTTTTAAATATCCTTTAACTTGAAGTTTAAATGGTTCCAATTTAGCTTTTCTAGCTTCAATTTCTTCATCCGAAATTTTAATATTTATTGTTCTGTTTGGAATATCAATTTCAACAGTATCTCCATCTTGAATTATCGCAATATTTCCACCTGAAGCAGCTTCTGGCGAAACATGCCCAATTGATGCACCTCTTGTCGCTCCTGAAAATCTTCCATCAGTGATTAAAGCAACATCTTTATCTAATCCCATTCCAGCAATCATAGCTGTTGGCGATAGCATTTCCCTCATTCCAGGTCCACCTTTTGGTCCTTCATATCTGATAACCACAACATCTCCTGCTACAATTTTTCCACCTGTAATCGCTTCGACAGCTTCTTCTTCACTGTTAAATACTTTTGCTGGTCCTGTATGCTGTAGCATTTCTGAATCTACCGCTCCTTCTTTAACAACGCATCCATCTGGTGCCAAGTTTCCTTTTAATACAGCAATTCCTCCAGTTTTGTAAGCTGGTTTATCCCAAGGTTTGATTACATCGTCATCATTAATGAATGCATCTTTTGCCAATTCTCCTTGTGTTTGCAATGCTACAGTTTTTGCATCTCCATGTAATCTTTCATTTTCAAGTAATCTCTTCATAACTCCAGTAACTCCACCCGCTCTATACAAGTCTTCAATGAAGTATTCTCCAGATGGCGATAATTTACAAATTTGACGAGTTTTTTGCGCAATTTCATTAAAATCACTTAAAGTCAAGTCAATTCCAGCTTCATGAGCAATCGCAGGTAAATGCAGAGCTGTATTAGAAGATCCTCCAAGTGCCATATCCACTGCAACTGCATTTTCAAACGCTTCTCTTGTCAAAATGTCGCTCGGTCTTAAATCTGCTTTTAAAACTTCCATAATTTGCATTCCTGCTTTTTTAGCAAGTCTTGCTCTTTCTGAAAATACCGCTGGAACAGTTCCGTTTAAGTCCCATTCCAAGTGCTTCTGTCAAGCAGTTCATCGTATTTGCCGTATACATTCCAGAACATGATCCACAAGTAGGACAAGCCATTTCTTCAACTGAATTTAATTCTCTTTTAGTAATTTGCCCAGTATTGTAAGCTCCAACCGCTTCAAACACATTACTAAGTCCAATTTTCTTACCTTTATAAACTCCCGCAAGCATAGCTCCTCCACTTACAAATATTGAAGGAATATTTAACCTTGCCGCCGCAATCAACATTCCAGGCACTACTTTATCACAGCTTGGCATAAATACAATCGCATCAAACGGAGTAGCCATAGCAACTGCCTCAATCGAATCTGCAATTATATTTCTTGTAACCAGCGAATATTTCATCCCAATGTGGTTCATCGCAAGTCCATCACAAATCCCAATAGTATTAAATTCCATTGGAACTCCTCCAGCCATTCTAATTCCATCTTTTACTGATTGCACCAAGTTTTTCAAATGAACGTGTCCTGGTATAATTTCATTAAACGAGTTTGCAATCCCAATTATTGGTTTTTCCATTTCTTCACTTATAAAGCCTAATCCTTTTAACAACGATCTATGTGGCGCTCTTGCTGCACCTTCTGTTAAATTGTTACTTCTTTTTTTCCCTTGCATTGATTTTCACTCTCCTAATTTTTTATTTCCTTAAAATTTTAGATTTTCCACTTTGTTTATTTTACCACATTTTTTATAATTTTTATATTTTTTTTATATTTATTTATTTTTTCAAATTAAAAAGACAGCTCTAAAGAGAACTGCCTTAAAAGTCTAGTATTCACAAACATTCACAAAATTTCAAATCTAAATAATTTCATTTACGGATTACATTAAATTATTATCGCTTAATCTTAATATCCATTACAGTGCTTTTATGAAAATTATTCCAAGAAACTCTTAAGGCACAATATTTTAAATTTTGTACAACTTTAATTTCTAAAATTTCTAAAACCAGTAATAATGATAAGACTAAAATCAATAATAACATAATTTTCCTCCAATTTATTAAAATTTTAAAAGAAACTATTTTTTTATTTCACGCATTTATTATAGCAAACTTCCTATATTTTGTAAAATATATTATATATATTTAACTATTAGTATAATATATATCTAAATATACAATTTTTTTTCTTAAAAATAAAAAACTACCAAGTTAATGGTAGCCAAAAAAATTTACTATTTTTGATTCGCAACTATATTTATTTCAACTCTTCTGTTTTGCTGTCTTCCTTGTACTGTCGAATTACTTGCGATAGGATTTCTGCTTCCATAACCTGTGGAAGTAATTCTTGAACCTGCAACTCCATCTGCTTGTAATAAATTTGCAACTGCATTTGCTCTATTTACTGACAATGGATTATTTATTGCATCATTTCCTGTGTTATCAGTATGTCCTGAAACTATTATTTTTGAATCAGGATAAGCCTTTAAAGTAGCCGCAATTGATTCGATTGTTCCTTTAAATTGCGATTTTACAATGTAACTATTTGTATCAAATGTGATATTTTCAGGTGCAACCAATTTAATTTCACCTTCTCCAGTTCTTTCAACCTTCACTCCAGTTCCACTCAATTTTTCTTTCAACTCTTTTTCCTGTCTGTCAAAAATGTTTCCAATTAATGCACCAACTGCTGCACCTCCAGCTGTACCAATAAGCGTCCCTTTCGTATCTTTTCCAATAGCTTGTCCTATTACCGCCCCAGCTGCCGCACCAATTCCTGTTCCAATTCCAGTCTTGCTAATTTTTCGAGTTCCGTCCGCTGCCGTTGTACAAGAAATAGCTATTAACACCAATAACATAACGATTGCTAATATTTTTTTCATATCTCTTCCTCCTTGAAAGTTTTATATGCTTAATAAATTATACAACATTTTTACTTTCATTTCAGCTTGTTTTTACTTTGAAAATATTTTATTATAATCTATCTTTATCTATCTTGCTTGATTTTTTTTTTAATAAAATGTAAAATAAATATACTTCATAGAACAGGGGGAACTTATAAAATGTATTATTATGAAATTTATGTAGAAAACAATATAAGACTTTTTACCTACAAATCTGAAGAAAAGTACGAAATTGGTCAGTGGTGCATCGTCAATTTCATAAATCGTGATAAAATGGGAATTATAGTAAATATTGTAAAGGAAGAAAAAATTGACTTTGACAAAAAAAAATTAAAGTCTATCATTTGCACAGCTCCTGTTCTTTCAATTCCACTTGAAATAATGAAACTTGCAAAATGGATAAAAAACTATTATTTAAGTGATTTTTTTAGTGTTTTTAAAACTATTTATCCTGGAACATTAAAATTGAATTATTCTAAAAGAGCCATTTATTTGAAAGACTTTGACGAAGATTTTAAAAATTTAGAAGCTCAAAAATTTAATGAATATATGAAAAAAAGGCCAGAAGTCACTTTAAATACTTTGCAAAAAAATTTTTCAGAAGAAATTATTAAAAAAGCTATAAAACAAAAAGTTATTTCAGTTGAAAAAAAAGTTATTTTAAATTCTAAAATTTCAAATAAGAGAAAGAATACAGGAAAAATTATTGAGAAAAAGATAACTTTGAACGAAGAACAGCAAAATGCTGTAAATGCTATAAAAAATAGTAAAAAACAAATTTTCTTGCTAAAAGGCATTACCGGTTCTGGAAAGACTGAGATTTATATTAATCTTATAAAGGAAGCACTAAAAAATGGATATGGAAGCATATTTTTGGTGCCAGAAATTTCACTTACGACACAGATGATAGAGCGACTGGAAGAAGAATTTTTGGATGAAGTTGCTATTTTGCACAGTAAACTTAGCGATAAAGAAAAGCGAGAAGAATGGACTTTTATTAGAAATGGGGAGAAAAAAATCGTAATCGGAGCAAGATCTGCCATCTTTGCGCCTGTTCAAAACTTAAAATACATAATTGTTGACGAAGAACATGAAAATACTTACAAGCAGGAAAATAATCCCCGTTATCACACAAAAAATGTCGCAATAAAAAGAGCGCTTTTAAACGAAAATACAAAAGTCAAAGTTATCTTGGGTTCAGCAACTCCATCATTTGAAAGTTTTTACCAAGCAAAACAAGGCGATATACAGTTAATTGAATTAAAAAATAGATTTCAAAATTCTAAAATTCCAGAATATGAAATTGTAAATTTAAATGAAACAACAGAAAATTTTTCAGAAAAACTGTTAAAAGAAATCTCTCAAACTTTGCAAAAAAAAGAGCAAATTATACTGATTTTAAATAGAAAAGCGTTTTCAAACTTTTTAAAATGCAAAAATTGCCAAAATATCCCAACTTGTCCAAATTGCAGTATTTCGCTAACTTACTACAAAAAAACTAATCAGCTGAAATGCCATTACTGCGGATATGAAGAACATTTTAGTGGATTTTGCAAGGAATGTGGCAGCGAAAAAATGCAGCAAATGGGGATGGGGACTGAAAAAGTTGAAGAAGAATTGAAAGAATTTTTTCCAACTGCAAAAATGATAAGAGTGGATTCTGAAACAATGAAAACTAAAAGCGACTATGAAAAAATTTATAATGACTTCAAAAATCAAAAATACGATATAATGCTGGGAACCCAAGTTATCGCAAAAGGACTTCACTTTCCAAATGTCACATTAGTTGGAATTATCAACGCTGACATAATTTTAAATTTTCCAGATTTTCGTGCCGGAGAAAAAACTTTTCAGCTGTTGACACAGGCTTCTGGACGAGCTGGAAGAGGTTCAAAAGATGGAAAAGTCATAATTCAGACATTTAACGAAAATAACGATGTCATTACAAAAACAATTGAAAATGATTACGAAGGTTATTACAAAAATGAGCTATTTTTGCGAAAATCTTTTAATTATCCGCCTTTTGGCCGACTTATCGCAGTTGTAGTTTCTTCAAAAAAAGAAGATTTAGCACAAAAAAAAGCGAATGATTTTTACAAAACTATTTCCAAAATTGTTGACGAAAATATGGAAATATCTGAAAATGAATTTATTTCAGAACCTTTTTGCGCTCCAATTTTTAAAATAAACTCAAGATTTCGCTACCAAATTTATTTTAAATTTAATAAAGAAAATATATTAAAAATAAAAAAAATTATAAAAAAATATTTGGCTAAATTTAATGACAGTAATGTGAGAATTACAGTTGATGTTGATCCTGTTAATATGATGTAATAAATAAAAAACTATACAAAAATAACGGTAGATTAAATCTTATTAATTAAAGATAGAAAAATTAGGATGTGAAAATATTTAATGAAAGTAAAATTAAAAGAAGACGGAACGATTTATGAAGTTTTTGGAATTGTTATTTTAGATAATCAGGAAAAATTATTTTTGTTGTATAGCAATTTTGAAGTTCTTGGTACAGAGTTAGAAATTATTGATGGAAGAATACCTTTTAATTGGCACTGGAAAGCAATAAATGAAAAATGGTGCAAAGTAGTCATAGGTCCAAAAAAATTAACAAAAAATCTTATTTACGCCGCTTATCACTGGGAAGGAAAAGAAGCAATAGAATATTTGAAATTACAATCTAATGAAATGAAAAAGAATTGGCAAAAAAATTTAGAATATTATGATGAAATTTTAGACTATAGTAAAATTTTTGATAATATGCTATACGAATTTGAAAAATAAATAGGGAGTTTGTATGAAAATAAGATATAAAAATAGTAAAAATATTATAGATTATCTGGTAATGGGAATATGCTATTTTAAAAATAATAAAAAACCATATTATTTAATAGAAGAAGAAAATGAAATAAAATGGGTTTCAGAAATTTATATTGATATAGAAAAATCTAAAATGCCATTTAACTGGTCTATTTCATTAGGGAATAATTCAAAATATGATTTTTTGTGTGGTTATTATGAATTATGCAACTTACCCGAGCATTTTGAAGGAATTATATCGAGAAATAAAAAGGATTTGGAAATTTTTAGAAAAAGAAAGAATGAATTAGAAATATGGTTAGAAAAATTAGATTATTATAATAAAGAAGTAACTTTTAATGACATATTATTTAAAATTAAATTTTAAACTTTATATAGTTTATCCTAAACTTTGATTATTAAATAGCAAACTGTTTTTCTGATTGTTAAAATAATATTCAATATCTCTGCTGCTCATCCCCTTTAGGGCAGAGAAAAAGAATTTGACCTTCAATGCTAATTTTCTTTTTAGCCATAACAAAAACCTCCAAATATTATATAGTTATTTTACCATATATTATTTAGAGGTTTTCACAAAAATTTTTATACACCCAAATATTACGAAATTAAACTCTTGATATTTCTCCTCCAAAAAATAAAAATTAAAAATTATTTTTTATAAAAGTTCCAAATCCAATACTTTTTCTTTTTCCAATCGAAAAATAATCTGGAAATTTCATATTCACAGAAAAACTCCCAATAAACGCTATCATATTTACATTTTTTAAATCTCTTGATGTTATTTCTAAATTTTGAGATACATAAATTTTATTTTCTCTGTCAAGCCAAATTCCCAATCCTTTTAAAACTTCTAATATATTATTCGTAATAGCTTGTTCCAATGTGTATTCTCTTTTCAAGTATTTTGCATAATTTTTTTCATTTAATGGCAAATAAGGTGTTATAAATCTATATTCATACATTTTATCGCCTGTATATTTTATCTCTTCATCGTATATTTCCAGCTCTTTCTGAATATCAAAAATAAAATTTCCATCAATATTTAAATAATCAACTTCCTCAAAAAGTTTTTTATTTATTTCAATAACCTCTTCACCAATTCCCATCACAGAAAGTGTATTTTTTATCAATTTATACTGCAACTTAGGATACGAATAATTATATCCGTCTGATAAATGATTATGGAATAACACATTTTCTTTATATTTATCTGCCAAAAAGCCTCTTAATTTTTCTAGGTCTCTCATTGTATGCTTTTCGTTTCTTTTGAATTTTAGTATTGAGTATTTCAATGATAACTATCCTTTCCTTTCAATATTCTTCTTAATTTCAACTAATACAAATTTATAACTGTATATTTAAATTATTTCTTTTATAATTACTTTTTATTTTTACTTAACTTTTTAAAATTATTTCTCCAAATCCATATTCTTTAAACTCACCTATTCCAGCATATCTTAGATACTGAAGAAGAACTAAAAAGAATTCCCCATAATATCCATATAATTCTATTTCTATATCTCCTATATATACTTTTTTTATATTATTATTTAATAAATTTACTTTTTTCTCTCGATAAAATTCTCTTTTTACTGTAATAAAATTTAATATTTTTTCTTTTAGTACTTTTATTTCTGCTTCTTCTAGTTTACTCTCTACTTCTTTTAAAATAATTTCTAAAATTTTTTCAAACCCAAAAATTGATTTTCCATCTACTAAAATTGGGGTAACAATTTTTAAATTTATTTTTTTTAAAAAATTAAATTTATTTATATCTAAATTTTTTACTTCTTTCCTAAGATCATACTCACCACACCAAGTATCATTCTTTGTTATAATTCCAGCTAACTGAAATATTCCTTCTCCTATTACTATATTTTCTTCATTTATAGCTAATTGAAATAATTGATCTCGTAACTTTAAAAGTTTTTCTTGTGTTTTGGTAGTTATCCTAATTTTATATTTTTCGTTTTTTTCTAATTCTATTCTTTTCTTAAAAAATTCCCCAAAAATATTAGATACTCTTAAATCATTTTTATCTTCTACTTCTAACATTTCAGAAATTTTTTTATGAATTTCTAAACCATATATTTTTGTATTATCTATTATTTTATTTTCTAATGCAGAAAGTTCTAAAATTATACTATTCAATTTTCTCCACTTCCATTTAAAAATTTAAACTTTTATAATCTCTATTATTTTTTATTTTATTTTTTCCATTAATTTTTTATCATAAACTTGATTAAAATTTAAGTTTCTTTTTACTTTATTAATACTTTTTTTATTTTTTTCTTTTTCTAATGCATGCCACTCCATTTTGCCTTTTTTTAATTCATTTTTTGTTATTCTCTCGAATTCCATCATTGTTGAAACACAACTTCTTCCTTTTCCTGGAATATCTAATTTCAAATTATCTTTTTTAATTTCAATAACTAAATCATTTTCTCCTTTTGGTGAAATAATTTTTCCATCTTCATCTATATATATTTCATTTCCCATTTCTTGTAATTTTGTAATTATATATTCTCTCAAAATTTCTTCATTATTTTTTTCTTCAAGTTTATCTTGATATTCATCATAATATTCTGTTGTTTTATCATAAATTTCAAAAATTTCAGAAAATTTTATAGTTTCATTCAATTTTTTTAAAAGTTTTTGATATTTTTTAACTTCTTCTATTTCGTTTTTACTTAAAAAATAATTTATGTATTCATTTATTGCTGATGCACTTCTATTTCTGTATTCTTCAATATTACTAGAAGAACTTTTTTGTAATTTTTCTAAATCCTTCTTAGAATTCTCTATTTCCTTTCTCATACTAGAATTTATTTGATCCATATTTCTTCTTTTTCTAAAAATGAAATTTTTGACATCATCTATAAAAAATTCAAACTCTATTCCTGCTGACATTTTTATTTCTCCTCACTTAATATAATAATTTTTCTAATATTTTAAATAAAATTATTGAATCTGATGTTGCAAATAATTGACTAACTTCTTCAGTTTTCCCTAAAACTTCCTCAAAATATTCTCTTTCATTATCCAATTCTATTACACCATTCTCAAAATATTTATCCAAAATCTCTCTCATGCCATAAAGAAATTCTTCTGATTTAGTTTCTGATATTTTATTTTTTTCCGAAAATTCTTTATAATCTTTTTCTTGTAATAATTTTTCAATTTTTTCTTTTATTTCTTCTTTTGAAATATTTAGTTCATTTTTTCTCTTTCTTTCAACAAGAGTATAAAACTCTCCAATTTCACTTATTTCGAATACTCTATCATCATTCATTTTAAGTACAATTAAAGCTGGTGCCTTTTCATCAAATTTTACATTTGAAAAAATTTTCTGTAAACTAGTATCTCTGATAATTGCTCTTTTTATAGATGCTTTTAAAGAATTTATTACCTTTTCTAAATCTTCTTTTTAAAATTATTCGGAATATAACCTTCATAATTTTTTGTATCATATTTTATATCTTCTAATCTTTCAGATATTTCTTCTAATGAAGGTCTTTCTGACTTTGTGATTGATAAAATCTCTTTTATTAAATCACTTACTCCTTCTGGAACATAATACATTGGTTGTATTTTTCTAATTTTAACTGTATTTTTTTCTTTGTTTTCTTCCCATAATCTATCTGAAGAAATATATTTCACAATAGATTTATCTATATCTTTCTCAAAATAAAATGCTTCTCTTACTTTTTCTTTATTTTCCAAAGACAAACTAGAATCTATAATTCCTGTTATAATATGATACCCATAAAATATTTCATATAACATTAACCCTAATATATAAATATTACTCTCTTTCCCAATATTTTTCTCTATATATTCTGGAGATTGATAAAGGCTACTTTTTTTACTCAAAGAACTGTTAGTTGAACTTAAACTTCCATTTGAATTAGTTTTTATATAATTTAAAAATCTAAATTTATATTTTCCATCGCTAATAACTAAATTATCTGGATTAAATCTATTAAAAAATATCTTTTCTGCTTCTAATTTTTTGAATGCTTCTATCAATTTACCAGCCTCTTTTAACTTCTCTTCATATGACATAACAGTATATTTGCTTTTAAATTCTTCATATAATTCTTTATAATCCTCTGTTATAATTTGTATTTTATTATCTTCTAAATAAAAATTATCAATTCTTAAAAAATTTTCTGAATTTTTACCTAATTTTTGATCATTTGAAAGAGCTACCTGTTTTTCAGCTTTTTTATTTTTATTCATTGTTTCAGTTAATTCAATATAAATCTTCAAATCTCCTGTTAAATTATTTTTGCATCTTATGTCTTTATACCAAGAAATATTATTTTTTAAATCTAACATTGTATACTCTTCTAAAATATCTATTTCTGGTAGTTCTTCTAATCCATCCTTTAATTTTTCAATTTCATCTTCAGATAGATATTTTTGCAAGATACTATTAATTTTTCCTGTTAGTGGACTACTCAATTTTTCTAAATACTCTTTACTTTCTATCAGAGCTATCCACAAAGAAGCTTTTCCTCTTTCTTGTTTAACTCTTACATCTTCTTCTAAAATATTTGTTATTTCATCTAATGTATCAGATAATTTTTCTTTTTTATTTATTCTTACATATTCTAATTTTGCTGACAAAAATTCATATTTTTTATTTTGAATATGTATAAAATCTGTAAAAAATATTTTTTTATCTACTTCTTCAAATTTAATTTTTAAAAATTCATTCAGATCATTCATATTATTCTCATTCAAATCATTTTTTATAGCTTCTAAGTAATATAATTTACCATATAGTGTCTCTTTATATTTTTCTATTTTTTTAGCTGCTAATCGATTTTCATTGTTTCTTAAATCCAAAATACCTTCAAAAAATTCTTTTTCCTCGAATGAATCAAATTTCATCAATAATTCTTTAATTTTTGAAAATTTTCTTCTATATAAAAGCACAAAAAATAAATAACTTATAAATTTTTTATTATTTTTTCTGTTCAAACAATATTCTTCTAATAGTTCACTGTATTTTTCCCAATAAAGTTTACTTATATTACTTGTATCATTTAAAAATAATTTTTCTGTCTTTTCTATATACTTTTCTATTTCCTCATCTTTATCTAATTTTAAATAAAAAGCCAATTTTGAAATATACTCTTTTTCTTTTTCTTTCTCTTGATAATTTTCTAAATATTTTTCAACATCTTTATATTTTCCACATTCAAATGAAGAATCAATAATTTTCTTTTCAACATCTCTTTCATCTTCTGATGTATTAAATTCCTTGTATTCAAGAAAAAGATTTAAAGCTTTTTCATATTCACCAGAATTGTAATAATAATTAGCAATATTATAAATAATTTCTTTTACAATCTCTAACTCCTTCATACTTGTATTTCTATCATTTACAAATCTATTTTTAAAAATTATAATGTTATCTTTTAATTTTTTTTCAATTTTTTCTATTTCAAAACTATTTTTATGTTCAATATGCTTTTTCAATTGCTTCTTTATCTTTTCAGTTATTTCTTTTGCTTCCAAGTATTCTTTTTCCGAAATTTTATTTCTATTTTTTAATTCTTGTTCCTCTTTCTCCTTTTTTTGTAATTGTTTTTTTGTCACTTCTTCTTTTATTTTATTTTCTTGTAATTTAATTTTATCTGATGCATCTCGGCTTCTTTTTAAATTTCTTTGTTCATTTTTTAAAGCTCTCATTTGTTCTTGCAATTGAAATATTGTATCTCTAAGTTCTTTTGTTTCTCTTTGATGCTGTCTTTCCTTTCTTAATACTTCATTCCTAAATTGTTCTTGTGTTCTTTGCTGTTCTCGTTGATTATACAATATTTCTTCATCTCTAGATTGACGGCTTCCAAAAATATTATTAAAAAATCCCATTTAAATCTCCTCAATAATTCTTTCTAATTCTTCTTTTATATCCCAAATATTTTCATATCTATCATTTTCATCTAATTCTAAACATTTGTCTATAATTTCTGATAAATTTAAATTTACTTCTTTATTTACTTCAACTGGACTTTGATATTTATATTCGACATTTTCAGTAACTATTCTTCCTTTTCTATGTCCAACAATTATTCCTTCTTCTCCCAATTCATTTCCATAAGGAACTTTTCCTACAAAACACTGATACATCATTATACCAAATGAGTAGATATCATCTTTTTCACTATATTTAACTTTCTCATTTTCTTTATAGGCAAGACATTGTTTTGGAGAAGAATACAATAAAGTTCCATACTTCCCATACTCTTCATATTTCGACTGTGAACAGCCAAAATCAATTAATTTTATGTTTCCATTTTTTTCAATCATAATATTATCTGGTTTTACATCAAGATGGTAAATTTCTTCGCTATAAATCAAATCCAAAGCATCACTTATTTTAATTAATTTTTCTAATTTTTCTTTTACTGTGTGATCTTCTTCCAAATATTTCTTAAATGTTTTACCCTCTATATATTCACCTATATACTCATCTTTATCATACTCATATACTTTCATTAATACCTCTAAATTCATTTCATTTAAAAGTCGCGCTTCATGATAAAAACTTTCATATTCTTCTATTTCTTTGTCTGCGCTATATCTTTTTAAGATAACTTTCTCATCAGTAATTAGATTATATCCTGCATAAATCTTACCAAATGCACCGTTAGAGAACTCTTCTTTGTCAAAAATATACTTACCTTTTTTATTTCCTGATAAAATCATAGAATAATATTTATTAAATAGTGGTATTTTTTTATAATATTTATCTTTTTTTACAATATATTCTTGTAAAGTTTCAACAGAAATTTCTTGAACATTTTTTTCTAAATACTTTTGTAAATTATAGCAACTATTTTTTATAATTTCATCTTTATTTTCATAAATTTTCAATTCTCCAATTACCTTTTCTTCTGTTACTTCATTAATTTTACAATAAATTTTTTCACCTAGATATAATTTTGAATCAGCAGTTACTAAAATTTGAGCTTCATAAATTTGGCATTTATATTTTGTTTCTGAAATTTTTTCTTTGACAATGACTTCAATTTCATTCCCTATCATATCCTTATTAAAAATATTAATTTTCAATATACATAAATCTTCTTCAAATCCAAAAATATAATAACTATAATTTGAATCTGACATATTTGAATCAAACTTCAACTTTATATTCAGTTTTTTATCATCCAATAAATATATATTTTTTGAATTTTCTATCTTTGGATATTTTTTTTGAACTAAAATATTTTTTATTTTTTGTTTTAGGGATACCTCTATTGTATTATTTAATAATTCAATTCCTTTCAATGAAACATATATTTTATTATAATTATCAGCAAATATTGAATACAAATCATTATAAATATCATTTAGGTCTTTATTTTCTTTTAAATGTAAATAATATTCTTTCAATTTCAATAAATAATTTTCTTTTGAAACTTCTTCAAACAAAAATTCATCTTTTTTTATTGAAAAAATAATTTTTTGATTTTTTACAATTGATTCAAAATATAACTTGTTTTCATCCATTTTTATTAATTTTTTATTTGTCATATTTTTTACATCTAAAACAAATTTTTCAAAATTAATTCCCTCTAATATTTTTTCTATTGTTAAATGTTCGTCTGGCATCTTTAATTGAATGGCCCTATCTTTTAAATTTAAGCTATTCATATTTTTAGGATAGCTATCAATTCTATATTTTTTATACGAATTATTTAAAAATTGATTTTTCAAATCTTCTACATTAGGATACAAAGAAATCTTATTATAAGGCAAATACCCTATTAAATCGCCTAAATTCAAAGAATAGCCTTGATTTGTCAAATTAAAATAAAAACCTTCATCATCTTCTGTAAAATAAATTCCTTCTATTTCACTGCCAACAGGATAATTCTCTTCTAACTCATATCGTATATTCGGTGATAATCTTTTACGAGACAATATCAATATATTCTTTTCTTTTTCTAAAACTCTAAATTGATATTTTTTATTTTTTTCAAAAGATAGTTCTGTAGAAAGATATGATATTTCTTCATTCGGAACCTTTACTTCTATATATTCATTATCTTTTTCATAAACTCCTACTAGCCCATGATAAGTTTTTTCTACTGTACACTCTAAAATATCACCTTTTTCAATTCTCTGCATTATTTTTCCTATTTTAGACGGATTATAACCTGTCAAAGATACTTCATTCATCTCAATTAAAACATTATCAATATAAAATTCATACAATTTATCTTTTTCATAATAATCTACTATATTAAATTTTGTTAATTTTTTTAATTTTTCTTTTGGAATAATTATTTTATATTCATTTTCAAGAATAACTTGAATATCATTATTTGTTATTTCATATACTCTTCCTATTATTGTATCACCTGAAAATTTTCCATCAAATATTTTAACTAACGGATTTTCTAAATATGGAAGTCTCGTATAAAAATAAAAAATTCCACCTACTTGATATTTATATCTCAATCTTTCAAAAACTTTTCCTACTTTTACAACACTTTCCAAATAATCAATATCTGAAGCTTCTATGAACAATCTATTATTTAACACATTTTTTTTATTTTGTAAACTCAACTGATATACAATTTTATTAGAAAATGTTTTTATTATTTTTGAGATATAGAAATTTTCTATTTCTTCTTCAGGATTCATCACTCGTTTTAATTGTATCCTGTTTCGATTTTCTTTTTTGTCTTTTGCTAATTCAAGACAAACCCAATCATCATGTAAAGTATCCAATAAACTTAATTCTATTAAACTAAAAGAATTTATATTAAATTTTGCTAATCCTATATCTTCTCTTTCTATATAATAAGTTAAATCATTAATATCTGATTCATTTTTTTTCATCTTTGCAAAAAATTCATCATCTTCTATTTGTATTCTCTCTTCAAATTCTTTATCCATCTGAATACTGTATACACCATATCTTATTTTTTTATTTATAATTTTACAGTTAAAGTATCTCTCTACTTTTTCATTTCCTATTCTTAAATTATCTATTATTTCATAATTTCTCTGATTATAGTAAGTATCTATTTTTGAGGAAATGAATAATTTAAATTTCAAGTTATTTTCTATATCTTCAACTAAATAACTCCAACCTTTTAATTCTATTTCATCTATTTCAATTATTTTCCCATTTATTTCTTCATTTTTTTTTCCACTTATTTCTTCTACACTATGAATAATTAATTTCTTTGAACTTTGATTTAATTTTTCTATCAGATTAATATATTTTTCTTCATTAACTTTATAACAACTTAAATTTTGTTTGCCTTTTTTACTATAAGTTATAATAAATTCTATCTCATCTCCAACTTTTGAATTAGAATCCATTTCATTCTTATAAATTAATCCATATTTATATTTATCAACCCTAACTAAATAAAAATTATTTGCAATTCTAAATATTTTCCCTTTATATACGACTCCTTCTAAAAATTCTTCTTTATAATAATTTGGATCAAATAAATTTGAGAAATAATCATATCGTCCGTTCTTTTTATTATATTTTAATTCCCAAACATCTCCTTCTTCAACATCATCATATACAAGAAAAACATTTTTTGGAAGTTTAACTTCTTTATCACCATCTTTATACAAAACAAAATCTGAGTATTTTTTTAAAATAAAATATCTTTTTTTATCATTTTTCATATATTTTCCTCACTCATATAAATTTTTTTGCTTTTTAACTCATAACATCCCAATCTGTTAAATTTATAAGTTCCACAATCCATTCCAATATAATTATAAAAATTATCTACTTTTATATTCCCATATTCCTGTATTCTATGCCCAAAAACTATTATTTTATTGTTTTTACTACTTTTATCTAACCAAAACCTATCTCTTGTCCATAAGATATATTTTTCGTCTTGATTTTCAAGCGATAATTTTTTATCTATCCCAGCATGAACAAATATATAATTTTCACTTTCTACAATATGTGGCATTTCATAAATAAAATCTAATATATTATCTTTTAATTCTTCATTATCTTCTAAAATTATTTTAGTTCCATTTCCTCCATTTTCTTTCATAAGATATGTTTTTGTATTGATATCCATATAATAATCTTCTAACATTTTTTCATGATTCCCTAACAAATGTATTAAATTATTTTCTTTTTTTAACTTAAATAATATTTCATAGGTTTTTTCTAATTCGTTTCCTCTGTCACAAGAATCACCTAAAACTATAAATAAATCTTCCTTTGAATACTTTATTTTTTTTAATAAATTTTCTAACAAATTCCCATGAGCATGAATATCTGAAATCACATAAATATTTCTATATTCATTTTCTTTTATTTTTAATATTTTTAACATAATCCTTTCCTATCTCTGAAAGTTTATACTCTTCCAAATTTTCATAATAAAAATTTTTTATTAATTCTGGTAAATTGCTATAGTCTCTTTTTGATATTTTATTTTTTATATCTTCTATGCCTAATCCTATATTATCTAAACCTAATCTCAATAAATTACTCTCTTTTACTTCTCTATTTTTCTGAAATAATCTTTTTGCTTCATGAGTATAAGAAAATAAAAGTAAATATGACCATACTCTTAAATTTTCTCCAAAATAATGTATTTCTATATTATCCTGCACTTTATTCTGGATTCTCCCTATTTTTTCATATAAATAATCTAAAAATTTCAAAATTTTATTTTTATCAACTTTTTCACCATTCAAATAGTCTATTTCATCTTCTAAAAAAATTATTAAATCGTAATTTTTATTTTCTATTTCTTTTTTATTTTTATTATCATATATTGCTACTCTCATTTTATACTTCCTATAATTCTTTATATTTTTTTATTTCTTCCACAATTCTATCTATTTTTTCTTTTCTCTTTAAAACTATCTCAAAATATTGTATTCCATTTTCTAAATAATATTTCCCAAATATTTTATTATCACTTATTCCTAAAATTTCTCTATAAATTTTATTTTCTTTATAAGAAAATATATAATTCAACATACGAATTGATTTTATTTTTTCATTTAATTTAGAATATATAAATTCTAAATCTTCAACTACTTCTTTTGATTTTATTCCATAAATATGATCTATATCTCCCCATAATGAATTATCTAAACAATAAAAAATATTACTCTTATAAATTCCGTTGGAAATATCATAATTAGGTCTTTCAGAAAGTTTTTCTTCGTATATTCTCTTTCTTTCATTTGATTTTAGTTGATGATAGTATCTTAATTTACGAATTAATGCTTTTACTTCAGGAGTTCTAAGCTCTTTTCTTAGTTTTTTTTCTATATTCTCTGAAATATCAAAAGGAAAATTTAAAATTAATTCGAAATTATTATTATTATAAATATATATATGAGTTCCTGTCATTTGTGAAATAACTATAACTTTTTCAACTAATTCAAACGGTACACTAACTAAATATACATTAGATTTTTCATTAGTATCAGAAACTAACATCGCTATATCTTCCATTATTTCTTCATTTTGATTATTATAATAACTTATATTAGAACTTATTCCTATTTCTCCCAACTCTAGCATTAATCTTTCAAAAAACTTCTCATTTTTTCTTGATATAATAAATTCAAAATGTAATAATTTTTTCTGAATTTTTCCTATATTTTTACTTTTAATTAATTTCACCACAGGATATTCATTATATTCTTCACTTTCCAAAATATTAGTATTCTCTGGATTTAATCTATAATCTTGGTTAATATCTATTACTATCTTAGAAAATTTATGTTGCATACTAAAAAATTTTTTTCTCCATTATCAATTAAATAGACTTTTTCATCAATTTCTGGAATAAATACTTTTTTATCCTTAATTCCTCTTTCTACACTTCTACTAGCTTCTAAATCTCCATGAACTAGCATAATATTTTCTGGATTTAACTCTTTAATTAAATCTATTACTCCTCTTACACTGACATGACCTGAAATGTAACTTTATAAATATTTCTATTATTATTTTTATATATTCTATCTCCTATTGTTATAGTTTCTAAATAATTTGTATTTTGTATTTTCCCACCTATTGTATTTGGAGCCTGATATCCAACAAAAATTATACCATCCCTATCTCCAGATATTATTTCTAACGCTAATCCTGCACCACCAAAAGTTCTTCATTTACAGGTCCTAACATTCTTGTATAAGAAAAATTGCTTTTTCAGCTTTTCTAAATTCACTAGCTATTTCTTTCGGATTATATCTAGCTATATTTAATTTTTTTTGTAAACTTTTAAGTAAACTAAAATTGTTTCTTTGTTTATTTTGAATTTGAGATTGTTTTTTATTCAAAATTTCAAAATAATTTTTTCCATTTATTGTTAATTCTTCTGCTAAAATATCTAAAGATTGCTCTAGATATTTTTCAGTATATTTTATTCCCAATGAATTTGGACTGTTATGTATATATATTTTTGTATCTCTTGATATCCTACCTTCTAAAATTAATCTTAATATTGCAGAAATTACTTCCTGCATTCTACCCAAAGCAAAACAAGGAATAAGAACATTCCCCTCATTTTTAAATATTTTATTTATCCCGTATGATAAATCTGTTAGTGTTTTTTCTTTAAGTATTTCATCACTTTCATCATTTCTTCCATAAGTAGTTTCAGTTATCATCGTATCTATTTTTTTACCTTTAAGTTTTGATATGAATTCTGTTTTTTGATGAAAAAATTTTTTAGATTCTGTAAAATCACAAGTCAAAAATAATGTGTAAGTACCGTCTTCAAATAAAATTCCTAACGACCCTAATAAGTGAGATGTTTTATAAAAAGTTATTTTTAAATTTGTTTTTCCTAGATAAATTGTTTTATAAAAATCTTTTGTTTCCATTTTTCTTATGACTCTATCTATATTTTCACTAGAATAAATGTCTAATTTTTTTTCAATTTCTTGTTTTTTAATTTCATTTTTTTCTTTTTCAAAATCACTCTTTAATATTTTTTGTGAATCTTCCAAAGCAATTTTTAGCATTGATTTATTGTCTGGAGATGTTATCATTCTTTTTAAATTTAATTTATTTTCACATTCCATTAAAGAACCTACATGATCTCCATGTAGGTGCGTTAATATAAATAAATCTATATCATCGTTAATTTCTTCAAAAATAGGATATTTATCTTTAACTTGTCTTGCTCCTGAATCAATTAATATTCTCTCACCTTTCCAGTACAGAAATATTGATGTTGCTCCAACTTCTGAAGCTCCTCCTAAATACTGAATATAAATATCTTTCTCGTTTCTTTTTATCATTTATAAAACCCCTTTATATGTAAATTATTTTCATCAATCTCTATCTCATATAAATTTTCAACATCAAAGTCCTTTTTCTTATATCTATTCGTAAAATAAATAATTTTTTGATTAGAAGAACCCTTAAACTCTCTATTTATAGCTAACTCTTCCACATAAAGACCATCAATTAAAACATCAACATACTTAAAAAGTTCTTCTACATTTTTATTTTTCATCCCTTTTAAATCTTCATATTCAAAACCTGTATAACATAATACTGATAAATCATTTTCTTGACATTTTTTAGCAATTTTAGTAAGTTGTTTTGCTTGTAGTAAAGGTTCTCCTCCTAAAAAAGTTACCCCTTCTATTTTATCCTTTACCGATAAAATATCCTTTATAATTTCTTCTGTATCAATCAATATTTTTCCCTCAAAGGATTGATACTCTACATTATAACATCCTTTACATTTAAAAAAACATCCCTGTACCCAGATTATATATCTTTTACCGGGTCCTAAGACTCTACAATTTTTATCTATTTTTGCAATATTTATTAACATCTAAATTCAACCTTTTCATTTTTTATAAAAGCCATAATTTCATTTTCTTTATTATTTTTTTCAGTAAAAAATATAGAAAATTCATTTATAAAATAAGTTTCTATAAGTGTATTGACTAATCTCGCACCAAATTTTTTTGAATCATCCAATTTTTTTAAAAAAAATTGTTTCATTTCTTCCATATTTTCTATCTCTAATTTTAAATTTTTTATTCTTTTTTTTATATTTTCTATTACCATTTTAAGTCTATTTTCAATAATCTCTTCAAATACATCTTCACTAATATGATTAAAAACAACTTTATTATTACCAAATCTATTTAAAATTTCAACTCTTCCAACTTCTTTTTCAAAATATCTATTCAAAGCATCCAAATAATACTTTCGTGGGTTTTTCTCAGATTGTTCATCAAATTCAGCATTACCTATATTAGAAGTAAATATAATTATTGATTCTGTAAAATATCCTGTATTTCCTTTATTATCTGTTAATCTTCCATCTTCTAATATTTGAAGAAATGTATCCCATATTTTCACATTTGCTTTATCTATTTCATCAAATAAAATTACTGAATACGGATTTGACATAATCCAATTTGTCAATTGTCCACCTTCATTATATCCTACATATCCTGGATCAGAACCAATTAATTTATTTATACTTTCTGGACTTTTATATTCACTCATATCAAATCTTTTAAAAGCACTTTCATCTCCAAAAATACATTCTGTAAGTACTTTTGCCAACTCTGTTTTCCCAACACCAGAAGGTCCAGTAAAAAACATAACTCCTGTTGGCTTTGTACTATATGGTTGCATAACACCATTTAAATTTAGCTTAGCTCTATAAACTACTTTTTTTACAAATTCAATTGCTTCATCTTGTCCTTTTACTCTTTTTTTTAATTTTGTTTCTAATCTTTTTATTGTACTATTCTTTAAATTTACCCATGGTGATTTCTTTTCACCAAAATCATAATCATTAACCATCTCTTTAATACTCTTTGAAGGATCATAAATTGTTTTAGTTTTTACCGATTTTTTAAAAATATTAGCTATTTCTTTTAGTTTTCTTTTCCCTGTTATTTTTAGGAAAATATTAAAATCTTCTTTTATGAAACTCGATTCTTGTCCACTTTTTTCTCTATGATAAAAAAATTTTAAAAAATCTTTAATATAAGTTTCTCTTTCATCTTCTTCTGGATAATCAATATAAATCGTTGATACATAAGGATTATTTACTGTCAATTTCTCAGGAAAATCTCCCAAATTTTCACAAATAAAAATTATTTTCCTATCATTTTTTTCCGAATTAATATATTCCAAAAAATATCTCAAGGTATATGAATAATCATAGCATGAAGAATCTCCAAAAAATAATCTTGGATCTTTAATAATTATATTTTTCTCACTTGAATTTTCTAATTTTTGAACATTTTTTAAAAAATCAACTCTTGTATTTAGAAATACCCCATTAGATAAACTATTTATTTCATTTTCTTCATCTTGCTGCTCTTCACTTTCTATCATTTTTTCAAAATAATCAGTTCCAAAAAAAATAAACTTATCATCTCCAAATTTTTTTTCAAAAAATTCATTTATATCACAAGTACTCTCTTTATAAAAATAATCGTCATCTATACTTCCATACAAACAAAAAACCTTTTTTCTTTCTAATTCACTTTCAAATTTTTCAATCCATCTACTCTTTTCTATCATTTTTCTTACCTTTCCAAGAATCACACACTTCTTTTAAATATTTTGGAAATTCACTATAATTTATTAAAGGTTTGCTAAATATCACTACACAAACTATTAGAATAACCATTGTAGCTATTTCTAATATACTTTTTCCCTCAAAACTAATTTCAAATATACCTCCAGCAAATAAACCAACAATTGCAAATAGAATTCCAAATCTTTCTATTTTACTTTGGTTTTCTTTTTCTCTTTCTTCATCTCTCTTATCGCTATCTCTTTCTAATTTTTTATTTAAAGTTTTTATCTTCAAATCTAATTCTTCTAATAATTCCTTTATTCTCATTTTTTTTTGGAAAAAATCATATAATTCTATTCCTTGTTCTTGCTGTGTAATTTCAGAAAAATGCATTTTCGATAAATAAGTTAGATATTCTTTTGTTTCTTCATTGCTTTCATAAGTCTCATTATCTTTTCCATTAATTATTCTATTAATTAAATTATTCATTTTTTCATTCAAAGAAATAATAGTTGCTTTTTGAGCGACTACTAAAGAAACTAATTGAAAGTAATGATTTTTCATGTGATTGTTTATAAAATCGCTACTTGACCAAGCAGAAAACGAATATCTAGAAATTCCATATAAAGTTTTATAATCCTTCCAACGTACATATGTAGAATTTTCCAATAGTTCCTCCATCATTTTTTCATCTTGACACATTGGATCACCAGTATCTATAAAAATATATTTATACCAGTTTTTAGATTTTCTCCATTCATCAATTTGTTTTTCTTCAAAGAAAAAATCTTCTATTCCTTTTTCCTTTTTGGGTTCAGAAATATAATGAGACATTACAAACATCCTGTCATCTAGTATAATCTCTATATCCTCTGTTTTTAAAAAATAAGAAATTATATTATTTTTTAGTTTTTCAGTTTTCTTTACAATATCTGCACTATAAATATCCTGACTTACTATTTCTCTTCTATTTGTATCATACAAACTTATTTTTGGACATTCTTCTCTTGTATATGCTCTATATAATTTTCTTCCTAAATTGTTTATATATAAAATATCTTCTATTTCTTTATATTTTCTATTATTTAAAATAAATGATAACGTACCTATATTTGTATCAAAACATTTCAGTTTTATATCTTCTATTTCCAATAAATATTCTTTTTTAAAACTTTTTTCTGCCTCTTTATCATTGTGTTCAAAATAAATTTTATATATTCCTTTTTGAATATCTTTATAAATTTTTTCTATTACTTTATCATCATTACCACTATCGCCATAATTTGAGAATAGTGCTTCTTTCGCATATTTATTTAAATATTTTTCTACATCTGGATTAATTTTACAATCTTCCCATTTTTCTTTTTCTTTAAGAAGCAACTCTATCCTATCTATATTATCTGGATTCAATATCTTAAATGGCAAAATAAAAATATGAGTTGAAATCAACTTTTCTCTTTGTTCTTGTTTCTCACTCTCTTCTGAATTCTTACTTTTTTCAGTATCCATTTCTTCTTTTTTATGATTTTCCATTTTTACCTCTCTAAAAAAATACTTGCTTCTCCATATTAAGAATTTATAATTTCTTCTAATTTTTTTATTTTTTCTTTTGTTTTTTTACTAGGTTTTTTATCATTTTTTAAATCTGATAAAAATAATTTTGCTATTTCTTTTTTTTCTTTACCTTCAAATTTTTCGATTTCCGAAACTTTTCCTTTTTTAGTTTGTTCATTCCATTCATTTTTAAATTCATAAACGAACTTTTCAAAATCACTCATCTGTTCTTTTTTCTTTTCTAGAACTTCTAATTTTTCTTTTTCTAATATTTTTCTTGCATCTTCCTCTCTTTTTCTTGTTACTTTAATACTTGCCTCCTCATCAAAATGACCATAACCAACGTTTGTCTTAGCACCTAGTCCTGTTAAAAATAAAATTTCTGTAAATAAATTTTTCTTTTGTTCTTTTGTAATAATTATATCATTTCCCTCAGATTTAAATATTTTAGTTTCATTTAATTGAAATAATATTTCTATTTCTGTCTCTGGCACTATTTTTAAAATCTGTATTGGTACAGGATTTTCTAATATTTTTTTATGAGGTGTAATATAATCTTTATCTAAAATTTGTTTTCCATCTTGAACCAGTATTCTTCCTTCAATAAATTTATCTCTTTTAAATATTGGTAAAAATTTTTCTTCCTCTAAATTTTCTTTTTCTCTAAAATCTCTTCCATCAAAAATAGATTCTTTTATTTTTTCAATCTCTTCAAAAGAATAATTTGATTCCAAAATTTGATTTATTAGTTCCATTTTAGCTTCATTTTGCTCTTGATATTTCAATTTTTCTTTTTCTAAATAATTTTTATCTTCAATTTTTTGAGGAAAGAAATCTCTAATCACACCTTTTATTCCACTTCCTGGAATATATGGAAGTCCAGTTGTATAATCAAAAGAAAGACCATTTTTAAAATTGTTTTTTGTATTATCTTTTTCTTTCTCATTAAATGATGTATATTCAATTTTTGTCCCTGTTCCAATCAATAATCCTGGATAATTTACTGAAAAATAAATTTTATCAACATTTATTAAATCTTCTAATCTTTTTTGATTACTATTTTCATCTGTTTTTTTACTTTAAAAGGATTTTCTATTTTATACTCTCTATTTAAATAAAACTTTTGTAATCTTGATTTCATATAATGAAAACCTAAATTAATATTATACTTTTCCATTATACCTCCTCCTATTTTTCTTCTAAAAAAGTTCTTAAAGCTAATTTTATTGCTATTGAAATATCTATAACTTTATTTTCGATTTCTCTTAATTTATCCTTTGACATTCTCTTAGTTTGAATTTCATCTGCTAAATATTGACATAATTTTTTCTTATCATCTATTCTAATATCCCCTTTTACTTTTAGGAACTCTTTTACTATATTTGCTATCTTTTTTCTGTTTCCTTTTTCATTTGCATCGGTTTTTTCAAAATAAGCTAATGCCGGTATTAATCCATTTTGAATAACCATAGCCCCAAAAGTTGATATATAACCTTTATACTCTGAAGGAATTCCATTTTTGTTTATATCTTCTCTAAATTCTTCTTTTGTCATTTTTAATATATAAGGAAAATATTTTTCTACTCTTCTACTCATTTTATTTCACCTCTTCAAATTTCGTAAATCCATAACCAATTGTAGCATTAGCTCCTATTTGAACTAAATTTTCTTCTAGTTTTTTACAAAAATCTTCAAATTTATCTATATTTTGAGAATTAACAAGTCCTGTATAAAATACTGTTTCCCTAGGCACTACTTCTTCATACCATAAATTTTTACTTACTCCATTTTCTAGCTGATTTCTTGCTATTACTGGTAATCTTTTTGAAATTTCATCTTTAAAATTTTCTTCTTTTATTACAACAATATCTTTTATTCCCAACACTTTACTTAAGACATCATTTTCAGCATAAAAATCTATTTCATTATTTTCAAAACTTTCTATCAATAATCCTTTTTCTTCATTTCCTAATACACAAACTTTTTTTCCTGCTTCAGTTAGTTTTTTATGTATTTTTTCTAATTCTTCTTTTATTTCTTTTAGATTTTCAGTATTTTTTCCAAATAAATTACTGAATTCCACATATTCTCTTATTATTTCTATAGTTGTTCCCATAAAATATGACTTTTTATTACTTCTTACAGGAATTGATAATAATTTACCTTCAATAAAACTTACTTCGCCTTGTTTATTATCTTCCTTTTCAGTATTTTCTGAACCAAAAATTTCTCTCACATATTCTTTACTTTCAATTCCATCAAAAAATTCTCTTAGTGCACCTTTTATCCCTGAAGGATGCATATTTGGATATTCTGTAATCGGATCTCTTTGCACTTGATTATCTATAAAATTAAAATTAGCTTCTCCACTTCCCATATGTAAATTTGTAACTAAACGCATTCTAAATAATTTTGCTTCCATACTATTTATCTCCTTCTATATAATTTATAATCATTAAATCCTACTTTTTTATAATTTTTATATTTCTCATTTTCTAAAATCTTACTAACTTCATTGTTACTTAATAAAATACTACCTCTTTTTATTAAGTTCTGTGAATTTTTATTTTTATAAAATTCACTATTACTATCATTAATAAATTTAAATTTACTATTTTTTAAATTTATTCCTTCACTTAATTCTAACAATTTATTTAAATCATCTTGTTCTATATACATATCACTTGTAAACAACATCAAATTATTTTCTTGATTCACATTAATCTCTAAATTCTTTTCTGTTTTATTTTTTTGCTCAACTTCTAAATAAAAAATCGAATACTTATCCCCTAATTGAACAAACCCATTTTTTATATTGACATCTTTTAGAATTACATAAAAACCAAAATAAATATTTCTTTCTTTAAATAAATATCTTTGCTTTTTAAATAAACTATTATCTTCACCTTCTTTTTTTTGCTTATCTATTCCCAATTCTGCAACTTCTTTAAAAATTTTATCTTTACTTTTTTTATCTTTATTTCTAAAATTCACAAAATATTCTCCAAAACTTTTTGGATTATATTCTAATAACCTTTTTTCTCCATTTTTATTAGTAAAATTTTTTATATCAGAAAATTTTGCATTTGTTTCCCCTGTTTTATTATCTTCATAAAAATAATATGGAATATCGTCAATATAAACTTGTACTGAACTAATACTCTCTATTTTCCCAAATGTACTTTCTGAAATTTTTTTAGTTATATTTCCTATATATTCTTTTTCTCTATTTTTTTGTTCATTATTCCTTTTCGCATTGCTTATTAAAATTCCATTATCTTCCAGTACTTTTTTTCGTAACATTCCTAATACAGCTGTTTGCTGCGGATACATGTTTCCTTTTAAGAAATATGGCTTTTTATAATCTTTGTCGTTTTTATTGTCATCAAAACTTTTTGTACTCCCAAAATAAAAAGGATTCAATGGTTTCAATTTTATAAAATATTCTACCATATTATTTTCCCCCTCTATCTTCATAAAATTTTATCAATTTAAAATATGAAACTATTTTTTCTAATTTTTCCTCAAATTTTTCTTCTGGTTTGGAATTTTCTTTTCCAACATAAACTAATAGCTCGTATAAATCATTTAATAATTCATTATTTTCTTTTTTACTATCAAACAGGTTACTTAAAAAATTATTTATTTGTTCTGGACTTGTAATAATTTCTTTAAAAATAAAATTATTCATATAAACTTTTTGAATAATTGTATTCAGTAATTTTCCTCTTTCTTTTGAATAAACTTGACCTTTTTCTATATATTTTTTTAAATAACTATTCATTTTGCTAAAAAAAATATTATTTTTATCATTAAACTCCATATCTTTAACTAAGTTATTTATTATAAATTCAAAACTTTGTCCGCTATGCTTTTGTACTGATATTACTGCTGAATCTTTCTTATTTGTTTTTTTTGCCTTATAGAATAATAACTCATGAGATTTTTCAATAGATTCCTTAATTGGATTTTTATCATAGCAAATAAATATTCCAAAAGACACACTTAATGCCTTATTTTCATTTCCAAAGCACTCTTTTAATAATCTACAAGCTTTTTCAATAAACTCAAGTATATATTTAGGATTCAAAATAGCTAATATGTCATCACCAGCTGAATACAAAACTAATCCTTCTGATTTCTCATTTCTTTTTTTAGATTCTATAAATTCTTTTAATTTTGAAATATAGTTGTGTATCCTAACTGAAACATCTTTTATTTTTTCAATTTCTTCTTGAGAAAATTTCCCCATGTTGTCTAAATCAAGAGAAATAATTGCTCTGTAATTATTTTCATTTACTAAAAAACTATCTTCTCTCAATTTTATTTTTTCAGATAAACTATCTGCTATAATTTCATTTATCACTTTTTCATTGTATTGAATTGGAAAGTTTTTAATTAACTCTATTCCGTCTAACTTTGAAAAAATTTCTTTGATATCTTCTTTTTTTTCTACATTCATCAAAACAATATTAAAATTTATATATTCTTTTAATAAATCTATTTGCTCTTCATAGTTATCCCTGAAACTTTTATTTTCCTTTTTTTAATAATTTTATTTATTTTTTCTAAATCTTCTAAAATGTTATTTTTAGTTTTTATTTTTTATTTTTTCTAGAAATTCCTCAAAAACTTCATTTTTAAAATGTTCTATTTCTTTTACTATATCTTCATCACTTTTTCCTATTTCTTCTTTTTCTTCCGCCTTTATTTTCAAAATGGCTCGATCGGGATATAACTTATTCTCATTTTCATTATTTTCAAAATGAGGTGTTATTATCTCATAATTTTTTGAAGTACTCACTTTTTTAAAAACTCATACATGAATGTTGAAAAAAAGCCGAAGCATTTGCTATTTCATAAATTTTTCTACTTTCTGAAATGGTTTCTACTATTGGTCCTAATGTAATCCCTACAATTTTCATCATTTTATTCTCCTTTCATTTGTTGTTCTATATACTTATTAAACTCTTTATAATCAAATACTTCTGGTTTATAAGCAGGATCTCCGATATACTGAACTCTTTCGTTTGTTTTTTTGTTTCATATATTTTGTCTTCTTTAGTTAATGCTTTTATTAATTCTAAATTAGGTATAAAATATAATCTATAATCATTATTCTTAGTTTTCAAAATTTTCATTGCTCCTAATGATTCTTTCCTGTTTATCTCAATTCTTAAAAGAATTAATGCTTTTTTGGAAATTCTCTCTTTTATTTTTGTCTTAAATTCTAAATCTTCTAATATTTTTTCAACATCATTTCCTTTTAATTCCAAATATTCTTTATTTTCTGCATCAGTCTTAAAGAATTTGTAATCTTTTAATGCTTCAATTTCATCTATATCTTTATAACTTAAATCAGTCTTAGAAATATAAAAAGAGCCAAAGCATTTATTTTTTCTTTTCCCAAAATTTGTTGTCGCTAAAAATTCAGGCAAATTTTCTTTTATTAATTTTATCATTTCTGAATTCAAAGAAAAGAAAAATATTTCTAATTTTATATTTTCTTTTCTAGCTTTATAACCTTCTACTTTTTTCCCACCTGCTGTCATAAATATTCTATACTCTTTACGATTGTCATATTTTCCCCTTGTTTTAATAGTAACATTATAGTCAAATGCTTTTCTCTTTTCTCCGTTGCTTTCTAATAAAAATTTTTCTATATCTTTTTCTTTATATTTTCCAGCAAGAAATCTATCGAATCTCGGTTTAAACTCTGTCGGTCTCAAAATATCTTTACCTTTTCCATCTATTTCATTGACATAAGGTGTTATCTGCTCTAATTCTACTTCATAAATATATTTTGAATTTTTCATTTATTTTCTCCTCTCATTTTTATTTATTAATTTTTTCAACGAAAGAATATTCTATTGTTATTTCACTATTTAATTTCTTATGTTATTAATTTTTAAAAAATAGAATTACTAATCTCTTTTTAATTTAAACTAATATTATTAGTATAATTATACCACATCTTTTAATTTTTTCAAAAAAAAATCACAACTATAAATTGTGATTAAATATCTTTTTCCTTGTTTTAATGGATTCACTTCTTTAACAAATAAAAAGTTGAAGAGAGAAAATTTTGATTTGAGATGTTTCAATCCTTGTTTTAATGGATTCACTTCTTTAACCTGCCGCAACAGCGGTGTTGGGAGGTACAACATACGCGTTTCAATCCTTGTTTTAATGGATTCACTTCTTTAACCGTTAAGGTGTTAGATTACCTAGAAGATAAATATGTGGAAGTGTTTCAATCCTTGTTTTAATGGATTCACTTCTTTAACCCCCGTACTTTCAAGAAAATCCTTTATTTATAGGTGCTACAGAGATTTTTTCAGACATTAAAATCGTATTTTTTTGATTAATTTTTATCGTTTTTTGCTGTTTTTTTAGCATTTTCCGTAACTCCTAACCCTCATTTTTATTGACTTTGAGTAGATTTTCTTTCTCTTTTTTTATTTTTGATAGTGGTAGGAATTTTCACCACGAACTTATTTTACCATACTTTCTTATTTTTTCAAAATTTTTTTTGATTTTTTTGCAAAAAAAGAGAAAATCTATTTATGATAATTTTACTAAAAAATGATTTTCTCTATTTTTATTTTTTAATACTATCTTCCACAAATTTTTTTGTAATAACAATCTCGGCATTTTGTACCGCCTTCTGCTTCTATTGGGTACCGCTCAGTTTCAATTATTTTTAATACTTCAGCAGCACTTTCTTTTACTTTTTCCAAATCTTTATTTGTACATTCTATTTTCTTTAATGATAAACCATCTAAAAACAAAATATACCCTTTTTGAGATTTAATTTTATACTTTTCTTCAATTAATATTAAAAACATGGCTACTATATATTTGTATCTATTTTCTTCTCTTGCTGTATATTTAGCATTGTAGTAATAAACTGGAACTATTGTTTCGTCTTCTAAAAGAAGTATGTCGTCTAATTTCCCATAAAAATGATATTTTTCTGAAGACAATTCTTTGTTAAATTCTCTATTATACCAGTATAATATGTTTTCTTGATTTGAATTTATCATTTGTTCTATATTTTGTTTTTTTAATTTCAATCTATCCCATATCCATTTCCTATTTATACGATTTTTTCCTTTCACCCTTTCTTCTTCTTCCTTGTTAGAATCTTCCTTTTTTTCTCCAAACATTTTTAGCACATTTTCATAATATATTATTCTAGGACAAAAAATATAGTCCAAAATTTCAAATATTGATATTTTCTGAGATTTAATAACTTCCATTTTTATTCACCTCTTTTAAAAAAATAGTACTGGCTTTTCATCTTTAACGATATCTTGTTCAAAAGATAATCCCAGCAATGTTGCCTTTTTGTAATCTGCTTCACAAACTGGGAAAATATATACCGAATCTTCTCGTAAATCAATTGCTTTTTTTGTTTCCACTATAATTTCATCAACTTCATCTTTTTCTATATTCCCTAGAAATACTGACTTCTGAACTCTGTATAATCCATGTTTTTGTGCTATTCTAATAATTTCTCTTCTATTTCTATCATCTGTTATATCGTATATTAACCAAGTCATCATTTTCAATCACCTTCTATAAATAATTCAAAAATAGTTTTCAAGCCCAAAAATTTTAATTTTACTTTGATATCAAAAAATTTGCTAATTCGTGACATTCAAACTGTAACTTATCTAAACTCGAAATATTTCTGTTATTGTAACGCACCTTTTTTTCCAATCTATTATAAAAACTCTCAACCAAAACTTTTTTTCCATCGCCTACTAACATAACGCTATTTCCTTCTCTTTTGAAAAAATATTTTTGAACTCTTTTTTGTGTAAAAAGTGAAAATACTGTTCTACTAGCTAAATGTCTGTAACTTTCTATTAAATCAAAAACAAGCGATTTTTTCCCATAATTATCTGTATGAATTATTCCAACATAAGGATCAAGTCCCGCAATTATACAAGCTTTTTCAACTTTACTGTACAATATTCCAAAAGCATAGTTTAACATTGCATTAAATTCATCTTCCGCAGGGTGCATACTTCTTTTTTCAAATTTAAATCCTTCTGGTATCAATTCCGACAATGTTTGGTAGTATATTTTTGCTGCATTTCCTTCGTACCCCATCAAAGTTCCTCTTTTTTCACTAACATTTCCTTCTACTAATTTTATTTGATAAATATATCTTTTCATTTCTTTTATTTGTTTATCCAAAAATGCCTTTTTCGCTTCTCTTTTTATCTTCAAATCTTCCAAATGTTCTGCACAATTTTTAATTTTCTGTATCAATATCTGTTTTGCCAATTCAATTCCTTTTTGAGTCCTAAATATTTCCAACTGTTTTCTTCTAATATTAGCTGTTGAACCAAATTTGCTTTGCCAAAATCTTCCATAAGGATTTCCAAAATCATCAACAATCACTATATCAATATTATTATCCACTGCCAATTTTATCACATCTGTTGTCAAAAAAATCCCTTTAGATAGCACTAATGATTTTATCTTTTGTGGAGCTACCGCTACTTTCTTCTTACTCGTAGCTATCTCAAACAAATCATCCCTCTTTTTTACCACTGTCCCCAAATCTGTTATGTATAGTTCCATAGTTTTTTATCCTTTCTTAGATATGTTTTTAATTTAATATTTATTTTACTATTATTTTACCTTATCAATTAAAAAAATCAAATTTTATTTTTATATTTTTATTTTTTTTCAAAAAAAATCACAGATACTACTGTGATTAAATTTTTTTAAATTTTTATCCTTGTTTTAATGGATTCACTTCTTTAACTATGATTGATTCATTATGTGGTCACGTGAAAAGATTGAGTTTCAATCCTTATTTTAATGGATAAACTACTTTAACTGTGATATATATGCGAATAAGAAAAGTAGAGAATGGTGTTTCAATCCTTGTTTTAATGGATAAACTACTTTAACTTTATAGAAGCAGTAATGTTTGCAAGAAAAATAATAGAAAGTTTCAATCCTTGTTTTAATGGATAAACTACTTTAACAGAGAAGACTTAGTAGGTCCTGACACAAGCCCTGCTGGGTTTCAATCCTTGTTTTAATGGATAAACTACTTTAACAAAATTATGATGTTTTCAAAATAAATCGGAAACACTAGTTTCAATCCTTGTTTTAATGGATAAACTACTTTAACAAATATTCCGAAGAGTACTTCGGGAACAATATATTAGTTTCAATCCTTGTTTTAATGGATAAACTACTTTAACCCCGTACTTTCAAGAAAATCCTTTATTCATCAATGTTACAGAGATTTTTTCAGACATTAAAATCGCTTTTTTTTGCTTAATTTTTTTCAATTTTTGTCGTTTTTTTAGCATTTTCCGTAACTCCTAATCCCCATTTTTACTGGCTTTGAATGGACTTTCTTAATACTTTTTTATTTCTTATAGTGGTAGGAACTTTTTCTACAAACTTATTTTACCATATTTTTCTCTTTTTTCAAAATTTTTTTATAAAAAAAAGAAAAACTAAACAAAAAATTTAGTTTTTCTTTGTAAATTTACTTTTCTCCTGCCATTTCTTTTGATTTTTCCGTACAAGCTGCAACTGCTTCAATTACATTTCCACGAAAATTTCCATTTTCTAAAACTCTGACTGCTTCGATTGTCGTTCCAGCTGGAGAGCAAACTTCGTCTTTTAACTGTCCTGGATGCTTTCCTGTTTCAAGAAGCATTTTTGCTGATCCCGCTACAGTTTGAGCGACTATTTCGTATGCTTTATTTCTTGGCATTCCGCAAAGTACGCCACCGTCAGCTAGTGCTTCCATAAACATGTAGACATACGCTGGAAGTGAACCGCTAATTCCCGTATATGCATGCATCAATTTTTCTTCAATTTCTACACTTTTTCCAAAACTATTTAAAAGTTTAAAAATTATTTCTTTTTCAGAATTTTCAATATTTTTATTAAATGTAACCGCTGTCATTCCTGAAAGTACTTGAGCAGGAGTATTTGGCATTGTTCTAACAACTTTTTTATCTTCTCCCAAAGTATTTTCAATCATGGAAATACTTATTCCAGCCGCAATTGTCAAAATAATCGTATCTTTTTTCACATTTCCGCTCAAATTTTTCAAAACGACAGGAATTATATGGGGTTTTACTGACAAAACAATAATATCACAATTTTCTGCCAGCTCTTTTTCACTATTTACGGCATTTACTCCATATTCTTTAACTAAATTGTTTACTTTTTCTTTATCCAAATCAAAAATATTTATATTTTCACTTTTTTCAAATTTTGAAGACAAAATTCCTTTTATTATTGAACTTCCCATATTTCCTGTTCCAATAAATCCTATTTTCATTTTTTCTCCTTAGTTTTATAACTTGAATATGATTTTTTTATTTTCTTATAAAAAAATTTTATTCTCTAATTTGCCCATTTCCACGAATTACATATTTAGTCGTAGTCAACTCTCTCACTCCCATAGGCCCACGAGCGTGTAATTTTTGCGTAGAAATTCCAATTTCTCCACCAAATCCAAATTCTCCGCCGTCAGAAAATCTAGTTGATGCATTTAAATAAACCGCTGCCGAATCCACTTCATTTAAGAATTTTTCAGCATTTTGAATATTTTTTGTAATAATCGAATCCGAGTGATGTGTTCCGTGTTCATTGATGTAACAAATTGCTTCTTCCACATTGTCCACCAATTTTAGCGACATCACCATATCCAAATATTCCGCCCCAAAATCTTCATCTTGAGCCAATTTCACATCACTTCTGTTTCCAACAATTTCAAGCGCTTCTTTGCTGTATCTAAGCTCAACTTTATCTTTTATCAGCATATCCGTCAATTTTGGCAATATTTCACTTGCAATATTTTTATGAACTAAAACCGTTTCAATTGAATTACAAGTGCTCGGTCTTTGAGTTTTTGCATTTTCAATTATTGGTAAAGCCATCTCAATATCTGCGCTTTCATCGACAAAAACATGACAAACCCCAGCTCCCGTTTCAATTACAGGAATCGTCGCATTTTCAATCATAAATTTTTTTAAGCCTTTTCCGCCTCTTGGAATCAAAACATCAATATATTCGTTTAAAGTTATCATTTCTTTTACCAATTCCCGTTCTGGCTTTTCAATCAACTGAACTGAATTTTCAGGAATTCCCACTTTTTTCCCAACTTCGCTGAAAAGTCTGCTCAAATAAATATTTGAATTTATTGCATTTTCAGAACCTCTCAAAATTACTGCATTTGAAGATTTCAAACATAGCCCTGCCGCATCAATCGTAACATTTGGTCTTGATTCATAAATCATTCCAATCACGCCAAGTGGGACTCTTTTTTTCGCAATCGACATCCCATTTTTGTGGTTCCATCCAGTTAAAATTTCTCCAATCGGATCATTAAATGCCGCAATTTCTCTCAAACTTTGTGCCATCCCTTCAATTCTAGCGTCTGTCAATTCCATTCTGTCAAGCAACGCAAAACTAAGCCCTGCCTTTTTCCCATTTTCCAAATCAATTTTATTTGCCGCTTTTATTTCTTCCTTTTTTTCAATTATTTCATCTGCAATGGCACGAAGTGCATTATTTTTAATTTTTGTATCAAGCGTCAAAAGTTTTTGAGAAGCAATTTTTGCCTTTTTTCCCATTTCTTCGATATATTTATTCATAATTTTTTCTCCTATTTCAATTTATTAATATTAATAATTTATAAAAATTTATTCAAATATACTTTACTTTATTTTATTTTATTTAAAAAAAATCCTAAATACTTTGCATTAATGAATTATTTTTCAAAATTTTTTTAAATTAAATTTATACATTTTCAATCAAAACAATATTGTCCGCATGAATCACGACATCGTCATATTTATGCCCCAATATTTTTTCGATGTCTTCACTTTTTTGCCCTTTTATTAGTTCAATTTCATCTGACGAATAGTTTGAAATTCCATTGGCAATAACTTTATTTTTAGAGTTTTTTATTTCCAAGACTCCACCTCTGTCAAATGTTTCAAAAACTGATTTAATTCCTATTGGAAGCAAACTTTTTCCTGAAAGCAGAGCTTTTTCTGCACCTTCATCAACTACGACTTCACCTTTTTTATTTGTTCCATAAGCAAGCCAATATTTTTTAGAACTAATTTTTTTATTTTTTCTTACAAACAATGTTCCAATATTTTCTTTTTCCACAACTCTTGAGATGTTTCTCGGGTCATCTCCATTTACGATAACTAAATTTGTCCCAATTTTTGTTGCCATTTCTGCAGCCATTATTTTCGTAATCATTCCACCAGTTCCAAATTTTGAGCCTTTTCCACCAGCCATATTTTTTACATCTTCATTTATATCTCCAACAACTTCAATCAAATTGGCATCTTCATATTTCTTAGGATTTTTGTTGTAAAGTCCGTCTATATCCGACAGAATAATTAATAAATCTGCATCAATCAGTCCTGAAACAAGCGCTGACATTGTATCATTATCTCCTACTTTAAGCTCATCTGAAACAATTGCATCATTTTCATTTATAATCGGAATTATTTTTTTATCCAGAAAGGCGTTACATACATTTCTTACATTCAAATACCTTTTTCTGTTTGAAAATTCTCCTTTAGTCAAAAGAAGCTGTCCAATAAGCTTGTCATACTTTTTAAAAAAAGTCTGATAAACTTGCATAAGTGTCACTTGTCCAACTGCTGATAACATCTGCTTTTCTGAAAGCAACTTCGGTCTTTCTTCGATTTCAAGAAGCCCCATTCCAGCTCCAACTGCTCCAGATGAAACAAGTATCACATCAAATCCCTTGTCTTGGAGATTGCTGATTTCCACAACTATTTTTTTCATTTTTTGCAAATCCAGCTGTCCATTTTCATCAGTAAGCGTAGAAGTCCCCACTTTTATCACTATTCTCTGTATATCTTCTAAAATTTCTTCTCTTTTATTCTGTTTTTTCATACTTTGCAGTTACAGTTTTTTTGTAACTTCTCCTTTCTATAATTTTATAATCCACTCTCATTTATACTTGATGGTTCTGTATTTGGCTGTGTACTTTGAATATTTTTAGTATTATTTTTTTTATTTATTAAATCTTTACAGATATTTGTTTTTGTACAAGTGTATCCTCCAGCAACAGCTCCAGCTCCAAGCGCAACTGCAGTACATGAATTAAGCGCTCCTACTAAGACCGATAATATTAATGCTAATTTTATTTTTTTCATAATTTTTTCTCCTTTAATTTTATTTTTTTATTTTTTCATATTTCAAACTATTGTTTTTTAGGTATCCAAACTGCAATTTTTTGACCTTCGACTCTAAATGCGGCATTTCCTTCTTCATCAATTACCACGTCTTCAAATCCGCTTCCTGTAACTTCTTCCCAAACTTGTCCTATTCTATCTTTTCCAATTTCAATAGCTTTTTCTCCATCTTCATTATTGGATAAAATAGCTACGCATCCTGTATTTATTTCATTTTCCCTACCTTTTCTGTAAAAAGCTATTATATTTGGATCATCAAAATAATTTATCTGTTCTCCATAAGCGTTATTTCTTCTCACGTAAAGAAGTTTATCTATTACCCATCCATGCGGACTTTTATTATCTCCTACACCGTAATAATCTCCATAGAACAAGCACGGATAACCTTTTTCAGAAAGCAATATTATTGCATAGGCATGTGGAATAAACCAGCTTTCTATTTCAGATTCCAGTGCGCTTCCCTTTTGCGAATCGTGATTATCCACAAATGTTACCGCTTTAATTGGATCCATGAGCATCACTGAATTATCCAGTATTGTTGTCAAATCATAATTTTCTTTTTCCACCGAAGCTTTGTGGAAATTAAAATGAAGTCCCACGTCAAATAAATCAGTTTCATATCCTATATTTTCCAAATAAGTTTTTAAAGTATCCAAGTCATCTTTCCAATATTCTCCAACAGAATAAAATTTTTCTCCATAAACTTTTCTTACTTCAATTAAAAATTCCTTGATAAAATCTTCGCTTATATGTTTTACAGCATCCATTCTGAATCCATCGAGATTTAATTCGTTTATAACCCATTTTCCCCAGTTTATAATTTCATTTCTCACTTCAGGATGTGAATAATCGACATCAGCATTCATAAGATAGTCATAATTTCCAAGTTCAGAATCCACATTTTCTGCCCATCCTTTATTTTCACCAGCAATTTTATAAATTGCAGTTTTCCCTGTTAAATTATCATAGTCAACTCCGCTAAAAAGAGTATAATTCCATTCAAATTCAGAATATTTCTTATTTCTTCCAGGAAAAGTAAATTTCGTCCAACCTTCGATCTCTTTTGGTTCTGAAATTTCTTCATTTCTGTTTTCAGGGTCCACTTCTATTGCCAAAAATCTTTCTGTTTCGTCAGCACCTCCCTTATGATTAAGCACAGCGTCCAAATAGACATTTATTCCATATTTATGAAGTTCATTAATCGCATCAATAAGTTCTTCTTTTGTCCCATATTTTGTACGCACAGTTCCTTTTTGATTAAACTCTCCCAAATCCCACAAATCATAAGCGCCATATCCAACATCCCCTGAAAAAGTCCCTTTATAGGCAGGCGGAATCCAAACTGCTGAAACTCCAATTTCTTTTAGATGAGCGGCATCATTTTTTAGTCTTTCCCAATGTTTTCCATCATCAGCTAAATTCCACTCAAAATATTGTATCATTACTCCATTTATCATATTTTTCTCCTAATTTGTTTCATAAAATTTATTTATATCATCTTCGTTATTTTCTAAAGATTTTTTTATTTTTTCTAAAAATATTTTTATAACTTCACTTTTAGTTTTTTTCTCCCCATCATAACTAACTAATTCTGAAATATCATCTAAATTATAATAATTTGTATAACTCCAATCTTTTTTTGCAAAACTATTTTTTAAAATTTTGCTTTCTTTATTCAAAAAAGAAATAACTTCAACTTTTCCGCTAAATTTTTTCTTTTTTAAAGTATCAATTACTCTTTTTATAGCAGGTGTATCTTTGTCATCGAAATAAATCAATGTAACTTTATTCGCATTTTTAGATATTTGATTGTATATACTAGCCACATCATTGTCTACAGAAAAACTGCCTCCCATTATAACCGTCATCACTCCTTTTAAATCTCTTCTATTGCTCGTCCTTATCCCAACAGCTCTATCATAGTCATCATTCTCAATTTTTAAAACGGTTGAATATTTTCTTTTTTCATAAATTTCACTATTTTTATCTTTTTGCTCAGGAAATATGATAAAGCTGGTAAATATTATCAAAAAAAGTATCAATTTTTTCATTGCTTACACCCTCTTTGCACATTATTTTTTTCCAAAATCATTTTTTCAAGTAAATTTCCTTTTTCAGTTTCACTTTCAATTCTAAAATAATCTCTTCTATTTCCTTTTATAAAATATTCTTCTTTTGACTTCAAATCATATATCCCTTTTTTTGTGTCAAAATAACAAGGATATTCATCTTTTAAAAAATGAACAGGCAATCCATAACCAGTTTCTTTATCAACCAACACATCTTTTTCTACAACTAAACCTTTAGGAAGTAAAATTTGTTCTGTATGGTAATCCGTATCCACAAAACCAGAAAAAAATGTCGTTTTTTCCCATTCCCTTTGTAAAATATCACTCATCAATTTGTCAATTCTGTCTTTATATTCTTCGACTTTATAGGCACGATAACCTTCTCTATATTTACCATAATCCTGCTCATCTTTTTTAGGAAGTAACTTACCAACTGCATAAAACGGTGCTCCTATAACTGCAACTGTCGCTTCTGTCAGCGGTCTTATAACAAGAGCATGACAAGAATTCAAACAAATTGCACTCAAAATTAATAAAAATGCTTTTTTCATAATATTAATTCTCCAATCATTAATTTTTAATTATTTTCACAAATCTTTTCCATGTTATTTGCTTTTACAATTTTATCTTCCAGCTCTTTTCCATCATAAGTATAAGATTTTAAATAAAAATATTCATCTTTAGATATTTTTTTCAAATATTTATCTTTGTACTCTTTATTTTTCCATTCTTCCTGATTATTACAAGGATTTGAAACAGTAAAAAATTTTATTGGAAGTCCATAACCAGACTGTGCATCTATCATTTCTATATCATTATCTATAACTTTTAATTCAACATTTTTAGGAACTGAAATTTGTATATTTTTACCCAAAATATTTACTGTTTGTGTCGCCATTTCTCTATCTATCACTCGTAACGTTACACGACTAACAGATTCCTTATGACTTTTATTTGAATATGCCATATATCTATTTTTTCTTTTTGGCTGATAATCTTCTATACCATCAGAAATACTTTTTATTGGCTCTATCACAGGCCAAGTTAGTCCTTTAGCCACTCTTTTCACAACAGAATCATCTGAATCGCAAGTTTTCATTTCCCCTTCATTACACCCGAGTTCATAAGTCATTAAAAGTCCAGTCGCAATCGCAGTCGCTGCACAAGAATTTAAAAATAAGACAGAGAAAATTAAAAATAGAATCCTCTTTTTCATAAAAAAGCACCTCTTTTCATAAAATTTTATTAAAAATCATTTCAGTCAGAATTTAAATTTTTTAATTTACAATAAATTTTCAATTTTCTAAAAATTTTTTTACTCCAAAATAATTCCATTTTTGCAGATAAACTTTATAACTTCTTCCAAGTCCTCTTTTGTATCAACTCCAATAACTTTGGAATCTGTTTCCAAAACTTTTATTTTATAACCATTTTCCATAAATTTTAACTGTTCAAGCGACTCCATTCTTTGCAAAATTCCATCTTTCAAATTACTAAGCTCATTTAAAAATTTTGTCGTATATCCATAAATCCCAATATGTCGATAATATTTAAAATTTTGTATTTTTTCCCGCTCAAATGGAATTGGAAGCCTGCTAAAATAAATTGCATTATCATAAAAATCTGTGATAACTTTTACAACATTCGGATTTAAAATATCACTTTCTTCAATAATTTCTTGCTTTAATGTAATGATTTCAGACTTTTGGCTTCTATAATTATCAGCCAGAATATTTATAGACTTAATATCTATTAACGGCTCATCTCCTTGAATATTTATTACAAAATCAAAATCTTTATATTTTTCTTTATTTATAACTTCAATTATTCTTGAAGTCCCATTTTTGTGATCGCTTGATGTCATAACTACCTTTCCACCAAATTTTTTAACTGCCTCAAATATTCTTTTATCATCAGTTGCAACAATTAATTCATCAATATTAGCATTTTTAGCTCGTTTATAAACCCATTCAATCATCGGATTTCCATTTATATCTTTTAGTGGCTTTCCTTCAAACCTTGTTGAAAAAAATCTCGCTGGTATCACTCCCAATATTTTCATATTTTTCTCCCTTTTTTCAATTCTTATATTTAATTTTATCATATTTTTTATTAATTTGCACACAAAAAAAACACACCTTTAAAAATTAAATTTTTATTAATTAATAAAAGTGTGATTTTTTTATTTTATGCCATTCCAAAAGTTACAAATCTTAAAACTTTTCCAAGCAATGATAACCGTTTGTAGTCGTTACTTGCAACTATATCAATTGTATTTACAATCTTGTTATCATTTGATAAAACTTGTAATTTCCCAATTACGTCTCCTTTTAAAATTCCATCTTTTTCTGCTGTAACCCTTAAATCTTTTACTTCAAATTTATAATCCGTATTTCCCAATTGATACACGTTTTCAGCTAAAATTCCAGTAATTTCTTTTTTTACAGCATCTTTTATTTTAAATTTATTTGCCACAACTTGTCCCGCTTTGTAAATTGGCACAAGATTTTTTTCTATCGCTTGAAATTCTTTTTTCTGCTCTTCTGTTCTTTCAACATCACTTTTATTTCCAAGCGAAACTGAAATTATTTCAAGATTTCCAATTTTACTCGAAACTATCATATTATATCCAGCTTGTTCATGAAATCCTGTTTTAAGCCCAAAAACTCCGAATTGTCCAAGTAAGTGATTACGATTATTGTAGACAACTTCTTCACCTTTTTCATTCAATAATTCAAGTTCTTTTTCACTCATCCATTCCCTAAGTCTTTCATCTTTAATTGCCTGTCGCCCCAATAAATACATATCATATGCTGTAGAAATATCCATTTGCTTTTTAGTCATCGAAGTCGGAAGCCCAGATGGTGTAAAATACTGCGTGTCTTTCATTCCAAATTCCTTTGCTTTTTCATTCATAAGTTTTACATAGTTGTCAAGATTTCCTTTTCCGATGTAGGAAGCAACCATATAAGCCGCATTATTAGCTGAATAAATTATTTCTGCACGAAGCAAATCTCTTAGTGTAAAACAATCTCCTGCTTTTGCATTTAACCAGCTTCCGCCTGTATCAACCACATCAGGCGTAAAGCAAACTTTGTCGCTTAATTTTACCTTTCCTTTATCGACTTGGTCAAGTGCAACCATTATATTCATAACTTTTGTAAGCGAAGCTATTGGGTGTTTTTGTTTTGCATCTTCATTTTTTATAACTTTTCCATCTGTTGTTGCTATAAATTTTATAACTTTTCCGTTATACTTTGACTCCCCTTCTTTTTCTTTTTCTACCGCTTTTACAATTTTCACATTTTTTTTCGATTTTGTTAAAGAATCTGTCTGGGATTTTGAGTTTTTACCTTTGCTGTTTAATGTATCTGACGCTTTTGAAGATGTATTTTTAGAATTTTTGGAATTCCATTCACTTTTGTTTTTATGTTTTTTATTATGTTTTGATGATTTTTTTGAGTACTTATGAGCGCTGTTTCCACGATTTGTTGCTTGCTCTATTTCATCTGAACCACTTTTCACCACCTTTACTGCTTCACTTTTACTACTACCGCTGTCCTGCTTTTCACTTGTTCCTTCTCCTTCCCCATACAACAGAACTGCAAAAAATACTGTTAAAATTAAAATTTTTTTTGTTTTACTAAACATTACTTTCCTTTCTTTATTTTATTTATCAATCTTTATTTATTAATTAACTTTTGTCCATGTTTACAATATTTATTTATTTCACATTCCAAACATTTTGGTCTTCTGGCTACGCATTTATCTCTACCGTGCAAAATCAAATAGTGCGAGTATTCAAACCAATATTTTTTTGGTACAAATTTCATAAGTTCTCTTTCAATAATTTCTGGATTATCACTTTCAACAAATCCAATTAAATTTGAGAGTCTTTTAACATGCGTATCTACGACAATTCCTTGTCTTATATTCCACAAATCTCCCAATATGACATTGGTAGTCTTTCTCCCAACTCCTAGCAAAACTAGTAATTCTTCAATTGTTCTTGGCAATTTGTCATTATATTTTTCTTTCATCATTTGGGCATTTAATTTTATATTTTTAGCTTTATTTCTAAAAAATCCCGTCGATTTAATGTATTCTTCCAATGTCTTAATATCCATTTTTCTAATATCTTCTGGATTTTTAACCACTTTAAACAGCTCTTTTGTAACAATATTTACTCTTGCATCTGTGCATTGCGCTGAAAGTATTACAGCTATCATAAACTGAAATGGCGTTTCGTAATTCAGAGCTGCTTTTGCTTTACCAAACTTTTTTTCCAATATCGGAAATACTTTATCAAATCTTTCTTTTTTCGTCATTTTATCACCTTATTTATTTCAATTCTCACTTTTCATATCACAACTTTTTAAGGAAAAAATTTATTGTTTCTAAAATTAAAAAATGTATCGGATAAAATAGATAGAAAAAATATTTTAAACTTTTACCTTTTTTCCCATTGTAAGAAAATATGAAAACCAATGAAAACATTGAAAAAAACTGTATTTTAAATAATCCAAAAATATTTGGGAAAACTACAACTGCCAAATTTAATAAAAAAAACGCTAAGAATAAAAATAATTTTTTGTTTCTAAATATATTAAAAATTATTATAAGCAAAATTCCATATATTCCATAATCAAATTTAAATTTTTTACTTATATAAAAAATTAAGAATATCAAAAATATTTTTAAAAAAACAAAAATATATAAAGGCATTTTTTTATTTTTTAAATTTAAAATATAAATTGCAAGTAATCCAAAAAATAGTGTAAAAAATATATTTACTGGATAATTAAGTTTAAATAAAATTGCAGGAATTTGTATAATTACTGCAAAAGTAAATAATCTAATTAAATATTTTTTCAAATTGCTTGTGTGAAAATAACCTTCATTAAGGGAAAACGCAAATATCGGAAAAGCAATTCTTCCAATTATGTTAAATATTTGATTTCCACCTATTATATAGTGATAATGGTCAATAAACATTGTTATTATGCCAATTATCTTTAGACAAAATAAATTCATCTATTTTTTTATAAGCGTGACGCTAAATTCAGAATCTTCTATTGCAACTGCACTTATAAAGTTTATTCCATCAAATTGTAGAATTTCTCCTGGCACTAAAATATGATTTTCTTTTTCATTTAAAAACACTTCCACTTTTCCTTTTAGAACCGTAAAAATAATCTCTTCGTTTTCGTGATTATGTTTTTCAATTTTCTCATCTTTTTTTAGTTTTTTCTTAATCAACATAAAATTATCTTTTGAAAATAATACTCCAATTTCGTTTTTTACATTTCCAACCATAAAAATTCCTCCAATACTTTTTTTTATACTTTGATTTTATCAAATACACTAAAAAAAATCAAGATTATTTTTATTTTTTTTAAAACCGAATTCTCAATTAAATAACAGTAGAATTTGTGAAAATATTAATTAAACAAAAAATAGAGTAAATTTTTAAAATCTACTCTGTTATCTTTTAATTTTCACTAAAATACTTACTTTGTTCATCTGTCAAAACTGAACGAATTTGTTCATTTCTTTTTTGTTTTAATTCTTCATATTTTTGCGTAAACATTTCTACACTCAATCTATCATTTTTTAATTTTTCTACGTTTCTTTTAAAATCACGCTCAAATTTTAGTACCTTTGCTTTTTGTTCATTAGACAAATTCACATTGTCTTCAAGTTTTTTTATTCTGTCAATTTTTTCGTTAAAAGACTGTTTTTTTGAATTTATATAAGAATTATATTCTTCTAACTGCTCATTTGTCAGAATTTTTGCAATTTCTTCGTATCTTTGTATTTCAATTTTTCCAATTTTTTCTTTTTTTTCTTCAAATGTTATTAATTCTTTTTCAATATCTTTTGCTTTATTTTGATATTTATCAAATATTTTTTCTAATTTTTTCTGTTGTTTTTTTGTCACATTCAACTTCTTAAAAATATCGCCTTTGGACACTTTTACAATGTAAACTTTTTCATAATAATCTTCATAAGAATAAACAAAACTGCTCATTCCAAAAACCATCACTGAATAAATAATCAAATTTTTTATTTTTTTCATTTTTTTCCTTTCAAAGTCCATTTAATCTTAAACTTCAGACTGTCTTAAAAATAATTTTTAAGACAGCCTTTTATTTTTTTATTTATTTGAATTATTGTAATTTGGAGCTTCTTTTGTAATAATTACATCGTGCGGATGACTTTCTTTAAGTCCTGCTCCTGTAATTTTCACAAATTTTCCATTCAATTTCAAATCTTCAATTGTCGGAGTTCCGCAATACCCCATTCCTGAGCGAAGTCCTCCACAAATTTGATAAACCGTGTCTTTTAATGCACCTTTATATGGAACCATTGACTCTATTCCTTCTGGAACTAATTTTTCTGTGGCTGATTCCAATTGGAAATATCTGTCCTTACTTCCTCTTTTCATAGCTGCAAGCGAACCCATTCCAGCATAAGTTTTGAATTTTCTTCCGTTATATAAAATTTCTTCTCCTGGTGCTTCATCAGTTCCAGCAAGCATTCCACCAAGCATTACACAATCTGCTCCAGCGGCAATTGCTTTTACCACGTCCCCAGACAATTTAATTCCCCCATCTGCTATTACTCCAATTCCTTTTTCACTACAAACTTCAGCAACGTCCATAACTGCTGAAATCTGTGGAACTCCTACTCCTGACACAACCCTCGTCGTACAGATTGAGCCAGGTCCAACACCAACTTTTACTGCATTTACTCCAGCTTCAATCAAATCAAGTGCGGCTTCCTTCGTAACAATATTTCCACCGATAATGTCCAATTTTGGAAAAGCTTCTCTAATTTCTTTAATTTTATTAATAACCGCTTTTGAGTGCCCATGAGCCGAATCCACCGCAATTATATCAACTCCAGCTTCAACTAAAGCTTGAACTCTTCTCACAGAATCAGGTCCAACACCAACTCCAGCTCCCACACGAAGTCGTCCTTGACTGTCTTTTGCGGCATTTGGATAATTTATTACATTGTCAATATCTTTTATCGTGATTAATCCTTTTAGTTTTGTTCCTTCTACAATTGGCAATTTTTCAATTCTATGTTGAAGTAATATTGTTTTTGCTTCATCCAATGTAGTTCCGACTGGCGCTGTTATTAAATTTTCTTTTGTCATAACTTCTGTCACTTTAGATGACAAATCTTCTCTATATTTTAAATCTCTATTTGTAATAATCCCTTTTAAATTTCCTTCGCCATCAACTACTGGAAGTCCTGAAATTTTATATTCTCTCATAAGTTTATTAGCATCTTCTAAAATGGCATCTTGCCGCAATGTAACAGGATTTGTAATCATTCCGCTCTCATATCTTTTAACTCTTGCCACTTCTTCAGCTTGTCTTTCAATGGTCATATTTTTATGAATAAACCCAATTCCACCTTCTCTTGCAATAGCAATCGCAAGTTTTGATTCTGTTACAGTATCCATAGCTGCACTTAAAATTGGCACATTCAATTCCAAATTTTTAGTCAATTTTGTCTTTAATATAACTTGATTAGGCGCTACTTCCGACGCTTGCGGAATAAGAAGTACATCATCAAAAGTCAATCCTTCAGAAATTACAACTTTATCTTTTTGACTCATTTTAAGATTCCTCCTCATTTTATTTTTAAACTTTGTTTATTTTTCTTATCTTTCAAAATTTCCCTAACTAAACCATATTTTTTACATTACTTTTTTTAATTATATTATTTTAACACGAAATATACAATAATTTCAACACTTTTTTCAAAAGAAAATAAAAATATTTTATTTATTGAAAGTCAGGTGTTTCTGGCAATATTTGTCCACCATCTACAACTATTCTTTGCCCTGTAATAAATCCTGCTTCACGACTTGCCAAGAAAACAGCTGTATATCCAATATCTTCAGGTTTTCCTAAAACATTAACTGGAATGACACTTTTCATTTTATTCATATATTCTTCTCCAGCTTCTATTAATCCATCTGTCAAAATATTCCCTGGTTGAATAGCATTAATTGTAATTCCATATTTTGCATATTCTAAAGCTGCAGTTCTCATAAATCCTAATTGAGCCGCTTTACTCGCTCCATAATGTGCCCATCCTGGATATCCAGTAATATCACCTGTAATTGAAGATGTTAATACTATACGTCCATAATTTTGTTTTTTCATATGTTTCAATGTCGCTTGTATTACCAAAAAAGCTCCTTTTACATTTATATTCTGAACCTTATCCCAATCTTCTTCTGTCATATTTTCAATAGTCACTTGCGGGAAAATTCCTGCATTTGAACAAAGAATACTCAATTTTCCATATTTTTCACAAATGCTTTGAACAACATACTGCACTTGTTCTTTATTTATAACATCAAGATAGTAAAAATCCCCATCCAGCTCATTTGCTGTCATCTCCCCTTTTTCCTTATCAATATCTCCAATAATAACCTTTGCCCCAGCCTGTTTCAATGCTTTTGCAATTCCTTTTCCAATTCCCTTTGCTCCTCCTGTAACAAGAGCAACCTCACCTGCTAAATCAAACATTTTATCTCATATCCTTTCCTGCTACATTTCTTTATTCTTTAAACTTAACTCCAAAACCTTTTCTTTCGCAACTTTAATAAAATAAATTTCACTTTCCTTTTCAGCCACTTTCTTATAAAATTCCAATGCTTTTTCAAAATTTCCAATTTCTTCATATGTTTTAGCTAAATTGAACTTTATCTCTATTTGATACAATTTTCTTTTCCCTTTCAATAGTTTTTCCAGTTCAATAATTTTCTGTTGTGGATTATTTTCATAATCCAACATAATCCCTATTACAAGTTTTTCTCCACTTTTTCTAAAATTTTCATCAAATATTTTTCTTGCTTCCTCTTTTTCTCCCATAAAATATTTATATTCCATTAAATTTCTATAGTAACAATATTTTATTATTGGTAGTGTTAATCTAGTTATTTTTATTTCATTTAAATACTTTAACGCTTTTTCTTTCTCGTTTAGCAGCCAATAACAAACTGATAAATTAATTCTGTTAAAATCTTTCATAATATTAATTTTAAAAATTTTGTAAATTTTTTCTATTATTAAAATATATTTTTCAGGATCTAATTTAACAAATAAATAATGATTTCCTATCAAAAGTAGTATTAAATACGGAAATAAATATATCATTATTATTACTGACAATATCCATAACAAAGAATATACAAAATAAGACACTCTCAAAAATATGTCCATGCTTAATTTATAAATCAATATAAAAATTATTTCATACAGATAAGTTTTTAGTGCCGCCTTTCGCATTTTTTTTACTCTCCTTCAGTATTCAATCTTACAATCTCCACAATCACATCAGTTGCCAGAATCATACTCTCAAGTGCTACAAATTCGTATTTCCCATGAAAATTTTCTCCGCCTGCGAAAATATTTGGTGTTGGAAGTCCCATAAAGGAAATTTTTGAACCATCTGTTCCCCCGCGAATTGGCTCAATCACTGGCTTAACTCCAACATTTTTCATAGCTTTTTGAGCAATTTCTACAACATTCATATGATTTTTTATAATTTCTCGCATGTTATAATATTGATCTCTTATCTCAACTTCTACAATTTTATCACCATATTTTTCATTTATTTTTTTAGCAACTTTTTTTACAAATTCTTTTTTTGCTTCAAATTTTTCTCTATCGTGATCACGCAAAATATATGACATTTTCCCTTCTTCAATGTTTGAAGTCATTTTTTCAAGCAAATAAAAGCCTTCATAACCTTCTGTTTTTTCTGGCACTTCTTCTTCTGGAAAACTATCTGCAATTTCCATTGCTACAACATTTGCATTAATCATTTTATTTTTTGCCGTTCCTGGATGAACACTTTTTCCTTTTATTTTAAAAGTTGACTGTGCCGCATTAAAACATTCATATTGAAGTTCTCCAACTGGTCCGCCATCCATTGTATATGCAAAATCTGCACCAAATTTTTTTACATCAAAATTATCCGCGCCTCTACCTATTTCTTCATCTGGACCAAAGGCTATTTTCACTTTTCCATGCTCAATCTGTGGATTTTCAATCAAAAATTTCATTGCTTCAATGATTTCCACAATTCCAGCTTTGTCATCAGCTCCCAAAAGTGTTGTTCCATCAGTCGTAATCAAAGTTTTTCCAATATAATTTTTCAAATTTGGAAATTCTTTTGGCGACAAAATCACTTTTAAATTTTCATTTAATACAAGATCATTTCCGTCATAATTTTCAAAAACTTTTGGACTTACATTTCTTGCATTAAAATCTGCTGTATCCATATGAGCAATGAATCCTATTGTCGGTACTTTCTTATCAAAATTAGCTGGAAGAGTTGCATTTACAAAACAAGCGCTGTCTATGCTGACATCTTCTAGTCCTATTTCTTCCAATTCACGCTTTAGCATTTTGGCAAATTTGATTTGTGAAGGTGTCGATGGAATTGAAGCGCTATTTTCATCTGACCTTGTTTCAAATTTCACATATCTAAAAAATCTTTCTTTTAAATTTTCATATCTCATAAAATTCTCCTTATTTTTATTTAATATATTTTACAATTTTTTTTATTATTTTTCAACAAAATAAAATTTTTAAACTTAAAAAAACTAAATAAAAGTGATATAATAAAAATATAATATTTAAAATCTTTAAAAAGATAAATAGGAGATGATAATGAATGTATAAAATTTTTGAAAATGTTGACTATGAAGTTCTTCACGAAGGAGAAACTTTTGAAATAAAAGGTATAGAATATGATTCCAGAAAAATAGAAAATGACTTCGTCTTTATCGCTATGGTTGGAAGCGTTGTTGATGGACACGAATTTATTCAAAGTGCAATTGACAAAGGTGCAAAAATGATTGTCGTTGAAGAAATGGTAAATCCTGAAAGATATGAAAATTCAAAAAATATTACTTTTGTTTTCATCTCAAATATAAGAAAAAAATTAGGAATCATCGCTTCAAATTTTTATGACTTTCCACAAAATAAAATAAAAATAATCGGTATCACTGGAACAAACGGAAAAACTACATCAAGTTTCATTTTAGAAAATATTTTAGAAAAAACTGCTCGGATTGGAACAACTGGAAATCGTATTCTAAACGAAAATTTTCCAACTGTAAATACAACTCCAGAATCACTTGAATTAATAAAATTAATAGATAAAAGTGTAAAAATGGGTGCAAAATATTTTATAATGGAAGTGAGTTCCCATGCTCTTCAAATTGGACGAGTGGATATGTTAAAATTTGACAGTGCAATTTTTACGAATTTAACTCAAGACCACTTGGATTTTCACAAAACAATGGAAAACTATTTCAACGCCAAGAAAAAAATATTTACACTGTTAAAAAGTGATAGCGCTGGAATTATAAACATTGACGACAAATATGGAAAAATAATTTTTGAAGAAAATCGTGGAAGAAACTACATCTCATTTTCAAAAAATGATAAAAGTGCCGATGTTTACGGAGAAATTATCAATTATACAAATGACGGAATGAAAATAAAAATTAATGCTAAAAATTATTTTGAGAAAATTAGTTCTATTTCAAATGAATCTGAATATGTTGTGGAAGTAAACTTAATTGGAGATTACAATCTTTATAACATTTTAGGATGCGTTGCCAGTCTTTTATCAATGGAAATTGACATCGACTACATTTTAGAAAAATTATCGAATATTTCTTCAATTCCAGGAAGATTTGAAACTATTAAAAATGATTTGGAAGCTAGAATTGTCGTAGATTTCGCTCACACAGACGATGGGCTTTTAAATATTGGAAAAACTTTGCAAAAAATTACTGACAATAGAGTGATTACAATTTTTGGAGCAGGTGGAGACAGAGATCACGATAAAAGACCAAAAATGGCAAAAGCTGCTGCAAAATTTAGCGACTTTATAATTTTAACTTCTGACAATCCCAGAACAGAAAATCCAATTTCAATTTTAGCTGCAATTGAAAAAGGACTTGTTCAAATTGATTATCCATTTGATAAATATTTAATTGTCGCCGATAGGGAAAAAGCGATAAAAAGAGGACTAGGAATGCTTCAGAAAGGAGATAGCCTTTTAATCGCTGGAAAAGGGCACGAAACTTATCAAATAATTGGAAAAGAAAAAATTCATTTTGATGATAGAGAAATTGTAAAAAAATATTTAAAAAAATAATTTTATATAAAATTTATTTTCAAAAAAAATTAAAAAGTGTGATATAAGTTACAGAATTTATTTTTAATTTATTATATAATTTTTTTGTTGAAATAATAAAAAATTAATTTTAAAATTGTGGAGATTTTAAAATTAAATATTTCAAAAAAAAATAAATTAAAAATGGAGAGAAAATTATGAATAACATGTTTTGTTTTCAATGTCAGGAAACAAGTAGAAATCAAGGCTGTACAGTTATGGGAGTCTGTGGGAAAAATGACGAAGTTTCAAATTTACAAGATGTGCTTATTTTTGTTGTAAAAGGAGTTGCACTTTATTCAAATAAACTTAGACAAAATAATAAAATTTATGAAAATGTAAATGAATATTTATATCGTGCACTTTTTTCAACTATAACAAATGCGAATTTTGACGGAGAGGAAATCAAAGAATATATCTACGAAGGTATAAAATTAAGAAAATTTTTAGCAAAAGAATTGGAAAATACAAAAATTTTGATTGATTCTAAATTTGAAGGTTCAAGACTTGCCACTTTTGAGTTTGATGAAAGCTGTGACTTAGTAGATCTAGCCCATGAAATTGGAGTTTTGAGAACTGAAAATGAAGACATCCGTTCACTTCGGGAAATAATTTTATATGGACTAAAAGGGCTTTCTGCTTACGGTTTTCACGCATTAAACTTAAAATTTGAAAGTAACGAAATTTTTGACTTTTTTGAAAAAGCATTAATTGCAACTGAAGATAACGACTTGAGTGCTGAAAAACTTACAAACCTTGTCTTTGAAACTGGAAAATTTGGTGTAGATGTGATGGCACTTCTAGACAGAGCAAATAATTCAGCTTTTGGAACGCCTGAAATGACAAAAGTAAATATAGGAGTTGGAAAAAATCCTGGAATTTTGATTTCTGGACACGATTTAAAAGATATAAAAGAACTTTTAGAGCAAACTGAAGGAACTGGAATTGATGTTTACACACATTCAGAAATGTTGCCGGCTCACTACTATCCTGAATTAAAAAAATACAAGCATTTAGTTGGGAATTACGGAAATGCTTGGTATCATCAGACAACAGAATTTGAAACATTTAATGGACCTGTCGTATTTACTACAAATTGCTTAGTTCCGCCTAAGAAAAATGCTACTTACAACGACAGAATATTTACATTAAATGCAACAGGACTTCCAGGCTGGAAAAAATTGAAAACAGACGAAAATGGGAAAATTGACTTTAGTGAAGTTATAGAATTAGCAAAAAAATGTAAATCGCCAACCGAAATTGAAAGTGGAACAATCACAGGTGGATTTGCACATGGTCAGGTATTTGCCCTTGCTGATAAAATTGTCGAGGCAGTAAAATCAGGAGCGATCAAAAAGTTTATAGTTATGAGCGGATGTGATGCAAGACAGACAACAAGAAAATATTATGCTGAATTTGCAAAAAAATTGCCAAAAGATGTGGTAATTTTAACATCAGGATGTGCAAAATTCAGATATAATAAATTAAATCTGGGAGATATTGACGGCATACCTAGAGTGCTTGATGCTGGACAATGTAACGATTCTTATTCTTGGGCAGTTGTGGCACTAAAATTAAAAGAGATTTTTAATGCAAACGATATAAATGACTTGCCAATCGAATTTAACATTGCATGGTATGAACAAAAAGCCGTAATTGTACTGCTTGCGTTACTTTACTTAGGAATTAAGAATATTCATATTGGTCCGACTTTACCAGCATTCATTTCTAAAAACGTTGCAAGTTTATTGAATGAACAATTTGGTCTGACTGGTATAACTACTGTTGATAATGATTTACAAATATTTTTTAGCTAAAAAAATCCAAAATAGTAATGATAATTTTATATTATCTTTACTATTTTTTTATTAATTTCATCTTATTTTCTTATTTTTTTTAAATTATCATTGCAAAATCTTTGAATATCTGTTATAATAATTATGTAAAATATATGACAGGTGTTATAATAAAAAATTATAGAAAGAAGGAATAATGAAATGAAAAAAGGTATATTAGCATTATTAATCTTATTTTCTTTTGCAGCTTTTGCTGAAAAAAATCATGAAAAAACTGCAAAATTAGAAAAAAATTCTTATTGTAAAGTTCCAAAATCACATGGAGATTATAAAAAAATTAATGAAAAAGACAGTCGTGTGGACATCGACTTTGAAAACTGCATATTTGATGGCGAAAATTATGAAAATGTAAAAATTGGAATTTTAATTCAAGATAAAGATAAAGTTGAAAATTATTTAAAAAAATATAAATTTATGCACTTAAAAGCTGGAAAAGACCTAGTTAATAACAATGGTAACTATTTTTATAATGGTACTTGGGCTTTTACAAATGACAAATCATATCCAAAAGATTTAATAGAAAATAAAACTCCAACAGTCGCACCTACAAATAAATAAACTTTCTTAATTATATATTTTTATGAGTTATGCCAGACACTCCCGACGCAAGGAATGAGATGAATGGCATATTTTTTGGCAACGAAAAAATTTGAAATAGTTAAATAATAAAACTGGTTTTGAACCGAGTCAACAGGACGCTAATGTTCTTGGTGGAGAGCTTGTCCATTAAAGTCTTAAGGAAATTAGCTAGTGTTTGAATACTAGATATTCAAAAGAAACTAAATAGTACTTAAGAATCTCGCAACTTCAGTCGTGAGAGATTCAATAAGTAGATCAATTCACTTAAGATCTTCAGAATAAAAATTATTACAATAAAAAATAGTGAAATTTAAAAATTTCACTATTTTTTATTATTTCTTTATTCATTATATTTACCATTTCTACTATTTCATTGATTGAACTTGTTTTAAAACATCTGCTGCACCTTTTACCTTAGCTTTTACAGCTTCCTCTAAAACTTTTACAGCTTCCGCTTTTTTACCTGCCGCTGCATAAACTTGTCCCAATATAACTTTTGCTTCATTATTTTTATCTTCTGAAATTGATTTTTGTAAATATTTAACAGCTAAATCTCCAGCTCCAGCTTGCGCAAAATAAGTACCGATTTGAGCGTTAGTAACTTTTGGAGTTCCTGATTTTAACTGACTATATGTTGAATTTACTTTTGCTGTATTCTTTTGCATTTCATAAATTCCTAAAAGCAAAACTTTTGCTTCTACATTTTTAGGCTCTGCAGCAACTGCTTTTGATAAAAATTGTTCAGCTTTTGTCGCATCTCCTTTTTGTAAGTAGAAAGTACCAAGCATTCCTAAGATTTGAGTATTTTTTCCACCTGCTGCTGTATTCATTTCAGTTAAATATTTTTCAGCTTGAGCGGTATTTTTTTCAGACATAGCTATTTCAGCTAATAAGATTCCAGCTCCATTTACTTTTTGTGGCGCACCTGTGTATGCTTTTTGTAAATACGTTTTGGCTTGAGCATTGTTATTTTTTGTCATATAATATTGTCCCACATTGTAGTTTACTTCTGATACGAAAGCTTTGTCAGTCGACTTCATAGCTTGATTGTATCTCGCAGTTCCTTTTGATTGCTCGTTATTATCGAAGTAAAAGATGATTAAACTTGAAGTTATATCAGCATCTTTCCCTTCTGTTTTTTTATCTGTCCAAAGAATATATTTTTCAGCTGACTCTTTGTCTTTTTCAGCAATTCCCACTAAATATAACAATCTTGCCGCTTCAGCGCTGTAGCCATTTACAACTTTTCCATCGTCAAAAGCTGTTACCAAATAAGGTTTTGCTTTAGATATTTGATTTTGTTGCAAATAATAAGAACCTAATTCTAAATTCGCTCTTTGTTTATATTCTGCATCTCCTGTTTTTGAAAGTGTTTCCAAAATTTTAACTGCTTCTGCTGTTTTCTTTTGTCCTGCTAAGGTTCTTGCTTTTTCATAGTCAGCTTTTGAGTCAGCAAATGATAAAGCTCCTGTTACTAAGATTGCTCCTATTAGTAATAATTTTTTCATAATTTCCTCCTAATTTTGATTTATCTATTTTTAAATAATTTAAATGATAAATTTCTATAAATTTCTTAAAGCGTCAACTAATTCAGTTTTTGAAGCTGTTTTAGCGTCAACTCCTTTTATAATTCTAGCTGGTGTTCCTGCAACTACGACACCTTCTGGAACATTTTGCGTAACTATTGCTCCTGCCGCAACTACTGAACCTTTTCCAACTCTGACTCCTTCTAAGACTACTGCATTTGCTCCTACAACTACATCGTCTTCGATCACAACTGGATCTGCTGAAGGCGGCTCGATAACTCCAGCTAGCACTGCTCCTGCACCGATGTGACAGTTTTTACCAACTTTGGCTCTTCCGCCTAAAACAACATTCATATCAATCATTGTTCCTTCACCGATTTCAGCGCCAATATTTATAACTGCACCCATCATTATTACAGCTCTGTCACCAATACTAACTTTATCTCTAATAAATACTCCTGGCTCAATTCTAGCATTAATATTTTTCATATCAAGCATAGGAACTCCAGAATTTCTTCTGTCATTTTTTAAATAATAATTTTGTAAGTTATTTTCATTTATGATTTTTTGTATTTCTTCCCAATCACCAAAAACAACTTTTAATCCATCTTTTCCGATAACTTTACAAGAATAAAAATCTTTTATTTCTTCATCTGTATAAAGTTCTACAGGTGTTGTCTTTTTTGCATCGGCGATATATTGAATAATAGCTTTTGACTTTTCTAACTCCGTCATCTTCCCTCCATTTTTTAATATTTTCAAAATTTAATCATATTACATTTTTTGTTTATTTTACCACTTTTTTTAAAATTTTACAACAAATATTTTATTTGTTTATTCCCAAAACATCTCTCATAGTATATTTTCCAGCATTTTTACCACTTAAAAATTCTATCGCTTTTACTGCACCATCAGAAAACATTTTTCTTGACAACGCCTCGTGCTTTATTTCAATAATTTCATCATTTTTTGCATAAATAACAGTATGTTCTCCTACAATATTTCCTCCACGAATTGCATGAACTCCTATTTCTTTTTCAGCTCTTTTACTGTATCCTTCTCTTCCGTAAACTGTTCTGTAATCATTTCCGTCATTCAAATTTTCCTTTACAATTTCTAAAAGTGTTGAAGCTGTCCCACTTGGAGCGTCAATTTTTCTGTTGTGATGTTTTTCCACAATTTCAATATCAAAATCTTTTAATAATTTTGTAGCAAATGCAACTATTTCATTTACAATATTTACTCCTAGCGAAGTATTCGTTGCTTTAATTACAGGAATTAATTCTGCAGCTTTTTCAATTTTTTTTAATTGCTCTTCCGTATGACCAGTTGTTGCCACCAAAACTGGAACTTTTTTAGCAATTCCCGCTTCCAAGACATCGTCGATTAAGCTAAAATGCGAAAAATCAATTATTGCATCATATTCCACATTTGAATTTTCTCCTTTTAAATTAACAAAATCCCCTTTTCCAAGTGGATCAACAAAACCTACAAATTCATTTTTACTGTTTATTATAGATTCCTTTACATATTGTGCCATAACCCCAGCACCATAAACTACTATTTTCATATTTTCTCCTTTTTTTGAATAAAAAGTACTTAATTTAATATATTATACTAAATTTTTAATATTTTGTACAGTCGGTCAATTTTAAAAAATAAAAGATTAAGAGAAAAATAAATTTATAAAAACTTTAAATTTATGATATAATATAAATTGAAAAAAATAAAAAATAAAGGAGAGGTTGTTATAATGGCTAAGAAAAAAATTGATGAAAAAAATAAAGAAAATAAAGAGAAAATGTTAGATTTAGCACTGAAACAAATACAAAAAGACTACGGTGAAGGTGCTATCATGAAACTTGGAGAAAATCATAAAATGAACATAAAAGCCATTTCTACTGGGAGTATAAATTTAGATATAGCACTTGGTGTAGGAGGTGTTCCAAGAGGAAGAATCGTTGAAATTTATGGAGCAGAGTCTTCTGGAAAAACGACTCTTGCACTGCATATCATTGCAGAAGCTCAAAAAGAAGGCGGAGTTGTAGGATTTATTGATGCTGAACATGCACTTGATCCTGTCTATGCTAAAGCGCTGGGAGTAAACATTGACGAACTTTTAATTTCTCAACCTGACACAGGGGAGCAGGCTCTTGAAATTGCTGATATGCTTGTACGAAGTGGAGCTATGGATGTAATTGTGGTAGATTCTGTTGCAGCTCTTGTTCCAAAAGCGGAAATTGAAGGTGAAATGGGAGATCAGCAAATGGGACTTCAAGCAAGGCTTATGTCAAAAGCGCTTAGAAAATTGACAGGAACTATCGCAAAATCCGATACAGTTATGATTTTCATCAATCAGATAAGGGAAAAAATTGGTGGATTTTCGTTTGTTCCCGGAGTTCAGACAACTACTTCAGGAGGTCGTGCACTAAAATTCTTTTCAACAGTGAGAATGGAGGTAAAAAGAGTTGGTTCAGTAAAACAAGGGGATGAAATGGTTGGAAACGAAGTTTTAGTCAAAGTTACTAAAAATAAAGTTGCACCGCCGTTTAAAGAAGCTAGATTTAATGTAATGTACGGACAAGGAATTTCAAAAATTGGAGAAATACTGGATGCTGGAATTGATTTTGGAGTTATCTCAAAAAGTGGTTCTTGGTTTGCTTATGGAGATGAGAAATTAGGTCAAGGTCGAATTAATGTTGAAAAGATGTTAAAAGAAAATACTGAGTTATTTTCACGAATCGAAGCTCAAGTTATGGAAAAAATTAGAGAAAAATTGGGACTTAATGTTATGGCTGAAAGCCCTGAAAATATGGAAAATACAGAAAGTCAAAATAATTCTAGCGATTCCAATGAAATGGAAAATTAATGATAATAAAAAAAATATCAAGAAATAAACTGTATTTATCGACAGAAGAGATAATGGATATAAGTCCATTTATAAAGCAAAAATATGGATTAAAAGTAAATGATGATATTTCTAGCCTCTATGATAATATTTCATATGAGGCTGCCTTAGAAAAAGGGATTTTTCTAATTTCTTTAAAAGACAGAACTAAAAAAGAACTTTACAAAAAATTAGAAGAAAAATATCAAAATAAAAATTCAATAAAAAAAGCGATAAAAAAATTAGAAGAACTAGGATATATAAATGACTTAGACTACTCAATTTCCTACATAAAAAACAAAAAATATGGGAAAAATAGAATTACTTACAATTTGATACAAAAAGGAATTGAAAAAAAAATAGTAGAACTTGCATATGAAGAATTGGAAACTGAAGAAAACATTGACGACAAAAGGCTTGAGACTTTAATCAAAAAAAATGAAAAAAAATTGACTTACAAAAATTCTGACTTAAAAAAAGAAGAATATTTAAAACAACTAAAAGAAGAACAAAAATTTATACAATTTTTGGCAAGACAAGGATTTTCACTTGATAAAATATTTGAAAAAATTAAAGAATATAAATCACATTTTTAAAATAAAATTTTATAAATAAATTTTTAATAAGGAGAGTAAAAAATGAGAACAATATTTTACCATTTTATACTTGTAGGAACATTTCTATATGGAATGATTTTTAGGGCTCCGGCATTACTTTTTAAAAAAGGTCGAGATGCTCACAACTTTGCTCGTAAAGTTGGAACAAACTGGGGAAAAAATTTAGTTTGGGCATCAGGGAGTAAAGTGAAAGTCATTTACGAAAATGACTGTGAAAAAGAAATAAAAAAAATAAAGGAAACAGGAGAACCTATCATTTTAATTTCAAATCATCAAAGTAATTTAGATATTCCAACTCTTCTTGGATATTTACCACTAGATTTTGCTTTTATTGCAAAAAAAGAAATGAAGAATTGGCCTCTTATCGGTGGCTGGATGAAAGCATTAAACTGTATCTTTTTGGATAGAAAAAATGCTCGTCAAGGAATGAAAGATATGAAAAATGCAATTTCAAAAGTAGAAGACGGATATTCTTATGTAATTTTTCCAGAAGGAAGCAGAACTGAAAATGGAGAAGTCGGAGAATTTAAAAAAGGAAGTTTTAAACTTGCAAAAGACAGCAAAGTAAGAATTTTACCGTTAACAATTTGTGGAACTTATGAAGTTCAAAGTAAAAAAAGCTTGAAAGTTAAAGGTAACAAAAATATTAAAGTAATAGTTGACAAACCTATTGATCTTACTAATTTGCCAATTCAAGAACAAAAAAATATTCACAAAATCGTGAACGACATAATAAGAGAAAATTTGAAAAAATATAAAATGTAAATTAAAAAAAATTACAGACATAAAAAGCAATTTTTAGGAGAAAAATAATGAAAATATTTTTAGCTACAAAAAATAAAGGAAAGATTAAAGATTTTGAAAAGCTGACTGAAGGAATGAATATCGAAGTTTTGTCAATTTTAGACGATATAAAAATACCAGATGTGGTGGAAGATGGAACTACTTTTGAAGAAAATTCACAAAAAAAAGCGCTTGAAATTTCTAAATTTATAAAAATTACAACAATTTCTGATGACTCTGGTCTTTGCGTTGACGCATTAAATGGAGAGCCTGGAATTTTTTCAGCGAGATATGCGGGAGAAGATGGAAATGATGAAAAAAATAACGAAAAACTTTTACAAAATTTGAAAGATGTGCCAAAAGAAAAAAGAACAGCACATTTTATCTCAGTTGTAAGTATCGCTTTTCCAGATGGCAAAGTTGAGTCTTTTTCTGGAAGAGCTGATGGAGAAATTTTGTTTGAAAATTGTGGAGATGGAGGATTTGGATATGATCCGCTGTTTTATTCATATGATTTGAAAAAAAGTTTTGGAGTTGCTTCGCCTGAGGAAAAAAAATCTGTGAGTCACAGAGGAAGAGCCTTTAGAAAATTAATTGAATCAAAAATTTTAGAAAGTAAAAATAATGTTAGTAAATTTGAAAATAAATAGCTCCAGCATAAAAAAAAATTTGGAAAAAATTCGCTCGATTAATGAAAATGTAATTTGCGTGATAAAAGATGACGCTTATGGACTTAAAATAGAAAAAATTTTGCCGATTTTGATAAAAAATAACTGTAATTATTTTGCGGTAGCTTATCTTGAAGAAGCTATGAAAGTTTTTGAGATTTTAAAAAAATTAGACAAAAAAAATAGTTGCAATGTGATGACACTTAACTATGTGGAACCGCAAAAGCTAGAAATAGCGATTAAAAATGGTTTTGAAATAACGGTTTTCAGTAAAAAACAATTTTATGATTATATTGATATTTTAAATAATTTAAAAAACAATGTCTGTTTAAGATTAAGAATTCACATAAAAATAAATAGCGGAATGAATCGACTTGGATTTGATGAAAATGAAGTTTTTGAAATAATAAAAGAAATTAAAAAAATAAATTCTGAATTTTTGAAGAATAAAAAATTTAAATTGGAAATTATCTCGATTTTTTCACATATTTCTGAAGCTGAAAATAAAACCGAAACTGAAAAGCAAGTAAAAAAATTTGAAAAAATTTTAAAAATTTTTGACGATAACAAAATAAAATATAAATATAGACATTTACAAGCAAGTCCGCTGTTATTTAAATACGAAAAAAAATATAACTATGATTTTTGCCGTGTTGGAATGGCAATTTATGGTTTAGAGCCGCTTTCTTACGATGTCGGTTTGGAAAGTGCTATTTTAGTGGAATCAAAAATTATAAATATTCGTGAAGTGAAAAAAGATGAAAAAGTTTCATATGGAAATAAAGGAATTTTGAAAAGAGATTCAAAAGTTGGAATTGTCGCAATAGGTTATGCACACGGACTTCCAAAACAAATTGAAAATAAAAAAAACTGTGCGTATGTGCTTGTAAATGACAAAAAAGCAAATATTTTGGGCGAAATATGTATGGATATGATTTTTATTGATTTAACTGATATTCAAGATGTAAAAATTGGAGATGAAGTTTTAATTGTTGGAAATAAGAAAAGCTGGAAAAATAAAATAACATTAAGACAGATGGCAAAATGGGCAAATACTATACAAGATGATGTTTTGACCAACTTTAAAATTGATTGAAAAAAAGATTTTTATAATTAATTGGGATTAATTTTATAAATTAATCTTTTTTTTGTTGTTATTTTTACATTATTTTTACTTTTTTATAAAAAAATTGCTCTAAAATTAGAACAATCTTTTCATTTTTTATATTTTTATTTTTTTAGTTCCAAAATAATTTATCAATTAAAGTTTTTCTCTTTGGCATTCCTTCTAAAATTTTACCCCTTTTTATCCAGAATTTTTGCTTTGCAATATCATACAAAGGCTTGTCAGCAAGGCTATCAGAATAAAATTTCACTATTTCAATTTCATAATTATTTTGCTTTGCCCATCTGTTTAATTTTTTTACTTTTTCATCACCTTTATTATTTTTCCCATTAATTTGAGCAACAAATTTTTTTTGATTATCTCCCACAAATTTTGTTCCAAAAATCACATCAAATCCTTGTGAGAGTAAAAAATTTTCGATTAAAAATAACGGACTTGCTGAACTCACAATGACAAAGTCGGCTTCTTTTTTATTTTTTTTTAACTCTTCTTTTACCCAAGGATAAATTTTACTTTTTTTTGTTTCCCAAAATTCATCAATCAAATCCTGTATTTCCTTTTTGTATGAGATTCCAAAAATTTAAAATATTTTTCCTTTATTTTTGACAAATTTACAATTTTAAAAAGATACAAAAATAAATATCTGGAATAAGTAATCAAAAATAAGATAGATTTTAGCGGATATTTTTTTAAATAAAATACCGAAAAATTAACTCCAGTTTCTCCATCGTAAATTGTCTTGTCAAAATCATACACAACTAATTTTTTTTTCATAAATCAGCTCCTCTTTATAAATTTTTATAATACTCTAGTGTTTTTCCATACAAATAATATTTCACATTTTTTAATTCATTTAAATTTTTCGCATTTAAAGCGCACATTATCATTTTACACTCATGTTTCCAGCTATTCAAAATTTCTATAATTTCATCTGTAGAATATTCACTCAAAAATTTTAAAATTGTCCCTGAAATTCCAACGCCACTTGCTCCTAATACAAGGCATTTTATTACATCAAGCGGATTTCTCACTCCACCACTTGCAACAATTTCAACTTTTCCATCAAACTTTTTTGCATCCAAAAGTGCTTGAACCGTCGTCTTTCCCCAGTCATTCAAATATTCAAAATGATTTTTACGGCGCATATTTTCGATATAAGCAAAGTTTGTTCCGCCACGACCACTTATATCCACTGTTTTTATTCCCAATTCTATCGCTTTTTCAATGGTTTTGCTGTCCATTCCAAAGCCAACTTCTTTTAAGATCAACGGAACTTTTATATTTTTTACAAAATCTCCCAAATTACTTTCCCACTCATTAAAATTTCGACTTCCTTCAGGCATTATGAGCTCTTGCATAAGATTTATATGAATTTGCAAGAATATTGGATTTAATTCTTTTATCGCTATTTGTCCACTTGTGAAATCTTTATCTATTCCGATGTTTGTCGCAAGTAATAAATTTTTATTATTTTTTCGCACAATTTTGAACGAATCGTCATCTTTATTTTTCAGTGCTGCGCTGTATGAACCAGTTACAAGCAAAATTTCACATTCATTTGCAATTTTAGCCAATTTTTCGTTGATATTTTTTCCAGCTTCACTTCCACCTGTCATCGCATTGATAAAAAACGGAAACTTAAAATTATGCCCTGCAAAATTTGTCGATAAATCAATTTCTTCCAAATTATATTTTGGCAGTGAACTATGCTCCAACTGAACATCGTCAAAGCTATTATAATCACTTTTACACCGTAGAGCAAACTTAATGTGATCATCTTTTCTTTTCATAAATAAATTTTTTCCTTTCTTTTATTTAATATTTAAATTCTTAAATTTTTTATTTATTTATTTTTAAGTTTTAATTTATTTATTTAATTTATCCATTTTTTATAATTTTCCAGAAAATATTATCTCAATTTCCAATTTTTCCCATCTCTTAATCAATTCTTTACTGTCATTTTCATCAAAAGAAATCGCAATTCCACAGTCGCCACCGCCAGAACCGCTACTTTTAGCACATATATCAAGTCCTTGTGTAGCTTGAACAAGTTTTAACAATTCTAAACTATAAATATTTTCATTTAATTTTTTCAAAATATTTCCATTATTTTCAATTAATTTTTTTATTTTTTCTTTTTCTCCGTTAATAATAGCTTCTCTCAAATTATTTACAATATCTTGAACTTCACTTAAAAATTTTTTATCTATTGAAGATTTCACAATTTTAATCATTTCACTAGAAATTGACGGCTTTTTCGTCCAGCCAACTAAAAAATTGCATTCAATTCCACATTTTATCTCTTCAATTTTATATCCCCAGTCCATCTCCAAAACTTCTTTTAAATCTTTTTTTTCAATAAATTCTTTTATTTTTTCCCTGTCAAAAGATGTGTAAAATACCATATTTTCATAAGAAATACAGGCTAAATCTCCCATTGAGCCATTATCTCCCAATTTTAGCAATGTATAAGCTGCCAATTTAAAAATTATTTCTTTTGAAAAAAATTTTTTATTTAATTTTTTATAATATAACTCAAACATAGCTTTTATTACCAAAATTACAACACTTCCACTTGATCCGATTCCATATTTTTTCCCATTTTTCTCCATTTTTCCAGTTATTTTTAAATCAATTGGCTCTGGATTTATTTTACTTAAAATCAAAAAATCATTTACATTTTTTATCGTATTTTGAATTAATGAATAATTTTTATCGTATTTAAGTGTAACTAAATAATCAAACATATCTGAAAATATATGATATTCTGAATTTTTAGAAAAATTTATTTGTGCATTCATAAAAATATCAACATTTTTTATAATCGCACTATTTCCACAGTTTAATACGGCATATTCTCCAGCAATATAAAGTTTTCCACAAGTTTTTATATTTATTTTTTTATTTTTATCCCTATTTCCATTATTATTTTTATCTTCCATCTAAAATTTTCACTTTCCAAAAAATTTAAATTATTTATAATATTTTACCATTTTAATATATTTTGTCAATTATAATTTTTTAAAAACTTCTCCAATTTTATCGTGAATGACTAAATTTGCCAAATAATCTTTATCAGTTGAGCTTTTGTTAATTAAAACGAGATTTTTTCCATTAAAATATTGAATCAATGAAGCTGCTGGATGAACGATTAAAGATGTTCCGCCGATAATCAAAGTATCAGCATTTGAAATTTGTCTTATCGCTTCTGAAAAGACTTCCATATTTAGACCTTCTTCCTGAACCTCCCACGACTAAAGTCACAGGGTTCTAAAATCTTTAAAATTATTTAAAAATTTTCTAAGAAGTTTGATAGCTTTACACTACCCTTATTCTTTTAGGCGTGTTCAGCTCACCTCTATTGTATAGGACGCTTAAGTCCACAACTTTACTTTTTTTTAATATATTTAATGCTCCATTACAATCTGCATTTATGAGTTTACCTGTACTTGTTTGATATAGTCCTCTTTTTATTCTTTTTCCACTGAATATATATTCTTGCAGATTTTCTTTATCGTATATTGGAATTTCATCTCCATCAAAGAAACTTGCTTTTGATGTATAACTCTCTTCTTGCAGCTTAAATTCTATTCCATATAGTTTACATAGATATATTAATTTATCTCTTAATTTTCCATATGGTATATTTACAAAGTTCTGATTATTTATGTTTCCTATATTTGAATTTCTTTGAAAATCTTCATTATATCCCAGAACTATTTTTCCTATATCATTATTAAGACAATAATTTACAATTATTCTTGCTGCTTTTGAAAGATAATCTTCTATACGATTATTTCTCCTTCTAGCTATTCTCTTTTGCCTTAATGTTGTGCGGGAGGTCTTTTGCTTATCTTTTATGCTTTGTAATTTTGCATTTATCTTGTTATAGTATTGATTTATTGATTTTAATTTCCTACCATCTATTAGGAATGATACTCCACCATTTGTAACACAAGTACAAAGATTGTCTATACCTAAATCTATTCCTAGTCCATTTTCTTTATTTAATTCCCTTTGAACTTCTTCTACCTCATAAGTATATTGAATTTCAAAGTACCTAGAATGTTGTTTTGGTATTATTCTAATCTCTTTTATTTTCTTGTCTTTTAATACTGGCGGTAATTTTATTGCGATTTCCTTATGTGTCTTTCTAAATAAATTTGAATAAGGAATAATCAGCATACCATCTTTTAATCTAACAAAACCTATAACAAGAGTTGTAAATCCATCTTTAGCAAGATATTTAGGTAATTTTATTTTTTTATTATCATATTGACCATTTTTAGCAAGTTTTAAAAGTCCAAAAAATGATTTGAAACTTCCGTCTGCTTCTTTTAGAATTTGTTGAGCCATATTAGAATTTAACTTCTTATAGTTCTCACTGTTTTTAAGCATTTTATAGTTTTCGTTATAACTTAAATACTTTTTCTTATTAAAATAGTACTGTCTAATATTATATATAGCTTCATTAGTTAAGTTCTTGGCTATATGAGATAAATGTTTTAAATTCCTAAACTCCTTTTTGCTAAGATGTTTTACTTGCTGTTTTAAAGTTAAATACATAGATATCACCTCCTTTTCATCAGAGATATTATACTATATATCCTACATCTTATCTATTAAAAAGTAATATTTTTTATTTATTTTTAAATATTTTTAAAGTTTTTAAAACCCCGCAACAGCGGGAAGCGTCGTTCACATAAGTTCGCTACTACTTATGCAGTTCTCTTATGAACTTCTTGTTATCTCTAACAAGCACAGACTATATCTTATCCATATCCTATTTCAAGGACTTAGGCGAAACCACTTCCAATACCAACCGCTTGTATTGTACTCCCTCACGAGGGATAGTCGTTGAACTTTCCTTTTCAGGCTTAGCTGCTGATTGTCTATTATCATAATACTTAGGTTTTAACCTTATACCATCTAGTATATTTTTTCTGCTTTCGCTACCTTCACACCTATACCATATTTTAACGAAGGTATTATGTTGTGGTTATACTAGCTTTAAGAGTTCCCAGCAGTTCAGTTTCTTTGTTGCACGGTTTTGCTCCGTGTCTACATACAAGTTTCCCTATATGCTTACTAAAATTTTCGTGAAATTCATCTCACGACTAAAGTCGCGGGTATTCTTGCACTATTTAATAAAGAGTCACATCTGGCTTTATAACTCCACCACAGTCAGGACAGTGTGGAATTTCTTCCTTTTCGCAAAAACTCAAAAACTCGTCTAAATTATAGACTTTGCCACATTTTGTACAAATATTTCTATCAATTGTGCCATGCACTTTCAAAACATTTTTACTTCCAGCCATCTCGTGTAGACAGTCAATATTTTGAGTTACAACAGCACTCAGTTTTCCTTCTTTTTCCAGTTTAGCTAAATAAAAGTGTGCAAAATTGGGTTTAGCTTTTTTATAAATTAAATTTTTTTTATAAAAATCATAAAAATCTTCTGGATATTTTAAATACATCGTGTGCGAAATCAGCTCTTCAGGTGAAAAATGTCTATTCAACTTTTGACTATAAATTCCATTTGCACTTCTAAAATCAGGAATTCCAGACTCTGTGGAAACTCCAGCTCCTCCAAAAAACACAATTTTTTTACTTTCTTCTATTATTTTTTTTAATTCGTTTATTTTTTCTAAATTTTTCATATTTTCTGATTTCATCTCCTTTATCCAAAATTTCACAATTAACTGATAAAAAAAATGAGAGAACATTTTATTCTCTCAAAATTAATTGCTCATTAACTACTTCTAGCTCCACTCATATCAAGCCTATCTGGTTTTGATTTCAATGTTCTTCCTTTTAATGCTTCTTCTTCGACTAAAATTTCAGATGAACCAACTTTTCTTAATCTTCTTATTATTTCATAAACAAATTCATCTCCTGTTTCACCTTCAAATTCTCCAGAAAGTTCCAAGAACTCTTTGTTTTCTGGTGTCATTACAGGAACATTTATATATTTTATAAGTTGATTTGTATTTTCATCTTCTTTTACAGTTCCCCATAACAAATCTAAATTATCAGACATTTTATCATTTGGTGAAATTGCTTCAACTGAATGCGCTACTTCAGAAAAGTTTCCATAAACATCTTCATATCCGATTGAAACTTCATAATGTTCATTTACATCAACATCAGTAATATAATGTGAACCTATTCTTTCATGTCTTACTATTTTTCTATATTCTTGTCCATTTTTAAACAATTTGATAATTACATTATCAATTACTCCATTGTCATTAGACAATCTTGTAAATGTTTCTTCTCTAATTTCCCAATAAGCAAACAATGTTGTTGGATTTTTAGGCATAAGAACTATTTCATCTACAAAGTATGAATATGGAAGTGGTGATTTATCAAAATAAATATCTTCATGATTAGAATTTCCATCAAATTCTGTTCCTATCGCAAATTTTGACTGATTTATTTCTGTTTCAATATGTCTTCCCTTTAACTGTTCCACTGTCATACCTTCATAATTAAAAGATATTTCTCTAAAAATTTTTCTATATTTTTGACCTAAATTTCCTATTAATTTTTTGTTTATAAAATTTCTATAAAAAACTTTACTTCTTTTTATTTCAAAAATATTTTTTAAAAATTTTACTATCATCATTCGTTCAATTACTTCCATTGGAACGAATCTTGATATTTTTTTCAATTCTTTTTCCATTTTTTTATTAATTGTAAATTTTTTGTTTACATAATTTCTATAATGTGTCCTTTTTGCCCTATAATTTTTTTGCATCATGATAACACCGCCTCCCATAAATTTTTTTATACCTATATTTTACAGTGAACCACTCCCACTTGTAGAAGAGGGAGCTTCTTGGGAAGTATCTGCTTTTGCTAGCCAAATATATTTACCAAGCTCTTCGGGCAGTCCCTGCCCTGACTATGAATAGTATACCATATAAGAGCTGTTATTTCAAGCTATATTCTGCAATTCATCTCCCACTTATAGAAGTCGGAGACTTCTTGCTATCTTTTTGTTAAAATTACTTTCTTGTCAAATTACTTTGAAGTCGTTTTTTAGTCCCTAAAATATCCCGTTCTTCTTGAATTTTGTGTTTCTTTGCAATTTCAATTGCCGCAATTCTCGCTCTTTTGACAGCTTCAGCTTTTGTCGATTCAACCAAAGTTTCTCCTAAAATTACGACTTTATCTTGTCTTACTTCCAAAAATCCGCCTTCCAAATAATATGTGACCTCTTCTTTATCATTCTCTCTAACTACCATTTCTCCGGCACCGATTGGAGAAATAAAATTTATATGTTTGGCAAGAATCCCAATATCTCCGTTTTCTGTTCTAAGTTTCACAAAAGTAACAGGTTTTTCAAACACAAGACCTTCTGGAGTTACTGCTTTTAAAATAAATTCTGTAGCCATCTTCCCTCCTTTAACAACTAAAAAATTTTATAAATATGAAAAAGAGTAAATTAAACACTCCTATTTTTATTCTATTCTGCCATTAATTCTCTTGCTTTTGCAACCGCTTCATCAATAGTTCCTACATATAAAAATGCCTGTTCTGGCAAATCATCGTGAAGTCCGTCCAAAATTTCTTTAAATCCACGAATTGTTTCCCTTAAAGGTACATATTTCCCTTTCATTCCAGTAAACTGTTCTGCAACAGAAAATGGTTGTGAGAAAAATCTTTGAATTTTTCTTGCACGGTTTACGGTTAATTTATCTTCTTCATCCAATTCATCCATACCCAAAATAGCGATTATATCTTGTAATTCTTTATATCTTTGCAACACTTTCTGAGTATCTCTCGCAACTTTATAGTGTTCATTTCCAACAATCTCTGGTTCCAATATTCTCGATGTAGAATCAAGCGGATCGACCGCTGGATAAATTCCAAGTGAAGCAATCTGTCTTGAAAGCACCGTAGTTGCATCCAAATGTGCAAACGTTGTTGCCGGTGCTGGGTCAGTCAAGTCATCCGCTGGAACGTATACAGCTTGAACTGATGTAATTGAACCTGCATTTGTTGAAGTAATTCTTTCTTGCAACGCTCCCATTTCAGTTGCCAAATTTGGTTGATAACCAACTGCTGATGGCATTCTTCCAAGTAGTGCCGAAACTTCCGCTCCAGCTTGAGTAAATCTAAAAATATTGTCGATAAATAAAAGTACATTCTGTCCTTCCTTATCTCTAAAATATTCAGCCATTGTAAGCGCTGTCAAACCTACTCTTAGTCTTGCACCAGGTGGTTCATTCATTTGTCCGTATACTAAGGCAGTTTTATCTATAACTCCACTTTCAGTCATTTCATTATACAAATCTCTTCCTTCTCTTGTACGTTCTCCTACTCCTGCAAAAACAGAAAGTCCTCCGTGTCCTTTTGCAATATTATTAATTAACTCTTGAATAAGCACAGTCTTTCCTACTCCTGCACCTCCAAAAAGTCCAATCTTTCCACCTTTTAAATATGGTGCTAATAAATCTACAACTTTTATTCCAGTTTCCAAGATTTCTGTGTCTGTTCCTTGTTCTTCAAAAGATGGTGCTTCTTTGTGAATTGACTCTTTTAGAACGCTTTCATTATCAAGTGGTTCTCCATCATCAACCGTTTCTCCCAAAACATTGAATATTCTTCCCAAAGTATCTCTACCAACTGGTACTTGAATAGGTTTTCCTGTGTCAATTACTTCCAGCCCACGTCTTAATCCGTCAGTTCCAGACATCGCTACTGCTCTTACTACGTTGTTTCCGTTGTGCGAGTGTACTTCTGCAACTAATTTACCACTCTTTGTTTGGACTTCCAAAGCGTTATAAATGTCTGGCAATTCATTTTCAAATCTTACATCTATAACTGGTCCAATTACCTGAACTAATTTACCTTTATTCATTGATTAATTTCGCTCTCCTTTCTGTTTATGTAAATTTAATTTCTACTGTACTCCCGATGAACCTCCGATTATTTCCGTCAATTCCTGTGTTATAAGTCCTTGACGTTCTCTGTTGTACTGCACTTCCAATTTTTTTATCATATCTGCAGCATTGTCATTGGCTTGCTTCATTGCTGACATTCTGGCTGAATGTTCACTTGCAGAATTTTCCAAAAGAGCCTGATACAATTTTATGTTTAAAACTTGTGGAATAAACGCATTTAGCACTTCATCTTCCGATGGGTCAAACATATACTCTTTTGTTGGAAGCCCTTCCTTTTTTTCAATTGGAAGTAATTTTTCTGTCTGGATATTATATTCTACCGCTGATACAAATTTTGAGTAAATTAAATAAACTTCGTCATAGTAGTCATCCAAATAAAACTGTACAACATCTTCACTTATTTTTTTTGCTTTTTCAAACATAGTCTCAGGTATCATTTGTGTATATTCACTATCGACATCTATATTTCTTGTTTTGCAATAATCTTTCGCCTTTTTTCCGATTGTAATTACAGAAATCTCTTTATTTTCTTTTTGAAAATTTCTTCTCATTTCTTCAAGTTTTCTATGCGTATTTGAATTAAAACTTCCACAAAGCCCTCTATCTGAAGTCATAACAATAATTCCAACTTTTTTTACCTGAGATTTTCCATCGAATATTACAAATTTATTACCTTTTAATCCCGCAACTAAGTTATCAAACGCTATATCCAGTGTCTCCGCATAACTACGAGATTTTAGCGTCAATACTTGAAACTTTTTAAATTTTGTAGAAGAAACAATATTCATCGCATTTGTGATTTGACTCGTATTTTTTACGCTGTCAATTCTCTCTTTTATTTCTTTCATATTTGCAGCCATATTTTTTCACCTACTTACCAGACGTACTCTTCTTTAAAGTCTTGAATAAAGTCATTTAAAGAATTTTTAATTTCATCATCAATCTGTTTTTTCTCCAAAATCTGTTTCAAAATAATCGTTTTGCTTGAAAGTGCATCAATTAATTCTCTTTCAAACTGTCGAACTTTTTCTGTTGGAACATCGTCAAAAAATCCATTTGTTACACAGTAAAATGAAATTACTTGTTCTTCCACTTTATACGGACTATATTGTCCTTGTTTTAATACTTCCATTATTTTAGAACCACGATTTAATTGATCTCTTGTCGCTTTGTCCAAGTCTGAACCAAATTGTGTAAACGCAAGTAATTCATTATATTGTGCAAGTTCCAATTTCACTTTTGAAGCAACTTGTTTCATTGCTTTTATTTGTGCTGATCCACCGACCCTTGATACAGAAACTCCTGCATTTATCGCTGGTCTAAATCCTGAATTAAATAAATCAGTTTCCAAGAAAATCTGTCCATCTGTAATCGAAATTACATTTGTTGGAATATATGCCGAAATATCTCCAGCTTTTGTTTCAATAATCGGTAGTGCCGTAATTGATCCACCACCCAATTTATCACTTAATTTTGCAGCTCTTTCAAGAAGTCTTGAGTGCAAATAGAATACATCTCCAGGAAAGGCTTCTCTTCCAGGCGGTCTTTTAAGCAGTAAAGACATTTCACGATAAGCTACAGCGTGTTTAGACAAATCGTCATAAATTATCAAAACACTTTTTCCGTTATCCATAAAATATTCTCCCATTGCCACTCCCGCATATGGTGCCAAATATTGAAGCGGTGCAGATTCTGACGCTGTTGCCGCCACAATTATAGTGTAGTCAAGCGCTCCTGTTTCCTCTAATTTTCTATAAATTTGTGCAACTGTCGATCTTTTTTGTCCAATTGCAACATAAATACAAATTGTGTCATTTTCTTTTTGATTTATTATTGCGTCAATTGCTATTGCTGTTTTTCCAGTTTGTCTATCTCCAATTATAAGTTCCCTTTGTCCCTTTCCAATTGGAAACATTCCGTCAATTGCTTTTATTCCAGTTTGTAGCGGTTCACTTACAGGTTTTCTTGCTATTATTCCAGAAGCTTGTCTTTCTATTGGCATATATTTACTAGCTTTTATTTCACCTTTTCCATCAATAGCATTTCCCAGTGCATCTACAACTCTTCCAAGTAATTCTTCTCCAGCAGGCACTTGTGCAACTTTTCCCGTTCCCTTTACTAAACTTCCTTCTTTTATTCCGATTGTTTCTCCAAAAATAACTGCTCCGATATTGCTTTCTTCTAGATTTAGAGCCATTCCAGTTGCACCATTCTCAAATTCTAATAGTTCTCCAGACATAGCATCACTTAATCCATAAATTCTAGCAATTCCATCTCCAACTTCGAGAACTGTTCCAGTGTTGGAAATATCAATTTTATTTTTGTAATTTTCTATTTCGCTACGAATTATCTTACTTACCTCTTCTGGTTTAATCTTCAAAAAAAGCACCTCCATTTCTAAAAAACTTTTTTCATATCGCTTATTTGATTTTTTATTGAACCATCAATTATTTCATCGTTTACCTTTATGATTCCTCCACCAATTATACTTTTATCAACAACTAAATTTAATACAATTTTTTTATTGTATTTTTTTCCAATTTTTTTGTTAATTTCTTTTCCTGTTCATTTGATAATTTTTTTGCAAATATAGCTGTCACAGGAAGTTTATTATTTTCCTTGTAATAAATTTCCAAAAATTTAGCTTTTATTTTCGCTACTGAAGATAATCTATTTTTTTTAATGATATATCTTACCACTTTAATTGACTCTGCACTAGCAAAACTAAAAGATTTTTTTAAAAACTCTTCCTTTTCAGAAAATTTAATTATCGGATTTTCTAAAATTCTTCTAAACTGTTCTTCTTCTGAATATTTTTCAATTAAAATATTAAGCACTTCTCGAACTTCATCTATTTTATTAGAAGATTTTGCTATATCATAGATAGCTTTGGCATATGTTTTTGCAATCTCGTCTTCCATAATTTTAATCTCCTAATCCATCAATAAATTTATCAATTGTTTTATCTTGACTTTTATCAATATTTTCTTTAATAATTTTTTCTGCAAGATCCACAGCCATTTCTCCGACTTCCTTTTGCAACTCAAATTTAGCTTTTTGTCGCATTTTTTCAATATCAGCTTCCGCTTTCATCATCATTCTTTCACGGTTATTCATAGCCAAATTTATAATTTGATCTTTTCTTTCATCAGCTTGTCTTTCAGCTTTTATCAAAATGTCATTTGCACGTCTTTTGGATTCTTTTTTTAACTTTTCAATATTTTTCTTTTTTCTTCCAATTTTTCTTTTTCATTTTCAACGATTTCCATTTCTGATAACGCCATTTTTTTCTATCTTCCAAAATTTTTCCAATTTTTTTTGAAAATGCCCGCGTGAAAAAATAGACTAATACTAAAAAATTTATTATTTGAATAGCCATTGTAAAATCAATATTTACTAATTTTGCTCCTTCATTCATTTTTTCTCCTTAATTTTTTAGAATTATTTTTTATTTTATATTTTTACCCCTATTAATTTTATATTCAAAATATATAGGTTGAAAAATAACTTCCTCTTCTTTTCCTTTAGCTTTTATCACAAACTTAAATAAATAACGATATTTTTTGTTGCTTAATGGAAACAGATCTTTTAATTTAGAAATTTTTACTTTTTCTAAATCAATTTTATTATCTTTTAACAAATTTCTTAAACTAACTGTACCAATAATGTCCGATTCTCCATTCCAACTGACAGGGTTTTGGTCTTTCTCGTTTCCAAACCCTTTTATTTTAGAATTTTTACCAACTTCAGTTCCCCATTCTTCCACAAAAGGTTTATTTTCTTCTCTCTTTACTCTATTTTCTGGAACTTTTGAAGAAATCAATAATTTTTCACTTTTTTCAGATACAATCAAATAAACTTTTACACTTTCCAGTTCAATTTCTGGCTTTTTTATCTGAAAACCAGCAACAAAACTTGTATTTAATTTATCAGATTTTGTAAGTTCACTACTTTCATCAGAATTGACCTCATTAATTCCAGTAAATAAAATTTTATAATTTTCAGTTGACACCATAGTTGCACTTGCTAAAATTTCTTCCGAATTTTTAGTGAAAGACAATATTTTTTCAGGATTTACTTTTGTAATTTTATCTATTTTTACCCTATCAACTTGTTTATCTTTTTCAATTTTATCATCTACCATTTTTTGCGATTTCTCTAAAATTTTCATATTTTCTTTTTTACCAGAAAACTCTTTTTCAATTGATTTCTTAGTTTTATTTATATCTTTTCCTATCTCTACATCACTTAAACCCTTAGTACTCGATGGTTTATTTATTCCACTATTATTTGACTTTCCCTCAGTTGTTTTTTTTCCAGATGAATTATTGTTATTCTTTTTATTTTCTGGATTTTTTTCATCAGAAGTCTTTTTTCCCATTATTTTAGGAAGCTTTTTATTATTTACTGGATTTGAAGTTTTTGGCATCGATTTTGTGTCTACTTTTTTATCAACTGTTTTTGCTGGTGTTTTAACAGATTTTGTCTTTGTTGTAGCTGAACTTTTTGGTGCTGGTTTTGTAATTTTTGTGTCATTTTTTTGGGTACTTCCAGCCGTTTTCTTTGTAGTTGTCTGCTTAGTTACCTCTTTTGTTTCTTTTGATTTATCGCCAGTCTCCTTTTTCAGTGTTCCTGTTCCTTTTTTTGGAGTTACTGTTTTAGGTTTTGTAGTTTCAGATTTTTTTTGTGTTTGGTTATTTACTGCCACTCCAAAAGATATATTAAAAAATGTAATTAAATACAATCCTATTGTTATTTTTTTTAAATTTATGACACTCACAACCTTTCTTTAAAAATATAAGAACTATCCTTTTAAGAAAATTAATAAGAATGCGATTACTAATGCATAAATTGCTGATGACTCAGTAATTGCCAATCCTGTAATTAATGTCTGCATAATGTCTTGTTTTGCTTCAGGTTGTCTTGAAATAGCTTCTACTGCATATCCTGTTGCAATTCCTTGCCCAAGTCCTGCTCCAACTCCTCCTATTGCTGCTATTCCTGCTCCTAATAATGCTGCTGCATTAATGATTTCTGCTGTTGCTGCCATTTTAAATCCTCCTATTTTTTTATTTTTTTTATTAGTTTTTTATTCTTTATACTCTTTGATATTCAAATTTATCTTAAATTATTCATCTTCCTCTTCTTCGCCTAATCCTTCACTGATATAAACGGATGACAACACTGTAAAGACAAACGCTTGAACAATTCCTATAAATAAATCTAAATATAGTTGTAAAATCATTGTCCAACCCACTGCGAACGAGAAATTTCCTTTTAATAAATTATTCGTTATAGACTGAAACAACTGATGCCCCACAAGGCTGTATAAAAGTCCCACGATTACTAATCCTGCAAGCATATTCCCAAATAAACGCATTGATGTATTCAAAACTTTTGAAAAGATGTCAACAATATTTAGCGGAAACATAAACCACATTGGTTCAAACAACGATTTTAAATATGCTCTAAATCCGCCTTTTTTTATAGAAACTGTTAAAAAAAGAACAATTACTACAAGTGACAGTCCAATTGTCGTATTTGGATCAGCTGTCGGCGTTCTAAAAAATGGTTTTATTTCCATTCCATGCTGTCCTTTTAAAATCATTATCACAAACGGAAATAGAAATCCACATAAATTTGAAAACATTATAAAGGCAAATAGTGCCGCAAAAAATGGAACATATTTCTTTTTATATTTTCCAAAAGTTGTAAGAAATGTATTTTCAATAAAATTATAATATTCTTCCATTATAATTTGCATTTTGCTTGGATTTTTTACACTTGCATTTTTTGTCCCCAAATTTATAATAAACATTATTACAAGCATTAAAACCCAAGTATTTAATACTGTCTGACTTAGCGAGAATTTAAAGCTGCCGATAATAAAATTAAAATAATGCGGGGGCTCTACAACTGAACTCGGCGATTCAAAATTAATCGGCAAAACCGTACTTACAATTGCCAAAATAACATTTACAATCACCATCATAAGAATTAAGAGTCCAATAAATTTAAAAACTTTATTTTTCATCAATTTTCCTCCTTTCTTCTAAGAGTTCTTTTTTATTTTTGGAGCAAAAAGATTAAAAACTTCACTCGTACTTTCATTATACTCCAATTATTTTTTTTTTGCAAATTTTATTCTTTAGTTTAAAATTTCACTTTTTCTTGATTTTATTGACTTTGTATCATAATCAAGTCTTTTTATTTAGATATTTTAATCTATTTTTCAATAAAATAATACAATGTTTTATTAATACAAAAATAATTATTGTTTAATTTTTTTTAAATAATTATTCAAAATAATCGAGAGTTTATAATTTGTCGCTCCAATCCCAGTAAATAAAAGATTTGTCAGTACATGCCCCACAAAATATCTCTGGCTGACTTTTCCAACAATAAACATTCCGATGCAAAAAACTAAAAGTCTTTTCCAAAGCTCAAAATTTCCATGTAATTTTGGATTATTTTTAAAGTACAAAATCTTATTTATTCCCGAAATAAGAAGCCTAACATTTATTAATGAAATTATTCCTCCCACAAAAAATCCAAAGTAAAGTTCTACAATTTTAAAAACAAGTCCAATAAAAAATACAATTATTGTAATATAAATTGAAAGTTTATAATTTTTTCTTATTTCACAAGGCATATTTTCAAACATTTTTACTCCTCACTTTATATTATTAATTTGTTTAATTAAAGACCAATAACCTGAAACCGCGCCAATCACAAGAAATATAACTAAAACTATCGGCTGATCAGTTTTAAATAAAAACTTTTTTAAAAGCATATAAAATCCTAACATAAGAAGTACTGGCACGGATAAAGTATAAACCATATTTGTAGCTAGTGCAAAATATTTTATAAGTTTATTATTTCTTTTTCGATTTTTTTTCTCATTTTCATTGTGCCGTCCAAGTTTTTTTTCAATTTCATAAATTCTTTCTTTTCTTTTTTCTTCTTCATCAATATTTTTTTTGTCTGTATTTTTTTCATTTATATTAAAATTTTTTTTATTTTCTGACATATTTACTTTTCTCCTAACTTATATTTTTTTTAATACAAAAAATATTCGGCTCTCCCCAAATTCAGGATTACTCGCCGTGTCAAATATTTCAAATCCATTTTTTTGAGCAGTTTTAATTATCCACTTCGGATCATAAATAAATTTGTACTGAATATCGTTGTATTTTCTAAATAAATTATCATTGGAATTTTCCCTGACAAACAAATCTATTTCCACAAGATGTTTTCTTTGCGAAAGTTTTTCGTGACGCCAAATACTCGTATATTCAGGCTCTTCATCCAAAAATACATCATTTTCAAAAATTTCAGAAAAAATATCTTCCGTGACGGCATCAAAAATTAAAAATCCATCTTTTTTCAAATTTTTAGAACATTTTTCCAAAAACTTTTCAAATTCGCTTCCATTTTTCAAATAATTTACCGTGTCAAAATTACAAATAATATTGTCAACTTGGCAAATTTCACCATTTTTAAAAGTACTCTCAAAATCTATAATATTTTCTTTTATAAGTTTAAAGTCGCAATTTTCAAGTTTTTTATCAGCTATTTTTTTCTCCGCAATGTCCAACATTTTCTCTGACAAATCAACTCCAGTCACTGAAAATCCATCTCTCAAAAATCGAACTGAAAACTCCCCAGTTCCACATCCCAAATCCAGCAAAGTTCCTTTTTCCCTAATAAAACTCCTAAGAAAATTATACCAACTGTCATAATCTACGTGTTTCATGAATACATCATAAATTTCCGCAAATTCTTTATGTTCCATATTTCTCACCTTTCTTTTCTCTCTTTAATTTTAATTATATTATAACACAAAATTTTAGCAAAAAACACGTTGATAATAATATAAATTATTATTAAGAAACATATTATACGAAAAAATCATCTGAATTTTTATTCGACTTTTTTATTTCAAAATTAATTAAATTATACTAAAATATATTAAAGAGATAAAAAATGAGGCTCAAGTGCTACCATTACTTTGACACCGTAAATTTACAGCCTAGCTATCTATTTGGATTTGAGCTTAGATATTCACAATTTAAAATTGAAAATTCAAAATTTATTTTAAGAAATCGAAAGTTTTTTTAATGTTAAAAACTCTTTATTAATACACTATAGAATAATCATATTCAATATTTTAATTTTAAATTAATCTTTATAAATTATATAATCCGCATAAAAAAGTATATTTATGATTTAAGAACAGAATAAAATACACCTTGCCTATTTTTTATAAATATATTAGAATTTATTAAAATAAAAAATAAAAAGAAAAGGAGGATATTGATGAGTAATATTGAAAACAAGACACTTTGTTTAAATATTGCTAATTTAGAAGAATTTAAGCAAAAAATAAAAAATAAGTTCTGTATAAATGAATTTGATGTTTTAGATGAAAATATAATTAAGATGCAGATTAAAAATTTGGCTTTTGGAGTTTATTTTCTTAAGAATAAAAAAAGAAATGGGGAGCTTGTAGTAATAAAGACTGACAAGATGATAGATTGTGGGGAATTTGAAATATTTTCAGAAAAGAAAAATTTTTATTCGGATTTATATTTCTTGATTTTCCACTCAACTGAAAAAGAAAAATATGAACATTTTGAAATACTTTTACAAAAAATCAGTGATGATATTTTAAGAAAAATATTGAAAAAATTAAAAACAAAAAATATGTAATTTAAAAATTAAATATTTAATCTTAATTAATTTAAAAAGGATTAACTTTTTCATAGAATATAAGTTAATCCTTATTTATTTTAGCAATTATTATAATTTTTTTTTATATTTTATGCTATACTTTGTTCATAAATTAAGAGAAAGAAAAAAGAAAAGAAAATATATATAATACTGTTAGGGTCTGTTCCATATATTTAGTAATTCTAACTACTTTATAAGGCAACTTCATCTTTTTTTCTTTAAAAATATGAATTTAATTTTTCTATAAATAAAAAAATGCACCTCCAAATCTTCCAATTTCACATCTTCCGCTTCTTTGGTACATTTTTTATTTTGTAATTATTTTACACTTTTTCAAAATTAATAAAACAATTAAAATAATTTCGACTTTTATATTAAATAAAATCTATTTTTCATCTACTTTTTTCTTTAACAATCCTAGCAATATTGCTGATATAATCGCACCAACTACAACTGCGAATAAATACAAGAAGAAACCGTTTCCACCATTTGCAGTCTTACTTAATCCCATTACTAAAATTCCTCCATGTGGCGCTGGTATTTTAACTCTGAATAATCCAATTAAAGCTCCTGCCACTGCTGAACCTACAATACTTGCAGGTATTACTCTTGTAGGATCTGCTGCCGCATAAGGAATTGCACCTTCTGTAATAAATGAGAATCCCATAATGTAGTTTGTAAGTCCTGCTTCTCTTTCTTGTGCAGTAAATTTATCTTTAAACAGTGTAGATGCCAATGCAATTGCTATTGGTGGAACCATTCCCCCAGCCATGACTGCCGCCATTGAGAAAGTTCCTCCCGAAGTCATTGTTGCTGCTGTCAATGTTCCTGTTCCAAATACATATGCTACTTTATTTATAGGTCCACCCATGTCTACTGACATCATTCCACCTAATATTGCTCCTAATAATATTGCACTTGCTCCTTGCATTGAAGCCAAACCATTATTTAACCAAACATTTATGAAAGTAGCTATCGGATTAACAACTACCCACATTATTGTTCCTGTTATTAATACTGATAATACTGGATATAATAAAATCATTTTTAATCCATTTAATGATCTTGGCAATCCTGACAATACTTTTACTAAAATTTTAACTACTACACCTGCTAAAAATCCACCAATTAATGCACCAATAAATCCTGAAACTGGACCATCTTTTACTATTGGCTGAGTTGCTAAGAATCCTGCAACAAGTCCTGGAGTTAACGCAGCTCTTTCACTCATACTAAACGCTATGTATCCACCTAAAATTGGCAAGAACAATCCAAATGCCGCTTTTCCAACTGTCATCAACAATTTCGCCATTGCATTTGTTGTACCAAAATTAGATCCTGCATTTGCATGTCAATGTATCAACCAAAAACGCCAATGCAATCAAAATTCCTCCACTTATTACCAACGGCAACATATAAGAAACTCCACTTAATAAGTGTTTGTAAAGTCCTTTTTTCTCACTTGAAGCCTCTTCACCTGAAGAAGCTTCCGAAGAACCACTCGCATGGAAAATAGGTGCTTTTCCATCTAAGACTTGTTGAATTAACGCTTTTGCATTATTAATTCCTTCTTTTGCTTCCACTTGAATTAACGGTTTTCCATCAAATCTATCCACTTCAATATTTCTATTTATCGCTAAAATAACACCTTTTGCTTTCTTGATGTCATCGCTTGTCAAAACATCTTTTCTACCGTCTGCTCCATTTGTTTCTACTTTTATTTTTACTCCCATTTCTTCAGCTGCTTTTTTCAAGGCTGCCGCTGCCATATATGTATGCGCAATCCCTGTTGGACAAGCTGTTGCTGCAATAATGTAAGGTTCATCATCTGAAGACGAAGAGTTAGCTACCGATGCCTGCGCTTTTTTCACCTCTTCTTTTTTAGCTTCATCTGGGAATTTTTCCGCTTCTGTTTTATTAATAATATCTAAAACTGCATCTGCTGTTGGAGCTTTTTCCAAAGCTTCTTTAAAATCATCATCCAATAATAACTGTGAAAGTCTAGCTAATGTCTCAATATGAGTATTATTCGCTCCATCTGGTGCTGCAATCATAAAGAACAATGTTGCAGGTTCTCCGTCCAATGAATCGTAGTCAATTCCACTCATTTTTCTTCCCATCGCAAGAGCTGGTTCTTTTACAAATTCCGTCTTTGCATGAGGAATAGCAATTCCTTCTCCAATTCCTGTTGAACTTTGTTCTTCTCTTGCTTCAAGCGCTTTTACATATCCATCGTAATCATTTAAAACACCTGTTTTTTCGTGAAGTCTTGCTAATTCTCTTATAACACTTGGCTTATCACTTGATTTTATGTCAAGATTTATTCTATCTTTTATTAATAAGTCTGATATTCTCATATCTTTCCACCTTTCATATTTTTATTTTTAAATTTTATAATTTTTCTTTTAAAATCTCAATTTCACTATATAACTTATCAACTAAATCTTTTTCTGCCATTCCATAAGAATAAGCTGTTGCGCTTCCTGAAGCAACTGCCAATTTGAAAGCATCTTCTATAGTCATTCCTTTGACAAATCCTGCCACAAATCCAGCTACCATTGAATCTCCAGCACCAATCGAATTAATCAATTTTCCTTTTGGAACACTCGCTTCTAAAACAAAATCTTTGTTTACAAGCAAAGCTCCATCTCCACCACGAGATAAAATCACATTTTTTACCCCTCTGTCCAAGAAATATTTACATTTTTCAACGATTTCCTGTTTAGTTTTCAATTTTTCACCAAACATATCTCTCAATTCATGGATATTCGGTTTGACGAAAAGATTGTTATGAATGTTGTCCTGCAATAAGTTTCCTCTCGTATCAAGCACTATTTCCACATTCGCTTTTACATTTTCTGACAATTCTTTATAAATCTTGCTGCTAATTGATGAAGGAATACTTCCAGACAGCACTAAAATATCTCCATCTTTTAAATCTGACATTTTTTTCACTAATTCCTGTAATTTCTCATCTGTTATTTTTGGTGAAACTCCAGTTAATTCTGTTTCTTTATCATTTCCATTAACTTTTACGTTAATTCTTGTGATTCCGTCTAGTTTTACAAATTCTGATTTTATTCCATCTTTTTGCAAATTTTCTACAATGAAATCTCCTACAAATCCCGCAACATACCCTAATGCTGTAGATTCAATTCCTAAATTTTTCAAAACTTTTGAAACATTTATTCCTTTTCCACCTGCTCTATAGTTTACTTTTTTTGCAAGGTTCAAATTTTCTGCTTCCAATTCATTTTCCAAATACATGTCGTAATCCAATGCAGGATTTAATGTCAATGTGTAAATCATCTTTTCCTCCTCAAGTTTTTTTAAATTATTAATTTTTTTTCTTTTTAAATATCCGATACTTTATAACTCTTTTGTCTGAAATTAAAATATAAATTTCATCTTCGATTATACATATCTTTCGTATTTCGCTATCTGCAACTTTTTTTTCTATTAATATTTTAAACTCTTCATCGGTAATTAGCATCGTTCCATCAACTAATCCAATAAAAAACTTTCCTTCGTTTTCTTCAATATAATTAATTTTTGCATTTGCTACTTTTATAGAATTGTACAATTCTTTATCTAGAATATTCCAAATTTCTATTTCGCCATCTTCTGTTCCAGCAAAATATTTTAGTCCGACTATTTTAGAATAGGTGTGATCATTTTCCGTTTTTATTTCAAATATTTTTTTTAATTTATTTTCAAAAATGTAGATTATATTATTTTCTTTTTCTTCTTCTCTAAATTTAATTATAACATTTTCGCCACTTGTAAAAATATCATAATTTCCAGTTTTTTTATTTTTATTTATTTTTGTAAAAATTAATTCTTCTGTGTCAACATCATAGGAAAATAATATATTATTTTCAATATATACGATTCTTCCGCTCGTTATAAAATTCATAGCCGTGATTAACTTATCTGTTTCAAAGACAAGCGCTTTTATTCTTTTTTTATTTCCATCACATTTATAAACTTTTCCATTTGGAGTTGACACAAAAAATATGCTTGATACAAACAATTGATTTTTTTCTTTTATATATTTTATAATTTTACTATTTTTTACTTTTCCGCCGCTTTCTTTTTCAAATATTCCTTTTTTAAAAAAAATTAACTTTTCACCAGTTGTAATAATTCTTTTATTTATGGGTTCCACACCAAAATCATTAACTTTTGTATTATACGTTATATCTTCTTCTAAAATTATATTCATTTTATTACTTTCCTAAGTATTCTTTTAATAAACAATATCTTCCGTTGGTCCATATCCATTTTTTTGGAATAGATCAACTACATTGTTATTCATTTTAGAAAAAATTTCACTATTGTAATACATCTTCCAATCCCCATCATGTTTAGTTGTATCTAAAATATATTTGAAAAACATAAATGTATCATTTTGCTTAGCGTCGTAAATATATAATCTGTATGTATAAAACTGAGGCTTATCTTTTAACGCTCTTGATGAAATATTACTTGGCAGTAATTTTGCAATATCACCTTCAAAATCTAGCAAGATATTCATAATATTTTCATAAGTTAATTCTTTTTTTTCTTTTTCATTGTACAAAAGTCCAATTTCTAAATTTCCAGTTCCGATATAGTAAGTCAAAAAATCATTGTCAATGTCACAATAGACATTTCCTTTTAAATTTGTGCTATTAATCAAATCTATTTCTTTTTTTACATAAAAATTAGGATTTTTAATCCAATGGCAAGTTCCCGAAAAAGAAATCCCAGAGATTAGCAATGCCAACGAAAATACAAACTTTTTCATTATAAAACTCTCCTTATAACACCAGGAATAAAATTTTTGCTTTTTTTATTTTTTTAGCATAAATATATAGCTTATCCTTTAATTCATAAGAAATTTTACCATATTTTTTAATTAATTACAAGGGAAGAAATTAGTAAATAAAATTTGCAATTAAATGAAAAAAGATATAAAATAGATTGTATAAAAATTTTAAAAAGAAGGGAAAATACTATGATTGTCGGTATTACAGGAGGAATTGGAAGTGGAAAAAGCACTGTCAGCCGAATTTTGAGAGATAAAGGGTTTTATTTTGTCGATTTAGACACGATTTCTCACGAAGTCATTCAAGATCCAGGAATAAAAACAGAAATTTTTAAAAATTTTGGAAGTGAAATTTTTGACAAAGAAGAGATTTCACGAAAAAAATTGGGAAAAATTGTTTTTGAGAATAAAAAAAAATTGAAAAAATTAAATTCCATTATGCATCCTGAAATTTTGAAAAGAATGCGAAAAAAAATTAATGAAAGCAAAAAAAATCTTGTGTTTGTGGAAATTCAGCTGCTTTTTGAAGTTGGATGGGAGAATGAATTTGACTTAATTTTACTCGTTTGGGCTGATAAAAATACTCAAATTAAGAGAGTTTTGGCTAGAGATAAGCGGAGTGAAAATGAAACGGAAAATATAATAAATTCTCAAATTTCTTTGGATGAAAAAATAAAAAAAAGCGATTATGTCATTGAAAATAACAACGATAATTTAGAAGATTTAAAAAATAAAATAGATGATTTTATTAATTTTTTGGAAACTAAACTAAATTTTGAAAAAAAAGAGGTGTAAAATGAAAAAAATAATATTATTTATTACTTTGGCTATTTTAGCTGGTTTAGCTGGTTTTATAGCTTGGCTTTCTGTGCCGTTTAATATTCTTATAATAGGAAGTGACGCTTATGCAAATCAGCCAACAAAAGGTTCAAGAAGCGACGGTTTAATTCTTGTTAGAGTTGTGCCGCTTACAGCTCAAATTAAAATGGTTTCAATTCCTAGAGATTCTTATGCCGAAATTCCTTGCGAAAACTATAAGATGGATAAAATTACGCACTCTCACGCTTTTGGAGGAACTCCTTGTACTGTGGAAGCTGTGGAAAAATTGCTTGATGTAAAAGTTGATTATCACATTTTATTCAGATTTGAAAATGTTATGGACATCACAACGATGATTGACGGAGTTGACGTTGTTGCAAATCACACTTTTAATCAAGACTATTTTGATCAGGAAGTTTTTCACTTTAACAAAGGGCAAGTTTATAACTTAAAAGGACGACAAGCACTTGCTTATACAAGACATAGAAAAAGTGACACTGCTTTTAAGCGAGATGAAAGACAAAGACAGGTCATTCAAGGAATTGTGCAAAAACTTTCAGCTCCTTCAGGATGGAAATACATTCCAAAAGTTTTGGACTACACGAAAAAAAATATGGAAATTGAAGTAAATCCTATAAAAGCTCTAAGCGCTGCACCTGCAATTTTATTGCATCATCCAATTGAACAGCATGAACTGCAGGGAGACGGACGAATGATTAATGGTGTTTATTACTATATTTTAAACGATAATTCACTAAACGACATAATTTATGATTTTCAAAATTAAATAAATTTTTTAAAGAAATTTTTTTAAATTATTATTTTATAAAAATACAACTTTTGTGATATAATAATAATAAAATTTTTATGAAATTAAAGAAAGGAAAAAAATGGAAATTAAAAAAGCTGAATTTATAAAATCCGCTGTCTATGCAAATGAATATCCAAAATTCAACAATTTTACAGAATTTTCTTTTATTGGGCGTTCAAATGTTGGAAAATCTTCGTTGATAAATTCTTTGACAAAGCGGAAAAACCTTGCCAGAACAAGTAAGACTCCTGGAAGAACACAATTAATTAACTATTTTTTGATAAATGATAAAATTCATTTTGTCGATTTGCCTGGTTACGGATTTGCAAAAGTTCCTCAAGCTGTTAAAAAAAATTGGGGAAAAATTATAGAAGATTATTTAACTTCAGATAGAAAAAAAATTGTATTTTTGCTTTTGGATTTGAGAAGAATTCCGTCAAATGAAGATATGGAGATGTTAAAGTGGCTGGAACACTTTGAAATAGAATATTATATAATTTTTACAAAATCCGATAAATTGTCGAATAACGAAAAATTTAAGCAGTTAAAAGAAATTAAGAAAAAGCTCGTCTTTGACAATGAAGATGTATTTTTTTATTCTTCACTAAAAAATACTGGACGGGAAGAACTTCTCAAATTTATCGAAGAAAAAACTCAAAATTACGAATAAAAATTTTTGTGTAAACCTCTAAATAATATATGGTAAAATAACTATATAATATTTGGAGGTTTTTGTTATGGCTGAAAAGAAAATTGACACAGATTCTTTCCCTTTATGCTAAAGGGATGAGCAACAGAGACATTATGGAAATTAAGGATTTTACCGAATTTGTATATTAAAAAAGTGGTCAGATTTAATGAATTGCAAAGAAATCTGGAAAATATTACTACAAAAACTTTGACAGAGCAATTGAGAGAACTTGAAGATAAAAAAATGATAAAAAGAACAATTTATCCTGAAATTCCTCCAAGAGTCGAATATTCTCTAACTGACATAGGTAGTTCTATTGATCCTGTATTAAAAACTTTATGCGATTGAGGGAAATGACTATTTGGAATTGATTGATAGTAATACAGATAAGGTTTAAAAATAAGTTATGCGGAAACAAAATTTTCAAGTAAAAAATATTTTCTATCATAATAGAGTTGTTAAAGCTACTATTTAATGAAAAAAAGGGGGTTGCATGGCTTTTAATAAATTTAAAAATGATAAAGTATCGTTGTAATTTTTGCAATATATTTGCATTTTTCGTTGTAAAAAGTGTATGAAGATAACATTTTTTCGTTGTAATTTTTGTTAAGATGTGCTATATTTCATACATAAAGTTATAAAAAGAGGTGTTTTATGTATAGAATTGCTATTGAAAATCTTTATGAATGGAAAAATAAGAAAAATAGGAAACCTTTGATTATACAAGGGGCAAGACAAGTGGGGAAAACTTGGCTTATGAAGGAATTTGGAAAGAAGGCTTATAAAAATACAGTTTATATAAATTTTGATTCTAATTCTAATATGAAAGAATTGTTTGAAGTAGATTTAGATGTAGAGCGACTAATTATGGGGATTGAGCTTTATAGCGGAATAAAAATAGTGCCTGAAGAAACTTTGATTATTTTTGATGAAGTTCAGGAAGTTCCAAGAGCAATTTCCAGCCTTAAATATTTTTACGAAAATGCACAGCAGTATCATATTGTTTGTGCAGGTTCGTTGCTAGGAGTTGCACTGCATGAAGGAACATCATTTCCAGTTGGGAAAATTGACTTTTTAAAGTTGTATCCTTTATCTTTTAAGGAATTTTTACTTGCCACAGGGAATGAAAAATTTTTAAAACTTGTTGAAAATAATGATTATCAGATGATAAAAGTGTTTAAGCAAAAATTTATAGATATGCTTAAATACTATTATTTTGTAGGTGGAATGCCTGAATGTGTACTTCATTTTTCGGAAAATAAGGATTTTAATGAAGTAAGGGAAATTCAAAAGCGTATACTTTTAGCTTATGAACAGGATTTTTCAAAACATGCTCCAAATGAAATTGTGCCTAGACTAAGAATGCTATGGAATAGTATTCCATCACAACTTGCAAAAGAAAATAAAAAGTTTATTTATGGTTTGGTTAGGGAAGGTGCGAGGGCAAAAGAATACGAAATGGCATTAATGTGGCTTATTGACTGTGGTCTTATTTATAAAGTGAATAGAGTTAATAACCCTAAACTTCCATTAAAAGCATACGGAGATTTGAAGGCTTTTAAACTGTTCTTGCTTGATACAGGACTTCTTACCTGCATGACAGGATTGAATCAGAGTACACTTATTGAAGGAAATAAACTATTTGTTGAATTTAAAGGAGCATTAACAGAACAATATGTGTTGCAACAACTTGTTACAATTGAAAATTTGAATATATATTATTACACAAATGACCGTGGTTCATGTGAAATTGACTTCTTATTAGATAATGGAGAAAGTATAATCCCTGTCGAAGTAAAAGCCGAAGTAAATTTAAAAGCCAAAAGTTTGAAAGTGTATAAAGAAAAATATAATCCTGAAATATCAGTGAGAATATCAATGAGTGATTATAAAAAAGAAGAATGGTTGTTAAATTTACCGTTGTATATGACAGAGGAAATTGGAAATATAATAGGAAAAAGAAAAAATGATAAGGAATAGTTAGAAATATTGTAAAATGACTGATAAAGAGCTTCAAAGACTGAAAATACTGGAAGTGTATTTTGAGAAAAATAATTATATTGATAATAGTGAGGCTCAAAAGATTTTGAATGTTTCGGATTCTACGGCGAGAAGATTTTTGAATAAACTTGTGAAAGGTGGGATTTTGGAAGCGATTGGAGAGAGAAAAGGGAGGAAATATAGGAAGAAATAGTAAAATTTGGAGATAAATTATATGGAAATAAAATATTTAAAATTTGAAATTAATATGTGGGATATATTTTTTCTAGTAATATATTTAAGTCATTTATTAGGAGGAATTGATATTTTATTTAATAAAAAAGAAAAGGATGGAATATTTTTTTTAGTTATTGGAATAAGTTATTTTGTATATAGATTTCTTTTGGTGATGATTATTAAAAGCAAGATGAAATTTGATTTCTCTGATTATAAAGTGAAAATAAAAGGTTTATTTTTTGAGAAAATTATTGAATATAGTGATATAAAAACTTTGACAGTGAGAAAAAATATGTTAGGATCGTATGATATTCTTTTAAACTTTGACAGCTCAATAAATATTTATAAGTATTTCTGTAATTTAATAATGGATGTTTCAATAGAAAGTAATCATAAAAAAAGTTATATTTTTTGTGATATAAAAAATAAAGACGAAATTTTGGAATATTTGTTGAAGAAAATAGGTTATCCAAAAAAAGAAATTCGTGAAAAAGTGAATGGAGAAAAATTATATGTGAAATATTCAATTTTTGAAAGATTTCATATGTTGTGTTGTTCAATATTTAGCATAGTATCAATTTTTTCGGTTGGAGTTGCTTGGGGGGATTTAGAATTAATGATTGAACTATTTGTAATAATAATATTATTACTAGTGATGACTATGATAAAATTTTTTAGAAAAGATTATATTATGAAAAGATATAGTAATTACAGTATATCAATATTTGAAAGGAAAAAAGGAATTTATATTGTAGACAGTTTTTTGGAAACAGATGAAAAAGTAGTAATTAATTATGAAAATTATTTTTATAAAAGGGATTATTATTATTTTCAGAATAATGTTATGCCTAAAAATTATAAAAAATATGATAATTGAAATTATAAAAATAATGATTTACAGGAATAAACGAAATTATTAGATTATTTATCATATTTAAATGGCTATGGATGGGCTGCTTTAATTGAAAGTTATTTGGAAAATAATTATCCAGAACTTTATGAAGATTATGATTCTGATTCTGAAGCTGGGGGATATGTTGGACGCTATTTTGGAAATACTAAGGAAAATTGGGAAAAAATACGGAAAGTGGCTGAAATAGTTGAGGATTTGATTGAAAATGAAGATAAAATTTATAAGTATATTAAAGAAAATGGAGATGATATTTTCTGGGATTCATTCTAGGTAAGAAAATAGAAATGAGGGAAAATGAAGATGGCGTTTAATGTAAATGATAATGGCGATATTGAGGATTTTGAAGTTGATTGGCTTGGGAAAAAAGTGTATGTGTCAATGGAAGAAGCTGAAATTTATGATAAGGAACTGGAAAAACAGATGTCTTTTATTTTTAATAATATAAAAGAATGGGATGTTAAAATAAAAAATAGCATTGTAAAAAAATATTTAGGTATGGCAAACAGCCGTTTAAAAGAGAATAAATTGTCTGTTCCATTGGAGAACGTTATTCAAAAGTTGGGAAATAGTCTAACTAAATACGATGTAGAAAATGCTAGAAATGGAATTATTACAGAAAACTTTTTCTTCCAAAATTTAACAATTGATGAAATAATGCCATATTCTATTAGTCAATTTAGTGTGTGGGCTTACGATGAAGTATTTTTTGATGAATATGTGTTTATAACTGATGCTGAAATTTATGAGAAAGTTGTTTTTGACGATTTGACAAATATTTATAAAAAATAATGATTTTGAAAAGGAATTATCACAATGAAGAATAGGGATTATATTGAAGGATTTATTGAAGGTGTCTCAATGTGTTGGAATAATGGGATGAAGATTTGTCCTGAATATACGGCAATATATATTGATACGTTTTTTATTGATAATGACAAAAATAATGATTTGAATGAAATAATAAAGAAAAAATTATTGCAGTATTATGAAAGTAGTTCATCTGAAAAAAAAGATGATAATATTAGAAAAAAATTGGAAAAATTGAATATTGTTTTCAAAAAAAATAGAAAATACGAAAAGCTGATAAAACAAAATGAAACAAAAACTGGTTACGATAAAATTTCTGAATTTATTAAATTGCAAACAGAATTTACTGTTGAGGAAATAATTGAAAATTTAGAAAATAAAGCAGATAAAAAGGAACAATACTGGAATGTAAGACATTTTTTTTATCAAATAACACATTGGTTTGGTGAGCCTGTAAATTTTTATGTAGTGATAAAGAAATATGAAGCTATTTTAAGTGAATTTTATGCATACAATGTTTTTTCAGCAGGAATAATACGGTATAAAGAATATTTATTAATGATTGTTTATGGCTCTGATGAATAAAAAAAATCTTAAAATCAATTGCTTTTAAAACAGATAAAAGATATAATTAAATAAAAAAGAAAGGAAGATAAAAAAATGAAAAAAATAGAAAGAATAACAATAATAGTTTTAGATAGTGTTGGATCAGGAGAATTGCCTGATGCGAATTTATTTGATGACTGTGGGTCAAATACTTTAGGGAATATGGCGAAAGCTCATGGTGGAATGAGTTTGCCTAATATGGGTAAATTAGGACTTGGAAATATTACTGAAATTGAAGGGACTCCAGCTGTGGAAAATGCTGAAGGGGCCTATGGAAGAGCGATTGAGGTATCACATGGAAAAGATTCTACGACTGGACATTGGGAGATAGCTGGTGTGCCGCTAGAAAGACCGTTTCCAAATTATAAAAATGGATTTTCAGATGAAGTTATAAAGGAATTTGAAGAAAAAACAGGAAGAAAAGCTATGTTGAATAAGCCAATTTCAGGGACTGTAGCGATTGACCAATATGGAGAAGAACAAATTAGAACAGGAAATTGGATAGTTTACGGTTCAGCGGACCCTGTGTTTCAAATTGCTGCAAATGAAGAAATTATACCATTAGAAGAACTTTACAAAGCATGTGAAATTGCACTTGAAATTTGTAATGAAAAATCGCCTGTGGCAAGGGTAATTGCAAGACCTTATGTTGGTAAAAAAGTTGGAGAATTTAAAAGAACTGCGAATAGACACGATTTTTCGATTGATCCGCCAAAAGAAACAATGCTTGAAAGATTGAAAAAAGCTGGACTTGATGTAGTTGGAATTGGGAAAACGAGCGATTTGTTTAATGGAAAAGGGATTACAGACAACAGAAAAGCTAATCAGGATAATCTGGATGGAATTAAGAAAACAATAGCGGCATTAAAGGAAGATACAAAAGGATTGATTTTCACTAACTTAGTTGATTTTGATGCTGTTTATGGACATAGAAGAAATGTTGAAGGGTATGTAAAGGCTCTAATCGAATTTGATAACTGGCTACCTGAAATTGAGAAAAACTTGAAAGATGATGAAATCTTGATTATCACTGCCGATCACGGAAATGATCCTACTTATAAAGGAACTGACCACACAAGAGAGTACATTCCAATATTGATTTACGGAAAAAATGTTAAAAAAAATGTAAATATTGGAACTAGAAAAACTTTTGCTGATATTGCGGCAACTGTAGAGGAAATTTTGTTGGGGACAGAGAAAGAGGGGAGTTTTGCCAAAGAGATTTTGGAAGACTAGGAAATAGGTAAATATGGGTTAACAAAAAGATAGCAAGAAGTCTCCGACTTTTATAAGTGGGAGATAAATTGCTTTTTTTGTAAAAAAATTAAAAAAAAATATACATATGATACAATATCAAAAGGAGGTGTAATTTCATGAAATATAATTTAGCATTCAAATACAGAATTTATCCAAATAAGGAGCAAGAATTATTGATAAACAAGACTTTTGGATGTGTTCGTTTTGTTTACAATACGATTTTGTACACTGCGAATAAAATTTATGAAGAGACTGGAAAAAATAAAATAATTACACCTGCCAGTTTGAAAAGTGAAAATCAATTTTTAAAAGAAGTGGACAGTCTGGCACTTTCAAATGCTCAATTGAATGTAAGACGATCGTTTACGAATTTTTTTCAGAAGAGAGCGAAATTTCCGAGGTTCAAATCTAAAAAGACTAGTGTTAAAAGTTATACGACAAATTGTGTGAACAATCCGATAAGAATAGAGGAAAACAAATATTTGATTTTGCCGAAATTGAAAAGAATAAAATTAAAATATCATAGAGAAATACCGAAGGATTACAAGATAAAGTCAGTAACATTGACAAATAGTAATGGAAATTACTATGTTTCTGTTTTGACAGAATTTGAAAAAGAAATTCAAAAAATCCCAAGTAATGATAAAGTAATTGGACTTGATTTTTCAATGTCTGAATTATTTGTTAGTTCTGAAAACCAAAGGGCTGATTATCCAAGATATTTTAGGATGTTGGAAGAAGAATTGAAGAAATTACAGAAATCATTGTCAAGAAAAGTGAAATTTTCTAAAAATTGGTATAAACAAAAAATGAAAATATCAAAATTACATGAGTATATCAAGAATTGTCGAAGAGATTTTTTGCATAAATTATCGAAAAAATTATCTGAAGATTATAATGCTGTGGTTGTTGAAAATTTGAATATGAAAGGGATGAGTCAGGCATTAAATTTTGGGAAAAGTGTAGGAGATAATGGATGGGGAATGTTTTTGAGAATGCTTGAGTATAAACTGATGTTTTTAGGGAAACAATTTTTGAAGATAGATAAGTGGTTTCCGTCATCGAAAACTTGTAGTAAATGTGGAAACGTTAAAGAGAAATTGAAATTATCAGAAAGGAGTTATAAATGTGAGTGCTGTGGAATTGAAATTGATAGAGATTACAATGCGGCATTGAATATAAAAAACATTGGAAAATTGATGTTGAAATATTAGGAAAATAAAAAAAGACAGGGTAGGAACTACCCGAAGAGCTTGGTAAATATATTTGGCTAACAAAAGCAGATACTTCCCAAGAAGCTCCCGCTTCTAAAAGCGGGAGTAGTTCACTAGTGAATATTTATATAAAAGAGAAAAACGAAATAATTTACAGGAAAATTTTTTAAAAGAAATAAATAATTTAGGTTATAATTTTAATACAATTTATGACTTAATTCTTTTAGAAAAAAAACATAAAAATGTGATTCCAATTTTTAAAAAATATTTAAAATTATTTGATTTAGATACAAGAAAAAATTTAGTTAGATTTTTAGGTGTGAAAGGATTTGATGAAATAATTCCGTTTTTGGAAAATGAATTTTTAGAAAATGTAGATAAAGAATATAGAATATCAATAGTAAACAGTCTAAGATTAATAGAAAATGATGAGATAGCAAAGGATTATTTAAAAAAATTGATGAAGATATAAATTTTAAAAATAAAAAAAATTCATTAATTTATATTCCTGATTAATGATTTCATCATGATTTTCTAAATAAAATTTTTATAACATAGGCTAATATTGAAGAATAGCAATTAATTAATAACTTTAAACAGTAGGTGATAATCAGTGAATAAAAATGAAGAAGAAAATAAAGAAGAAGAACAAAAATGGCTAGACTGGGCAATTGAACTTCAAAGTCTAGCACAAGCAGGACTTGCTTATGGAAAAGATAAGTTCGATATTGAACGATTTGAGAGAATTAGAGAGATTTCGGCAGAAATGTTGGCACACAAAACTGAGATTTCGGTGGAAAAGGTAAAGAATTTATTTTGTAATGAAGTTGGATATCAGACACCTAAGATTGATGTGAGAGGTGTGATTTTTAAAGATGATAAAATTCTTTTGATTCAGGAAAGTAACGGGAAATGGGCATTGCCAGGTGGATGGGCAGATGTTTATCTTTCTGTGAAGGAAAATGTGTTGAAGGAAGTTAAGGAAGAGGCTGGGATTGAGGCTAATGCCGAGATGATTATAGCTTTGCTTGATGTTACAAAGAATCAAGGTAAAAAGATACCGTATGGTATAACGAAAGTTTTTGTTTTGTGTGAATATTTGAGTGGAAAATTTGAGAAAAATATTGAAACGATTGATAGTAGATATTTTGGGATTGATGAATTGCCTGAACTGGAAACAAAAAAAATTACAGCTGAGCAAATAAAAATGTGCTTTGAGGCGAATAAGAATAAGGATAAATGGAAGGTTGTCTTTGATTAGGAGTACGAAGTGTATAAATTGTTAAAAATAAGTAGATTTTTTATTTTAAAGATTTATATTGTTTATAACAGGAAATTATGATGAAAGAAGTAATGTATTTCTAAAAAATTTTATCTAAGAGAAATTAATACAACAGAATTAAAAATGGAAAGATTGATGAAAATTTCAATGGTTTTTAGAAATAAATAATAATGTGTTTAATAAGATAATCTATGGGAGCAAAAAATGAGAAAATATAAAAAATTAAGTGAAAAAGTAAATAAACAATTTGAAAAGATAATTAACAGATCAGAAGAAGTTAATAAAAATATGAAAGAATTTATTGAAGTCAATAATAGAATGCTCGATAATTTTGAAAATTTGGATAAGGTTTTAGAAGATATTGACAGAGAATTTGCTAAAAAAACAGGAATTTTGAACAAAAAAGATCAAATATTTTTATGGACTGCAGTTGCTTTGCAAATATCAAGAATTTATATAGTGAGTGAAATAACGAAGATAGAAAATGCAGGAAAAGGAGAACTTGAAGAATATCTAAAAAAATTTCAAGAAGAAATGTTTAAAAAGTTTCAAAATACAAATGATGGAATAAATCAAGAGTATAGAGCTTCGTTAAAACAAATTTTAACAAATAAAGTTCCCTATGATGCTACAGATGGAGGAAAAAAATTTGGAATTTTTAAAGGTGCAAATCATAGATTTGCTACACTTGGTCATGATCCAATTTTAGGATATATATTTGGAACTGCAAATATACTGACAAATACCATAACAACTGTTCAACTTCCTTTAGTATTATCATATCATGTTCAATACAATGAAATATATGGAAATCCTCAGATTACTAAATTGGCTTCAACAGGATTAATGTTTTTAAAGGTAGAGGAAAGAATAAAAGAAGATAAAATAACAGTGGCTTTAGCATTAATTAAACAGATAATACATATCGGAACAGATTTGTATACACCAAAAGGTATTCAAATTCCAGGTGCTAATTTAGTTTTATCTAAAAAAAATGCAGAAAGGTTAACAAAATATATAAGTACTGGAGATATAATAAAAATTACTTCTTCTGCAGCTATAGCAATAGTTATAAATTTTATAATTAGTGTACTTCATAATTTATTTTATAATGAAAATGATGATATTTCAAGAGAGCTATATAATGTAAGAACACGAAAAATATTAAAAGTTTCTAATATAATAGCAGAATCATTAAATATAGTGTATGTTGGTTCTAGTATAGTAATAGGAAAACAAACTGGAAATCCTGAATTAATAAAAGAAGGTATGAAAAGAATCGATTTAGGAGGTTACATAGTTGCAGTTCATCAAATTGTGAAAAGTTCTTTGGTACAAGAAAAAATAAGAAGAGAGTATTTGGAAAATAAATTATATGATAAATTTTTAGGAGAAAATTATAGTTTTTTAGAGGAGGAATAAGGTAATGTTTGGAAATAAAAAAAGTTTTAATGAAGGAATGAAAAGTGGAATAAGACTTTCAGAAGAAATTATTAAAAGAGATACAGGAGCAATAAACAAACTATATGAAATACTTAAAAATATAACGGGAGATACAAGAGAATTAAAGGAAACCTTTGAAGAGGTTATAAAAAGTCTAGAAAACTCAGAAATAGAAAAATTATTTGGCATAGTGAAAACATCAAGTCCAAATGATTTGGAAGAAGAAGAAAAAATAATATTATTACAAATTTTAGTTGATATTTCAAAAAGATATGGAGGTAATAGTAATCAAAAAGAATTTTTAAGAAATTTAACACTTTATTTTGAGATTAATTTTGAAGATTTGTTAAAGAAAAATAACTTTAAAAAAGCAATAGATAATATTGGTAGCAAAAAATCAGAAAAAATAATGTATAAAATTATAAAGGAATATTTATATTTAGAAAATAATACTAATAATTATGGGAATAAATATGATGAATATTTATCATTATTTGCATGTGGAGTTAAAGATAATGGAAGCATAGAAAATGAAATTGAATTTAAAGTTGATATTTTTGGTGAAGAAATTTTGTATCAACAGTTTTCAAAATATAGTTATGATTTTAAAGATATAAGTGAAAATGAGTTTAATGATAAAAAAATTAATGTAAAAGATTATTATATTGAAATGAAAGTGAAAGAAAAAGGAGAAATAACAAAACAAATTTTTGAATTTTATTTACAAGATTATGATAATAATTGTGCAAGAAATAAATTATACGAGATTATCAGTTATGATATATATGTGGAGACTGCGAATTATGTAGTTTATCCTAAAAATGAAAGATTAATTTCTTTGAACAAAAAAACAAAAGAAAAAAAGAAATAATATTAAATTTTGAAATATCTAAAGAATATATGTCTAATGAACTTTTTAAAAATAAATGTATAACATCTTACAATGACATACTATATATAATCACTGAAAATAATGAAATATATTTTTATAATATAGATAAAAATATATGTGGTAAAATAGAGACTCCAGAGTCAGAGTGTAAAAAATTTAATATAAAAGTTGAAAAAAATATTTTATGTTACTTGGATAATTATTCAAATATATTTTTAATGGATATTGAAAAACATTATAAACATTTTGAAATAATTGAAAAAAATAATACATCAATTAATATAGGATTTATAGATGTGAATTTTAATCAATTAAATCCTCAATTATGCGCATGCGCATGCGGAAACGGAAATATTTTTAATAACTTTATTTTAGAGAAAAAAGAATATTATATAAAATATAAAAAAGAAAATTATACTTGTAGGTCAATAGAAAAAACAGATTTTTTTATAATAAAAGATAAAGATATATATTTTTTATCTGCAGATGATAAAACATGGAAATTAAAAAGATTTAATGTTGAAACAGAATTTGAAGAAAATTATTCGTTAGAGTTTGAAAGAAAAGATTGGCTTAATAATGAATATAAGATTTTAAAAATGGGTGAATATTTAGATAATATTTATTTAATTTTTTCTGTAGCTAATAGAATAGATATTGTAAATGTTGATTTTAAAGTAAAAAAAGTTAAAAATTCATTTTTAGGTATGAAACAAAATATTTTTTTTAATAGGAAACAAGTGGAGGTATATGATAATTTTTTAGTAATGCGTGATGTAAAAAGTGAAAAAGTATACGTATACATTACTAATTTAGTTAAAGATAAAGATAAATTAGTAGTTACTAAAAATAAAAAAGATTATATTAAATTAGGACAATTTTTAACAACACAGAACAAAGATAAAATTTATGAATTGAAATAAAAAGTTTAGGAGAAAATATAAAAATGAGTTATTATAAAGAATTAAAAATATTGGGATTTAAAGGATTTAGTAAAGAATGTTCAATAGAATTTGCAATTCCAAATGAAAAAGAAGAAGGAAGCGGATTAACAATACTGGTGGGAGAAAATAATAGTGATAAAACAAGCATAAGTTCCTTCCTTTGTATTTCCGATTCCGATTCCCTTTCTTTGTCCAATTGTGTAATACATAAGCCCATTATGATGCCCCAGCACTTTTCCTTGTGTATTTACAATATTTCCACCTTTTGCAGGCAAGTATTGCGATAAAAACTTATTAAAGTCACGTTCTCCAATAAAGCAGATTCCTGTGCTGTCTTTTTTCTTCGCCGTTGCCAAATTATATTTTTCAGCTATTTCACGAATCTGTGGCTTTGTATATTCTCCCAATGGAAACAACACTTTTTCCAGCTGTTCCTGATTTAATTGGCAAAGAAAATACGTCTGATCCTTGTTATCATCAATTCCTCTTAACATAGTTGATTTGATTTTCCCATCTTTTTCCTCGTGAACAATTCTCGCATAATGCCCTGTTGCCACATAATCGGACCCAATCTTCATCGCATAATCTAGAAATGCACGGAATTTGATTTCCTTATTACACATCACATCAGGATTAGGAGTTCTTCCCTTTTTATATTCATCTAAAAAATACATAAAAACTTTATCCCAATATTCCTTCACAAAATTCACCGAATAATAAGGTATCCCCAACTGCTCTGCCACAGCAATCACATCCTTATAGTCCTCTTCCGCCATGCAGACTCCATTTTCGTCCTTCTCTTCCCAGTTCTTCATAAAAACCCCAATTACATCGTATCCCTGTTCTTTAAGCAAAATAGCCGCAACTGAAGAATCTACCCCGCCCGACATTCCTAACACAACTTTTTTTCTTCTTTTCATAATATTTCCTTTCCTTATATTTCCAAAAACTTAAACTTCTTTCAAAACCTTTCTTTCTATAAAAATAAGTATATCATAATATATTGCAACAGATAAGGAAAATAATTTAAGTAACAGGATAAACAAATTGATTTTTCCATATTTCAGTGTTATACTTAATGTTAGCAGATTATTGTAAAAAATAAATTTAAAATATTATTTAGAGGTGATTAACTATGAAATCAGGCTATGAGATTTTGAACAATCCATTTCTCAACAAAGGAACAGCTTTTACCAAAGAAGAGCGTGAAAAATACGGATTATTAGGACTTTTACCGCCGTATATTCAAACTATAGATGAACAGGCAAAACAGACTTATGGGCAATTTCTGAAAAAAGACAAGTTAATTGAAAAAAGACATTTCTTAATGGAAATTTTTAATACAAACAGAACATTATTTTACTATTTATTTAGCAAACACGTAGTTGAATTTATGCCAATTGTTTATGATCCTGTAATTGCAGAAAGCATAGAAAATTACAGTGAATTATTTGTAAATCCTCAAAATGCGGCTTATTTGTCAGTAAAAGAGCCAGAAAACATAGAAACCATTTTAAAAAATGCTGCTGACAACAGAAAAATCCGTTTAATTGTCGTTACTGATGCAGAAGGAATCCTTGGAATTGGTGACTGGGGAACTAACGGAGTTGACATTTCAGTTGGAAAACTGATGGTTTACACTGCCGCCGCTGGAATTGATCCCGCTACTGTCCTGCCAGTTGTAATTGATGCTGGAACAAATAGAAAAGAATTGCTGGAAAACGACTTGTATCTAGGAAATAGATTTGAGAGAGTCCGAGGAGATGAATATTATAACTTTATAGACAAATTTGTAAAAACAGCTGAAAAACTTTTCCCAAATTTATATCTTCACTGGGAAGACTTTGGAAGATTAAATGCGGCAAATATTTTAAATAAATATGAAAATGAAATCGCAACTTTTAACGACGATATACAGGGAACTGGAATTATCACTTTAGCTGGAATCTTAGGCGCATTAAAAATTTCAGGCGAAAAGCTTACTGAGCAAGTTTATATGTGTTTTGGTGCAGGAACTGCTGGAGCTGGAATTGCTAGACGTATTTTTAATGAAATGGTTGCACAGGGTCTTTCTGAAGAAGAAGCAAAAAAGCGGTTTTATCTAGTTGACAGACAAGGCTTATTATTTGAAGACACAGAAGGACTAACTCCAGAACAAACTCCTTTTGCAAGAAAACGAAGCGAATTTACAAATGCAAATGAATTAACTACTTTGGAAGCCGCTGTAAAAGCTGTAAAACCAACTATACTTGTCGGAACTTCCACAGTGCCAAAGACTTTCACAAAGGAAATCGTTCAGGAAATGGCAAAACACACTGCAAGACCAATAATTTTTCCACTTAGCAACCCAACAAGGCTAGCAGAAGCCAGTGCAAAAGATCTTATCGAATGGACAGACGGAAAAGCTCTCGTTGCAACAGGAATACCATCAGATCCAATAGAGCTTAACGGAATCGCCTATGAAATTGGACAAGCAAACAATGCTCTAATCTATCCTGGGTTAGGACTTGGAATTATCGCAACAAAATCAAAGATTGTAAACGACAAAATAATCTCAGCAGCCGCACATTCACTAGGTGGAATCATCGACACAACAAAACCTGGAGCTGCTGTACTTCCTCCAGTATCAAAACTGACAGAATTTTCTGAAACTGTGGCACTGTCAGTTGGACAAAGCGTACTAGATCAAAAATTAAATACAGAACCCATAAGCGATTTAAAAGAAGCAATAAAAAATGCAAAATGGATTCCTGAATACAAGGAGATGATTTTATGAAAATAGCAATGGCTGGAGATCATGTCGGATTTAATTTAAAAAAAGAAATTAAGGAATTGCTGGAGTCACAAGGTTATAGCGATTGCCGAAAAGCATATTAGAAAAGATGTTTAATTAAAGATTTATTTAACAAAAAACGGAAGTTAGGGTGTGTAAAAATTTTTGTGTAAACCTCTAGATAATATATGGTAAAATAACTGTATAATATTTGGAGGTTTTTGTTATGGCTAAAAAGAAAATTGACAACGAAATTTTTAAAACACTGATTGAGGATTACAATATTAAAGATACTAATGATATTAAGGATATGCTTAAGGATTTGCTTTCGGGTACTATTCAAACTATGCTTGAAGCTGAAATTGAGCATGAACTGGGGTATGCTAAACATTCTATGAAAGATAAGACTACTTCTAATGCTAGAAATGGACATTCCAAGAAAACTGTTAGAAGTGAGTACGGCAATATTAACTTAGATATTCCTAGAGATAGAAATGCTGAGTTTGAGCCTCAAATCATCCCTAAATATCAAAGAGAAATTACTGGCATTGAAGGGCAGATTCTTTCTCTTTATGCTAAAGGAATGAGCACTAGAGATATCGAGGACCATCTCAATAATCTTTATGGGATTGATGTTTCGCCATCTATGATCAGTAAAATTACAGATAAAATTATACCTGAAATTAGGGAATGGCAGTCTAGACAGCTTGAAGATGTATATCCAATAGTTTTTATGGACGCTATCCATTACAGTGTAAGAAAAGATGGAGTTGTTGTTAAAAAGGCAGTATATTTAGCTATAGGAATAGATAAGGAAGGAAGAAAGGAGGTTTTAGGATTTTGGATAGGAGAAAATGAATCAAGCAAGTACTGGCTAAATGTTTTAAATGAATTGAAAAACAGAGGAGTTCAGGATATACTAATTATGTCTGTTGATAATTTAAAAGGGTTCAGCGAAGCAATATCTTCAGTGTTTCCAAAGACAGAAATTCAAAAATGTGTAGTTCATCAAATTAGAAACAGCATAAGATACAATCTTACAAAGATGCAAGGGAATTTACATCAGACTTAAAAGAAATGTATAATGCACCAATACTGGAACAGGCAGAGTTTAAACTGGATGAATTAGAAGAAAAATGGGGCAAAAAGTATATGGCAGTAATTAATTCCTGGAGAAGTAATTGGAATGAGTTGACAACATACTTTAAATATGATACAAAGATAAGAAAGCTGATATATACGACAAACCCGATAGAAAGCTTAAACAGACAATTAAGAAAGTATACGAAGACAAGATCACTTTATCCTACAGATGAAGCATTAATGAAATCGGTATACCTAAGCTTAAAGGAAGCAACAAGGAAATGGACTGGAAGAATACCAGGCTGGGGAGAAATATATTCTCAGTTAAGTATTTATTTTGAAGGAAGAATTTAAAAACAGGATGATAAAAATACCATCCTGTACCATATATTATATTTTGAGTTTACACAAAATTCTGGACACTCTCAATTTTAGTACTTTTTTGGTACTTTTATATTTTATTGATGTACTCAAAGGCAGTAATTAAAGTATTAAAATTAATTTTATTAATTATTCCCACTCAATCGTAGCTGCAGGCTTAGAAGAAATATCATAAACAATTCTGTTTATACCGTTTACATTATTGATAATTTTATTTGCAACATCTCCTAAAAATTCATAAGGCAATTTAGACCAAGTTGCTGTCATAAAATCAATAGTGTTTACAGAACGGATAGCTGCCACATATTCGTAAGTTCTTTGATCACCCATAACTCCTACAGTTTTAACAGGTAATAAAGTAACGAATGCTTGATCCACTTTTCCATATAGTCCTTCTTCCATCAAAGCATTAATGAAAATGTCATCAGCTTCTTGTAAAATTCTTACTTTTTCAGGTGTAACTTCTCCAATTACTCTAATTCCAAGTCCTGGTCCTGGGAATGGGTGTCTATTAATAATTGTGTCAGGTAGTCCCAATTCATGTCCAACTTTTCTAACTTCATCTTTAAACAATTCTTTTAGAGGCTCTAATAGTTCAAATTTCAAGTCTTCTGGCAGTCCTCCAACGTTGTGGTGAGATTTTATCGTATGAGAAGGGCCTTTTATTGATTGAGATTCGATAACATCAGGGTAAATTGTACCTTGCGCTAAGAATTTTGCACCTTCTTGACCTTTTAACTTTCTAATTTCTTCATTGAAAACTTCGATAAATTCATGTCCAATAATTTTTCTTTTAGCTTCTGGCTCATCTATGCCTTTTAATTTATTTAAAAATCTATCTTTCGCATCAACAAAAACAATATTTAAATTAAAATGTTCTTTATAATATTCTAAAACTTTTTTACCTTCATCTTTTCTAAGAAGTCCAGTGTCTACAAACATACAAGTCAATTGTTTTCCAATCGCATTATTAATCAAAACAGCTGCAACTGAAGAATCCACACCACCTGATAACGCAAGTAAAACATGTTCGTCTCCAACGATTTCTTTAATCGCTTTTGTTTTTTCTTCAATGAAACTTGTAATTTTCCAGTTTCTTTCACATTTACAAATATTGAAAACAAAGTTAGCAATAATTTCAGTTCCACATTCAGAATGAACTACTTCTGGGTGGAATTGCAATGCATAAATTCCATTGTTATTTGTAATTGCAGCGATTGAAGAGTCAGTTTGTGCAATTATTTCAAATCCTTCAGGCAATTCAGTAATGTGGTCGTTGTGACTCATCCAGATGCTAGAAGTTTTCTTAATTTCTTTAAATAAAGGATTTTCTCCGTTTATAACTTCTAAAATAGCTTTTCCAAATTCTCTCGAATCAGCTTTTTCAACTTTTCCACCGTTTAAGTGAGTGATTAGTTGCATTCCATAACAGATTCCTAAAATAGGTAATCCTAAATCAAAAATAGCTTTATCAACTGTTGGAACGTTTTCCTCATAAACTGAAGCAGGTCCTCCAGAAAGAATGATTCCTTTTACAGGTTCAGTTCCATTTTTGATTTTTTCTACATCAATTAATGGGACGATTTCACAGTAAACTTCCATTTCTCTAATTCTTCTTGCAATTAATTGAGTATATTGCGACCCGAAGTCAACAATTAAAATTTTCTCTTTTTTTTCGTTCAATTTTTTCACCTCGTAATATTTTTTATTTTATTTAACAATTTTATAAAATTTTTTATTTATTATCATTATTTTTTATATTTTACCATTATTTTTAAATTTTTTCTATTATTTGAGAAAAAAATATTTATTTTATTTGAAAAAATAAAATAAAAATGGTATAATAATATTGTTAAAATTTAATTAAAAAAAGGGGGATACAATGGCTATAAGTTTATTTAGTTGTAGCTATTTTGGGATAGATACATATATTGTGGAAGTGGAAGTCGATTTGTCACGAGGACTTCCTGTGTTTAATATTGTTGGAATGGGGGATCAGGCAATTTCTGAGAGCAAGGAGAGAATTAGAAGCTGCTTTAAAAATATGGAATTTGAGTTTCCAGTCAGAAGAGTTCTTGTGAATTTATCTCCAGCAAATATTAAAAAAAAAGGAAGTCATTTTGATTTAAGTATTTTTTTAGGAATACTTGCAAATATTGGGAAAATTCCAAATGTTGAAATTTTTAAAAATTATTTGATTTTGGGAGAAATTTCTTTAAATGGTAAAATAAAATCGGTAACTGGAGCAATAAATGCGGCTATTTTGGCAAAAGAAAAAAATTTTTTAGGAGTGATTGTACCATTTGAAAATTACAACGAAGCTAAACTTATTTCGGGAATTGAAATAGTTCCTGTGCAAAATATACAAGAAGTTTTAGATTTTTTTGAAAAAGAAATAAGCGTGGAAGAATTATGTAAAAAGGCGGATGAAAAAAATATTGAGATTTCAAAAAATAAAAATGATGAAATAAAAGAAAAAGATTCTCAGAATGAAGATGAAAAGATAGACTTTTGCGATGTAAAAGGTCAGTTTTTAGCAAAAAGAGCGCTAGAAATTGCCGCCGCTGGAGGACATAATGTATTTTTAATAGGAGATCCTGGTTCAGGAAAGTCAATGCTTGCAAAAAGATTTACGACGATACTTCCCGAGATGACAGAAGAAGAAATAATTGAAACTACAAAAATTTACAGCATTTCAGGACTTTTGAGTGAAAAAGATCCGATAATTACGAAAAGACCTTTTCGTGCGCCACATTATTCAGCTACAGAAGTGGCACTTGCGGGAGGTGCAACAAGAGTTGGAGAAATAACTTTGGCGTTAAATGGAGTGCTATTTTTAGATGAAGTTGGAGAATTCGAGGGAAAAACACTAGAAACTTTGCGCCAGCCTTTGGAAGATGGGAAAATAGTTATTTCCAGAGCAAATTTTACGATGACGTATCCTGTGAAAAGTATAACAATCACAGCTTCAAATCCTACGCCAAGTGGATATTTTCCTGATAATCCGCTTTGCCACGACAGTCCTTTGGATATAAAAAGATACCAAAAAAAATTTTCAGGACCACTTTTGGATAGAATGGATTTGTATGTAGAAATGCGCCAGTTAAAAAAGGAAGAGCTATTTTGTGAAACTTTATCAGAAAAATCTGAAGTTATTCAAAAAAGAGTAATTAAAGCCAGAGAAATTCAAAAAAAGCGATTTAAATCGAATATGTTAAATTATGCAATGACTAAAAGACAAATAAATAAATATTGTAAAATTGATAAAAAAACTCAGGAAATAATGAAAGAAGCGGTTGATAACTTAAAGTTGTCAGCGAGAATGTTTGACAAATTATTAAAAGTTTCACGAACGATTGCTGATCTTGCGGGAGAAGAAAATATAAAAAAAGAGCATTTATTAGAAGCACTTAATTATCGAAAAAAATAAAAAAATTAAATGACATAAAAACAAAAAAATATAAATAAAAAAGAAAATTAAAAAAAAATAAAAAAGGATAAAAAAATATGAAAATTTATACAAAATATGGAGATAAAGGATTTACAAAATTATATGGTGGAAAAAAAGTTAGTAAAAATAGCAGCCGTGTCGATGCTTATGGAACTGTAGATGAAGTTTGCTCAATGCTTGGAGTGCTTGTTGCAAAAATGCGAAATGTGACTGAGTTGGAAGAAATTTTAAAAGAATGTGAGAAAATACAGCAGCAATTATTTGACTGTGGAAGTGATTTGGCAACACCAGATAAACTTAGAGAGTACAAGCAGGAAAGTGGAGATGTGAAATGGCTGGAAAGTTTGATTGATAAATATATTCCACAAATGCCTAAACTGGAGAGCTTCATAATTCCTGGCGGGAGTGAAATTTCTAGTTTATTTCATTTAATTCGTGCTAATATTAGGAAACTTGAGAGAAAAATAGTAAAACTTTTTGAAGAAAATGAAGATGTGAATGAATATGGAATGCAATATATAAATAGATTATCGGATTATTTTTTTGTAGTTGCGTGTATCTCAAATGTAAAAATGGGTGTCAAAGAAGTTGTCTATAAAAAAAGTTCAAAAGTATTCAAGTAAATTTATAAATTTTTTTCAAAAAATTCAAATTATATTAATTAATTTATTTATTTATTTGTTTATTGAAATCTTTAATTTTCCAAAAAATTTTTGTTTTATTTTTGTTTTTTTAGTATAATTATATAAGGAAAAAATATTGAAAATATGAAAAAATTGGAGTTGAAATGAAAAAACAAAAAATGGATAAATTACAAGATATAAAAAATCTTTTGGAAATTAGAACAAATGAAATTGAAAATTCAATAAATAAAAAATTGGAATCAGAACTTAAAAAATCTGAAAATAAAATTATAAAATTTTTAGAAGAAAAATCATATCAAAGTTTGGAAAACATCGAAACTTATGTGAGTCAATTTCTAGAGAAAGATATGATTCAAAATTTAGAAGATATAAAAGAGAGAAATAAAAAATTTCTGAATACAAATTTTAGTGATTTATTTTTGGAAGTGAAACTTATTATAAAAAATTATTCGGAAGAAGTGAATCAGACTAGTAAAATTTCTTTTTTTGATTCGGAAATCAAGAGAAAAATTGAAGATTTTAAAAGTGAAAAAGATGAAATAGAAAAATTAAAAAAAGAAATCTTTTATAAAAAAATGGATTATAATAACGAAAAGATAAGGGAAAAGTGGGAAATTCAAAAATTTGAAAAATTTAAAATGAAAAAAGAAAGACTGGAAAAAATTAGAAATATTAGAAACGCAGAATTAGAAGATTTGGATAAAAAAACACAAATTGAAATTGAAATAAATTATGAAGAAGAAGTGGAAAATCCAAATAAAAAAGTGGATTTTTTTCAAAATTGAGCAGTAAAATTTTTGCGAAAAAGGCTGAAAAAGTGGAAGCATTGCAAGAAGATGACGAAAAACAGATGCAGAAAGACGAGAGGAAAAGTGATTTTTCTGAGAATATAGAAAATTTGGATATTTTGGATGAGTTTGGTAAAGAAGAGGTTTTGAGAGCGAAGAGACTTGACTCAATTAAAAGAGAAGAAATAGAGTTATTGGAAGAAATGTTGAAAGAAAAAAAGAGGCTTTAAAAAAGGCGCAGGAAAAAACAAAAGAAGAATATTTAAAAAATATTATAAAAAATGTAAGAAACTATTTTTCATCTCAGAGCAACCAAATAAAAAATGTATTTTTTCGTCAAATGATAAATGAGAAAAAAGCAGAAATTATAAGAAAAACGGAAATAGAATATAAAAATTTACTAAATTAAAAATAAAAAAAATCAATATTAAAAATATTTATAATTTTTAGAAATATTGATTTTTATTTTTTTAAATTTCTGTTTTTATATTTTCAGCTTCTTCCAGCGAAGAAAATCCCTTTTTCAAAACGATATTTTGAATATTTTCAAGCGCTAAATTTTTATTTTGATTTAAATATTCCAAAATAAAATTATAATATAATTTTAGAGTTTTTAAGGAATATGAAGCTAATTCGCCTTTTAAGTATGTTTCAATTGAAGTGTAATTTGGCGTATCATCTTTTGAGTAAAGGGGTCTTGCTTTAGAAGCTAAATGTGGATATTCTTTTATTATTTCAAGTTCCCATTTTAAATAGATTTTCACAATTTTTTTTATAATTTCTTTTTTTTCTAAAGAAATTTCTGGCAAATATGATTTTATCAGTTCGAATTCTTTTGGAGAGCTAAATTCCATCATTCTGGCATATTTATCCTGAACTAAGTTTTGATTTTTATGTTTTGCCAAAATTAAATCTTCTAAATAACTCTCCAAAATTTCACAAGGAAGTGTTTCCCACTGGCTTCTTCTCATAATTTCAAATTCGGCGGGATTATTTTGACATTCAGCTCTTCCTTCGGTGTGGTGCACTTGCTGGAAAAATTCCCATTCTCTTTTTAAAATTTGTCTTATATAAGTTTCTTTTTTTGTAATATTTCTATCCATCTTTTCCTTTCTTAATTAATAATATTAATATTATTAACAACAATATTTTTTATTTTTCTTTTAATTAATTAATAAATTTAGTTTATTAAGTTTATTTAATCTGACGCTGGATGTAAATTGCGAAGTTTTTCATCGCTAATTTTTTGCTGGACAAAAGGCCCGTAGTCTTGTAAAAAATCGCTTGGGATTTGTCTTGGAACTAAACTTTGACGCTTTAGCTCGTTAATTACAGACATGCTTATTTCCTCGATTATTTCTCCTTTTCTATTTAATGCACCTGTTGGAAGTTTTATTAATTCTTCGATTAAAAAATAAATTTTTTTTCCTAAAATTGGAAGTTCTTTCATTTTTTTTGCCATCCATTTGTAAAAAGGCTTGTAGGTTTTGTTTAGTAAAAAAATCATGTGGATTGTTTCAGAAATAAATTCACTTTCAGCAAGTCTAGCTGCAATGATTTCTCCTCTTCGCATACATCGGTAATAGTTATATTGTCCAGATTGTGCCATTTTCATACATCTTGCGGCAATTTTTTTTAGTCTTATGTCTTCTGGAAAATAATTTTTTAATTCATTTCTTATTTTTGAAAACTTTCCTAAATTATCTAAAAAAACTTCTCCATTTGTGGCAGTTGCTAGAAATTTTTCTGGAATTAGTCGCCATTCATATAAATCTTTTGGACAGTCAGCTCGATTTAAAAATTTGTAGTACCAGTCGTCGATATTTAGCACACCTCGCCTGTTGCTTCCAAATTCACTTTCGCAAAAAACTGGAAATCCCATAAATTCTTTTGGAAGTTCATTTAGTCTTTTTTGTAGTTTTAAGCCATATTTTTCAAAGTCGTTGTTGTCCAGCCAAATACAGCAAGATGGACCAAAGTCGTGATCCTTTGAAATTTCATCATCAAAACCAAAGCACTCCGAACCTTCTCCTGCAAGTCCTGCCGCCATTTTTTCCAATATTTCAGGAAATTCTGATTTTATAATTGGCAAATAAACTTTTTCAAAATATTTTTTGGATAATTCCAAACCTTTTATCTTTTCCATATTTTCTCCTAATTCCATTTTTTACCAGCTGATATATTCTGTTTTGTCATAAGATTCAGAATTATCTCCAATTTTTTCTTTTGCAATTTGAATATTTTCCAAAATATTTTTATAGTTATTACTGTTTTCGCCAAAAATATTTCTACAGATTTCCAAACTTTCGTAAAAAAGTTCAAGTGCTTTTTTATATTCACCTTCTTCAAAGTAAAAACTTGCGACATTGTTTAAAATAGCAGCATATAAGTTGTGAGATTTCCCAACTTCAATTTCGATTAAATTTAGCGCTTTTTTTAAATATTCATTCGCTTTTTCCATATTTTTTATTTTTATGTAAGGTTGCACAAGATTGCTTAATGTTATTGCATATTGAATCGGATTCTCTCCTTTTTCTTCTAAAATCTTTAAACTTTTTTCTTGAAGAGAAATCGCTTTTTCAAATTGCGAAAGTTCCTGATAAAAAAGTGCTAAATTGTTGCAGACACTCGCATAGACATAATCATTTTGCAAATTATTCTCTTCGTAAATTCTCATTGCATTTAAATAAATTTCTTCCGTCTGGTCATATTGCTTCATAAATCTGTAAACTTCAGCTAAATTTAAACTGCAAGTCGCATAAGGAACGCTATTTTCCCCATATCGCCCAACAATAAGTTTCTGCGCTTTTAAAAGAGCGTTTTTTGCTTTGTCATACTCGCCGACATATTTTAGAGTTCCCCCAACTTCATTTAAAATTTTTATATTCTCGTCACTTTTCTCACCGAAAACTTCTTCAATAAGTGGCGACAATTCTTTTAAAACTTCAACTTCCTTTGTGACATTTCCTTCTTTCATAAGATTATTTCTTAAATTTGTAAGTTCGTTAATTTTTATTTTTTTCTCAAATATATTCATGCTAAAAATTCTCCATTCTTTATATATTTACTAGAATTATAACATATTTTAAAAAAAAAGAAATTAAAAATTTTTTTAATGAAATTTATTAAGAAGTTGCAGGTTTTTAAAAGAGGAAGATAAATTGCTCTTTTCATAAAAAAAATGAAAAAGTAAAATTTTTGTGATATAATTTATTTTGCAAAAAGAAATATTAAATTTGTAGATAAAAAAAATAATATTTTTAATAAAAATAAAATTATAAAAGGAGCTGATTTTATGCCAAATAGAAAAGAAAATGAAAAAAGCATGAAAAAATTTTATGACACAATTGCAGATAAATACGACTACATTTTCCCTCTATCATCAATGCAGAAAAAATTTTTAGATGAAGAAGTAAAAGGTAGAAAGATACTTGACGTTGGAGCAGGAACAGGAAAAGTGACAAAATATTTGAATGAAAAAGGTTTACAACTAACTTCAATTGATTTAAACAAAAGGCTTATAAAAAAAGCAGCTGAAAAAGGAATTTTGGTTCTAAATGAAAATATGTTAAACATAGATAAATTTCCAAACTTTGACACAATAATAAACATAGGAAATGCATTGCCACATTTAAACAGTAAAAAAGAAATTTATGAATTTTTAGAAAAATCCTACAACCAATTGAATGATGACGGGAAAATTATAATTCAAATTATTAATTTTGTAAAATTTATAAAGAACAAAGAGAAGAATAAATATAAAAATAATTTTCTTGGAAATCTTCCGTTGATTGAAAATGAAAAAGTAAAATTTGAGAGAGCCTATTATTTGAATGAAGAAAATAATATTATTTTTAAAACGATTTTAGATAATAAAATAGAAAATGAAGAAATTCTTTTAAATATTGAATACAATGAATTAAAAAATTATTTTGAAAAAATAGGATTCAAAAATATAAAAATTTATGGTGGATTTGATAAATCAGAATTTGATGCTGAGAATTCAATGCCGTTAATAATGACAGGAGATAAAATAAAATAAATTGTATTTAGAATATTAAAAAAATGTAAGTTAGGAGTAAACTAACAAACGAAGTAAACTATAAGAAAAAATTAAGGGGGATAAAATGGAAGATAGCATTAAAGAAGAAAAATACCGTAAAATAAAGCCATCCGTAGGTTTTTTACAAAAATATAATATAAAAAGTTTTGAAATAAAGTTTGTGAATATGTTTGCACTTGAAAAAAGAATTGTTATGAGTATTGTCATTGGCGATTACGAAAATGCAATTGATGATATTTCAAAATTAAGAAAATTGATTTGTAAAAAAGAGAGAGAAACCAAAATTGAAATAAAGTTTGACGTGGATGAAGAACTGATTTTTAACGATGTAAAAAGATTCATTACCTTTGTTATTGAGTATAAAAAGACAGAAAAAAATAAATATGCTGTGTATTTGACAAATTATGAAATTAAAATTTTAGGAAATATAATTTATTTAGAGCTTTTGTCGCAGGAAGCTGTAAAGAAAATGAAACAAGATGAAATTTTTAAAGCTTTGGAAATGAGAATTTCTAAAGTGTTAAACAGAAATTTAAAAATAGAAATTGTGAATAAAAATTTTGAAAGCGATATAAATGACGGAAATAATGAAAACAACGAGAACAATGAAAATAAAGAAATTAAAGAAAATAAAAAGAATGAAGAAAATAGCATGAACAATGAAAATAATGATAACAAAAAAGATAAAAAACCACTCGTTGGAGAAGTTTTACCTGAAAATGTTATAAAAGGTTCTTCACTTGAATATTCATCTGCCTTAAGTGGAGAAAGCAGCTTTAAAAAAAGTAAGTTTAAAGGTGGTGCACAAAAATTTGAGATTTCAGATTTAAAAAATATAAAAACTGGTGAGAATGGTGACAACAGAGGAAGAGCTGTTGAAGTTGAAATTGAAGGAAAAATTTTTAAAATTGATGTGAGAGAAACAAAAAACAATTCCTTAATGTACGATTTTTTGATAACCGATTACAACGATTCAATAAATTGTAAAATTTTTTTAAATCCTAAAGATGAGGCACAAATTGCAATACTTAAAGTAAATGATTGGGTAAAGGTAAAAGGATATTACAAAAAAGACAGCTTTTATGCTGAAGATTACATTGGAGTGCAAGATTTGGAATCGATTGAATCAGAAGAAGTAAAAAAAGAGGATAAAGCACTAAAAAAAAGAATTGAACTTCATGCTCACACGAATATGAGTGAAATGAGCGGAGTTATGTCAATTAAAGATTATGCAAAAAGAGCAAAAGAATTTGGGCATAGTGCCATTGCGGTAACAGATTTTGGAGTGGTGCATTCATTCCCGTTTGCATTTAAAGAAGCAAATGAAAATTTTAAAATTATTTACGGAGTGGAAGCATATGTTGTAGATGATGAAGCTCAAATGATTACTAATCCCAAAGATTTGGGAATTGAAGAAGAAACATATGTTGTATTTGATATAGAAACTACTGGATTTGATCCGTTTAATGATAAAATAATCGAAATTGGGGCAGTAAAAATGAAAGGGAAGGAAATTATTGACGAATTTTCTGAATTTGTAAATCCTAAAATTCCTATTCCTGAAGAAATTGTAAAACTTACTTCAATTACTGATGAAATGGTAAAAGATGCTCCTGACATCAAAACAATTTTACCAAGATTTTTAGAATTTTGTGGCGATTCCACAGTTGTTGCACATAATGCAAAATTTGATGTGGGATTCATTAAGCAAAAATCAATTGACCAAAATTTAGAGTTTTCCCCAAGTGTAGTTGATACCCTTCCACTTGCAAGGGCACTTCTTACTAATGAAAAAAAATTTGGATTGGCAAATTTGACTAAATATTTTGGAATAATATTAGAATCACACCATAGAGCTATTGACGATGCAAGAGCAACTGCTGAAGTTTTTCAGAAATTTTTTAATATGATTATAACAAAAGGAATTCTGACACTAAAAGATATAAATATGAATCTTCAACCAAATATTCAAAATGCTGAAACACTGAATACGATGATTTTAGTAAAAAATCAAAAAGGATTAAGGGATTTATATGAGTTAATTTCCAAATCGCACATTGACTACTTTGGGATGAGAAAACCGCGAATTCCAAAAACATTATTAAAACAAATGAGAGAAAATTTACTTCTTGCAAGTTCAGCAACTGGGATATATGGAAATAGAGGGGAACTCATAAATCTTTATTTGCGTGGAGAAACAGAAGAAATTGAAGAAAAGGCAAAATTTTATGACTATATAGAAATACAACCACCAATTACATATAATGAACTGGTAGAAAAAAATACGAGTGAAATTGAGAATTTAGAAGTAATAAAAGAAATGAATAAATATTTTTATGATTTGGGGAAAAGATTAGGAAAAATAGTTGTTGCTACAGGAGATGTACATTATTTAGACAAAAGAGAAGCAATTAACAGAAATGTTTTACTTTTAGGAAGTGGAAATTTAAGAAAAACTAAGTTTGTCGATGGTTCAAGATACGAATTTTTTGATAGAGAATTATATTTTAGGACAACTGAAGAAATGCTTGAAGAATTTAAATATTTGGGCGATGAAATTGCTAATGAAATTGTTGTTGAAAATACAAATAAAATTGCTGATATGATTGATGCTGGAATAAGACCGGTTCCTGAAGGATTTTATCCACCAAAGATAAAAGGGGCTGAAGAGTTAGTAAGAAAAATGACTTATGATAAATTAGAGGAGCTTTATGGCGATGATGTTGATCAGGTTTTGAAAGAAAGACTGGAGAAAGAGTTAAATTCGATTATTGGAAATGGCTTTTCTGTACTTTATTTAATTGCACAGATATTGGTTAAAAAATCGGTAAAAAAAGGATATTTAGTTGGTTCCCGTGGTTCAGTCGGTTCGTCTATTGTCGCCTATCTTATGGGAATTACTGAAGTAAATGGACTTTATCCACACTACAGATGTCCAAATTGCAAGCATACTGAATTTATGAATGAAGAAGGAAATGGAGTTGACTATCCTGATAAGAATTGTCCAAAATGTGGTACAAAATATATAAAAGATGGACATGCAATACCATTTGAAGTGTTTATGGGATTTAACGGAGAAAAAGTGCCAGATATTGACTTAAATTTTTCTGGAGAATATCAAGGGAAAATTCATAAATATACTGAATGGCTATTTAATTCAGATGCTCTTGAAAATATTGAAAATATTGAAGATATTGAAAAAATTATAAATTTTGAAGATTTTGAAAATCCTAAAAATTCTGAATATCCTGAAACTTCTGAAAATGTATTTCGTGCTGGAACAATTTCTACATTAGCAGAAAAAAATGCTTTTGGTTATGTAAAAAAATATCTGGAAGAAAGTGAAGGAACGGAAGAAATAAAAGAGAGAAAAGCTGAAGTTACAAGACTTGCGATGAGATGTGAAGGAGCGAGAAAAACAACTGGACAGCATCCAGGAGGAATGATAGTAGTTCCAAAAGACAAGTCAATTTACGATTTTTGTCCAATACAAAGACCTGCAAATGATATGAAATCTAATTTTAAAACAACGCATTTTGACTATCATGTTATGGACGAGCAACTGGTAAAATTAGATATTTTAGGACACGATGATCCAACTACGCTTAGAATTTTACAGGATTTGACGGGAGTTGACATCTATAAGATACCGCTTGATGATAAAGAAGTCATGAGTCTTTTTAGTGGAACTCAAGCGCTTGGAGTGACTCCAGATGATATAGGTTCTCCAACTGGAACGTCAGGGATTCCAGAGTTTGGGACATCTTTTGTAAAACAAATGTTAGTTGACACAAGACCAAAAACTTTTGCGGAATTGGTAAGAATTTCAGGGCTTTCGCACGGAACAGATGTCTGGCTAAATAATGCGCAGGACTATGTGAGAAGTGGAGTTGCAACATTGAGCCAGATTATAACGGTGAGAGATGACATTATGAATAAGCTTATCGACGATGGACTGGATAAATCTTTAGCATTTAAAATAATGGAATTTGTGAGAAAGGGACGACCTACAAAAGATCCTGATAAATGGAAAGAATATTCAGCATTGATGAAAGAAAAAGGTGTTGAGCAGTGGTACATAGATTCTTGTGAAAAAATAAAATATATGTTTCCAAAGGGACACGCTGTGGCATATGTTATGATGGCGGTGAGAATTGCATATTTTAAAGTTCATTATCCTGTGGAATTTTATGCAGCTTTTTTAAATAGAAAAGTCGGAGATTTTAAAATGACTACGATGTTTTTTGAAAAGAAAAAATCTGGTACAGAAGAAGATTCACCTTCTCTAAAAAAATTGAAAAATTTAAGAAGGGAGCTGGAATCAAATCCAAATTTGAATGCAAAACAAAAGCAGGAATTATTTTTGTATGAGATTTTAATAGAGATGAATTATCGTAACATTGAACTTGCAAAGCCAAATGTTTTGACATCCAACGCAAAGTTTTTCACAATAACAGAAGATAAAAAAATTCAGCTGCCACTTATTGCTGTAGACGGGCTTGGTGAGTCTGTTGCTGAAAAGATTGTATCAGAGCGGGAAAAAGACCCATTTTTGTCACTGGAAGATTTGACGAAGAGAACGAAGTTAAATAAAACTGTATTAAAAATACTGGAAGATTATGAATGTGTGGAAGGAATACAAAAAGAAAATCAAGGAAAATTATTTTAAGATTTTTTCACTAAAACTTAAAATCAATTAAATAAAAAGCTGCATCTTTTATTTAGATGCAGCTTTTTGTTTTATAAATTAATTATTTATTATTATCCACTATTACGAAGTCCTGTTGCCAGTCCGTTTATTGAAATGTGAATGGCTTTTCTTAACTCTCTCGGAATTTCATCTATAGATTCAAATTTTCTTGCTCTTTTTATCAATTCAATCTGCAAGAAGTTCATTGAGTCAAAATATGCCAAACGGTTTCTTAAGCTGCTTGCAAGTTCTGCGTTGTCAGCTAATAAAACATCGTTTTTAGTGATTTTTTTAAGAACATCTATTGTAAGTTCCCATTCTGTTACAATTTCTTTTAAAATTTCCTGTGCAACTTTTTGATCTTTTGCAAGTTTTACATATTCCGCAAAGATTGATACATCTGATTTTGATAAAACCATATCTACGTTTGAGATTGTAGATTTGAAAAATGGCCACTCAGCATACATTTTTTGTAAAACTTCAAGTTTTTTTTCATCGTCATTAATCCATTTTGTAAAAGCAGTTCCAACACCATACCAGCCAGGTAGCATAATTCTGGCTTGCGACCATGAGAATACCCAAGGAATTGCACGGAGACTTTCAAGTGTCTGTTTTTTCTTTCTTGATGATGGTCTGGAACCTATATTTAGACCAGAAATAAAGTTTATCGGAGTTACTTCAAAGAAAAAGTCTGAAAAACCTTCTGTGTTATAAACTAAATCTCTGTAAGAATGATAACTTAATTTAGAAATTTCTTCAATAATATTTTCATATTCTTCCCAAGCGGCGTCTTCCACTGTCAAAGCACTAGATTCAAGCGCTGCAGAAACTAACGCCTCCAAATTTTTAAATCCTAAATCTGGATTTCCGTATTTTGCTCCTATAACTTCCCCTTGTTCTGTAAGTCTTATCGTTCCATCTGTGCTTCCTTCGGGTTGGGCCAAAATCGCCTCATAACTTGGTCCACCACCACGACCGACAGTTCCACCACGACCATGGAAGAATGAAATTTGTACATCAAATTCATGTCCTACAGCCGTAAGTTCTTTTTGCGCTTTATATAAAGACCAGCTGGAGCTCAAATATCCGCCATCTTTGTTGCTGTCAGAATAACCTAACATAACTTCCTGTTTTCTTCCATTCTTTTCCATCCATTTTTGCACAATTGGAAGGCTAAACCATTTTCTAAGTATATCTGGTGCAGCTTCTAAATCCTCAACTGTTTCAAATAATGGAACTATGTATAAATCACAAAATTCATTTTCTTTGTTTCCTTTAGCAAGGTTCGCTTCTTTTAATAAAATAGCTACTTCTAGCATATCTGATACGCTCGTGGCATGAGAGATAAGATTTTTTTCAATAATTTTTTTCCCAAATCTTTCATGAAGCGATTTCGCTTTTTTAAAAATTGCAAGCTCACTGGAAAGCAATTCACTTTGTGGGATAGTTGGATCACTTAAAATTCTAGGATCGCATTCCAACTCACGAAGTAGAACTTTACATCTAGCTTCTTCTGGCAAACTTAAATAATCTCCTAAAATATTTGCACTTTTTAATAGTTCCGCAACGCAGACTTCATGGACACTTGAATCCTGTCTTAAATCTATTGTGGCAAGATGAAATCCAAAAATTTCAGTTGCACAGATTAAGTTGTTAAGCGTTCCATGAGTTAAAAATTCACTGTTGTTTCGGATAAGTGATTCAGCGACAATAACTAAATCTTTTGTAAATTCCTTTGAATTCCTGTATGGAACGTCAACTCCATTTTTTCTCTTTGGTGGCAACAAGTTAATATTTTTGTCACACAAGTTATAAGCAGTTGCAACAAGTCTGTCTCTTATTGTTGTAACAGCTCTTCTATAAGGCTCTTTTGTACGGTGTGGAGAAACTTCTCCAGAGGCATCTGCCAGAGCTTGTAAGTCTTCTGTAACATTTGTCATTGTAATAGACATTGACAGATCTCTGTAAATTTTTTCCACTTCTGAGAAATAATGCTGAAATAATGTAATTGCTTGAGCTTGAGCAGATTTTTCCAATGTGTCAACTGTTACAAAAGGATTTCCATCTCTATCTCCACCAATCCACATTCCCATTGTAAGTGGAATTAAAGATTGCGAATTTTGTACCGAATTTCCCATTTTTTGTGAAATTTCCTGAAATTTATTTATCAAGTTTGGAATTTCGCTAAAAAATGTAATATTATAATAACTTAGAGCATTGCTGATTTCATCTGTAACACGTAATTTGGATTCGCGCAACATAGAAGTTTGCCACCAAATTTGAATTTCACGGTTCAATTTGTCAATCCATTCTTTTTCATCAATTTGTTTTAATTTTACATTTTCATATTGATCTAAAACATCAGTTATTTTTTTTGTAATATCCAAAATAGTCTTTCTTTGAACTTGTGTTGGATGTGCTGTTAAAACAGGGACAACTGATACTTTTTCCATTGCTTCAAGTATTTTTTCTTGTGAAATACCTTTAGTTTTTAGATTTTGCAGAGATTTTTCAAGTGTACCGATTTGTAATTTATTGGAAATACGAACTCTTCTTTGCTGATGCGTCTGATATACATCTTCCGCAATATTAGCCAGTGCCGCTGCAATCGAAAAACTTCTAATTACACGTAGAATTTCACTGTCAGTTAAATCAGAGCAAAATAAAGATAAATTTTCCCTAGCCACATGCTTAAGTGTTTTATAGTAATTTTTCGAGGCGGCCGTAAGATTTTCAGTAGTCTGATAAATATGTAGTCCAGCGTAATTGAATATAGTTTCTCCCAAAAGGTTAGCTAATAATTCATTATTTGCAAACAAAGCCTCTTGCTGTTCATCGAGCTGTACCGATAAAAGCGGAGTTATTGGCAAATTTTTTAAACTCATAATTTTTACTCTCCTTTGTAATTATAGTTATGGTTTCTAATAATTCATTTTATCACATTTAGAATTAAAATACAATTTTAGTTTTTTAGTTGATTAAGTAAAATATTTGATTAATAAATAGTTTTTTTATAAAAAAAGAGAAAATCATTTACAATATAATTTTTTTATTTACTGAAAAATGATTTTCCCTAAAATTTTAAAATAATAATTTTTTATCAAAAGTTATAAATTAGAACCAAACTTCTGTTTGAACTCCAAACTGAACACCTTTATTACGCTCTTTTCCATCCGAATCAACTCTTATAAATTTCTTATCTCCCAATCCATGTCCATAAGTTACAAATGCTCTAATTTCAGGTCTTCCCCAGAAATTATCCGTGTCAAGTTTCAAAGTTGGAGCAACTGTTAATTTGAATAGTCCGCTGTCGTAGTTTGTATTTCCTTTATCAACTTTCACATAGTCCAGTCCTGTTTCATATTGCATAGCAAAATGTTGTGTAATTGGATTGACAACTCTTATTCCAGTTGTTACCCATTGTTGTTTTTGATCTTTTTTTCCACCAAAATTTTTATCGTATCTATAACCTAATTCAGGCATAATTTGCCATCTGTCTGAAAGATTTGCTTGACCGTATGTCACTAAATTCACAGAGTAAGCGTCTTTTCTAGTATCTCCCCAAGCAGTAGCACTTCCAAGTCCACTTCCAGAACCAAGTCCTTTACCACCTTGAAGAACTATTTTAGAAGATCCTTTGTCCTTTAATCCATAAAAACCAGGCAGGCTATAACTTACAGAACCTTGTGCTCCCCATTCAGTTATATCTTTATCTATAGAATCTGATTTCATTGTGTGTCCTGCTAGTTCAAAAGCCCATGGTCCTACTGAATATCTTGAATGAAGTGTATATTCAGGATGATCGCTAGGATCGTTTGCAATTAATGCAACATCAGCTGCTCCAGAACCAAGTTTAATATTTTGAATTCCTGCACCTGTTCCTGAATAGTTTCTAATATAATAGTCATTTATATGAATATCTTCTCTTGCATAATATCTTTTTCCTGCCCAATAAGTAGCTCCATCATTTGGAGTTATATCAACATAAAATTGTCTAGTTTTAAATGAATCGTTTTCAGAACCTGGATTTGTTGAACTTCCTGAAGTCCATGTTTTATATTCGTCTCCTGCACCTGATTTTGTTGAAAACATATAGTGAACTGAACCTTTTGCTCCATTTACATCAAATTTTTTAACCAATTCTAATTCAGCATAAGTGTCATCTTCATTACCTAATCTATATTTTTGAGCAAATCCTTCATCTTGAACTTTGAATGAGCTTCCTTTATCTCCATTTTGATTTATAAGAAGTCCTGCTCTTCCATAACCGTGAAATTCAAATCCATCAGTTAATTTTGATATGTCTAATGCTGGAGCTTCTGCTACAACTGGAGCAGGAGCTTGTTTTTCAGCAATTTGTTTTTGTAATTCTTCTTTAGTTTCTCTTAGTTCTCTTTCAAGTCTATCCACTCTTTCTTCAAGTGTTTCTGCATTTACAAATGTACAAGCCAGTAAAAACGCTGTTAGAGCCAGTAATAGCCTTTTTTTCATAATAAATCCCTCCATATAATTTTTTATTAATATTCTATTTAATTCAAATCTTTATATAAGTATATCCCAAATTTTTTCATTGTCAATACCAAATAAATATTTTTTCTAAAATTCATATTTTACTTTTATTGACAAAAAAAAATGAATGTGATAAATTTATTTTAGAAAAGTAAAAAGTGAATGAATGGAGGAAAATAAAATGTTTTTAAAAAATAAATCTTTTTCGCCATATATGACAATATTGCTCTCATTTATGGTAGTTACAATTTTAGGTGGGATTTTGTTGTCTTTGCCAATTTCTATGAGGTATGGTAAAAGTGTGAAATTGATTGACGGATTTTTTATAGCAACTTCAGCTATTTGTGTGACAGGGCTTTCCAGTATTGATATAGGCAGTGTTTATAATATTTTTGGGCAAATGGTGATTTTAGTATTGATCCAGCTTGGAGGGCTTGGAGTTATAACATTCACCTCAGTTATAATCATTATGATTTCCAAAAAAATTGGGTATTACACGAAAAAAATCGTTCAGGAAGATATAAATATTGACACGACTTTTAAAATCGAAGAATATGTGAAAAAAGTTATTTTTTCTGTAATTATCATTGAATTTATCGGAACTATTATTTTATTTTTTGAATTTATAAAAAAATTTGGTTTTTTAAAAGCAGTTTATTATTCTTTCTTTCATTCTGTTTCGGCTTTCTGTAATGCGGGATTTTCACTATTTCCAGATAATTTATACAGATTCAAAAACAGTTTTTTAATAAATATTACAATTCCACTTCTGATATTTTTAGGCGGAATCGGATTTTCAACGATTTTAAATTGTTATAATGTTTTGCGGAAAAAAGAAAAAAGATTGACTTCAACAACTAAATTAAGTATTAAAATATCTATTTTCTTAGTAATAATAGGAATGGTTGCGATGTTTATTTTGGAATATTCCAATAAAAGTACAATTGGAAATTTATCTTTTGGACAAAAATTGGAAGCATCATTTTTTCAAAGTGTAACGACGAGAACAGCAGGATTTAATACCATTTCAATTTTGGGTCTAAAGAGGTCAACTTCACTATTATTTGTTATTCTTATGTTTATTGGAGCTTCCCCTGGATCAACTGGTGGCGGAATAAAGACTACAACGATTGGACTTATAATTTTAGGAACTTTAGCGACATTAAAAAATAAAGATACGATTGAATATGATAAAAGAAGCGTAAGCTGGAGGATATACAGTAAAGCAATAACTGTATTATTCATTTCACTTATTTATACGACAATTTGTGTATTTTTATTGATTTTATTTGAAAGGAATAAGAATCTTTTGGATTTGGTTTTTGAAGTGTTTTCAGCGTTTGGAACAGTTGGACTTTCAAGAAATTTGACTCCAAGCCTTGCGGACATTTCAAAATTTATACTTATAGTTACGATGTTTGTTGGAAGAGTTGGTCCACTTACAATTGCTTTGGCATTATCGAAGTCAAATTTAAAAAAAGGACGTTACACTTATCCACAGGAAAATATTTTAATAGGATAATTTTTAGGAGGAAAAAATGGCAGGATATTTAGTTATAGGAGCGGGAAAATTTGGAAGAAGTATTGCAAAGACGCTTTATAATCACAACGAAACTGTGCTTGTAATCGATAAAAATGAAGAACTTACACAGCAGATAATAGATGACGGAATTGTTGGAGAAGCGGTTTCTTTTGATGTAACAGAAGAAAATTCTCTAAAAAAAGTGGTGAGCAGTGATGATTTTGAAGTGGCTTTTATTTGCATTGAAGGAAGTTTGCAAACAAGCGCATTAGTTACAGTTATGTTAAAGGAGCTGGGCATAAAAACAATTATTTGTAAAGCTATTACAAAAATTGAAGGAAAAATTTTAGAAAAAATTGGAGCGAAAAAAGTTGTATTTCCTGATGAAAGTGTTGGAAGAGAATTAGCTTTTGAATTTTTAAAGCCAGATGTGACAGAGCATTTGAAATTTTCTGAAAAATATAGGATTTTTGAATTTAAAGCGCCTAAAAAAATTATTGGAAAAAGTCTTATCGAGCTGAATTTAAGGAAAAAATATGAAATGAATGTAATTGGAATAAAAAGAAAAGGCGAAGAACTGAGAATATCGCTTTTGCCAGATGAAAAAATTTTGGAAAATGATATGCTTTTGGTCGTTGTAAATGTTGAAAAAATGATACAGTTTAATAGGGAATATCTAGGGAATTAGAGGTTAAACAAAACGAGGTTAAACAAAACTTTGACAATCATTTTATACAAATTTAAAATATAGGCTTATTTTTGTATATACAATTATAAAATAATGTAAAAAAGTATATAATAAATAAAAAATAATTGTGGATAAATAGTTTTTTATTAAATAAAAAAATTTTTGGAGGGAAAAATATGAAATTGAATGATTTTAAGGAAATTGAAAACTATCAGAAAGAGAGAGAGAAAAAAGAGCTGGATTTTATTTTAAATCTGACTCAAGAATCTTTTGAAGACAAGGAAAAAGAAAAGGAGTGGAATAAACTTAGAACTTCGTTTGCACTTTATACCGAAGGTAGGATTAAAGATACTTATATGACAAGACCTCGATTTTTTGAAAGTAAAATAGACATTGAAGACTTTGAATATTTATTAGACGTTGTGCAAAAATATTGTGATGGAAGACTTCATCTTACAACTAGACAAGATTTTCAGCTACACGGAATGAAAAAAGAAAATTTACCAAAAATTTTGGAGGTTATTTCAAAAAGAGGATTTTTTACAAAAGCGACTTGCGGAGATTCAACCAGAGCTGTAATTACTCCCGAAACAACTGGATTTGAAGAAGAAGTTTTTGACGTTTCGCCTCATGCTAGAATTGTTACTGACTACATTTTAAACGGTCGCGAATTTATGCACTTACCGAGAAAATATAAAATTGCTTTTTCAAATAAAGAAGAAAATTCACTTTATGTGAAAATAAATGACATTGGTTTTCAAGCGGTTATTCAAGACGGGAAAAAAGGATTTAGAGTGTATGTTGGCGGAGGAATTGGACCAATTTCGACTAATTCGATTGTTTTAAGGGAATTTATTGAAGAAGACGAATTTTTGTATTATATTCATGCAATAAGAAATGTGTTTAATGACCATGGAAATCGTAAAATTCGTGCTAGAGCAAGACTTCGTTATGTTTTGCTAAATTTAGGGGAAGAGAAATTCTTGGAATTGTGTAACGAATATATTTCTAATTTTTATGCAGAAAAAGGGGACAGCCTTAAAATTTATACGAGAAAATTGCTTGAAGAAAGAGAAATTTTGGATAGAGAAAAAGAATTAGAAAAAATAAAAATATTTTCTAGTGAAGAAAATACGGATGAAAGTATTAAAAACGACGAATTCTTGAAAAATGAAAAAAATATCGTGGCAGGAAAGTATAAAGGAGAATACGGATATTATTTAAGACCTGCGAGAGGAAATATTTATAAGGAAGATGGAGAAAAATTAATTGAATTTGTAAAAAATTTGGATTACAAAGTTGAATTGAAACTTACAAGTTTTCAAAGTATTTTGGTTCGTGGACTTAAAAAAGAAGATGTATTAAAATTAAAAGAAATTATGAGCGAATATTACGGAGGAAATGAATTTTACAGTTCATATTCTTGTATTGGGAGTACGACTTGTAATGTTGGAATTTTGGATACTCCGCCAATTTTGGACTACATTTTTGAATTTTTTGACAACGATGAAAAAAGAGAGCTTACAAATTATTTGCCACAAATAAAAGTTACTGGATGTCCAAATTCTTGTGCAACTCCACAAATCGCAAGACTTGGTTTTAGCGGAAGAAGAAAAAAAGATGGGGAATATTTTGCAATTTTTGCAAGGGGAGAATTTAGTGGAAAAACTGTTAAACTTAATGAAAACTTGGGAGAAATAAAAGCAAATAAAATACCATATTTTCTTGAAGATATTGCAAATATTATAAAAAATGAAAATATTGAATTTGAAAAATTTGCAAATGAAGATAGATTTCTTGGATTAATTGAAGATTATAAAGAAATTGAAATAGAAAATGTTGATTTTAATGAATTTCGTAAAATTGATGCCGAAAAGGCTTGGTAGAATAAAGGAAAGGGAGGGAAAATCATGTATGTTGAATTAAAAGATGTGAATAAGACGTACAATGACTACAAAGCGTCAAATGACATCAATTTAGGAATAAAAAAAGGAAAATTAGTGGCATTGTTAGGACCTTCTGGAAGTGGAAAGTCAACAATTTTGCGAATGATTGCGGGACTTGAAACACCTGATTCGGGAGAGATAATCATTGACAAAAAAGTTGTAAATGATATTTCACCAAGCAAAAGAGGAATTGGCTTTGTGTTTCAAAATTATGCGCTTTTTCGGTATATGACTGTTTTTGACAATATTGCGTTTGGGCTAAAAATTATGAAGGAGAAAAAAAGTGTCATAAAAGAGAGAGTTAAAAAACTTATGAAACTTGTAAATATTGAAAATTTGGGAGATCGTTATCCAAATCAGCTGTCTGGTGGACAAAGACAAAGAGTGGCTTTTGCAAGGGCATTAGCACCAAATCCAGAACTTCTTTTGTTAGACGAGCCTTTTGCTGCAATTGATGCCAAAGTTAGACAGGAGCTTAGAAACTGGCTTCGCAAAACCATTGACAAAGTTGGAATTACGAGTATTTTTGTGACACACGACCAAGAAGAAGCGATAGAAGTTGCTGATGAAATAATTGTCACAAATAAAGGGAGAATTGAGCAAGTGGGTTCTCCCAAAGAAATTTACAGTAATCCAAAAACTGCATTTGTGGCAAAATTTATGGGAAATCCGATTGAGCTTGAGAGCATAAATAAATTTAAGGGATTTGAACATTTGGAAAATAATTCAAAAGCGATAATTAGAGCAGAAAATGTTACGATTATAAAAAATGGGGAGCGATTTAGATATTCGGCTTCGACTGAAAAAGGGGTTGTGGAATATACACTTTTTCGTGGAAAAGAAGTAGAAGTTGGAGTTAGAGTTAACGGGATTCTAATAAAAGGGAATAGAAAAATTGAAGAAGATGCGGTTTTCAATAATGAAGAAGTGAATGTATATATTTATCGTGCTTTTGTTTTTGATAATGACGAAAAAGTGAAAATTTTGGAAAATGCAAATACTCGAAATCAAAACGATGTCGTAATTTAAAAACTTATAAAAAGGAGGTTTAATGTGCTAAAAGTAAAAGAACTTGAAACGGATGTGCTAATTATCGGGGGTGGAACAGCTGGTTGCTATGCGGCTGTAACAATTAGCAAAAACTCTGATTTATCGGTGCTTGTTGTAGAAAAAGCGAATATTAAAAGAAGCGGATGTCTTGCAGCTGGAATCAATGCCATTAATGCGTATAATGTGAAAGGCAGGGTACCGCAAGATTATGTAGATTACACGATAAAAGATGCAAATGGAATTGTGAGAAAAGATTTGGTTTTAACCGCTGCAAATAGATTCAACGAAATTACGGCTGAGGTTGAAAAATTAGGACTTGTAATTTTGAAAGATGCAAACGGGGAATATGTCAACCGTGGAAATAGAAATATTAAAATAAATGGAGAAAATTTTAAACCGATACTTGCCAATGCTGTGAAAAAGTCTAAAAATGTAAAAGTATTAAATACTGTAAATATAACAGACTTAATCACAGAAAATGGCGAAATTAAAGGAGCGGTAGGTTTTTCTATAATAGAAAATGCGGCTTATAAAATTTTAGCAAAAAAAGTGATTGTTGCGACAGGAGGAGCTTCTGGACTTTATAAGCCAAATAATCCAGGCTTTTCCAGACATAAAATGTGGTATCCGCCATTTAACACGGGTGCTGGATATGCAATGGGAATAAAAGCTGGAGCAGAGATGACAACTTTTGAAATGAGATTTATTGCGCTTAGATGTAAAGACACGATTGCACCAACTGGAACGATTGCACAGGGAGTTGGAGCAAAGCAAGTAAACTCAAGAGGCTTTGTATATGAGGATAAATACGGAATTACAACGAGTGAGCGGGTTTATGGAACAGTTAAGGAAAATCAGCTGGGAAATGGTCCATGTTATTTAAAGACGAGTGGAATTACCGATGAAGAAAGTAAAAGTTTGTTAAAAGCGTATTTAAATATGGCGCCAAGTCAGACGCTTAAATGGATAGAGAGCGGGAAAAATCCAAATGAGCAGGATGTTGAAATTCAAGGAACAGAGCCTTACATAGTTGGAGGACACACAGCGAGTGGATTTTGGATAAATACGAATAGAGAGACGACTGTAAAAGGTCTTTATGCAGCAGGAGATGTAGCTGGAGGCTTTCCACAAAAATATGTCACAGGAGCATTGGCAGAAGGGGAAATTGCTGCACTTGACGTAATTTCAAAGATAAATTTGGAAAATGAAAAAAATAAAGAAAATCAAAATTTTTCTGAACAATCTGAGAAAATAATAAAAGAATATGAAAATATTTTAAATTTTGAGAAAAATAAGATAAATGAATTTTCAATAGAAGATTTGGAAGAGGGAATGCAAAAAGTGATGGACGAATACGCTGGAGGAATTTCTACAAATTATCAGTTTAATGAAAAACAGTTAAAATTGGCGGATGAAAAAATTTCTCAGCTAATCGAACTTTCAAAAGGTGCAAAAGCGGAAGATATGCATGATTTGATGTTTGCATATGAATTAAAAGATAGACTTTTAGTTTGTAAGTCATTAATTGCACATTTGCTTTACCGAAAAGAGACGAGATGGCACACATTTAATGAAAATTTGGATCATCCAAAAATGGACGAGAAATTTTTTAAATATGTTAATTCAAAATTGATAAATGATAAGTTGGAAGTTTTTACAAGAGAAATAGTGAAGGAGGATTTCTATGAGCATAGTAATTGATCCATTAAAGTGTATAGGCTGCACAAAATGCACACAAGTCTGTCCAGGAACTTTGATAGAAATGACTGATTTAAAAATGGATAATAAAAAAGCGGTTATGAAATATCCAAAAGACTGCTGGGGCTGCGTTTCATGCGTAAAAGAATGTCCAGTGCAAGCAATTTCATTTTTTTTAGGAGCTGACATCGGAGGAAATGGAAGTACAATGGTAACGAAGGAAAAAGGCGATATTCTGAGCTGGATAATTGAAAAAAGGGATGGTACAACTCAAGTGATTGACATCAATAGAAAAGATGCAAATAAATATTAGAAAATATAATTTTGGATAATAAAATTTTTTTTGATTTATAATTAATAAAAAATTAAAAAATAATAAAAATATAATTTTAAAGTGATATAATTAAAATAAATTGAGCGTTTTATATTTTTAAGGGGGAAATAAGAATGTCAAAATTATTTAAACTAATTGTTATTATTCTAACAATGATGTCATTAGTTGGTTGTGATGGATATTTATGTGAAATGGGTTCGAGAACAGCGTGTATAAGATACGACCACAATTATGAAAAATAAAAGTTATCATTAAAATTTTAACAATATTTAGCAAGAAGTCTCCTTCTTCTATAAGTGGGAGATGAATTGCAGAATATAGCTTGAAATAACAGCTCTTATATGGTATAATATTCATAGTCAGGGCAGGGACAGACCTTTGAGCTTGGTAAATATATTTGGCTAGCAAAAGCAGATACTTCCCAAGAAGCTCCCTCTTCTACAAGTGGGAGTAGTTCACTTATTTTGTAAAAAGATTAGGTTAAATATAGTATTAACCGGTCTTTTTTTATTAATACTAAATCTCATTTGAATAACCAATTTATTAAAATTTTTTCAACAAGGAAAAAAGACTTAATATTTCTAAATAATTAATACTATTCCCTGTTTAAAAAGTGAATATTTATTTTAATTATTTAAAAGAAAATATCAGATTTAATCTAATAAAAAGATTTATAATGTATTCGTTATTCAAATGGGGTTTAGTATAAGATATAATTTTCGCTTTTTAAATGGGTAATAGTATAATTTAATTTTTATTCTTAAAAATAGCAAATTATGATTTTAATATAATATATCTTAAAATAATTTTGAAAATCAAAGTAAAATTAAGTCTAATTAATTTGTATATACAATTGATTATACAAATGTTATATGCGATAATGAGCTATGAAAAATAAAAGCAAATGTAAAAATTATTTATAATAAAAAAAGAAAAGGAGAGTAAAATATGAAAGAATTATCTCATTTAGATGAATTAGAAGCAGAAGCCATATATATCATAAGAGAAGTAGCGGCAGAATGTGAAAATCCAGTTATGCTTTACTCAATTGGAAAAGACAGTTCTGTTATGCTGCATTTGGCGATGAAGGCATTTTATCCAGAAAAACCGTCATTTCCGTTTTTACATGTGAACACGACTTGGAAATTTCGAGAAATGATAGAGTTTCGAGATAGAAGAGCGAAAGAATTGGGGATTGAGATGCTTGAATACATTAATCCAGAAGGCGTTGAAAAAAATATCAATCCTTTTGACCACGGCTCGTCTTTTACAGACATAATGAAAACTCAGGCGTTAAAACAAGCGCTTAATAAATATGGATTTACTGCCGCATTTGGTGGTGGAAGAAGAGATGAAGAAAAAAGTCGGGCAAAAGAGAGAATTTTTTCATTTAGAAATTCAAATCAGGCTTGGGATCCAAAAAATCAAAGACCTGAGATGTGGAAACTTTACAATACGGAAATAAATAAAGGGGAAAGCATCCGTGTTTTTCCAATTTCAAACTGGACTGAAAAAGACATTTGGGAATACATAAAAAGAGAAAATATACCAATAGTTTCGCTTTATTCAGCAAAGAAAAGACCTGTTGTAAAAAGAGGAACAAATTTAATCATGGTGGATGACGAACGTATGAGATTAAATGACGGAGAAGTTCCTGAAATGAAAATGGTGAGATTTAGAACACTTGGAGATTACCCGCTTTCAGGTGCTGTCAAGTCAAATGCTGTAACTTTGGAAGAAATAATAGATGAAACATTAAGTTCGGTGGAATCAGAGCGTACAAGCCGTGTAATTGACAGCGATAACGGCGCTGGAAGCATGGAAAAAAGAAAAAGGGAGGGATATTTTTAATGGCAAAATTATTAAAATTTATAACTTGTGGAAGTGTGGATGACGGAAAATCCACTTTAATTGGAAATATTTTATACAACTCCAAATTACTTTATGCGGATCAGGAAGAAGCACTTATTTTGGACAGTAAAGTTGGTTCAAGAGGCGGTGCAATCGACTATTCGCTACTTCTGGACGGACTTATTGCAGAAAGAGAACAAGGAATAACAATAGACGTGGCTTATCGTTATTTTACGACAGACAAGAGAAGTTTTATCGTGGCAGACACTCCCGGTCATGAGGAATATACTAGAAATATGGCTGTTGGAGCATCCTTTGCACAAGTTGCAATTTTACTTTTAGATGTCACAAAAGGAGTTTTAATTCAAACTAGAAGACACGCCAGAATTTGTTCTTTAGTCGGAATTAAATATTTTGTTTTTGCGGTAAATAAAATGGATTTGGCAAATTATAGCAAAGAAAAGTTTGACGAAATTGTGGCACAGATTGATGAACTTGCAAGAGAACTTAATTTAAAAAATATTAAAATTATACCTGTGAGTGCAACTGAAGGAGATAATGTTACAACAAAATCCAAAAATATGGAATGGTACAAAGGTGAGAGTGTTCTTGAATATTTGGAAACAGTCGATGTTACAAGTGAAGATAAAAATTCATCTTTTTATGTGCCAATTCAAAGAGTTTGCCGACCAAATCACGAGTTTAGAGGATTTCAAGGGCAAATTGAGAGCGGTGAAGTGAAAGTTGGACAGACTGTGACTGTGCTGCCAAGTAATGAAACTGCTGTTGTAAAATCAATTTTGAATGGAGATAAAACTGTAGATAGCGCTTTTTTGGGACAAGCGGTAACTATTCAGCTGGATAGGGAAGTTGACGTGAGCCGTGGTTCGGTTATAACTGACAATAATGAACTTTTTGCATCAAAAAATATAAGTGCAACATTGCTTTGGATGGACGATGATAAATTGACAATTGGAAAAGAGTATTTGGCAAAAATTGGAACTAAAAAAATTCCTGCGATAATTAAAAAAGTTGAACACCAAATTGATGTAAATACTGGAGAAAAGATAAAAATAGATTCAATAACTAAAAATGAAATTGCACTTTGTGAAATAGAGTTTTCGGATAAAGTGATAGTTGATAAATTTAAGAAAAATAAGGTTTTGGGAGAACTTATCTTAATTGATAGATTGTCACATCAGACGGCTGCCGCTGGAGTTGTGGAAAATGTGAAAGTTAGCGAAGAAATACCGTATTTTCAAAAAGATGACATAGTTATAAAAAATGGTTATATTTTTGAAGAAATGTATTTTGACTTGAAAAACGCAAGACTTTCTAAATCTGAAGAAAATAAAAAAACTTATTTTGTGGATGACAAAATTACTGGAAAAGGGGATAGTTTTGAATATCCAGAATATTTTGACATTATTTCAGTTGAAGATGGAGCAGCAGCGCTTGTGAGAAATTATAAAATTTTTGATATAATTAAACTTTCTGATTATCATTACACAGGACTTCCGCTTGTAGATACAGGGGGATGTGCACTAAATATCAATAAAAAACAGGATATGCAAGACTTTTTAGAAGACTGGCAAAAAAATAAAAATATTTCTGAAATTCATAATAAATGGGCAAAATTTGAAACTTATAGAAGAGTTGTGAGCACCGATTACTCTTATGTGATATAGCACAAAAGGGGGAAAAATGGGAATAAAAAATTTTAAAATACCAATAATTCTTATTTTTGCAGCAATAATTTTATATACAATTGGAATTGTAAGACAAAATGCTAAAATTAAAAATAAAAAATCTCAAATAGAAATTACAAATGTATCCTATGATCCAACTCGTGAATTATACGAAAAATATAATAAGGAATTTTCAAAATATTATAAAAAGACATATGGAAAAGATGTAAGAATTGTACAGTCTCATGGTGGATCGGGTTCTCAAGCTCGTTCTGTAATTGAAGGGCTTGATGCGGATGTTGTAACTTTGGCGCTAGAAAATGATGTTTCGCTTTTGGAAAAAGTTGATTTATTAGGAAAAAACTGGATAAATAATTTTCCAGGAAATTCTTCGCCATATACTTCGACAATTGTGTTTCTCGTTCGACGGAAAAATCCTAAAAATATAAAAGATTGGGATGATTTGACAAAAAATGGAGTAAAAGTCATAACTCCAGATCCAAAAAGCAGTGGAGTGTTGGAATTTTTTAGCGGCTTGGTCTTACGGTATAAAAAAATTTGGAAATAATGAGAATAAAATCAGTGAATTTGTGAAAAAAATTTATAAAAATGTAGCGGTTATGGATTCTGGGGCTAGAGCTGCAACTACGACTTTTGTGGAAAATGGACAAGGAGATGTGCTTATTTCTTGGGAAAATGAAGCACTTGCAACAGTGAGGGAATATCCAAATGATTTTGAGATTGTTTATCCGACTGTAAGTATTTTAGCTCAGCCGACAGTTGCTGTAGTTGATAAGATTGCAAAGAAAAATGGAAATTTTCAAATTAGCCAAAAATATTTGGAGTATTTATATTCGGATAAAGCTCAAAATATTATTGCACAAAGCGGGTATAGACCATATAATAAAGAAATACTTGAGAAATATAAGGATAGATTTAATTTGAATATGAAACTAACAACAATAAAAGATTTTGGTGGATGGAAAAAAGTTTATGAGAAATTTTTTGAAGAAGGTAAAATTTTTGACAAAATTATGGAAAATTAAAATATAGGTTAAAATATAGAATAGAATAGAATAGAAAGGAAGTGGAAGATGTTATTAAAATTAAAGAAAAGTTTTTTGCAAAAAAAGTGCCAAAGCGACAATTTGCTTTAATTTATCACTTGGAATAACACTTGCGATGCTTTCAGTTTTGGTCTTAATCCCGCTTGTTTCAATACTGATTTATTCGTTTAAATTGTCGCCGAGTCAGTTTTGGAAGTTAATTTCGCAAAAATCAGTTGTTTATGCTTTATTTACAAGTATTTCACTTTCTTTTTTAGCAGCGGTTGTAAACTGCATTTTTGGCTTAATTTTAGCTTGGGTTCTTGTAAAATATGATTTTTTTGGAAAAAGATTTTTAGATGGTCTTCTAGAACTTCCTTTTGCGCTTCCAACAGCCGTTGCAGGAATAACTCTTGCGAAAATGTATTCAGATACGGGAATGGTTGGAAAATATTTTGCAAAATTTGGAATAAAGATTTCGTACACTCATATAGGGATTGTTATAGCCTTAATATTTGTCGGAATTCCTTTTGTTGTGAGGAGTGTCCAGCCAATTTTGGAAAAGCTGGACGGTCAATATGAAGAGGCCGCATATATTTTGGGAGCAAATAAAGCTACGACTTTTTTTAAAGTGATTTTTCCTGAGATAAAGCCTGCGCTTCTCACGGGATTTGGATTGGCTTTTTCAAGGGGAATTGGCGAATATGGAAGCGTAATTTATATTTCTGGAAACAGTTTCAAAGAACATACGCAAGTTATCTCATATGTGATTATGCAAAAATTAAATTATGTGGATTATCCATCAGTAACGGCAATAGCTTTACTTATGTTAGTAATTTCTTTTATTTTGCTGTTTTTAATAAATATGGTGCAAATGAAGCAATTTAAAAGAACAAATAATATTTAAAAAGTAAAAAATAGAGAAAATGAAAAAGAAAAAGAAATTGTGTTTATTTGCATAAACATATTTGTATTTAAAAAATAAAAAATGGAGAAAATAATGATGAAAAAAGAAAATAATATAATAAAATATGTTCTTATCACAATAAGTTTTTTATTTGTATTTACAATGCTTTTGCTACCACTCGCTTCAATAATTCTAAATTCGCTTCAAAAAGGCTGGAAGTTTTATTTTAGCAGCATAACGGATAAAAATGTCTTATCGGCGCTAAAAGTTACAATAATTGCTACAGTTTCAGCAGTTTTGGTAAATACTGTCTTTGGAATAGTAGTTGCGTGGCTAATAACAAAATTTTCTTTTCGTGGAAAAAATATTCTTGCGACATTAATTGACATTCCCTTTTCAATTTCTCCTGTAATAGCGGGACTTGCCTTTATTATGACTTTTGGTAGAATGGGCTGGGCAAATGCGATTATTGAAAAAATAAATCAATTTTTTGTTCTAGATATAAAAATTGTATTTGCAATCCCAGGAGTAATTCTTGCTACAATCTTTGTCACATTTCCGTTTATTGCAAGAGAAATTATTCCGATTTTGAATGCACAAGGAAAAGCTGAAGAAGAAGCGGCGGCGTTGATGGGAGCAAGTGGGTTCACGATTTTTAGAAAAATAACTTTTCCGCAGATAAAATGGGGACTTTTTTACGGAATAATACTTTGTACAGCAAGAGCTTTAGGAGAATTTGGTGCAGTAAATGCTCTGTCAAAGGCAAGGGGAAAAACATTTACATTGCCGCTTGAAATAGATGCGCTTTATTTATCGGGAACATCGGATGCGATAACCTCAGCGTTTGCAGTATCATCAATACTTGTTTTAGTTTCAATAGTTATTCTTATAATAAAAAATATTGTGGAACATAAATCAGAAAAAATTTGAAAATTTCAATAAAAAAATTAATTGACAAAAATAGTTTAAAAAATATATAATAATACTTGACAACCAAGAAAAAAGATATTACAATTTGTATTAGTAGTTGTTAAAAATCAAATCATTTTTATATAATTATTTTTTCTAAAAATACATATTTGAAGATAAAATTTAATAAAATTGTGGATAATTTATTAAATTAGATAATAGAAATTATTTCTATTAATTTAATTATAAAATGTATTTGATAAAATCATAGAAAATCTATGAAATTTTAATTTTTGGAGGGAAAAATGGCTAAAGAAATGAAAACAATGGATGGAAATATGGCTGCGGCACATGTGGCATACGCATTTACTGAAGTAGCAGGAATCTATCCAATTACGCCGTCATCAACTATGTCTGAAGTAATTGACCAATGGGCGGCATACGGACAAAAAAATATATTTGGAAAACCAGTTAAAGTTGTGGAAATGCAATCAGAAGCAGGAGCTGCGGGAATGGTTCACGGTTCACTTCAAGCGGGAGCACTGACTACGACTTTTACTGCATCACAAGGGCTACTTTTAAAGTTGCCTAATATGTATAAAATCGCAGGGGAATTGTTGCCAGGAGTTATGCATGTGGCAGCTCGTTCGCTATCTTCCCATGCACTTTCAATATTTGGAGATCACCAAGATATTTATTCAGCAAGAATGACTGGATGGGCTATGCTTGCAACAAGCTCTGTGCAAGAAGTTATGGATTTAGCGGCAGTGGCACATCTTTCAGCACTAAAATCTAAAGTTCCAACATTACACTTTTTTGATGGATTTAGAACTTCTCACGAAATTAACAAAGTGGAAGTTATGGATTATAAATTTTTGGAAAGTTTAATTGATAGAGATGCTTTGCATGAATTCAGACAAAAAGCGTTAAACCCAGAAAATCCTGTAACTCGTGGAACAGCGCAAAATGACGATATTTATTTTCAGGCAAAAGAAGCTCAAAATAAATACTATGAAGCAGTACCAGACATAATAAATGACTATATGCAAAAAATAAGTGAATATACTGGAAGAAAATACGCACCATTTGTTTATTACGGTTCAGAAAATGCTGAAAGAGTAATAATTGCAATGGGATCAGTAAATGAAACAATAAAAGAAGTAGTAGATTATTTGAACGCAAAAGGAGAAAATGTAGGAGTTTTAAATGTACACTTATATAGACCTTTTTCAAGCAAATATTTCTTTGATGCAATGCCAAAATCAGTTAAAAAAATTGCAGTTTTGGATAGAACAAAAGAGCAAGGTGCTGTTGGAGAACCTTTATACACAGATATTAAAGCGCTTTATTATGGAAAAGAAAATGCGCCTGAAATTGTTGGAGGAAGATATGGACTTTCTTCAAAAGATACAACACCTGAACAAATAGTCGCAGTTTATAAAAACTTGGCGCAAAAAGAAATAAAAAATAACTTTACAATAGGAATTATTGATGACGTAACATTTACTTCACTAGCTTTGGAAGAAGAAGTGTTTACAGGAAATGATGATGTAAAAGAATGTCTATTCTACGGACTTGGTTCAGATGGAACAGTTGGGGCGAATAAAAACTCAATTAAAATTATCGGGGATAAAACAAATTTGTATGCACAAGGATATTTTGCATATGACTCTAAAAAAGCGGGAGGAGTTACTCGTTCCCACTTAAGATTCAGTAAAAAGCCAATTCGTTCGACATATTTGGTAACTAGACCAGATTTTGTTGCTTGTTCTGTGGCTGCATATCTTGGAAAATACGATATGATCTCAGGATTAAAAGAAGGTGGAACATTTCTATTAAATACAATTTGGGACAAGGAAAAATTAGTTAAACACCTGTCGAATGAAGTAAAAAGAGCGTTAGCACTTAAAAAAGCTAAATTTTACATCATAAATGCGACAAAATTGGCAAAAGAAATCGGTTTGGGAAATAGAACAAATACAATTATGCAATCGGCATTTTTCAATTTAGCAAATGTAATTCCTTATGAAGAAGCTAAAGAATACATGAAAGAATACGCTAAAAAAAGTTACGGTAGAAAAGGGGACGACATAGTCCAGAAAAACTGGAATGCGATTGACAAAGGAACAGATGGACTGGAAGAAGTGGAAGTATTACCAGAATGGGCAAATTTAGAAGTTGATGAGAAAATTATAGATGAAGCAAAACCTGAATTTATAAAAAGAATCGTTGACCCAATTAATTTAATGAAAGGTAATGAATTGCCGGTATCTGCAATCGTTGAAAACGGAATGGTCGACGGTACATTCAAAAGCGGAACAGCTAACTATGAAAAAAGAGGAGTTGCTTCAGAAGTTCCTGAATGGCAGCCAGATATGTGTATACAATGTAATCAATGTGCATATGTTTGTCCACATGCTGTAATCAGACCATTTTTAATAGATGAAGAAGAAATGTCTAAAGCACCAGAAGGAATGCCTACAATTAAAGCAATGGGCCGTGGAATGAATGACTTGAAATATAAAATTCAAGTGTCGACTCTTGACTGTACAGGATGTAGTGTCTGTGTGGATGTCTGTCCTGCACCAAAAGGAAAAGCAATCGTTATGAAACCTATTGAATCACAAATTGAAAAAAATGAAGTTGAATATACAGACTATTTATTTAACAATGTTTCATACAAAGATAAAATTTTAGGTAAAAATACTGTAAAAGGTTCACAATTTGCAAAACCGTTATTTGAATTTTCTGGAGCGTGTGCAGGTTGTGGAGAAACTCCTTATATAAAGCTAGTAACTCAGTTATTTGGTGAGAGAATGATGGTTGCAAATGCGACAGGATGTTCTTCAATTTATGGAGCTTCAGTTCCTTCAACACCATATACGACAGCTGAGAGTGGATGTGGACCAGCTTGGGCTTCTTCACTATTTGAAGATAATGCAGAATATGGATTTGGAATGCATCATGCAATTGATACGATCAGACAAAGAATTTTGGAAAATATGGAAGAAATTAAAGAAAAAGTTTCACCAGAATTGGCAGAATTGTTTAATAACTTTATCGAAAATTTTGACAATGGAGATAAAACAGCTGAAATTAGAGATAAATTGGTAGAATTGCTTGAAAAAGAAAGTAAAGCTGTAACTGATGCTGAAATTAAAGAAAAAATTGATGATATGATAGCATTAAAACAATATTTAGTTAAAAAATCAATTTGGATTTTCGGTGGAGATGGATGGGCTTATGACATCGGATTTGGTGGACTTGACCACGTACTTGCGTCAGGACAAGATGTAAATATTTTGGTACTTGATACGGAAGTTTACTCAAATACAGGAGGACAAGCATCTAAATCATCAAGAACAGGTTCTGTTGCAAAATTTGCCGCATCAGGAAAACCATCTAAGAAAAAAGATTTGGCAGCAATGCTTATGACGTACGGAAATATCTATGTTGCAAAAATTTCAATGGGAGCAAATCAAAACCAAGCATTAAAAGCGATAAGAGAAGCTGAAAATTACAAAGGGCCTTCAATAATTATAGCATATTCACCTTGTATCGAACACGGAATTAAAACAGGTATGGGTAAAGCTATGTCAGAAGAAAAATTAGCTACAGAAGTTGGATACTGGCCAATATTCAGATTTGATCCACAATTGGTTGCAAAAGGTAAAAATCCATTGCAATTAGATTCAAGAAGTCCAGCTTGGGACAAATATGAGGAATTTTTATTGGGTGAAAGAAGATACGCAACACTTGCAAAAGAATTCCCAGAAAAAGCTAAAGTATTGCTTGAAGCTAATATGAGCGATTCAAGGGCAACTTGGAATTATTACAGAAGATTAGCATCAATTGACTATTCAGTAGAAGAATAATAAAAAAAATAATAATATAAAAAACTATCTTAGAAATTCAAATTTTTGAGATAGTTTTTTTTAGTTAAAAATAAATTAATTATATATTGATTTTTATTAATTTTTATTGTATAATAAAATCAAAGGGAGAAATAAAAAAAGAAAGAAAAGAAAGAAAGAAATAAAAAAATAAAAAAGAAAAGGGGACGGTTAAAATGAACGAGAATAAATCAAGCGGATTTACTCTTGTTGAGGTTTTGTTATACATTTCAATCGTAGCTATTTTATTTTTAGCTATTTCAAATAATTTACAAAAACAAAAACAGCTCCAAGAATTTGCAATCCAGAAGCGAAATATAAGTAGCTTTATCCGTAAGATTCAGCAATATGCGCAATATAATAAAAAAATTTATACATTAGATTTCAAAATATCTGAAAAAACGGCATATTTTTTGGATAATGTCAAAGGAAAAAAAGAGATAATTGATAAATTAAAAATTTCAGATAATCTGTCTTATATGACAAATAATTCCAATAAAAATGCCGATTTTTTGAGAAATACCACAAATGAAGGCAATTTTGAAAAAGGATTTTCAATTTATCTTTTGGACAAAAAAGGCGAAAAAATATATTACAGAATTTCTACAAACACAATAAATGCAGCAAAATATCCGATTATAAGCATTTATCGTGCAAAAACTCCGATAAAATTGAACGAAGATTATTTGAAAACAAGTTTGTGGGAAGAAGAAATTTAAATGAAAAAAAGGGATTTTGATAAAATTAATTTTAAAAAAGTAGAAATTCAAAAAAATAAAAAAACACAAAAAAATAGTTCTCTTGAAGAATATGATTTACAAATGAAAAAATTTCAAGAAAAAGAAAAGAAAAAAGTTGAATTACAAAAAAGACTTCAAAAAGAAAAAGAAAATTTTTTAAATTTTTTCAATAAAAAAATTGGAATTGAAGAGATAAAAAATAGTTTTAAAATTATTATTTTATTTTTAGTTGGTGTTATAATCTTTATTTTTTATCTTAATTTTGTAACTTTTAAAGGTGATTTAAAAGGGGAAAAAATTCTTTATGTAAAAATGGATGGAAGTCGTGGAAGCATTTTGAAAATAAATAACAAATATTTAAAAAATCAGGCATCCATAAAAAATACAAAAAATTTTGAATACGGGACTTATTTGATAAACTTTGATGTAAAAAGAATTACGACAAAAAATAATTATACAACTTTTGATGGAAAAATAATTGGTTGGAAAGAGTCAAAACTAAATATTTTTAGAAAATATATTTTAAATATTTTTGACGATTTATTTTTGACTGAAGACAACCTCTACGCTTTTTCAAAAGCAGCGATTTTAGGAGAAAAATCTGAAGTTTCAAAAGATATGAAAGATAAATTCAAATATACGGGACTTGCACATTTAATTGTGATTTCTGGAACGCATATTTCCCTTGTCATCATTGGAATTGTCAAACTTTTGGACATGATTTCGCTGGCATATCGTCCAAAATATATTTTTGCTCTCGTTATTTTGACATTTTACTGTGCATTGATAGGATTTTCTCCAGGGATTTTAAGAGCTTATATCATGGGTGCGATGATGATTTTAGCGAGAATTTTATTTGAGAAAGAAGATAGTAAAAAATCACTTTTAATATCGTTTGTTGTAAATGTTGTACTAAATCCTTATTCGATTTTTGATATTTCAATGCAGCTTTCTTATATGGCGGTAATTGCTATTATCTTTGTGTATCCACCAATAAAAAAATTTTTTGAAAAGTCAATTTTTTCTAAAATAAAAAATGAAATTTTAAGAAATACTGTTGACTTAATGTTTTTAAGTTTTGTAATTCAATTTACGAGTATTCCTTTATTTTTATATTATTTTCAAAAATTGCCATTATTTTCTTTCTTATTAAATATAATTGGTGTGCCAATTGGAACGATTGTAATTCAAATTTTATTTTTTATAATGCTTGTAAATATATTAAAAATAACATTTTTAAATTCAATTTTAGTATTTATCACAAAAATTGTTTTTGGTTCATTTGAAGGATTTATTTACGCTGGAAGTAAAATTCCGCTGCTTCAAATTGAAGTTTCACAAAAATTTTCGATTTTATTCATTTTTAGTTTTTATATAATTTTGTTTATTATAGTTTTCAAAATCATTCCATTTTTTATATTTGATAAAAAATAGTAAAAAAAAAATAATAAAAAATAACGAAAAAAAGAAAATATCTAACTTTTAAGATATTTTCTTTTTTATTTTAAAAATTTAAACATAATTTTATTTAACTAACATCACAGTTGGTTTACTTGGAGTTCTAAGTCCATTTTTATCATTAGGAGTCGAATTTCCTAACCAATCGTAAATAAATTTGATTTGGTCGTCGTAATGTCTTATACATTTATGTGATTCTGGATAAGTTCCAATTTTTGCAGCTGTAGCTTTTTTTCTTTGTTCCCTTGTATTTTTTGGCTCAAATAGTGAAGGGATGCTGTGCATATATCCGCCACCGCTAAATCTTACGGCATTTTTAGCATCTCCTACCACAGCTTTATTATCAGAGCCAGTATATTGCATAACAGGTTTTGAATAAGCGATTAAGAATGTTCCATATGGTGTTGCAAAAGAACTTCCACTATCTTTTCCAGTTGTTACAAATGATGAAGTAACTACATTCCAGTCATTTCCTGCTTTTTCAATAATCATTTCATTTTGGCTGCTTCTGTCAACATAGATAAATCTTTCGATTTCTTTAGTTATTCCAGAATCTTTTAACATCTTTCGAGTTGAAGGTTTTATGTAATAAGTTCCTTCATCAAAAGCGTCTATTTTAACTTTTGTATATTTATCATTGTCTTCTTCAATGGTCATAATCGTTCTATCAGGTATATTTATCGCATCTTTAAAACTTGAACTAGAGTAGGCTGGTTCACTTTGATTTGCTCTATTCCCAAATTTGTCTCGATTCCCGCCACTGCTTCCACCTAGTGGAACATAATCGTCCAAAACATATATTTTTTTACTTTTTGCAAGTGCATCATTGATAAAAGCATTTGTTTTATCCACCTTTTTCATCATATCATCCCAGTCAAATTCTCTTTTTTCAGCAACAGATTTTGAAATATATCCAAGCTGGCCGTCAAAAAATACTTCGTACCATTCGCCTTTTCCATCGCCATTACCTTTAACAACTCCGACAACTTTAAATTTATTTCCATATTTTGCTTCTTTTATAACTTTGGCATTTGCATTTGGCTCTTTTCTAATATTTGAATTAGTTTTGATAAAAACAAATTCATCCATATCTTTTGGCGAATTTTTGTCATAAACATAATTAAAAGTCAAATTTTTTGGTCTTTCCTTTAAGTAGTAAGTTGAATAACTGTAGGGTCCTTTTATTGAATTTGAATTTTTTATTTGAATTTTTTTGTCATCTTTTTTATCTTGATTGTCAGGTGTTATTACAGAATTTTGTGCTTTTTTTATATTGTCTAAATTTTCTGAATCTTTATTCTTTTCATCATTAGAATTTACTTTTTTATTGTCATTTTGTGTTTTTTTTTTCACAGATTGATTTTTAGGATATTCAGCTATATAACTTTTTGTAAAATTGTCGAATTCTTTTTCAAAATCTTCTTTTTTAATTGTTTTCTCAATTTTTTCACCTTTTGTATATTTTCCTTTTTGCTTTGTTACAAATGGTGTAAATGTCATTTTGACACTGTCTCCAGACTGCATATATTCAACCTCTATCTTATCTTTAACTCCATCTCCATCTAAATCTGGTTCAAGGATTACTTTTTTCCAATCATTTTTTTGTGAGCTTTTAGAAGCTGAAAAAGTATTTATCGAAAACATTGAAATCGAAACTAATGCTAGAATAAAAAATTTTATTTTTTTTATTTTCATAATTTTTCTCCTTTATTTATTTTATAAAACTATTGCAACTACTGGTTCTTCAGGTATTGTATTATCACCATCTTTAATTTTACTTCCCGCATTTACCCAGTCAACAATAAATCCAACTTGGTCATCAAAGTGTCTGACACATTTATGTGATTCTTTATAAGTTCCTATTTTTGCAGCTGTATCAGTTAAAGCTGTTTCACCTTTAAAATGAGTATTTACAGGTATTCCATGCAAATATCCGCCACCGCTGAATCTCACAGCAAATTTAGCAACTCCTCCGATTGTTAAATCAGGTCGCCCAGAAAGAGGCGTATCTCCAGGTCCAGCTTTTCTTGTAAATGGCATATATCCTCTTGTAAATGCAATTAAAAACGCCCCATGAGGTGTTTCATAAGAACCGCTTCCATCTTTTCCAGTCGTTACAAACGAATAAGTCACAACTTTATATTTATTTGTTTTTGGATCTCTTTCAAATAACATTTCTGCTTGACTGCTTGGGTCAATAGCAACGAATTTATTGACAGCGCCATTTATATTTTCAACTTTTTTATAATTATTCTGATTTTTAGAAATATAATAAGGTCCGCCATAAAATGGTGTTTCAATTTTTAACATTCCCTTTTCTTCGCCTAAAATCCTAAATAAAGTTTGATCTGGCACATTTATAATTTCTCCTTTTTTATTAGGATTTGTGTAAGCCACTATACTTTGGTTGTTTTTATTTCCAAATTTATCTTTTTTACTTGCCACATCGTGAGAAAGCGGTGAATATTCCGTGATTATATTAATATCTTCTCCGGCATTTATCGCTTCTTCAATAAATTTATTGACGCTGTCCATTTTTGCAACCATTTTATCCCAAAAAAATCCTCTTTTTATTACATTACTTCCTCTATCTACCACAAATCCTTTAAAAGTTTTAGGTTTTATTTTGGATTTTTTTTCTTTAATGTGATTTACATTTGTACTCGCTTTTTTTGTAATCTCGGTGTAGTATAATTTTTGTGGATTTTCATTTGATACCATCTCAAATAGAAGTTTTGGTTTTTCACTGTATTTTAAGTTTGTAATTGATTTTCCATTCGGCGCATCAAGCATTTCCGATGAACTTTTTATAAATAAAAAATTATCTAAATCTTTAGGTGAATGTTTATCAAATTTTAGTTTATCAAATAATATTTCGGAATTTCTATTATCATCATAAATCAGTATGTGCCTAGTTTCATTTGATGCCATATTCTTAGAATATTCACCGTAATATTCCTTCACTTTGTTAAGCAATTTAGGCATTTCGTCTAAATTTAAAATATTTATCTTTTTATCAAAAGTTATTTGATAACTTAGCATATTTTTCCCATTCTGATTTGTGTAAATGGAAACAACTACATCTAAAAAGTTATTTTCTTCATTATAGCTAACCACAACTTTTTCATCAGTTCCATCATTGTTAAAATCATAGTCAAAAATTGCATTTTCATACCCACTAACAGCTACATTTTGAGTAAATTCCTTAGGTAAATTAATGTTTTGGCTGGCAGTAGAAGTCATTCCAAAAAATACGTTTAATAGAGCAAAAATACTTATTTTTATTTTTTTAGATTTATCTTTCCTTTCTATTTTTCCCCTCAAAACCTTTTTTAAACTATTTTTCAAATTGCGTTCCCCCTTCTGAAATTTTTTTCTTCATTTTTTTCTCCTATTTTAAAAATCATTTTTTATATTTTATTATTAGTTTTTAACATTTATATTATACTAAATTTTTAAGCATTTGTGAACCAATTTTGAAATAATTTTATTTTTTTGTAACAAAAAATTGGCAGCTTACACCGCCAACTTTATTATTATTTTAATTATTTAACATCTAAACTTACTTTAACTCCAGCTCTTAACTCATTATTTTCAACTGTAGTTTTCTTTTCACTACCGTTATTCCAGTATTCACCTTTGTCAGTTAATTTGTTAACTGGTGAATATCGTACACTAGGGTTAACAGTGATTGTTCCAACTGAAGTATCGAATTCTTTTTTGTATCCAAATCCAGTCCATACTGTGAATTCATTTTCATATCCATCAGTTGCAGTATGTTTAGACCATTCATTTTCAGGTCTAACAAATGCATAGAATCCAGCAAATGAAGGTGTATCATAAGCTACTCCCACTGTATAGTCAAGTCTAACATTTGATTTATTATTTTTTCCACTAGCATCTCTTAAAAAGTGATCTAATGTTACATCGTAACTGATTGTTCCAAAGTTATTATCCAAAAGTTTACCATCAGTTCCTAATGATAAGTTAGCTCCCCAACCATTTCTAGCGCCATCATTTCCATTTCTATAGTATCTGTTATCTTGGTTACCACTTTGTCTTTGTCCAAAATAAACGGCTTCTAAAGTTGTTTTGATATTTTGTCCTAATACATTCATTCCGAAAGTTGGTCCAAAGTAGATTTCATTTGATTCTCCATTTGTTTTTGTATGTCTTTTACCCTCTTTATTTGTCCAGTGTCTAACTCCTAATTTAGTAGTTGTGTCTAAATCTCCCCATTTAATATCTTTAGATAAATTTCCATCTACTAAATCAGATGCTTGTAGAAAATGATTTCTTTTACCATTTTCAAATTCTCCAAATACTTCGTGTTTGTATAAAAGGCTAGCATTTAACCCAGCTTCATCATTTAACCCTAAAGTTGTTCCAACTTCAGTTCTCGATTTTACTCCTTTTATATTTTTTTTCTTGAATCCTCCATTTCCAATGTGGTTAGCTTTATCTCCATATTGGTCATTGTACTTTACTCTAAAATCTTGATCAAAATAAGCATTTTTTACAATATCCTGATCAGTTTGTGCAAAAGATACAGTTGCTAACATAAATGCTAATAATCCTAATAATTTTTTCATACTCTAGTTCCTCCTAAAAACCTAAAATTTTAATTTAATCTAGTAATTTAATGTTATTTTACCATAACTAAATCTTTTTGTAAAGCCTTTTTCAAATTTTCTTTATAAAAAAACTATTTGCATTTAAAATTTCAAATGCAAATAGTTTATATTTCTTTTTTATTATTTAACTGCTAATCCCACTTTTAATCCAAAATTTAACTCATTTTCTTCTTCGATTTTTCTTTTACTGTCAGAGTTATAATAGTCATATTTCCAAGCATTTCCTTTTTTATAATTTTTATCTACTGGTCTATAACCAATTCTTGGATTAATTGTAATTACTCCAACTGGTGTATCAATATCAGCTTTGTAACCTAAGTGAGTCCAAACTGAAAATTCATTTGTAAATCCACTTTTAGCTGTTCTCTTTTTAAATTCATTTTCAACATTTAACCCAGCATAGAATCCTGCAAAACTAGGAGTTTGATATCCTATCCCTGTCAAATATGCTAAGCCAACTGAATCTTTGGTATCCTTAGCTTTTCCATCTCTCAAATAATGAGCCAAATTGACATAGTAATCCGCTTTTCCAAATCCATTATCAAAAATAGTGTTTCCAATATTGAAGATTAAATTTGCTCCTAATCCATCTGTTTTTCTAATTTCACCATTCTTATCTCGGACTGTGTAATATCTAGAGTCTTGATTAGCGGTACCTCTTTGATTAAAATATACCGCTTCAGCTGTTGTTGTTACATTTTGTCCAAATATTTTTAGATTAAATGTAGGTCCAAAGTAAAATTCATTTGACTGTCCAACTGTATGTTGAGAACCAACCCCACCATTTTCACGATAAGTCCAGTTTCTCCATCCTAATTTTGTAGTTGTGTCAAGAGAACCCCATTGAGCTGCTTTAGCAAATTCTATAACTGAAAATTTTTCTGCTCCTTTAGCTTGTGTTCTTTTCCCATCTTCATAAAATCTGTCATTGTGTTCACGATAATGGAAATTTGCATCTAATCCCCATTCGTTGTTAAGACCCAAAGTTCCTTCCACTTCTTCAGTCCATCTGAATCTTTCTTTATTTTTTTTCTTAAATCCTTCATTTCCAAGTCTATTTGCGTCATTCCCGTCTTTATCATAATAAGTCTGACTCCATTTAGAATCTAACGAAATGTTCTTTAAAATATCTTGATCATTTTCCGCTAAAGATAATGACGATATTACCAATATCATTGCTAGTAAACCTAATAACTTTTTCATTTTTTTCTCCTCATAATTCAAAATTGGCAAGATCTTATTAGAAATTTTTTTACTTTTTTATAAAAATAGAGTATAATTGTTAAAATATTATTAAGCTAAAAAATATTAAAAAAAAAGGATAAATTATGAATATAAAATTAGCCAGACTTTTTGAAATTGTACAAATTTTATTGACGGAAAAGAAAGTGACAGCAGAAAAACTAGCATGTCATTTTGAAGTGTCCAAAAGAACGATATACAGAGATATTGAAACTTTGACATTAGCACAAATTCCAGTTTATTCGGAAAAAGGAAGATATGGAGGAATTGGACTTATAAAAAATTTTACGATAGATAAATCCTTTTTATCTCAGAATGAACAAAATGAGATTTTATTTGCTCTGCAGAGCTTAAATGCAGTCCAATATTCTAAAAATAACATCACTTTAACAAAATTAAACTCCATTTTTAATAGAAAGGCTGATGACTGGATCGAAGTTGATTTTTCAAGATACGGTGAAAATGATAGTATTTTGTTTGAAAAAATTAAAAATTCAATACTTGAAAAAAAAGTTATAAAATTTCTCTATTTTAATACAAAAGGAAAAAAGTCCAAAAGAACGGTAGAACCGCTAAAATTGTGGTTTAAAGAAAAAGCGTGGTATCTTTTTGCATATTGTCGTAAGAAAAAAGATATTAGGCAGTTTAAAATAGCTAGAATAAAAAATTTGGAATTGACTTGTGAACATTTTGAAAGAGAACTCAAAAAGGAAGATTTGAAAAATCAAAATAATGTGAATGGAAAAGGCACAAAAATAGTGATTGAAGTTGATAAATCTCAAGCTTACCGTGTATACGACGAATTTTTTGAAGAAAATATCGCAAAAAAAGAAAATGGAAATTTTGAAATAACTATAGAAATTTTTGAAAATGAATGGTTATACGGATATTTACTATCTTTTGGAGAACACTTAAAAGTTTTGAAACCTGCAAGAATCAGAGAAATTTTGGCAAAGAAAGTTGAAAAAATGAGAGAAAATTATAAAAATTAAATTTTTAATATGACATACTGTTGTCATATTTTTTTTGCTATAATAAATTTGAAAATAAATTTATTTGAAAAAAATCAGTAAAAAAATTGTAATTATGATTTTAGAAAAATTTGCAGAATAGGAAAAATCTTTTGTAGCATTGGTACTGAATGAAAGAAAAATATTAAAGAATACAGGAGGGCAAAAATGACTAAAAACAAAATAAATAATATTGATAAACTGGGAAATTTAGTTTTTATTTTATTAACAATTTTATTTATATGTTTACTTTTTTTTAATAAATCTTTTTTAAATTGGACATTTGAACGGCATCATAATATTTTAAGCTGGTATATAAGGCCTTTATTTCTAATACCTTTTTGTTATTTTTCATACAAAAGAAAATTAACGGGCATTTTTATGACAATCTTTTTTCTTTTGACGAGTATGTTTTGGTTTCCCAAACCAACGAGTGTTAGCACACAAGTAAATGAATTTTTAAATTTAGAACAAAAATTTCTTTTAAATAGTCCTTTTTATACAAAATTAATAGGAATTTTTATAGTCTTCATTTCTTTATGGGGATTGTCGAAAGCACTGTGGAAAAGAAATTTAAAATTAGGAATTGCAGTTTTAGTGTTAATTGCCATAAGTAAAATGTTTGGAAGTGTTATTTTTGCGGGAGAAGTAGGAAAATCTATTTTTATACCCGCAATTATTGGACTTGTAGTCTGTATTTTAGGTCTTTATATATTATTTTACACTTCTAAAAAAAATGATTAATTTTCAAAATATAAATATTATTATTATTATTATTATTTAAAATTAAAAAGTTTTTTTATAAATTGGAAACTTTTAAAAAATAAAAAGTACAAAGGAGATCGATTAAAATGAAATACGAAATAGTGGAAATTAAAGAAAAAACAGTGGTTGGATTATCTGAAAGAATGAGAAATGACAAAAATACATCAAAAAAAATTGGAAAAATGTGGAATGAGTTTTGCTACGAAAATGGAGGAGAAATAAAAAATATAAAAGACAGAGTAAATAAAAATACAATGGCAATTTATTTCGATTACACTAATAAAAATGGTTTTGAATATAGAAATCTTGTGGGTTGTGAAGTGAAAAAGGAAAGTAAAAATATTAATGAAAAATTGACAAAAATATTCATTCCAAGCGGAAAATACGCAAAATTTTCTCTTTTTGGAAATCCACAGACAAAAGTTACTAATTTCTGGATTAATTTTTGGAAGAATTTTGGAGAACAGGGAGAAAAATTAGAAAGAACTTATACTTATGATTTTGAAGAATATATAGCTGGAGACGATCCTAAAAATATGGAAATTAATATTTATATCGCAGTAAAATAGTTCTTGGAATCTTATTTAAAAAAATATTAAAAAAACAAATAGTTTTGAAAAAATTTAAAACTATGAATATTGCATTAATAATATTCATAAATGTTTATTAAGTAATAAAAAAAATTTAGAACAAAGGAGAATGATTAATTATGACATTTGATTTTAAAAAAGAAGAAAAACAATTTTACAATTCTGGGAAAAAACCTGTTATAGTAGAAATTCCTGAAATGAATTTTCTTTCCATCAGAGGGAAAGGCAATCCAAATGAAGAAAATGGAGAATACAAGAAAGCACTTGAATTAATATATGCTATCGCTTACACATTAAAATGAGTTATAAAAGTGATTATAAAATCGAAGGATTTTTTAATTATGTTGTTCCACCGCTTGAAGGATTGTGGTGTTCGGAAAAAGAACAGGAAAATAGTAAATTGGAAAAAGAAAAGTTAAGCTGGATTTCCTTAATAAGATTGCCTGATTTTATTAAAAAAGAAGATTTTGAATGGGCTATAAAAGTAGCAACTGACAAAAAGAAAAAAGATTTTTCCAAAGTTGAGTTTTTTACTTATAAAGAAGGAATTTGCGTACAATGTGTACACATAGGTTCCTATGATGATGAGCCTAAAACTATTTCATCAATGGAGGAATATGCTAGAAAAAAAGGTTATATTTTTAATATAACAGAAAAAACACCTCATCATGAAATATATTTGAGCGATCCTAGAAAAGTTGATGTGAGTAAAATGAAAACAATCATTCGGTATCCGATAAAAAAACTAAAATAGTCTGTAGAAATTAATAGAAAAAAGAAAAATTATTCAGAGAGTGTCTAGATTTTTTTAAATATATATAAATTCAATAATGTAGGAATTCTTTGCTATATACATATAAAAAAATTTACACTCTCTAATTCCCCCAAAATAAGATTTTTTAATCATATTTTATTAATAAGTTTTAATCATTTAAATTATCATATATATAAGCTAAATTTAAAGTTCGTTCTTTCACGGTTCTTATTTTTGCTGAAATTGCACGATTAATTCCAAGTGTCCCACCTTCTTCATTTTCTATACAATATCTGAAAGTTCCGTCATCATCTCTGTATTCTATCCAGTCTTTTTGTGATTGAATCAAACGTTCTTTTGCTTTAGGATTTAATTTTTCCATCAATTTATTATAAATAATATTTAATTCTTTATCCCAATAATCATAAATTTCTTGAGCTGCTCTTCTAAAGTTATAGTCATTCCCACTCACATCTTTATATTTTGAAATAACATTTTTTTCAATTTTACTCATTCTTAATTTTAGTTCATTGGTATAACTTCCTGTCATTTCATTTGTATCGCTATATATCAAATTTTTTGAAAAGATTAGTGAAGAAACTGTTAAGAATAATATAATTATCACATTAAAAAATTTTTTTTTCATTTTTATCACCTTATTTTTTTAAAATTCTTTCATAGAATAGTTATTTTTATAGTCTCCTTTCGTTAATATTATACCTTAAAAACAAAAAAATTGTAATAAATTATGAAAATCCTAGTTTTATAAAAATTTCAATTTTCTAATCAATAAAAAAGAACTAGATAATATCTAGCTCTTTCTCTTTTTTATTATTGACTATGATGACTTTAATAAATCAATTATTTAGTAATAGTTGCAACAACTCCTGAAGCTACTGTTCTTCCACCTTCTCTTATCGCAAATCTTAATCCTTCTTCCATTGCAATCGGGTGAATCAATTCCACTGTCATTTCAATGTTATCTCCAGCATTACCATTTCTACACCTTCTGGCAAGTTTACTTCTCCTGTAATGTCAGTTGTTCTGAAATAGAATTGTGGTTTGTATCCTGTGAAGAATGGAGTATGTCTTCCTCCTTCATCTTTTGTAAGTACGTATACTTCTGACTTGAATCCTGTATGTGGAGTGATTGTTCCTTTTGCAAGTACTTGTCCTCTTTCCACTTCTTCCTTCTTAGTTCCTCTTAACAATGCTCCTATATTATCTCCAGCTTGTCCTGAATCCAATAATTTTCTGAACATTTCTACTCCTGTTACTGTAGTTTTTGAAGTTGGCTTGATTCCTACGATTTCTACTTCTTCCCCAACTTTTACTACTCCTCTTTCTACTCTTCCTGTTACTACTGTTCCTCTTCCTGTAATTGTGAACACATCTTCAATCGGCATAAGGAATGGTTGGTCAATTGGTCTTTCTGGTGTCGGAATATATGTATCTACCGCATCCATTAATTCCATTATTTTTTCTACCCATTTTGCTTCCCCATTTAATGCTCCTAATGCTGATCCAGCTATTATTGGTACGTCATCTCCTGGGAATCCGTATTCGTTTAATAATTCTCTTACTTCCATTTCTACCAATTCTAGTAATTCTTCGTCGTCTACCATATCAACTTTGTTTAAGAATACTACAATGTAAGGTACTCCAACCTGTCTTGCCAATAGGATATGTTCTCTTGTTTGAGGCATTGGTCCATCAGCTGCTGATACTACTAGGATTGCTCCATCCATCTGAGCTGCTCCTGTAATCATATTTTTTACATAATCCGCATGTCCTGGACAGTCTACGTGTGCGTAGTGTCTTTTTGCTGTTTCATACTCAATATGAGCAGTGTTAATTGTAATTCCTCTTTCTCTTTCTTCAGGAGCTTGGTCGATATTTTCAAAATCAACTTTTTCTGCAAGTCCTTTATCAGACAACACTTTTGAAATTGCTGCTGTCAAAGTAGTTTTTCCGTGGTCAACGTGACCAATTGTTCCTATGTTTACGTGTGGTTTACTTCTCTCGAATTTAGCTTTTGCCATCTTTCTCTTTTTCCTCCATATTTTTTTATTTCTTATCTTAATATTAGCATATTTACAAAAAAAATGCAAGAGTGATAAATAATTTTTTCAAATTTTCTCCTAAAATCTTTAGTTTATAAATATTTTCTTATTTTAATTTCCAAGTTAGTGGTGAAAATAGTATTAGCATTGGAAAAATTTCTAATCTTCCAGCTAACATTGCGAAACTTAATACAACTTTAGAAAAATCATTTAAGTTGGCAAAGCTGTATGCAGGACCCACTTTTCCAAGTCCTGGACCTATGTTGTTAAAAGTTGCAGCAACTGCACTAAATGCTGTTAAAAAGTCATCTGTAGAAAATGAAATCAGTAGAAGCATGGCCATAAAAACTATTGCATAAACTACAAAATACACTGCTATACTCTTTTGCATCTTCAAACTTACTGGTTTGTCTTCGTAAGAGATTGAAATAACACGATTCGGACTTATCATTTGTCTTATTTCTGCAAAATGTATTTTTATCATTAAAATTACTCTGGAAATTTTTAGCCCACCTGCAGTAGAACCAGCACATGCACCAAAAAACATTAAAATTAGCAAAATTACTTGCGAGAAAAGTGGCCATTTTCCGAAATCTGCCGTTGAATAACCTGTTGTTGTCATCACGGAAGATACGGAAAACAGTACATCTCTTATACAATGTAATATTGAACTATATGATTTTGAAATATTTGCAACTATTAATGCAATTGAAATAAATACAATTAGTAAATAATATTTTAGTTCTTCGTTATTTAGCGCTTCTTTTACTTTTCCAATTAAAATGAAATAATAGACATTGAAGTTCACTCCAAAAACTAACATTCCAATTGACAGCACGACATCAATGTAAGCGCTATGGTACGGTAGAATGCTTCCATTTCTTACACCAAAACCACCTGTTCCCGCTGTTCCAAATGCTAGTAAACTTGCTTCAAATAAGTTTAAACCTCCAAATAGAAGTAAAATTATTAAAACTATTGTCATAACTGTGTATATTTTGTATAACACTCTTGCGGTAGATGACAATTTTGAAACTATTTTACCAAATGTTGGTCCTGGAACTTCAGCTTTCATTACATATACAGAAGTTGGAGAATATTTTGGCAAAATTGCAAGTGCTAAAACTAACACTCCCATTCCTCCTACAAAGTGAGTAAAACTTCGCCAAAATAAATTTGAGTGGCTGATTTTAGTTAGATCTGGAATTATGCTTGAACCCGTTGTTGTAAATCCGCTGACTACCTCAAAAAAAGCATCAACAAATGACGGAATTTCCTTTGAAATTACAAATGGAAGCGCTCCGAAAGCTGACATAAAAATCCAAGATAAGGAGACGATTACAAAACCTTCTCTTCCTTGAATATTTTTATCTGCTGGAACTTTTATCGACATCAGAAAGCCAACTGCTAAAAGTAGTAAAATAACTATTCCGTATGACATTTTATGCAAAATATCCTCTTTATACAAAAAACTTATAATTAGTGGCAAAAGCATTAATCCAGCTTCCAATATCAAAATTTTTCCAATTACAAAACTTATCATTTTTTTGTTCATTTCCTTGCTCCTTGTAATTAATTTTTTATTAAGTATTTATTTTAAGACAATTCCTTCGAAATCATCAATTGGAGTCGTCGTTATGATAATCACATAGTCTCCAATTTCTATCGTATCATTTCCACCTGGGAAAATTAAATTGTCATTTCTAAAAATACTTGCAATTATTACATTTGTCTTTAATTTTAAATCTTTTAGTGGAATTCCGACTGTATGACTTTCTTTTTTTATTTCAAAAATAATAAGTTCCACTTTATTTTGACACAATCTGTGAAGAGTTTTCATTTTTGAACCCCTTGTGTTAATTCTAGCTCTGACAACTCTTATTATAATATCAGCAATTACTTTTTTTGGAATTACAGTCGATCTGACTCCATAATCTTCAATAATTGGAAGAAGCAGAGTTCTGTCTATTTTTGTAACTATTTTTGAATTTGTGAGTGATCTTGCAAACATTGATAAAACCATATTTTCTTCGTCGCTTTCACTTAATATTACAACAGAATCAAATTTTTTTATTCCTTCATCTATTAGAAATTCATGGTCTGTTTCATCTCCATAAATTGCACAGACATTTGGATACGCTTGGCTTAGATGCTCCAATTTTTCCATATCGTTGTCAATGACTTTCACCTGTTTTTTTTCCTTCAAAAGAATATTTATCAAATAATGGGAAATCGTTCCTCCACCGATAATCATCGAAGAATTTACATATCGTTTATAGCCCATTTTTTTATAAAATTTTCTGACAGCTTCTGTTGGACCCATGACATAAATTACATCATCTTTTAAAATTTTAAAGTCTCCAGATGGAATAAAGACCTCGTCTTCTCTTTCAACAATACAAATTATAACTTTTTCACTTTGTTTGACTTCCAAGTCTTTTAAATGCATATCTTTTAAAAAACTGTTTTCTTCAATTTTTAACGAAATCATATTTGCTCTTTGCCAAAAAAAGCTTTCTACACTTAAAGCATTTGGAAAAAATAATTTATTTGCTATATTTTTAGCCGATTCCATTTCTGGATTAACAATTAATGAAATTCCCAAGTCATCTCTGACAAAACTCAAATTTGAACCGTATTCAGGATTTCTCACCCTTGCAATTGTATATTTTGCTCCCATTTTTTTTGCAATAATACAAGCCATTATGTTTAATTCATCTGTTGGCGTTGTTGCAATAAAAATGTCTGCCGTATCAGTTCCAGCTTCAAGAAGCGTCTCATATGAAGCTCCATTTCCTATAACACCTGTTACATCGTTTGTTTCCACCAATTTGTTTAGTCTTCCCTCTTCTCTTTCAACTAATATGACATCGTTTCCCACTTCAGATAATTCACTGCAAAGAGATTCTCCTACAACACCAGCTCCAACTATAATTATTTTCATAATTTTCCCACTTTCTTTATATTTAAAAATTTATGAATTTTAAAAGTATTATAACATATTTTCATTATAAAAAGGAATAAAATTTTTATCTGTATTTAAAAAAATAAAAGAATTTATTGTTTTAGATTTTTAGCTACTTCTTTTGCGTAATAAGTTATTATCGAACTTGCACCCGCTCTTTTCATCGCAAACATCTGTTCCATTACGACTTTTTCTTCATCTATCCAGCCATTTTGTGCTGCAGCTTTTGTCATCGAATATTCTCCAGAAACGCTGTATGCAATAGTTGGCACTTCAAAAGAGTCACTTACTTTTTTTAGCACATCGAGGTAAGCAAGTGCTGGTTTTACAATAACGATGTCCGCTCCCTGTTTTAAATCTTCATAGACTTCACTAGTTATATCTTTATTTCTTCTAAAATCCATCTGATATGATTTTCTGTCACCAAATTGCGGTGCTGAATCAGCTGCATCTCTAAAAGGCCCATAAAATGCTGAAGAATATTTGACAGAATAAGCCATTATCGGTATATTTTCAAAATGATTTTGCTCCAAGACTTCTTTAATCTTTTCAATTCTTCCATCCATCATATCTGATGGCGCTACAATGTCCGCTCCAGCTTTTGCATAAGATAGTGCAATTTCCCCAATGACTTCTATCGTTTCATCATTTTTCACATATCCATCTTTATCCAAAATCCCGCAATGTCCATGACTTGTGTACTCGCAGCAACAAACATCACAAATTACTAAAAAATTGTCATAATTTTTTTTGATAAATTTTATCGCATTTTGAATGACACCGTTTTCGTTGTAAGCCTGTGTCGCACATTCGTCTTTATGTTTTGGGATTCCAAAGAGCAAAATGGAATTTATTCCCAATTTTACAAGCTCATCTAACTCTTCTGAAAGTCTATCTATCGAATATCTGAAAATTCCTGGCATTGACGGAATTTCACTTTTGATATTTTCCCCTTCTTCAATAAAAATTGGATAAATCAAATCAGATTTTTCCAAATATATATCTTTTACAAGATTTCTAATCATTTCGTTTTTTCTCAATTTTCTGTGTCTTTTAAACATCTTTTTTCTCCATTTTTTATTTTCTAAATTTTTTTAATTTTCAATTTTATTCAAAATTTTTTTAATTTCTTCTTTCATTGCTCGACTTCGCTTACAGTTTTTTCCATTTGTAGAAATTGAAATCTGAAACTCATCATTTTTTACGATTCCTGTAAACATTGCATTCATCGTAGTTTTTGAAGAAACATTGTTCACTAAAATATTGTTTTTATCACAAATTACTGCAATTTTTTCGTTCAAATTCTCATCGTTAGTCGCAACTATTACCAAAAAATAATTTTTCACAATTTTTTCAATTTCATTTTGATTATTTTCCAAAGTCTTTTTTTCAAACTTTATATTTTTAATTTCCAAAATTTCGCTTTTTTTTATTTCTTTTGACAAAACCGTAATATCCGTGCCATAATCAGCAATTTTTTTAATTTTTCTAGCAGCAACTTTTCCAGCGCCAATTACTAAAATCTTTTTGTTTTCTAAATTAATGCACATTGGAAAAAACATTTTATACCTTCTTTCTTTGCTTTATTTATTTTAATTTATTTTTTTCTTTAGTTTATTTTAAAAAATTTTTTTAATAAAAAATATATTGTTTATTTTACAACATCATAATTTTTTTGAATTAGTTTTTTTTTAATAAAAAACTTATTTTTCAAAGTTCTTTATTTCTCCGCCACCTATCAACTCATCTTTCAAATAAAACACGATATGTTGTCCTTGTGAATTTTCATGCGTCTTTTCGTTAAATTTAAAATATAATTTCCTGTTTTCAAAATATAGTTTTCCACTTAATCCTTTAGACGAAAATCTTGGTCTTGCAGTAAGTTCTCTGCAAAGAATTTTTTTTATTTCACAATGAAATTTGTAATTTATAACTTCAACTTTATCAATTAGGATTTCTTCAAAATCTCCGACGACAACTTCATTTGTAGAAGGTCTTATTTCCACAACAAAAAACGCTTTTCCCAAATTAAGTCCTAGTCCTCTTCGTTGTCCAACTGTGTAAAATTGGTAACCGATATGTTTTCCAATTATTTTTCCGTTTTTATCCACAAAATTTCCTTCTTTGATTTCATTTCCCAAAACTTTTTTTAAATAAGGAATATAACCGTTTGGTGCAAAACAAATCCCTTGGCTGTCAGGTTTATCGTGAGTGTGAATCCCATTTTGCCTTGCAATTTCACGAACTTGTGATTTTTCATATTCTGAGAGTGGAAACAAAAATCTTTTTACAACATCTTTGTTGAGTCGATAAAGCATATATGACTGATCTTTTCTATTGTTTTTATCCCACAAAAGCAGTCCGTTCAAACTTTTTTTAGAATAATGTCCAGTTGAAATATATTTTATTCCCATTTTATCGGCAAATTCCACAATTTTTTTTATTTTTACCTTTTCATCGCAAATTATGCACGGCGACGGAGTTTTACCAGCATTATACATTTTTATAAAATAGTCCATCACTTCACTTTGAAATTCTTTTGTAACATTAATCACATAGTGGGAAATTCCAAGTTTATAGCAAGTGTATCTCGCATCGTTAATATCGTCCAGTGAACAACAAGTTTTTCCTGGATTTTCTGAAAGTTCATCAGGTAAATGCTTTAAAGTTACGCCAATTACTTCATATCCTTGCTGTTTTAATAAAAATGCCGCAACAGAGCTGTCGATTCCACCACTCATTCCGACTACAACTTTTTCCTTTTCCATTTTTGCCTTTCTTAAAAAGTTTTATTTTTTTATTTATATTCATTATATTTTATCACAATATAAAAAAATTTCATAATTTTTTATAAAATAATATAAAAATACTTGTAATGTAAGAAACTAAGAAAAATTACTTTTTTTAATCAAAAAAATGAAAAAATAAAATTTTTGTGATATAATTTTATTATAGAAAAAATATAAAAAAGAAAGAAGGTTTTAAATTATGAAAAAATTTATTTTAATGTTAGTATTTATTTTTGGAACATTTGCTTTTTCTGAAATGACAACTAGTGAAGTAGAAAGTTTTTTCTCGCCAAAGGTGCAGATTTATGTTTCAAATCAGAAAGACTTGTTTTGTACCGAAGTGCCGGGAACAGATGAAATAGACTGCAGAGAATTTAACTATTTTGTGAATGTAGTTCCTGTTGGAAATAAATATAGAGTTTCATATACACCGCTTGATGATGTAAAATCCTATGATAAAGAAAAATATCCTATATTAAGATACAGAACTGAAAAAAAATATTATGTAAAAAGCAGAAAGAAACAGGATACACCAGTTACAGATTCTTACGGAATTACAATTGATTATGTAATTAGTCCGGGAGCGGAAACAAAAAAAGGTAAAAGATATGAAAGAAGTGACTTTCAAATGCTTTCAGAAAGTGAATTAGACGCTTTGTTAAAATCTAAAAAGGCTAAAAGACTTAGCCCTGAAACAGAAAAAAATACAAGAGTATTTTTAGATTGGCTGTTTCATAACAACAATTAATTTTTTTTAACAGAAAAAATAATATAAATTTGTAAGAAAAATTTAATAATTCTTGATAAATTAATAAAAATTACTTGTTGACAATGGTAAAATATAGATTATACTATATAATGTGTAATGCAATAAAATAAAGTTAAGGTGAAAAAAATGAAAGTAATGATTTTAAAAAATAGTGAAGAAATAGGGAATTGGACTGCTTATAAAATAGCAAAAAGAATTTTAAAATTTAGTCCTACAAAAGAAAAACCTTTTGTCCTAGGACTTCCAACTGGAGCAACTCCCCTTAAAACCTATAGGAAGTTAATAGAATTAAATGAGAAAAAAATAATTTCATTTCAAAATGTGGTAACTTTTAATATGGATGAATATGTTGGATTAAATGCAAATCATAAAAATAGCTATCATTATTTTATGAATGAAAATTTTTTCAAATATATTGATATAAAAAAAGAAAATATTAATATTTTGGATGGAATGACGCAAGATGTGGAAAAAGAATGTTATGAATACGAAGAAAAAATAAAAAAAGTCGGAGGAATTAATTTATTTTTGGGTGGAGTTGGCGAAGATGGTCATATTGCCTTTAATGAGCCAGGTTCTTCACTTTCTTCCAGAACTAGAAAAAAGGATTTAACATATGATACGATTTTAGCAAATTCTAGATTTTTTGAAAATGATATGAAAAAAGTTCCGACCGCTGCACTTACAATTGGAGTTGGCACATTAACTGATTCTGATGAAATTATAATACTTGCAGATGGCTATAAAAAATCGAGAGCAGTTTATCACGGAATAGAAGGTGGAGTAAATCATCTTTGGACAATCTCGGCATTGCAGCTACATAAAAATTCTGTATTAGTTATTGATGAGGAAGCGGCTTCTGATATAAAAGTAAAAACTTATAGATATTTTAAAGAAATCGGAAAAGAAAGTTCCAATTTGAAAAGATGTGAAGACGAAATAATAAAATTGTCAAAAAAATAGTTAAAAATAAAAAATATTTCTCCCAGAGAGAGTATCCAGAATCCTGCACAACATCCCGAAATTTACTTCTCTTCGTATTTCTATCAACTTCCTGAAGCCCAATAAAATCTGGATTATACTTTTTTAAGCTCCGAGCAAGTTCCCTTCCATTGGTAAGTCTTTCCCCAAAAATATTGTATGTTATAATTCTAAATTCCATTTTTATTTTATCTGTATAAAAAATTAATTTTTCCTTGATTAAAATCATTTATTTATAACTTTGATTTTTATCTTTTCCATTTCCATTTGGAAGCATTTCAAATTTATTATAATCTGCACCTTCTAAAATTTTTCCCTTAAAATAAATATTTTTATCATCCTTTATAAACCATTTATTCAGAACTTCTACTTTATCTTTATTAATCCCTTTTACTTCATAAATAAAATAGTATGAATCAAAACAGTTTATCATTTTATTTTCAATATAATACACATTATATTTATCTTTTCCATACAATGTAGCATTTATTATTCCATTTGGCAAAAATTCAAATGTTTTAGGATCTTTAATTTTTCCAGATAATAAAGGATATATTGCTTCATTTCCACTATAAACATAATTTTTATCCTTTGCATAATTTTCATTTAAAACTTTAAAACTCATAATATCAGCATTTTCTATTTTTTTATCCCGATAATAAATTTTATTATCATTTTTCCAATAATTCTGCCCTAATTTTTCAAAATTTTTAATTTTTACATCTTTTATTTTTTTACCCATGTAATAAACATTTTTATCATCTTTTAAAAGAGAAAATCCTATCAACTAAGCAGTTTTCGGATTTGCTCCCTCCAAAATTTCATTTTCATAATAAACCTTTCCTTTATCTATTGAATAGTAATCTCCTAAAATTTGAGCAGCATCTCCAAATCCTACATTTGCCAAAACTAGAAATAACAATACTTTTAAGATATTTTTCTTCACATATTCTCCTTTCGATTCAAATTCAATTTTATAAATTTCTTTTCAAACAAAAATTACAATAAAAATATTTCACTCCCAAACATTATCTTTCATCTCCGCTTTCCTAATCCCCAAAACAAACCTATTTCCTTCCACAAAAAATCTCAACTTTTTCTCAGTCCAAACACCTTTATTTGGAACTCCGATTCTCGCAGAAGTACCTATTTTCTTAGGAATTTTAGCATTTTCAAAATCAAGATACAAATATTTTTCATTTATTTTAGAAATGTCATATTTAATTCCAAAATTTTCATTTTCTAATTTTTCAGAAAAATTTTCATTTTCAAACATATTTTTCTCAATAATCTGAATTTCCGTCTTATAAAATCTGTCGTCAATTCCAAATGCCTTTGTAAATTTTCCTGGACCATTACTCACTAAAATTCCACTTTTTCCACGATTTTTTTCCATTCTTTCAACATTCAAAATTGGCTCTATCGCTCGGATTAATACACTTTGTGGATTCCCTTTCTCACAAGTTACAATATTTAACATTTTATGAGAGTGTATCGAGTGAATATAGACAGTTCCAGCCTTTTCAAACAACGCTTCTACTTTTGGAGTCCGCTTTTTCCCATAACCGTGAGCCGCTCTGTCAAATTCACCCAAATACGCCTCTGTTTCAACAATATATCCAGCAAATATCTCATTTTCACTTTTTGAAATCAAAATTTTCCCAAGTAACTCCTTTGCTATTGTAACAGTATCTTTTTGATAAAATTTCTCTATTTCTTCAAAAGTCATTTTTTCTCTTCCTTTTTCTATGTTTTCATACTATTTCCCATTAGGTATAAATTCTATTTAATGAGAAATCAAAACTCCTTAGTAAAAAATAAATAAAATATTTTCCTATTTTTCAAATGGTATTTAGTATAAAATTTTTGTATTTTCAAATTTTTAATCAACATATTTTTTCAACTGGCTTTTATGGATAAAACCTCGATATTCCTTTGCTTTTGAGAGTTTATTACTCTCATTAGGATATTCAACATCAAAAATATAATACCAGTCGTCAGATTTTGTAATATATTTTACAATAGCTCCATTATCCATTTTTGAAACAATTTTCGAGTTTGTTGTCGGCTTTTCACGCAAATTCGCATATCCATCCTTTGAACTCACTTTATATTTTTTCAAATCAAAAGGTTCATTAGGATCTGCAAACTCTTCTTCAAAATCCTTCGATTTTTTCATTTTAACTTCAGTAATTTTCGATTTCGCACCATCAACTCTCTTTAATTCTGTAGCATAAGCGTAAACAGTCGTAAAATCACATTCTGTATACGGCAAAACCTTTTTTATCTTAACTGTCGCTGGAACTTCAAATTTCCCTTTACTAATTTTTTGCATTTTTTTGTACTCTTCTGGAAAACTTTTCTTCAATGTTTCAGTTATAATTTTCTCATCCTTAGCTGCTTCCTTTTCATAATCTACATTCACATCTGGATTATTATAGTCAAAATCTCTAAGCCTCAAAACTAAGGGTTTCCCATTCACAATATCCTTATTTTCAGGATAAAACAGCATTTCGCCATATCCAGTACCCGAGCAAGGCACCTCTGGATCACTTTTATCCCAATCCATCTTAAAAATCCCTCTTAAATTTAAAATTACACCGTTATCAGTCAATAAAATTTCTTGAGCATTCGTATTTTTTCCAAAACTAATTACAGAAATTAATAGTAAAAACACAAAAAATAAATAATTTTTAAATTTCATCTTTCCCACCTCTTTTTTATTTAAGAAAATCTAAAAATTTAGTATCCAGAACCTTCGTTCTCAGCCCCAGTCACAATCGCAATTCCAGAACTTGTTCCTAATCTTTCAGCACCCAGTTCAATATATTTTTTCGCAGTTTCAAAGTCTCTCACTCCACCACTTGCCTTAACTTTTGCCTTATTTCCAACTGCTTTTTTCATAAGTTCCACATCATCAAATGTAGCCCCTCCAGTTCCAAAACCTGTCGAAGTTTTCACAAAATCAGCATTCGCATTAACAGCCAATTCACAAGCCTTAATTTTTTCTTCATCAGTCAAATAGCAAGTTTCAATAATCACTTTCAAAACATTTTTTCCAATTGCTTCTTTAATTCTTCTAATTTCGTTTTCCACCAATTCATAGTCCTTATCTTTCAATGCTCCAACATTAATAACCATGTCAATTTCTGAAGCACCATCTTCAATCGCCTTTTTCGCTTCAAACACCTTCACATCTGTTGCCATCGCTCCCAAAGGAAACCCAACTACCGCTGCAACCTTTACATCGCTGTCTTTAACTTGACTAAAAGCATATTCAACATTTGCCCCATTTACACAAACTGAATAAAATCCATATTCTTTTGCTTCATCGCATAATTTTTTTATATCTTCTCTTGTAGCACTCGCCTTCAAAATTGTGTGATCGATAAATTTGCTTATTTTCATCATTACCATTCCCTTCTTTGATTTTTTATTTATTGTTTTTATTCTACTATAAGTATACCTACTTTTTTCTTTTAGCAACACTATTTTATATAACAAAAAATACTGAAAAATATTATTTTTAACCGATACCGTTCTTTACAACTATTCAATTTTTGCAGTTAGATTATTTTATTAAAAATTCTATCAAATTTACATGCTTTATCCCATTTCTTGACATATCAAATTCATCCATCGACAGCACATATTTTGGATGATTGTCTTTAATATTTTCTAAAACTGAGAATTCTCTTTCTTTTGTATCTTCTGAGGCTAATAAATAACTTACTTGAATATATATTGTTTCATCATTTTTTTTACAGACAAAATCTACTTCAAGATTATCTATCTTTCCAATTTTTATATTATATCCTCTTCTTAGCATTTCAAAATACACAATATTTTCCAGTACTTGATTTATATTTTTCTGATTATTTTCCATTATAGCTTCTCTTATCCCATGATCAGCTATGTAATATTTTTCATTCACATTCAGTATCTTTTTTCCTAATAAATCATTTCTAGCAACTCGGTAAACTAAAAATGCCTCTTCACATGCCTTTATATAATTCAGTATTGTTTCTGTTGCAACTTTTCTATTCTCGCTTTTAAAAAATTTAGAAATTGATGTTGCTGAAAATATATTTCCAATATTCATAATAACATAATTTATTATTCTTTCAAGCAAATCTGTATCTCTAATATTATTTCTCTTTGTAATATCCTTTAATATAATGGAAGCATATAAATCCTGTAAATATTGCATACTTGCTTCAAAATTATAATCCAAATTATGAAGAAACGGCATTCCTCCAAATTTTACATAGTCTTGAAATGCTTCTTTTAAATCTATTTCTTTATTTTTCTCTTTCATAATTTCAAAAAACTCTTTAAATGAAAACGGATACACAACAAATTCAATATATCTTCCAGCCAGATATGTCGAAAGTTCCCCTGAAAGCAGCTTAGCATTTGAACCTGTGATATAAATATCAAAATTAAAGTCTTCATCCACCCTCAAAGAGTTCACACATCTTTCCCATTCTTCCACTTCTTGAATCTCATCTAAAAAAATATAGTAGCTCTTATATTTATCATCAACCTTATTTAAAATAAAATCATACAATCTCTCATAATTTTTTAGATTTCTATATTTCAAATTTTCAAAATTAATATAAATAAACTGATTTTCATTTATTCCTCTATTTTTCAATTCTTCCATTAAAAGTTTCAACATAACCGATTTTCCACTTCTCCTTATTCCTGTCAAAACCTTTATCACATCTTTATCAATAAAAGGTACTATTTTTTTTATATATTCATCTCTTTTTAACATCTTACCACCTCTTTTCAATTATAACTTACAAAAAATCAAAAATCAATATTTTTATCAGTTATATCTTATAAAAATATATTTTTCTATAATTTTATCAGTTATAACTTAGATAAATAAATATAAAAATTTAAAAAGATTAGCTTTCACTTTATGCAAAAACTAATCCTTATTTAACTCATTAAAATTCATAATGTGTCCACATACTGATAATATTTATTCTTTTTTCTTCTTCAATAACTTCATATACAAGTCGATGTTGCTTATTAATCCTTCTTGAATAATATCCCCTCAAATCTTTCGTTAAGATCTCGTAAAATGGTGGCGTTTGAAAAGGATTTTTCTTTATAAGATTTATCAATTTATCTACATTATTTTTTAATGCTGGAAATTGTTTTATTTTCTCCTTGTCTTTATTAGCTTTCTTTAAAATATAAATCTTATATTCTTCTACCATTCAAAAACCTCATAATCATCACTAGTAGCATTCTTTGCAGTTTCAATTTTTTCTTTCATATTTGGATCCGATAATAAGTATAAAGTTTCTAGTAAACCGTTATATTCAGCTTCACTAATAATAATTGCATTTCCTTTTTTTGTATTCACATTAATAACATCATTATAGTCAATCGCTGATTCTAAATAAGAAAATAAATTTTTTCTCAAATTAGTTGCATTTGTATTTGTCACAAAAATCACTCCTTTCACCTATGTACATAATACAGTACATAAATAAAAAAGTCAAGATTTTTTTCATATTACAAAACCTTATCTTTCAAATACTTCCACAATACAACCATCAAAGCCACCATTATCACAAAAATTATTCCAAGTGCAAAAAATCCTGTATCTTGAAGCGGCAACTTCACATTCATTCCGTAAAATCCAAAAATCATATTTGGAACTGTAATTAGTATTGTCGCCGCTGCCAAAACTTTCATTGCGATATTCATATTATTGCCAATATATGATGAATATGTTTCTCGTGTTGTTTTACAGATTTCACAGTATGAAGACGATAAATCAAGTGTAAAGTTTATCTCCTGCAAAATTCTTGTCATATATTCTTCATATTGAGAAAATTGCTCATCCTCTTTCAAATTTTCAACAACATAATTCAAGTTTCTCATAGCAATATTGTAAACATAAAAACCTTGCTCCACTTCTGATAATGAAATCAATTTTTCATTGCTTTGCTGCTCCCTCAAAACTGTTTCAATCTTGTCATGTTCTCCAATCAAAATTCGCACATATTTATAAAGACTTTGAGAAATTTTATGAAGCATATTTAGAAAAAAACGATTTTCCTCAAGAATATCATCTCTCAATTCAGCATACTCTTCAACAAAATTATAAAAATCTTCAAAATAGTCATCATCTAAAATAACAACCTTATTCTCCCTCATACAAATTACAATTGGATTAATTTCGTAAGATGTAACCTCTTTATCTATCACAGGTTTCTTCACAGTCGGATAATACAATTTATAAATTTCCCAGTCTGATTTTGAGATCCTCGGAGTAAAAATTTCTTCATCAATTACATTTTTTATCTTTTCCTCATCCATCTCCAATCTTTCAGACACAATTCTATAATCTTCATCTTTCAAATTATATACGTAAGAAATTGTTTTCCCACTTTTTGTATCTATTCTTTTTATCATAGCAACCTTCCTTGATTATTCCTAAAATTTTTTACTTTAATCAATAAATTATATCAAAAAACAGAGGCCATTTCAATTTTCAAAAAATTTTTTTAAACTAAATTTCATACAAAATTTTAAATTATACTAAAAAAATCACAATCAAATCAATAATCGTGATTTTTTTTTATCTTTAAATATTTTTAATAAAAAGATTATCCCTTATTGTTCTCTTCTTCACCTTCTTTTCCTTTTCTAACGACATCATCTTTTTTAATACTATCCAGCACTTTTCCGCCCAAAAATCCTGCAAGCAGCGATTTTATATCAATACCTGCTCCATCAGAAATTCCATCATTGATTTTTCCGATACTTTGAGTGATGTCAGAAATCAATTTGCTTGTATTTCCGTCTCCGTACATTGTTATTTTATCAATATTGTTTAATGGCGCTGCCACATTTTTTGCAACTTCAGGAAGTGCTTTAAAGTACATTTCTGCAACTGCTGCTTCTCCGTATTTTTTCATTGCTTCCGCTTTTTTATCAAGTCCTTCTGCTTCTGCTAATAATGTTTCTTTTTTACCTCTAGCTTCTGCAAGCAACATTTTTTCTTTTGCACCAGCTTCAGCGTTACCTCTAGCTTCTATTCCTTCAGCCTCTGCTAACATTTTAATTTTTACTGCATTTGCTTCTGCTTCCGCCTGAATTTTCTTTGCCTCTGCCTCTGCCAAAGCCTGTAATTTTATTCCTTCAGCTTGTCTTTGCCGTTTATAAAGTTCAGCATCTGCTTGTCTTTGTTCTTCAACTAATCTTGCTTCAGCGTCTTTTGTCATATTGTACAATTTTGCATCGGCTTTTATTTGCTGGTCAATTTTAATTTCACTTTCAAGTTTTGCTTTATTTGCACGAATTGCTTGATCTTGCTGAGTGAAATTTGCGTCTCCTATAACTTCTTCATACTCTTTACGGTTTTTTTCTTTTTGAATATCGTAAGTTATATCTGCAAGAGCTTGTTTTGTATCACTTTCTATTTTCAAATCCGCTTGTTTAATTTTTAGTGCATTCTGCTTTTCCGCAATTTCTTCCCGAGTTTTTATTTCAATATCCTGCGCTTCTTTATAAGCCTGTGCTTTCGCAATCGCAACTTCCTTTTCTGAATTGGCCTTTGCAATACTTGCATCTTTTGAAATTTTAGTCGTATTTTCAATTCCTAAGTTATCAATAACTCCCTTTTCATCAGTAAATGACTGTACATTAAACGATTTTAACTCAAGTCCCATCTTTCTCAAATCGTCAATTACATTTTCTTCAACTTTCTGATTAAAAACTTTTCGATTTTGAACCATATCCTTTAAATTCATCTGTCCGATAATTTCTCTTAAATTACCTTCCAGAACATCTTTTATCGCATTACTCATATACTCATGATTTTTATTCAAAAAATTTTTACTTGCAATAAGCATTATCTCCTGTGTCGTTCCCACCTGCAATTTTACAATTGCATCAGCTTTTATATTAATAAAATCATTGGTAGGCACAAACTGCTTTGTATCCACATCGACAGAAAATACTGCCAAATCAAGATAATCGACCCTCTCAAAAGCTCTCACATAAAATGCAAGTCTTCCGCTAACCATTCTTTTTCTAAATCCTGAAATAAACGCCATTTTATCATTCGGCACTCTCACATAAGCAAACAATGATAAAACAAGTCCAAGAACAATTAGAATAATAAGTCCATAAAATATAATCACTCTCATCTTTTTTACTCCCTTTCAAAATTTTTTTCACTATTAGTTTACCACATAATTTTATTTAAGCAAGATTAAATATAAATTTCCTATTGTTTTTTTTTATTTTTTAGGATATAATATAGCAAATTATGTGAAAAATATATTTTAATAAATGGAGTTGATTTTTATGAAAAAAATTATCTTATCGGCATTTCTTTTATTTGGAGTTTTAGGATTTTCTAGATATGTTGAAAGATGTTCTGTTACATCAAGAAACACTTGTGTAAGTGCTGATACTGGAAAAACATTTCATTTTAAAGGTGATCCCTTTGGAACATTATTTTATGATGGATATTGGACAGTTGAATTTACTGGGTCAGGTTACCGTAACTTAGAATTAACCGATGTATATTTAGCCGACTAAAAAGGAAAGTTATTCAGAATATAGTTTCTATTTCTGAATAGCTTTTTTATTTTACAGTTTCTCAAATTAATTTACAAATCCTAAAAATATCTCTATTTCCACTATTTAATAAATTTTCTTAAATCAATATATTTTTTTAATTTCCTATGACTATAATATTAATCGTTTTTCAAGAAAATAAATGCAGTAATAATCATAATTATGCTATAACCATAAATCAAATATTTAAATAATCCAAAATTATATAAGTTTATCAAAATAATAGTTGCAGCTACAATCAAAAATGTCAACACAATTAACTGTAAAAACTGTTTTATGGCTTCAATTTTTAAATTTTTTCCAAAAGTGACTGGTCTTAGTACCTTATTTATAAGCAGAGTGAAACTATTTAAAATTATTATTGCATAAAACAGTACTTCGTTTTGAACTTTTTGTGATAAAAGTATTGATGATACAAGTGCCAACATCATTCCAAAATATATTTTTCCAATCAAAAAAACTGGAGTTGTAGGCATATCCGCCACCATAAAAATTCCAACTAGCAATATTTCTCCTATTGGAATTTTAGATATTTCAGGGACAAAAAATGATAAAATTATTGACGACAAAAAAAAGCTCAAAGGAGTGGACGGGGATATTCTTTTTTTTATAACTAAATAAATTCCCCCGAAAATTAATGCCATTCCAGAAAAAGTTCCGATTGAGTTTGACCGACTTAAAATCAAACTGTCCAAAAATCTTGTGAATGATGAATCAAAAAAATTTCTGAATAATCTTAAATCTAAAATTTGAAAATTTGTATTTGAAAATTTAAATTTTAAAAATACTTTCTCAAAAAATATTAATACAAAAAATTTCCCAACAACTGCAGGATTGTACAAGTTTTTTCCAAGTCCGCCGTATAACATTTTTCCAAAAATGACAGCACACGCTCCGCCAAAAATTGCAAAATAATATGGCACAAAAACTGGAAGTGTCAAAGAAAATATTATTCCTGTGACCACCGCCGAAAAATCTTTTATCGAATTTTTTTCTTTTTTAAAAAAAACTGCTGTGATGATTTTTTCTGTCAAAACTGTTGAGATAACTGAAATCAAGATTAATAAAAGCGATTTTATTCCGCATAAAAAAATTGAAACTAAAATAGCTGGAAGTAATGCCAAAATAACATCTATCATTATTTTTTCCACAGTATCACCAGCGTAAATAAACGGAGAAAAAAATCTTTTTTTAGATTTTATGTCTGATGCGATTTTTAACATTTTTTTTGCTTTTTCCAACAGTTCTTTTTCTTCTTTTTCCTTTTTCAAAATTTCTTTTTCTTTGCCTTTTTTCTTCTTTTTTTGTTAAATTATCTTTTTCTTCTTTTTTTTTATCTTCGTCAAACTTAGGATTTTTCTCAGCTTCATCTTCAAATAAGAGTGTTTCTCCCCTATCTTTTTTAGAGCGTATTCCTAAAATTTCTTCCATCAGAGATTTTTCATCCATAAATTAACTTTCCACCTCCAAATTGATAAGTTCCACCAAAATTTCTTTTCCATTTTTAATACTCTCAATCAAAGGCACTCTAGATGGACAGACATATTCACAAGCACCGCACTCAATACAATTAAAAATATTTGCATTTAACATTTTAACATACCTTCCCTTTTCATAATATTTTGAAAACTCAAAAGGAATTAAGTTCATCGGACAAACTTCAACACATTTTCCACACGAAATACAATTTTTTGACTCAATTTTTTCTTCATTTAAAAATATAACTCCAGAGATTCCTTTAATAATTGGCGTACTGGGTTCTTTCACTTTATTTCCCATCATCGGTCCACCAAAAATAATTTTATCTGTTTTTGTGATATTCAAAGAATCAACTATGTGAACCAATGGCGTTCCAATTCTAATTTTATAATTTCCAGCATTTGGAACTTCTTCTCCTGAAATTGTGACAATTCTCTCAATTAAAGGTTTTCCATTAAAAAAAGCGTCATAAATTGCCTTAATTGTTCCAACATTACTCACAATGACTCCTTTTTCAATAGTCAATTTCCCTTTTTGAATTTTTTTCCCAGTAATTTTATCAATTAATAAAATTTCACTTCCTTGTGGATAATCAGCTGACAAAATTTTAATTTGCAAATCTATGTTCACTTCTCTTGCCATTCTCTCAAAAACGCTGACTAACTCCTTATTTTTTTCTGAGATTGCGATAACCATATGTCTTGGTCTTAAAACTTTCTCAGCCACTTTAATTCCACGGCAAATCTCTTTTGCATAATTTTTCATAAGCAAATAGTCCGCTGTCAAATATGGCTCACTTTCCATTCCATTAATAATAAATGTATCAATTTTTTCAAGTTTTATATCATATTTAGATGCCGTGGGAAATCCTGCCCCACCAAGCCCTACAATTCCAGCCTCTTCAATAATTTTTAAAATTTCTTCACTTTCCGCCATCTGAAGCTCTCTCATATTTCTTTTTACAAGTTTCACTCGCTCTTCCTTAAAATTATTTTCAATAATTATCGTTCTAACTTTACTTCCATCAGGCAAAAAATTTTTCATAATTCTAATAACTTTCCCTGAAACAGGCGAATGAATATTTGCCGAAATACTTCCATAACCTTGCGCTATTTTCTCATATTTTCTAACTTCTTGACCAACTCTCACAATCTCAAAAGCTCTCTCTCCCTTATGTTGCAAAAGCGGTACAAAAAATATCTCACTTTCTGAAATTTTTTTCAAACTCATATTTTTAGTGACAATTTTCATATCTTCAATTTGATTATCTTTAATTTTACCTTTTTTAAAAAAATTTTTTTCTTTAAACTCCATTTTTTCTATTTTATCCTTTTATTCTTTTATCTTTTTATTCTCTTAATTTTTTTATCTTATTAATTTTTCTATTTTTTTATTAAATTTACATAAATTTTTAGAATTACACTTTGCTTTTGTTTATTATATCATAACTATTTATTATATTATATATTTTTTTAATATTTTATTATGAAAAGTTATTAAAAATGAAAATCTTTTATATAATTGTTTCTATAAAAAAATAAAACTCAGATAATTTACTTTAATCTGAGCTTTTTTATTATTTATTTTGTAGTGGTTGTACTGGCTGTATTTCTACATATCCCTCCAACTGTTTAAATTTATTTGTTTTTACAAACTTTTCTTGCATTTTTTTATAATCTTCATCTGTCAATTTTTTAGCTTTTTCTCCATCTGAATACGAGCTTTTCATAAATATTGCCACTTCAACAATCCCAAAAGCCTCTTTATCAGCATCATAATTATCTTTCAATGCCTTTTTAGAAACTTTAGCATTTTCAATGTCATTTATATAATCGTCCACAAGCTGAATTTTATCTCCAGTTTCAAGATATTTATCAGCTTTTTTTCTAAAATTTTCCAAAATTTTTGCATATTCTTGGCTATTTAGTTCTTTTGAATTACTCTTTATATTTTTCAATTCAACTGAAGTTTTTTCTATATTTTTAAATTTTCTATTTTTTATTCTTGCATTTCCAATATAACTTACGCCCATTACTAATAAAATTGTCATAATCAATTTTTTATTTCTTTTCATTATTATTTCTCCTTTTTTCCTTTTTATAATTTTAAACTATAACTCTCAGTTTTTATATTAAATAATCTTTGAATTTTCTTTATAATAATTTTTACTTTTTTGTTGCACTTAATTATACAATAAAGTTTTTTTTAATTACATAAAAATTTCAAAAAAAGTGTTGACATTTTAGTTTTTATTTGATATAATAAGCAAGTAATAAATAATGTGATGGTCGCATAGCTCAGTTGGGAGAGCACCTGCCTTACAAGCAGGGGGTCATTGGTTCGAGCCCAATTGTGACCACCATTTTTTTTGGAGGTGTAGCTCAGCTGGTTAGAGTGCTTGCCTGTCACGCAAGATGTCGCGAGTTCGAGTCTCGTCACTTCCGCCATTTAGCCCAGATAGCTCAGTCGGTAGAGCAAGGGACTGAAAATCCCTGTGTCCGTGGTTCGATTCCGCGTCTGGGCACCATGTTTAATTGGTAAGAATATACAAGTAGATATGATACCTTTTAGGGGGTATTTTTTTTATACGTAATTTTTCAAACTTACTTAAATTTTTATTTACAAAAATTCTTCCTAATTTTATATTTTATTTATTCTAAATCAATTCCAATAAATTGGATATATTCTAAAAAATAGCCACAATTTTGAACTTAGCTTACAATAAAACCGAATCCAAAAATTATGACTACTTCAATTTAAAAAATATTCGAGGCAATATTTTCCATAGCCTGATAATTATAGAAAATTTAAGTATATTTCCCACTTTCCTCTGCAACTTCCATCTGCATCGAAATATCCTCTTCTTCATAATTAAAGACTCTTTCAATCCTGTCCTTCAAAATTTCCAAAAAAAGATTTTTCTTTATTTTCTTCAAAATCCTTTTTCACTCTTTCAAAAAACTCTGTATCTTCATCATTTTTCTCAGCCGTTTCACTCTCTGATTTCACTTCATCAAAATCAGATTTTTCAAACTCCAAAGCAACTCTATACGCTTCATTAATCTTCATAAACATCTCAGGAAACTCCTCAGGATGATATTTTTTAAGCATCTTGGAATATGCAATTTTTATTTTCTTCTTATCATCTGTCGGCTCTATTTTCAGTATTTTAAACGCTTCATCAAAATTCAAAATTATCACTCCTTATTTTTTTAGAACAAACACATCTAAAACTTTCTTTGAAAAATTTTTCAATCGTTTATATCTCAAATGCGAAATTGCTATTGTTTTAAAAAATATCACTAGATTTAAAATCATATATTGGTATACAAGTTCAAATTTAAAAGACATAGTATAAACATATATCACTGTAATTAAAAAAAACATTAAAAAACTCGACTCATTATTTTTATTTCATTCAAAATTTTTTCTTTTAACAAGACATTTATATATTCTGATATTATGAAAAATATAAAAAGTATCCACATAATCATAATTTCATTAAAAAATAAATATAAAATACAACCAAAGATCAACGCACCAACATATAAGCAACCATACAATTTCAATGCAATACTATCTTTTGAAGATTTCATATCAAAAATATACATCAAATTATTAATTACATTAAATTCATTTTTTAACCTGTATGTCATTAATTTGATTATTCTCTTTAATATATTTGAATTTTCCACATCTTTTTTAGAATACAAAGTTATATTTTTTCCAAACAGCTTAAAAATTTTAATATCCAAAAAATTTTCAATAAATTTTTCATACCCTTTTTCATTATCTTCTTCCTTTTTACTTTTAATTTTTTCAGAAATTTCAATTAAATCCTTAGCTTCATCAGGTAAATAATTTGACATGTTTTCTATTTCACTCAGATTATTTAAGTTATACTTTAATAGTTTCTTTTCAAAATCCGTTAAATTATAAGTGTGATTAAATATTCCATCTTCATTCATAAATTTAATAATCATTCTTTTTTCATTTGCATTGAAATTAAGGTGAAAATTTTTTAAAAATCTGTCATATTTTTCTAACGGACGAACTTCATATGAAAGAAAATTAGTAAATTCCAATATCCAATTATACATTTTATCAAAATCCGAAATCATTTTCTTCCTAAATCTCCTTTGTTTTCAAATAAAACGGTATTAACAATTCAAATCCCTTCAAAAATTCCTCAACAAGCTCATCCAAACTCTCAAATTGTTCAATCTCTTCCACATCAAACTTAACCAAAACTTTCCTAATTTTCCCATTTTCCCAATCTTTAAGAAATTTTTCTCTATTTTTTTCATTTCCTTCAAATCTATCCAAAGCACAGTTTTCCTTACTTTTCGCAAATTGCACAAAATAATAAAGCGGTTCATCAATCGGCATTTGCAAAACTTTATTCTGATTTTCAAGCGTATTTTCCCCAATTTTACGCTCAACAAAACTCACTTCAAGCGAAATCCCAATTTTCTTAGTCTTCTCATTTTTAAAAACTCTCAACGCAATCCCTGATTCACTTTCACTATCCCCATCTTGTCGCAAAAACACCCAAAGATAAGGTCTTGCAATCTGAGCCTGATTCATCCAGCTGCTAACTTTTTGCAAATGAAATCCATCTGTTTTTTCTTTCAAAGCCTTTGCAATTTCCGTAAAAACTTTTCTAGCATTTTGCCCATTTTTCCTAAAAAGCTCCATATCTTCTTTTAAATCTCCCGCCTTTTCAGGTTTTACATATTTTTTTCCTTCATAATTTGTATATTCGATTAATGAGTTATAGTTAAATTTTTTATTCATAATTATCATCCTTTTTGTTTAATTCCATTTTTAAAATTATAACATATTTTATTAAAATAAAAAACTATACTAAATTTTAAAATAGTATAGCTTTATACAAACATTATTACTTATTCATACTATTGTATTCTTTTACAAGCTCATTAAATGATTTAATAACGTTTTCTGGTGATCCTTTTTCATTTTCCAAGAAGAATTGATTTCTTAATGCAAATTCTGATATTGGCTTTTTAATTTCAATTCTTTCCACAAGATTAGCTAAACTAGCTTTAAAACTATCAGCTTTATTTGTGAAACCAGTTAAATCATAATCTTTATAACCTTCTTTTTTCATTTGTTTTTCATCTTTTACAGATTTATTAAATTCTGCTACCACATTAATCAATTTTTCCTGTAAACCCTTAAATTTGCCAGCATCTCCAGAAACTACATTTGCCCCAGTTAATTTTTGTCTGCTAATTTCATTTAGCACTTCTTCTCCCACGCTCAAAATCATCATTCTGTTATACGCAATCGTTCTTCCTTCTTTTTGCAGTTGCTTAGCTTCCTTTTCCCTTTGCTCAACTATTTTTTTATCTATTTCTGTTCTAAATGCCAAAACTGCTACATCATATTTTTTTAGAATTTCTAAAAATTTTGTATGAAATTCCTGAGCTTTCTTGTAATTGTCACTTGTATAGTCTTTTCCAGAATAATAAGAATTCATATCATCTGCTAATGGTTTCAATTCTTTAAATACTGCAAGTAAATTTTCCGAAGCCTTGTCAAGTTCTGCCATTTTAGGTTTTGTCGGTATTGCTTTTTCCAATTCTGTTATAATATTCTTAACATCGTAAAAATCTGCATTTACACTTCCATCCGGCTTTTTAAATTGAGCTTCTGCACCAACTTCTTTAAAATAAGAATTAGTTGTCTTCTCAAAGCTGTGCAATTTATTATAAATTTCAATATACAAATTATATTTTTCAACTTCATTAACTTTCTTATTTGTTCCCCCAATATTTTTTAAGTCAGGTCCTTTATCCTTACCATTTCCTTTTTTTCCACACGAAATTACAAGTAACAGCATCAATAACGTTACTAATACTTTTGTTTTTTTCATTTTTATCGACTCTCTTTCTTTAATTTATTTTTTCTAAAAAAATCAAAAATTTTTATATTTTAATTTTTAATAATTATAAAATTTATTATTTGTAAGGTGTACTTTTCTCTGCAACTTCCATCTGCACTGAAATATCCTCTTCCTCATAATTAAAAACCCTTTCAATCCTATCCCTTAAAATTTTTAGATATTTTCCCCTATACTCTTCATTCTGTCGCATTTTATTAATTTCACATTCCCAAATCGTAATAACGCTAATATCCATCTCAAAAAGCTTCTCACGAACCTCAATATCCCTCTCTACATTTCTCCTAAACTTCTTTTCCCAATATTCAGTATGTGTCTTAGGAAAAGTTGCAATTTTACAATTTTTATGCCTATGCCAAAAGCATCCATTCACAAATATCGCAGTATTATATTTCAAAATAAAAATATCAGGCGTTCCTGGAAGCTGTGAATAGTTTACTCTGTATCTATATCCCATTTTATAAAGCAATTTCCGAATATAAATCTCAGGTTTAGTGTTTTTAGATTTTATTCTTGCCATGTTCTGGCTTCTTGTGAGGGAAATTTTTTTTGCTTTTTTCATTTTTCAAATTAAACTCTCAATTCTTCCCTATCCTCAACAATCTCATCCTTATATCTATCCAAAATCGGATTAATCTCATTCTTAACAAAATCTTCAGTCTGCTGTCCAGCAAATCCAGTATAATTAGCAGAAACCAAGATTCCTTCCATATCTTGCGCTTTAAGTCCCAGTCTGCCGTCTTTTATAATTCTGTCAATTAATCTATTGGGATTTCCATTCAACTTAATTTCCTTTGTTTCTTCCATTGAAAGTTCTCTTATAATTTCATGAACTTCTTGTCTATCCATTCCTTTTTTAACTGATTCCATAATGATATTTTCGGTTGCCATAAATGGTAATTCCTTTTGAATATTAGCTTCAATTACTTTTGGATAAACAACAACTCCATCCATAATGTTAAGCCAAATAATTAAGATTGCATCAACCGCCAAGAATGCTTGTGGAATCGAAAGTCTCTTGCTTGCAGAATCGTCCAATGTTCTTTCGAACCATTGTGTTGCAAAAACTAACGCTCCTGTCTGTGAGCTTGAAATCACGTATTTTGCAAGTGATGAAATTCTTTCGCTTCTCATTGGATTTCTCTTGTATGCCATCGCACTTGAACCAATTTGATTTTTTTCAAACGGTTCTTCCAATTCCTTCAAATGCTGTAATAGTCTAAAATCATTCGTAAATTTGTGAGAAGATTGAGCAATATTTGACAATAAATTCAAGATTTGTGCGTCCACTTTTCTATCGTAAGTTTGTCCTGAAACACCTTGTTTTTTGCTAAACCCAGCTTTTTCAGTAACCAATTCATCCAACTGTTTTACTTTTTCAAAATCTCCTTCAAATAATTCTTTAAAACTAGCCTGAGTCCCAGTAGTTCCTTTGACTCCTCTAAATCTCAAGTGCTCTAATCTAAATTCCAATTCTTCAAAATCAAGAAGCAAAGAATGAAGCCACAATGTCGCTCTTTTTCCAACCGTTGTAAGTTGTGCCGCTTGAAAATGAGTAAATCCTAAAGTCGGTAAGTCTTTATATTCCAATGCAAAATCTCTCATTTTTTCAATCAAAGTAAGCATTCTTCTTTTAACAACCAAAAGCCCTTCCTTAATTTGAATCAAATCAGTATTATCCCCAACATATGCACTTGTCGCTCCCAAATGAATAATTTTTCTTGCATTTTTCGCCTGTTCTCCATAAGTATGCACATGAGCCATCACATCGTGTCTTAACTTTTTCTCAAATTTTGCTGCAACTTCAAAATCCACATCATCTTTATATTTTTTAAGTTCCTCAATTTGTTCATCAGTAATAAAATCAAGCCCAAGCTCTTTTTCAGCCTCAGCCAAATTTATCCACAATTTTCTCCAAGTTCTAAACTTAAACTCAGGTGAAAAAATATGCAACATCTCCTTACTCGAATATCTCTCCGCCAACGGATTTGAATATATGCTCATATCTGCCATTTCTAATTCCTCCTAATTATTTTTATTTCTAATTTAATGCTAACAACTTTGAAATTTTTTAATTTTCCTAATTTTTTTGCCTTAGAAAATTTCTATTTTACAAACTCTCCCAAATCATATCTATAAATATTTTGAGTTCTTTCAGGTCCAACTGAAATCATTGAAACACGGCATTTCAATTTATTTTCAATATATTCAATATATTTTTTACAATTTTCTGGCAAGTCTTCGTAATTTTTTATTTGAGTAATATCTTCTTGCCAACCATCTAACTCATCGTAAATTATTTTCAAGTCTTTAGATTTTCTCAAGTTTCCAGGATATGAATAACAAACTTTTCCATCAATTTCATAACCAACCGCAACTTTAATTTTTTCAAATCCAGTCAATACATCTAATTTTGTCAATACAATATCTGTCAATCCGTCGATTAACACCGCATATTTCCCAATTACCAAGTCAAGCCATCCACATCTTCTAGGACGCCCAGTTGTCGCACCAAATTCATGTCCAACTTTTCTCAAAGTTTCTCCATCTTCATTTTCCAATTCTGTTGGAAAAGGTCCTTCTCCAACTCTTGTTGTGTATGCTTTCATAACTCCAAGAACTCTTGAAATTTTTGTCGGTGCAACTCCAGTTCCAACTGTTACTCCACCAGATGTTGGTGATGATGAAGTTACGTAAGGGTAAGTTCCGTAGTCAATGTCAAGCATTAACGCTTGTGCACCTTCAAAAAGCACCACTTTTCCAGCTTCAATCCCTTCGTTAATTTCCACAACTGCATCAATGATTCTAAATTTAATCTTTTCAGCAAGTTTCATAAATTTATTATAAAGTTTTTTCAAATCAAAAGTTTCTTTTCCATATCTAGTAAGCATGTCGTTTTTTTCTGCCACATTCCAAGCTAATTTATCTCTAAATCTTTCTGGTTCCAGCAAATCTCCGATTCTAATTCCATTTCTTGCGATTTTGTCAATATAGCAAGGCCCGATTCCTCTTTGAGTTGTCCCAATTTTATTTTCTCCCATAGCTTCTTCTTTCGCTTTGTCAATTGCAATATGATAAGGCATTATTATATGTGCTCTTTCATCAATAAATAAATTATCTAATTTTCTTCCTCTTTTTTCCAGCTCTTCAATTTCTTCTAATAAAACTTCAATGTCAATTACAACTCCAGCTCCAATTATACACTTTCCAGCTGAATTTATTATTCCAGATGGCAATAAGTGCAAAATGAATTTTTCATCATTTACGACAACCGTATGTCCTGCGTTATTTCCTCCTTGAAATCTCACTACATAGTCCGCTTTTGGAGACAGCACATCTATTATTTTACCTTTTCCTTCATCTCCCCACTGCGTTCCCACTATTACAAAAGTATTACTTCCCATATTTATTCCTCCCAAATCTTTAGAATTTTCTTACTCCTTAAAAAAACTGAACCGTAAAAAACTAAAAAATCTACCTTACTAAAATTTTATCTTTTTACTATTTATTTTACTATATTTGTTGTATTTTTTCAATATTGTCTTTTTTATATTTTTATAAACTTTTCTATTTCAAACTTTCATTTCATATCTAAATTTAAAATTTACAATTTTTATATATTCTGATATAATTTTTTAAACATAGACTTTTTTATTTAAATATGTTATAAATAATTATAACATAATATTTAGTAATTTTAATTACAAATAATATAACTAACAATAAGAATTTATAAAGGAGTGAAGATAATTTGGATAAAAATAATGATTTTAAAAATAGATATAATTATGCAAAAAAATTAAAAGAAGAATTAAAACAAGAAATTAACACTCTAAAAAGAAAACGTTTTTTCTTTCTTTTTATACCTTCTACTTATATATTATTGGGGTTAAGTTTAATTTTTATTAATTATATTTATTCCTATAATATATATTTTCGTCGATACGGAATAATACTTATTATTTTAGGAGTATATAGTCTTGTTTTCTTTATGTTTATGACAAATCCTAAAATTATATCAAATGAAGAGCGTATTTTAGAAATAGATGATGAAATTGAGTTATTAGAAATATCAGAAAATCAATATGAAAAAAAGGCTGAAATACAATTTAAAAAACATCAAAAAGAAATAAAAAGATACTATGATATAAATTTAGGACACTTAAAATTATTATTTCCAATTGGAATAGGTATTATTATTTTAGGAATTTTCATTATAATACTTTCAATTATGTTATTCAAAGATAAAGATGTGATTTCAATATTAATCGGAACTATATCTGGTATATTAACTAACTTTGTTGGGGCTATCTTCATAAAAATGTATATTGAAACGATAAAAGCATCTTTAAAGTTTCATAATAAATTAATTGATAGTAATAACAATCTTTTCGCTAATGTGCTAATTACAAAAATTAAAAATCAAGATTTACAAAATGCAACATTAGCAGAAGTTGCTAAAATTATTTCTAGAGAAAATAGTAATATTGATTAACCAAAACTCATCAATTACAAAGATTTTTAATTTGAACAATAAACTTTAAACAAATCAATAAATATAATTTCGCTTTTTAAAGGGTATTTAGTATCAATACAGTAATAGGAGTTACTTTATTTTCTTTCCATAAAATAACTCCTATTAATCAATTTCTATTTTATTTTTAGTAATTTACTTCCCCTCAAAGTAATCAAGCACTTCCATTAAGTTATCAAACTTTTTATAAACCAGCTTTTCAATTTCCTCAGTCGGTTTCAATTTATCTGGCACCATAATGGGAAATGTCCCAGCCGCATGCGCCGCTCTTATTCCATTGAACGAATCTTCAAATACAACTGTTTTTTCAGGAGAGACTCCAGCTTTTTTGGCACTTATTAAAAACACTTCCGGATCAGGTTTACCGTGAACGACATCTTCCGCAGTTATTAAATGAGAAAAATATTTTTTTACGTCCTTTCTTTCCGTCAATGCTTCTGCCAAATGTAAATCCGATGAAGTTGCCAAAATTATCTGTTTATTATTCTTCTTCAAAAATTCAAGCAATTCCAATGCACCGAGTTTTAGTGGAACTTCCCCTTTTAGAGCTTTTTCCAGTATATAATTTTTAACGGTACCCATCATTTCATCATATGGGAAATCTTGTCCCAATGCTTCCTTGAACAATATTCTTGCTTTGTCATTTGTAACACCTGATGTTTTTTCCACAATGTCCTTTGTTATTGTATAACCCTTTTCTTTAGCCACTTCACGTCCATATTCCACATAAATTGTTTCTGTATCGAATAGCAAGCCGTCCATATCAAATAAAAACAATTCAATTTCGTCAAAAAATTTTTCCCCCATTTCTTCCTCCTTCTTTATTTTTAAAAATTTATTTGCTTTTTTTTAACGCAAAAAAAGCATAGTGAATGAAATAGTAAATCGCACTAAAAAATGATAATTTTTCTTCATTTCTGTAGATTTCCCATCTGACTTTTGCTGTTTTAAATTTATTACTCGAGCGAGAATTGTCCAAGACTCTGTAAAATGCCAAATTTTCTTTAAGTCCATAAATTACTTTTACTTCTTTTACAATTTCCAGCCACAGCACATAATCTTCATTTTTATCTCTCTGCTTAAAATATCTTTTTCCCAATTTTTGTGCGTCATAAATCACCGTAAGACAGCCTAGATAGTTATTTTTTAACATATCTTTGTAAGAAATTTTTTCTTTTATGACAACTTCGTTTATTTTTGTTTCGTCTTCCCTAACCCTTGTATATTCAGTGCAACTTATAGTGGCACCCTTTTCTTTCATAAAATTTATCTGCTTTTCCAATTTTTTTTTGTGCCAAAAGTCATCAGCGTCAAGAAAAGCAATATATTTCCCAGTTGACTTTTCTATCAGCTGATTTCTTCCTCTCACAACTCCGACATTTTCTTTTGCATCTACAATTTTAATTCTGTCATCTTTTGTTGCAAACTCATTTGCAATTTCAAAACTTTTGTCCTTCGATTTATCATTTATTATAAGCAGCTCCCAGTTTTGATAAGTTTGTGAGCACACACTTTCTATTGCTCTTGCGATAAACTTTTCTGCATTATACATTGGAATTATAATTGAAACTTTGTCTTTTTCCATCTTTTCTCCAATTTTTTTATTTTTAAAAACTTTTTCAAATTATTTCTTTTTGAAAAAATTTATTTTATATCGATGCTACATTAAATGAAATAGATTCCAGCACCTTTAATAGCGCATCAGCTGTGTCAAGTGAAGTTAGACACGCAATTTCCTGTTCACTCGCAGCTCGTCTAATTTTAAATCCGTCAGTTGTCGCACTTTTTTTCTTAGCTGCGGTATTAATAATCATATCCACATGACCTTTGTAAATTACGTCAAGCACATTGTGTTTGTATTTATTTTCATTAATTTTTCCGACAGTTTCCACTCTAAGTCCTCTGTCTCTAAAATACTGAGCTGTTTTTTCAGTCGCCATCAAATTGTATCCCAAATTTGAAAATCTTTGAGCAAGTTTATACGCTTCTTCTTTTGCCACGCCACTTATTGTAAATAGCACACTTCCTTGATCCTTTACTTTTATTCCCGCAGAAATTAATCCCTTGTAAAGTGATTTTTCAAGGCTTTCATCACTTCCCATAACTTCTCCAGTTGATTTCATTTCAGGCCCGAGTGTTGTATCCACATCTTTTAATTTTTGGAAACTAAATACCGGAACTTTTGTATAGACTTTATTTCCAGTAGGTATCAATCCGGTTTTATAACCCTTAGAAGCCAATGTTTCTCCCAAAATTCCTTTCATAGCCAAGTTTGCCATTGGAACTTTTGTTATTTTACTCAAAAATGGCACAGTTCTCGAACTTCTCGGATTTACTTCCAGAACAAAAACTTCTCCGTGACTGATTACATATTGAATATTAAGAAGTCCAACTATATTAAGTCCTTTTGCAAGTCTAACTGTATAATCAACTAATGTGTCAATATGTTCTTTTGTCAAACTTTGTGGTGGATAAACGGCAATCGAATCCCCCGAGTGAACTCCCGCTCTTTCGATATGCTCCATTATTCCAGGAATTACAACAGTTTCTCCATCACAAATCGCATCCACTTCAATTTCTTTTCCAACTAAATATCTATCTGTCAAAACTGGATGATCAGGCGACACTTTTACAGCATTTTCCATATAATGTCTTAACTCTTCTTCCCTGTAAACGATTTCCATCGCACGACCTCCAAGTACATAAGACGGTCTTACTAACACAGGATAACCGATTTCCGCAGCATTTTTTACAGCTGTTTCTGTATCAAACGCGGTTTTTCCAAGCGGTTGTGGAATGTTTAATTTATGAAGTAATGCTTCAAATTTATCTCTATTTTCAGCGTTATCAATTTCTTCAAGTGCAGTTCCAAGTATTTTTACTCCGTGCTTATCCAATTTTTCAGCAAGATTTATCGCAGTCTGTCCTCCAAATTGAACTACGACTCCTTCAGGCTGTTCTAATTCAATAATTGCCATAACATCTTCTTCTGTAAGCGGTTCAAAGTAAAGTTTATCTGAAATTGAAAAGTCAGTTGAAACTGTTTCAGGGTTATTATTTACAATAATTGCTTCATATCCAATTTCTTTTATTGCCTTTACAGCATGAACTGTCGCATAGTCAAATTCCACTCCTTGTCCAATTCTAATTGGTCCTGATCCCAATACAACAATTTTTTTCTTATCTCCAATAATACTCTCATTTTCATCTTCGTAGCTTGAATAAAAATAAGGTGTTTCTGACTTAAATTCTGCAGCACAAGTATCTACCATTTTAAAAACTGGCTTAATACTATATTCTTCACGAAGCTTGTAAACTTCTTCTTCAGTCGTATTCCAACGATGTGCAATAACTTTGTCCGAAAATCCAAATTTTTTGGCAAATAAAAGTACATCAGGATTTCCAACATTTGCTTTTAATTCCACTTCAATATCAATAATATTTTTCATTTTATCAAGGAAAAACATATCTATTTTTGTCATTTCGTGAATATTACCAGGTGTAACTCCCCGTCTTAGCGCTTCTCCAATGAAAAATAGTCTTTCATCTCCAGCTTTTTGAATTCTTCGCAAAATATATTCCAACTGAAATTCATCTCCGTTTGGAAGTCCTAGATGATGAACTCCATATTCAAGCGAACGAATTGCTTTTAATAAACTTTCTTCGTAAGTTCTCCCAATTGCCATAACTTCTCCAGTTGCTTTCATTTGAGTCCCCAAATGTCTATCAGCTTTCTCAAATTTGTCAAATGGAAATCTTGGTATTTTACTTACGACATAATCTAGTGATGGCTCAAAACAAGCGTAAGAATTTTTTGTAACAGGGTTTATAATTTCATCAAGCGTAAGTCCAACTGCGATTTTTGCTGCAATTTTTGCGATTGGATAACCTGTAGCTTTGGAAGCTAGAGCTGATGAACGGGAAACTCTCGGATTTACTTCGATTATATAGTATTTAAATGAATTTGGATCAAGTGCCAACTGCACATTACATCCACCTTCAATTTTTAATGCTCTTATTATTTTTAATGAAACATCTCTTAACATATGATATTCTCTATCTGTCAATGTCTGCGATGGTGCCACAACTATTGAATCCCCTGTATGAATACCAACCGGATCAATATTTTCCATGTTGCAGACTACAATTGCCGTATCATTGCTGTCTCGCATAACTTCATACTCAATTTCTTTATATCCCGCAATAGATTTTTCCAAAAGACATTGAGTCACTGGCGAATAACGAAGCCCATTACTTACAATATCTTTAAGTTCAGCATCGTTATGGCAGATTCCTCCACCTGTTCCACCCATTGTAAAAGCAGGTCTGACAATTACTGGATACCCAATTTTTGAAACAAATTCTCTAGCCTGTTCAAGATTGTGAATGATGTCCGATTCTGGCACAGGCTCGTTTAACTCATTCATCAAATCTCTAAAAAGTTCCCTGTCCTCAGCCTGTTTAATAGAAGATAGCTTTGTCCCTAAAAGTTCCACTCCACATTCTGAAAGAACTCCTGAATTGTGAAGTTCTACAGCAAGATTTAGTCCAACTTGTCCGCCAAGCGTGGGAAGCAATGCATCTGGTCTTTCCTTTCTAATAATTTTTGAAACGAATTCTACAGTTAAAGGCTCGATAAATACTTTGTCTGCAATTTCCTTATCTGTCATAATAGTCGCTGGATTTGAATTTACAAGTATTACTTTGTACCCTTCTTCCCGAAGTGACAGACAAGCTTGTGTTCCCGCATAGTCAAATTCCGCAGCTTGTCCTATTATTATTGGTCCTGAACCAATTACTAATATTGTTTCTATGTCTTTTCGTTTTGGCATTTTTTTAACAACTCCTAATCTTTTTAAAATAGTAATTCTCAATTTTTATTTTATTTAAAAAAGTTTCTCTTAAATATGTTACATTTTATTTAAGAATATTTTCTAAAAAATTATATATACTTTTTCATATTTAATATTTATATTTTTTCATATTTTCAATAAATTGGTCAAACAAGTAGTTCGGATCGTGTGGTCCAGGTGACGCTTCTGGATGATATTGCACTGAAAATACCGAATACTTCTTGTGTCTGACACCTTCACAAGTCCCGTCATTTACTGCAATGTGAGTAAGCTCCAAATCTGTATCCTTAAGCGAGTCAATATCAACTGCATAGCCGTGATTTTGCGCTGTAATATCAACTTTTCCAGTAATTAGATTTTTCACAGGCTGATTAGCCCCTCTATGTCCAAATTTCAACTTATATGTTTTTGCCCCACAAGCTAGTGAAATTAGCTGATGTCCCATACAAATTCCAAAAATTGGAACTTTTCCTATTAAATCTTTTATTGTACTAATTGTTTCTGGCACATCTACAGGATCCCCAGGTCCATTACTTAGCATTATTCCATCTGGTTTTTGCCTTAAAATCTCTTTTGCACTTGCATCGTGCGGCATAACGATAATGTCACAGCCTCTTAAATTAAGCTCTCTCATAATTCCAGATTTCATCCCCAAATCAATCAGCACAACTCTTTTTCCAAGTCCTGAAGACAAAAATGCCTTTTTTGTCGACACTTGTTCAATTTGATTAGTTGGCAAGTTATTTTTTCTCAAACTTTCTGCAACTTTTTGCGCATCTTTTTCAATCCCTGTAATAATTCCTTTTATTGTTCCGTGCTCTCTAATCTTTTTTGTCAGACTTCTTGTATCAATCCCGGAAATTCCTGGAATATTCAAATCTTTTAGCACTTCATCCAAAGTAAATTCTTTTCTAAAATTAGAAGGTTTTCTGCATATTTCACGTGTAACTATTCCCTTTATGCTAGGATTAATAGTTTCATAATCATCTCTATTTATACCATAATTTCCGATTAGTGGATATGTAAATGTAATAATTTGTCCGTTATATGATGGATCTGAAAGCGTTTCCTGATACCCTGTCATCGCTGTATTAAATACAACCTCCCCCGCCATTTCTATATCTGCACCAATTCCATACCCTTTATACACACTGCCATCTTCCAAAACTAGCTGTTTATCCAATGAGTACATAATCTACCTCCATATTTTTAATTTTTTTAACATTATTTTTCACAAAATTTTTTTATTAATTTATTTATGCGATTTTCAGAAATTGAACTTCTTTAATCTATTAATTATACTATATTTTTTTAGTTTTATCAATATTTTGAATTTTTTAAAAATTAAGAATTTTTTTATTGTAGAACTTTGTCTAAAATTGTATTTTACTTGCAAATATGTTAAAATTAAGCTACAAATTAATATATATATAACATAAAAAGAGGAGAAAAAAATATGAAAAAACCACTCATAGGTATTTCAGGAAGTACAACACATCTTGAAAATGGTCTTTTTGCAGGATATAAGCGCAGTTCTTTAGATCAAAGCTACATTGATTCTGTTATTCGTGCTGGAGGAGTTCCATATGTCTTGCCATTCAACACAGATGACGAGATTATTGAAGAAATGGTAAAAAATGTCGATGCCATTATTTTGTCTGGAGGAAATGATGTATTTCCACTGCTTTACGGAGAAGAACCCAAAGAAAAGCTAGGAGAAATTTTTCCTGATAGAGACCACTTTGATACAATCCTAATAAAAACTGCAGAAAAATTAAAAAAGCCTATTTTAGGAATTTGCCGTGGACACCAGTTAATAAATGTTATATTTGGCGGAACGCTACATCAAGATTTATCATATGCAGAAAATATTTCGATTAAACATTTTCAAAAAGCTAAATGGAATGTCTTTACTCATTCAATTTCAATTGATAAAAATAGTTTTTTAAACGATATTTTTGAGAGTGGAATTGGATTTGTAAACAGCTTTCATCATCAGATTATAAATAAAATAGCACCTGGATTTAAGCCGATTGCTAAAAGCAGCGACGGAGTTATTGAAGCGATTGAAAATTTAAATACACAAAATCTTATCTTAGGAATCCAGTGGCATCCTGAAATGATGTCAGCTACAGATAAATATGCCCACAAAATATTTAAAAAATTTATTGATTATGTAAAAAGTAAGAAAAAAGATGAGATATAAAAAATAAGGAAATGTAAAAAATAATATAAAAAAAGATTGCTAAAAATTTAAGGCAATCTTTTTCGTTTACTTTATTTAATATTTAATTATTTTGCATCTTACTTTCCCAATCAGCTGTTTCTACAGAAAAATAGCTCAAAAAGTCATCAACTTTTTTCCCTTTTATATCAATGCTCAAAATTTTGTCCCCCTGTCTTATAACTTTTGCAATCGCTAGATCAGAACCTGTTTTTAAACTACCAATCACAGTATGCTTTCCATTAAGAGATGGCATTCCTTGTAATGATATAAAAAATTGACTCCCATTCGTATTTTCTCCTGAATTTGCCATAGCTAACATCCCACTATTATTAAAATTTAACCAATCTACAAATTCATCGTCGACATTATATCCAGCACTTCCAGTCCCGTCTCCTTTTGGATCTCCACCTTGCACAATTCCATTTGGAATAACTCTATGAAAAGTCAATCCATCATAAAATCCTTTTTTTGCTAAAAACACAAAATTTGCCACATTTACAGGAGCTGCTTCAGGATACAAAAATACATTAATATCTCCTTTTGTTGTGTGAATTGTAGCTTCCAAGTCAAATTTTTTCATTATTTTTTCAAAATTTTTTTCTCCTTTTGTCTTTTCACCAACTTTTATGTTTTTTGCATTTATTATATTTAATACAAACAACATCATTGCACCGACTAACAATGTCAATTTTCTTAATTTCATAAATCCTCCTTTTTTAACCTTTAACGCTCTCAATAATTTTTTCCATCTCAATTTTACCGTTAAAATTTAAATCCAAAATTCTAAAATTAATACTTTCAATTTCCAAATCATATTTTAAAAGCTCTTTTTCTGTTAAAATATTGTCATAAATTACAAGCACTGAAAAAATATTTTCAAAGCTATCAACTAACTCAATAATATTAATAACTCTGTCTTTCTTTATGTTCAAAATCTCTTTTAATTTTGAATTAGCTATTTTCTTATTTTTTATTTCTTTATAAAGTTCTGACACAATTTCAGGCATTCTGACCGCAAAAAGTATCTTCAACTCTTCTCTTTTTTTTAATTTAACTATCGCCATTTTTTCTATTCCCTGTCTTAAAATTTAATCTTGAATAGCTTTTGTCAAAGGTGGAACAATTTGTTTTTTACGAGAAACTACCCCTTTTAAAACAACTTCGTTATCTTCCACTTTTTGTCCAAACGCTTTTTCAATAACTGCATCTCCATTCCCCTCAACAATTGCAACAGAATCATTTGACAAAATATTTGTAATTACAAACATGAAAAATTTCAAGTTTTCTTTAGAAATAATATTGTTAATTTCTGTTAGTAACGCTTTTTTATTTTCCAGCAATTCTGCTTCATTAACAGTATTTACTTGTGCCACACCAATTTTTTGTCCATCAATTTCAAAAATTTTCATATCCATTGTAAGTAATTCAGCTTCTGTTTTATCACCTAATGCAGTTCCAGCTTTTAACATTTCAAGTCCATATTCGTTTGGATTAACTCCAGCAATTTTCGCTAACTCAAGCCCTGCATTTGTATCTTGTAGAGTACAAGTTGGTGATTTAAATAACAATGTGTCAGAAATAATTGCACTTAACATAAGTCCTGCTACTTCTTTTGAAGGTATTAAATTATTTTCTTTAAATAATTTTAAGATTATTGTAGCAGTACATCCAACTGGCTCAACTCTCGCATAAAGTGGTTCGTCCACGTTAAAGTTAGAAATTCTGTGATGGTCAATCAATTCCAAAACTTTTGCTTCTTCAAATCCATCGGCTGTTTGAGTTCTTTCGTTGTGGTCCACCAAAATGATTTTTTCCCCAGCGACATTCGTCACAAGTTCAGGTTTTCCAACTTTAAAATAGTCCAAAACAAATTTTGTCTCTTCATTAAGTTCTCCCAATCTCACAGGTTTTACATCTTTCCCAAGTTTATTTTTTAATTCAGCATAAGCTAATGCCGAACAGATTGTATCCGTATCTGGATTTTTATGTCCAAAAATTAATATTGACATTATTTTTCCTCCTAATTTTTTATTATAAATTTTTCTAATTTTATTCTTTTATATTATAACCTATTTATCTTATTTTTAAAATAGAATTTTTAAAAATTTATTTTTTAAATTATTTTAATAAAATAAATAAAATTTTTTTTCTTGCTAATAATTAATTTTTTTAGTATACTAATAATGGCATGCTAGTCAATTTTTTAGTGTTAAATTTGTTTTATGATCTGAAATATATTATTAAGATAATCACTAAAGGATTGTTTTTTAAGAAAGGAAAACTTTTATGAAAAGAAAAAAAAGAATTATAATTCAGCAAAGTGCTAAATTATTTTATTATAAAGGGTATTTGAATACCGAATTAACTGATATTTTTCAGGAATGTAAAATTCCAAATGACTATTTTTACAAATTTTTTTCAACAAAGGAAGAAGTTTTATTTGAAGTGATAAAATATCATACTGAAAATTTGATAAATTTTTTTAACACAATTGTAAATGATTTGTCAATTTCAAAATTTAGAGATTTTTTTCAAAAATATTTTGAAAATATAAAGAACAATAGATTTCATGGCGGAAGTCCACTTGGGAATTTGTCACTGGAATTGTCCGATATAAATAATCAAATTCGAGAAGAACTCGTTAAATCTTACCAAAAAATAGAATTGCGATTTTCTTTTTTTATAACAACTCTAAAGTATTCTTCTTTGGAAAAGTTTTCTGACATTCCTCCCGAAAGTTTAGCCAGAATTTTAATTGCGATTTTTGAGGGGACAATCCTTCTTTTAAAAACTGAAAAAGAAGAAAATGCAATAAATGATTTTTTTATTTTTTTTGATCAGACCTTTAAAATTTATGAAAAAAAAGAAAAGCCAGAAATCAAAAAAACGAAAGTTGAAATTGAAACAAAAAAATTAAAAGATGAGAATAATTTTTCAGAAGAAATTTCCATCTCTCAAAACTTTTCCGATAATTTAAAAAGTATCGAAGAAACAAAAAAAAACAAAGATAATACCGAAGATTTTAAAGAGCCTGACATGGAAGAAATAGAAAAAATGGAAAATTTAGGAAATGTTTATGGCGCTTTGAATAACTATTTCAAAAATACTTATAAAAAATAATGAAAATAGATAAAAAATATAAATTTTATAATCTTATTAAATTATCTTAAAAAAACAAAAAAATATTTTGACTTTTAAAACTTTTAATTCATTTGACAAATCCACATTTATATGGTATAAATAGGTGTCTAGAAGAGACGCCCCATCTCTACATTTAGACTTCTTTCATACAAAAAAAACGAGCACACGGCTCGTTTTTTAATATATAAACATTGAATCTCCAAAACTATAAAATCTGTATTTTTCTTTAATCGCCTCCTTATACGCAGAAAACACAAAATCTTTTCTAGCAAATGCTGAAACTAGCATAACAAGTGTAGATTTTGGCAAATGAAAATTAGTAATCATCGCGTCGACAATTTTAAATTTATAGTCTCCATAGATAAAAATATTTGTAGCTCCATTTTTTGGAAGAAGTTTACCATTTTCACCTACACAGGATTCCAATGTTCTCACCGAAGTTGTCCCAACCGCGATAATTCTATTCCCATTTTTTTTAGCTTCGTTTACAATTTTTGCAGTTTTTTCAGGAATCCAGTATTTTTCACTGTGCATTTTATGCTCTGTCACATCTTCAACTTGCACAGGTCTAAAAGTCCCAAGTCCTACATCCAAAAATACTTCTGTCAAAATGACTCCTTTTTTCTTTATTTTTTCAAGCAGTTCCATTGTAAAATGAAGCCCTGCAGTTGGTGCTGCAACTGATTCTCCTTTTTTTGCATAAACTGTCTGATAACGATTTTTATCTGAAAGTTTTTCAGTTATATAAGGTGGTAATGGCATCTCCCCCAATTTATCCAATATTTCTTCAAAATTTCCCTCAAATTCAAATTTCAAAACTCTATTTCCGTCTTCTTTAATCTCAATTAATTCAGCTTCCAGTAGTCCTTCGCTAAACACAATTTTCTGTCCTATTTTCAACTTTTTGGCAGGTTTTAGCAAGACTTCCCAAGTTTTCAAATCATATCTTTTTACTGAACCTCCCACGACTAAAGTCGCAGGGTTCTAAAATCTTTAAAAATATTTAAAAATTTTCTAAGAAGTTTGATAGCCTTACACTACCCTTATTCTTTTAGGTGTGTTCAGTTCACCTCTATTGTATAGGACGCTTAAGTCCACAACTTTACTTTTTCTTAGAATATTTAATGCTCCGTTACAATCTGCATTTATGAGTTTACTTGTGCTTGTTTGATATAGTCCTCTTTTTATTCTTTTTCCACTGAATACATATTCTTGTAGATTTTCTTTATCATATATTGGAATTTCATCTCCATCAAAGAAACTTGCTTTTGATGTATAACTCTCTTCTTGCAGCTTAAATTCTATTCCATATAGTTTACATAGATATATTAATTTATCTCTTAATTTTCCATATGGTATATTTACAAAATTTTGATTATTTATGCTTCCTATATTTGAAAGATAATCTTCTATACGATTATTTCTCCTTCTAGCTATTCTCTTTTGCCTTAATGTTGTCCGCTTAATCTTTTGCTTATCTTTTATGCTTTGCAATTTTGCATTTGTCTTGTTATAGTATTGATTTATTGATTTTAATTTTCTACCATCTATTATGAATGAAGCTCCAGTATTTGTAACACAAGTACAAAGATTATCTATACCTAAATCAATTCCTAGTGCATTTTCTTTATTTAATTCCCTTTGAACTTCTTCTACCTCATAAATGTATTGAATTTCAAAGTACCTAGAATGTTGTTTTGGCATTATTCTAATCTCTTTTATCTTCTTGCCTTTTAATACTGGTGGCAGCTTAATTTTAACTTCCTGATGAGTTTTCTTAAACGAATTTGAATAAGGAACTATCAGCATATCATCTTTTAATCTTACAAAACCTATAACAAGAGTTGTAAATCCATCTTTAGCAAGATATTTAGGTAATTTTATATCTTTAAAATTATATTGACCATTCTTAGCAAGTTTTAAAAGCCCAAAAAATGATTTGAAACTTCCGTCTGCTTCTTTTAGAATTTGTTGAGCCATATTAGAATTTAACTTCTTATAGTTTTCACTATTTTTAAGCATTTTATAGTTTTCGTTATAGCTTAAATACTTTTTCTTATTAAAATAGTATTGTCTAATATTATATATAGCTTCATTAGTTAAGTTCTTTGCTATATGACATAGATATTTTAAAATTCTAAACTCTTTTTTACTAAGATGTTTTACCTGTTGTTTTAATGTTAAATACGTATACATCACCTCACTTTCATAAGGTTATTATACCGTATTTTTAATACATTTTTCAATAATTAAGCAAAGTTTTTTATTTATTTTTAAATATTTTTAAAGTTTTTAAAACCCCACAACAGTGGGAAGCGTCGTTCACACAAGTGCGCTACTACTTATGCAGTTCTCTTATGAACTTCTTGTTATCTCTAACAAGCACAGACTATATCTTATCCATATCCTATTTCAAGGACTTAGGCGAAACCACTTCCAATACCAACCGCTTGTATTGTACTCCCCTCACGAGGGATAGTCGTTGAACTTTCCTTTTCAGGCTTAGCTGCTGATTGTCTATTATCATAATGTTTAGGATTTAACCTTGCACCATCTAGTATATTTTTTCTGCTTTCGCTACCTTCACACCTATACCATATTTTAACGAAGGTATTATGTTGTGGTTATACTAGCTTTAAGAGTTCCCAGCAGTTCAGTTTCTTTGTTGCACGGTTTTGCTCCGTGTCTACATACAAGTTTCCCTATATGCTTACTAAAATTTTCGTGCAATTCATCTCACTCCTTGCGTTGCGAGTGTTCTTGCACTATTTAATAAAAAACATTCCATCAAAGCCCCAATTTCATCTCCATACAACTTTTTATGTCCAAAAATTCTTGCAGGAATAACTTTTGTCCTATTTATGACAAGCACATCACCTTTTTTCAAATAATCAATTATATTAAAAAAATGTCTGTGTTCAAGCGTTTTTTCTTTTTTATCTAATACTAAAAGTCTGGAACTGTCTCTAGGTTCCATTGCTTTTTGTGCAATTAATTCCTTTGGCAATTCAAAATCAAAATCTGATATTTTCACTCTTTTCTCCTTTTTATTTTTAAATTTTTTATGAATTAAAAAAGATGGCAGAAACTAAAAAAGTCTCTGCCAAAAAAAATTATAAACTACCTATTACAAATGTCTTGTAAGTATCCACTCTGTTGTACCAGCCTTGTAACCATCTGCTTTCATTTCTTGGTGCATTTTTTACTCTTCTTTGTAGTACATATTTTGCAGAATTACTAAATTCTACTAAAGCACTTTGACCTGTAGCCGTTCCTTTCATATTTTCCAGTACCTGTCTTAGTCCCCAAGCAACATTGTTGTATGAGGAAACGCCCGATAATCCCTCTCCTTTAAAATTGACATAATCTATTAGAGCATAAAGTCCGTTGGGAGTTTCCACCATTCTATTAAATTGATTTTTTAAATTTTCTTTGTTTGATGATGCATTTAACATTTTTCCTAATGAGGATTTTAATCTTTCATAAATAAACATCACTTGAATATCTCTTGTATTATCAAAAAAAGAAATTAATTCTTGAATATCTTTATCTCCTCTGGATTTTTTGCTCATAAGTTCAGATTTACTTTCCCAAGGTGAAAATCTATTTTCTGCTAAAATTTTCGGCAATTTAATACCTTTGCTTCTAAAATAAGCAACCATATCAGGAAGGCTGTCTCCAAATCCACTTCTTCCACCACTAGCTTTAAACCAAGTAAAATGACCTATTCCAAGCGAAGGAAAATTTTCTCCATCATTCCAGTCAACTAAATTACTTACCGAACCGCCTGTTTCATTTTGAAAAATTTTGTTTGCAACTGACAGCAATTGCTCTCTAGTCAATTTTAATTCAGGCATTCCATCTTGAGATTTTCCATTTGTAGTAGAAATAAATTCTGTGGTGCTTGGTTTTGTATAACTTCCAGTCTGTTGCATATTTTTTACGCTGCTATTTACATTTAAATTGATACTTTGATTATTATATTGATTTTTTATTAAATTTTCTAATTGAGAATTTCCACTTGCAGATTTTACTTGTCCTCCAAACGCTGATACTGATAATGTAAGTCCTAATAATAAGATTCCTGCTGTTTTTATGATTTTCCTGTCACTAATCATTAACTCATCTCCTCTTTTTTATTTTTTCAATTTAATTTTTTTGAAACTGTTTTTTTATCACAAGATAAATGGCTTGTTTCTAAACCAAAATATTTATGAATTTTTCTGTCCAATTATAACTCTATTGTTTCCATTTAAGTCTTCAATGATTTCAATATTTCTAAATCCAAATTTCTCCATAATTTCTTTCACTTTATAGCCTTGCCTAAATCCAATTTCAAAAAGTAAAAATCCATTTTCTGCCAAATAATCTTTAGCTCTACTAGAAATTTCCAAATAAAAATATAATCCATCATTTTCTGCAAAAAGTGCTTCGCTCGGTTCGTGTAAAGTGTCATCAGACATTATTCCCATTTCACCTAAAGAAATATACGGCGGATTTGACACAATCATGTCAAAACTATTGAATTCGACATTTTCAAACAAATCCGATTTTATAAATTTTATGTTTTTTGAATTCAGCATTTTTTTATTTTTTTCAGATGTTTCCAATGCTTTTTCCGATATATCTACACCTAAAACATAACTATTTTCGATTTCTAACGCTATTGTTATTCCTATTATACCACTTCCACAGCCAATATCAAGTATTTTTTTTGAATTTTTATTTTCTTTTCCATTTTTTTTTAAAATTTCAATGGCTTTTTGAACCAAAACTTCAGTATCCTGACGTGGAATTAATACACCCTTATCCACATAAAATTTTCTTCCATAAAATTCTTGTTCATTTAAAAGATATTGTATCGGAAAATTTTCTTTCCCAACTTTTGAAATAAATTTTCTTAATTTATCTTTTTTTTCTTTAAATATTTTCTCATTATACTTCGTAAAAAGCATCATTCTCTCAATTTCCAAAACGCTTGAAAATATAATTTCCGCTTTTAGCTTAGCTTCATTCACATGATTTTTTTTTAAAAAATCAATACTTTTAACAAGTAAACTTTTTAAACTATCGTCATCTTTAACTTCAATTGAACTCGAAATATCTTTATTTCTTTTTAATGCATCAGTCAATTTTTCTTTTATTTTATTAATTTCAAACTGCGAAAGTTCCTTTTCAAAATTTGCATAAAGCATTATTCTTGGCATTTTCAATACTTCTGAAAAAATACTTTCGACCTTTAATCTTGCATCTTTTATGTGTCTTTTTTTCAAATACTCAACAGATTTATTTAATATATCAAGCAATTTATTCATTATCACCAACAGCTTTAAGCATTTCAGCCTGGTCATAAGCAATCAGTGCATCAATCATTTCGTCCAAATCTCCGTCCAAAACTGCTTCAAGTCTATGCAAAGTCAATTTAATTCTATGATCTGTAACTCTTCCTTGTGGAAAATTATAAGTTCTAATTTTTTCAGATCTATCACCGCTTCCCACCTGAGATCTTCTTTCATTTTCCACTTCTTTTCTCTGTTTTTCATATTCCATTTCATAAAGTTTTGAAGCCAGCACTTTCATCGCAGCTTCTTTATTTTTAATTTGTGAACGCCCATCTTGGGAAGTAACAACAAGCCCTGTCGGCAAATGTGTAATTCTAACCGCTGAATCTGTAGTGTTTACATGTTGTCCACCCGCTCCACTCGATCTATAAGTATCAATTTTTAAATCACTTGGATTAATTTCAACTTCGCTCACATCATCAATTTCAGGAAGCACTGCAACTGTAATTGTTGAAGTATGAACCCTTCCAGAAGACTCAGTCGCAGGAACTCTTTGAACTCTGTGAACCCCACTTTCAAATTTTAATCTCGAATAAGCTCCATGCCCCTTAATAAGAAAAGTCACTTCTTTTAGTCCACCAACTCCAATTTCACTTTTATCAATAATTTCTGTTTTCCAACGATTTCTCTCAGCATATCTTATAAACATTCTAAATATATCATAAGCAAAAAGTGCAGCTTCATCTCCACCCGCACCTGCTCTAATTTCCATAATAACGTTTTTGTCATCATTAGGATCTTTAGGTAATAAAAGTACTTTCAATTCCTCTTCTAATATAGGAATCTTTTCTTCAATCAAATGAATTTCTTCCAACATCATTTCTTTCATCTCGTGATCTTTTTCTGTTTTCAAATCTTCTTTAAGATTTTCCATTTCTTCTTTTTGCTCTTTATAATAAGTATATTTTTGAACCACTTCATCAATACTGTTCAAAGCCTTATTATATTCCATAATTTTTTTAGGATCACTAGTAACTTCGGGACTCATAAGTAAATCCGTAAGTTCTTTATGTTTTAAAACAACATCATCTAATTTTTGAAACATATTTATTTTTCACTCCTATTTTTTCTCTTTTTCTACTTCCAACAATTTTTATTATAACATATCTTTCTTAGTTTTTCAATAAAAAATGGCGTCCCCGGCTGGGCTCGAACCAGCGGCCCTCTGATTAACAGTCAGATGCTCTAACCAGCTGAGCTACGGAGACGCAGAAAAAGAAAAGTTTGGCGACTGCCCATTTTCCCTGGCGCATGCCAAGTATCGTAGGCGCAAGCAGACTTAACTGCCGGGTTCGGGATGTCACCGGGTGTATCCCTGCCGCAATGGTCACCAAACAAGAATGGATGTAAAGGGCAATGGGAAATAAATAGCAGGCGAGCAAAAGATTAAAAAAGCCCAAGTAATATTAGTACTGGTCAACTGAACGCATTGCTGCGCTTACATCCCCAGCCTATCGACCACATGTTCTCTGTGGATACTGCGAGCACTCATCTCAAAGCCGGCTTCTCGCTTAGATGCTTTCAGCGATTATCCTTACCAGACGTGACTACTCAGCCGTGCCACTGGCGTGACAGCTGATACATCAGAGGTCTGTCCAACCCGGTCCTCTCGTACTAAGGTCAGATCTTTTCAGTGCTCAAGCGCCTGCAGTGGATAGGGACCGAACTGTCTCACGACGTTCTGAACCCAGCTCGCGTGCCTCTTTAATGGGCGAACAGCCCAACCCTTGGGACCTTCTCCAGCCCCAGGATGAGACGAGCCGACATCGAGGTGCCAAACACTTCCGTCGATATGGACTCTTGGGAAGTATCAGCCTGTTATCCCCGGGGTAGCTTTTATCCGTTGAGCGACTACTTCCATGAGGGACCGCCGGATCACTAACTCCTACTTTCGTACCTGCTCGACCCGTCGGTCTTGCAGTCAAGCTCCCTTATGCGTTTGCACTCGAAGGCTGATTTCCATCCAGCCCGAGGGAACCTTTGAACGCCTCCGTTACTCTTTTGGAGGCGACCGCCCCAGTCAAACTGCCCGCCTAGCACTGTCTCCGCGAGCGGATTAGAATTCCGGCAGCATATGGTTGGTATTCCAACAGCGACTCGGAAGAGGCTGGCGCCTCAACTTCGCAGTCTCCCAACTATCCTATACACACGTTGCCAGAACCCAATGCCAGGCTGCAGTGAAGCTCCACGGGGTCTTTCCGTCCTACTGCAGGTAGCCGGTATCTTCACCGGCATTACAACTTCACCAGGTCTCCAGCCAAGACAGCTCTCAAATCATTTCACCATTCGTGCAGGTCGGAACTTACCCGACAAGGAATTTCGCTACCTTAGGACCGTTATAGTTACGGCCGCCGTTCACCGGGGCTTCAAATCGGAGCTCTCACTCCTCCTCTTAACCTTCCGGCACTGGGCAGGTGTCAGCCCATATACGTCGCCTTCCAGCTTAGCATAGACCTGTGTTTTTGGTAAACAGTTGCTTGAGACTCTTCACTGCGGCCTGTTTCCCCTTGAGGCGCTTCTCCCCTCAGGTATGTCAGGCACCCCTTCTCCCGAAGTTACGGGGCTATTTTGCAGAGTTCCTTAGCTAGAGTTATCCTGTCGGCCTTAAGTTTCTCACTCTGTCCACCTGTGTCGGTTTAGGGTACGGGCGCTGTCCAGTCTCGCTAGAAGTTTTTCTTGGCAGTGTAGGATCTGTGACTTGTGCAGGAGCACTTGCCCATAGGGTCTCACCTTTAGGCACGCGGATTTGCCTGCGTGCCCAGGCTACGCCTTTAGAAAGGCTATTCCGTCAGCCTTCTCACATACCTTGCTGCGTCACTCCGTCACTCAGGCGACTGACAGCGGTACAGGAATATTAACCTGTTTCCCATTCGCAATCACATCTCTGCTTACGCTTAGGTCCCGACTTCCCGGGGCGGACAAACCTTCCCCGGAAACCTTGGACTTCCGGAGGGATTCTCGCCCTCCTTCTCGCTACTCATTCCTGCATTCTCGCTTCTGATGTCTCCAGCAGGCCTTCCTAAGCCTTCGCAGACCTACAGAACGCTCTCCTACCAAGCGGCATGGTACTTCCACAGCTTCGGTTTATGTCTTGAGCCCCGTTACATCTTCGGCGCAGATACTCTCGACCAGTGAGCTATTACGCACTCTTTCAAGGCATGGCTGCTTCTAAGCCAACCTCCTGGTTGTCTGTGAATATCCACCTCCTTTCCCACTTAGACATAATTTGGGACCTTAGCTGGTGGTCTGGGCTGTTCCCCTCTCGTCCGCGGACCTTGTCATCCACGGACTCACTCCGAATCAGTAATAAATGGTATTCGCAGTTTGCTTGATTTCGGTAAGCAGTACGCCCCTAGATCATACAGTGCTCTACCCCCAGTTATCTAAGATTCAGGCTGCACCTAAATGCATTTCGGAGAGAACGGGCTATTTCCTAGTTCGATTGGCTTTTCACCCCTAGACCTATCTCATCTCCCAACTTTTCAACGGCGGTGAGTTCTACCTCCACTGAGTCTTACCTCAGCTTCAGCCTGGACTAGATCACTAGGTTTCGCGTCTATGACCAGCGACTTAGCCGCCCTGTTAAGACTCGGTTTCCCTTCGGCTTCATTAATTAGCCTTGCCACTGATCATAACTCGCAGGATGATTAACCAAAATCCACGCAGTCACCCCGAAGGGCTCCTACCGTTTGTAAGCACACGGTTTCAAATTCTATTTCACTCCCTTGCACAGGGTTCTTTTCACCTTTCCCTCACGGTACTCTTCACTATCGGTCAATAACAGTATTTAGCCTTGCGTGATATGGTCCACGCTGATTCACGCCAAGTTCCTCGTGCTTGACGCTACTCGGGAGTTTCAAGTCATGACCCAGCATTTACGTGATACAGGACTGTCACCTTCTACGGTTCAGCTTTCCAGCTGATTCTACTTACTACACTTAGACATTATGGCGTCAGTCGTATGAAATCCCACAACCCCGTGCCGGCAACGCTGCCAGCTTGACACCGGCACGGTTTAGGCTTCTCCCCGTTCGCTCGCCGCTACTCAGGGAATCGTTTTTACTTTCTTTTCCTCCTGCTACTTAGATGTTTCAGTTCGCAGGCTTACCACTCTCGTGCATGCTCTTCAAGCATGCGGGTTGCCCCATTCGGAGATTCAGGCGTCATTGATTATGTGCATCTCACTGACTTATCGCAGCTTATCGCGTCCTTCTTCGGCTGTTATTGCCCAGCATCCTCCGTGTGCTCTTAATTAGCTTTTTTATCAAACAGAATAATCTATTTTGTTGTAATCTTTTACCTACTATTCATTTCCCATTGTCCTTAAAAGGAAAAACTTCAAAGAAGAAGCGCAGGAAAACATGCTCCTTAGAAAGGAGGTGATCCATCCGCACCTTCCGGTACGGATACCTTGTTACGACTTCACCCCAATCACTGTCCACACCTTAGATGCCTTCTTCCGAAAGGTTAGACCGGCAGCTTCAGGTGCAGACAACTCTCGTGGTGTGACGGGCGGTGTGTACAAGACCCGAGAACGTATTCACCGCGGCATTGCTGATCCGCGATTACTAGCGATTCCAACTTCATGAAGCCGAGTTGCAGGCTTCAATCCGAACTTGGACTGGCTTTAGAGGTTGGCTTGGCATTGCTGCGTCGCATCTCTCTGTACCAGCCATTGTAGCACGTGTGTAGCCCAGATCATAAGGGGCATGATGACTTGACGTCATCCCCACCTTCCTCCTGCTCTTCGCAGGCAGTCTCGCTAGAGTCCCCAACCTGATGATGGCAACTAGCGATAGGGGTTGCGCTCGTTGCGGGACTTAACCCAACATCTCACGACACGAGCTGTCGACAGCCATGCACCACCTGTCACTCGGCTCCCGAGGGCACAGCGGCGTCTCCGCCGCCTTCCGAGGATGTCAAGATCTGGTAAGGTTCCTCGCGTTGCGTCGAATTAAACCACATGCTCCACCGCTTGTGCGGGTCCCCGTCAATTCCTTTGAGTTTCAGCCTTGCGGTACTCCTGGCGGATTACTTATCGCATTAGCTTCGGCACGGACACTCTTCATGCCCACACCAGTAATCATCGTTTACAGCTAGGACTACCAGGGTATCTAATCCTGTTCGCTCCCCTAGCTTTCGCACTTCAGCGTCAGTTGCCGTCCAGTGAACTATCTTCATCATCGGCATTCCTGCACATATCTACGAATTTCACCTCTACTCGTGCAGTTCCGTCCACCTCTCCAGCACTCAAGCCGGGTAGTTTCAAGGCAGGCTGCTGGTTGAGCCAGCAGTTTTCACCCCGGACTTACCGGCCTAGATGCCCTTTATGCCCAATAATTCCGGATAACGCTCGCGACATACGTATTACCGCGGCTGCTGGCACGTATTTAGCCGTCGCTTCTTCTGCAGGTACAGTCACTTCCTTCCTCCCTGCTGAAAGCACTTTACGATCCGAAAACCTTCTTCGTGCACACAGAATTGCTGGATCAGGGTTGCCCCCATTGTCCAATATTCCCCACTGCTGCCTCCCGTAGGAGTAAGGTAGTATCTCAGTCCCCTTGTGGTAGTCCACCCTCTCAGGTGGCTACCTATCATCGCCTTGGTAAGCCGTCACCTTACCAACCAGCTAATAGGACGCAAAGCTCTCGGACGGCATCCTTTTCATGGGTAAGCCATGCGGTAAGCCCACAGTATCCGGTCTTGCCAGCCGTTTCCAGCTGTTATCCCGGTCCATCCGGCAAGTTCTTTACGCGTTACTCACCCGTCCGCCATGGTTGCCACGGCGCAAGCGCCGCTTCCCCATCGACTTGCATGTGTTAAGCATTCTGTCAGCGTTCATCCTGAGCCAGGATCAAACTCTTCATTCAACATTATATTTCACCTTATTGTTCCTTGACGAGGCCTATTTCTAAGCCTTGACTTCTATTTTCTTATCTATCACTCTGCTTTTTCTTCTTCTCTTTCCATTGTCCTTCCGCCGACCTTTTCCCAATCGACGGAATATATTATATCAAAAAAAATTTCCGTTGTCAACTCTTTTTTTAAAAAAATTTTTTAAATTGGGAATAACATATAATCAAGTGTAACATTAAAATGTATAAAAAAAACTTGTAAAATCAACAACTGACTTCACAAGATATTTTTTATTTTTTATTTTTTAACTGTTTCACCAAGAGTCTGTTATGCTCTTTTACAACTTCATTAAATGTTGCTACTACATTTTCTGGTGTCCCTTCTTCTGTTTGCGCATAAAATCCATCACTTACTGATGAGTAAGTTGCTTTTTCTTTTTTCTTAATTCTTGTTATAAATCTATTTGCAGAATCTTTAAAAATCTTGGCTTTTGTGATGAATACATTATGATCGTTTAAGTCAAATCCTTCTTTTTTCATCTGTTTTCCATTTTTTACACTTTTTTCAAGCTTTAATAGTGACTTGTCGATTTTATCAAATATTTTTTTAAAATCTTTATCATTTCCTTTAATTGTAAAATTGCTTGCATCTAATTTTTGCCTACGAATTTCATTTATAAAATCTTCTCCACTATCTATATAAACTAACTGCCTATATGTAATGAAAAATTTTCTTTTGTCATAATCTTTTTCCATCAAATTTTTTACTTCTTTTGATTTTTTCTCAAAGGCTTCTTTATAAGCTTTCGCAACACTATTGTATTTTTCAAGGTTATCTAATAATTGTCCATGTAAATTTTCTCCCAATGAAAAATTATCTTTTAGATATTGTTTATTTTTATAATAATTTTTCATACTTTCACTTATAGGCAACATCTTTTCTAATACTGGTAACATAGCTATTGCTTTTTTATCCAAATCATCTTTTTTATCATTACTTTCTTCTAAAGTTTTTAATTTATTTATAAACTCCTGATCTATTGGAATATTTAACTCTATATCTTCTGACTGCGACCTGTCAATTGTTCGTTCCATTCCTGCATCTTCAAAATAATATAGCAATCCTTTGTCTATACTCAAGATTCTATTATAAAATCTTATATGTTTGTTATATTTTACTTTATTAGTTTCAAGCAGTGCTTGTTCTTTCGTTTTGACATTTTTTTGGACTTTTTCCACTTTTACAAATTTTGTCATTATTACCAAACTAAGCATAACAAGTATAAGTAAGCCTATTTTTTTCATTAATTTTTATACCGTCCTTTTTTTTATTCTTAAAATTTCTCTCACTTTTCAATTATAATAATTTTTAAAGACCATGTCAAGCAAATGAAAAAATAATATATTTGATTATTTGTAAATTTTAGTATATAATATAGCAAATGAAAAAAATTTTTTTGAGGTGATTATAAAATGAAAAAACTAACATTGTTATTCATGGCATTGCTTATGTTTAACTTGTCATTTGCGAAACAAAAAGAAAAAGTGGATACAACTTTTACATTTACAAACTTTGATGCCAAATCAGAAAGTGGTATAACTCCGTTAAAAAGAACAAAAATTTTAGGAAAATCAAGAGTTGAATATTTTGCATTCACAGGTAAAAAATCAGATGTTGTCAGACAGATGAATAAATCAATGGAAAAATTTATTCAAGAATTTAAATCAACTAAAGACAAAACCTATACTGTTACTTCAAGAGTAACTGGAAATAATGGTTATTTCGTGAGTGTTGCTTTTGATGCAGTTGAAAAAAATTCAAAAGTCGGAATGTTGTCTAAAGAAACTGATGGTATTTCATTCAATGTCAAAAGCGGTAAGCCATTATTGTTAAAAGATTTATTTTTTCCTGGTTATGAAAAAGAATTGGAAAATTTGATTACTGGTAAATTTGCAGAATTAGGATTACAAAAATCAGATGAAACAAGATTTAAAGGAGTTTCTAAAAAAACAAATTTTTATCTAGAAGATGATGCTCTAATTTTAGTTTATAACAAAAATTTAGGAACTAATTTTGCCGATGGACAAGCATTTATTCCATTTTTATTTAAAGATCTAATAGGTCTTCTTAACATTCAGCAATAACTATAAAAACCTAAAATAAAAAGAACTGTCAATAAATTTATTGACAGTTTTATTTTTTTTATTTAGTTGATTTTTCAATAATCGCTTCTCTTTTATATGTGTCAATTTTTACATTTGCTCCAATAGGAATCGTAATAAATGGTCTTACATGCCCTGATTTTAACCCTTTGATTATTGGAATGTTAAGTTTTCCAAAATTGTCGTAAAAAACTTCATCTATGCTCATATCAGTTGGATCAGCCTTTTTAGGATTTCTAAAATCTCCTATTATTATCCCTTTTAGATTTTTAAATTTTCCAGCTAACCTAAGCTGCTGCAGCATTCTATCTACACGATAGCTATCTTCATTTACTTCTTCCAAAAATAAAACTTTACCATCTGTATTTATTTCGTAGTCAGTTCCCAAAGTCGCAACAATTAACGACAAATTTCCACCTGTTATTCTTCCACTGCCACGCCCACTTTTCATAATTGTATAACTGTTGTCAAAATCCAATAAATTATACGAAGAATTGCTCATAAATGCTTTATTAAATGAATTTTCTGTTGTTGATGGAATTTCTTTTAAATTATCCGCCATCGGTCCGTGAAAAGTTACAAGTCCTGTTTTTTCATTGATTGCAAGTAATAAAGTTGTGATGTCACTAAATCCAGAAATAATTTTAGGATTTTTTTTAATTGCATCATAATTTAACTTATCAATAAATCTGATCGCTCCATATCCTCCTCTAATTGCAAAAATCGCATTAATTCTAGGATTTGCAAACATATCATTTATATCTTTTGCTCTCACAGCGTCATTCCCTCCAAATCCATACCACTTTGAATCAAATGATCTTCCAAAAACTATATTAAAGCCTCTATTTCTTAAATATTCAACTTCATACATTGCATTATCTCCTTTATAATTAGCAGGCGCAACTAATCCTATCGTATCGCCAGGTTTTAACCCTTTCGGAATAATGACTTCATTACTTTCAACAGTAAATGCACATACACTAAATAATAAATTCATAAAAAAAAATAACAATTTATTTTTCACTTTCAAAACTTTTCCTCCATTTATTAAATTTTTTTCATATTTGCAAAATTAATTACAAACTATAAAAAAAGTATAACATAAAAAATTGATTATCACAATAAAAGAAAAATTAAAAATATTAAAGTTATTTTTTCTTGACTTATTTTAAAATATGTTATACCATTTTAAAAAGAATAAAATAATAATTAAAACAATAATTTTTTTTAAGAAAGAAAGAAAAGAACAAAAAATATGAAAAAAAACATAAAAATAATTTACCAATACGATGGAAGTAAATTTTCTGGTTTTCAAAGACAAAAATCACAAAAAACTGTGCAAGGAGAAATTGAAAAGATTATAAAAAATACTTTTTCTCAAGAAATAAATATGATTTCATCGGGGCGGACAGATAAAGGTGTTCACGCTTATGAGCAAGTATCAAATTTTTTTATTGACAAAAATATACCGATTGAGCCGATAAAAAGACAGCTTAATAAAAGTTTAAAAGGCGAGATAAAAATTTTAGCAATAAACGAGGTTTCTGATACATTTAATGCTCGATTTGATGCAAAAAGTCGTACTTATCTCTACATTATGAAACTAGAAGATAAAATTACACCGTTTGAGAGTTCTTATGTCACGCCGATTGCAAAATCAATTGAAGTAAAAAAGTTTCAAAAAATTATGGATGAATTTATTGGAATTCATAATTTCAGCAGTTTTATGAAAAAAGATAAGGCGTATAGAAATCCTGTGAGAGAAATTTTTTACATAAAATGTTACTCTGAAAATGATGCAATAAAAATTGAGATTTGTGGAAATGGATTTTTGAAAACAATGGTTAGAATAATGATTGGCTCAGCGCTTTCTATTTATTTTGGAAAAGAAAATATTGACTATATAAAAAAAAGACTTGAAAATCCAGATGAAAACTGTAAAAAAATATTGTCTCGTTCTGAAGGACTATATTTATATAAAGTTAATTATTAAAATTTTAAATTATAACTTAATTCAATCGAATAAATTAAATTAAATTAAAAAGAGAAGAAAAGATAAAATAAAATAAGATAAGATAAGATAAGATAAGATAGAAAAGAAAATTAAAGTAAAAAAGAAAGAAAGAAAGGAAGGTTTATGGAAAACTATAAAATAAAAGTTTTAGATGCGAAAAAAGATTCAGATTTGCTGTTTAAAATAGTAGAACACGAAAATGAAGTATTTGGAGAAGCGACGGTTGGAAATTGGAATATAAAGCCATTTGCAAAATATGGAAAAGTTTTTGTTGCGATGACAGATGATGAAAAGGAAGAACTTATCTCAGTAATCGAAGTTCTTAGCAGTTTTGACAAAGAATTAGCTTACATCTACGGAGTTTCTACAGTTCCAAAATTTGAAAAAAAAGGCTACGCAACGAAACTTTTGGAATATACAATTCAATATTTAAAAAAAATAGGAATTAAAAAATTTGAACTAACCGTTGATATTGACAATTTTGCCGCACAAAAAATCTATAAAAAATTAAATTTTAAAATTGTGGAAAATTTGGAAAATGAATATGGAGACAATGTAAAAAGATATTTGATGAGATGTATTGAAAAAAATTAAAAAAAGGCTATTAATAAGTAACTTTATTTGAGAGTGTCAAAATTTTGGATACTCTCTTTTATTTTTCAAATTCAATTTTTTTAAATATCATTCTTACATCAAGTCCATTTTCTCTATTTTCTAAATAAATTTCGCCGTCATTTAACAAAATTATATCTTTTATAATTGAAAGTCCAAGTCCTGCTCCTTTTTTAGCGTTTTTCCCTTGAAAATTACGATTAAACAGTTTTTTCTTTTCTTCTTCAGGAATCCCTTCTCCATAATTTCTTACGATAATTTCAGCCATTTCATCTTCTTTGGCAATTAATTCAATATTTCCGACAGAATATTTTATGCTATTGTCAATCAATCCACGTAAAACTTCTGAAATTAAGTTTTTATCAACAAAAATATTCACATTGCCATCGGATTTTACTAAAATTTTCCTTTTGATATTCAAAAGTTCATAATCTTTTTTTATTTTTTCAAAAAGTTGTTTTACATCGATAACTTCTTTTTTAATAGTAATTTTTTCGAGATTAGAACTTAAAAATAATGTATTTATTATTCTTTCAATATTTTTTACCTCAAGATTCAAATTTTCAATGGCTTCATTTAATAAATCTTTGTCATTTTTTCCCCATTCTAATATATCTAAATAACCTTTCATTATGGCAAGTGGCGTTTTTAATTCGTGCGACACATCAGAAGAAAAAGTCTTTTGACTCTTTATAATCTCCTCTTTTTTCTTAAAAGTTTCATTCAACACATCAATTAATTCTCCAATTTCGTCATCTCTTGTTTTGGTCAATTGTGCATCAATATTATGATTATTTATTTCCTTACTTTGAAAAATTATATTTGACAACGGATTTAACACATATTCTGCTACAATTTTTGAAATTATGATAATTGAAATTGTGATTAAAATAAACATTAAAAGCATAACATACAAAATTTCATGTGCTTCCATAAATTCAAAATTTCTTATTGCATAATATTTTGTATTATTCACAGTGTAAATTCTTTTGTAGACAAATCTGTCCCATTTTGTTTCAAGTTTATTCTCTTTAATTTTCTTAAAATCCGAATGATTTTCGTCATCTGTCAAATAAATGAAATTCCCATTTTTTTCAACTGCAAGGGAAATATATTGTTTATCAGCATAATCATAGTTTTTGTAAGTTTCTTTCAATTTATCAGTCGGAACATTATTTAATTTTTCGATGGCAGATAAGACAAGTTTATCCATTTCTTTAGTTTCCGCTTCAACAGCTTTATGAATTAAAAATATGGTCATTCCCAAGATAATTATAAATGAGATAAAAACTAGACTTACTGTATTTGCAAAAATTATTTTATCTTTTATTTTTTTTAATTTTATTTTTTTCATATTTTTAAAATATACCCAATTCCTCTCACAGTTTTAATTTTTTCTTTTCCCAATTTTTGCCTAATTTTTTTCATCGTGCTGTCAAGAAGATTATCACTAGCTTCCCAGCCCCATATTTTTTCAACGATTTTATCTCGTGAAACAATTTCCTCTTTATTCTCAGTCAAAAGTTTAACCAGCTCAAATTCTGTTTTTGTCAATAAAACAGGAGTTTCTTCCAAATAAACAGAATAATTTTCTGTATTTAACTTTAAAGTTTTATAAACGATTTCAGAAATTTTCTCTTTTCTAATATTTATGTCAATTCTTGCATCAAGCTCAAGAAAATCAAAAGGTTTTGTAACATAATCGCTCGCTCCTGATTTTAATAATTCAACTTTTTCTTCCGTATTATTTTTCGCAGAAACAACGATTATTGGAACTTCTGATATTTTTCTAACATTTTTGCAGACATCATTCCCTTCCATCGAAGGAAGTCCCAAATCCAGAAGCATCAAATCATAAAAGTCCCTTTTTCTGTCAATTTCATTTAATGCGTCAATTCCATTTTCGATTATCGTTATTTCATGATTTTTGTGTTCAAGCTGTAATTTTAAAATACGTGATATTTTTTTATCATCTTCAACAACTAATATCTTTCCCATTTTTTTCTTTTATTTTTTCCTTTCTAAAATTTATTCAGTTTAAATTCAGTTTTAAATTTACTTTTTATGATACCATTACTTATTGAAAATATTATATCTTAATTTTACAAAAATAAAAAGGCATTAAATTAAATAAACTAATAATTTTTTCATTAATAAAGTAATTTTAATAATAAAACAGGAGCTTTTTGTAAGTTCCTTTTTTATTTTATTTAATAAAGAATTTATTCAGTTTAAATTCAGTTTAAAATTTGTTTTTTATGATACCATTACTTATCGAAAATATTATATCTTAATTTTAAAAAAATAAGAATATATAAATTTAGAAATTACTAATTATCTAAAATAAAAATAAAGAAGGAGATGTGATGCAATTGAAACTAACAAATTATATTTTTTCTGTAGATAAATTCTTTTTTAAACATTTATCTTATAATTCAAATTTCAGCATTTTTAAACATTCAGAAAGTATTGAAAAATTTTTTCGTTTAATTACTAAATTTGGAGAAGGATATTTGGAATTAATGCTTACAGTTGTATTGCTATCATTCTTTTTAATCAATAAACAGAAATATAATTTTTTAAAAAAATATATTTTAGCAGTAATTTTTACTTTGCTTTCTACTCAAATTATATTGAATATAATGAAAGTGTTATTCGCAAGAGCAAGACCGTCGATAACTATAAATCCTGATAAATTTTATGGAATAATGACTTTGATTAAAAATAGTTCATTTTGGAAAGGAAGTTATGTATCTTTTCCATCAGGACATACAATTACTATTTGGGGAACAATTTGGATTTTATCTTTTATCATAAAAAGCAAAGCAATAAAAATACCGTTATTCATCTTGGGAATTTTAGTAGGAATGAGCCGTATTTATTTGGTGCGTCATTGGACTACTGATGTTGTTGCAAGTGTTATTCTTTCATATTTTATCGCAAAATTTGTGCATAAAAAGATGTTTGAGAATAAAGAAAGAATTAGAAAAACAAGATTATTTTCTTATGACAGAAAAACAAATATTGGAATCTTAAAAAAAGATATAATGGCAAATACTTTAAATTATAAAAATAAAAATTTAAAAACAGGATGATAAAAATATCATCCTGCATATATATTATATTTTGAGTTTATATAAAATTTTGGACACTCTCACAAATTTTAAACTTGTTTGGTATTAAAATTTGCTTTTCGATTAATGTGTCTGAATTTTTTATTATTAAATGAGTAGGAATTATATCATTAATCATCTATTATAATTTTTTCATCAAATGTTCTGTAACGTTATCAATAACCATATATCTATCGTTATTTAATATTCGTGCTACTGCATATTATCAGATATTTTTTTTATAAGATGTATTATTGTTCTAGAAGAAAGTGGAAAATCTTTATCAACTAATTTACAAATACTTCCTTTTTCTTCAATTATTTTATAATTTTCATAAGTTATTCCTTGATACATTTTTTATATGTATATAATTTAGAATATATTTACATAATTTTTAAAAGCCAAAAGAGAAAGCAAATATTTATAAACAAATTCAATATATTTTTTTTGTCATTACTAAAAATTAATAACGTATATTCAAAATTTACAAATTTTAAATATGTATATATTTCATTTTCTTTTGGAATATTTAAATTAGATAAAAACAACAATTTAATCAAAATAAATATCCTTAAGTAAAAAATAATTACAATTAATATTTTCATAGCTTATCACCTATTGAAATTATAACTAAAATAGATGTCGATATTAAAAATCTAATTAAATAATTTTTAACTTTTAATTTTTTATAAGGTCCATAAATTCCAAAGAATACTAAATACCATAAAAATATTTTTTTTAAATCATTAAATTTTTCAAATAATTTTATATATTTATAAAATATAAATATTATTGCTAAACTTAACACTGAATACAATGAATAATATACATATTCATTATTTTTTATGAATTTAAAAACTATTCCAAACATTCCAATTAGTTTCTCCATTTCTTCTATTATACCAATTAGGACTTCCAGCGGGATAATAGATATTTTTACCATTTGAATTTTTATAATATCCACTATTTATAAATCTGTAATATCTTTTTTGAGATTTTATGATAGTATTTAATTCCTTACCTTTTCCTGAAGCATTTATAGCATTTTTAAAAAATTCTTGATGTTCTTTTGGCCATTTTTCATATGTTTGTTGCCATAATAAATATTCAGTTTGGTAAAATATATCAAAATTATTTTCATTCTCAATTTTCTTTGCTCCATTATAAAAATTATTTTTTATATAATTACTTTCCCAACTTGCTGCCTTTACAGCACTATTAAATCTCTCTCTTTCTTTTCCTAATGCTAAAATTAAAGCTGCTCTACCATTTGAACCAAAATTTCTAAATTCTTTCAATTTACTTACTTCATTAACTGTAAATAATCCAAATGCAATCCAACCTCCTGCTTTTGTTGCAGCTGCATTAGAAAGTCCTTTTCCAATTAAATATTTCCTTGCTAAAGTTGAAATAACTGCTATTGTTATTTTTTCTCCAACATGATCTTTAATATAACTTAATAGTGAATTATCATGATCTTTTTGCATTATTTCTTCTACTAAATTTCGATAATTAACTCCTTCCCAATTATAATCTTTACCAACCTTTTCAACTATTTGATTATCGCTTAATCCTTTATATAAAGAATTTTTTATAGTGAAAATATCTTCATATTCTGGACGATCTCCAACATTAACTCCCAATTTACTAGTATCAATAGCGCCATCAGATTTCATAGAAATAGTAGTCTTGTCATCCTTATACTTATCCTGAAAATATGAATTAGTTGCTCTTCTTGTACTTTCTAGTCCTTTTTCTTCAGTTCCTGTTTCTATTTGTCTTCCTTTGGCTCCATTTATAATATGACTCCCTTCTTCCGAAATTGTTCCAATAAGCCCCGATTTTGTACTATTTTCTTTGGCATTTATATTTATTATCATCGTATGTACTCCAGTAGATGAAACATAAGCAGTTCCTGCTTTGTCTTTTAATTCAGGAGTTTCTTCTGGTGTACTAAATTTAATTTCAGCCTTATAACCTAAATCAGAATATGCCTCTTCAAAAGCTGATTTAATCTCATTTTGAGTACTTGCTACTTTCAACCTTTCACCAGCAATATTTTCTACAGTCTCAGAAAGTCTAGTTTCTCTTAACTGTCCAAAGAAATTGCTGTTTGCCATACTAATATTCCTTTCTTTTTTTATTATTTTAACATTAATCATATACAAATGTAAATATCTGTTTAAAGAAAAAAATTAAAAATCTTGCTACTGCAAATTTTCTTATGTATGTACCGATTAATTCATAATTTTTAAGCATAAAATATGTTAAATAATTTAAAATTTAAAGAATAATAGCTAAAATCTTTTAAAAGACAAATTTCAGTTTTTCAAGTTTCTTTTTTATAAAATTTATTCAGTTTAAATTCATTCAAAAAATATCTTTTTTATGATATTATAGTTATATCAAGAATATTATATCTTTATTTAAAAAAATAAAAAGATATAATTTTGATATTTAAAATAAAAAAAATTGTAAGGAGATGGTGCTATGAAAAATCAAAAAAATTTTTTTAAAACAGGAATTTTAAGTTTTTTATTACTAGGAGGATTACTTGCATACGGTGCAACTTCAAATAATCGAAATATTGCAACAAAAATCAGTCGGGAAGAAGCTGTCAAAATCGCTAAAAAAAATACACCGAATGGACAATTAAAAAAAGTGAAATTAGAAAATACAAAAAGAGGACCTGTATATGACATTGAATTGTGGGAAGGAAACACTAACACTAAAAAAGAATATAAAATTGATGCAAATACAGGGCAGATTTTTAGAGCAAAAACTGATATAGATGACGATGAATTAAATCCTGCAATAGCAAACACGAAAATTTCAGTTGAGCAGGCAAAAAGCATAGCAAAAAAACAAGCTCCAAATGCAACTTTCAAAAGTATCGAACTTGAAAGAAAAAAAGGAAAGCTGGTCTATGAAGTAGATCTTATAGAAGGAAATACTAAAAAAGAATATAAAATTGATGCAAATACAGGGGAAATATTAGATTTTGAAATTGACTAAATTAATTATTAATAAATTAGAAAAAATTATTTAAATAATATTAATATTTAACAAAATAAATTTTGATTAAATATGTATTTTGATAATTTTCATTACTTTTTTAAAAAGAATTGTTTAGAAAATAAATTTTTTAAACAGTTCTTTTTTGATTATTCAGTTTAAATTCACTTTTAAAATATATTTCTGTGCTATATTTATTATATAAGAAAAAAATATGTAAATAAATTTTTATTTTTATAAAGAATAGATTTAAGAAAAAAATTAAATTAATGGAGGAATGATTATGAATATAGCAATAATCGGAACAGGATACATCGGTTTAGTTCAAGGTGTTGTAATGTCAGATTTAGGATTTGATGTTGTCTGTATTGATAATGATGCGACAAAGATTGAAATGTTAAAACAGGGAAAATCGCCTATTTATGAGCCAGAATTGGAAGAAACTTTAAAAAAGTCATTGAAAAACGGAAAAATTAAATTTACTTTGGATTATAATTCTGGGATAAAAAATGCTGATGTGATATTTCTTGCGGTAGGAACGCCACCTTTGGCTGATGGAAGTTCAAATTTGAATTATATCACGGCTGCAAGTAAAAATTTAGCTCAATTTCTTTCAAAAGATAGCCTTATTATTACAAAATCAACTGTTCCGATGGGGGAACAAACAAAAAAATTAAAAAAATTATTTTAGATGAATTAAAAAAAGAAATATGGGTAATCTTAATGTATCAGTTATTTCAAATCCTGAATTTTTAAGAGAAGGAAAGGCTGTTTATGACTTTTTAAATCCTGATAGGATTGTTGTAGGAATTGATGAAAATGATAATAAAGAAAAAATAAAAAAAGAAATTTATAAAATTTATGAATACTTTTTAAAAAAACAAATTCCAATAATTTTTACAAATCTTGAAACGGCAGAATTGTCCAAATATTCTTCAAATGCGTTTTTGTCTGTAAAAATATCGTTTATTAATGAAATGGCGATGCTTTCTGAAAAGACAGGAGCAAATATTGAAGATGTTTCAAAAATTATGGGATTTGACCACAGAATTGGAAATGAATTTTTGAATGCGGGACTTGGTTTTGGAGGTTCCTGTTTTCCAAAAGATACTCTTGCGATACTAAATATTGGAAAAAATAATGACTGTGAGATGAGTATTGTAAATTCTACTGTGAAATTTAATGATGATTTGAAAGATATTTTGATAAAAAAGATAAAAAATAAACTTGGAAGTGTAAAAGGTAAGACAATTTCAATCTTGGGACTGTCGTTTAAGCCAGAAACTGATGATATAAGGGAATCCCCTGCGATAAAAATTATAAAAAAATTGATGAATGTAGGAGCAAAAATCAAAGTTTACTGTCCTCGAGGAATGGAAAAGACAAAAAAGGAACTTGAAAACTATTCAGATTGTATTAAATATTGTAAAAACGAATATGAATGTGCCAAAAATTCAGACTGTCTAATTTTGACTACAGAGTGGGAACAATTTAAAAATATGGATTTAGAGAAAATAAAAAATGTTATGAAGAGTAATTATTTTTTTGATTTTAGAAATATGTTTTCAGATAACGAAAATATTAGAAATTATTTTCACTATTATCCAATTGGGAGAAATTAATGCTCTTTTATTATAAATTTAAAAAAAGGAGAAAAAATTATGGAAATATCATTTGTTGTACCGATTTTTAATGAAGAGGAGAATATATCTCTTTTAGTGGAAAAACTGGAATTGGCGATAAAAGGGAAATATAGTGAATATGAATTTATTTTAGTTGACGATGGGAGTACTGATAAATCAAAGGAGATTCTTGAAAAATTGTCAAAAGATAAAAAATATTTAAAACCTATTTTTTTTAAGAAAAACTGTGGACAAAGTGCGGCACTTTCGGCAGGGTTTAAGTATTGCAGCGGAGATATTGTCGTGTCAATGGATGGAGATTTGCAGACAAATCCAAAAGATATTTCTCTTCTTATCCCATATTTAAAGGAATATGATATGGTAAACGGAATGCGTGCGACAAGACAAGACGGCTTTTACAGAAAACTGGCTTCATTAGTTGGAAATTCATTTAGAAATTTTATTACAAAAGACAATATTCACGATACAGGTTGTCCTTTAAAAGTGTTTAAAAGGGAAGTTGTAAAATCTTTTTACCTGTATAAAGGAATGCACAGATTTTTACCCACACTTGCAAAAATAAATGGATTTTCTGTGATTGAAATAGCAGTACCGCATTACGACCGTATTTATGGAAAATCTAAATATACGACTTTTAATAGACTATTTGTCGGATTTGAAGATGTTTTTGCGGTGAGATGGATGAAAAAAAGGAGAATAAACTATGAAATTGCCGACAAAAAAAATTACTAAATTCAATTTTTACAAAGATTTTAAGTTAAAAAAAATAAAAATAAAATTTAAATTTGAATATTTTATCCCAATTGTGCTAATTCTCGTAACATTGCCACTTTTTAATCGAATGTTTACTCAGAGAAATGAATTAAAATATTTGTATATTGCTCAAAATATAATAAAAAATAAAAATCCATTTGTGTATTATTTATCTGGAAAACTTTATACGGATAAACCGCCACTATTCTTTTGGATAATTATCTTTTCAAAATTTATTTTTAGAAATTATTATACTTACGGAATTGTCATTTTTAACATATTTATTGAAAGTTTTTTACTCATAAAATTATATAGATTTTTAAAAATAAAATTTGATGAGAATATTGCTATAATGTCAATATTTATAACATTTACAGGAATTCTTAAATATGTTTCTGTAATCGTAGTTAGAATGGACATTTATCTTAGCTGTTTCATAGCTTTATCGCTTTTAAATTTTTTTGAATGTTATGAAAAAAATGATTATCAAAAAAAATGGATAACTTTTGTCTACATCGGATTTGCCTTTTTATTTAAAGGAATCGTAGGTCTTTTGACTCCGTTATTAGTGATAATTCTTTTCAAATTTACAGCTTCAAAAAAATATTCTTTAAAAGAGGTAGGATTTTACAAAGGATTAGCAATAATTCTAGCATTTGTCCTATTTTGGATAATTCCAGCCTACATAAGTTTAGGAAATGTATTTATTAATGAATTATTTTTTAAACAACTTTTTGGAAGAGCAGTGAAAGCTTTTGCCCATAAAAGACCGTTTTATTATTATTTATATACTTTACCAATGACAGTATTTCCGTGGACTGTGTATTCAGTGTATGTGATGTATAAATCCGTTGTTTTATGGATTAAAGAAAAAAATACGAATGATTTTGAAAAATTTCTATTAATATGGATTTTTTCAACATTATTTTATTTGTCAGTTTCAAGCAGTAAACTTGTCATTTACTTACTTCCAATTGTAACTCCAATTGGAATTTTGACAGCTATGAATTATAGAAAAATCCCTTTTGAAACAAAAAATATTCTTTTTTTCATAACAATTTCTATTTTTATAGTAACTTCAATCGTTATGATTTTCTCAAATTCAAGAGATTTTGTTCCATTTAAAGTAATTTCCATTTTTTCACTATTCAATGTAGGAATGGTAAGTTTATTATTATTTTTAAAAGCTGGAAAAAAAGCAGGATTTATATTTTTGGGATTACTATTTCCAATAGTTACTTTTGTTGCAGGATTTAATATAAGTAAAATAAATAAAATGACAGATGCGAGAAATTATGATTCAAACTATATTTACATAGAAAAAAATAAAAATAGACGGGAGAAAATAAAATGGAAAAAATATTTATAATTTTAGGATTGGCGGGACAACTGATGTTTTCCGCAAAATTTTTAGTTCAATGGATTATGAGTGAAAAAAGAAAAAAAAGCGTTGTTCCAATTTCATTTTGGTTTTTAAGCCTTTTTGGAAGTTTTCTTTTGCTAATTTATGCAATTTACAGAAAAGATATTGTCTTTACTTTGGGACAATTATTTGGATTTATCGTTTATATAAGAAATTTACTTATTATTAAAAATACAGAAAAAATAGAAAAAAATATAAAGAAAGGAAAATTGAAATAAAATGAAAACTTATTTAATCACAGGTGGAGCGGGATTTATAGGATCCCATCTTGTAAAAAAATTGCTATCAGAACATTTTAAAATAATTGTAGTTGACAATTTTGACGATTTTTATGATTACAAAATCAAAATTTCCAATTTGTGTGAAGCAACAAATACTTCTTTTGAAATAAAATATGATGAAAAAGAAAAAAATCTAAAAGAATTTGTCAACTTTATAAATAATGCAGATAAAAATATAATCTTATTAAACAAAGACATCAGAAATTTCGATGATTTGAAAGAAACTTTTAAAAACTATAAATTTGACGGAATCGTGCATTTAGCGGCAAAAGCTGGAGTGCGACCATCTTTTGAAAGACCGTTGGACTACGAAGAAACAAATATAAAAGGAACTTTAAATTTATTGGAATTATGTAAAAAATTTGAAATTAACAATTTTGTCTGTGCTTCTTCATCTTCAGTTTACGGAGATACACCAAAACTTCCTTTTTCAGAAAGCGATAACATAAAAAAAACTTTATCGCCTTATGCTCTAACTAAAAAAACTTGCGAAGAAATGGCGTATCTATATTACAAAAATTACAGTATAAAAGTTGTAATGCTCAGATTTTTTACAGTTTATGGACCAGGACAGCGGTCAGATTTAGCCATTCATAAATTTGCAAGAAAATTGAAATACAATGAAAAAATATCAATTTATGGAGATGGCAAGACAGGGCGGGACTATACTTATATTGATGATATAATCGCAGGAATCACAGCTTCAATAAAATTTATAAACAAAAAAAATGAATGCTACGAAATCTTCAATCTTGGAAACAACAAAGTAATAACTCTTATGGAAATGGTAAAAATAATGGAAAAAATTTCAGGCTACAAAGCTGATTTAGAATTTTGCGACTTTCAAAAAGGGGATATGCCGATGACATACGCTAATATTTCCAAAGCCAAAAAACTTCTTGGTTATAGTCCAAAAACAGATTTTGAAGATGGAATAGAAAAATTTTTTGAATGGTTTGAAAAGAAAGAAGAAAGTAAGTAAAATGTAAACTTTTTTTATATTTGATATTTCTATATCAAGAAAAAACTTTCTTTGAACTGTTTACAAGTTAAAAAAAATTTAGTATAATGTTACAAGATAGAGGCGCGGTTTTTAAGAGTAGATTTATTGAGAAAGTCAATTCAATGAAATAATTTGAAAGGGGAAATCGCCGAAGCAGGAAGAGTGATGAACTTTGCTGCTGGGTCTATGGAGAATATCTATAGAACTGCCATTATAATATGTAATGGTGAGCTGTCAGATATATAAATGTGATTTTATTTTAGATTATATATTTTATATGCTGATGTTCGTTATCAGCATTTTTTATTTATATAAAAAATTTTTAGAAAAGGAAATTTTTGAACTCTAACAAATATTGGCAAGAAGTTTTTTCATTTAATTAGGAAATGAATTGCTTTTTTCTAAAAAAAAGTGAAAAAATAAAATTTTTGTGATATAATTTAACCAGTAAAAACAAAATTTTTAATAAATAATAAAAATTACTAGGAGGAGAAAGTATAATGAGTAAAAAATATAACGTAGCAGTAGTTGGAGCAACAGGATTAGTAGGACAAACATTTTTAAAAGTATTAAAAGAAAGAAATTTCCCAGTGGAAAATTTATATCTTTATGCATCGGCTAGATCGGCTGGAAAAGTTGTAAATTGGGGAGGAAAAGAATACACAGTAATCGAATTGAAAGACGAAAATATTAAAGAAGATATTGATGTAGCTTTATTCTCAGCAGGAGGAGGAATTTCTAAAGAGTTCGCACCTAAATTTAGAGATAAAGGTGCTGTAGTAGTGGATAATAGTAGTGCTTGGAGAATGGATAAAGACATTCCTTTAGTTGTACCTGAAGCAAATCCAGAAGCATTGAAAAATCACAGAGGAATTATTGCAAACCCAAATTGTTCAACAATTCAAGTAATGCCAATTTTAAAAGTATTGCAAGATAAATATGGATTAAAAAGAGTAATTTACTCAACTTATCAAGCAGTTGCAGGAGCTGGAAAAAAAGGATTAGATGATTTAGAAAATAATTTACAAGGAAAACCATCAACAAATTTCCCTCATCAAATAGCTTTCAATGCATTGCCACACATTGATGTATTTTTAGAAAATGGATATACAAAAGAAGAAGAAAAAATGATAAATGAAACAAGAAAAATTTTAAGTTTACCAAATTTAAAAGTTACAGCAACTTGTGTTAGAATTCCAGTTAAATTTGGACATGGAGTTTCTGTAAATGTTGAATTGGAAAAACCTTTTGAATTAGAAGATGTAATTAAAGCATTTGAAGAAAAAGAAGGTGTAATCGTTCAAAATGATGGTAAAAACAAAGTTTATCCAATGCCAATAACAGCACAAGATACTGATGAAGTTTATGTTGGTAGAATAAGAAGAGATGATACTGTTGATAATGGATTAAATTTATGGGTAGTTGCAGACAACATTAGAAAAGGTGCGGCAACAAATACAATTCAAATTGCCGAAACATTAATTAAAGAAGGAGCATTGTAAGAATAAAAATGAGAATGAACAAAATAAAAAGTAGATTAATAGTATTCTTAATTTTTATGTTGACATTCGTAACAGGGTATAGTGCAAGTAATGAAATTAAAGTGGGAATGGAGTGTGGGTACGCTCCATTCAACTGGTTCCAAGACACGAATAAAAATGGTGCAGTACCAACTAATGGTGGATACTGTGGCGGTTACGATGTTGAAATAGCTAAAGTTATAGCTAAAAAATTAGGGAAAAAGTTAGTAATAGTAAAAACAGAATGGGATGCTTTGTTAGGACCTGCGCTAACATCTGGGAAAGTTGATTTGGTAATAGCTGGTATGTCGGCGACACCTGAAAGAAAACAAAGTCTATTATTTACCAAACCGTATTATGAATCAGATTTAGTAGTAGTTGTTAAGAAAAATGGAAAATATGCTAAAGCAAAATCAATCAATGATTTTTCTGGAGCAAGAATTACAGGACAGTTAAACACATTGCATTATGATGTAATTGATCAAATGAAAGGTGTTAGTAAGCAGACTGCGATGGAAAGTTTCCCAGCGATGATAGTTGCTCTAAATTCCAATAAAATTGATGGATATGTATCAGAAAGACCAGGAGCGATGGCAGCTCAATATTCAAATCCAAATTTAACATTTATATCATTTGATAAAAATACAGGATTTAAGTATGAAACTTCAGAAGTAAATGTTGCGATTGGAATGAAACTGGGAAATACAGAATTGGAAGAGAAAGTAAATAAAATACTTGATGAAGATTTAACTCCAAAAGCAAGACAAAAAATAATGGAAAAGGCGATAAAAACACAACCTGGGAATACTTCAAGATCATTTTTTGAATGGGTTGCGTTCTTTATTCAAAAAAACTGGCATCAATTTGTTAAAGGGACAATTATGACACTATTTATTTCATTAACAGGAACTGTGGTTGGATTTTTAATTGGAATGGTGGTTGCCTTGTCAAGACAAGTGGAAGCTGAAGCAGATAACAGAACTTCTAAAGCCAAAAAAGCAGGATTTTATATCTTAAATAAATTATTTGCAATATATATTGCAGTGTTTAGAGGAACTCCGATGATGGTGCAGTCAATGGTAATTTACTACGGATTATCGCAAGTATTTGGACTAAATTTATCGCCGATTGTAGCTGCGTTGTTTATTGTTTCAATAAATACTGGAGCTTATATGAGTGAGATCATAAGAGGTGGAATTGATTCAATTGATAAAGGGCAATTTGAAGCCGCAAAAGCGATTGGAATGACAAATTTCCAAACAATGAAGAGTATAATTTTCCCACAAATGTTTAGAAATATTTTACCGATGATTGGAAATGAATTTATTGTAAATATTAAAGATACTTCTGTACTAAACGTAATCAGCGTTACAGAATTATTCTTTATTTCAAAATCTGTTGCGGGAACATATTCGAGATACTATGAAGTATTTATCATAACAAGTGTGATTTACTTCTTCTTAACATTTACATTATCACTACTTCTAAAACAACTTGAGAAAAAATAGATGGTATCAAACATTTGAATTTTTAGAAGAAGTTGAAGAAGGAGAAAAATAATGTCAGATAAACAAAAAGTAATAGAAATTAAGAATATAAGAAAAGATTTTGGGAATAGAACGGTTTTAAAAGATATAAACTTTAATGTACACGAAGGAGAAGTCGTGAGTATAATAGGTTCTTCTGGAAGTGGAAAATCTACGCTTTTACGATGCATAAATTTACTAGAAACACCTACTAGCGGGCAAATCTTAATCCACGGGAAAGATGTATTGAACGGCGATGTTCCTTTGGTTGAGTTGAGAGAAAAAGTTGGAATGGTCTTTCAGCAATTTAATTTATTTAATAATTTAAGTGTTCTAGATAACTGCGTTATCGGACAAATGAAAGTTTTGAAAAGAACTAGGCAAGAAGCTGAAAAAGTGGCAAAAAAATTTTTAGGAAAAGTTGGAATGTCAAGATTTATTAATGCAAAACCAAATCAAATCTCAGGTGGTCAAAAGCAAAGGGTTGCAATTGCAAGAGCCTTGTCGATGGAACCAGAAGTACTACTATTTGATGAACCAACATCTGCACTAGATCCTGAAATGGTTGGAGAAGTTTTAAAAGTAATGAAAGATTTAGCCAAAAGTGGACTTACAATGATTGTTGTTACACATGAAATGGATTTTGCTCATGATGTTTCAAGTAGAGTAGTTTTCATGGATCAAGGGATAATTCTAGAAGATGATAAGCCAGAAATTATTTTTGAGAAACCAAAACACAATAGGACAAAAGAATTTTTATTTAGAATGTTGAAAAAGTAATAAATTTAAATATAATTTCAGAGTGGTCATAGCCACTCTGTTTTCTTTGAAAAAAATTTTTTAAAACATACAAAAATAAAAATTGCAAAAAAATCCTTAAATTATAAAGCTTTCTTTTTTTTAATCCTGATACTTTCGCTTGTTCAACATCACATTTTTCTAGCTTTGTTCCCATGAATGCAGCTTTAAATTCCCACTTTCCATTTACTTCAACATTGTCAACTGTATCTTCTGTCTGTGCATTTCCCAATTCATTTCCAGCATCATCATAACAAGGAATCGAAATTTTGAAAAAATGTCCTTTTTCTTCTCCAGTATTAACCAAAGTTCCTTTTATATAGGCTGTTAAATTCTCTTTTAACATCTATATCTTTTATTTCATATTCTTTTTTTCTGAGTTAGATTTAGACGGAACAGAAATATCATTAGATTGGACATTATTTGTAATGTTATTTACTTTTTCTTTATTTTTTTATTTATAATTTTCTCCTCATTTTTTCTAAAATATTCTAAAAAAAAATATCAATACCGTAAGGATTGATATAAACAAAACCACTTTATGGTGCGAAAGTACGCACTAATCTTAACCACACATACTTAGAGCACTATTTATGTTGATTATTATAAATATATCCCTATCAATGCTAGAACATTGATAGAGAAATAAAATAACTCTTTACAAATTCATTTTACCAAATCCTTACCAAAAAATCAAGGAGCGATAAATGAAAAAACTAAAAATAACAAATCTTTCTGAAAAAGATATTCAAAATTTGAAGAAAATTAAAATAATTGAGCTGAAAGAAATGAAACTTCAAGATTTGAAAATTTTAAAAGTTAAAATTGAAACAGCTATTAAGAATATAGAAAAAGACTAGAACTTTTTGTCCTAGTCTTTAAACTCAGTTACGCATATTTTCTTAATATTTCGTTCGCTAGCTTAACTTCCATCTTTTTATAGATTTTTGAGCCAGCATAGCTTATCATCGTTGCTTTTTCAATTATTTCAGCGTGTGGAACTCCTTTATGTCCGCAACATTTTAAAGCTGAACCAGCAATACTTTTTACCAAACTGTTTGTTGATTTATACTCTGGCTCCAAAATATGTCCTGCTAAATTTGCTATTTCTTTAGTTTCCATAAGCACCTCCATTTTTCAAAATATTTCTTGAAAAATAAAGGTTTTTTTGTTATAATAATTTTAGGAAATACAACAAAATCTTTTACTTTTCAAGATTTATAATAGTTTTACAAATTTGCCGTTTGTTAAACTATTTTTTTATATATATAAAATTATAAATATAATTTCTCTTTCTGAATTTGGGCAACTTTTCTTGATACTCCAAATTTTTCAGATATTTCATCTATATTCATATATTCAATTTCAGAAAAATCGACTAAAAACTCTGCTGCAAAAGTATTTGCCTGCCATTCAATATCTTCATAAGATTTCACAGTCTCATCGAATCTACAAAATTTTATTTCAGCATCCATCAAAGAATGTAATATCATATGTCCTATTTCGTGTGCTATTGTAAATCTATCTCTGGTATTCCCTTTAGCCGCTCCCGAATAAACACTTTCTCTTATTCTCATAACCTTGTCCGAAGGATCGAATTCTGCATAATTTGTTTTAAGTTGAGAATCTTCTACAATTTCATACTCATACTTTACTAAAGACACAAATATCTCCAAAAATTTTAAAATATTTATCTTTTTTCCTTTTAACCCCCACTTTTTCTTTAGAGTTTCAGCAATATTTCTTATATCTTTTCTAGAGAGTGGCTTTACCTTTATTTTTGAACTATTCTTCTGTATTTCCATTCAAGTACCCCCTTATCTTTTCTATTTGTTTGTCATTCAGCTTACTAATTTCTCTAGCATACAATAAACTTAATTCTTGCTGTTTTTCATTCAAAGAATCTAACCGTATCTTCATTTCGCCTGAATAAATATTTATTGCCTGCAAAATTTTTTCCTTAACATTCTCACTCAATTGATAGACTTTGAAAAGTTTTTCTGCAAAATCTTTTGGAATATTTCGTTTTCCGTTTTCGATTGCTGATAAATATGAAACAGAAATTTCAAGTTTACGAGCCATATCAGAAGAAATTTCATCATTATCAATTCTAATTTTTCTGAGTTTTTTTCCTAAATTTGTAACTCCTTTAGTTTTCATAATTTCTCCCTACTTTCTTTCTTTTGAATAAATTATATCAAATATCCTAATTTTTGTCAACAGTTTTGAATAAAAAATTTACAATTTTGTAAAATTATATTGTATTAAAAAAAAATCACCATTTCTGATATATCGACGGCAGTTTTTTGTCAATGTATTTAAAAAATATCGTGACTTTTTCATTCCACAAAAAAAGATAGCCATTTCTGGCTATCTCCCAAACACTTTGACAGCTCTTTCTTTATCTTTATTCTCATCAATTACTCTTTGTCTATCAAATCCAGCAATAATTATCAATGCCACTATATTTGTTCCTATCAAAAGCAACATATCCTCTTTTTTTGATTTTTCTTCAATATTATCAAAGATTTCTTTATTGCTTTCACTTTTTAACCTGCTTCTTAATAAATTCAAGTTCTGATGTCTTTGATAATTTCTTAACTTCAATGTCAAAACCGAATTTAAAAATATAACGGCTAGCGTAATAAACGCTAATTTTCTACTTTTGCGATGCTTTTCCATTATCATCACCTTTATCCTTTTTGACAAACCCCAGCTTTTCCAGCAGCAATTCTAAAAAGCCTGTACTAATGCCATATCTTTTTTGGTTTATCGTTTCCAGCAATGCCTCTCCAAAAAATCCAAAAACTGGACTCCACGGATACAGGTATTCTGCCGAAAAATGTCCTATTATCTTGTTTAAAGACAATGTTATTGACATAGTCATCCCAGCAACTGCTATTCTTTTCAAATATGGCTTGACAGGCTTGTTGTCAACCATTTTTTGAGCCACTACACCAAATAATACTCCGCTAAAAAATAAGATCAAGAAAAGTCCGTGATTGTCAATTATTATTTTTAAGTCCTCTATCATTTATGCTCCTACAATATGTTCTTTTTATCCTTCTTTTTTTCAAAATCAAATATTTCTTGAATAAACTCAGATGGAATAAGTTTAGTTTTTAATTCTCTTATACAAGATAAAATTGCTTCCTCTCCAGTTTCTTCAATAAAATTTGGAATCCATTTTCTGTCAATCTCTTTTTCTTTTAAAATATAACTTTCTAATTTTTCCCAAAAATCTTTTGCTATAATATCAAATTTTTCTGCTCCAGTTTTTGCTTTGTTTACAATTTCATTTTTATAAATTTTAGTAACAACCATCTCTGCTGCCTTATTAATTATCCATATTTCTACCATTTTATCCATTTTTATCACTCCTATTTTGTTATTTTTCTTAATATTCATTCTAAGCCACCTAACAAGCGTTTTAAGACAAATCAACTCATTAGGTAACTTCAACATCAAAAGTATTCCTTTTATGCTCTTATTCAGCCTGTGTCAAAGCCGTTTTTAGAGCGATTTTAAATAATTTTCTTTTCTGTCCACTCTGTTGAGCCATCCTTTCAAAAAAACTTTTTGCGATGGTCTATTTGCTGCTATCACTTTATAATATCTTCTCTGCAAATCATGATATTTTTCCAAAAATTTATTTTCATCAACTTCATTTAACGCAGCTAAACTTTTTTCTCCTAAAATTCCATCTACTCTTAAATCAAATCCTAATTCATTAAGTGCAGCTTGTGCTTTTTTAGCTCCCCAGTTTCCAGCATTTACTATAAAATCACATACTGATAACGCTATCTTGTCTGATTTTAAGGTATCAAGCCCATTTCTATGATAGTATTTCTTATTATAAATATCTCTTGCTATCTCAAGTGGCATGTCTCTCATTTCACCTTTGTATCCATATTTTCTAGCTTCTGATTCTATAATTCCATATTTTGTTTTACCTCCTCTATCATTTTTGTCGTTTGAGTATCCACCCTCAACTTTCAGCAAATAATCAAATATTTTTTCAAATCTGTCCATTTAAATCACTTCCCATTCTTCACTAAATAATTCAATCATAGTTTCTTTCCAAGGCATTCTACCGTATCTGGATTCCACATATAGATATGGAGCTGTCATTTTACTATTTTCATCAGGAAATTGTGCTTTTATCACTACATCCTTGCTCCATTGCGGCAATCTCATTACTTTTCCTTTTTTTACTTCTTCAAATGCTTTCCCAAAATTCATCTATACCACTTCCTTTACTTCTTCGACATTTAATATTATATTATCTTTTTCAAATTTTATCCCAACAACTTTATATTTTTTACCGTCTAATTCAATTTCTGTACATATAAGTTTTTCTATATTCATTTAAATCACTCCTTTTCTAATTCTGAAAAAAATCACTTACATTAAGCTCTAACATCTGATCAATAGTGTATCTACTAATCCCAACAACTGCCATTTGCTCTGCCATGTCAGCAATTTCTAAAATATCCTGAATTTTTTTAGCCAAAACTTTTAATTCTGACCTGTCCAATTCAATAAACTAAACCATTTTTTTATCATTTAAAACTTTTACTTTTTCGATTTTTTCTTGCTCTAAAGTCCACATCAAAGACATTTTTAGAGACAAACTATTTCTGTTTTTTTCATTGTTCTCAAAAGTATATTTTTTGCTATCTTTTTCGATTTCAAGCGGCTGGTTCAAAAAGCTTGATTTAGCTTCGGCTAAGTCTTTTAATGCTTTTTCTCTTAATTCTTTCAATTTTTTATTTAACAAATCATTGTCAACTTTCCAAGTGTGAGAGTCTTTATCCCATACACTCCACTCGTTCGGCTTTGCAATTGTTACGATTGTTTCATTAACTTCATCCAAATAACTTCCGTCGTCTAAAACTCTTTTCCCAGCTTTTATTTTTTCTACCTCTGCCATTTCTCTAAGTTCTCCATTTTTTGAATCAATAATCGGATTATTTAATAAAGTTTCAGAAAATTTCATCGTTTCGTCATTCCAGTCTGGGTAAAATAATATAGGATTTTCTTTGAATTCTCCCACTGTTGTGACAACTGGTTTTGCTATACACTCCATTGTCGCAATTAAATAAATGTAAATTACTGTCATTTTTATCACTCCATTTCTTTAATTTTTTATGATTTTTATTCTGTGCCAACTTATGAATTTGCACTAATTTCTCACGATTAATCTCATATTAGTTGAATATTTATAAAGTCAATAAAATCGTTAAATATTTTCAAAATTCTTCACAAATTTATAGATTAACTACTTAGCTAAATAAACAGCGTTAATATACAACGCAGAAATCGTTTTTGAACCACGCCATATAACATTACCATCTGTCTCAATGTGAGCCGCCCCGCCACTTGTGGAATTGATTAATCCGACTGGAACTGGTATTCTAAAAATTGGACGAAATTTTTCAGGGATGTTAAAAAGGACATCTCCATAACTCCGACCGTTATACACTTCGTTTGTATCTAAAATTAAGATACAAATGTTCCCGATTTTGTAAATTAATCCGACTGTAAGTCTCGGGTCTATTACGTAAGTTTCAACATTGGATAAATTTTCCACTTTGTCCGAAATCGGCTTATTAGAAATAGCTCTAAATTTTCCGCTATCGTTGTAAGTTAAAGAATTATCCTCGATGCATTCGTAGTAGAATTTCGTTACACTGTCATAATAAAATTTACCTTTCGTTTTATTGCCGATGTCCTGTATGTTTCCACCAAATTCTAGTCCTAAAATTTCAGTTAATTTAGAACTAACTAAATAATTTTCGTCCGCATATTTTTTAGTAATATACGTGATACTCGGATCAATAACAGCTGTTACGTTTGCCACTTGATCTACAATAATCGTACCTACATATTCAATTTCTACGACATTGTTAGCTGAAAAAGGTGGCACAAAATCTGGGCTAGTTGATATATTGTAAGCATAAAGTATTTCAACATTATCATTCCCATGTGCAAATATTCCTAACTCTTTGATATAAAACCCTGTTGTTACAGATTTGTTGGTCAATAACGCATTGATTTCACAAGTTCCGTTTCTTTTTACATTTATATTCAAGATTGGCAATGTTGTGATTTGATTGACTAACTCTGTCCTTTCTCTTTCGGAAGTTAATGATGTTCCATCTCCTATCGCCATTTTAGTGAATGTTATTGTTTCTCCTGCTAATCCTTTTGCTAATAGTTCTCTTCCTTTTTCCGTTAAAATAAATCCATTGAATTTTGCCATAATTTACCTCCTATCTTATTTCTCTCAGTACTCTTGTTCTGTGTACCGTTCCAAAATTTGTCGTTATAATCTCGTTTGGAATATTTATATCAGTTGAACCTAAGTAATATTTCTTTTTATTTTTTTCGATAAAACCATAAAAGTTTGTCTTTTTTTCTTTTCTTAAAAGTCTTATTCCTTCGAGCCAAGAACGAATATTTTTATACTGCTCTACAACTTCGATTATTTTCTTGTAGCCTTCATAATTCGATAAGTTACCATTAGTATTGACTTTAAAATATCCTGGATTGCCGCTATACTTGAACCATTCTATTATTTCAACATTTCCACTAAATAAGATTTCACAAATTTCTTTAATTCCGCCGACAGTACCTTTATTAAAATGCGAAAAAACAGACCTTTTTATCAGTTTTATTTTTGTTTCTCTTGTTATATTTGAATCGATATAATCAACATGATATTCCCACATCAAAAAGTCTAATTCTACATCATTTAACTCTGATAATTCCAAGAAAAATTTTCTTTTAATCGCATCATGCTTCTTTTTAATAGCAAAATTTATAGATTCATAAATCCAAAGTGTTGTTTTATCATTTAAAGTTGACTTCGCTGCTATATCTGTTAAGTTCAAATTATCAATAGTTATCATATATTTTCAACTCCTAAATAATTACTTGTAACGCTTGTGTTTTCTGCTATTTCATTAAAATCTAAAACTTTAAAAGCGGGATTTCTTAACACAACTCTTTTTACTCCAGCTAATTTTAGCAATTTTATAAGCTCATCTGGATTAATATCTCTCCCCATTTTGTTTTGCTGCCAAGTTTTAAAATCTTTTACAGCTTTTTCAACATTATTTTTAATAACATTTACAAGCGTTTCATTAGACTTATCAATGTAGTAGTCAAAATCAATTGTGTATGATGTCTTTATTGCCTGTTTTATTGCGACATTGTCTGTCAATGGTCTTATGTTGTCAGTATTCAACATTTCTTCAATTCTCTTTTTAAGCTCATTCGTAAGTGTTAGAGAATCAGTTAAAACATAAATATCTACATTTGTTGCGCTCGGACTATATGCTACGACATCAACAATATTTGTACTTGTTGACTTAGCCCAAAATTCATAAGCCCCTTTACTTCCAGCCGTTGTGAAACTTTCAGGGATTTCTCTGATTCTAGCTCTATAATTGCCGTCTTGCTCTATTTCAGCTCCATTATTTGATGCTGTAATGTTCTCGACTTTATCGTAATGCGGAAAAATGTCGACCATTGTATTAATTTGTCCGACTGGAATATCATTCCCAACAGTTCCTGAAGTATTGCAAGTCGCAATTCCGTCTACATACAGATCACCTTTTTCTATTTTATATTGTTCATCTGTCGAAAAATACAACTCATTGTATTGAATCCTTGACCCTTTTGGAATTATTATGTCCGTTGCTTGAATATCAGTAATATAAAATCTAAATGTTGCCACGGCTGGTTGTTCTACAAGTCTTTTACCTCTATTTCCATAGAATTCTCCTTTCAAATCTAACCGCTCATTTCTTGCAAATCTTAAATAATTCTGTTTCATTTCATCGTTATATTTTTCTTCTCTTAATCCAAATAAATACGCTACCGTTTCAAAGATAAGCGTTTCTGGACTTGATTCAGTTAATTGCCTTCCGCTCAGCTCCTGGAACTTGTCAATCATATCTCTTTTAAGTTCCCACGAATCTGCATCTATAATTTCATATTCTTCATTTGATATTTCACTCAATGTTTACCACCTCAATTCCTAATTCAATGTCAAAATCATTATTATATGTATCTTTCATAATGATTCTAGTTTGTTTCAATGATGCTCTAGGTTCATACTTTCTAAATGCTTTAAGCAAATGCGAAGTCAATCTATTTTCTACGATATTAATATTTTTATCTATTAAATCGCTGTCAAAACTGAAATCACGATTGAGCGGCTGCTCTTCCTTACACACTCTTAAAATCATTCCAACATTTGTTTTTACTTCCTCCAATGTATTTTGAGGATTGTAATTAATTTCTTGGTTGGATGAAATATATATCATTATTTACCTCCAGTCTGATTTCTCAAAAAATTCAACAAAATCTCTCTGTCAGTCTTAGAAAAATTTTTAGCATAATCTATCATTTCGTTAGCTTTATCCGCTGTAATCATTCCTGCTCTTACCAAATCCATCAATTCATCAACTTTTGCGTCTTTTTTTATTTTCTCAAGTTGACTTAATATTTCTTTTTTCTTATTTTCAGCAATTTCGATAGCTTTATCTACTTTTTCAACTATATCATTAACCTTGTTTTCTATTTTTTCTGCAAATTCCTGTAATTTTGATTTCTGTTCAGCTTCCACATTTATAGTTTCTGCTTCTGTGAGTTTTTCTTGCTCCTTTTTTTGAATTTTTAACTGTTCTATTATTTTGTTGTATTTTTGCGGATTATCTATATATTCTTTTAATGTCAATTCCAAATTTATAAAATCAAAGTTGGAAGTCTCTTTATTAAAATAAGAACTTTTTTCACTCATATCTATTATCAAAAACGGAAAAGCTCCAAATGTCTGCCCACCTAATGTTAAATAGTCATACTTCCCAAACTCCCACATAGTTTTTATTTTATCAAGCTGTTCTGATGGAGTTGCATCAGGTATTAACGAAGCAACTAAAGAAATACCAAAACTCAATTCTGTTAATTCCCTTCCCTGATGTCTTATCATACCTGGTCCAAATATTGCTGTATGTTCGGATATTTTAGATTTGTATGCTCTATTTATTTCGTTATTAATTGAAAATACTTTTTTATCAGATATTTCAAACACCACATCTCAAAAACTTCCTACCATTATTCAGGACCTCCTGTCTTATCTCCGCCGGCGGTAACACCATCGTGCTTATGAGTATTAAGATTAATACTTCCACCTGTGATAGTAGTTCCACTGACAGTCAAATTCCCATTAACAGTAGTATTTGCATTAATTACAACTTCCGATACAGGATTAAGTGTTAAAGTTCCATTTGAATAGCTGTAAAACCCTCCATCTGAAAAAGTTCTTTTCACTTCACCCTCCTTGATTTCACTAGCTCTCATTGGACAGCCAAGGATATAACCAACTTCAGGCATATCTGGAAGTGATAAAACCAATACACTTTGACCTACAGCTAGATTATAAGAATCGCTGTGACTGTCGGAAAAAGGAACTAATATATTAAGCCAGTCACTTACTTTGTTATCTCTATCAAGGAAAATAACTCTTGCTTTTCCATTTTTTACATCAATACTGTTTATTTCTCCCTGTTTTATTAAATCCATCTATTTTCACCACCTTTCAAAAATTTTGCAACAAAAAATCACAGCTAAATTAATAACTGTGACTTCAATTTTCTTTTATTATTTTTGACTTCTCTTTATCATAAAATCAACTTCAGCATTTGCATTTATTGGTATTATTTGTATCTCTGGATTTTTATTCTTATATACTCTAAAGATTTCATCCGCAAATCCTTGACCTATTGTTTTAATACCGTCAAAATCTAAAAATATTACTTTAAATTTATCTGCATTCAGCAATATTCTTTTCGCTTTTGAACGAGACACAAACGATTCACCTAGATACTCTTTTGCCAAGTGAACAGTTATAGTTGTCCTATCGAAAATATACTCATCATTTGTATATTTTTCAAATACTTCGTGTGCTGTTCTATCAGTATCTTTATTCAAGAAAAATAACACTCTTGTCCCTTCAACTTTATCTTCAATTCCAACGCTTTCAAAATTATACAATTCATGTCTATTACCAGTAAAAAATTCCTTATCAAAAGAATTTATAAAAAAGTCATCAACTACTTTGGATGTAAAGAATATTCCTTCTCCACTATGGTTTACTGAATCCGAAGTTAGTTTTCCTTTTCTCAATTCAAATATTGCTTGATTTTCATTTTCTAAATTATGGTCTTTTTTAATTTTCTTAAATATTCCAATTCCATTATCCTGTATACATACAACAATTTCTTTGTAATTTTCAGCATATAAAATTGAAATTTTATCACCACCTGAATGTTCTATAGCATTATTTAGCATTTCTGTAAAAGTATACACTAGAAGATCCCTTACATTTTCTTTCTTATCCTTTTCATACTTTGAAATAAAGTCTTCATAAACAACATCTTCTTCTAAATTTATGTTATCATATTGCTTAGTCTCATTAACATAAAATTTTAATCTGTACTTGCTCTTTGACTCTTTTTCAACTATGTCTTTATCAATAAATTCTTTTATATATTTAGATACCGTTTGCCTACTAATAGGATATTTTTCAAGCACTTCTTTAAAAACATTTCCATTTTTATAAATTGTTTCTATGATAAAGTCTTTTATTTCTTCTCTGTACTTTTTACTAAAGCTCATACTCTTAACCTCCTAATATAGAAGTATGTAAACTTAAATAAATATTTTAAAATTTTAAGTTTACAATTTAAGTATACATTACTTTTTTGTTAAAGTCAACTACTTTTTATTAATCACAGTTATTATATTTAGTTGTCATTGTCCGTATTTTTCTTGACATTTTTATAAAATATGATACAATTATATTGTAATGATTAATAAGACTTTCAATTAAGCCCTTTTACAGCTAGGGCTTTTTTTATTTGTCTTTCTTTTTATGTTCTATGTATCTTAGTACCCAATGAATAACAATTACAATTAGTACCAAAATATTTAATATCATTTCAAAATTTTTCATTTTATTTTTTCTTCCTTTTTTTAGTTTTTTGTTTTTTATTGTAATATTTTAGAACTTCTAAAATTATTTCTAAAACTAATGTAATGATTTTTATAAAACTTTCTAAATCCATTCTGCTCCTTTCCAATCATTACAATAATTGTATATAATTTTATATTGTCATTGTCCTACAAAACTCTATTTCTTTTTACCAGATTTTTTAGTGCTCTTACTATTTTTCCTATCTCTCACTTTTTTGCCTGTTTTCTTTGTACTTTTCTTACTTTTTGACTTTTTAGAACCTTTCTTTTTAGCTTTTTCAGCTTCCTTTTTCTTCTGCTCTTCCTTAGTCTGCTGTTTAGCTTTTTCGGTAGCCTTTTCTCTAGCACCTATTTTCATCATTTCCATTTCACAAGTGTAATCCCCATTTACAGTGTGAGTAACTTTATCAATGATATATTTTCCTTCAAACTCACCCCAACTTTCATCGAGTTCAATAATTCCACCTGCGACATAATCAGTTGAACCATCTACGGTCAATGTTACTTGACACTCCTGTTTTAAGTTGTCTTTTAAAGTCTTTTTAGCTACTTTTTTGGCAGTACTTTTACCTTTAGTCGTTATCTTTTTTGTCTTTTCTTTTTTGGTTGTTTTAGGTTTAGATTCTGCCTTTTGTTTCAATTTCTCTTTACTGCTTTTAATAGTAGTTTTACTGTTTTTCTTATTTGTTGCCATTCACATCACTTCTTTTTGCTATTTAATTTTTATGAATCAGTTTCTACATTATTTCGTTTTTCTAATTCTTCTTTTGTAATTATTTCCCTAATTATCTTTTTCTTATCTGCATCATAATAACTAACTTCAACCTTGTCATAAATTTCCTTATTTTTCTTCTTCAATGAAAAACTTCTTATCCTGTAATCGTGTATATTCCACTTTTCTATTGTTTCATTTTCTTCCATCTTTTCGTCATCAAAAATAATTATTTTATCGTCAGATAATTTCATATTAAGTCCTGTTTCCTTCACAACACGATTGATAAATTCCAAGTCTGTTTCTTTGTCTTGATCCAGCCTTTTATAAAATTCATCTTCACAATGTATTTCAGCACTCATTTCATGTTTACTCGCTATTTGGGTAACCAATTCTTTAAGTGTTACATTTTCCCAAGCTCTGCTATTTTTCTGATCTCTTATATTTTGATTCAAAGGCAAGGCAATACATTTTAATGTTACTCTATCATTGTCAAAAGTTGGTTCATCTACATAAAATGTTCCCAATTCCAAAAATTTTCCATCAGATTCACCCAAATCTTCAAATATTCCAACCACAAGCTGTGCATTTTCATCAGGATACCATTCTTTTAACCATCTATAATCTAAATTCTCCAATTCTATTTCTAAATCGTCAATAGCGTTTTTTGAGTTGTCAGTATAAGTGACAGAAGAAATGGAATGTGCTATTTCTTCTGAAATATCCTTTTTGTTGAAAAACACTAAGACCTTTATATTTCTTGCATATCCCATACTTTATCACCTCTTTTATCTTTTTTATCTTTTCCACGGTGGCAACTTATCTATATCCTCATTAGCTCCAGTATCTACAAAATCTGGAATAATAATAGGTATGTTAGAATCGAATATAGCAATATCTATAAGATTTAGATTAGCCCTTATTAAATCGTGAAAATAACCTTCTGTGCCGTATACTTTGTACGAAATCAAATCCCAAGTGTCACCATTTTTAGTTCTGTATACTCTCGTTTTTGCCATTATCCAAATGCCACCCTTCTTTTACGGTTTTCTCTGTCTCTTAAAACTCTTTCGACAGCTTGTGCTATTGCATTAGGATTAGAACCATTACCAACCGTTATCGCTATATTAATTGTATCTCCACCAAAACTATTTCCTCCATTATTTTTAGATTTACTAACTCTTTCTTTAACCTTTCCTATTCTATCGCTAAGAGTATTTCTCGTTTGGGAATTATTCAAAATTTGAGTTCCTTTTGGTAAATTTAACATCATTTCATGTTCAGCCAGGAATGCGAGTTGTCCTGGAACCTTGATAAGTTCCGCTCCACGCTCTGCTACAGTAGTATACCCACCTTCAAAATAGTTAGTTCCCGTCCAATGTTTTCCAAAACCTAAAACTCCTCCTATATTTGAAGCTAAGTTTTTTAAATTGTTCCACTGGTCTTTAAACCAATTAAATAATCCGCTCAATATAGTTTTGGCACCGCCTACAAATGAACTTATACCACCTTTAACTGCATTCCACACTCCACTTACAATTAGAATTTCATTCCATTTTCCAGTAAAAAAGCAACAAATAATTGAAAAATTCCTTTCCATATTCCCACTGCAACTCTAAACGCTCCCGAAACCATTTGCATTACACCTCTAACTACTGCAATAATAAGTTTAAAAGTATTTCCTAGTGATTTCACAGCTGCTATTGCTACTCTAATTGCAATAATCAATACCACTTTAATAACAGTTCCTATTGCTGAAATAACTGGTTTTAAACTATTCCATACCGCTCTCATTGCAGGTGCTGAAGAAACCATTAAACTCTTTACCCGTTGTATTGCCTGACCTAAGGTTTGCTTTAAAACTCTGCCCAATTCTTTTACATGCGGTGCAATTTGCTTCATTGCATTATTCACACCGTTTCTAAACCAAGTTGACTTTTTATATAAAATTACAAAAATGGCAACTAATCCAACTAATGCACCAACTATCACTCCTACAGGATTTGCTAAAAATGCTCCTTTCAAAGCTATTCCAACCATTTTTATTACACTTATTAATTTTTTAAAAGTAGCTAAAGGATGAGCAAACATTGAAAAAATTTTTAACGAACCTGAAAATCCTTTACCCAGTCCATTAACCGCTAATTTTATAGCATTAAACGGATTTAATGATTTTAATGCGATTTTACCTAACCCACCAAAAGATTTTACAGCAATAGAACCTACTCCTTTAAATACACTTCCTAATTTTGCAACTGTCGGAAATGCTTTAGCTATTCCTGCTGTAAATCCCAATCCCTTAACAGCTGATAGCTTCTGAAAAATTGAAACGGTTGAACTTAAAGTTCTGGCAAGAGGTGCTCCAACTTTAATAGCTCCACCTACTCCTAAATTAAATAATGCAAAAGCTCCAACTGCTTTCATAATACCTGCTGCAAGTTGTGGATTTTTTTGCACGAAATCTGCAATACTTTTTACAACTGGCTTTAAACTATTTGTTAAACTCAATAATGATGGTGCCAGAGCAGATCCTAAGTCAATTCCTATATTAACTAAATTGTTTTTTAGCGTATCTAATGCTGTTTTTAAAGTCTTTAATCTATCGGCATACTCCTTATCCACACTTCCTGCTGTTTTTGCTTTATTATGAACATTTTCAAAAGCTCCTCCTAAATCATCTAAATGATTCATCAACTCTGTTACTGACTGTATACTCTCTTTACCAAATAAATTTTTCAAAGTTGCAGCTCTTAAATGTTCAGGAAGCTGTTTTACTTTTGATAATACATTAATTATCGTTTTATCTGCATTAACTTGCATATCTTTTGCTACTTGCTCGGCACTTAATCCCAAACTTTCAAATGCCTTTTTTTGTGTATTCGTTGCACTTGTTCCGGCAACTAATCCCAAAGAAAAATTCTTTAAACCTGTTGCTGCCACTTCTGAGTTCACTCCGCTTGCAATCAAGGTTGCTCCCATTGCCATAACACTTTCTTTAGAAATACCAGCAATTCCACCAAGCCCTGCTACCCTTTGTGATATATCAACTAACTCAGGAGCAGTTACTGCCACACTATTCGCCAAATAATTTATAACATCTGCATATTCCATAACTTCTTTTTGCCCTATGCCAAACTGAGCTCTTGTTTTAGCCAAGAAATTCCCTGCCGCTTGTGTGTCCATATCAAAGGCAACTTTTATTTTTGAAGCATCTTTTGTATATTGTGCTAATTCTCGTGTGTTTATCCCAGCTTGTGCTCCTGCTCCAGCTATTTCAAACAATTCTTTTTGAGATAGTGGGGAATTGTCACTCAAATTCCTCATTGCCTGATAAAATTCTTTTTCTAATTGTTTAGAGCCAAATTCAGCAACTTTTCTCAAATCTGCCTGTGCTTCTTCCAATTCTATTTTTAATTTCAAAGGGAGAACTGTCGCAGCTCCAGCAGCTAAACCTCTAACAGTTGCCCTATCACCAAAACTTTCAACTTTATCTATAGCTTCAAGTCTATTTTGATGTTGATTCTGAATACTTTTTAACTGTTTATTTACTTCTAATTCTTTATTTACTTTATGAAGAGTGTCTCTGTAATCTTTTAAACTGTGTCCTTCACTTTCTATAGCCTGTTTTGCATTTGAAAAAGCATTTGTTAATTTTGATTTTTCATTAGCCAATTTATTTACATGCTTTTCAGCATCTTTGACAGTTTTAGCAAATTCCGCATTTCCTTGACCTGTACTATTATATTCCTGTTTCAGTTTTTTAAGAGCTTCAGATGAAGTTTTATACTCAGCATTAACTTTAGTTAGTTTTTCTCTAACTTTATCAAAATTTTCTAATTTTTTAGATGTTTTTGACAAATTTTCTGTATTATCTTTCAAAGTTTTAAAACTTTTCGATAATTCTGAAAGCCCTTTAACAGCACCAGCTACCGAAGCTGCCGCAACTATATTAAGTGTTAAATCTTTTGCCATTTTACCTCCTTCCATCCATTGTATTTTTGATGTTTTCGTTGTATAATTTAATATATAAATATAAAAAGAGGTGTTTGTTATGAAAAAAATATACGATAAATACAAAATTTATATTATAAACTTTTTTAAATATTTAACAAAAGATGAAGTTAAACCATACGAAGATAAAATAAAAAATTATTTTAAGAATATTACTGAAAAATCAGCAAAAAAGAATTTTTCTAAAAAAGAAACTAATACAGGACTAAAAATTTTTATAGCTCTTGCTTCATTCCTTATAGCTCTTATATCTTTTCCATTAATTTTTATTTTTGGACCTTTTTGGGTTGCTATCTACCTTTCACTAAGTACATCCATTATGTATGCTTTCTTTTCAAACGATTTAGAGGACTGATGAGTCCTCTTTTTTTATTCACTTTCAGAAATTCTCTTTTCTGAATCTTCTAACAACTTTTCAGCTCTCAAATTCCAATATTCTAATTCATACAATCTGCAATTAATTAAAGTTTCATAACTTACATTTATACTCGTTTTATTTTCATCTGAATAATTTAAAACTTCTACTAAAGTTGTAATACAATCTTGCAAATCTAGTATCTCTTCTACTCTATCGACCCTAAGGTTTCTACTACTTCTGCTTCCTCTATTTCTTCCGAGTCCGTACTTTGTAAAAAAACCCTAACAGCATTTACAATTTTCACGCAATCTCTAGCATTTAATTTCAAGAAATCTCCATATTTAATTCCGCTTGATTCTGAAGCAACTGTTAGATACCATCCATATTCCAACTCTTTTATCATTGAATTTTTATTTCTTGTATAATACTCCCTTTCAGCTTCAATTAATGTTAAACCTGTCATCTCTTCCAAATCTAAATTAATTTCTTTATATTTTTTACTCCCTAAACTATATTCTTTTGATAATTTTACAATCATTCTATCCTCCTATTTTATATTAATCCTAGCAATCTTCTAATTTTACTGTTAGTTTGCCCATTTACATTACTTATTCTATTGAATACATCAATATTAGCTATTTCTTTTCCGTCTATTTCCATTTTGTAATAACTTACTGTTAAATCAAAAGAAGCTTCAAGTTTAGATCCTGGTTTTAATTTTGGACCATCGAACTTCTTAATCATTCCCTTAAAAGTAGCATCTATTCCCACAAAAGTAGGAGCATGTGTGAGTTTGTTCATTTTTTGAATAACTCCTTTACACTCAATTAAAAGTTCATTGTTGTTATTGAAATTTAAAAGTGTTTCATCCACACAGTCCATTTTTATTTTTGCTTCAAGTTTTTTATAATGCCCAGTAAGTGCTGCTTCGTATTCTGATACCATCCCAATTTGTTCGATATTAACAGATGAAGTTTCGAGATTAGGCAATTCTACCTCTCCAACCCCTGCGAGTTTACTTGATCCGTTTATATATATTTCAACATCATTTAACGCCGTTGGTATTTGGTGTTTTCCCATTATTTTACCTCCTTAAATTATTGTTTTAATGCTTGAGCAAATGTCTCCAATGCTTTTACATCATATTTCTTCTTAAATGTCATAGATTTCATTGCTGGTATTACTCCAAGATTGATTGTCCATGTTATATCCCCATTTATTACATTTTCTAAAGTATTATCTTCTTCGGACAAAACAGCTTCAGCTGATAAAAAGTGATTAGCTGACACCAAACCTTTAAGCCGAATATTTACAGATTTTGTAACCGTTTCAGCTAATTTTAAAGAGAATTTTTGGTCAACTGAATTAAAATATGTAATAACCAGTTCATTACCCACATATTTAAACATTCGACGTGTGTATGTAAACTTATCTTTTGGATCTGTTGCTAACGGATTTTTAGCCGTTTCAGACCCCCAACATCTCCAGTCTTTGAAGTTAATCGCAGTAATTGCCCCATTTTTATTCAAAAAATTAGCCTGCTGTTCCTTGTCTAATCTAATTTCTTCAAATACTCCATCTGCATTTTTATAAGCTAATGCATCCATTTTATACGAATAATTAGAAGGAGTTTGAGAAGGTATTCCGTCAAATTCAGAATCGGTTTTCAAAGAAAGTGCCGCATAATGTAATGACGGAAAATAAACATTGTCAGCAAGTTTAATATTTCCATAAAGCACGATTTGATCCTTTGATATTATATTTTTTTCATCTTTCCAACTTGGGATTTCATCATATCTTTTATTGTTAGGTGCGTTTATTAAAGCTATTGCTTCAAACATTCCTGTATTTATATTTCCTGCTTTTGTTTCCATAACCGCCGCAACTTCACTTTCGTGAGAAAAATCTGGAATATCTATAAAAGCAGGTAATTCTGAGAATTTTGAATATACTTCATCTACAAGCTCCAAGCCTGTTCTTCTCATTGTATTTGTGTCATATCCGCCTATCGCCTCATTCTTATTAACTTTTGATAAATCTATCTCATTAAATTCAATATCTATTTTGTTTCCTGATGACGGCGTTGCATAAATTTCTAATCCTTCAGCAGTCCAAATTGTTATATCATCCGATATTGGTAAACTTGTCGCATTATCTTTTACTACTAAAGTATCTGTGATTATCTTATGATTATTAATTACTGTTTTTCCTGATTTAAGTTCTATAGCCATCATAGTTTTCTTATTATCTGTTTTATGTTTTTCAACATCTAGGATATTCACAATATATAAAGGTGCTACAGCATAAAGTTCAAAAAATATTTTGATAGCTTGTGAAATTGAAAAATCTAAATCATAAGTGTCACCAAAATATTGAATACCCTCTTTATAAGTTCCGACTCTTACAACTTCGTTTGTTTTTCTATTTTCTTTCTTCAATTTATGAATTGGTGCCATTCCAACAATAAAATGACCGTAATCAAGTGTAACAGGCATGATTAAATCACTCGCAGTTTCAGATTGGTATGTACCATGTTTATAAGCCATTTCTATCCTCCTCTTTTATTTGTTCTTTTAATTGATTTGTAATAACAGTAAAGATATTTTCATTTCTTTCTATTTTTCCAATTACTTCAATATCAATTAGTATTTTTTTTATCAAAGGAAATTTTTCCATTATTTCTTTTATCTTGTCGTTTTCAAAATAAACTACTCCTTTTGAAAAACTAAAATTTTTAAATTCTATATTATTACCTAAATATATGTATTGCTTTTTTTCCATATTTACCTCCTTATAATTTATTAGTATAAACTGATGAAATTGCTTCTCCATAAACTGAAAACGATATTCTTGAGAAAAAATATGGTCTGTATTGATCAGAATGAAATGAAACTTTAAATTCCTTGGTTTGATCTATTACAAACCCTGAACCTTGATTATCAATGTTTAATAATTTATCTTTTACTGGTTTCGTAGTTTCTTCCAATAATTTTTCCATTATTTCATTTGCTAAAGATAAATTTTCTAAATAATCATTTTCACCATTTTCTTTTGTGGCTACCCATATTTCAAACTCAACAGGAGAATCATAGTAATCTATTCCAGCTCTTTCTTGCTTAAATTCAACTATTCTTAATGTAACATAAGGAAAATTCTCTTTATAATTTCCATTTTCCCTATCCTCAAAACTCTTTTGTGGTAAAAATCCCCTATATACTTTGATTCCTTTATTTGAAAGTTCTTTATCGAGAAATTCAAATATTTTTTCCTCTGTATGTTTTATCATCCCATTAACCTTTCAATTTCATGTTCAAAACGCATGTTTAATTTTTCTTCCATAAATCCTTGCAAATATTCTAATATACTATCCTCACCTAACATCTGTGGAGCAGAAGGTCCCATTAATCTTTCTATTGGTAATCTCTTCTCGCTTTTTCTTTTAAAAGCTCCTAATCTTCCATCAGAATAAGCAATAAAAGCATTTGGTATACTTCCGCCTTCTCCTTTTTTTACTGTTGAATTAACAGTCTTTTTATATTTTCCTCTAGTTTTAGGTGTTAATTTAAAATGATCCAGCCCTATAACACTACCAGTTGAAACTATTCTAGCTGTTAAATTTCCACCAGATGACCGTGTGAATTTAATTGAATCACTCAATTCTCCTTTTTTTATTGTATATTTCGATGTAGCTTGTCTCAGCGCTTCTGTTTTTACCATTTCCATACTTCTATTAATGGCATTAGCAAGAGCGTTTGGCATTTTGCCTTTTAAGTTGCCAAAGTTCGATTCGATAAACCTTAATTGACTTTCATCTATTTTTATCTCGAACATCACATTTCCTCATTTCTAAACAAATCTATCTCAAACATATCCATATCTGATTTACTAGCTGCAACTTCATACTTTACACCATCTATTGTTATACTTTCGCCGGTGTGCGGTTGAAGTTTCAGATACGGATAACCTATAAATAAAGTAAATCCGTTCTGAAAAACTCCTTCCTCCGTTGAAATAAGTCCATTTTTCTGTTTATTCTGAAATTTTTCTTCATCAACCACACATATAACTTTTCTTCCATTCAATGTGTGCTCCGTTCCAAATTCGTTACTATTCAGAAATACATTTGCTATATCCGATTTGATTACATCTTTAAATCCCATGAATATCACCTATTTTTTACTTTTGTTATCAGTTTCTTCTAAAGTTCCAATTTTCTTTTCAACTTTATTAGATTTATTTTCTGTAATTTTCTCTATAATACCTCTTTCAATACAATCCTTAGCAACTGTATTTTCAATAATATCAACTTCCTGTCCAGCGTTATATGCTGTTCCGGCATACACCAAAGGACTCAATACCCTGTACTTCATGTCAACCTCCTATTTAACTTTCAATATTTTTATAGCTTCAATATCATAAACCACAGGAAGCGGTCTTGATTCTGTTCTGATTTCTACTGTGTTAGATTTTGAATCTTCATCAGTAAATACTGAACGTTCTGCCACAATAATTCCTTGTTTTACATCTGCCGCAGGACCGTAAATGATCGTATTGTTGCTAGGTGCTAGCAACACTTTACCTTCGGGAATAATTGGCTTACTTTCGTATGTTTTTCCATCAGCTTTTAATACAGAATGTTGCGACTGGTAAGAATAAATTGGAAGTCCAAATGGTGCTAAAGTTCCTATATAGATTGCTCCACCTGCAATTTCTCTAGGATTGATTTCTCCCGCATGATAATTTCTAATATCCAGTAATTTCTGAATTTTTTCATTTTCTACAAATAATTTTGCAGCCACAGGATCCATTAAAATCATTTCAGGTCTTAATCCTGTAGTTTCCCCAATTTTTGTTATAGCCGCCTGTAAATCTCCTATTATATCAGCATTAGGCTGTGTCCATAAAGTAGCAGGAGTAATTTCTTCAACTGTTCCAAATTTTATTTCTCCTTTTATTCCTTCACCTTCCACGATTACTTTTCCATTAAACAAAGCTTCAGTACACATAATTTCTTCACGTCTTGTAATTTGTTCCTCAAATTCCGCAAAAGATTCTGCAAGTAAGTCTGCTTTTCGTTCTTCAGGGCTTTTCCCGCCATAAATTGTTTCCCCTGCTGTTTTGTTAAAAAATAACTCAAAAGCTGAAAAAGTTCTTTTCGGTGCTACTTTTGGAGCTTGAAAAAATTTACTTTCGTAAGTGTTTTTTACCATTTCTGTTCCTGGAATAAATTCAGATACAAAAGGTGCAACAAGCTGTCTTCCTTTTCTAAATTCTATTTCCATTTTTTGATTTTCTGATGTTTTCCTATTTTTAAAATAACTGTCTTTTATAAATGATTTCGGTCTAATCACATTCTGATCATACAACCCAATAAATTCTATTACTGCTGGCATTATTCCTTACCTCCTAATCCTTTTATTACAATACCTTTATCTCTAGCTGCTTTTGTAAAATCTGCTTTTTGTGTACCTGCTTTCACATTTAATCCCTCAAAAATAAATTCCCCTGAAATAGCTACAGTTGTTTTAGTTTTTGCCGTTGTTCCGTCAGCATTTTCCATAACTATTCCAAATAAATCGGTTCCGTCTGAAAGTTCAGCAGTTGCATTTACAGCATCACCTCTTTTTACACTTTTACCTTGTGGAACTTCAAATTCCATATATTTGTGTCCTGTACCGCTCAAAAATTGTTCACTGGTATATTCGTTACCTTTTACTACAAAATCCATTTATTTTCCCTCCTCTGTTTTTTTGTTCATTCTGGAAAAAATAGTCATAATATCAATTCCCATAAACCGTTTTTCTTCTTTTTTACCAGGCGATGTCCCATCGTTCATAGCTGGTGGTGTAAAATTATCTTGACTTTCGTTTTTAATATTTTGCAACTTCTGAGCTTTTTCTTCTTTTTGCTTTTTCAAAATATTAATAGCCAATTCACTAGCTGACATAGGATTAACATATTTAGCATTTTCTATTAATTCGGAATAATTATTGACTCCTATATCATCAATAGCTTTTATTCTTTCCCTTTCTTCCTCTTTTCCAATCTTTTTTCCCTCATTTAATACACAATCATACAAATCAGGAAACCGATTTTTTAACTCCTCTAAAGTCATTTTTACCTCCTTAGTATTTTTTTTATTATCAACAACGGTATCTTTTGCCTTTCTAAAATTTTTAAATTTTGAAATATCAAAAGCCATGTTATTTATAATTAATTTATTTTCTAAAAATTCTTTTCCTACTTCTTCATTCACAATTTCATCAATAAAACCATATTCCTTAGCTGTTTCTGCATCCATCCAAGTTTCATTATCCATTAGTTCAGATAAAGTTTCCTTATCTGTTTTTGTTTTATTTAAATATGTTTCAATAATGCTATTCTTAACCTTATCAAGCATTTCAACAGTTTTTTGCATTTCTTGATTGTTCCCATAAGCAAAAGTAATTGGATTGTGAATCATAAATAAAGCATTTTTAGGCATTCTTACAGTATCACAAGCACTTGTTATAATAGTTGCAGCACTTGCTGCCAAACCATCAATATTTGCCGTCACTTTAGCTTTGTGATTTTTAAGAGTATTTGCTATTGCCACAGCACTAAATACACTCCCACCTGGACTATTTATATGTAAAGTAATATTTTCCACATCTCCAAGGTTTTCTATATCTTGTTTAAATACCTTATCGGATACATCATCCCAATACTCATCACTTCCTATACTCCCATAAAGTATAAGTTCTGCCGTTTTTTCTTCATCAATCTTCACTAGATTCCAAAATTTTAGTTGTTTCGGCATTTATTGCCACTCCTTTCTCTTTTAATAATTTATTTTCTTTTGCTAAAATTCTTACATTTTGTTCAAAATCTCCACCATTAAGCTCTGCTGTTTCTCTAGTTCTAGTTGATAATCCATTATTAATTCTTATAACAGCAGCATTAGCCTCTTTTAGTGGGTCGATCTGTCCTTGTGAAGGTCCATTCCATTGTGATTTACTCCAAGCCTTATCTATAAGAATATCTGTGCCATAATTTTTTAAATCTATTCTCCCAAGTAAAAAGGCTTCATTTAGCCACTCCTCATATACTATTTGTGTAAAATTAGCAGCAAACCACTCTCTACGCTTCCTAAACATTTTCCATGCTTCCAAAAGTGCTGCTCTACTTGCACTGTAACTAGAAGTAAAATTTTTAATCAACAACTCATAAGGAACTTCCAAAGCACTCCCTATTTGTCTTAAGATACTTGTAACAAATGGGTCAAAATTTGTATTAGGACGACCAGGATTAGCTGTATTTGCTTTTTCCCCTGGATTAAGACCTATTACCATTCCTGGTGCAAGCTCTATTGTGGTATCATCTTCACCATCTACTAGAAGATCATTTCTTACAGATTCTAGTTCTCCAGTATCAGCACCTTCTATGTTATTAGCATCACTTTCAATAAATACTGCATATAATCCACTTATTACCGCAGCCGTCAATTCTGCTTCTGTATAATTTCCGAGTTGCCTCAAAGGTTCAATAACTGGTGATAATACAGGGATACCTCTTATTTGCTCAGGTCTTTCAGTAAACAACAAATGAATTAAATTTCTTTGATTTTCATTACCATATGTTTTTATATATTTTTCTGTAACTAATCCAGTTGCATCTAAAGGATGTTCAGAGGAAATATAATACCCTTCAATACGACCATTTTTATCAATTTTTACACCTTCAACTACGCTTTTATCTGATAAAAGACTATTTGGAGTGTAAACTCTATCTGGTTCTAAAACTTCCAATTTTAAATTATAAGGCTGTTTTGGTGTCTCAAAATAATTTAACTTAATAAAACATTCACCGTTCATCAAAACCGTCAAGAATACAAGTTCTTGCAATTGATAAAAATTCATGATTCCCAAATTATCTATTTTGTCATTCGCCCATAAATCAAATTCTCTTTCAATCAAATTTTCTACTTTTTCAGCTTCTTCATCGCTTATTCCTATAGTTTCATTGTCAATAGCTGCTTTTAATCTCAACCCGCTACCTATTACATTTGTATTAATGGTTTTAAGTGCACCAGTAGCCGTAGCTACTCCCATATACAAATCTCTTGAACGCTCTACAAGTTTTTTTCGATTTTTATAAATATCTTTTTTTACTCCGCCACCTGCACTTTGCCAACCTATCATGGTTTTTTTAGTAGTTGAAGCTCCATGATTAGAATATCCAGTATTCAATATTTCTATTTTTTTTCTAGCATAATACCTTTCTATTCCTTTTTTGGGATCAATTGCCATAACAATTCTATCTATTAGGTTCATAAACACCTCCTATCCTATATACTTCTGTGCACTCCGATTTTCACTCGCCTATTGTTTTTTTTATCTAGCTTGTTGAGTTCATTTTCCCAATAAGCTCTACCTATTTGAATTTCTTTTAAATCTAATCTCGTCAACTCACGAGTTCCTATTTTATAACTTTTACCAGAAAGTAATGCATCTTCTGCATCTAAATATTTCTGTAATTTTTTTTCTATAATTTCTCTCGAATATCTTGAAATTGGCATCTTACCTCCTTATTTAATTCCTTTAGAATATATTTTTCTTTTTCTAATAACGGTTTTTGCTCTCATATTACCAGTTGAATATCTTTTTTCAAGATTTGGATTAGCTATTCTCAGCGCGGCAAGAGCATAATTTCGTAAATCCAAAGGTTCGTTTCTTCTCCCGCTAATTATCTTCCATTCAGTTTTTCTAATACCTCTTTTAACTACATTCACTCTTTTTTCACTTGTCAATCCTTTAAAGTAAGCTTCATCATAACCTTTTTCTGATTCTATAGGGTAATGAAAATAGTATTTTCCAGCAGTCTCAATCTGCAATCTTGAAAATATCGTATCTTTCCCACTATCTACTCCTATTGGAAACAAGGCAATATTTCCTTTGTTGTTTCTGCTAGGTTTTGACACAAGTTCACGAGTTCCCGCCATACCTTTTATAGCAAATACCCTTCTATGCTCTCTTATTTTTACAAAAGCGTATACTTCAGAAGTAAAATGTCCACCTGAATCTATACAAGTACATAATATTTTTATTTTTTCACCATTTTTATATGGATATTCTTTATCTAAAACTTCATCCAATTCATCCCAAACAAAACTCTCACCAGGATTTCCGTAAATAGTACCATATTTAATACCATAACATTCCTCATCTTTTGCCCAGCCTACTATTTCATATTCCAATCTATTATCTTGAACATCTACTCCACAAGTTAATGCATTTACATTTTCAGGTATTTCACAATGATAATATTCACGCCTATTAAGTATTTTCTGCCAATCTAAAGTATCTTCTTTTTCTTCAAAAGTTTCCGCCAGTACTGTATTCGTAAATACTTTCATCATTTCAATATTTCCTTTCGACCTTTGAAAATTTTCCTTTATATCTTTCCAGTCACTCCAAGAACTATAAAATTCATTAAGATGAAACGAACGAATTTTAAAATTAATATTCCCTTCTTCATCTTTCACATCAGGATTTTCTGCTAACCATTCACCATACACCCTGTTCTTCTTCCAGCTAATTTCATCAGAAATCTCGCCGCAATCCTCGCATTTCATACCGCAAGTTTCAAAATCAAAATTCTTCCAAACAAATTTTTGATAACTTCCACAACAAGGACATGGGACATAAAAACTTTCTTGAGTCCCAATTTGAAACATTGAATCTATCTTACTATCTCCTTTCACAGTAGGAGTTGACACTAGCACAATTTTTCTACTCCCTTTAAAAGTTTGAGTCCTTTTTATAGCCAATTCTACAACATCACCCTCAGTTCCAACTGATTTTTCAAATCTATCTACTTCATCAGCTAAAATTACTCTTATTGGTCTACTTGCTAATTCACTAGCACTCCCTGATCCAGTAAAGACAACATATCCTCCTGAAAATTCTTTGATTTTTTTTGTATCTCTTCCAGTTTCTTCGACAATTATTTTATTTCTCAATCTTGGAGTACTTCTTACCATATCCATAAATCTAGTCGAAGCAAATTCTTGAGCAAACTCTTTTGTAGGCATTAGATACATAATTGAACTGGGCAAATAATCAATAAAATAACCCAATGTATTCAATGAGATTTCAGTTTTTCCTACCTGTGCTCCCATTTTTAGTACTATCATTTCTGTTTTACTATCTGAAATTGCCTGCATTATCCCACGCTGATAAGGTGCTCTATCAGTACTCCATCTTCCTGGTTCTGCACTTGATTTAGAACTTAATATTCTATATTTGTCAGCCCATTGATCTATTGTAAGTTTAGGTGGAGGAGCCAATTCTTTTAAAATTTCTGAAAATAAATCTATCGTTTTCTGCTTTATATTTAATTCTTTGAATATATCATTGTCCTTCTTCATCATCGTTATTGACATACTCCCTATTTTTTAAGAATTTACTCCTATCATATTCAGATAACTCCAGTAAAACACTATTAATGTTATTCGTTATTATTTCCTGTATTTCTCCTAAATTATCAATCCCAATAACAAGCGGTGCTAATTTATACGGTATCGTCTGTAACTGACCTTTAAACCCTGAAATTATATTATTCATCACTCTTTTCACATCACTCGCTTCATGCAAATCAGCTTCAAGTATTTTGATTTTGATATTTTCTTTTCTATCTCTAGTTTTCAAATATTCTATTTCATTTTTTAATTTTTCTTCCTGAAGCTGTTGTGGTGTACTCTCAATCTCTTTTAAATAATTAATATAACTCCTAATACTTTCATACAACAAATACTTCCCTTTGTCGTTCTTTTTTATAATCCCTTCTTGAGATAACCGCTGTAAATGCCTTTCACTTAAACCTATGACTTTTGCTAACTCTTTTAACTTAGTTGTCTCATCAAAATCAATTACATTTACCAATAAACACCACCTCCTTAAGCCATGACAAAATCACAAAATTTAACAAAAAATTTACACAAGCTGGGCTCTCGCCAGACCCGTAACGCTCAAAATTCTCTCACAGTACCTTTTTAGTTTTTAGACAAAAAAGAGCCGACTTATAAATAGACTATTTCTAATCTACATATAAATCGGCTCACAAATTCTATGTTCTTACCTTTATTCAATTAATAACTTTTTCCTCTTTATTATCTTTCCGTTTTTTAAAACAGCAGTCACTTCGACCTCTCTAGCTTCTGATTTCAATTTCAAAAGTTCGATAATAAAGAAAAATAGTTTTTTATCATTTTCAATTTGTTTTATCTGCTCTTTAGTAAGCATTCTACCTCCTAATTATACCTTATTTTTTATGTATTTGCAACCTTTTTCACACCCTAATTACAAAAAACTTTATAATCCAAATCAATCCATAAATCACAAACAAATTTACAATCATAGCAATCAAAAATGCTATTATATTGCTTATATTAAATTTAAATGTTTTTGCTTTGTTTTTAAATATTATAACTAATCTATATATGTATCTTACTAGCACTAATACAGCCGTTACTGTAATTAGCCCATTTATCATTCTCATTATTATTCCCATTTATTCCTCCTCTGTTATCACGATTGCATTATCAATTGTAACTCTGCGATTATTCTCACTTATTAAGTTTAATGATATTCTTCCGCTCTCATCCGAATCTCTTACTCTTATCATTCCTTTATATTCTTTTAAGAGTTTCCCGTCTAGAGTATAAACCGTTACAGTTCTTTTTAATCCACTTGTATCGCTTTTCCAATCTTTTTGACTGTCTTCCCATCTTGCACAACTTCCTAATAATCCTAAAATTGCAATTCCTAATAATATTTTTTTCATTTCAATTCCCTTTCTTAAATTATTTTAAATCCATTTCGATACCCACATACCAAATGCAAAACTTAGAACTAATTTACTTAAATCCAAAAAATCTTTAGCTTGTGAGATGGATACAACTCCTATGAATAATAATATAAAACAAATTATCATTCTTATTATTTTCTTTAACATTTTTCCTCCTAACCTTTCTCTAATAAAAACGACTTTTCACGACTGTCATTTTTCCTTATAAATACTACATTTCGAGCTGTTATTACAGCCAAAACGACTTTCTGCGACTGAACTTTTTTATTCCTTAAACGCTTTAAAATGCCCTTTATATATTTTCTTCAATTCCTTAACTTCTTCCTCAGTCCTTATCTCAAAAGGCTCTATATTCAGCTCTTTCAGTTTTGCCATTAATTTGTTTCTGCCCCCACCAACTCCATGATCTACTCCTATATGCCACTCTGATGATAACGGTAAATAACTGTTTCCTATCCCTTTGTCATATTTGTAACCTCCTAATGCTCCAGCACTTTTTGAAATATGTGCCAGCTGTGCATTTGGCTTTCCTGTAATAACACATATTTTCTTTTTTAACATCCAGTACACCCAGTTCCTGTTTTCCTGTTGTCTATACAGTTCGTGTATTTCTTCCCACATTGCTATATCATTCTGCAAAAAATAGTCAAACAGGAAATTAGTAAATGCCACAGCTTCGACATTACTCATTAATTTAAGTGCCAAGCTAAAAGTATCATTCAACTTGATAAACAACATTTGAATCTCGTCAGTTACAAAATCCATTAAATCGTTCGTGATTATATTGATTTTACTTTCTTTCGTATAATTCTTGTCAATTATATCTCCGATTCTGTCTTTTAGCTTGCTCTCCATATTTCTGAAAGGCTCATATCCCTTTATATTCTTGCCACTGTGCCTGATATAAAGTTTTTTCAAGCCTTCCTTTGCTTTGTATAAAAAATAATCGGAAATGACAGGCTTTTGCTTGCTAGTCTGCCAATTTATGTCTACACCTTTCAGATGATAAGCGTAGCAGTCTATAAACCAGTAAATTAGTTTTTGGTTTTCCCTGCTCATTCTCTTAGACATTTTCTCTTAGCCTTCCTTTTCTTAATAAATTTAATATTCTTGAACCGATTGGCATTCAGTTTTATATATCTTGAATCATTTTCGCTTATCTCAATTCCGTTCAAAAGTTTGTCTTTTACTTTTTTGTATATATTCTCATCCATTTTCCCTCCATAAAAAAATCACAGCTAAATTAATAACTGTGATTCTATAGTTTTTATCCTTTTTAGCTAATCTCAATTTCAGAAAAAATAATATTAATCACATTCTCTAAAATATCTTCAGGAGCTGATTCAACAAATTTATACGGTCTCGCATTTATATCAAGAGCCTTTAAATGTTGACACATAATAAATCCTGTTGTAGTTGTACGTCCATCTAAACTTACGTGAAGCGGAAAATTGCTTTCTGTGTTTGTTATAGGGCATACAATCGTTAAATTCGTCTTTTCGTTGAAGAAGTTGTTGCTTACTACAATAGCAGGACGATAGCCAGCCTGTTCATGTCCTGCCTGTGGATTAAAATTTATTTTTATAATGTCTCCTTGTTTTACCATACTTCTTCTCCTTTTGGTTCTCCCCAATCTATTTCTTGATTTTTATATTCCCCTTTATAATTTGCAAAAAGTTCCTCTATGCTCTTTCTTTTTCTTTTATTTTCAACTTTTCTGATTCTTATGTTGCCTTCTTCTACAACAATTTCTAACTTATCGTTATTTTTCCATTCCAAAAGTTCCATAAGAGTCTTTGGCACTCTTATTCCCTGTCCATTTCCCCATTTGGAGATAGTTGTTGATAATGTCATAAAGATACCTCCTTTATTCGTATATATATAGTATATACATTAAATTATAAAAAGTCAATAAATTTTTTATCACAGTTACTATTCAGTTGCCATTGTCCTTCCTTCTCTTAATTCAATCCAATTTTGATATTATGAATAATCTCGTCCATATCAGTCTCATACAATTTCAAAGCTATATTATACAAATTATCTAAATGTCCAAATTTTACAGCGTAATCCAACACACTTTTACATTTGTCACCGTTTTTAATTTGCTTTAAGTCATACCCTTTCCGCCTAGCTTTCAAATCTATACTGTATGTTTCTCTAAAAACTGTATACAGTTCATTCCATCTACTGCTAAAATTGCTTCCTTTATGTTTTACAACTCTATTTAATATCTTTTGTTTTTGATAAACATCTATATTATCTGTTACGCCTGTTATAACTTCTGTCTTGTATTCTAGCTCCGAAGACATTTTTTCTTTTTCCGCTTCAAGCTTTTCTATTTTTTCAGCTTGTTGATATGCTAAGAAAAGAGCTTCTTTAAAAGATTTTGGCGTATTATTCATTTTTCTAAAATAATTCTTAACCAACTCTCTTTGAATTCTCCAACTTAAGTCGTCCTCAAAAGTTTTTACTAACATTAAATAGCCGCTTTCGGTAAATATCGGTATCTCTTTAACATTATTTGGTATGTAATCCTGAATCAGAATTTTTGATTCAGAAATTTTATCCCTTGCAATTAAAAAATAATCTTCTCCTAAAATTAATTTTCTTTTTACATAGTTGAAATTTTGTGTAACTTCTCGAACTTCTCTCTCATGTAATTTTGCAATATCCCAAGCTGTTAAAATTCTTTGTTCTTTAAATTCGTTTGCTGTAATTTCTTTGCTTTCAATTTTTATCAATTCATTCATTAATATTCCTCCTAATTTTTTCTTATGCACTTTAACTTGTGTATACATAAGTTAATAACTTTCTTTCGTTCTCTCGTTCATATTTTTAAGCCACTTTTCGTGATGTATTTGCAAAAACTCTTCTTGAGAAACATCTAAATTTTCTAATATTTTCCCGACTAACTCAAACCATATACTTAAAAATTCAAGATTTAAAATATTACTTAATTGAATTAAATTTTCTTCTATTTTATCACTTAGAACAACTGCCCCTCCTAAAAATTCGCTCCAAACTGTTTCACTCAAGAAATCTTGTCCTTTCTTATTATTTTTAAGACTTAATGCAAAATGCATGCAATCACTTAATTCTTCTAATGTTTTTCTTTTGTCCATCTCTTTAAAATTATTTTTCCAGTAACACCATTTTGGCTTTAATTCGTGAATAAATTCGCCAACCTCATCTATATAAGCCACTCTAATTTTGTTAGGATCAATTTCTTCCGTCCCCATTTTATCTTTAAATTTCTCATCCAGCATTGCCTGTCTTCTTAGCAATTCTTTTACATCAAATGTTTTTAACGCTTCCATCTATTTCAGCTCCTCCACTTCTATCTCAATCCTCGGATTTTTCTTATCGCAACTGTCAACTATTAGTTGACTATTGACTAAATATTTAACACTGTCATCTACAATTATTCCTAGTTCCTTTAATGCATCGTTCAGAAATTTCCCAATTACTGAAGCTACATTTTCAAGGTCGCTAGCTGAATTTTTGTAAAAATAACGGTATCGGACCTGATATTTCCCTTTTATTTTTTCCTTGTTTTTTAAAAGTTTTAATCTAATCAGGTCATGATATTCATGTTTTATTTTGTTCTTAACATGCTCATTCTCATTTCTGTACCAGTTTAGGCTCATTAGAGTTATTTTATTTTTTCTAGTCTGCCAGTAAACTGGCAATTCCAGCTTAATCACTATAAATCACCTCATGTACCTTCAGAATTTTTAAAGGTTCTTCAATTTTCCAAGGGCAGTCGATGTCAGCGACCAATGTTGTCCCTTTGACAAATCTATAATAACCGTTCTGGACATCATTCCAGAATCTGCTATCCTTAATTTCTGTATTTCCGTATAAATCTTCGTTGTGATAGATTTTCCAACCTTTTTTATTTTCAAAATCTATCACTATTACTTTCGCTTTTACATTTTCTTTTAGCATTTATTCCTCCATGTCTCATTTTTTTTAATTCATTTTTCAAATGCTCAACAAAAAAATCAATTTCAAAATCTGTTATATTTACAACTTTTTCTTCGACTTTTTTCGCCGTTTCAAAACTGATTTGCTTCATCAATTTCAATCGTTCTTTTGTCATTTCTATTTATCCTCCTATCAGCATTTTTTCTCTAAGTTCACTAAAATCAACTGCTCTAACTTCATTTTGCGGCTTATATTCTAGCTTAATAAAATTAAGATTTTCAGTATTTTTTACACCGACACTTGCATAAGTAACGAGCTTTGGTTGTGTTTGCCCAATAATTTTGTATGTACCTGTGTAATAATTTTTTGTTTTGTATGGATTTTCTAAAAAATCCTTGTAAATTCCATCAAACTGAAAATTTAAAAAATTATCAAATTCAACTTTGTCCATTGTGCAAATTCTACGCCAACCAAGGAAATCAATTACAGCGTGAAGACCTTTGTCCTCAAAAGCCACCATTCCTGAACTGCCGACTTTTCTAACCCCTTCAATCAACATTTTTTTAGCTAAAATCACTTGATGTTCGATGTTAGCAGTCTTTTTTGCAACTTCTAAAATTTCAGCTGGTTGTGGTATAAATCCGCTTTTTCTCGTTTTTAAGATTTTAACAACTGCTTCTGCAAATTCTTTTTTAGTCAGCTCATTTGCAATTGTCAAAAAATAAATAGTTGCGACACTTTCCTTGTCTTTTGTATTTGGATAAGCTGCTAAAAGCAGTTTAAATACTTCGTTAAATTCTTGATTATTCATTTCCCGTCAATCCTCCTAATAAATTTGCAATGCTTTCGTTAGTTACTCCAACAAAGTCTTTTTCTTGATAATTTTTAGATTTTTTTTCTTTTTCAGAATTATTAATACTTGCTTTATCGTCATAATTTCCTTCGAGCACTTTTAAGAAATTCGATTTGTTAGTAAACCAGTCGAATGATATTTGCCACCCTGTTTTATTGTTTCCTTGCAAGAAATTAGATGTACGGATTTTTCCCATAGCCCGTAACATTTCTTCCAGCGAATACTCTTTTAGCAAATTGTTAATAGCTCTCTTTCGCTTGTCAGTTATTTTTAATTGTTTACCTGATAAATCAAATTCATAAGCAATTTTTATCCATTGGTTTTTTATTTTTTCACACGATTGTGAAAATTCATTTTTCACATGTATATTATTATTATTTAATAATAAACTTGTATTATTAATACTTGTATTATTATCCTCAATCTTTTCGTTGATAGGGGTATCAATTTTTTCGTTGATACCCTCTAAATTTTTTGATTGACAGGTGTCAATCTTTTTATTGATAGAGGTATCAGTCTTTTCGTTTGTAGGGGTAGTAATGTATAATCTTCTTTCCTGTATGTTTTTTGTTCCTTTTTCATAAATAATTACTGATTTTAAATAACCTCTTTTTACAAGATTGTTTATCCAGTTTCCTACCGTATTTTTATGAACATCATATAGTTCAGCAAAATACGAATTTTTGGCGTAACAATATCCTTCTTTGCTTGTAAGTGATGAAATTTCAGTAAATAATATTTTTTCCATTGGTTTTAATTCTTTATCATATCTTACATTCGCTGGTAATATTCCATAATAATTAGGTTTTTCCATCTTTTTCCTCTCCCTACATCTTGTGTTCTTATCAAATTTATGTTATAATTAACACAAGATATAGTATTTTAAAAATTTTTGTTAGCGCTCTTCGGAGTGCTTTTTTTGTTTTATTCTTTTAATCTTTTAAACTCGTTTTTTATCATTTTTTCTATTATATAAAACTCATCTTCAGTTACTCTTTCATCTTCAATTATCTTCAAAACTTTTAGACTTATATCATATATTCTTTTTATATTTTTTCTTGGTTCAGTATATAATCGCTGTATTCTCGGATTCGACGGCTTAGAAGTTGATGGCTTAGGATTTGTACCTCTTTGCATTTCTAACCTCCTTATTTCATTTTTACCCCCTTTTGAGTTATAATATTATCGCCAAATAAATTAAATCCACAAGAAAGGAGGTGTTATTATGGTTAAAGCTATCGTTTATGCGATTTCAAAAGTTAATGATTTTAAAGTTCTGTTACTTCCTAACGGAGAATTTGCTCCTATGGAAACTACTGAAAAATTACATTTAGAAGATGAAATCTTTATCCAAGATTTTGGTCTTGGCGGTGTAACTTTTGAGTATAATAACGAAATTTGTACAGGATTTATTGAAGATTTTTGTTCTTTGGAAATCGCATTGTCTTTCTTGAATTAGTTTTAATATGTGTCCTTGCGATTCAATGCATCTAACAAAAGGACACATCTTCTATTTCTATTTCTAAAATCTTTCAATTCCGTACATTTGTATAAATTTTTATAAATTTCTTGTTTTATTTCCTTTTCTTTTTCGAAATCTCTATATTTACTTTTTCTCATTGCAGTAAAAATGTGTATAATATCAGTAATATTATTTTCATCTTCCAGTGATTCTATTCCCGACTTTTCAACAAAATTATCTTTCAAAAAAACTAACATTTCTTCATAACATTTTTCTATTAATCTTTTTTCCATACACTCTTACACCTCCTCTCATTTCTTATTTTATAATCCTTCACTTTGTGCTATAATTTATTCACCAAAACAAATTATCAAGAAGAAGGAAGGTTTATAGTTATGTATAAAGTTTATGCTTGTCTGCTTGGACAATGGACTGAACTTACTGAAGATTATCAAATTGGATATAATAATCAGTTTTTTTCTCCATATAATTGGGCTAAAGATGGATATATCAAAAATACTCATGATTTTATAGAAAACAGTTTTTATGATATGCCAATAGTCCAAATTATTCATAAAGATAAAAAATATTTTTTAAGTCCAGTACACATTCAAATTACTATAGAAGAATAGTTCCTTTAGAATTTCTATAATAATCTTTTATTTTTTTTAGAAACTCATCTTCTGTAACTTCAACATCAAAGGTGAGTTTCTCTTTTTTTTCCTTAAAATATTTTTCAATAGATCTTACCACTTCTTTAAATTCTAATTCTGTAAGCCCTTTTAACGCTTCTATTCCAGCTATTACTTTATCAGTTTCTATTTCTCCCTGTGTAGGTAAATAAATTTTCATCTCACACCTCCTTCCTTTTCTCATTTTATAATCCTCCACTTTGTGTTATAATATTACTGTCGAATAATAACTAAAAGGAGGTAATCTTATGTCCTTGAATGATATAGAACTTTATTTAAAAAAATACGATGTTCAAAATCCTGTTACAATTCAAACTACATCTAATATTTTTCCTTCTTGCGATATTGAACAAGTATTAGAAAACTCTCTTATTATCGTTTATGAAAATAAAGTTTATCTATTAAATTTTAAACATATTATTTTTATTAAACCAGAATAATATTTTAAAACAAAAAATATTACATTTTTATTTTTGGGAGGCTTTTATGCCTCTTTTTTAAATGTCGCTTCTTCCTTAAATTCCGTTTTTATCCAATCGGAAATTGTTTCAAATTCATTTAAAGTAACATCATTTTTTTGCAATATTTGCTTAAATATTTCTTTTATTGATTTACATTTCTTTATTTTTTCGTTAAATTTTATTTCTCCCATCTCAAACCTCCTCTCTCAATATTTTTCTGTAATTTATTTTTAGTTACATTTAACTTCAAAAAAAAATGAGAAAGGTACATTTAAAGCAACTGCCCACTTTTCAAGAGTTTTAGTATTTATAGTTTTTCCGTTTTTTAATCTATTCAAAACAAAAGATAACGCTGACTTTGATATTCCAATTTTATTAGCTAACTCTCCTTTGCTTAAACCTTTTTGATTCCTTGCAAATTCTATATTTGCATAAACATTTTTATGATATTCGCTCATTGTCATTATTCTCACCTCCTATATATTGTAATTTATTTTTAGTTACAAGTCAAGTGTTTTTTTAAATTTTTACAAAAAGCAACAAAAAAGAAGCATTTCCCAGCTTCTTTATAAATTTATTATTTTTTACTTGTAGCTTTAGATATTTCATCAATATCAACTGAATATCCCATAACCTCTCCAACGTCTTTAACTTTACCCTTTACAGTTATTTTATCACCTTTAGAAAGTTCAGCAATCACTTTTTTTTGATCATCATTTTTTACAAATGCCTGAACTCCTGTAAGTGTAAGGTCATTACCTGAAGGTTCAATCGTTACATAATCTCCTTGTGCGTCAATATTACCTAAAACTCCTGTAATTTCATAATCTTTACCCTTATGAGCTTGAGCAGCTTTTAAAGCATTTCCTTCCAAGTCACTAACTAATTGTTTAGCCGTTATTTTTTCATACGTAACCGCTTTTTTCTCAGTACTTATATTATTTGTGCCAGAATTTGAATCTGATTTTGAATCATTACCCCCAACACTTCCAACTGCTAAAATTACAAACAAAGCACATCCAATCAATAAACCTATTTTCTTTTTCATATTTTTTCTTCCACCTCAATTTTTTTTATAAAATACATTGCAATTAAATACAATACAAACATATATATAACATCATATATATCAAATGTTCCAGTTACAAACCAAAGTTGTAATATTTCTGTTATTATACTTCCAGCAAATATTGATGAAAGCATAATTCTATTTTTAAAATAAATGCTTAAAAACATTGTAAATGAATATACCCACAAAGCGTCAGGTAAAGAAAATAAGACACTTTTGGGAATATATATTCTGTATTTATAAAAATTATCTCTCAAAAAATTTATTATAAAATCCAATTTCAAAAATTTAAACCATTTAAACATTAACAAATTTTTTTCTCGAAATAATATATAAATCATTGAACCAGCAAATATTGATAAAAATACATGAATAATTTTTTCGCCATTTCCTGTTTTTAAAAATTTATTTACTTTCACAAGCTATTCCATCTTTATCTCTGTCTAATTTAGGTCTGTATCCTGGTTGCCCTCTCTTGATATTTTTGTACCCTTTCGCTTTTGCTTCCTTACAGTTTTTAAAGTACAGTGTTTCTGTGAATGTGTTAGCACTAACAAATGCTAATGTTAAAATTACAAATAATTTTTTCATTTTGATTCCTCCATCTTTTTATATTTTGAAACCAAAATTAACCCTGCTTAAATTTATTATGTATTTAGTATTCTTGTATATCTTATGCTATCATTTCTTTAATCCATTTTTCTTTTTGTGTCCAATTTAACACCTCGATTTTTTTCTTTTTTAATACCTCTTCTAATTCGTTGCTCAATTTTCGTTCTGTATTGTTAAAGATTATTATATTTTCTGAATTTCTTTCTTCTAAATCTTCAAAAGCAAATATAGCAGAAATAATTTTATCTTTATTGTTAGAATTAATAACCCGTATTAATTTTTCTTTTTTATTTTTAGTCCTATTGATAATATAATCAATGTTATATTCTAAATTATTTTTTCCAACCAATTTTATATCAGGACTAGGGTAAAAATCATTTTTTTCAAAAATAAAGCAACATCTTCTTTGAAAAAATGTTTCACATTATTAGAGGAAGTTAAAAACATATCATCTATTGATAATATTCCTTGTATAAAATCATTAATATCTCTTCCTATATTTTGATAACTACTTTTTTTATGATTTCATCTTCAGATGTTTTATTAAGTCCATAAGATCTTAAAAATTTTTCAAAGATCTCTTTTCTTTTTACAATATTCACTCCAGAAATTTCTAAATTAAACAAAGTTTCGCCATCATCAGATAAAATGATTTCGTTATTATTTTTTTACAATTATATCAATCAAATCATTATTTGAAAGTGCAAAAGGTGTAGTAATTATATCTATACCATTCTTATTTTTTATTTTAGTATTTTCTCTTATCCATTTCAAGTATTCGTTTACTATACTATTTATTTCCATCATTTTACCTCCTTTGTTTAAAAAAGATTTTGATATTCATATTTTTCTACTTTATTTTTCTTATAAAAAACTATATCATTTTTTAAATTTATTTCTTTTTTATAAAAATTAACGACTTTCTTAATTTCCTCAATATCTTTTGTATCAAAAACTCTTGACAAAGGAATAGCCCAATTTCCCACTTTTTTATCTCCAATATTTGCGATATGAATATGATTCTTTGAAATGATAGCTCCTTTATATTCATCTAATAGCAAGTTACCTGTGGTATAATTAGGATTCCTATGTTCATGACCGTTTATATCTATTCTGCACAAATTTATTCCATACAAAGGATAATTTAAATTCAGTGTATATCTACCTTTTATGTTTCCAGAAAAAAATGTGTTTAATATAAATTTTATTTTATTGTTTTCTGCTGCTTTTAATTCAAATATTTGCTTCCTAATGCATGTTATCACTAAATCTTTATTATCTTTTTCGATTTTTTCAATTTCTAAAAGTTTATTTATTTCATCTTGTGTTATATCCATATTTTACCTTATCTTTCATAAAATTTCAAACATTTTCAATTCTTAGTGTATCTTTTCATCTCTTCCAATATCCGCAATCCCAAATCACAATCTCTAGCAGTTTCATAGCTAACTTCTTCTTGATACTTCATCAATTCTACAGCAAATTCATTTGCTTCGTTTTCTAATTCGGGAGCATAGCACAGAAAATTATTTTTTAAAAGAAGTGTATTTTTAGAACTATGATAGAGTGCATGTCCTAACTCATGGCATAGGACAACTAAACGCGAATATTCATCCAAATTTTCATTTATGACAATATATTTTCTTCTTAATATCCTTCTGAAAAAACCTTTTATATCTTTAAAGTAATCGTATTTTATTTCAATATTCAACTTTTTACATAATAAATACGGATTGCTCGTATTGTATTTCTCTACTAAGTTTTTTACTCTACGTTTCATATTTTTATGTTTCTTCATACGAATCCTCTATTTTCTCTTATTTTTCATTTTAGCATCAAAAAAAAGTTCTTGCAGACTGTCGTGTAATCTTTTCTTATCCTCATCACTTATACTGTTATCATTAAAAAAGTAGGCTGCACTGTTCATAACTTCATCTAGTTGTACTCTCTCCCTCTTGTTTAATCTTGAAATCCTGTCAAGTTCTTCGCTTTTGCCAATTGTTTCCCTTCTTTGTTTTTCTAATTTTTTTAATTTTTCAATTTTTTTATCTTTTTCTAACATAGCTATTAATTCTTCTTCTTTTTTTGCACACTCTGGAAATTTCCTTATTAAGTTTTCAACAAATTTCTTGGAAGCTGTTTTTTTACCGTTTTTTATGTTGGATACATAAACATGTGTAACTTCCATTTTTTTTGAAAATTCTGTTAAAGTCATATTTTTCTTATTCAAAAATTCTGTCAAAAATTTTTCTATTTGATAACTCATGGATTCAACTTCCCTTCGTTCATTAATTTACATTATTATTTTACCACATTTTTTCGCACTTCCTAGAAAAAATTTAAAAAAATTCAAAAAAATACTTGACTTGTAACTAAAAATAAGTTACAATATGTTTGTAAATAGGAAAAACAAATAACTTTAATTTTTTTTGAAAAAATTCGTAACTAAATTTTAGATACAAAATTTATTTAAAGTTACAATAACAATAGGAGTGATGAAAATGACAGAACTAGAAGAAATAAAAGATGTTGTCTCTGACGAAATACAGCGTCAAATCGCAGACGGTACTTTCGTCAAAAATTACGATGAAGGTACAATTGAATTTACTGATGAACAGCTTGAACAAACTCTTCAAGAATTTGCTGAGAACGGCTGGGATTCGGAAGAACAGAAAGTCATAAAAGAATGTTTCAAGAATTACAGTTTTGAAGAGGAAGAGGAAGTCAGCATACCTTATAAAGACTGTAATGGTAGAATTGATTGGTATGATACAGGGGAAACGAGAATAAATTATTTTGAGATGAAAAGAATTGAAGGGAGATGATGATAGAAATGAAAAACACAAAGAAATTGACTAAATTAGAAAAATATGCCGAGATAGATCAGGTTGCACTTTCTGAAGAAGTTCAAAGTTTAGTGTACGAAAGAGTAGAAGAAGACTATTCTTTCAGTATCCCCTCTGTAAAATATCAAGGATATTTCTATGAAGATGGTGAAGAACTTGAGGATGAAAGTGTAACCTCCGAAAGCCTTATAGCTCTGGTTACATATATTACAGAAAAAGGCTTTCCGATAACAAAAATCAACAAAGTTAGATAAGGAGGAATTTAAAATGAAATATGAAGCATTGGAAATGGTGAATAAGAACAGTAATAAAGTAAGAAAAGAAAATAGCAAAAAGTTAGTGAACAGAATAAAAAAATTATTTAAAAAGTAAGGAGATAAACTATATGAAATTTTTAAAAAAATTTTGGGAAAAAATAAGACCAAAAACATATTTTGATTTATTGGTCTTGAACATGATTGCCTTGATATTAGTAATTATAAAATTATTGCTTAAATAATGCGATTACAGATATTACAATGCTTATTATAGATAAAATTAATGTTAGCCGAAACTGTTTGGAGTTTCCGATTTCTTTCTGAATTTCAAATTTATTAGACTTCTGAAACTCCCTTAAATGTTTTTCAAGCATTCTTACTACATCTTTGTTATCTTTAAACTCTTTAGGTAATTTAGATATTGCTTTTTCTAATTTTTCTATAGAACGGCAAATATCTTTATAATCATTCGACATAAATAAATACTCCTTTTAAGTTAAATTATGTTTATTCAAAAACTGACTATCTTTTGACAGTCAGAACTTATTAAACAACAGATATGAAACGGTTTAGCCAAAACCGATTTTACTTAATAATTTTACAATATTAATTTTAAAAAATCAATAAAAAGCGTTAATTTAATCGTGCCATCTGATGACACTGCATATTTTTGCGCAAGGCATAGCTACTAGAATATGTAGAGCTGTCATAATAAATCTTCTTTTCTAATATTTATTTAATTTTTAAAAGCAGATGGCACAATTAAGTCAATACAAAATATATCTTAAAATCAGCATAAATAACATGTCTGAGTAACAAAAGCACTTATCAATTAAACAATTAAGCAATTCTAGAATTGCTGGTTTGAGATAAAAAAATAGGAGGAATTTATGAAAACAGAAGAACAAATTAGAGAAATGGAAGAAATACTGCACAGAGAAGTTGATTTGTTAATGAGACAAGGAAAAACTTTTAAAGATCCTGAATCGCAAAATTTACATGGCATGCTAGGCATTATACGTATTATTTTAGATGATGAATTAAGCCTTATTTATTCAGAAGACTATAAAAATCTTTACTGGTTTATTAATCTTCACAAAAACAGATTTGTTATTTCTTCAACTGTGGATAAAGACAGAACATCAGATAAAGAGCGAAAAGAAGAAGGAAATTATTTTAAAACTAAGGCGGAAGCATTTTTTGTATTAATGAAGCTAAGAACTGATTTGATAGAAAATAAAGGAAAACAGGAGGAAAAATGAAAGAATTGCAATTATTAGAATCAAAAGGAACAATGACATCATTGGAAATTGCAGAAATTACAGGTAAGGAACATTACAATGTCTTGAGAGATATTAAAGACGAAATCAGTAAATTAGGAACCGAAAGAGCTGAACTCATTTTTGAGTTGAGTGAGTACAAAGATACAACAGGTCGAAAATTACCAATGTATGTAGCAAATATACAAGGAATATTACAGCTGGGAGCAAGATACAGTGCTGATGTTAGATACAAATTGATTGAGAAAGTAACAAAAAAAGAAACTGTTAAAACTAAAGAAAATACATTTAAAAATGATTTGCTTGACATCGAAAAAGACAAAATCAGATTAGAAAAAAGCAGAATTTTAAAGGAATTGTCTCAATCGTTTACGAACGAAAAATACCGAGAAACTTTACAAATTTATAGTGCAAATGCTCTCTATGATGATCCGATTCTAGAACTTCCAGCTGTTAAAAAGAAAAGCTACACAGCAACAGAAGTCGGCAACAAGTTAGGAATTACATCAATGAAAGTCGGAAGCATAGCTAAAAAGCATAATTTAAAGACAGAAGAATTTGGATTTTGGGCTTACGACAAAGCAAAATATAGCAACAAGCAGGTGGAAAGTTTTAGATATTACGATAATGTAATTGACGAAATCAAAAAATATATTTAGGAGGAAAAATGAAAAAGAGAATATTTAAAAATACTGTAAAAGTGATTTTAACTATCGCATTAACTATTGCAGCTTATAAATATGCTGCGATAGAAAGAGGGTATTTTTTAGGAGTGATTGGCGGTGGAGAAACTTTTATTCCAGCGCTGTGCGGAATGCTGTTTTGGCTTTTGCCTTCAATGGTTAAAGAAATGTTGAGAAAGTAGGAGAAAATTATGAGTAGTTTGAGAAAAATTAAAAAGAAAAAGTTTAAAGAGGAAATAACTGAAAAAGCAATGGATTACACAAAATTTGTGCTAGATGAAAACGAAAAGACAAAAGTTTTCTCGATGATGGCGTTGTCAAATTTGTGTAAATATTATAGAAACTACTTCAGTATTCCAAACATTACAGACAAAAATCTTGTAAAAGGTGATACTAAAATATCAAAACTGTTGGAAGAACAAACTTTATGGTGCAGCTTTGAACTTGAGGACATCATACAACGAAGTTTCAGGACATTGACAAGACTCATAGAGGAATATGATTATGAAGATTTGCAAAATCCAAATCAGCGAAAAATAAAAGACTTTAAAAATGAATTTGTAGTCGTCGAATTTTCAAAAATTTATCAAAAAGAATTGATAAATTTAAAAATTAAATTTGATAAATATCTAAAAACTAGATACGAAGAAACAGAAAATGCGCTAAAACAGATACTTGTAATATTTGCATACTATAACATATTTAAAGCACAAATTTGCAACAAAATAAAAGATTTTGATAAAAAAAATAGAATGTATATCAAAACTTTGATAACAAAAACAGATAAAAAAATCAAAGAAATGGAAGAGGTCATCGTAGAAAGTGGGGAAATTGACTTTGAAAAAGAGGCGTTAAGCCTACTAGCTTTTGAAGAAGCTGGAATCAAAATTAAATGGGTAGGATATAGCAGAAAAGAAGCATTAAAAGCTAGAAAAAAATACGAAAGGATTAGCGGATAAGATGAAAAAAGAAATTAAGGAAAAAGTGATGAAAATAATGGATTTAGCTCTTGAAATAAACTCAAGAGAAAAAAATACAATTTTTGTTGAGTTTTCTGGTCATACAAATGAAATTTGTGTTCACGCTTATGAAAGCGGGTGGGAACACTGGATAAAAACTGAAGAAGGAAGAAAAAAAATGAATGAAAGTTATTTATATTTAGACAAAGACGATTGTGTTGAAAAATTAAATAATTTAATAAAAAAATTGAAAGAAATGAAAGGATAAAGATATGAATATTTACGAAAAAATACAACAAGCAAGAGTAGAATTACAAAAAAGCGGACTTAAAAAAAGTGGGCATAATAAATTTGCAGGTTTTGATTATTTTGAATTAAAAGATTTTTTACCACGAGTGAATACAATTTTCAGTGAATTAAAATTGTTTTCAAAATTTGATTTGACTGAAAACGAAGGAATTTTAACTATTATTAACTCTGAGAATTTAGAAGAAAAAGAAACTTTTGTGACACCTATTGCAAAAATAGAGACGAAAGGACAAAATGTTTTACAGCAAATAGGCTCAACTCATACATATTTAAAAAGATACTGCTACTACAATGCTTTAGAAATAATTGCAAATGATGACTTTGAGTCGACGATTGATAAAGAAGAGTATGAAAAAGCAATTAAAGCAATTAACACATTTCACCAATTTTTCGAAAGAGAGTTAAGTGATTTTTTGTTAATAAATAATGCTAAACAAATAGCAGATTTAGAACCATTTCAAGTTATAAAATTCAAAAAATTTATGCATAAAAAAGCAAAAAATGATTCTGAACTTGCGAAAAAAATAAAAAAATTTAGTGAAAAAGGAGAATAAAAAATATGAACAATGCAATATTGATGGGAAGATTAACAAGAGATGTGGAACTAAATTACAGCCAAAATGGAAAAGCATTTACAAGGTTTGCAATAGCAGTAAATAGAATCGGAGAAGGAGCTGATTTTATAAACTGCGTTGCTTGGGAGAAAACAGCTGAAACAATAGCTGAGTATTTTAAAAAAGGTCAAAGAATTCTAGTTCAAGGAAGTATTAGAACAGGAAGTTATGAAAAGAACGGTCAAACTATTTATACAACTGATATTTTAATAAGCCGATTTGAATTTATCGAAAGCAGCAAAAAGAAATATGCTGATGACGACGAATTTCCTTTCAGCTAAAAAATAGGGGGGATTAAAAAATAAAAACAGGAGAAAAAGATATGAGTTTAAGTTTAATAAAATATGAGTTAAAAGAAATAAATAATATCGCAAATTTTTTAGACAGCGAAAATAACGAATTAGACGAAGAAACAATAAACGACACAAAAGAAAGTGTAGAATTGCTTTTAGAAGAAAAATCAGAGCAATTAGAGTTAATATTAAAAGAACTAGAAGCGAAAGAAGAAAAATGCAAAGAAATTGCTGATTTTTATGCTAAAAAAGCGAAATATTCAAACGAAAAGAAAAAAATACTCAAGGAATTAATCCTTGGAGCGATGCAAAAACTTGACACTAAGAAAATAGAAACTGCAACAGGGACATTTACAATCAGAAATAACACACCGTCTTTAATAATCGATGATGAGAATTTAATACCGCAAAAGTTTACAACTTTTGTGCAAACTAAAAAAATTGAGAAAAATGAGATAAAAAAAGAAATTAAAAACGGTGTGGAAATACCAGGAGTGCATTTAGAAACAACTCAAAGTTTATTAGTAAAATAATAAAAGTGAGGGAATGTTTGAGAGAAAAAGGAGGATAAAAATGGAAAGAGAAAATGTAGAAAAATATTTAAAAGAAAACTTAAAATGCGTTAGTGTAAAACCGAGAAAAATAATTATGGGTGGATGGACTGTTTTAGAACCTGTTATATTTCTAGAATTCAAAGATGGTTCAAAAATGAGATTTTTTGGACCTGACTTAAATTTGGAAAAATGGGAGGATAAATAATGAGAGAAATAAAATTCAGAGCTTGGCTTAAAGAAGACAAGAAAATGGAAAATGTCAAAACAATGGATTTTACAGATAAAACTATACGATGTTTAAAAAAGAATGAATTTATTAATGCATATCTTTTAAGAAGAGTGAGCTTTGATGATGTTGAGTTAATGCAATATACAGGATTAAAAGACAAAAACGACAAAGAAATTTATGAGGGGGATGTTGTGGTGCTTAACAACATCGAAATTGATAATATGTGTATTGTTAGATACGAACATAGCAGCTACAGATTAGAAGGTTGGAGTCTGAGGGAGGATTTATCAAATGTGGAAGCTAAATTTTTAGAAGTTGTTGGGAATATTTACGAAAGCAAAAACCTTTTGGAGGAAAACAATTGATAAAATATGCTGAAATACACAAAATCAAAATTGAAAATGAAATAAGATATATAGCAAAAATGTATGTCACTTATAGAGACGAAATGATAGATAGTTTTAGTAGCAATTATTTAGAAAAAGTTGTTGAATATTTAATAAGCGAAGAATACGTTATATCAAATTATTTTGATATGACAGAAACGGAGGGATAATGATGAAAAACAAAGAAGAGGTATTAAAACTATTATACAAAATTAAAGCAGAACAGGACAAAAGGAGAAAGTAAATGAAAGCAATTATATATGCAAGAGTTAGTACAGAAATTCAGGAAGAGGGGCGTTCACTTGAGTTTCAGATAAGAAAATGTGAAGATTTTTGTAAAATGAGCGGTTATAAGCTCAAGGAAGTTATACAGGATGTGGAGAGCGGAGGCAACGATAATCGTGAAGGCTTTCTTAAACTACAGCAAGAAATCAAAAAGAAATCGTTTGATGTGCTTGTAGTTTATGAGAGCTCCCGTATCTCTCGTGTAACTTTAACTATGTTAAATTTTGTTTTAGAGCTGCAAAAAAGCAATATAAAATTTGTATCTATTTCACAGTCTGAAATAAATACAACAACCCCTACTGGTATGCTGTTCTTTCAAATATTCGCTGTATTGGCAGATTATGAGAGAAAGCAAATATCAATGAGGGTGAAATCAAACAAATGGGCTAGAGCCAAAGCAGGAATATGGCAAGGCGGAACTATTATTCCGATTGGTTATAAAAAAGATGAACACAACAATATTACAATAGATCCTGAAACTTCTGAAGATGTTATAAGCATTTTTAACACATACTTAAATACTAAAAGTCTATCTGAAACAGCAAATATTTTCAACAAAAACATTTCATCTGTCAAATGGATTTTGCAAAATGAATTTTACATTGGAAATCTGATGTACGGAAGAAAAGAAAATAATATTAATACTGGAGAAGTGAAAATAAACAAAAAAATAACGATATTTAAAGGAAATCACAAAGCATTAATAAGTGAAGAAGTTTTTAGGGAAGTACAACGGCAAATGTTATTTAAACAACGTGTAATACGTAAAGAAGGAAAGTTTTTATTCACAGGTATATTAGAGTGTACCTGTGGCGGTAAAATGTTCAAAAATGGTGTTAATTATAGATGTGACAAATGTAAAAAAGCAATATCTATGAATAAGGCTGAAAAGTTTATAATACATAAATTATTAAACTTAAAAGAATTAGAGTTTTTGAATGAAAAACCTAATTTAGAAAAATATACAAAAGATAGAGAGAATATAGATAAACAAATTAAAAAAATAGATAAAGAAAGAACTAAATATTTAGAATTATTTGCAAAAGAATTGATAAATGAATTTGAATTAAATGATAAACTTGAGGAACTCAAAAATAGAAAACGAGTATTTGAAGATTCCTTAAATGATATTGATAGAATAATAAAAGACAAGACAATAAGCGAAGAAAAAATGGACAATATAAAAATTTTAAAAGAAGTGCTTGAAAATATGGACGAAACAGACAGGTATAATTTATTTTTGATGTTGAGAATGCTGATAAAAAAGGTAAAAATAAAAAAATATCAACCTTTAGAAGTGCTGATATTACTAAACTAATCCACTATTTCGTGTGGGCTTTTATGGTGCGAAAGGTGGGACTCGAACCCACATGTCAAAGACGCTAGATCCTAAGTCTAGTGCGTATGCCAATTTCGCCACTCTCGCAAAAATTTTTTTAAATGGTGAGCCATACTGGGATCGAACCAGTGACACCTTGATTAAAAGTCAAGTGCTCTACCGACTGAGCTAATGGCTCATATCATGGGGTGATCGACGGGACTTGAACCCGCGACAACCAGTGCCACAAACTGGCGCTCTACCAACTGAACTACGATCACCATATATATGAAAGTTTTATTTTAATTTTCAAATAAAATGGAGCGGGAGACGAGGGTCGAACTCGCGACATTCAGCTTGGAAGGCTGACGCTCTACCAACTGAGCTACTCCCGCAATTAGTGGTCGGTGTAGTAGGATTTGAACCTACGACCCCCTGCTCCCAAGGCAGGTGCGCTACCGAACTGCGCTATACACCGCTCCTAAGTAATAAGTTTTTTATTTTCTTAATACCTGTTGGACAAGAAATATAATATCATAATTATTCTTTTTTGTCAACACTTTTTTTAAATTTTTTTTGTGTTTTTCTTAATTTTTAAAAAACCTCTTAAAATAAAAGAGTTTAAGAGAACTAAAAAATTATTTTTACTTTTATGGATAAAAAATCAAAATTTTGATATACTTTTTTATATTAAGGAGGAGATATGGATTTTCATGGTGGAAATATTTACAAAATTTTTAGAGAAAGAAAAATTAAAAATATACTAGATTACAGTTCGAATATCAATCCATTTGGGATACCAGAAAACTTAAAAAAACTTATTTTAGAAAATTTGGAGACTCTGGAAAAATATCCTGACCCCGACTATTTTGAGCTGAGAAAAAAAATTGCAAAAAAAAATGGCGTTCATTTAGAAAATATAATTTTGGGAAATGGGGCAACAGAAATTATATTTTTAATTACAAAAGTTTTAAATCCAAAAAAAGTTTTGATTGCGGCACCAACTTTTGGAGAATATGAAAGAGCGGTAAAAAGTTTGCAAGATGATATTGCGATTCAATATTTTAAACTCGAAGAAAAGGAAAATTTTAAATTTAATCAAAAAAAATTTGAGATGGAAATGGAAAAAAATTATGATTTGGTTATAATTTGTAATCCAAATAATCCGACGGGAAAATTTTTACAAAGAGATGAAATGGAAAAAATTTTGGAAAAGTGTAACAAAAAAAATACAAAACTTCTTGTGGATGAAGCATTTATTGAATTTGTTGAAAATTGGAAGGAAAAAACAATTGCACAGACAAAAATTGATAAAAAAAATTTATTTATAATCCGAGCATTTACGAAATTTTTTGCAATACCTGGATTAAGACTTGGATATGGAATTTTTTTTGACAAAGAAGACATTTTTAAAGTAAACGCTAAAAAAGAGCCGTGGAGCGTCAACAGCCTTGCTGAAATTGCTGGAACTTACGTAATCGATGATTTAGAATATATAAAAAAAACAGAAAATTGGATACAGTTAGAAAAGAAATATATGTTTGAACAATTATCAAAAATTAAAGAACTTGAAGTTTTTGAAACAGAAGTAAACTTTATTCTAGCAAAAATAAAAAAAGGAATGAACTCAAAAAAATTACAGGAAAAGATGCTGGAACATGGAATTTTAATTAGAGATGCTTCAAATTTTATTTTTTTGAATAAAAATTTTTTTAGACTTGCAATAAAAGATAGAAGAAATAATGATTTTGTTTTGGAGAAATTATCATTGATTTTTTCTTTTGAAAAAAAATAAATATAATTTAATATTTCATCACTCAATCTGTTGATATTCTCACTTTTTTTTGTTATAATTATTTTAATATAAATTAAAATAGGTGATGATTATGGAAGGGATTAATTTGGAAAATTTAGATAATAATGATTTGGGACGTTTTTTTGAAGAAGGAAAAAGATACTTTGAAAAAGGGGATTTTGTTTTAGCTGAAAAATATTTAAAAAAGGCGACAAAATCTGGAAATAGAGAAGCATTTTTATTGCTTTTTGACATATTCTTAAAAGATGATAGAACTAACATTGCAGAAAAATATTTAAAACCTCTTGCTGATGGAGGAGATTTTGAGTTTCAAAATAAACTGGGTGAAGTTTATAGAAAAAAAGCGAATTTTGAACTCGCAGAATATTATTTTAAATTAGCAATTGGAAATGGGAATAAAAAAGCGCATTACAATTTGGGAAAACTTTATTATGAATACAAAAAAAATAATTTGGCGACAGAAAATTTAAAAATTGCAGCGGATCAGGAACAGGATCAGCAAGCGCAAGTTTTACTTGCCAAAATTTACAAGGATTTAGGACAAATTGACCTGGCACAGCAATATTTCAGTGCTGCGAAAGACAACGCAAAAGCTTATTATTATTTAGGAAACTTATATGAAGAAAAAAATGAACTGACTCTAGCTGAAAACAATTGGAAAATTGCAGCTGATGAATATGATGATAAAAAAGCACAAAAAAAATTAGTTGACTACTACAAAGATAATTTAACATTAAGAAAACATTATTTATCGCTACTTGCCGACAAAAATAATTTAGATGCATTTGTAAAATTGGGAGATATTTTTACGCAAGAAAAAAATTATGGACTTGCATTTTCAAACTACAATAACTTTTTTAATGCAACATCCCATCTAAAAGAAAAACCTACATTTTATATGGACAGAATTGATAAAGAAAAATTAAAATTCAATTACGGTAAAAGCTGTGTTTCACTTGGGAAATTTGACATTGCTGAAGAATGTTTCAAAGAAAACAAATATCTGTGTGAAAATGAAAATATTATCGAAGTGGCAAAATTATATGAATCAGCGAATCAATTTAAAAATGCTATTGAATACTATAAATTAGCGCTTCACATTCAATAAAAAAGAAAGGATATTAAATTTATGACTTCTACAAAGACAAAAATTGCGAATTTTGAATTTGACAACTGTATTATGAATGCGGCAGGAGTTTTGTGCTATGACAAAGATGAACTGGCGAAAATATTAAATTCTGCAGCTGGAACATTTGTTACAAAGACAGCGACTCTAGAACCAAGAGAGGGAAATCCAGAACCTCGATACCATGACACAAGGTTGGGAAGTATTAATTCAATGGGTCTTCCTAATTTGGGATTTGACTACTACCTTGACTATTTATTAGAATTAAAGAAAACTCATCCCAAAAGAACCTTTTTCTTTTCACTTGTGGGAATGTCGCAAAATGATACTCACACATTGTTAAGAAAAGTGCAAGAAAGTAATTTTGACGGAATAACAGAACTTAACCTGTCGTGTCCAAATGTGCCAGGAAAACCGCAGATAGCTTACGATTTGGAAACAACTGAAAAACTATTGACAGACATTTTTTCATATTTTAAGAAGCCACTTGGAATAAAATTGCCGCCATATTTTGATTTAGTGCATTTTGACCAAGCAGCAGCTGTTTTTAACAAATTTCCACTATCTTTTGTAAACTGTGTGAACAGCATTGGAAATGGAATTATAATCGAAGATGAGAAGGTGGTTATAAAACCTAAAAATGGATTTGGAGGAATTGGTGGAGAATATGTAAAACCAACCGCTCTTGCAAATGTTCATGCTTTTTATCAAAGATTAAAGCCAAGTATTCAGATTATTGGAACTGGGGGAATTTTATCAGGAAGAGATGCATTTGAACATATTCTATGCGGTGCAAGTATGGTTCAAATTGGGACAACTTTACATAAAGAAGGAGTAAGTGCATTTTCAAGAATTACAAGTGAATTAAAAGAAATTATGGAAAAAAAAGGATACAAAAGTATCGAAGAATTTAAAGGAAAACTAAAATATTTATAAAAAGAAAAAGAACTGTCAGACATATAAAAATTTTAAAAAAAGGATTGATTTTTGTAGAATTCAATCCTTTTAGTTATATTATTTTATTTTTTTTGAAGCGATAAGTTTTATAGATATTACAAAAATATAAATAAACACGATGTAAGGAATTAACTCAAATCTATGTAAAAACGCCCATAACACATCAAAAAGTAATATTAATACTGAAATTTTTAAAACTTCAAATATTTTTTTTATTAAATTTAATTTGTAACCAAAAACTACAGGTCTAAAAACTTTGTTAATCATTTTTGAAAAGATATTTAAAACAATTATTGAATATGACAATGTTTCAAACTGAATACCAAGTTTCCAAAATATAGCCATTGTCAGTCCCATCATCATTCCGTAATAAAATTTCCCAAAAGAATATGTTGGACTTGTAGGCATATCTGTCGCCATAAAAATTCCTGTGAGCATAAGACCTCCCATTGAAATTTCGATCTCTTTTATAAAAAGTGAAACTATAAAAACTGTAGAGAATAAAGCTGCTGGAATGTGCCAAGAAATTCTATTTTTTATAAGTAAATAAATTCCCCCCACAATAAGTGCTAAAACTGAGACTTCTCCTAGCGCACCCGTTGGATTTAGCAGCATTTTATCCAAATAATTTGTAAAATCGTTGTTATTTATAAAAGAAAATATTTTTAATTCTGAAATATTTAGTGAATTTCCAGACCATATCGCAGGTGAAGTCATAACAAGCGGAAAAAATACCGTCATAAACTCTCTTCCTACAACAGCGGGATTTAATCTATTTTTTCCAATTCCGCCGAAAATTAATTTTCCAAAGATTATCGCCATTGCAGCGCCAAATGCAGCTACATAAATTGGAGTGTATGGTGCCAATATAAATGCCAGTAAAATTCCCGTAACTATAGCTGACAAATTTTTTATGCTAGTTATTTCGTTAAAAAATATTTTTGAAAAAACAATTTCTGTCAAAACTGCTGACAAAACGCAAATTACCATGATTAAAAATGAAGATAGTCCATAAACTAAAAGTGAGAGTAATATTGCCGGTGTAAGAGCTAAAATTACGTCAAACATTACAGCTTTTATATCATCTCTTGTTCTTATATAAGGCGTGTAACTATTTTTTAACTCCATTATTTATTTACCTCCATTTTCATTAAATTTTCTTTTCCATTTTTTATACTCTCAATCAAAGGTACCCTCGATGGACATGCATATTCACAGGCACCGCACTCAATACAATTCATTATATTAGTTTTTGCCATCATTTTATATTCTTTTTTTTCGTAAAATTCAGCGAATTCAAAAGGCATTAAATTCATCGGACAGACTTCGACGCAATATCCACATGAAATACAGTTGTTTCTCTCAATTTCTCCTTCATTTTTTAAAAATAAAATTCCTGAGGTTCCCTTTATAGTTGCCGTTGACTTATCAAATATTTCCTGCCCCATCATAGGTCCGCCAAAAATGATTTTTGAGTTTTCATTCGGCTCCAATATTTTAATTATGTGCTCAAGCGGTGTTCCTATTTTTATCAAATAATTTCCAATTTTTTCTAGATTTTCCCCTGAAACAGTGACAATTCTTTCAACTAGCGGAGCTCCTTTAAAAAAGGCATCGTAAACTGATTTTACGGTGCTTACATTGCTTACCACAACGCCTTTATTTATGGGAAGCTCTCCTTTTTTTATTTTTTTCCCAGTAACTGATGCAATAAGTTGTAATTCGCTCCCTTGTGGATATGAAGTTGGAAGTATTTTTATTTTAATCTTCATTTTTTCTTCCAAAATCGCTTTTTTTAAAATTTGCTTCAATTCCAGATTTTCTTTTTCAATCCCAATGACGATATTTTTAGGATTGATGAGATATTTTACAATTTTTATACCCTTTATTAATTCATTTGCAAAACTTTTAATAACTGAGTAATCCGAAGTCAAGTAAGGTTCACATTCTGCGCCGTTTATAATAAAAGTTTTAACTTTTTTATTTTTTATGTCATATTTGACATAAGTTGGAAACTGCGCTCCACCTTCTCCAACAATTCCACTATTTTTAATAATTTCAATAATTTTTTCTTTTTTATAATTTTCTAACTCTGAAATTTCTCTTTTTTCTTTTTCAATTTCCTCATTTTTAAAATCATTTTTTATAACAATAGTTTTAGCCATTTTTTTATTTGGTAAAATCATTTCTTTTATATCAATAACTTGACCAGACACAGGCGAGTGAACAGGTGAAGAAATATTTCCTTGCATTTCCCCAATTTTTTCATATCTTTTTACAAAATCTCCAACTTTTACTGTTTCTTTTGAAATTTGTCCGATATGCTGTACCAAATAAATATGAAAAATTTTTGGATCTTGCAATTTTTCTATTTCCAAAACTTTTGTCATATGTTTCATTGACTCAATTTTCATTATATCTTTACTCATTTTCTCTCCATTTTTTTCTTTTTTATAATTTAAATTTAAAATTTTTAAATTTTTTATTTAACATATTCTAAAAATCCGTCAGTATAATGTATTTCCCCATTTTCATCAATCAAATATCCTTCAATTTTTATTTCTTTTGAAAGTTTTTTTATTATTTCATGAAAATTTTTAGGAGTTTGATTATAAAGTCCAGTTGAAATCATATCTCCAAAAAAAGCATTTTCAGTAATGATTCCAATCTGTTTGTTTTTTGCAGGAAATCCTGTTTTGGGACTGATTATGTGACCATATTTTTCACCATCAATTTCCAAAAATGTATTTACCTGATTTGAAGTAGAATATGTTAAGTCTTTTATTTCTATCTCAAATAAATCATTATATTCGTCATTTCCTTCATACTTTTCTTTTGTAATTTTCAAAATTTTTCCATCATCATTTTTTAACAATTTTTTCTCAGGTTCAGGATTTTCTACAATAATTCCCCATCCGTTAATAGCCACAATACTGCTTCCACCAGCATTAATTATGGCATCGTCAATTTTAAGTTCTTTCATTTTTTGAATAGCTTTATCAATCGCATATGCTTTTATAAAAGAACCTGTTATAATTTCTTGATTTTTATCAATTTTTACTTTTAAATTTTTTTTATCGATAATAATTTTTTTATAATCCACCAATTTTTTTATTTTTTTAATTTCAAGATTTTCTGGAATTTTATCAGAATTTTCTTTATAAAATCCCCATAGTTTTATAAGTGGCATTATAGTTATGTCATATTCTCCATTCATAATTTCAGAAAAATGCACTACTTTTTCCAATAAATTCACAGTTTCTTCATTCACTTGCACAAATTTTCCGTTATTTTTATTAATCTTATCAATGTAAGAATTTTTTGAATACGAATTATAATTTTTATTCACATCTTCCAAAATTTCAAATAGTTCATCAAAAACTTTATTTTCAAAGCTATCAGGAATTTTTATCTTAATATTTGTGTAAATAAAAATCTAGTTTGCACTTTATATTCTCTTTCCATTTTTTTCCTTGAACAATTTTATAATTTTTTTATAAATTTTATTAATTTTTATTAGAAGCTGTTCCTTCAGAACTTTTTACTTCAATTGGGTTTGTTTTTTTCTCTTCATTAGATGCTTTTCCAGAATCTTTATTTTCTTTTTGAATTTCTAAATTATTTTTATTTTCTGGATTTTTATTTTGATTTTCATTCTTGGAAGAAGTTGCTCTTTCTTTTGTTTTTTGTTCAATCTTTTCATTATTTTGCTTAACTTCTTTTTGTACTTTAGAAGAAGATGAAGCTCTTTCGGCTCTTTTATTTTCTTTTTTTATGAAATTTTTATTTTCATCTTTTCCTTCAGAAGAAGTTGAACTCTCAGGTAATTTATTTTCAATAGTTGTGCTATTTCCTAAAGAATTTATATTTCCAGAAGGATTATTTGTGGTCACTTCTACTATTTTAGATTTTTGTTTGACGTAGTTTCCCCATCCGATAAGAGCTATTGCTCCTAAAAATAATATTATTTTTTTTATATTTTTCATTTTTATCTCCATTTCATTTTTATCAAAATATTATAGTCCACTTTTCTTTGTTTTTACTTTTTTAAATTATTTTATTTCATTTCATATGTATAAAAAAATGAATTTAAACTGAATAAAAAATTTTTGCTTTTTGTTGCACTTGATTTATTATTATATTGTTTAACAGCAATTAAGCATTAAGTGAACTACTCCCGCTTTTAGAAGCGGGAGCTTCTTGGGAAGTATCTGCTTTTGCTAGCCAAATATATTTACCAAGCTCTTCGGGCAGTTCCTGACCTGTTTTTTTATTTCCTAATATTTCAACATTTCTTTTCCAACATCTCTTATATTCAATGCCGCATTGTAATCCCTATCAATCTCAATTCCACAGCACTCACATTTATAACTTCTTTCTGATAATTTCAGTTCCTCTTTAACATTTCCACATCTACTACAAGTTTTCGATGATGGAAACCACTTATCTATCTTCAAAAATTGTTTCCCTAAAAACATCAACTTATACTCAAGCATTCTCAAAAAAATTCCCCACCCATTATCTCCTACACTTTTCCCAAAATTTAATGCCTGGCTCATCCCTTTCATATTCAAATCCTCAACAACCACAGCATTATACGCTTCAGACAATTTTTTCGATAATTTATGTAGAAAATCTCTTCGACAATTTTTGATATACTCATGTAATTTTGATATTTTCATTTTTTGTTTATACCAATTTTTAGAAAATTTCACTTTTCTTGACAATGATTTCTGTAATTTTTTCAATTCTTCTTCCAACATCCTAAAATATCTTGGATAATCAGCCCTTTGGTTTTCAGAACTGACAAATAATTCAGGCATTGAAAAATCAAGTCCAATTACTTTATCGCTATTTGGATTTTTTTGAATTTCTTTTTCAAATTCTGTCAAAATAGAAACATAGTAATTTCCATTACTGTTTGTTAATGTTACCGACTTTATTCTGTAATCCTTTGGTATTTCTCTATGATATTTTAATTTTATTCTTTTTAATTTTGGCAAAACTAAATATTTGTTTTCCTCAATTCGTATTGAATTATTCACACAATTTGTCGTATAACTTTTAACATTATTCTTTTTAGATTTGAACTTTGGAAACTTTGCTCTCTTTTGAAAAAAATTTGTAAACGATCGTTTTACATTCAATTGAGCATTTGAAAGTGCCAGACTGTCCACTTCTTTTAAAAATTGATTTTCACTTTTCAAACTGGCAGGTGTAATTATTTTATTTTTTCCAGTTTCTTCATAAATTTTATTAGCAGTGTACAAAATCGTATTGTAGACAAAACGAACACATCCAAAAGTCTTGTTTATCAATAATTCCTGCTCCTTATTTGGATAAATTCTGTATTTGAATGCTAAATTATATTTCATAAAATTACACCTCCTTTTAATTTTGAATATTATTTTTAATGACTTCTCTTCAATATTTTACACAAAAATTGTATCATAGGTGTATCCTTTTTTCAATTTTTTTACAAAAAAAGCAATTCATCTCCCACTTATAGAAAGCCTACGACTTCTTGCTGTCTTTTTGTTAAAAAAATTTATTGACTTTTTATATAACAGGTGTTATAATACTACAAAATTAAAAATAATGGAGGTATTTTTATGAAACAAAATATTTTAAGTAACAGTATAAAAATTAAAACAAAAGAAAAAGAATTTTTAAAAAGTATCTTTTTGGTATTAAGCGGAGTTATATTTTTATCAATAATGTCGCAACTTATAATACCACTTTATTTTACTCCTGTACCTATTTCACTAGGATCATTTGGAGTAATGTTAATAGCATTGTTATACGGTAGAAAATTGGGAACAGCAACTGTGCTTTCCTATGTTGCAGCGGGTAGTTTAGGAGCTCCGATTTTTGCTGGATTTAAAGCAGGTTCGTTATTTTCACCAACAGGAGGATATATTTTAGGATATATTGCAGCTGCATTAATTTTAGGTTTTTTATTCGATAAAGGTATTGCAAAATCTTATGTAAAGACATTTCTTTCACTATTACTTGTAAGTGTCATTATTTTTGTATTAGGTGCATTAGTATTGATGTTATTTGTGCCTATTAAAAATGTATTTATGGCCGGTGTACTTCCTTTTATTCCTGGAGATATGTTAAAAGCAGTTGCTGCAACTCTTTTATTTCCAAGATTATGGAAATTTATAAAAAAAAATAAAAATTAAGTTATTTGTTAAACAAAGAATCTCCTTTAAAGCAATTTTTAGGAGATCTTTTATTTAATTATCATATTTTTACTTAATACAATTTTTTGAATACAAAGAAAGGAAAAAAAGAAATGTCGAAAAATAATAATAATCAAACTGAACTAGTTAAATTTATATCAAATTTAAAAAATAAAATTATAAATGAAAAATACGATATAACTCATGAAGAAGCAATCTTTTTATCAAAAATTCCTAATGATGATATCGAAACTTTAAACTTGCTTTTTGAAGCAGCGAATCAAATTAGAGAAAAATTTTGTGGAGAAAATTTTGATTTATGCACTATTATTAACGCAAAATCTGGGAAATGCTCTGAAAATTGCAAATTCTGTGCACAGTCAACTCATTTTAAAACAGCAGTAAATGTCTACGGTCTTATTTCAAAAGAAACAGCACTTTGTGAAGCCAAAAGAAATGAAAACGAAGGCGCTCATAGATTTTCACTTGTAACAAGCGATAGAGGATTTAATGGAAATGAAAAAGAATTGTATAAATTAGCTGAAATTTATGAATTTATGCGAGAACACACTAAAAAATTAAGTCTTTGCGCTTCTCATGGCATCTGTACAAAAGAAGCGTTACAAAAATTGGCTAATGCAGGTATTTCGATGTATCATCACAATTTAGAAACATCGAGAAGATTTTATCCTAATGTCTGTACATCTCACACTTATGATGATAGAGTTAATACGATAAAAAATGCAAAAGCAATTGGATTAAACGTTTGCAGTGGAGGAATATTTGGATTAGGGGAAACTATTGAAGATAGAATTGATATGGCATTTGATTTAAAAGAATTAAAAGTCAATTCTGTTCCGATAAATATTTTAACTCCAATTCCTGGAACTCCATTTGAGAATAATAAAGCAGTAGAGCCATTAGAAATTTTAAAGACTATATCTATTTACCGTTTTATTATGCCTAAAACTCATTTAAGATATGCTGGAGGAAGAATTAAATTAGGAAATTATGTAAAAACTGGTTTAAAATGTGGAATTAATTCTGCACTTACAGGAAATTTCTTAACAACTACAGGAACAACAATAGAAAAAGATAAGAATATGGTAACAGAATTAGGCTATAAAATTTAAAATATAAATGATATTAAAGATATGCTTAAGAATTATTTTTACTTAAGGAGGTTCTAGGATTCTGGATAGGATAAAGTGAACCAAGCAAGTGCTTGTTAAATGTTTTAAATGAATTGAAAAACAGGATGATAAAACTTATCATCCTGTACCATATATTGCATTTTGAGTTTGAACAAAATTCCAGACACTCTCAAATTATTGATTATTTTTGTAGCGATTACCTTCCGAAGTACCTTTGATATTTGTTTTTGGCGAATTTTCATCGGCTTTTTTCTTCTTAATCGCTTCATCTATTCCAGCTCTATTAACATTTTCGTCTTCTTTATCTTTTTTGTTTTTATCTTTTTTCTCAATTTTTTTAAAAATATCACCTGTACCTTGTTTATTAGTTGTTTCTTTGTCTTTATCTTTTTTAACTATATTTGAAATTCTTTTTCCCAATCTTTTTAATCTTCTAGAAGATGAAAAGCTTAGTGCTGATCCCATAACTAAAAATACTAGTATATATTTTTTTATTTTCATTTTTATTCCTCCGCTTCTTTTTTTTATTTAAATAAGTATACTCCTGTTTTCTTTGTTTTAAATTATATTAAACTTTTTTTGATATTAATAAACTAGCTGAGAATATACTTCATATCCATCTAAAAGTTCTCTTCCTTTTAAATCTGCAAGTTCTATCATAAATGCTAATTCCACGACTTTAGCTCCTAATTTTTCCACCAATTGAACCATTGCTTTGGCAGTTCCACCAGTTGCCAGTAAATCGTCAACTATTAAAATTCTATCACCTTTTGAAAAAGCGTCTTTATGAATTTCTATACTATTTTTACCATATTCCAAGCTATATTCCACGCTTTCAACTTCGGCAGGGAGTTTTCCAGGTTTTCTTGCCGGAACAAATCCTGCTCCGATATTATAAGCAATTGCAGCACCGAAAATAAATCCTCTGGCATCAGCTCCTACGACATAGTCAATTCCTTTATCTTTATATCTCTCTGTCAAATCTTTTATAATAATTTGTAATCCCTTTTTATTTTTAAGAGCCGTTGTAATATCTCTAAAAATTACACCTTTTTCAGGGAAGTTCTCTACACTTCTCACTAAATTTTTAACAAATTCTTTTTCTTTTTTATTCATCTCTTTTTGTCCTCTTTTTCTTTTTTTATTTTTCTAGTCATTCCATAAATTTCCCAAATAACTTTCAACTTTTTCTCCATTCATTATTTTTACAAGATTATCTTTAATATTTGGATAAATTGTCAAATCTTTTATCTCATCTTTTCCAAAAAATTTTAAATCTGCAAGTACAGCTTCATCTCCCAATTTCATAAATTTATTATCTCTATTTCCCCTGTGAACTCTGTAAAATAAATTTAGCACATGTCGACTTTTATCTGGCGAAATTGTTTCAGAAAAAAAGAGAAATTTGTCGACTTTTATATCAAGATTTGTTTCTTCTTTATATTCACGAATTACAGCTTCTTTTGTGCTCTCTCCCCAGTCATTTCCACCACCTGGAATTAGCCAATATTTTTTATCATTTTTTTGATGCTGAATTAATAAGATTTTATCATCTTCAATAAGTATTCCTGCTACCCTTATGCGAGGTCTTAGCTCTTCCATTTTTTTACTTCTCCTATTCTTCTTCTTCTTTTTTTTCTAAAATAACTATTCTAACTCTTTCCACTCTTTTATTGTCAGTATCCAGCACCTTCATAACAAAGTTATCTTCTTTAATCTGGTCAAAGACATCGGCAACTTTTCCCAATTTATCTTGAATGTAACCTGATATTGTGTCATATTCCTCAGATAGCGGAATATCTAAATCAAGTTTTTCATTTATTTCCTCAATAAGTGTATCACCTTTTACATCAAATATCTTTTCTCGAATTTTCTGAATACTTTCTTCTTCCTTGTCAAATTCATCCCTAATTTCTCCAACAATTTCTTCTAGCAAGTCTTCGATTGTTACAATTCCCTGCGTTCCACCATATTCGTCAATCACAATTGCCATATGAAGCTGTTTTGTCTTAAATTCTTCCAAAAGTTCCACAAGAGACTTTGTAATCGGCACATAATATGCTTCTTTCATAAATTCTTTCATCAAAAGATTGCCACTGCTCTTGTCATTTGCATAACGAAGTAAATCTTTTATGTGAACCGTTCCTACAATGTTGTCAATTGTTCCAGTATAAATCGGCATTCGAGTAAATTCCTGCTCTAAAATTTCTTCCCAGACATCTTCTAGCTTGCTTTCAGAATCCAGCGCAAAAATATCTCTTCTCGGTGTCAAAATTTCTTTCACAGTCATATCAGCAAATTCTATTATGCTTGAAATCATTTCTTCTTCGCCCTCTTCAATCGCTCCACTTTGAGTTCCTGCTTTTACAAATGTCAAAATTTCTTCTTCTGTTATTTCAAACATCTGATCTTTCACTTCTATTTTAAATATTTTCATAACAAACCGTGAAATATGGATAAAAAGTGAAATAATCGGTTTTATCGCAATTCTTAATGTATTTAACGGAATTATCGCAGCTTTTGAAATTTCATATACTTTCACTCTCGCAATAAGTCTTGGAATCATTTCAGCAAATATTAAAATTATTATTGAGAAAACAAAAAATGCTAAATAAAAATATAATTTTTTCTCAAAAAATTGCCTTATTAAATTTATTTCTAAAAAAATTAGAAAAGAACACAAAATTGTTTTTACAAATAAAAGTGTCGTCAAAAGCTCATTTGGATTTTTTAGCCATAATTTTAAAAGTTTTTCTTCTTTTACATTCTTTTCGTTGTCACCATCAATTAAATGAATTTGCCTAAGTGACAAAAGAGCTGATTCAGCCGTTGATAAAAATGCTGTAAAAAACAGCATAACTATTAATAACACAATATCTATTGATATTATTTTCTCTTCCAAATCTTATCCCTTCTTTTTTAATAAACCTATTCAAAAAATATTATTTAATTATCATTAAAGTTTGTCCTTTTTTTATTGCCTCTCCATCTTTTACTAATACTTTTTTTACTGTTCCTGAAACTGTTGATTTTACTTCATTCATAAGTTTCATTGCTTCAACAATACAAAGTGTCTGTCCCTTTTCTACTTTTACCCCTTCTTTTACAAACGGTGGCATATTTGGCGACGGTGCCGAATAAAAAGTCCCAACCATCGGTGAAGTAATTTTATTTCCCGTAATTTCTTCAGTTTCTTCACTTGTTTTTGACTCTTGCACTTCCACAACTTGTTCTTGTGTTGGCACTGTATTTGAAACTATGTTTTGAGGAACCGCTCCTGCACTGACTATAACATTTTTTTCTTTTTTCTTTTTACTTAGTATAATTTCAAAATTATTTTCTTCATATTTTACTGTTTCAATTTTATTTTCATTCATACTCTGTGCCAGTTCTTTAATAAATTTAATTTTTTCTTTCATTAATTTTCTCGCTTTCTTTTTTTCATAATTTTTTACCCCTATATTATACATTGATTTTAAATAAATAACAATAAAAATATTAATCAATTATTATTTTTATAAAAAAAGACCAGTTTTTTACTGATCTTTATTCAAAATATTAATTATAAAATTTCATAAGCAACTCCATAATCTTTTGCCGCTATTTGTTTTGCTTCTTGAATAGATTTTGCCGCTATTTTAATCATTAATATTTTTCCTGTCTGTCTATCTTTTATTCTAATTGTATATGTTGGCATAATTAATGCACTTCCTTTTTTATAATTTACTTTTATAACTTTTAAATGTATTCTTTATAAGACTTGCAATTGTCATAAATTTTCTCCAGGAACTGGAGTTATAAAACTAGCTTTTTCAAAAATTTCGTCAAAATCCACATCTCCACAAAGCTTTCCATCCACACGATTTATTCCAACGTCAATCACAACCGCATTTTCTTTTATATCTCTACCTTTTATCAATTTTGGAACTCCAACGGCTGCGACAACTATGTCAGCTTTTTGTAATTTCTCGCTCAAATTTTTAGTCTTTGAATTACAAACTTGGACAGTTGCTCCACTTTGAATTAAAAGCAGCGCAAGTGGCTTTCCAACTATATTGCTTCTCCCAACAATTACTGCATCTTTTCCAGAAAGCTCAATGCCATATTCTTCAAACATCTGCATAATTCCGTATGGCGTGCATGGTAAAAACCCTGTTTTATCGCCTATCATCATTTTTCCAATATTTTCAGTATGAAATCCGTCCACATCTTTTGAGCTTGCAATTTCATTTATGACTTTTAGCTCATCAATATGTTTTGGAAGCGGCAATTGCACCAAAATTCCGTCAATTTTTTTATTTTCATTTAATTTTCTTATTTTGCAAAGCAATTCTTCTTGCGTAATGTCCTCTGGCAATCTTATAGTTTCAGAATAAAATCCAACTTTTTCACAAGCTCTTATTTTATTTCTCACATATACTTGTGAAGCCGCATTTTCTCCAACTATAATCACCGCAAGTCCCGCACTTCGCCCGACTTTTTCTTTAATTTTATCGTGTTCCTTTTTTATATCTTCAAAAATTTTTTGCGAAAGCGCTTTTCCATCAATAATTTTTCCCATAAGACCTCCATTTTATTTTTCTTCTTTATTCAATCTCCAAAAATTTAATTCTTGCAATTTTGCCGAAATATCAATATTTACAACTGTTATATCTGAACCTAGCTCAAGTTTATAAGTCGTCATATTCAAAATAGCTTTTATTCCATTTTTCACAAGCTGTTCTGCCGCAAATTGCGCCTGTTCCTTTACAACCGCAAGAATTGCCGTATCAACTTCCCCGCAGAAATTTTCTCTAAATTCTTTTACACCGTTGACATCACGAATTTCAAGATTGTCAGAAACAACTTTTCCTATTTTATTTTTATCTTTGTCAAAAATTCCAACAATCTGAAAACCTTTTCCCAAGACATTTCTGTTAGACGAGATCATTTCTCCCATTTTTCCGTGTCCAACGATTATGACATTATTAACTTTATTTATTCCCAAAATATCTTCGATGATTTCAATCAATTTAGAAATATCATATCCTTTTCCACGCACACCAAAATCTCCAAAAGTTGATAAATCTTTTCTGACTTGAGCTGATGTCGTATTCATTATTTTGGAAAGTTCAATCGAGTTAATCTCATTTTCATATTTTTGAACATCTTTTAAAATTGATAGATATTCCGTCAATCTCTGAATCACTTTTTCTGAAATCTCTAATTTTTTAAATTTCATTCCACCACTCCTTTCAAAAATATGCAAAATTTTATAATATTTATAATTTATTTTTACTAAACAACTATTTTAAACACTCACCAATAGCCATTTTTCTACCATTAATGACATCTGCTCCTCTTTGCAGTTTTTTTCCTTGAAATTTCACTTCGAGCAAAACTAAAGCTCCATTTTTAACTTTTACAACAGGTCCTTTTTTATTTATAATATCGACAATCTGACCATTTTTTCCTTCGTATTCTTTATCTAATTTTTCAGTTTTATAAATTTTTATATTTTCATTTTTTTCATTAAAAGTGTGTGCCGCCGGAAATGGATTTAACCCTCGAATTTGATTAAAAATCACTTCTTTTGTATTGTTCCAATCAATTTTAGTCTGTTCTTTCGTAATTGGTTTTACAAATGTTGCAAGACTTTCATCCTGTTTTGTAGCTTCAACTTTTCCCTCTTCAATCAATTTTAGCGCCTTTTCAAGTACTATCGCTCCCAAGTCCTTTAATTTGTCATGCAAAGTTCCAAGCGTATCACTCTCCAAAATATCACAGCTTTCTTGCAATATCACATCGCCAGAATCCAGTCCTTCCTCAATGTACATTATGCTCACACCACTTTTCGTGTCGCCGTTTAAAATTGCCGAGTGAATCGGAGAAGCACCTCTGTATTTTGGTAAAAGTGAAGAATGGACATTGATTATTCCATATTTTGGTATATCTATAATTTCTTTTGGCAAAATCTTTCCGTAAGCCACAACTACGATTAAATCTGGATTTATCTCTTTTATTTTTTTGATTATTTTTTCATCTTTAACTTTTTTTGGCTGAATAACTTCAATTTCGTTATCAATTCCAAACTGCTTCACTGGCGAAAAGATTATTTTATTTCCTCTGGCATTTACTTTATCTTCCTTTGTAAAAATTGCTCTCAAATCCGTATTTTTTGACACAACTTTCAAACTTGGAATTGCAAATTCTGGCGTTCCCATAAATATTGTTTTCAAAAAAATTCACTCCTTTTTTAATCCAAATCTTCCCTATAAATTCTACCTTTGCTAAAATCTTTTTTCAAAACTTCTATTTTTTTTGCAACAAGCCTTTTATTCATAACAGAAAGTCGCTCTGTAAACAAAATTCCGTCCAAATGATCAAGTTCGTGCTGAAATGCTCTAGCCCACATTTCATCAAGTTCTTCTTGAACTTCAATCCCATTTTCATCAAAATATTTAACTTTAATTTTTTTAGGTCTTATAACCTTTTTATAAATTCCAGGAATACTCAAGCATCCTTCTTCAAAATCCACTTTTTCTTCACTAAATTCCAATATTTCCGGATTAACGACCTTTTTTAAAACTCCTTCGTATTCCAGCACAAAAAATCTTTTAGGAATGTCGACCTGATTTGCAGCAAGTCCCACTCCATTAGCTTTTCTCATCAAATTAACCATCTCACTCAATGTTTCTCTCAGTTCATCATCAAAATTTTCCACCTTCTCGGCAACTTTTTTCAAAGTTGGATGTCCAAATAAAACTATTTTCAATTCTTTCATTATATTTAATTTTTTCTCCTTAATTTTATTTTCTTGTTTTTGTATTTTTCTTTTTTATTATTATTTTACCATATATTTAAAAATTTTTACAATTTTTTTATTTTATAAAGATAGCGTAAAAATTTTACGGGCAAATTTTAATTTCAATATTTTTTAATTTATTTTTGTCTACAAGATGTTATTTTATTTAGTATAGTTTTTTATTTTTTTACATAAGGGGAAAGGGCCGCCATTTCCCCTTATAATCCCCACGCTCGTCTAAGCATTTTTTGGAAGCAAAGCCGAAACTCACTTCGTTCAAACAGTCGTCTTTACTCCCAAAAAATCACGACACTTTTATGAAGTTTTTATTTACCTTAAATACTCTATTCATTTTATAAAAATACTAAAAAAATTCAAAATTTATTATTCTTTATATTTTTTTAAATAATTTTCTATTTTTTGCTTTCTACAATCACTTTTAGCGAGTGCCAACTAAGTGTAGCACATTTTACTCGAGCAGGCATTTTAGCCACATATTCCAAAAGCACTGCATCTCCTAATTTTTTCATTTCTTCCTTTGTCAATTTTTCTTTATTTTCGTCTATGCTCATCATTTTAAAAAAAATGTCAACTTTTTCTTTTGCTTCTTCCAAAGTTTTTCCTTTTATCAAATCAATTAACATTGCCATTGAAGCAGTTGAAATAGCACACCCAGAGCCGATAAATGCCGCATCCACAATGACATTATTTTCCACTTTTAATTCCAATGTCAAGTCATCTCCACAATTGGGATTATGACCTCTCTCCACATAAGTCGGATTTTCCATTTCGTGATTTAATTCTTTTCTACGGCTATATTCCAATATTGTCTGCTGATAAATTCTCTCCAAATCCATTTTTTATATCTCCTTTTTTATTATTTTTTATTTCCAAAAATTTGTAATTTTTAATTTTCGATTTTTTACAATTTAAAAACTTCCTTTACTTTCAAAAGTCCTTCAATTAATTTTTGAATATCACTTTCATCATTGTAAATGCTAAAACTAGCACGACAACATGACGCAACTCCAATATATTTCATAAGTGGCTGTGCGCAGTGATGACCTGATCTCACGGCTACATCAAAAGAATCCAAGATGAATGCAACATCGTGCGAATGAACTCCAATCACATTAAACGCAATAACTCCTGTTCTTTCCACATCTTTTGTAAAATAAGTTTCCACAAAATCAAGTTTATTTAATTCTTCTAGTGCTTTATTTGCCAAATTTTCCTCAATTTTTTCAATTTTTTCATACCCAATTTCGCAAATAAACTTAATCGCCTCTTCCAGAGTCACAGCTCCTTCCACATTTTGAGTCCCACCTTCAAATTTATTCGGTAACTGCGCAAAAGTTGATTCCTGTTCTGTAACAAATTCAATCATATCCCCGCCATACAAAAATGGTGGCATTTTATCCAAAATCTCTTTTTTCCCATACATCACACCAATTCCCATAGGTGCAAAAATTTTATGTCCTGAAAATACCAAAAAATCTGCATCTAATTCTTGCACATCATGTTTAAAATGAAGCATTGACTGTGCTGCATCAACCAAAACCAGAGCATTTTTACTGTGAGCTATCTCAATTATTTCTTTTATCGGCTGAATTACACCTGTTACATTCACAACCGCAGAAATTGCGACAATTTTAGTTCTATCAGAAATTTTACTTTTTAAATCTTCCAAGTCAAATTGTCCATTTTCTGTAAGATAAATATATTTTAACTTAGCTTTTTTTTGTTTTGCCACAAATTGCCACGGCACGATATTGGCGTGATGATTTGAAATTCCTAAAATAATCTCATCGTTTTCACTTATAAAATTCATTCCATAAGTATAAGCGACTAAATTTATACTTTCAGTCGTATTTTTTGTAAAAATCACTTCTTCGGCTCTTTTTGCATTTATAAATTTTCTCACACATTCTCTTGCATTACTTAACAGCGACTGTGCTTCCACAGATAATTTATGTGACCCTCGTCCAGGGTTTCCATTATACTTTTCATAATATTCTCTAATTTTATCCAGCACAACTTTTGGCTTTTGAGAAGTTGCAGCTGTGTCTAAATAATGATTTTCTATATTTGAAAATATCGGAAATTTATTTTTATAATTCATTTTTATTTTTTTTTCCTTTCTTAAGAGTTTTATTTTATTTTATTTTATTTTAAATTAAATCATATTATTTTATTTTAAATTTTTTTATTTTTTATATTATTTGTATTTTTTATATTATTTGTATTTTTTATTTATTTTTTTATTTTAAATTATTAAAAAATATAATTTAACCCACTTCACTACTACTTAAAGTATAGCACTCAGTGGGTATTTTTTCAAATTTTATATTTTTTTATATTCTTTTTTATATTCTTTCTTCCAATTCTTCTAATAAATGCTCTCTTAATGCTTCATCATCGATATTATTTAATATTGGTTTAAATGACGATTCCACAATTAATTTTTTTGCTCTGCTCTCAGATAATCCACGGCTCATCAAATAAAACAGCTGTGATTCATTGACTTTTCCAATTGACGCATAATGTTCTCCAATTACATCGTCTTCGTCACAAAATAATGTCGGAATTGAGTGAACATTTATATTTTTGTCCAGCAAAATGGCAAATTCTCCTTCTCTTCCTTCCGATTTTGAAGCCCCTTGCTTAAAGTACATATTTCCACGAAATACTTTGGTTGCTGTGTCTTTTACAGCTCCTCTTCCGTGAATGTCTCCCAATGTTTTTCTGCCGTAAAATACTGTTGAATATTCCAAGTCAACTTTTCTATCTCCGTCAGCCAAATATCCTGGAAATACATAAGCCTGTGAATTATCTTCCAATAAATATGAAGTGTGGCTAACTGCATTTACTTGCGCCCCCAGTTCAACGCTGTAATAATTTACGATTCCCTGCCCTTTCACTTCAATTTTAGAGCTTTCAAAATTTCTGCTTTTTGTATTCAATGTTTGAATTTTTATTATTTTCACATTTGAATTTGCTCCAGCAAACACTTTTATAACTCCGTTGTGATAACTTTCGGCATCGTCACTTGAATTATAGCTTATAATAATTGTAGCACTTGCAAAATCTTCTACTTCAATCACATTGTAGTCAACTAAAAAATTATTTTCTTTATCTGCCACATAAGTCAAATAAATTGGATGTTCAATTTTTTTTCTCTCTTTTATTTTAATAAATTGTCCCTGATTATAAAAAGCAAAATTTTGCAATTTGAAAAACTCTCCAAGTCCGTATTCATAATTACTTTTCAATCTTTCCAAATCTTCTAGGGAATCATTAATCCCTTTTACTTCCATACCTTCCTGGTTTTCATTTTTTGTTGAAAAATTATCAAACTTTTTAAATTCTTGCGGTTCTTCATATTTATATTTAACTCTTTTCCAGTCAGGTTTTTTCAAGTCTTTATATTTTTCAAAAACTTTTAGCCTGTATTCGCTATTTTCAAGATTTTCTAAACTTGTCTTTTCTAGCATCCCATTTCTCCTTTATAAATTAATAATTTAATTACTTATTTATATAAAAATTTATCCAATTGTCCCTTCCAATTCCAATTCAATAAGTTTATTTAACTCAACTGCATATTCCAGCGGCAACTCTTTTGAGATTGGCTCAACAAATCCTCTTACAATCATTGCTTTTGCCTCATCTTCATTAATTCCCCTCGTCATCAAGTAAAAAATTGCCTCATCACTAATTCTTCCAATTTTAGCTTCATGCCCAATATCGACGCTGTCATTTCTTATGTCGATTATAGGTATCGTATCTGAAGACGAAATATTATCTAACATAAGCGATTCACATTCAACTGTCGCTTTAGTTCCAGTCGCTTCTGGCATAACTCTTAATAGTCCTCTATAAAAAGAAGCTCCTCCATTTTTAGAAATCGATTTTGAATGCACTGTTGAAGTTGTATTTTTTCCAATATGGACAATTTTACAACCAGTATCCAGGTTCTGTCCGCTTGAAGCAAAAGTAACTCCAGTAAATTCACATCTAGCACGGTCTCCTTTTAAAATACTCATCGGATAAAGCATTGAAATTCTTGACCCAAATGAGCCTGAAACCCACTCAATTACACCATCTTCTTCAACTAGTGCTCTTTTAGTATTAAGATTATACATGTTTCTCGACCAGTTTTCTATCGTAGAATATCTAAGTCTAGCCCCTTTTCTCACAAAAAGCTCAACCGCTCCAGCGTGAAGCGCATTTTTCTGATATTTTGGCGCAGAGCATCCTTCAATAAAATGTAAGTCCGCTCCTTCGTCAACAATTATTAGTGTATGTTCAAACTGTCCAGCTTCTGGCGCATTTAATCTAAAATAAGATTGAAGCGGCATATTGACTTTCACGCCTTTTGGCACATAGATAAACGAGCCTCCCGACCAAACAGCCCCGTGAAGCGCTGAAAACTTGTGATCATTTACTGTAATCAAAGTCATAAAATATTCTTTTAGAATATCTTCATATTCTTTGATGGCTGTTTCAATATCCGTATAAATGACACCTTGCTCAGTTAATTCCTTATGAATACTGTGATACACAACTTCTGAATCATATTGCGCTCCAACTCCTGCAAGCGACTGTTTTTCCGCCTCAGGAATTCCAAGCCTATCAAAAGTATCTCTTATATAACTTGGCACATCGTCCCAATTTTCATTCATTGGCGCAGAATCTGGCTCCAAATAGTGAATTATGTCATTCATATCCAAGTCTGACAAATCTGGACCCCAGTCAGTCATCGGCTTTGAATTATACACTTCTAGCGCTTTTAGTCTAAAATTTAACATCCATTCCGGCTCATTTTTTCTAGCAGAAATTTTTCTAATTATTTCTTCTGTCAACCCCTTTTGAACTTTATATCTGTATTTAACTTCGTCTTTTATGTCATAGACTCCCCGTTCAATATCTGCGACATATGTTTTTTTTCTTGTTTCCATAATTTCCTACACTTTCCATTTTTTAATTTTTTCTCTTAAAATTCTATAACCCAAATTGCTTTTTCATTTTTCCATAACCATTTTTTTCAATTTCTTCAACTATTTCCTTTCCACCAGTTCTCACAATTTTTCCATCCATCAGAATATGCACAAAATCTGGATCTAAATAGTCCAAAACTTTGTCGTAGTGTGTTATAATTAAAAGCGCTGTATCATTTGTCTTTAATTTTTGCACACCTTCAAACACAATTTTTGTCGCATCGATGTCAAGCCCTGAATCAGTTTCGTCTAAAATCGCTAATTTTGGCTCAAGAACCGCCATCTGTAAAATTTCATTTTTCTTTTTTTCACCTCCAGAAAATCCAACATTCAAATGTCTTTGAGCGTATTCTGGATTAATGTGGAGTTTTTCCATCTTTTCTTCTAATTCATTATGAAACTGCATCAAATATTGTTTTTCTCCAGTTACAGCTTCTTTTGCCGTTCTCAAAAAATCTTCTACTGTTAGCCCCGGAATTTCTTCAGGATATTGAAATGACAAGAAAATTCCTTTTTTTGCTCTCTCATCAACAGTATTATCGTTAATATTTTCTCCATCCAAAATAATATCTCCATCGATTAACTTATGTTTCGGATTTCCCACCAGAATACTTGCAAGCGTAGATTTTCCGGCACCATTTGGTCCCATTATAACATGGACTTCCCCCTTGTTGATATTTAAATTAAGACCTTTTAAAATCTCTTTCCCCTCAACTTCAGATCTTATATCTTTTAACTGTAATAAACTCATTTTATTTTTACCTCCTAAATATTTTATTTATAAATATTTTTTTATCAAACAAAATTGACAATTATATTTTACCAAAAAATTGTAACAAAATCAATTATGAAATAATTTATTTTTTTTATAAATTTAAAATAATTAAAATTTTAAAATTATTTTATTTTAAATTCATAAAAAAATAAAGTATAATAATATAAAAAAAATTAATTTTTATAAAAAAATAAATAAAATTAAAGAAAGGGAAAAAGAAAAAATGAAAAAAATAAAAAAAGTATTGATTGCTGGAACAAATAGTGGAAGCGGAAAAACAACAGTTACAAGCATTCTTATGTCTTGTCTAGCAAATGTCGCTCCTTTTAAAGTGGGTCCTGACTACATCGACACAACTTATCACGAAATTTTTACAGGAAATAAGTCACATAATTTGGATATTTTTATGGTTGGCGAAGAAAATATGAGAAACATTTTTGAAATTTATTCACAAAATAAAAATATTGCGGTTATTGAAGGAGTTATGGGACTTTTTGACGGACTTTCCAATGAATTTGACAATTTTAGTACAGCGCATGTTGCAAGAATTTTAGATATTCCAGTGATTTTGGTAATCAGTGCTAAAGCGATTTCTACAAGCTGTGCCGCCATCGCTCTTGGCTTTAAAATACTAGATCCTAGAATAAATATATGCGGCGTTATCTTAAATAATATGAGTTCACAAAGACACTATTTGAGCTTAAAAGAAGCTATAGAGAAATATGCAAATATTGAATGTCTCGGGTATGTTCCAAAAAATGAGAGTTTGGCGCTTGAAAGTCGACATTTGGGACTGAAATTGGCATTTGAAGAAAATGAAAAAAAGATTTTGCAGCGAAAAAAATTATTTTGTGAAATTGGAGAAAAATATTTGGATTTGAAAAAAATTAAAAAAATCGCTAAAAATTTTGAGCCAAAAATGACTTTTGAGAACTGGGAAAAAATTAAAAATTTGAAAAATAAATACTTTGGCAAAAAAGTTGCAATTGCAAAAGACAGAGCTTTTTCTTTTTATTATCAGGAAAATCTTGACTTATTAAAATTTTGTGGCTTTGAAATAACTGAATTTAGTCCGATTTTCGATAAAAAAATTCCAGAAAATATTGATTTTATTTACTTTGGCGGTGGTTATCCAGAACTTTTTGCAAAAGAGCTGCAAGACAATATTTCTATGAAAAAAAGCATTTTGGAAGAATTTGAAAAAGGAACAAAAATTTATGCGGAATGTGGCGGATTTATGTACTTAGCTAAAAAAATCCATCTGTTAGATGGCGAGAATTATAACTTTTGTGGAATTCTTGATTTGGAGATAAAAATGCGGGAAACTCTTAATATCAAGCGTTTCGGATACATAAATATTGAGACAGAAAACGGAATAAAGTTAAAAGGACATGAATTTCACTATTCTGAAATAGTTAAGAATAAAGAGAATTACACATTTTATAAAATTTGTAAAAATGACGATAGAAAATGGGATTGCGGATATAGGAAAAAAAATATTCTTGCAGGTTATCCACATATTTCTTTTTTCTCAAATCTAAAATTTTTTAAATTTTTAGTTGAAGAATTGTGATTCTATTAATTAATTTTATTTTTATATTTGACAAAAAATACATATCAATGTTATAATACTATGAATTAATCACACTTTGCATTATTTTGCAATAGGGTGTTGCAAATTCTGCAATCTGTTGCAAAAGAAAAGTGGGAGAAAAAACCAAAAAATTTAGGAGGAAATTAGTAATGGCAGTAATTACAATGAAACAATTATTAGAAGTAGGAGCACATTTTGGACATCAGGCAAAAAGATGGAATCCAAAAATGAAACCTTATATTTTCACAGAAAGAAACGGAATCCACATTTTGGATTTACACCAAACTTTAGAAGCAACTGAAAAAGCTTATGAATTTGTAAGACAAATTTCTGAAGAAGGTGGAAAAATCTTATTCGTAGGAACTAAAAAACAAGCTCAAGAATCTATTAAAGAAGAAGCCCAAAGAGCTGGAGGATTTTATGTAAACCACAGATGGCTAGGAGGACTTTTAACTAACCTAGAAACTATTAAAAAAAGAGTAAAAAGATTAAAAGAATTAGAAGAAATGGATGCTGATGGAACTTTAGACGAAGCTTACACTAAAAAAGAAGCTGGATTATTAAGAAAAGAAATGGCAAAACTTTCTAAAAATATTGGTGGAATTAAAGAAATGAACACTTTGCCAGCGGCACTATTCGTTGTTGACATCAAAAAAGAATTTTTGGCATTGGAAGAAGCTAAAAAATTGGGAATTCCTGTAATTGCATTAATCGATACAAATGTAGATCCTGATTTAGTAACTTACAAAATCCCTGCAAATGATGACGCTATAAGATCAGTAAGATTATTTTCTCAAGTTATAGCAAACGCTGCAATCGAAGCTAACGGTGGAGTTGAAGCTAACGCTGACCAAACTGCTGCTCCATTAGATGAAGAATTTGAAGTTACTGAAGAAGTTGTGGAAGAAGAAGTAGTAACTGAAGAATAATTTTTAAAAATCAAAAATACTATATAAAATTTGATGTGCCAAAATACAAAATTATTTAATTTTTTAGAAAAGATTTGCTTTTTCTTTTAGTTAAATAATTTACCATGAAATGTATTTTAGGAGGAAATATTATGGAAAAAAAATTATATAAATCATTAAAAGATAGGAAAATAGCAGGAGTTTGCGGAGGAATTGCTGAATATCTTAATATTGATTCAAATGTTATAAGAATAATCTGGGTTATATTTGCATTTGGATTTGGAACTGGAATATTGGCATACATTATTTGCGCTTTAATTTTAAGTGATAATCCATCTGAATATCAATAATTAAAGTAATTAATTCTTTGCTAGATAGATAAAATACAATAGGGAAATAAAGTCATTTCCCTGTTCTTGTAAAAATAGCAAGTTTAAATTAATAAAAAACGAACTCACATTTTTATTGGTCAAAAATAAAAAAGAAACGGTGAGCGATTATGAAAAAAGTTTTGATTGGACTATTTTTAATAGCAAGTTTAAGTGTTCTAGGTGCAAATAGCCAGAAAAAAACTACGAGCACTTCAAATTATACTGCAAATATAGATAATCAATATTTTGCAGTAGATGGAAGCCTTATGAATATGTATTCAAAAGAAAAAACTGAATTTAAAAATAAATACATGGCTTTAACTCAAAAGAGAGATAAGAAAAATCTGATTGCATTATTAAAAGAATATGTTAAAAAATATCCAAATGATGCTTACGCTTATGAAGAGATAGGAACTGATTATGATATACTAGGTAATCAAAAAGAGGCAGAGAAGTATTATTTAAAAGCAATTGAATTAGGAGATGACGACACAGGAGTGTACTCACTGTTTTTATTATACAGTGACGAAGATTATCTAAAATCATTAAATTTGACTGTTAAAGAGAAAAATGAAAAAAATAGCATAGTAGACAAATATGAAAAGCAACTGTCGGATGCCGGCTTTACGCATGATAAACTTAAAGAACTTAGAGAACACAAACAAATGGCATTAATTGGTAATGCATATTCTATATATAGATTAGCAATTTATTATAGTGGTACTAAAAATCATAAGATGGCAGAAAAATATGCAAAGGAATTTTTAGAATTTGATAAAACAAATCCAGAAATCTTAAATATATTAAAAAATATTTCAAAATAATTTTTTTAACAAAAAGATAGCAAGAAGTTTCCAACTTCTATAAGTGGGAGATGAATTGCATTTTTGCTTGATATTCATAACAAAGTTTATTATACTAAATATATCAGGACAGGGACTGTCCGTAGAGCTTGGTAAATATATTTGGCTAATAAAAGCAAATAATTCCCAAGAATTTCTAACTTCTAAAAGTTGGAGCAGTTCACTAATAAATTGATTATTAAACAAAATAAAAAAAACAAAAATTAGAAATAAATAATATAGGAGGAAAATAAAGTGGCAATTACAACAGCACTTATTAAAGAATTAAGAGAAAGAACTGGAGCAGGAATGCTTGACTGTAAAAAAGCTCTAGGAGAAAATGATGGAGACATCGAAAAAGCAATTGACTGGTTAAGAGAAAAAGGAATTGCTAAAGCAGCTAAAAAATCAGGAAGAGTAGCAGCTGAAGGATTAGTATTCGCAGCAGTTTCTGAAGATAGAAAAAAAGGAGCTATTTTGGAATTCAACTCTGAAACTGACTTCGTTGCTAAAAATGACGAATTTAAATCTTTTGGAGAAAAATTAGTTACATTAACTTTGGAACACGATTTGACAAGTGAAGATGAATTAAAAGCATTTGAACACGAAGGAAAAACTATCGAAACTCACTTGACAGAATTAATCGCTAAAATTGGTGAAAACATGAACATCAGAAGATTAAAATTAGTTGCAACTACAGGATTTATCGAAACTTACATTCACTTAGGCGGAAAAATTGGAGTTTTATTAAATGTAAACGGTGAAGCAACTGACGAAAATATTGAAAAAGCAAAAGGTGTTGCAATGCATGTGGCTGCAATGGATCCTAAATATTTGGACAAATCACAAGTTACAACTGCTGACCTGGATAGAGAAAAAGAAATTGCAAGACATCAATTAACAGCTGAAGGAAAACCTGCAAATATAATTGAAAAAATATTGGAAGGTAAAATGAGAAAATTTTATGAAGAAAATTGTCTAGTTCAACAAAAATATGTAAGAGATGACAAAGTTACTGTTGAAAAATTTATCGCTCCAAGCACAATTATTTCATTTGACAGATTTAAAGTTGGAGAAGGAATCGAAAAAGAAGAAGTAGATTTTGCTGCAGAAGTGGCTGCACAATTGGGACAATAATAATTTAAATTACTCTAAGGGGATAAAGTCCCCTTTTTTTAAAAAAGTTTACGAAAGGGTTGAATTTTGTGTTAAAATATAAAAGAATACTTTTAAAATTAAGTGGTGAAGCACTTGCAGGAAACAAGGAATTTGGATTTTCAAACGAAGTCTTGGAAAGCTTTGCAAAGCAAATTAAAGAGGTTCACGAAAAAGGTGTGGAAGTGGCTATCGTAATCGGTGGAGGAAATATTTTTCGCGGAATAAGTGGTATGGAGAAAGGTTTTGACAGAGTTACTGGCGACACAATGGGAATGCTTGCAACTATCATGAATGGACTTGCACTCCAAAATGCAATTGAAAATCTGGGAGTGCCAACTCGTGTTATGACTGCACTTCAAATGCCACAAGTAGCTGAACCTTTTATCAGAAGAAAAGCTATAAGACATTTGGAAAAAGGAAGAGTTGTAATTTTTGCGGGAGGAACAAGTAACCCTTATTTTACGACAGATTCATCGGGAGCGCTAAGAGCTGTGGAAATACAGGCTGATGTACTTGCCAAAGGTACAAAAGTTGACGGTATTTATGACAAAGACCCTATGAAATTTGATGACGCAATAAAATATGATACAGTTTCATTTGACGAAGCAATTTCAAAAAATTTAGGCGTGATGGACACGGCCGCACTTTCTCTTTGCAGGGAAAATCAAATGCCAATCGTAGTTTTTAACGCACTTCAAGAAGGTAATATTTTAAAAATGGCGCAAGGGGAAACTATCGGAACAACAGTAAAAAAATAAATAAAAAGGTGGTAAAAAAATGCTAAATACAATTTTAAAAGAAGTTGAAGAAAAAATGTCAAAATCAGTTGAAAATACAAAAGAAAGATTTTCTCACACAAGAGCAGGCAGAGCAAATGTATCTATGCTTGATGGTGTTACAGTTGAAGCCTATGGCGCACCAACTCCTCTTAATCAAGTTGGGACAATTTCAGCTCCAGAAGCAAGACTTTTAGTAATCGACCCATGGGACAAATCACTAATAAAAACCATTGAAAAAACAATTTTACAGGCAAATTTAGGATTTAATCCTTCAAACGACGGAAATATCATAAGATTAGTGGTGCCTGAATTAACTGAAGAAAGAAGAAAAGAATATGTAAAAATGGTAAAAAAAGAAGCTGAAGAAGGAAAAGTTGCCATAAGAAACATAAGAAAAGATGTCAACAATAAATTAAGAAAACTTGAGAAAGATAGTGAAATTACAGAAGATGAACTAAAATCAAGTGAAGAAAAAGTTCAAAAAACAACAGATAAATTTATTGCTGCAATTGATACAGCTCTTGCTGCAAAAGAAAAAGAATTATTAACTGTGTAAAAATTCTTTACAAAAGTTAAAAAATTAGTTATAATAATAAATATAAAAAAGATAGAGGTGCAATTATTATAAGTAGATTTACGGAGAATGGTCAATTTGATGAAATAAATTGAAAGGAATAATTGCCGAAGTACAAAGTTTGACCAGCTTTGATACTGGGGCTGTGGAGAATATCCGTAGAACTGTCATTATCACAAAGATAATGGGGAGCTGTCAGATATAATTCATTATTTAAAATTAAAGGTTAAAGATAAATGTATGTTTTATATGCTGATATGCTATTATCAGCATTTTTAATTATTAATTTTTTTAGTTTATTACTTCTTTAAGGTGCTGAATAAAATAAAAAAATAAATTAAATAATATGAAAGGATAATAATTAAATGAAATTATTTGGAACTTCAAAAATTAATGAAAAAGGAAACTTGTCCATCGGCGGAGTTGATGCGCTAGAACTTGTAAAAGAGTTTAATACACCTCTTTATGTGATGGATCAGGAACTTATTGAAACTACTATTGACAAAATGAAACACGCTTTTCATTCGACAAGATTTAAAACGAGAATAGCTTACGCTGGAAAGGCATTTCTTACAACTGGAATGATTAAATTAATTGAATCAAAAGGACTTGATTTAGATGTTGTTTCAGGTGGAGAATTATATACTGCCTACAAAGCTGGATTTCCAATGAAACGAGTGCATTTGCATGGAAACAACAAACTTATAAATGAGATTGAAATGGCTGTTGAATATGGAATTGACACAATTGTTGTAGATAATGAAGATGAAATTTCTAAAATTGAAAAAGTTTGTCTAGAAAAAGGAAAAAAACAGGCGGTTTTACTGAGAATTGATCCTGGAATCGAAGCTCATACGCACCATTACATCAAAACTTCTGGACTTACTTCAAAATTTGGAATTTCATTATTTCAAGAAAACTTAATTGACATTGTAAAAAGATTAAACGATAGTCCCTATATTGATTTTAAAGGATTTCACACTCACATTGGTTCACAAATTTTTCAATCAAAATTTTTTATTTTTGCATTGGAAGAAATTTTCAAATATTTGGATAAATTAAAAAAAGAGTTAGGAATAATCGTTCATACTGTAAATATGGGTGGTGGATTTGGAGTTTACTACAAAGAGGGAGATGACCCTAAACCTATTGAAGACGTGCTATCTGAAATAATTACCTACACAGAAGCAATGGAAATTAAATACCAAATTGGATTTAAAGAACTTTGTATTGAACCAGGAAGAAGTATTGTCGGAAATGCAGGAACTACTCTTTACGAAGTCGGTGGAATAAAAGAAACTGTCGGCGGAAAAACTTATGTGTTCATCGACGGAGGAATGTCAGATAATATAAGAACTGCGCTTTACCAAGCTGAATACGAAGCCTGTGTTGTAAATAATCCAAATGACACCGACACAAGAGAAATCACACTTGCTGGAAAACTATGCGAATCGGGAGATATTATCATAAACAAGGGAAAATTGCCAAAATCAACTAAAATTGGAGATATAGTGGCAGTTGGGACAACTGGAGCATACTGTTACACAATGTCAAGCCACTATAATAGAATGGTAACACCAGCAGTTGTATTTGTAAAAGATGGAAAAGCTAAGGTGGCAGTTAGAAGAGAAAACTATGAAGATTTAATAAAAAATGATGAAATTTTTGAATTATAATAAAAATTAAAAAATAAAAAAGGAAGGTGTATTTATTGTGATTATTGTGCATAAATATGGTGGTACTTCAGTTGCCACAACAGAAAAAATTATGAACATTGCTAAATATTTAGGACGGGTAAAAGACGCTGGAAATGATGTTGTTGTCGTAGTTTCTGCGATGGGAAAAGCAACTGACGCATTAATTAAACTAGCTCACGAAATAACAGAAAATCCAGATTCAAGAGAAATGGACAGACTTATGTCAACAGGAGAACAGCAGACAATTTCTCTTTTAAGTATTGCTCTAAAAACTTTGGGATATGACGCAATTTCATTAACAGGAGCACAAGCGGGAATTAAAACAATCGGACATTATATGAAAAACAGAATTGTCGATATTGATGCCGAGTCTATAAAAAAACATTTAGATAGTGGAAAGATCGTTGTAGTAGCTGGATTTCAAGGAGTGAATGAAGTTGGAGATGTAACAACTCTAGGACGTGGAGGTTCTGACACATCAGCAGTGGCACTAGCATCAGCGTTAAAAGGAAAATGCGAGATTTATACAGATGTTGACGGAATTTATTCAATTGACCCAAGAGTTTATAGTGATGCAAAAAAATTGCCATTTATTTCTTATGATGAAATGATGGAATTGGCTTATTTGGGAGCTGGAGTGATGGAACCCCGTGCCGTTGAACTAGGTGGAAAATATGGCGTTGAAATTTACGTAGGAAAATCATTGGGTGAAAAAAATGGAACGATAATAACTTCAATCGAAAAAATAAAGGAGAATAAAAAAATGGAACAAAAAGTAATCACAGGAGTGTCAATAAACGAAAATACAATAATGGTAAATGTGGAGGAAATCCCGACAAATGCGCAAAACGTCTACGAAATTTTTGAAAAAGCAGAAAAAAGCGGAATAAATGTAGATATGATAAGTCAAAACGATGTTTCAAGCCATCACGGAAGCTTTGCCTTTACTTGTCCAAAAACTGATATGGCGGCGCTTGAAAAAATTGGAGAAAAAATTGAAGCAAAATACGAAAATACATCTTTTATAATAAACCCTTATGTTACGAAAGTTTCAATCGTAGGAATAGGATTAATAAGTAATGTAGGTGTAGCTTCAAAAATGTTCAAAATTTTAGCAGAAAACGACATAAGTTTTCACCAAATTTCAACTTCAGAAATAAGTATTTCTCTAATTGTCGATGAAGTGATGGGAAAAAGAGTGGCTGAATTATTTGCTAAAGAATTTGATTTATAGGAGACCTTGCATTGAAAAAAATATTATTATTTTTACTGTTGTTTATTAACATTCTATCTTTTAGTGAATTTAATGATAAAGCTCAATTAAATTCAGCAATAAATAAAACAATAAATCAGTTTAATGAAACTGAAAAAAATAAATTATTTAATGAAATGATTAAAAAAAAATCTGTTTTAACAAAAAGATAGCAAGAAGTCGTAGGCTTTCTACAAGTGGGAAATGAATTGCTTTTTTTGTAAAAAAAATTGAAAAAAGGATACATCCATGATACAATTTTTGTATAAAATATTGAAGAGAACTTATTGATGATAAAATCTCTAAAGAAATAATTAAAAATAATATTCAAAATCAAAAGGAGGTGTAATTCTATGAAATATAATTTAGCATTCAAATACAGAATTTATCCAAATAAAGAGCAGGAATTATTGATAAATAAGACTTTTGGATGTGTTCGTTTTGTTTACAATACGATTTTGTATACTGCTAATAAAATTTATGAAGAAACTGGGAAAAATAAAATAATTACACCTGCCAGTTTGAAAAGTGAAAACCAATTTTTGAAAGAAGTAGACAGTCTGGCACTTTCAAATGCTCAATTGAATGTAAAACGATCGTTTACGAATTTTTTTCAGAAGAGGGCAAAATTTCCAAGGTTCAAATCTAAAAAGAATAATATTAAAAGTTACACGACAAATTGTGTGAATAATTCAATACGAATTGAGGAAAACAAATATTTGGTTTTGCCAAAATTGAAAAAAGTAAAATTGAAATATCATAGAGAAATACCAAAGGATTACAGAATAAAGTCGGTAACACTAACAAACAGTAATGGAAATTACTATGTTTCTATTTCGACAGAATTTGAAAAAGAAATCCAAAAGGTAGCTAGTAATGATAAAGTAATGGGACTTGATTTTTCAATGTCTGAATTATTTTTCAGTTCTGAAAACCAAAGGGCTGATTATCCAAGATATTTTAGAATGTTGGAGAAAAAATTGAAAAAATTACAGAAATCGTTGTCAAAAAAAGTGAAATTTTCTAGAAATTGGTATAAACAAAAAATGAAAATATCAAAATTACATGAGTATATCAAGAATTGTCGAAGAGATTTTTTGCATAAATTATCGAAAAAATTATCTGAAGATTATAATGCTGTGGTTGTTGAGGATTTGAATATGAAAGGGATGAGTCAGGCATTAAATTTTGGGAAAAGTGTAGGAGATAATGGATGGGGAATGTTTTTGAGAATGCTTGAGTATAAACTGATGTTTTTAGGGAAACAATTTTTGAAAATAGATAAGTGGTTTCCATCATCGAAAACTTGTAGTAAATGTGGAAACGTTAAAGAGAAATTGAAATTATCAGAAAGGAGTTATAAATGTGAGTGCTGTGGAATTGAAATTGATAGAGATTACAATGCGGCATTGAATATAAAAAATATTGGAAAATTGATGTTGAAATATTAGGAAAATAAAAAAAGACAGGGTAGGAACTACCCGAAGAGCTTGGTAAATATATTTGGCTAACAAAAGCAGATACTTCCCAAGAAGCTCCCACTTCTAAAAGCGGGAGTAGTTCACCGGTATGGAAGTGGCAGATAAAAAGAAACAAAAATCATTTAGAATCTTGATGGAAATGATTACAGAACAACACTTAAAAAATATTATCTATAATTCAAAAATTGAATTATATGATATTACAAATATATCAAAAAACAAGGCAAATGGAACTCTTGAATTAAAATTTGTAGATGCACTTGATGCTTTAAATAAATTAAAAGAATATATGTTAAAAAAATATGGAAAAAATGGTCAAGTAGATTTGGACATACTTTTAAATGAAAAAATAAAATCTGAAATATCTCAATATTTAGATATCTATTCAAAAGAATTAATGAAAAATGATAAAAATATCACAGAAATTATAGACATTGAATTAAAATTTGAATTAGAAGAAAATGAATGGATTCCAAAAGAAAGTATTTCAAATTACATACTAAAAAATTTTCTAGAAAACTATAAAAATAATTAAAATAATTTATTAAAATTAAGAAGTTAATGGAGGTTAAATTATGTTAAAATTTGAAAAATATCAAGGAGCTGGAAATGATTTTGTCATTGTAAATGAAAGAGATTTGATTGAAAAAGGAATTCCAGATTATAACGAGTTTGCAGCTCAAATTTGTGATAGACATTATGGTATTGGTGCAGATGGACTTATAATTTTAAAATATGTGGCAAATATGCCATTTATGTTCTTCTTTAACTCAGATGGAAGCCAAGCGCCTATGTGTGGAAATGGAATTAGATGTTTTTCTCAATATCTAATTAACAATCATTTAGTTGAAGGAAATGAATTTACAGTAAAAACTGTTGATTTAAACATCAGAACAAGTTATGATGATGAAAATGATATTTTTACAGCTCGTGTGAATATGGGGAAACCTGTTTTTGATGCAAATAAATTAATTAATACAGAAAAAGAGAGATTTTTAAAAGAAAAAATTACAGTTGATGGAAAAGAATTTGAAATTTCTTACATTTTTACTGGAACTGATCACAGTGTAATTTTCGTCAATGAATTTGACGACAAAATTATTAATACTTTTGGAAAAAAAATTGAAAATTATACTGAATTATTTCCAAAAAAAGTTAATGTAAATTTTGTAAAAGTGTATGACAAGACTCATATTGAAGTTATCACCTGGGAGAGAGGAGCTGGAAGAACTCTTGCCTGTGGGACAGGTGTCACTGCCGCTGCTGTTCTATCAAGAATTTTTGGCTATACAGAATACAAGGTCAATGTAAAAGTGTGGACAGCTTGTCATAGAATATGACAAAGAAGGTGATGACGCTTTTATGACTGGGCCTAGTGAAAAAGTTGCTGAAGGATTTTATAAATATAAAAGATAAAAAAATTGAAAGGACAAAAAAATGAAATTTGAAGGATCTTATGTAGCTCTAATTACACCATTTAAAAATAATGGAACCGAATTAGACGAAGATAAATTGCGTGAATTAGTAAATTATCACATTGAAAATGGGACAGCTGGAATTGTGCCTTGTGGGACGACTGGAGAAGCACCTACACTTACATTTGCTGAGCATGAAAAAGTTATTAGAATTGTTGTGGAAGAAGTGAAAGGAAGAATACAAGTTATTGCTGGAGCTGGTTCAAATAACACAAATAGAGCAATAGAACTTACAAAATATGCAAAAGAATTGGGAGCGGATGCTGCACTTAGCACTTGTCCTTATTATAATAAACCAAGTCAACGTGGACTTTATGAACATTACAAAAAAATTGCAAATGATTCAAAATTTCCTGTAATGCTATACAATGTTCCTGGAAGAACTGGGACAAATATTGAGCCTGAAACAATCGCAAGGTTAGCCGAAATTCCAGAAATTGTGGCTGTAAAAGAAGCAACTGGAAGTCTTGAACAAATGATTAAAATTCAAAACTTGTGTGGCGATAAAATTGAAATTTTATCAGGCGAAGATCATCTAATTTTACCAATGTTATCAATTGGAGCAAAAGGAGTAGTATCTGTTGTTGCAAATATTATGCCGCAAGAAATGAATGATTTAATCAGTTCATTTTTAAACAAAAATTTTGCAAAGGCTTTTGATCTACACACAAAACTTTACGACGTAAGTAAAAATATGTTTTTGGAAGGAAATCCTGTCACAGTGAAAGCTGCTATGAAAATTTTAAAAATGATAGACAACGACGATGTAAGATTGCCACTTGTTTCGGCAGAACAAAAAACTTATGAACAATTGACAAAAGTTTTTAAAGAAAAAGGAATTTTATAAAATTATAATTTAACTTTATCCTTATACGATAATTTTAATTATATTTTAATTGAAAAAAATTGAAAAAAAGGGTAAAATAGCAATTGAAAAAAATAAAAGTCTTTTAGGAGGAAAAATGACGATTAATAAAAATGAATTAAAAAAAAGTATTACCAGAGAATTAAGAGCAAATTTTGGTAAAACTATCGAAGAAGCTCATGAATATGAATTATATTATGCAGTTTCTCGTGCGGCTTTGGAATATGTTGTAGAAAAATGGTACAACACTAAAAAAACTTATGCCAAAAAACAGGCAAAACAAACTTATTATCTTTCTGCTGAATTTTTAATGGGAAGATTTATGGGAAACAACTTGATTAACTTAAGAATTAATGATGTTATTAGAGAAACTTTGGACGAATTTGGAGTGGATATTAACAAACTTGAAGATTCTGAAATGGACGCTGGACTTGGAAATGGTGGACTTGGTAGACTTGCTGCCTGTTTTTTAGATTCACTTGCAACTTTAAAATTACCTGGACACGGATATGGACTTCGTTACAAATACGGAATGTTTGAGCAAAAAATCGAAAATGGATTCCAGGTGGAATACCCTGACGATTGGACAAAATACGGCGATCCTTGGTCAATTAAAAGAGTTGACAGAATGTTTGAAGTAAAATTTGGAGGACAAATTGAAGTCCATAAAGATGAATATGGAAAAGAATATTATAAAATGATAAATACTGAAACTGTTCTTGCAGTTCCTTACGATGTGCCTGTAATCGGATATGGAAACGATACTGTAAACACGCTAAGATTGTGGGAAGCAAGATCGCCTGAAGGATTTGATCTAAAACTATTCAATGACCAAACTTATTTACAAGCTTCGGCAAAAGCGGTAGAAGCTGAAGATATTTCAAGAGTATTATATCCAAATGATACTAAAAAAGATGGAAAACAATTAAGATTAAAACAGCAATATTTCTTTACTTCAGCATCATTACAGGATATTGTAAGAAGATACAAATCAATCTATGGAAACGATTTCTCAAGATTTGCTGACAAAATTGCAATTCAATTGAATGATACACATCCAGTTGTTGCAATTCCTGAACTTATGAGAATTTTCTTAGATATAGAAAAATTAGGTTGGGACGAATCTTGGAACATTTGTAAAAAAGTATTTGCTTATACAAACCATACAATTTTATCAGAAGCATTAGAAAAATGGGATATTCCTTTATTCCAACCACTTTTACCAAGAATTTATCAAATTATAGAAGAAATCAATAGAAGATTCATTACTGAATTACAACAAAAATATCCAGGAGACTGGCATAGAATTAACAAAATGTCAATTATCGGAAATGGACAAATTAGAATGGCGTGGCTTGCAATCGTAGGTTCACACAAAGTAAATGGAGTTGCTGAGCTTCATACAGAAATTCTAAAAAATTCTGAATTAAAAGAATGGAACGAATTGTATCCTGAAAAATTCTTAAATAAAACAAACGGAATCACTCAAAGAAGATGGCTTCTAAAAGCAAATCCTGAACTAGCTTCTTTAATCACCGAGTTAATCGGAGATAAATGGATTACTGACTTATATGAACTTAAAAAATTAGAAAAATATTTAGATGACGACAACATCTTAAATAGAGTTTCTGAAATTAAATTTAACAACAAACAAAGATTAGCAAATTATATAAAAGAAACAACTGGTATTGTAGTCGACCCGCATTCTATCTTTGACATTCAAGTAAAAAGATTACATGAATATAAAAGACAATTACTAAATGTTTTACACATTATGGACTTATATAATAAATTAAAAGATAATCCATATTTAGATGTAGAACCAAGAACTTTCATCTTTGGTGCAAAAGCAGCCGCTGGATATAGAAGAGCCAAAGGAATTATCAAATTGATTAATTCTATCGCAGAAGTTATTAACAACGACTCATCTATCAACGGAAAAATTAAAGTTGTGTTCTTAGAAAATTATAGAGTTTCACTTGCTGAAAAAATATTCCCAGCAGCCGATGTATCAGAACAAATTTCAACTGCAAGTAAAGAAGCTTCAGGAACTGGAAATATGAAATTTATGTTAAATGGTGCATTGACACTAGGAACAATGGATGGAGCAAATGTGGAAATCGTTGAAGAAGTTGGAGATGACAATGCATTTATTTTCGGACTTTCAGCTCAAGAAGTAGAAGCTTACGAAGCTAATAATGAATACAATCCCTATGAAGAATATGTGAATGTAGAAGGTCTTAAAAAAGTTATTGACCAATTGGCAGACGGAACTTATGACGACAATCACACAGGTATCTTTAAAGAATTGCAGAATTCATTGTTATACGGTGTAGACGGTTCAAGACCTGATGTTTACTTCCTATTAAAAGATTTTGCATCTTACAGGGAAGCTCAGGATAAACTTCAAAACGCATTTAAAGATAAGAGAGAATGGACTAGAAAAGCTCTTAAAAATATTGCAAATGCTGGTAAATTCAGTTCTGACAGAACAATTGCAGAATATGCAAAAGAAATTTGGAATATTGAACCAATTGAAGTAAATGATTACATTGACTAATTAGGATTCAATAATAACAAAGAATCTCAAATTTATTTTGGGGTTCTTTTTTTATTCTTTTAAAAAAAAGCTACACCTAAAAAGGTGTAGCTAGAAAGTCAAATAATTTATTATTTTCTTTCTCCCATTTCTTTATCCAACAAATATAATTCAACATTTTTGTTGTCAACATTTAACAAAGTGATTTTATCAATTATTTTTTTAACTGTTTCTTCTTCTTCTTCCTGTTCTTCGATAAAGAAATCTAAAAAGTTTTCTACTCCAAAATCACCCAAATTTCTTGCAACTTTGTAAATATTTTCAATAGATGCTGTAACTTTTTGCTCGTGTGCCAATGCCACTTCAAATACTTCTTTTACTGAAGAAAAATCAGCTTTAGGCTTATTTAACTCAAAATATTCGATTTTTCCTTCTCTTTTTAAAAGATAATCATAGAATTTTTTAGAATGTCCTAATTCTTCTTGTACTTGAGCATCCATCCATTTTGCAAATCCTTCTAATTCTCTTCCTTCAAAATAAGCTGACATAGCTTTGTATTGGTATGCCGCTTCAATTTCCATGTTTACTTGTGCGTTTAATAATGCTTTTAATTCATCATTTAATTTCATTTTTTTATCTCTCCTCTTTTATTTTAATTTTTGTTTAAACATTTAGAACAAGTTCCTTTTAGATAAAAATGCATCTCATTTACCTCCACATCACCTAATGACGACAAATCAAACTTTGACAAATCTACATCAAAATCCAATATTTCTCCGCATTTTTTACATTTAAAATGACCGTGACTTTTTGTTACTACATCATATCTAACTTCATTTTCTTCGATTATAATTTCTTGAACAATATGATTTTGCACAAATATATTCAGCGTATTATAAACAGTAGTCTTTGATAAGGTCGGCATCTCAGGTGACAAATTTTTGAAAATATCATCAACTGTTGGATGCGTATGATGATCTAGCAAATATTGAAATATTCTCATTCTTTGGACAGAAGGTTTTATACCATTTCCTTTTAAATATTCACTTACATTTTCTACGTGCATATTTTCCTCCTTGATTTTATTTATATTATTTTATTTAATTAATTTATGAAGGTATTTCAATAACTTATTTGTATCTATTACAATTTTATACTTTTTTTGAAGATTTGTCAATCTTTATATTTAATTTTATTCTCAAATTTTTAATTTTTTTATAAAAAATGTAAATATCGTCTTAACATTTGGCTCACTTTCAACATTTATCAAAATCTCGTGACGCTGTGCTATCTCCTTTGCTATTGCAAGTCCGAGTCCCATTCCATTTTTATTTTCAGTACTGTTTGACTTATGATAGCGATTAAAAATTTCTCCAATGTTTTTAGAATCAATTCCAGCTCCTGTGTCAATAATTTTTAATTCATATTTATCTTTTTTTTTGAGCGTTTTCAAAAAAATATCAATTTTCTGATTTTCTTTAGAAAATTTTATTGCATTGTCAACAACAATTATTATCATCTGTCTAATTCTTTGATAATCTCCACGAAATAAATAATTCTCTTTCAAATTTTCAAACTCAAAATTAATTTTTATATTTTTTTTAGAAGAAATTTGTTTCATACTTCTTACCACATCGTTTATTATATCTTTTAAGCTTATTATCTCTTCTTTTATCGAAAAATCCAAATTTTGTAATTTTGTTAAATCAATTAAATCATTTATCAAGTGTTGCATATGAATACTGTCCGCTAAAATTTGATGATTATATTCATCAAGTTGTTTAGAATCATTTATAATTCCATCACAAATGGCTTCTATTGACCCTCTTATAACTGTTATTGGCGTTCTTAGCTCATGTGACACATTTGCTATAAAATTTTGCCTCATTTTTTCAAATCTCTCTCGCTCTTTTAAAGATTTATCCAATTTCAGTGCAAGAATATCAATGCTTCTAGCTAACTCCCCTATTTCATCACTCTGTTTCACATTCGTTTTAATTTCATAATTTCCTTTTGCAAGTTCCAAAGTAGTATTTTTTATTTTATTAAGTGGATTTGTAAAACTTGCAGACAGCCAAATTGCCGCAATACTCGCTAAAAATAAAGCGATGATTATACTTAGAACAAGAGTATAAGTTCCACTTTTCAAAGAAAGAGACAAGTATTTTATAGGAGAATGCAGTAGAACCACTCCTTCAATCTTTGTGCCATTCTTTATGGGAACTGCAACAGTTATCGAATTCTCACTCAAATAATCATTAAAATTTTCAGTAGTTGTAACTTTTCCATCTAATGCTTTTTTTATAGTATCTTCAGCATTTGGCGGAAGTTTAAAATAAGAAATTAATTGATTTTTTTCTCCCTGTACTATATTTCTTGTCTTTGCATCCAAAATCCACACTTCTGCCATCGCAATATTTTCAATCATTTTCATACTTCTAAAAATTCTAAAGCTATTTTCCTGCTCTTCGTCAACTTCATGCAAATTTTTATTATTTTCTTCTTCGCCTATTTTAGGAATCTCTTCTACTTTTGGAGAATTATCATTTTGAAAATTTTGATTATTTAAATTTCCGATTGCATTTGGAAAATCAGGAGGCTTTGGAAACTTCCTTTTTTCTTTTTCCATTTTTTTTCCACCGTCTTTCAAAAACTCCTTAGGTCTTGGGGAAAACCACATATCCGACAAAGTCTCTGATATTTTTATGGCTCGTTCTTCCAAATTCTTTTTATGCAACAAAATAGTATTTTGCCGAAAGACATAATAAAAGAAAATCCCCACTACAATTGAAAACACAAGAAGCGATAAACCAAAATAAGAAAGCAGTTTAAAAAATATTTTATTTTTAAACTTTATTTTCCCAAAAACTCTCATTTTCCTCCTCTTTTTATAAGATATGCTTATTATACAATATTATCACTCATTCTCAAAATTTTTTTATAAAAATTAAATTTATTTTTCTAAAAAAAGACTTATCACAAAGAATAAGCCTTTTTTATTATTAAATTATAAAAACTAGATTTTTTAATACCAACCTCTTACTTTCATTGCTTTAGAAATTGTATCAATACTCTTCATATAAGCTGCATTTCTTAGATCTACTTTATATTCATCAGCTATTTTCCACACATCTTCAAATGCTTTTGACAATAGCGCATCTTCTTTTTGCTGAACTTCATCAAATGACCAGTAATAGCTTTGCAAGTTTTGTACCCATTCAAAGTATGAAACTACAACTCCACCTGAATTTGCAAGTATATCAGGAATTACTGTAATTCCTTTTTAAATAAAATTTCATCAGCTTCTGGAGTAGTATACGTTTGCTCCTTCTGTAATCACTTTAGCTTTAATTCTGTCTGCATTTTCAGAAGTAATTTGATTTTCTAGTGCACAAGGTGCAAGTACATCAACTTCCAATTCTAATAATTCAGCATTTGTGATGTCTTTTCCATAACCTTTATTTTCAATGATACGACCATTTTCTTCAAAATCTTTGATAACTTTTTCCATATCGATTCCATTTTCATTGTAAATTGCCACATCGGTATTTGAGAAAGCTACGATTTTTGCTCCGTCTTTGTGGGCGTAATAAGCTGTATAAAATCCTACATTCCCAAATCCTTGAACCGCGTAAGTTGCTCCTTTTATATCAATTCCTAATTTTTCAAGTACTTTTTTAGCATTTAAGTTAACTCCGTATCCAGTAGCTTCAGTTCTAGCTAATGAACCTCCAAATTCCAATGGTTTTCCTGTGAAAATTCCTTTCGCTGATCTTCCAACTTTTTCTTCATAAGCTTCAACCATCCAAGACATAATTTGTCCATTAGTGTTGACATCTGGAGCTGGGATATCGACTTTTTCTCCAATTACTGGCGAAATTGCTTTTGCAAATCCTTTTGAAATTCTTTCTAATTCACCTTTTGAGTAATCTTTAGGATCTATTGCCATTCCACCTTTTCCACCACCGTAAGGAATTCCTGCAACAGAGCATTTGAATGTCATCCAAGTAGACAGAGCTTTTACTTCATCTCTTGTAACACCTGGATGAAATCTAAGTCCACCTTTGTAAGGTCCTACTGCGTTATTATGCTGAGATCTGTAACCTATAAACGTTTTAATATCTCCATTATCCATTTTTACTGGAAATGATACTTCCAATACTCTTTGAGGGTTTTTCAAAATTTCATACACAGCTGGATCTGCATTTAATTTATCACAAGCTGATTTAATCTGCTTTTGTGCAATTTCAAACGGATTTAATGTTTCTTTTGCCATAATTCTTTCTCCTTATCTTCAAAATATATTTCGATTAACAAATATTTTATACTATAAAATTTGAAATTTTGCAAGTTTTTTTTTAAATTTTTTCAAAATTTTTATCTTCAATTACTTTTAAACTTATTTTACTTTTTTGAAAATTATTGCCTCATATGGCTTTAAAATAAGTTTATTCCCATTTATTTCAGGACTTTGCACATAATTTGAAAGTAAAATAAAGGCTTCTTCCAAATCCATCCCTTTTACATCAAATTCAGTAACTTTGTCATAAAAATTGGCAATTATTATCAATTCTGCATCTTCTCCTACTCTCTTATAAGCGTAAACTTTTTTGTTTTCTAAATCAATATCTTCATATCTTCCAGTAATTAAAAGCTCTTCTGTTCTTCTTAACTGAATTAGATTTTGGTAGTGATAAAATATTGAATTGCTGTCTTTTAGTGCATTCTCGGCATTTATCTTCTTATAATTTTCTGGAATTTCAATCCACGGAGTGCCACTTGTAAATCCGGAATTTTTTGTATCATCCCATTGAACTGGCGTTCTTGAGTTATCTCTTGATTTTTGCATCAGAATATCAAGCACTTCTTTTTCAGAAAGTCCTTTATCTCTCAATATTTTATACATATTTTTAGACTCCACATCCCTATATTTTTCAATTTTATCAAAATATGGATTTGTCATTCCAAATTCTTCCCCTTGATAAATATACGGAGTTCCTTGAAGCCCATGAAGTACAGTTGCAAGCATTTTCCCTGATTTTTCATGAAAATTTTTGTCATCTCCAAATCTTGATAAAGCTCTTGGCTGATCGTGATTAGTCCAGAAAGTTGCATTCCATCCATTTCCTTCATACATTCCAATCTGCCATTTTGAAAGTATTTTTTTAAGTTCTACAAAATCGAATGGCGCTTTTACCCATTTTTCTCCATTTGGGTAATCCACTTTTAAATGATGAAATGAAAAAGCCATTGAAAGTTCTTTTTCTTCAGGATTTGAATATCTTACACAATTTTCAAGACTCGTTGATGACATTTCTCCAACAGTCAGTAAATCGCTTTCTCCAAATGCCTCTTTGTGAATTTCCTTCAAATATTCGTGAATTTTAGGACCATCTGTATAAAATCTTCTCCCATCAGGCACAAATCTTGTGTCACTTCCATCGTCATTTAAAAATCTCTGGTCTTTTGAAATTAAGTTAATCACGTCAAATCTAAATCCGTCAACTCCTTTGTTAAGCCAATATTTTATCATTTCATAAACTTTTTTTCTCACATTTTCATTTTCCCAGTTCAAATCAGCTTGAGTCACATCAAATAAGTGCAAATAATACTGTTTTCTTTTTTCACTCCACTTCCAAGCACTTCCACCAAATTTTGACTGCCAGTTTGTCGGTTCTTTTCCATCCACTTCATCTTTCCAAATATAGAAATCCTTGTATTCAGGGTCACCTGCTTCAGATTTTTTAAACCACTCATTTTCAGTTGAAGAATGGTTTACGACAATGTCCATCACTATTTTTATATCCCTTTTGTGAGCGTCTTTTAACATTTCTTCAAAATCTTCCATTGTCCCATAGCTCTCATCTATGCTGTAATAGTCGCTTATGTCATAACCGTTATCATTTTGTGGAGATTTATACATTGGTGTTAGCCACAGCACTTCCACTCCTAATTTTTTTAAATAATCTAATTTTTCTGTAATTCCTTTTATATCTCCTTGTCCACTTCCAGTCGTGTCATTAAAACTTTTTGGGTAAATTTGGTAAACTACTGATTTATGCCACCATTTTTGCTCAAAATTTTTTTCCATTAATTTCACTCTCCCTATTTTTAATTTTTATTTTTAAAATTTAATTATTTCATCATAATTATACCACAAAAAAAGGGAATTTTTTTTCATTCCCTTTAAAAAAATTAATTCATCTCAAATTCAATGTAAACTTCTTTTGAAATATTAAGTTTCGATGGATTTATCACAACATTTTTCTCCAAAACTTTGTCCATTAGCTCTTTGTCGCTTTTTTCTAAAATTTTTGAATCAATTGAAGCATATAAATTGTAGCTGTAATCGTAGTCAGAATATGCTCGGATTATACCATTTGACTTGTCAGTTATTGTAACAGGATTTTTTAAGTTCAAATTAGTTTTTCCCAAAATAACTTGCGCTTTTTTTAACGCTTCCTTGTAAGCGCTTTCATATAGTTCATCTTCCAATTTCTGCTTGTTATCAATATCATACTCAATATATCCGTTTGTTCCAATTCCAACTGCATATGCAACGCTTATTATATTTCCCAGACTTTTCATATCTCTAGTTGTAACTTCCACATTGTGAGTAACTGTGTTAACTTCTTTTTTTACACTTTCTCTTTTTTCAAGACTGACTTCGTCATTTTTAAATCCAGCAATTTTTATAATATTTCCAAGTCCTTTTGTGCCAAGTTTTTTTTGCAAATCATTAAATTTATCAATCGCTTTCTGGTAAGCAACTTTAGCTGTTTTATCCCTTGCTTTTATCTCGAAAGTATTTATTCCTTGTGAATTTATTTCCACTTTATAAATTTTTTCATTTGATAAAATCTGCAAAAAGTCTTTTAAACTATTTAACTCAATTTTATTTGCTTCAATTGTCAGAACTGTTTCGTATTCCTTTGCTCCTTTGTTGACTGTTTCATATTCCCAATCGTAAGATTTATCGGTAAAATAAGAAACTGAATCTATTTTTTCATATTTTCCACCAGATTTACTCAGTAAACTTTTAAATTTTTCAAGTCTTTGTGAATTTTCCCGACTTGCTTTATCCAAATTTTCATCTTGAGTTTTTATTGTAAGCTGCACTTTTGCTAAATTTGGAAATATTTCTTTTTTTGCAATTCCTCTAACTTGTATTCTTTTTCCAGAAACGACATCAGAAAATGTCAAAACACAAGTCATCATAAATAAAAATGTCATTATTTTTTTCATTTTTTCATTTTAAAATTATTATTTAAATAATTTTATCTCCCTTCATTTATTTTTTTTGCATCTCATACATCACAGATATATTTTGCTCTATTTTTAAAGGTTTTGGAGTGTAGTCAACTCTTGTTTTACCAACTTTATAGCCTCTATTAAAATCATATCCACCTCTTATCTGCATTCCTGAAGAATTTCTTTCTTCTGTTAAATCAGCAGCTTGTGTTTTCACTTCCCATTGGCTGTCAATCCTGTCTATCATTTTTTGCTGAAAGTCCACATCTTCGCTTACGACAATCACATCTCCAACTTTTAAATTACTTGACTTTAAGATACTTTCTGCCTTTTGTCTTGCTTCATTATAGGCATCGCTGTACATTTGCGACTCGATTTCATTTCTGTTGGACAAGTCAAATTTTATCGAACCTGCTATATTAAGACCATCGGTGTCTGCCAAAGTTATTATCGTATTCAAATCTTTTAAATTTTTTGTTGTAACTTTTAAATTTTGAATTACTTCATAAACTTCCGTTTCTTTATAATTTTCGGCATTTTCTTTAATTTCATAATCTCCAAAAAAAACATTATTTTTTGTTGCATTTATTGTTTTTAGTTTATTTCTCAAAATATCCAGTTTTGAAAATAATTTATTCAAAGTGCCATTTAATGTCTTATCGCTTTCTTTTAACTTAATTTCGTAAACATTTTCTTTCTCGTCCTTTTTCACGCTTTGAAATTTATCTCCGTTATTTAGTTCAATGAGTTCTCCCAGCTTTTCAAAATCTACATTTTTTACGAAAACACTCATTTGACCAGAATATGAAGACACATTTTTATTGTCTGAATAATTTTTATCTTTAATTTTTCTATCTGAAATAGAAACTGTTTCAACATCGCCAGACACTAAATTTTTTGTTCTCAAATCTTTCTTAAATTTTTCTAATTTTTGTTTCACTTTTGAAGACGCTGCACTCAAACTTTTGTCCTTATCCTTAATTTGAAAACTCAATGTTGCCATATCTGGCATGATTTCTCTTTGTGCATTTCCCGTCACGCTTATTTTTTTTACATTATCTTCATTTGCAGAAAAAATATTTAGACTTAATAATGCAAAAAGTGCCACTAATATTTTTTTCATGTTTATATCTCCTTTAAAGACTTTACAATTTTACCAATTGATCACTTTTCTATTGACTTTTTATTTTTTTCTTTCTTCTTTTATAAAAATCATTTTATCTCATACATCACAGACACATTTTGCTCCAATTTTAGTGGTTTTGGAGTGTAATCAACTTTTGTATTTACCGCCCTTTTTGATGTACTATAATAGTTGACACGATCTTCAAGATAACTCTCTGCTACTGGCGCTGAAAGTTCTGCTGTGTTTGTTACTGCTTTCACTTCCCACTGACTGTCAATTTTATCTATCATTTTTTGCTGAAAATCCAAATCTTCGCTGACTATAATTGGCTTTCCAAGTTTTAGCACACTTGACTTCAAAATGCTTTTAGCTTTCTTCTCGGCTTCATTAAATGCCTGTTTATACATCTGCCGCTCAATTTCATCTTTATTTGACAAGTCAAATTGAATTGAGCCATTTATATTAATATCATTGTCCGCAGCAATAGAAATTATCGTATTCAAATTTTTTAAATTTTTTACTGTCAATTTTAAATTATGATTTACATAATACATGTCAACAGGAGTTTTGCTGTCATTTGTAAAATTTTCAGTAATTTTATATCCGCCAAAGACGACATCGTTTTTAGTTTCACTCAAATTTTGCAATTTTTCTTTTACATCGTTTACTTTGACAAATAATTTATTCAAAGCTGTATCCACAGTTTTATCAGTTTCTTTTAAACTTACAGAATAAGCATTTTGAGAAAAATTTTTTTCAATTTTACTAAAATTTTTTTCCCCGTCTACGCCAATTAATCCACTTAATCTATTAAAATCAATATTTTTTACCAAAATCTCAATTTCAGCGGTATAAGAAACTGGCGTTTTTATTTCACTTTTTTGTTTTTGATTCTTTAAATTTTTTGGCTTTACATCTTCTTCATACTCCGTATTTTTTGTGTCGTAAAATGAAATTGTCTCAATTTCTCCCGTTTGAATTTTTCTAGCGCCAAGTTCTTTTTTAAAATTTTCCAGCGCATCTTTTGTCTTTTTGGTCGCCACATTCAAATCTTTGTCTTTTTCTGAAATCAAAAAATTTATAACCGCAATATCTGGCATAACTTCTTTTTCAGAATTTCCAGTCACGCTTATTTTTCTTATGAGATTTTCGCTTGTTGAAAATAAATTAAAACTGCTTAAAATAAGCAAAGACATCATTATTTTTTTCATAAAATCCTCCTTTTTTTTATTTTTTAAATTTTATTTATTTTTTTTATTATCTTAATCATAATTATACCATATTTTCTTTATTTTAAAAGTTATAATTTCAGAGTTGATTTTTTAGTTTACAATCTTTCATTTAAAAATTGTATTTATTTATTAATTGTGATATTATATAAATGAGTAATTTATTAAAATAAAATCTATAAAAATATGAGGTGTGTGATGTCAACAAAAAAAATTAAATCCCGGTAAAATAATAAGATTTGTTATTGTGATGATTTGTTTAGTGACACTAGGAATTTTTGGACGAGGTGTATTCGATAGACATTTTTTTAACACTCGCATGACCGTTATTCCAAATGTTATGAACTTAAATGAAAAAGAAGCGATAAAATATTTAAAGGAAGCTGGACTGAAAGTTAAAGTCATTCATTCAAAAACCGAAAAAGTACCACTAAATGTGGTTCACAATCAGGATCCACGACCTGGGAAAAAAGTTAAAGTAAATAGAGTTATAAAGATTTGGGTAAACAACGGTCAAAATCAAGTTGTCCCAAATATAATTGGACTCGAACTTTTAGAAGCTAGATCAAAGTTAAAAGGACAAAATATTCAAATTGAAACAATTGATTATTATCCTTCAAACCAAAAATATAATACAATTTTAGGAGTTTATCCAAAACCTGGAACAAAACTTGAAATCAATCAAAAAATTTCAATACTTGTATCTTCACAGCAGATGATAGATCCGTCTGTTATGCCAAATATAGTTGGACTTGATTTAAATGATGCAAGAGAACTTGCAAAACAAGTTGGGATAAATATTCAAAATGTATCTTACACAAGCGATCAGACTTTGCCGCTAAATACTATTATTTCTACAAATCCTGCAGCAGGAGCTAGAATTCAGCGGGGACAAAATGTATCAGTTGTCATAAATACAGCTTCTCGTGCCAGAAGACGTCAAACAACTGAAGAAATAATAAATAGATCAAAAAATGACATTAATAAAAACGGAATAGAAAAAGCAATTGATGACACAATTAATAAAATTGATAACAGTAATTCTGGAAATAATAACAGCACAAATAATCCGACAAATAGTGGAAATGACGGAAACAGCGGAGATAATCCATCGCAAGGAAATAATTCAGATAGTCAGCAATCGGAAGATGACAGTGGAGAATAAAAAAGAAAGGGGACTAAATCATAAAAGAAAAAATTAAAGGAAAAGTTATTAGAAAAATTAAAGGTTTTTATTATGTCATAAAAGAAGATGCCAAAAATTTGAGCAAAGAAAATATTTTTGAGTGCAAATTGAGAGGCAGCTTAAAAGTGAAAAACAGTAAACTAAACTGTATTATTGGAGATGTGGTCGAATTTGACGAAGATGAAAAAGTTATAACTAAAATTTTTGAGAGAAAAAATTATTTACACAGACCACTTCTCTCAAATATAGATTTTATTGGAATTCTATTTGCAATTGAAAATCCTAAGTTTGATTTTATTAATTTTCAAAAAATGCTATTAAATTCAAATTATCAAAATATTCCGTGTATTTTGATTTTATCAAAGATTGACCTTGTTTCTAAAGATGAATTAAACCAATTTTTAGAAGAGTTTCTAAAAATTTTTGGAAACACAGTCCGTGTTTTTCCAATTTCTATAAAAGGGAATTTTGGAATAAAAGAATTAAAAGATTATATAAAGAGGAAATCCATCGTAATTTCAGGACCGTCTGGCGCAGGAAAATCTTCACTTATTAACTCTTTAATGGGAGAAGAGCTACTTGCCACAAATGATGTCAGTCAAAAGACAAAAAAAGGACGACACACGACTACAGAGAGTAGATTTTTTATGACGGATGAGCATTCTTATATAATTGATACGCCAGGATTTTCTACGCTTGATTTTCCAAGATTGAAAAGCAAAAAGGAACTAGAGCTGCTTTTTCCAGAATTTTTGGAATTTTTGAAAAATTGTAAATTTCGTGACTGCATTCATACAAATGAACCTAATTGCGCAATTAAAGAAAATGTTCAAAATCATAAAATTCATAAGAAACGATATGACTTTTATCTTTATTCACTAAAAAATATAAAAATCAAATAAATTTAAAAAGAAAAGAGGAAATTTTGATGGGAAAAGAAATAATCGTTGCGCCTTCTCTACTAGCAGCAGATTTTAGCAATTTAAAAAAGGAAATTCAAGAAGTGGAAAAATTTGGAGCGGATTTTCTTCATCTTGATGTAATGGACGGAAATTTTGTGCCAAATATCAGTTTCGGCTCTCCAATTTTAGAAGCGATAAGACCACACACAAAACTTGTTTTTGATGTTCATTTGATGGTTGAGAATCCCGACTGTCTGATTCATCTATTTAAAGACTGTGCGGACATCATAACTGTTCACGCAGAAAGCACGAAACATTTGAACAGAACCATTCAACTGGTAAAATCTTTTGGAAAAAAAGTTGGAGTTGCTCTTAATCCGTCAACTCCGCTGGATTTTATAAAATATGATTTAGACAATATTGACATGGTTTTAATTATGACGGTAAATCCTGGTTTTGGCGGGCAAAGATTTATTCCTGAAATGCTTCCTAAAATAAAAGAGCTAAGAAATTTAGCACCAGAAATTGACATTCAAGTGGATGGCGGAATAAATGACAAAACTGGAAAACTGGCAGTCCAAGCTGGAGCAAATATATTAGTTGCAGGTTCTTACATATTTAGCGGAAATTATAAAAATAAAATTAACTCATTAAAATTTTAAAGAGAGGGAAAAATAAATGTATAATAAAATAGAAAACTTATTGGATCAATTTTATAAAACATATTATAAAATTGAAGAAATTAATTTAAATCAAGTTATAAAATGTCTCACGACTACTGAAATACATGTAATTGAAGCCATCGGACAAGATAAAATCACAATGAACGAACTGGCTGAAAAACTTGGAATTACAATGGGAACTGCGTCAATTGCCATAAATAAACTAAACGAGAAGCAATTTATTGAGCGAATTCGTTCCGACGAAGACAGAAGAAAAGTTTTTGTAAAACTTTCTAAAAAAGGGGAAATGGCGTTAAATTATCACGGGAATTTTCATTCAACAATTTTAGAAAAAATTACAGAAAATATTCCAAAAGAAGAACTAAAGGCTTTTGTCACAACTTTTGAAACCATTTTAAACAATTTGGAAGTGATAAAAAAAGATATTCAGCCTGAATCAATTTTAACTTTTGAAGAAGGCGACACCGTTCAAGTTTCTTCCATCAAAGGAAGTGTTGCAATAAGAAAATATTTAAATGAAAAGGGAGTCTTGATAAAATCTCTTATAAAAATCATAAATATCGACAAATTTTTGATTACGATGTTAGTTGACGGAGATGAAAAAATTTTAAATGTGGAAGATGCAGAAAATATAATGGTTAGAAAAAACTCTCTGTAATTTTTTAAACTTAAAAACTCTTTCTTGCATTTTTTCGATTATTAAAGAATAATAATTAAAGAAAGAGTTTTTATTTTTCTGAAAAAAAAGAAATTGAAAAAATTTAAAAAAATTTGAAAAAAAGTTTAAAAAATGAGAAAGGTAAAAAATTTTACAAAAAATCATGAAAAAAAATGGAGAGAAAACGACAACACCGATTAAAGATTTGAAAATTATTCAAAGAAACGATTTTCAAAATTTCACTTTAGATTCTGTACTAATTTCTGATTTTGTGAAAATCAACAGAAAGACAAAAAAAATTCTTGATATTGGAACTGGCTGTGGAATTATTTCAATTCTTTTGGCAAAACGAAGTAAAGCAAAAATTACTGGAATTGAACTTTTGGAAACAATGGCTGAAATTGCGAAAGAAAATGTTAAAAATAACGGTTTTTATGAACAAATTTCGATTGTGAACGAAGATATTAAAAATTATAAAAAAACTTTTTCAGAAGCGCAGTTTGACACAATCGTCACAAATCCACCATATTTTGAATTTAAGGGAGATTTTTCTCAAATTAATGACTTGAAGCAATTGGCTTGTGCTAGACATAATATGAATTTGACGATTGAAGAAATTATAAAAATTTCAGCATATTTATTAAAAAATATGGGAAGTTTTTCGATAGTTTTTCGGAGTGAGCGGCTAATTGAAATTTTGGAACTTTTGAAAAAATATAATTTGGAGCCAAAGAGAATGAAAAACTGTTATACTAAATGGAACGAAAATGCCAAAATTTGCATGATTGAAGCGATTAAAGATGCAAATAGCGGACTTTTGATTGAAATGCCAATTTTTGTTTATGATAAAAATGGGAAAAAAAGTGAATATATTGAAAATCTGTATAAATAAAATATTTAGAAAAATTTAGTTATATCTTGACATTTACTTTAGTCTATGATAATTTTTATATAATTAATTAAATAAATAAATTTAGAAAGGTAAATATGTTTAAAAAAATATTAATTTTAACGACATTTTTTTTATTTAGCGTCATAACATTTGCTCAAAATAGTAAATTTTTGGCAGTTGGAAATGTGAAAATTGTGCGGCAAGAGCCACTTGCAATTAAAAGAGAAGATCTTAATATTACAATTGAAAAAGATAACACTATAAAAGTTGAAAGTTTTTACACTTTTGAGAATGTTGGAAATTATAATGTAAAATCAACTTTTCTTTTTTGGCTGGATTCAAATATAGAAAAAGTTGAAAAAGAAGATTTTAGCAATAAAAATACGAATAATCGTGGAAAATATATTAACAATATAAAATTTTTCTCTGATTACAAAAAATCTCAAAATTTGAGAGCGGTTATAAAATTTGACGAAAATATTTACAAAAATCAAAATGGAGAAGACATTCAAAGAGAATGGTTTGCAATTTCAAAAACTATAGAACCAAATAAAGAAGGGAAACTTTATCTTTCTTATGATTTAAAAAACACAGATTTCTTGCGGACAAAAAATTTTACATACAGTTTTGATTTAGTGAACAATTTTTTAAATAAAAATAAAGTGGAAATTTTTTATGTAAATATTTACAATAAATCATTAAAAAAAATAAAAAGTATAGATTACAAAGGCTATGAATTTAAAAATATAAGTACAAATAAAAACAAGGAACATTTTGAACTTCTTGCGGGAAGTGTAAATTTGGACGATAAAATGGTCATATATTTTTATTAATTAATTGATGAAAGGAGAAAAATGAGAATTGTTGCTGGAAAATTAAAAAACAGAAAAATTTACTCAAGGGAAGGAAGAGATACGAGACCGACTTTAGAAAGAATTAAAGAAGCGGTATTTAGCATACTTGGCGAACAAATTGAAAATGCAAGATTTTTAGATTTATATTCGGGAACTGGAAATATTGCGATTGAAGCACTGAGCCGTGGAGCTAAAAGAGCTGTCATGATTGAAAAAGACAAAGAAGCACTGAGAATAATTATCGAAAATATAAATAATTTAAATTTAGCAGACAATTGCAGAGCTTACAAAAATGATGTTTTTCGTGCGATAGAAATACTTGGCAGAAAAAATGAAAAATTTGACATAATTTTTTTAGATCCGCCATATAAAGAAAATATTTCAGTAAAGACAATTAAGAAAATTTTTGAGTGCGAAATACTTGACGAAAATGGAATTATTATTTCAGAACATGGCGTTTATGAAAAAATGCCGGAAAAAATAGAAAAATTTGTAAAATATGACGAGAGAAATTATAATAAAAAAATTGTCAGCTTTTATAATTTTGAATAAAAAAATTTAGAAATTAAATTAAATAAAGGAGAAAAAATGGCAGCAAAAAAACAAACTTATGAAGAAAATATTGAACAAATTGATAAAATTTTGGAAAAATTAGAAAGTGAAGAATTGTCGCTTGACGATTCGATTGAAGAATATGAAAAAGCGATAAAACTTATAAAAGATTCGGAAAAATTACTAGAAATTGGTGAAGGAAAAGTGCTAAAAGTTTTGGAAAAAAATGGGAAAATAGAAGTTGAAGATTTGGATTAACTTTAAAGCTATTTTTAAAAAATTATTTTAATTTAAAAAACAAAAAAATCTCAAAAATATACGAATGTGAAACGGTGTAAAAACTATGTTAAAAGATTATTTAAAAGAAAAAAAAGAAATTGTAGAAAAAAATTTACGAAAAAAATTGAAAAAATATGAATATCCAGAAAGACTTTCCGAAGCGATGAATTATGCTGTTATGAACGGTGGAAAAAGAATTCGTCCCATTCTTATGTATATGATGTGCGACTTATTTCAAAAAAGTTATGAAAATGTGGAAGATATTGCATCTGCACTTGAGTTTATTCACTGCTATTCGCTTGTTCACGACGATTTACCAGCGATGGACAACGATATGTATCGCCGTGGAAAATTGACAACTCACATAAAATTTGATGAAGCGACGGCTATTTTAGTGGGAGATGTGCTTTTGACGGAAGCGTTTAATATCATTTCCAGTTCAACGAAAATTAGCGATAAAAATAAAGTTGCGATAATTTTAAAACTTTCAGAATATGCAGGATTCTACGGAATGGTTGGCGGACAATATAAAGATGTTGAATCTGAAAAAATACTAAATTTAGACACAGAAAAAAATATCAAAAAAAATATAAATATTGAAGAAAATAAAAAAATATTAAAATACATTCACACCCATAAGACAGGAAAACTTTTAACCGCTGCAATTGAATTGCCGCTAATTGCTTTTGATACACAAAAAGAAAAAAGAGAAAAATTAGTGGAATATTCAAAACTTATTGGACTTGCTTTTCAGATAAAAGACGATATTTTGGATATTGAAGGAGAATTTGAAAATACTGGAAAAAAATCAAACGATGTGGAAAATGGAAAATTGACTTATCCAAGTTTGTTTGGTTTTAAAAAAAGCAAAGAGATGTTAGATAAATGTCTTAAAGAAGCGAATGAAATTATAAAAAACGATTTTTACGGAAATGAATTGCTTATGGAACTTACGCAATATTTTGAGAACAGAAAAAAATAAAAAAATTTTATTTAAAAAGAAAGTGGGAACTTTATGAAAAAACTATTTATGATTTTTTTACTTGCTATGTCAATACAAATGTGTGGTCCTGACCTAAAATTAGATTACAATGTAACCAAAAGTGAAAATTATAAAATTTCTGAAAAAAAGATGAAAAAAAATTCTTTGGAAGTGAAAAAAGCGTTTGAAGAAGATCAGAAAAAATTTAAGGAAAAAGTGAAAGAACTTGCGACAAAAGTGATTGAAGAACAAATAAAATCAACTAAAAACGGTGGCGATGACCTAAGTCTTCAAACTGCTAAACAAATGGCAGTTAGAATGATTGAAAAAGGAATTGAATATCAAAAATCAAAAATCGAAGAAATAAAATTTTTCAGTGATAAAGACGCTCAAATTTCTCAAAAAGTGAAAATTTTAGACAACTCTAAAATTCAGAAACTTCAAAATGAAGGCGTACTTTTTGATCTTGTGGCAAAAAAACTAAAATATAAAGATGTAAATGACATGATTTCTAAAATGCAATCAATGGACAAAAACGAAGGTACTTCTAAAATTATGAACGGAATTGCCGAAGTTATGGACGATGAAATGAAAAAAGAAGAAAATTACACACAAGTAAGTGCAACTGTGAATATGGAAAAAATTAACGGAAAATGGCAAATTAAAGATTTGAATGAACAAATTAAAAATATAGAAATTATATTTTCAAATTTATCACAAGCCATTATAAAATAAAGGGGAAAACAATGTTTGTTGAAAAAGAAAATTATTTCTACATAGAAGAATTTGAAAAACTGGGAGTAAAAGCGATTTACACAAAAAAAAATGCTGGAAATATGTCAGATTACTGTCCCATTGAAAATCAAATTGAAGGAATTCAAAAAGAAAACAGAAAAAAATTATTGGAGCAGTTTGGATTTGAAAATAAGAAGTCCGTTATGGCGTTTCAAACGCATTCTGCAAATGTTTTTGTAATTGATGAAAATACAACAAAATATTATTATGAAAAGGAGTGCGACATCGACGGATTTCTTACAAAGAGAAAAGACATCGTCATTTTTACTTTTTATGCGGATTGTCTTCCAATTTTTGTGTACGACAAAAAAAATAAGGTAATTGGAGTGTGGCACTCAGGTTGGCCAGGAACATTTAAAGAAATGATGAAAAGTGGACTTGACAAAATGAAAGAGATTTACAAAACTAATCTAAAAGATGTCTTAATGGGACTTGGAATTGGGATGCAACAAAAATATTATGAAGTTGGAATAGAATTTTATGAAAAGTTTTCGGATAAATTTGGAAAAGAAACTGAGTTTATAAAAAAATCTTTTTGCTGGAACGAAAATACAAAAAAATACCACTTTGACAATACAAAATTTAATGAAATTATGGCACTAAAACTGGGCATTTTAAAAGAAAACTTAATTATCTCAAATGAAGATACTTTTGATCCAAGATTTCATTCTTACAGAAGAGAGGGAAAAATGAGTGGAAGAGCTACGGCTATGATTAGTTTTATTTAAAAACTTCTATATTTGATATTTCATTTTTAAAATGTTATAATTTTAAACAACTTAAATTGGAGGTAAAAGATGAAATTTTTTGATTTTATAAAAAAATTTTTTTGGTTCACTTTAAAAGAAACTTATTCATTTTTTTTGAAGCTGACATTATTGATAATCTTAATTTTTATTATAGGATTTTCAACTGTGGCAATTCTAGATTCTAAATTAAATGGCGAAAAAGTCAAGAAAAATAATGATTACGTGCTATTTAATGTTTCAGATGTTGTAGAAGACAAAGTTATCGGTTCAGATTTTCTTTCTGACAAAAAAGATATATCATATATGGATATTTTGCAAAGTTTGGATGCAATAAAAAATGATAATTCTATAAAAGGAGTTATTTTGTCGCTGGACAACATTAATTTATCTTCTTCTAAAATTGAAGAACTTACGAAAAAGTTTTTAGAAATTAAGCAAAACAATAAAAAAATATACGCTTTTGGAGCATACATCACAAATGCGAATTATAAACTGGCATCCATTGCCGATGAAATCGTGGCAGTTCCATCAGCTTCAGCTAGTGTAAATTTAACTGGCTACAACTATTCTGATATTTATATGAAAGGGCTTCTTGACAAACTTGGTGTAGATATGGAAGTTGTAAGAATCGGAAACTATAAATCTTATGGAGAGAACTACGTTTCCAATCAGATGTCGCCTGAACTAAAATCAGAACTTACAAGAATTTTTGAAAATAGATACCAAAAATTTGTAACTGATATTTCAAAAAATAGAAATATTGATAAAAATGCTTTAAATGACGATATTGTAAGTGGTGTAGATACTAATCTATCAATTTTTGATGCAAGGGATAAAAAATTAGTCGATAAATTGGAACATTTTTCTGACTTTACGAAAAGGTTAAATATTAAAGAGGACAATGTTTCAGATATTTACGATTACTATGAAAAAAAAGTTAAAGATACAAAAGTTGGAAATGGCTCAAATGGGACAATTGCTGTGATTTATGCAGAAGGTTCAATTTTGTACGATGCAAGTGGCGTTACACAAGGTGTAATCACTCCTGATAATATCACTCAAAAACTTGAAAAAGCGATGAAAACTAAAAATTTGATGGGAATTGTACTTCGTGTAAATTCTGGCGGAGGTTCGGCTCTGGCTTCAGAAGTCATCTATCAGGAACTTTCTAAAATAAATATTCCAGTTTATGTTTCAATGTCTGATATGGCAGCGTCTGGTGGTTATTACATCTCAATGTCAGGAAAAAAAGTATTTGCCGACAATGCGACAATAACAGGTTCTATCGGTGTCGTTTCAATGGTTCCAAAATTATATAACACTCAAAATAAATTGGGGATTTCATCAAATAGCATAAGCAAAGGGAAATATTCAGATATTGACAACAGTTTTACACCATTATCTGAGGAATCAAAACAAAAACTTGTTCAGTCAATGCAGCAAACTTATGCTGAATTTAAATCTCGAGTTACAAATAATAGAAAAATTGACGAAAATGTATTGGAAAATTATGCGCAAGGAAGAATTTGGCTTGGGGATGAAGCTAAAAATATACATTTAGTTGACGGAATTGCTAGTCTTGATGAAGTTATTAAAACTATGGCAAAAGATTTGGGAATTGATAAAAGAGATTATGCGGTTGAAAATATTTATTTGGAAGAAGACTTTATGACAAAATTACAAATGCTGACTTCAAAAGTTTCCGAAAAATTTAAGTTATCAACTGAATTGAAAGAAAAAATTCCTGGAGCTAAAACGGCACTTGAAGCATATGATGTGGCTCTTGCGAATAAAAATAAACCGCTTTATTACTTGCCGTATAAACTAGAACTTTATTAAAAATTATAATTAAAAAATTATAATTAAAAAATAAAAATTAAATAATAATAATAATATTGTAATAACAAGAAGTTCTATTTTTCAAATTAAAAATAATTTTAATATATTTTAAAATTAAATTAAAAGGAGGTAATATGCTTTATTTGGATGGAATTGGAATTTCATTTTTGGTTAAGGAGATTAAAGAAAAAATTTTAAGATATAAAATTACAAAAATTTTTCAATATGACAGAAATTCATTTTCACTTTTTTTCGGAAAAAATAATTTGATTTTTCAAGTGAAAGATAATTCTACAATTTTTTATTTAAAAAATGAAAAAGATTTAAATACAGATTATCAGTCAAAGTTTTTATTATCTCTGAAAAAATATTTGCAAAATTCAGTTTTAATAAATATAAGACAGGAAAGTTTTGACAGAATTGTATATTTTGATTTTGAAAAACTCAATCAATTTGGAGATATTGAAAAATATACACTTATTATTGAAATAATGGGAAAAGCGAGTAATGTCTTTCTCACTTGCAGAGATAAAATTTTAGCTGCACTTTATTTTACTACACTTGAAGTTGGAAATCGTGTCATTATGACTGGTGCAAAATACACTTTGCCATTTGAAGAAAAGAAAATTCCGCCAATTTATTTTGAGAACGAAAATTTTCCTTTTGAAACGGATGATTTTTTGAAAAAATGTGAAGGCGCTGGAATTCCATTTGCTGTGCAGTGTGCAAGTAATTATGACACTTTTAAAAAATATTTGGAAAATTATAAACCTGTGATTTATAAAATTTCAAAAAATAAAAAAATACAAAAAGTTTTTACTTACAATGAATTTTCTGAATTTGAGAAAAAAAAAGTTGGAGAAAATGAATATTATGAAACTTTGAACGAAGGTCTTAACGAATATTTTAAAGCAACGATTACTTCAAATGTGCTTAATGAAAAGAAAAAAAATTTGCTAAAATATGTCGACACGCAAATTAAAAAATTTAAGAAAATAAATAAAAATATAAATATTGATTTGAAAAAAAATGAAAATTATCAAAAATATAAAAATATTGGCGATATTTTAGCTGCAAACATGCATAAATTAAAATATGGAATGAAAAAAGTCACTGTTATTGACTTTTATGCAAATGAAGAAATTACAATAAATCTTGATCCAACTCTTTCGCCAAAAGATAATTTAAATTTTTATTATAATAAGTATAACAAAGGAAAAAGAACACTTACGGCACTAAACGAAAGACTTATTGACATTCAAGATGAAATTAAATATTTTGAGCAAATTAAGATGTTTATTGAAAAAGAGAATGATTTTATTGGAATTGAAGAAATTGAGTCAGAGTTAAAAATGTCAAATTTCACTCACACTAAAAAAATTAAACTTAATAAACATAAAAAAAGAGAACTCCTTTCATTTGAATATGACGGCTTTAAAATTTTTGTTGGAAGAAATAATAAAGAAAATGAGGAAATTTCCTTTGCAAAAGGAGAACCAAACGATATTTGGCTTCATATAAAGGATATTCCTGGAAGCCATGTGCTAATTCTCTGTGGAAATCGAGTTCCAAGTGAAGATGTCATTTTTTATGCAGCAAAATTGGCTTGTGAACATTCAAAAGCACAAAAAGGTGACAAAGTCACAGTTGATTATTGTCAGCGAAAATTTGTCAAAAAAATTAAAAATAGCAAACCTGGAAATGTCATTTATACAAATTTTCATTCAATTTTGGTCGAAGTAGAATAGAATAGAATAGAATAGAATAAAATAAAAAATAAAAAAGGCTATCCATAAAAATAAGATTTTATGAAATAGTCTTTTTATATTTTTAGAGCTTTAAAATTTTTAGTTTTTATTATTTGGATTAATTCTATATTCTTTAAGCAATTCATCATTTTCCATAATAAACGGCTTAGCCACAGGCTGTCCCCACGCAGTGTCATACTTATTCATCAAATAATCATTAAGTTCAGTCCGATTATTAAATTTCAATGCTTGATAAGGCTGCTGAAACGCCAATTTTTCAATAAATAATAATTTTCCATCTTTCTCAGGAACTAGAATCCCAACATGTCCTACAAATAAAATATTCTCCTTTGGATCATCGTTAAAATGGAAAAATACAGAAATCATCGAAATTTTACTATTTTTATCAAATACAATTCCTCGCTCTTTCCAAGCATCTTTTACATTTTTAGCGTGAACTCTCACATCTTTAGTCATCTCTGTCGGAATTTCTGAAAATAAATTAACAAATTTATCTTTTTCATTTTGAGAAAATAACTTAAATGGCACATTTTTCAATGACTCCATATCCATAAAAAGCATTTCTCCTGCTTTTATAACTGGCTTTTCCATTTTTATATAATCTTTCATCAATGTAAATGCCGTTATTCGACAGTTAAATCCAGGAAAATTTTTATTTTTTTTGTCCCAAATTTGCTGAATTGCCGCTTCGTCGTAATTCGGATTTATATTTTTAGAATTTAAAAATCCTGATTTTATCAATCCTTTATTTTCAGTCGCTTCATTATAATAATTTACACTTTTCAGAAAAAGATCTATATTGTCAGAATCAACTTTTGCATTTTCTAAAATTTCATGAATTTTATTTTGAGTGACTTTATCCGCAATATTTGAATAATCTATACTTTTCAAATATTCTTGTTCTGTTTTTAAATTTTTTATATTTTTTATATTATTATTTTTAACGCCATTTTCATTGGAACAGCTTAACGAAAAAATAATTGCTGTAAAAATCAATAACATTTTTTTATTTTTCATTTAATCTCCATCTTAACTAATAAATATTTTTTATTTTATAACTTAATATTTACAATTACAATTTACTGTTTATATTAAAACTTTTGCTATTATTTGTAAAATAATTTTTTTTATTTTGTGAAACTGATATTTTCAAATCTTCCGTATCATTTTGAGCTGCTTCTTTATTGGAATTTTTATCTTCACTCAATTCTAGATACAAATATTTTCCATCTTTTGCTTCTGCATTTTCATCGTCTATTTTATCACTTGTGTATATTTTAGAAACTTCTCTGTTTACTTTTGTTTCTGTTGTATTATTAACTATTGGTTCATCGCCTTTATCTTCTTTTATCTTTTTAGAAATATGTTTTTGAGTTACTGTAACTGCATTTTTTGACAATTTTTCATTCTTTAAAGACTTGTCAAATTCGATGACAACAGCTTTTACTTTTTTTCCAGAACCTTTTTTTTCAGTTATTGCCGTTACATTTTTTACATTATTTACATTCAAATTTCCTTTATCTGCAATTTTTATATCAATATGATTATCCTTACTTTCAGTCAATATTACAAATCCAACTAATGCAATCAAAGCTCCAAGCACTACATTTCCTAAAGTTTTTATTTTCATAGCAATTCCTCCTATTCTTTAAATATTTTATATTTAAATATTTTATTATTTTTACTATTTACTATATTATATATCATATTTTTGTCAAAATTTTGTTTTTTTCCTTAAAAAATCTTGTAATTTACCAGTATTTTACAAAGAATTGAAAATTATATTATCTACACCTCCTGCCTTGTTTATGTTCAAAATCTTGGTACACTTCAATTATAAAAAAAACCTTATTCACTGAATAAAGTTTTTTTACAAATTTAATTTTAGCTGTCCTTTTCATAATTTAATTAATTTATACTTGCAAGAGTTTTTTCGGCAAATTCGTGCGCCAATTCCAATCTTGCTCTTTCTTTTGAATTTTCAAAAGTTGCAGGTGTAAATGGTATTTCTGAAGTTTTTACAACTAGAAAATAACCAACTGGAAGATTTTTTTCTATTATTTCATTCAGTTTAGAAGCAAATAATTTATTTACTAATTCATCATCTTTTCCAATTCCTGGAACGGTTTCACCTTTTAATAATTTTTTAAATCTCTCTTTTACATTAAAGTTAAATCTGTCTTGTTTTTCAACTTGATCCCAAGTAACTTTTCCGCTTTGAACCTGCGCTTTTAAGTCATTAACTTTTTGTGCAACTTTTTGTTTTGTAGCTTCTGATATATTTGGTGTAATCAGAATGTGACTAACTTTTGCTACATTTGGATTATTTGCATCTTTTGATTCAATATAAATAATGTGGTATCCAAACTGTGTTTGAATAGGTCCCACTATATCTCCAGCTTTTCCATTTTTAACCGCATTTGCAAATTCTGGGACAAGTCCAGATAGATCAGTTGTTTCTCCCAAGCTTCCTCCTTTAGTGGCCGAACCTGGATCTTTTGAGAATTCTTTAGCTTTTTGCGCAAAATTATTTTTATTTGTTGTCTTCATAATTTCTTGCGCCTGTTTTTTAGCATTTTCCAAATCTTGTGAACTTGGCTGATATTCATCACCTATTACATATCCGCCAACACTGCTTTGAATGCTGTAACTATCTTTTTTCTGTTCAAATTTAGCTTTTAGTGTCGCATCGTCAACTTTAAAGTTGTCAATTAAAGAATTGTAATATCTTTTAGACAAATCTTGTAATTGGTCAACTCCGACAAGTTCTGGATCTGGTTTTAATCCAGCAGCTTTTGCTTTTACTGAAATTTTTACTAACTTATCCAATTCCACTTTTAAATTAGCTTTTATATCGTTTAATAATTTTTCAGAATATCCATCTTGTGACTCTGAAATAGCTTTTAAAACTCTTTCATTTACTGTTTTATTTAATATTTTATATTCGCCATTTCTTGCTACAATCACTTTAGAATCGTTATATATTTTTTTTATTTCAGGATTTTTAAATTCAATTTTCGCTTTTTCATTCAATTTTACTAGATAAGAATTTAACAATGCATCATTTCTATCTTGTTGCAAACTTTCTTTTAACTTAACTTTTATATCATTGTAATCTTTTCCAGCAAGTCCAGCGTATTGTTCTCTGTCAAATGCTTTTTTCACATCCGCATCAGAAAGCTGGTATTTTCCAAACATTTTTTCCTGTAATTTTTGCATAATTTTACTCTGTTTTATTGCATTTTTATAATCAGTTAAGTTTCTATAGCCACGAGCTGCCAACGCATTCATAAGCTCTTCTTTTTTCACACCTTTAATTTCCTTATTTACTTGTCTATTAATTTCCCCGTTTGGCACTTTTATTTTAAAATCAGATGCCGCTGAAATTAAAAGCGCTTTACTTATAAGATTTTGCAAAATTATTTCATCTGTTATGCTATCTGGCACATCTTGCAAATTTTCTTGAGGGATTCCCATCTGTGCCTTTTGCTGATTTAGTTGTGACAATTGATCTTTTAATATCTGTCTATATGATTCAAACTGATCTTTATAAATTTTCTCATTATTAACCGTTACAATAACTTCCCTGTTTGACATTTGTCCAAAAATAGTATTTTTTAAAAAAAGTATCGCACTTGCAAGCATTCCAATTGCAAACACTACTATCATAATAATGGACAATTTCTTAATCATTTTTCTGCTGTTTCCCATTTTCAATTTCCTTCCTTAAAATTTTCCGATTTTTAACTATCATTTATTATAGCACATTCTGAAACTTTTTTCTATTCCAAATCTATTTTTTTAGAATGAATATAATTTACAAGAAAGAAAATTCCAATATTTAAAAGAATTACAAAAATTATATAGGTTATTCCATAATTTCTTAATAGATCAAAAATTATTGTTTCTCTTATACTAATGTCAGAATCCAATTTTACTAAAAAACTCGCTAATAACGAAAAATAAAATATTCCAATTATTATACCTGTGACAACATATGTAACTATTCCCATAACAAGTTTATTAGATTTTACTAAATTTGCAAAAGTTACGCACATCATAAAAATCCAAGAATTTAAAAGATGTTGTAAAATCAGACAGATTACCACAATTATCATTATTCCCACAATCTTTCCACTATATGGATTATGAAAAATCTGCTGTTTTAATATATTTATTTCTGAGCTCAAAGTTTTTAAATTTTGACCACTTACAAGTATTCCATTAACTATTCCAATTATGTAAAAAACTATGTAGAATATCGCTGAAACAAATGTCCAAAATATAAAATTCAAATATTTTGCCAAAATTAAATTTTTTGAACTTATTGGCAAAGAATTTATCAAATATCCTTCATTTCCATAAACCGAATTATTGAAATTCGTTATTAAAATAAAAAGAGTTAAAATAGAAACATATGACATTATCAAAAAAAATGAAAGTGAAAATATCATTTTTAAAATATAGAATATAATAAAGCTTACATTTTCTTGTGATACATTGACACTTAAATGTATGACAAACGCTGTACATATTTGATTTACCACTCCAATTATAATTGCCACCAAATAAAGTGGCACAAGCCGTCTGCTAATCGCTCTAAAATCATATTTAAACAATTTTAACATTATTTAAACACCTCCCTAAAATATTCGTCAATACTGACATTATGCTCTTTTCTAATATTTTCAATCGAATCGTAAAGTAAAATATCTCCATTATTTACAAAAATCACTTCATCTAAAATCTTTTCAACATCGTTAATTAAATGAGTTGAAATAATAAGTGTCGCATCTTTGCTATAATTTTTAACTATAGTATTTAAAATATAATCTCTCGTAACAGGATCAACACCCGCTATTGGCTCATCTAATAGAAACAGCTTCGCTTTTCTGCTCATTGCCAAAATAAGTTGCACTTTTTCTCTATTTCCCTTTGACAATGCCTTAAATTTTGCGTCTGTGTCAATTTTCAAATCTTTTAACATCTCTCTTGCCACATTTTCATCAAAATCGGGATAAAAATCCAAAAATAACTGAATCAAGGAATCAATACTTTGATTTTTATCTAAATAATCCCTGTCTGGAAGATACGAGATTATCTTTTTAGTCTCCACGCCAATCGGCAATCCATCAATTAAAATTTCTCCCGAAGTCGGCTTTAAAAGTCCCACCGCAAGTTTAATAAAAGTCGTTTTTCCACTCCCGTTTGGACCAAGTAATCCGATTATTTTATTTTTATTAATGGATAAATTAATACTATTTAGTGCCACATTATTTTTATACGATTTTTTTAAATCTTTGCACTCCACTATTTTTTCCATAATTTTACTTCCTTTCTATTTTTTCTTGAAGTTATTTTATCACAAATTTAAAAATTTTTAAACAAAAATATAAATAAAAAAACAGCATCTCTGCTGATTTTTTTATTTTACAAAATGATATCATCTACTGATAACATCACCGCTCCCATCGAAATTCCTCGACCTAAGTCTATTTTCATAATTTTTATAATCCGTAAAATTTCTTCTGCATGCCTATCTTCCAAATAAGTAATTAAAATACTATCTGTTCCTAGTAAAACATGTGTATTAAAATGTTTAAAATCCTTGCTCCAGGAACTATGAATAGTTGGAACAATAAAATATTGCTCTATTCCATATTCTCTTAACTCTTCTTTCATTTTTTCCGTATAAAATGAATCAAAATATATCTCTAATCTTTTCACAAAATTCTCCTCTCTAACTTTTATAAATTTAACTCTATTTGATAACCCGTGAATTTATAAATTATCAAACATTTCAATAAATCAAAGAATTGAATTATTTAGCATATCCTCTTCTTTCTTCTTCTTTTTCTTGTCTTCTTCTTTCTTCTCTTTCTTTTTGTTTTCTTTCTTTTCTTTCTTCAACTAATGAATACAATACTGGTGTAAAAAACAATGTCAACACCGTACAGAATGAAAGTCCAAACATTACTGCAATTGCCATACCTTGATAGTATCCCGAACTTCCTTTACTTGAAAATACCATTGGAAGCCATCCTAATACTGTTGTAAGTGTTGTCATTAAAATTGGTCGAAGTCTTGAACCACAGGCTTCTACTAAGGCATCGTGTATCGTCCAGCCTTTTTTTCGCAATCCTGCAACGAAATCAAGCATTACAATCGCATTATTAACCGCCATACCAAATAACATCAAAATACCGATCATAACGAACATACTAAGTTGTATTCTAGTTATCGCTAATCCAAAAATTACTCCAATCATAGAAAGCGGCAATGTTGTCATAATCATAAGCGGCAATATAAATGATTCTAGCTGAACCGCAAGTACTGTATAAATCAACACAATCGCAAGCAACAAGTCTTTCATAATTTGTCCACCCATTTCAGATTGGTTTTTAGCTTGTCCTGCTACCCCAATTTTGTATCCTTCAGCTGGATTTGTTTTCTTGAATGACTGTTGAATAAATGCTGCTGCATCGTTAAATCCTTTTGATTTATCCAAGTTTGCACCAACTGTTACAATTCTTGTACCATTTTCTGTTGAAATAGTTGAAGCACTTTCTTCATATTGCATTGTAGCAATATCTCCTAATCTAACATAAGTTCCTTTATTAGTTTTTATCTCTAAATCCATAATTTTATTCAATGAATTTTTTTGATTTTTTTCCAATTCCAATACTACATCCAATGTTTCTGTACTTTGAGTTACATCAATCGGATTTGCAGATCCAGAAGCTGTCATAAATAACATTTGAGTAATATCTGTTACAGTTATTCCATAACTTTCTGCTTTTACTCTATCAACTTCCAACTTAGCTTGTGGATACCCACCCTCAGTTGATGACTTGACATCTTTAAACCAAGACTGTCTCTTCATGTCATTCATTATTGAATTTGCAATTCTGTCTAATTCTTGTGGATCATCACCTTCTATTTGAAACGAATAATCTTTCTGCGACGAACGACCTCCTGCTTTTTGTGGCGAAACTGCAAGTGTTACATTTGGTAAATCCTTTAATTTTTCCCTAACACGGTTCATTGCTTTCATTGTGTCTTTTTTTACATCGACATTTATTACCGCTGCACCCTTTGAAGCAAGTACATTTATATCTTTAGTTACTGGATCTGCTTTTACAACAGCTTCCATTTTATTCGCAATATCTCTCGATACATCTAAATCTAATCCTGTCGCAAGCGTCGCAACCACCGAATATTGATTATCATCAATCGTTGGAAAGAATGTAGTTTTTACTGTTTTTCCTATTCCAAATACAACTACTACAAATGCTATTACAACTCCAATTACCATTTTCCATCTATTTTCCAATACTTTTGCCACTAATTCCTTGTATTTATCTCTAAATGTATTAAATCTAGCAGCTTTTTCAGAATTTTCTGAGATTTTTTTAACATCTAAAAATAAACTTGAAGCCATCGGAACCCATAACATCGCAACAATAATCGAAGCTGACAACGCAAACATCATTGAAAACGCAATACTCTTAAATACTTCCTTAGCTATTCCGTCAAATAATATAATTGGCAAGAATACACAAACTGAAGTTGCCGTTGATGCCATCATTGGAAGAATTACTTCATTTGTACCTCGTATCGCTGCTACATTTGCTGGTTCCTTATTAACCTGAATATGATCAAAAATATTATCCAGCGTAACAACCCCGTTATCTACCAGTGACCCAACCGCAAGTGACAATCCCATTAACGAAATCATATTCAGTGTTATCCCTTGTGTTGTAAGCAAGAAGAATGTAAACATTGCTGAAATTGGAATCAATGTTCCTACAACTAATGATGCTCTCAAGTTTTTCAAGAATACAAAAAGCACTATAATTGTAATGATAACCGCTTGCAGCCCGGAACTCGCAACATTTTGTATTGATTTACTAACTTGTTCACTGTTATCAACTATTATATTATAATTAGAACCTTCTGGAAATAATGGTTTTGCTTCTTTCAAAGTTTCCTTAGCCTTTTTCGCAACCTCCACCAAGTTACCATCTTTACTCTTTTGAATCATAACAGCAACCATTTCTTTTCCATTATATGTTACATACGATGTTGGATCCTCTGTTCCATACTCAACTTTTGCCACATCAGCCAATCTAACCGTTTGATTATTTTGATTTGAAATAACAATATCCTGAATTTGATCAAGCTCTTTTAACTCTCCATCAACTTTTAAGATAAATTCTTTCGTCCCATCAGTTATTGTACCTGCTGGTGTTACCGTATTAGCCGCTTTTATTTTACTATAAATTTCTGCCGCTGACAAATTATACTCCTTTAATCTAGATGGATTCAACCAAACTTTAATTTGTCTTGTCGCATTACCCATTACAGAAATATTACCAATACCTCTATTTCTCTTCAATCTAGGCTGTAATGTTTCTTCAACAAATGATGTTATTAACTCTTTATTTTTCCCAGTAATCCCAATCATCAGTGCCATATTGGAACTACCTGTCGCATCCATTTTTGATACTGTAGGATCTTTAAAGTTATCATCATCTGGCAATTGTCCTTTTATTTTATCTATTTGTGTTTGAACTTGTACCTGTTTAATATCCGTATCTACACCATAGTTAAACTCTATCGTAACTACTGATGAACCATAAGAAGATGAAGTTGTTATATTTTTAATTCCATCTACATTTAATGCCGCATCTTCTAGTTTTTTTGATACTTGTGTTTTTACATCCTCCGCTGTTGCTCCCGTCCAAGTGGCATTAATAACAACTATCGGTATATCGAAATCTGGTATTCTTTCCTGTTTCATACCTGTCATCGCTACCCAACCAGCAAAAATCATAAATATAAGTATCATCGTTGTCGACACTACTCTCTTCGTTGCAAATTCTGCTACTGTCATTTTTTTTCACACGATAAAAATCGTGTACTCCTTTCCTTAAATTTGTGCAAAATGACTATCTGACAATTTTGACTTTTTCATTTGCTTGTACAACATTTTGTCCATCGACAATTAATTCGTCACCAGAATCTAAACCTTGCCCTGTCACTGCCGCAAATGTTTCGTTTTGATTTGTTATATTTATAGGAATTGCTACTGCTTTTCCATTTCGCACGACATAAATAACTTGTTGAACTCCTCTTACAACAATGGCTTTTTTGGGAATTACTAAACCATTTTCTGCTCCTGTTGAAATATTAGCCTTTGCATACATTCCACTTCTTAGTTCTCTATTTTCATTTGGAAGTTTTATTTTTACAATAAATTGTCTACTCTCTGAATCAGCTGTTGCCGCAACTTCATAAACTACACCATTGATTTCTTTTCCTTTCAAGTCGTCAATTCTAACAGTTGCTGGTGTTCCAATTTGAATTTTCTGAACAATATCGGCTGAAACTCCAATTTCCAATTTCATTTCACTTTCATTAACTAAAGTAAACAATTGCTGTCCATTTGAAACTTCTTGACTTCTCTCCAAATTCATATTGGCAATTACTCCCGAAACCTTCGTTTTTATGCTTGATTTACTATTTGTATCTCTTGCTGTATCAAGATCCGCTTGTGCTGAATCAAGACTATTTCTTCTGGCAGACAGTGAATTTACTGCTGTGTGATAACTGCTTCTTGCTGAATCTAGCTTAGCTTGTGCCGCACTTAACTGTGTTTTTGCCTGTAAATAATCAGTTTCCGTTATTAGCCTTTTGTCATACAGCATTTGATATTTTCTAAAGTTAATTCTTGCTTCTTCGACAGCGGCCTGTGCTGAACTTATGTTTCCTTCTGATGCACTAATATCCGCTCTTGCCGAACTTATGTTTGACTCAGCCGTTCGAACATTTGAAGCTGCCGATCTCACTCCAGATTTAGCCGCCTGATTTTCAATCGAAACTATCACTTGTCCTGCATTCACATAATCTCCATTTTGTGCATTAATTGCCACTACTTCTCCACTTGAAGTCGCTGTATACGGTATTTCCTCAATCCCTTTTATCGTTCCACTGGCAGAATATCCTATAGAAATTTCATTTTGACCTATCATTTGAACTTTCACTGGTCTTGAAGAGCTAGACATCTTTAGCTTTTTCTTTCCACATGAAATTGAAAACATCGCTAGAATTGCCACTACTGCAACTATTTTTTTATTAATTTTCATATATTCCTCCCATTTTTTCTAATCTAAATTATTAATCCAAAAACGCTCCATATTTTGAAACTAAATAATAGTATTTTAATTTTGCCTGAGCATAATTTACACGAGCCTGTCTTAAACTAGTTTCCGACTGCAATAAATTTTCCATTGTGATAAGTCTATATGCATATCTTTCTTTTTCCATTTCATACGACTCTTCAGCTTTTTGTACCGCAAGTTCCAACGCTTTTATACTTTTTTCAAGCGATCTTAGCTGAAAATAAGTTTTTCTCATATTTGCAGTAACCGTGTCAAGTGTCTGATCAATTTGAACAGAAGAAATTTCCTGAGTTTTTTTAGCATATCTCACATTATTTTTTCTCTGTCCCCAGTCAAAGATATCCCAGCTAAAATTAACTCCCGCAGAAGTCGAAAAATTTCTCGGTTTTAAAATATTTCCAAATCTATCTTGCCCTTGCAATGTCCCATAATTAATGACTCCATTTATAGACGGCTTAAAAGAAGCTTCTTCCACTTCCACATTTTTTCTACTTAAATCATTTTGTTTCATTGCAATTTTATATTCTGTATTATCAGTTTTAAGTTTTGCCAAATCTTCATCCAATTTAACTGTTGAAGTGAAGTTGTCATCGACTCCAAAAGGAATTATTTCAATTTGTGAGCTATCTTTCACTCCAATCAGAATCCCAAGTGCTTCTTTTGAAACTTCAATATTTCCTTCCTGTTCCACAATTTGTGCGTCAATATCAGCCACACTTCTCTGGGCTTCTGTAAATTCAGGTTTTGTCGTCATTCTCAAATCATACAGCTCCTGCTGCGTCTTCAAATTTTGATTCAATGTTTCTTTAGATTTCTGCAAAACTTCAAGTGTACTCATAGCATCATAGACATCAATATATGCTTTAACTGTATCAAGAATTGTATCTTTTCTCACTTTATCCAAATTAAGCTGTGACAATGTCAGATTCTCTTTACTTATTTCATGCCCTAACTTTAACTTTCCACCTGTGTAAATTGGCTGTGACAATGTCAAATAATGCTGAAATTTTTCTCCTGTTTTGGAAAAATTTTTATTTAGATATGTATTTGCTCCAGCTGTGTAACCAACTGTGAAAAACTTTTTGGACCACGCCTTATCCACATCAATTTTACTTTGTTCGGTTTTTAACATCGCTATTTTAATATCTTTATTATTTTTAATTGCCATCTCAGCCGCATCTTGAATTGAGATTTTTTCAGCAAAAGCTGGAATCGCAATAAACAATAATAATGATACCAGTATTCTCAAATTATTTTTTTTCATTTTTCCTCCTCGTAAGTCTATTTTAATGCACTATCTATGAACCTTGCAATTTCTTTAATCGCTATTTTGGCTCTATTTTCAAAATCTTTATCTACCCCTTTATTTTCAAAAATCTCTTCCAAAAAATAACCTTCAATTGAAGAATTTATATATTTTGAAATAATTTCCAAATTCCAAATTTTTTTATTTCCATAATTTTTTATGATATTTTCTTTAATATAAGTCGTATAAAAGATAGTTATTTTATTTTTAAATTCATCAATTTGACCTGATTTCATAATATACAAATTTTCCAATTTCATATTTTGAACATATCCCAAAAATAGCTCCACTCTTTTTTCTAATAGATTATACAAAACTTTTGACGGTTCTTCAGAAGTATCTATATCATTTATAGAATTTTCGATTTCAATTTCTATTTTTTCCAAAATCGAGAACAAAACATCTTCTTTTGTCTTAAAATAAGTATAAAAACTTCCTTTGGATATTCCCACTTCCTTTGTTATCCTCTCAATTTTTGTCTCCTCATACCCATTTTTTTTAAATAATTCCCAAGATTTTTTTAAAATTCTCTCTCTTTTTTTCTCCTTTTCACAACTTCTAGCCAACTTTTCTTCTCCCAAAATCGTATTTTTTTATTATATTAAATGACTAATAAGTCACTTAATATAATAAATATAATATAATTTTTTCCCCCTTTTGTCAATATTTTTTTATTCTAAAAATACTTTGTTATATCAAAAAATACTATTATTAACATAATAGCCATCAAAAATATCATTCCGATAATATGTATTTTTTCTTCAATTTTTTTATTAATTTTTATTCCGAAAAATTCTGGCAAAACAAATAAAATTCTTCCTCCGTCAAGAGCAGGAATCGGAAGCAAATTCATTATTCCTATGTTTATTGAAATCAAAATAAATATACCGAGCAGAGCCAAAGCACCACCGTTACTGTAAGCCATTCCAACAATTTTTGGAAGTCCCACAGGTCCTGTCATATCATTCATTCCAACTTTCCCTGTGACGAGCATTTTTACACCGTCAAGTGTCATTTTAAAATAATCTTTAAATGTATAAAAAGTCGAATTTATCTTTTCTCCAAAAGTCAATTTTTTTTGCAAAACTTGTATTCCAAGCAAATTTGATTTAGCTTCACTGTAATAAGTTAATTTCACATTTTGAGTCATTTCTTTATTATTTCTCAAAATTTTTAGCGAAATATCTTCGTCTTTATAATTTTTACCAATTTTTGAAATTTCTTTAGTCATCTCTTTCCAATTTTGAATTTTTTTCCCATTAATTTCCAAAATTTTATCATTTTTCTCCAGCTTCCCATTGACTTTTGAGTCGCTTCTAACTACACCGACAACAGGTTCTGTCAATTCCATAGGTTTCATATTAGTTACAGAAAGCATTATAAAAATCGCAATTATTGCCGAAATAAAATTCATTACAACTCCAGCAATCAGAACAGCAAATCTTGCGAACGGAGATTTTGTATAAAATCCATTTTTAGAAATGTAATTTTGTCTTTTTTCTTCTTCTCTCATTTCAAGATTCACTCTTTTTTCCACTTCGTCCACAAATTTTTCGTCGTCCATTTCTAAATTTTTAAAATCTTCTTCTTCTTTCAAAATTTCGGCAATCTCATCAATTTTTTCTCTTTTAAAATTTTCAAAGTCAAACTCTTCTGGCTGCATTCCGCCAATATTGACAAATCCTCCAAGCGGCAAAGCACGAATTGAATAAACCGTCTCTCCCTTTTTCCGTGAAAAATCTTAAATTTATTCCAATCGCAAATTCAAAAACAGGCATTTTAAAAAATTTTGCCATAAAAAAATGTCCCGATTCATGAATTAAAACTATAACTCCAAGTAATATCAATGTTAAAATTATGCTCATAACTATCTATTTTCATCTCCCTTTTTAATTTTTTATTTTTTTATTTAGATTATCACAACTTTATAAAAAAATCAAATTTTTTCATAAAAAAATAAGTTATATGTAAATATAAGTAAGTAATTTAAGTAATTTAATTTAAATAATATATAAATATAATAAATTATATATAAATAAAAATAAAAAGTTACTCAAAAATATAAAATTTTTAAATAACTTTTATTTTAATTTTTTTAAATTTTTAAAGTTTTTATTTTAAAATAGAATTTCTAAATTTAATAATATTTGGATGAATAACCGAATCTCTCTCAAGTAAATATTCTAATTTTCTGTCAATTTCAAATTTTATTGCCAAATCTAAATCTTCTTTTGCCAATTTTCTTGCAGTTTCTACACCATCCCAATCTCTCTTTTCTTCAATCGCATCAGCCAAATAAATAATTTTAGGCAAAGTTGTCATATTTTCGCTTCCAATTGTGTGATATTTTATCGCAGAAAAAATGTCATCGTCGTCAACTTCAAACAAATCATAATTTTTTGCGACAAACTCAGCTCCTGCAAATCCGTGTAAAATCGCATTTGTCCAAAAAATTTTATTTTCAATCTCAGGATATTTTCCACGAACCAAATCAAGCATTCTAGGTATTTCAAAAAATTTTGCCACATCGTGAAGAATCCCAGCAGTTTCAGCTTTTAATGGATCCGTTCCATATATTTTTGATAATTCAACTGCACATTTTGCCACTCTTTCCACATGATTATATCTTTTTTCGTCCAAATATTTTTTTACATTTTTTCTAATTTTTTGAATATTCATAATTTTTTCCTACTTTCCTTCGATTTTTTTTATAGCGGCTTTTATCCATCCAGTAAATAGTGGATGAGGTCTATTTGGTCTGCTTTTAAACTCAGGGTGATATTGACAAGCCACAAAATAAGAATGATTTTTTATTTCCACAACTTCTACATATTTTCCATTTGGAGATAATCCCACAATATCCATTCCCGCTTTTTCAAATTCTTCTCTGTAAGTATTATTAAACTCATATCTATGTCTATGTCTTTCAGCGATTTCAGTATTCCCATAAACTTGTGCCGCAATACTGTCATCTTTTAAAACACATGGATAAGCCCCAAGTCTCATAGTCCCTCCCATATCCTCAATTCCTTCTTGTTCTTCCATAAGGCTAATTACAGGAGTTTTTGTGTCTTTGTCAAATTCTGTCGAAGTTGCATCTTTATACCCAAGCACATTTCTCGCAAATTCTACACAAGCCATCTGCATTCCCAGGCAAATTCCTAAAAATGGTATATTATTTTCTCTTGCATACTGAATTGCATCTATTTTTCCACCAATCCCTCTATCTCCAAATCCTCCAGGAACCAAGATTCCAGCATACTTTGAAAGCGATTTTACATCAAAATCTCCAGCTTTCAAATAATCAATTTCTACTTTTGTATCAAGATTAAATCCAGCGTGTTCTATTGATTCATGAATACTTATATAAGCATCTTTTAATTCCACATATTTTCCGACAACCACAACTTTTAGTGATTTTTTAGGATGTTTAAATTTATCTACCATTTTACTCCATCCTTCTAAAGACGGTTTCTTATTTTCTAAATTAAAATGTTTACAAATCACATCAGCAAGTCCTAATTTTTCCATTGTCAATGGAATTTCATAAAGGCTTTTGGCATCTTCTGACTCAATCACGGCTTCTTCATCAATGTCACAAAAAATAGAGATTTTTTTCTTAATATTTTGATCTACTGGATGTTCACTTCTCACAACTATCACATCAGGTGCAACTCCAAGTCCTTGCAATGTTTTTACACTATGCTGAGTAGGCTTTGTCTTAAGCTCTCCTGCCGCTTTTAAATAAGGTAGCAAAGTCACATGAATATAAGCGATATTTTCTCTTCCAGCTTCTCTTTTCCACTGTCTAATAGCTTCAATAAACGGATCACTTTCAATATCTCCAATTGTTCCACCAATCTCAGTAATTACAAAATCTGCACCAGTTTTTTCTCCTGCAAGTTTTATATTTCTTTTAATTTCATCGGTAACATGAGGAACTGTTTGAACCGTACCTCCTAAAAAATCTCCTCTTCTTTCTTTTTCAATAATTCTTGACATCACTCTTCCAGAAGTAAGATTATTATACTGTGTAAGATTTTCATTGATAAATCTCTCATAATGTCCCAAATCCAAGTCAGTTTCCGCACCATCTTCAGTAACAAAAACTTCCCCGTGCTGATAAGGACTCATTGTCCCTGGGTCCACATTTAAATATGGATCAAATTTTTGAATTGTCACTTTGTATCCTCTCTCTTTCAAAAGTCTACCAAGCGACGACGCAACAATTCCTTTCCCAAGCGAAGAAACAACACCACCTGTAACAAATATATATTTTGTGTTTCCTTTTACTTTCATTTTTCCTCCTTAAATTATAATTATCGCTATTATTATTTTAGTATTACACTTAATATTAATTTTATTTTTTATTTTATTTATCAGTCTTTTTATTTATTAATTATAAATATTTTACAAAAAAAAGATGAAAAAAAAAAATTTTCATCTCACTTTAAAGAATCAATGCAAATTTATATGAAAAAGTTAGTAAATTAATAAAAATTACACTAACTTTTCCTTTTTGAATTAATTTTTTAATTTTTTTAATTAAAATTATTATCTTGCAGAACCTGCTTTGTAAGCTCCATCAGATCCAAATACATTTTTGATTTTATCTTTGTAATAATCTCTGATATAGTCTTTAGCTGGTCCTAAATATTTTCTTGGGTCAAATTCTTTAGGGTTTTTAGTAAATACTTCTCTAACTCCTGCAGTAAATGCTAATCTTCCATCAGTATCTACATTAATTTTAGCTACTGCTGATTTAGCGGCTTTTCTCAATTCAGAATCAGGTATACCAATTGCGTCAGCTAATTCTCCACCATATTCTTTAATCATTTTTACGAATTGTTGAGGTACTGCTGAAGAACCGTGTAATACGATTGGGAATCCAGGGATTCTTTTTTCGATTTCAGCTAAGATGTCTAATCTTAATTTAGGATCTTCACCTGGTTTAAATTTGTGAGCTCCGTGAGAAGTTCCAATTGCGATTGCTAATGAATCAACACCAGTTTTAGATACGAAATCTTCAACTTCTTCAGGTTGAGTATAAATGTGTTCAGCTGCTTTTACATCGTCTTCAATTCCAGCCAAAACTCCCAATTCAGCTTCAACTGTTACATCGTGTTGGTGAGCAAAATCAGCAACTTTTTTAGCTTCTGCAACATTTTCATCATATGGGTGGTGAGAACCATCATACATTACTGAAGAGAATCCATATTCGATACAGTCTTTAGCTTCTTCAAAGTTTGGACCATGATCCAAGTGTAATGCTACTGGTATGTCAGATCCTGCAGCTTTAACATAAGCTGTTGCAGCTTTAGCAATCCAAGGTAACATTTCTTTACCAATATATTTTCTAGCTCCTGTAGAAACTTGTAAAATTACTGGAGAACCAGTTTCAACAGCTGCTTCAATAATACCTTGCAATTGTTCCATGTTATTGAAGTTAAATGCTGGAACTGCATATCCTTCTTTGTTTGCTTTAGCGAACATTTCTTTAGTGTTTACTAACCCTAAATCTTTAAAATGATATTTCATTTTTTTTGCCTCCTAAATATTTTAATTAATAAATTAATTTCCCACTTATATGTTACCAAATTTTTTTATAAAAATCAATAATTAAAATAAAATAATTTTTATTTTTTAATTTAATTTACTGTCTTCTATCAATCTCTCCACCGTAATCCCTTTTCTTAACACATTTTTGTCAGTAAAACCAGGTATTCCTTCGACTCTTCCCTTTTTAGAAATTTGCCAAATTACCCATCTATCATCTTCCACTATTCTCGGATAATACTTGTAATCCGTTATCCAAAGCTTATTTTGCAAGAATTCTCCTTTTATGTAACTGTTATATGTCTTGTAATTCACATAAAAAATCACTTTTTTTTGATAATAATTTTCTAGTTTTTGTATCATTTTTTTCAATTCTGGCAAAACTTCACTCTTTTTATATTTTTTTGTGGAGATTTCTAAATCTATAATCGGCGGTAAAGTCCTGTTTGAATAGGGAACTTTGCTTATATAAAAATCTGCTTGGGCTTCTCCACCACTTGTCATAGTAAAAAAATGATACGCTCCCACTGTAAATCCATTTAATCTTGCGTTATTCCAATTATATGAAAAATCCGAATCCAAAAAATTTTGCCCCTCTGTCGCTTTTAATACGATAAATTTATATTTTTTGTCAACCCTTGTCCAATTTACTTTGTCCTGATGATGGGAAATATCAAGCCCCTGAATATTATGTCCCTTAAATAGAGCAAGTGCTTCATTGTGATTCAAATATCCACACCATTCTAAAAAAATTACTATTCCTCCAAAGATTATCACAACAACCAAAAATTTCAAAATATTGAATATAATTTGTTTCATGATTTTCCTCCTTTTAACTTAATTCACGAATTTTAATCATTTTTTTATGACAATCTTAAAGAAATATTTTTTTACTTAATAACTGTCATTCCACCCATGTAAGGTACTAAAACTTCAGGGATTACAATACTTCCGTCAGCTTGCTGATAATTTTCCATAATTGCAAGTAATGTTCGTCCAACTGCAAGTCCTGAACCATTTAATGTATGTACAAAATAACTTTTTTTCGTCTCTTTATCACGATATTTAATCATAGCTCTTCTTGCTTGGAAATCTTCTGTATTTGAGCAAGATGAGATTTCTCTATATTTATTTTGACTAGGCACCCAAACTTCCAAATCATAAGTCTTAGCAGCACTAAATCCTATATCTCCACTGCAAAGTGAAATCACTCTATATGGTAAATTCAATTTCTGCAAGATTTTTTCTGCACTATTTACCATTGATTCAAGTTCGTCATAAGAAGTTTCAGGTTTTACAATTTTTACCATTTCAACTTTATTAAATTGATGTTGACGAATTAGTCCTTTTAAATCACGTCCACCTGAACCAGCTTCTTTTCTAAAACAAGCTGTATATCCGCAGTAATGTTTAGGCAATTCTTCTTCATCTAAAATTTCTCCATTATGTAAATTTGTAAGCGTTACTTCTGCTGTTGGAATTAAATACATTTCTTCCCCTTCGATTTTATAAGCATCTTCAGCAAATTTAGGAAGTTGTCCAGTTCCAATCATCATTTCTTTTTTTACAAGCTGTGGCGTGAAAATTTCTTCAAAATCCTCTTCTTGAGTGTGAACATCAATCATAAAAGCAATTAACGCTCTTTCCAATCTAGCAGCCGCATTTTTATAAACTGTAAATCTTGAACCACCAAGTTTCGCACCTCTTTCAAAATCTAAAATTCCAAGATTAACTCCCAATTCATCGTGAGATTTTATTTCAAAATCAAATTCTCTTGGGGTTCCCCATTTTCTAATTTCAACATTGTCGTCTTCGTCGTTTCCAATTGGCGTATCAGGACTTAGTTTATTTGGAATTGTATAATTCAATAAAAGCTGTTTTTCATCATTTTCAGCCAATTTTTGGTCCAATTCTTTTATTTTTGCGCTCACTTCCTGCATTCTTGAAAGCAGTTCAGCCGTATCTTTTCCCTCTTTTTTGTATTTTCCAATTAATGAACTTGATTCATTTCTCTCTTTTTTTAGCATTTCCACTTCTTGCAATAAATTTCTTCTCACTTCATCATATTTTAAAAGTGCATCCAAATCAAAATCACTTTTTCTATTTTTTAAAAATTCTTTTACTTTATCCGAATTTTCACGGATATATCTCATTTCTAGCATCTTTTTCCCTTTCTCTATTTTTTTACTTGTTTTTTTTATTTTTATGTTTAAATAAAATTATATAATATTTTTTTACTTTCTGATAATTCTTCAAAATTATAATTTTTTTCAAAATTTATTTTTTTCACATTTCGGATCTCATATTTTTCTATAATTTTGTCAAAATTTTCCACATAAATTTTTTTATAAAGCATAGAAATTTCATTTTCCAAAAAATATTTTATATTTTTTTCATCTTCAAAATCCAAAAAACAGAATTGCGACTTTGTAAAATAATTTAAAATATTTTTTAAAATCTCTTCCACAAAAAATCTTATATTTGAATATTTTTCGCCATTTTCAAGAACAATTTTTTCAACCATTTTTTCTGCAAAAAAAGTTTTTATAAATTTATTTTCATCAGCCGAAACAAATGAAAAATTATATAAAATTTCAAAAAATTTTTTCTTATTTTTGTAAAACATTTCGTTTCCAAGTTTTAGTGCATGAATGCTCTCCCTGTTAAAAAGACTTCTAATAAAACTATCTTCCAATTTTTTAGCTTCGATTTTAGACTGTCTTTTTACATTTTTTTCTTTTTCCAAAAATGTGTTCTCAAATTCACTTTTTATATTTTCCAAAACTTTTTCATCTTTTTTTTCATTTTCACAATAAATATAAGCCATCTCAAGTATAAAAGATGGCTCTTTACGAACAATCTTAAAATTTTTGTCCAAAATAAAATATTTTCTTTTTTCAAAACGATTTTTATGTTCCAAAATAAATTGTGAAAAACTTTTTATCTCCAAAACTTTCTCCTTCCAGTTTTTTAGTTTTTAGTTTTTTAGTTTTTTTATCTAATTTTTTTCTCCATTTTATTTATTATTTTTTTATTTTTTATAATTTTAAAAATCTTTTTTCAAATCAAATTTCATTTTTAAAACAATCAAATTTTCTATATTTTTATGAATTTTGACGGCATCTTTTTCCGTCGTTACAATAAAATCATAGTTTTTACTCTTCTTCTGAATTTCTGCAAAATCTTCAGAGCTATACAAATGATGATCTGAAAATTTAATTTCATCCACATTTTTTGGTGCCAAATTTTTTATCGTCTTGTAAAAAGTCGCAGGATTTGCAATAGATGAAAAAATTAAAATATTTTTATTTTTTATAATATTTTTAGAAATTTTATTTTTTTTATTTTCAAAATTTTTATTATTTTCACTATTTATTTTACCAAATTTTTCATCATTTTCAAAATTTAATTTGTAAAAATAATCGCTCTCAAAAACGGCAAAAAAAACTTTTTTTTCATATTTCTTTATTTTTTCCAAAATTTTTAAAATTTCTTTTTTTTCCACATAATTACTTTTAGTAATGATTATTTCATCTGCACGATTCAACGAATCTATCGATTCCCTAAGTCTACCTTTCGGCAAAAATTTATTATTCCCAAAAGGATTCGTCGCATCAATCAAAACAATATTTTCATCCTTCAAAAGTTTTCTGTGCTGAAATCCGTCGTCCATAATAATAACTTCAACACTACAATTTTCTTTCAAAAATTTTGCACCTTTGTATCTGTCTTTTGACACAACTACTGGAACTTTAAAATTTTCAGCGTGAAAAAACGCTTCATCTCCAGATTCTTTTGAAGTGCAGTAAATTTTCTTCTCATCACGTACCAAAAGCAAATCCGTCTTTCTCTTGCCTTTATAACCTCGGCTCAAAATCCCAACTTTCATATTTTTTTTTAAATATTCATTCACAAAATATTGTACAGCTGGAGTTTTCCCCGTTCCTCCCGCAACAATATTTCCGATACAAATCACTTTTACTCTGTCAACTTTTTTAGATTTCAAAATATTTAAATCAAAAAGTTTATTTCGTAAAAATACTATAAATCCATATATCATTGATAATAATTCCAATTTTTTCTCCAATTTTAAAAATTTAATAAATCTTTATACATCGTCTCAATTCTTCGAAATCTATTTTTTATTCCAGATTTTGAAATATTCATCAAATCCGCAAGTTCCTGAAGCGAGAGTTCTTCATTTTCCAGCCGTGCCTTTGCCGTTTCCTGCAACACATTTGAGAGTTCAGCTAAACCTACTTTTTCGTCAATGTATTTTATCATTTTTATTTGTTTTTCTGACGCCGAGATTTTTTTTGTTTCATTCGCAATTTCCCAGTTCATATTTCTGTTAATTTTATTGCGAATCTCTTTATTTATCGTAACTTCTTCAAATGCAAAAAACGAATTTACTGCTCCTATCAAAAAAATTATGTCCAAGATATCTTCCGAATTTCTCAAATAAATAATTTTTTTCTCTTTTTTTTCAGTTTTTGAAATTTTTTTCCCCATCTCGCTAAATAAATTAAATAAAAAGTTTGAAAAATCTTCGCTGTCTAAAAAAAAGTCCAATGCATAAGATTTTTCAGGAGCTTTTATATAACCACAACTAAGAAAAGCGCCTCGAATCACTCCTGCAATTTTTTCTTCATCTTCAACATTTTTTGCCGAACAATTTTTACAAGAAAATAGCTTTTCAAAAAAACTTTTATACTCTTTTTCATTTTGCTTTGTGGGAATCAATATTATCCTATATGTTTTCGAGAACAATTGACGCTTGCTTATGATACATTTTAGCTGAATATCTAAATTTGTAACTCTTCTCAAATTTGAGTAAACCCTTTTGGCAAATGAAACATTTTCTGTGCTAAAAAAAAGCCCATTTTCCAAAATCGCATTTTTTGAAGCAAGTATTCCAAATAGTTCTGCAAAAACCACTTCATTTTTCTCATTTTCCAAACCTAGTATTTCCCTTTTTAAATTTGCTGAATATGACATTTTTTTTCCTTTTTTTAATTTTTAATGATTTACAGTTCTCGAATTTCCAGCTTTGTCATAGTAAGTCCAAGTTCCAACTCTTCTTCGACCGTTAAGATTTCCAGTAAATCCAACTGCTCCATTTGTATAATAGCCTTTTAGAGTTCCAGCTCCATTATTTAAATTTGCTTCGTAAAATAAATTTCCATTTTCGTAGTAAACCTTCATCAAACCATTAACTTGATCATTTTGATAATTAATTTCCGAAACTTTTGTACCATTTGCTTTCCATTCAGTAAACAATCCGTTTTTATAACCTCCTGCATAAGTTCCTTGCGATTTTTTAGAACCATTTTCATAATATTCCATCCAAGTTCCAGTCATCTTTCCATTTTGATATTCTCCAACCGTTTCTTGACTTCCAGTTTTTCCATAATATGAATAATATCTTCCGTTTAATTCATCGTTAGCATATTGGTATCTCTTCCACAATTTTCCATTTTCGTAGTAAACTAGCCACTCTCCTTCTTTTTTTCCATTTGTATACCTTCCTGTCGTATATTGATTTCCATTTGCATAATATTCAGTGTAATTGCCATTTAGAACACCGTTAGCCGTATTAACAACAAGTCTTCTTCCACCTTCATCCATAATTCTGTACTCTCCGCTTCCAACGAGCTGATAAGTTGCTCCATTAATTCTTTTGGCATCTTCTGGACCAATACCTGTAACATTGGATAAGTTTACTTTCCCAAAACTAATACCATAATTTGCAAAAACGTCTTTACCATAAGAAATGGCTGACATGGTCATGAATCCCACAATAAATAACATCTTTTTCTTATTTATTCTTTTCATAGTTACATCTCCTATTTTTTTTTATTTAATATTCAAATATTCTTTTTACATTATAACAAATTTTTCTATTTTTTAAAAATTTTTTTTAAATTAAAAAGAACTATTTCTAATAATTACAAAATAGAAATAATTCTTTTTATGAAACGAATCAAAAGAAATTTATGACTATAAATAATTGCTATCTTTAGAGTCTTCACCTAGTGAAGCATCAATATCTTCATAATCTATTCCAACTGGAATCGAAGTCAAAACTTTATCTGTAACTTTTGATAAGTGTGCATTCATAGCATATGCCGCTCCACTTACAAAATCTATTACTCTTTGTCCCACTTCATATTCTAAGAATTCCAAACTGAATGTTACCACTTTATTTTCTTTTATCGCATCTGCAATAAGTCTCGAATCTTCAAAAACTTTTGGTCTGATTATTGAAACATAACTAACTTTTGTAGCTGATGCCATTTCTGCTGCCATCTTTGTACTCTCCTCCTTCTTATTTCCTACACCAAAAATACTACCTATACCTTTTTTTTCTTCATTAGGTTTATCCTCTTTAAAAATCGGTTTTGGCTTTGGTTGCTGCTGTGTTTTTGGATTTTCTACCTCTTTATTCTCTTCTGCCGATTGTTCCAATTCTTCATCGTCATCTTCAATGTCATCCCCAAAAAATTCCATTAATTTTCGTTTTAGTCCCAAAATTCTAACCTCCTATTCAAATAATTTGCTTCCAATTCTGATTATTGTTGTACCATTTTTTAGAGCAATTTTATAATCATTTGACATTCCCATTGAAAGCTCTGTCAAATAATCATATTTTTTTGAAAATTTTTCTCTCAATTCTTGCATCTTTTTAAAATAACTATCAATTTCACAATCTGTCGCCAAAAATGGTGCCATCGTCATAAAACCTATTATTTTTACATTACCTTGTGAAAAATATTTCTTGTAATTCTTTTCAAAATCGTCGATATAAATTCCTGCTTTTGACTCTTCTTTTGAAACATTGATTTGCAGAAGTCCATTTACAATTTTTCCGTGTTCAGCCGCCTTTTTATTGATTTCTAAAAGTAAATCATATGAATCTATGGAATGTATCAAATTTACGCTATCAATTATATACTTTATCTTATTTTTTTGCAATCTTCCAATAAAATCCCATTTGATACCATTGTTACCAATTTCATTTAATTTATCCCGATAAAGTTGCGCTCTATTTTCTCCGAAATAATTGTATCCCATTTTGACAATTTCTTTGTGCTGACAAACATCAAAATATTTGCTGACAAACAAAAGTTTCACTTTTCCTGGATTAGAAGAGTATTTTTTTATATCTTCCAAAATTTCATTGTAATTTTTTTTTATTTTTTCACAATCAAGTTTTATTTCTTTTTTTCCATTTTTTTGCTCCTATTTTAAAAATCAAAGAATTTTTGTTATCTATAATTATTTTATTATAACCTTTTTTTAAATAAATTCAACAAATACATTATTTGCCAAAAAAAGTCCTTTTTTTGTCAATTTTATTCTTTTTTCATAATTTTTAACAAAATTTTTTTATTTTTAAATTTTATTTTTTCATTTTTTTCAATAAAAAACTCTTCAATCAATCCATTTTTTATAAGTTTTTCAACTTTTTTGGCATCTTTTTCACTATAATTTACCCCTTCTTCAATAAGTCTTAAACCCAACATTTTTTTCAATTTTTCTTTTTCAAAATCATCAATTTTTTCAATTGTATTTTCATCAATTGGAAATTTCTCATCATCAATCAAATTATAATATTTCTTAAAAGTCCGCACATTACTATGCCTATTATCGTCAAAATAACTAGCTGCACTCATTCCAACGCCAATAAATTTCTGATTTCGCCAATATTTCAAATTATGTCTTCCCGCATTTTTCTGCATTTTTCTTAAATCTTCAAATTTTTTTATTTTATTAATTTCAATATCTTTATCTTTGTCGTCAATTCTCGCAAAATTAGAAATTTCATACTGGCAATATCCATTTTTCTCAAAAAAATCAATAATTTTCTCATACATTTCCGCTTCCAAATCCTGATCAATTTCGGATAAAATACCCTTTTGTAGCTTACTCCAAAAAACCGTTCCTTCTTCCCAAATAAGCGAATAAATCGAAACATTTTCAGGCTTTAATCCCTGCAAAATATCAAGATCCCTTTGCAAATCCTCAAGACTTTGATTAGGAATTCCGAACATTAAATCCACCGTAATATTGGAGAATCCTGCTTTTCTTGCCATTTTATAAACATTTATCGCATCCTCAGAACTATGCTGTCTTCCAATAAATTTTAAAACATGATTTTGAAAACTTTGAATTCCAATACTTAGTCTATTTATTCCACTTTCTCGAATTTTTTTCAATTTCTCAAAAGTCATATCCGTTGGATTCAATTCCAGCGTAATTTCAGCATTTTTAGACCAGTCAAGTTCATTTAATATTTCGCTTATCATTTCAACAGGCAGCAGAGAAGGCGTTCCTCCGCCAAAATAAATTGTATCATATTTAATTTTTGGATACATTCTAATTTCTTTAATCAAATAATCCGTATATTTTCTATATTCTTCTTCCATTCTCACAAATGTGCAAAAATCACAATATTCGCATTTTTTGCTGCAAAATGGAATATGAATATATATTGCATCAATATTTTTTTCCTTCGATGCTTTAATATTTTTTACTTCAATCATTATTTTTTTACCTTTTTTAAATTACTTAATATATTTTACCATATGTAAGATGTGATTTCAAACTTTTTGCATTAATATCTTAATAAAAATTACAAAATTTCAGATAAAACAAAAGGGAGAAATACAACTCCCTTTTTAACCTTTTTTAGATTATTTATATTCAAATGTAAATGGTTTTGTTATCGTACATTTCAAAGTTTCAGGATTTTTTATTTTCACTCTTATTCTACCAGCTGCTCTCCTTGCCTCCTGTTGAAATATTGAGCTCCCGCCTGATACTGAAATCACACTAACAGAACCACTGCTATTAAAACTGAATCTTGCTAAAACAGTAACAGTTCCTTTATTCCCAAGCCTTTGAGCTCCAGTTGGATAACTCAAATTTGGATTGTATGAAACTGTAAAATCTTTCCCTTCATTGCAGACATTCTCATTTCCCTCTTCCCCTTTTTTAGTACTTCTTTTTCGTTCAATATTATGATTTTTACTAGAATTTTTGCTAATTTTTTCTAAATTTCCTGTTTTTGAATTATCTCCACTTTGACCTTTTCCATTAATATTTCCCCTGTTATTTCCATCTTTTCCATTATTCCCATTATTTCTTCCTTTTTGAATAAAAGAATTGCTTTTACTGTTTTTATTAGTACCATCTCCCTGATTCTCATTTTTTCCAGCAACACTATTAGTTCTTGTTTTATAAGTATGAGAATCATTTTTGTCATTTCCAGCAGCGTTTTCTGAAATATTTTTTGAAATATTTGTAGATGTTGATACTGCATTTGTCAGATTTTCTTTTGAAATTACTTTCAAGTTCTCATTTTTTTGTAAAATTTTTTCAGTATTTTTTGAGGAAAATATTGATTCTAAAGGTGAGGTTGATGAAATACCAGAAATAGCCTGTGAAATATCCTTTTTCTTATTTTCTAATGGAAATACTTTTAGCTCTTCTTTTTCTTGTTCATTTTGTGAGATTGATTTAGTATTTTTAGCTTTTTTCATTTCTTTCTGATTATTCAAGTTATTAATTTTCTTTGAGTTAGATTCAGACTGTGAATTTGAGATTTCATCATTTTTTGAAACTTCTATTTTTTCAGAATTTCCAGTATTTTTAGTATCATCAATATTCTTTACACTCTCATTATTTCCAGATTTATTATTTTTTTCTCCAATATTTTCATTTCCAGCAGTTTCTTGCGAAGAATCTTGAAACATACCTTCACTTAAATTTACTGTTATTGGCTCGTTTTGCTTATTTTCTTTTTTACTGCTATTTGAAGTATAATAGGCTACTGGAATAAACAAAATCATAATATTTAAAATAACTGAAATTATATAAAATTTCATTTTTTCCCTCTCTTTAACGTTCTAAACAAATTTATGAAATAAGCTCACTTTTCTAAAATTCATAGCTTGCTCCAATATAATAAGTTCGTTCGTCAGCTGGTGAATATACTGTCTTTCCTGTAAGCGGATCTTTTCCTTGAGCGACATTATATTTTTTGTTAAATACATTTTTTACTCCTGCATTAAGCCCAAATCCACTTTGATGTTTGTATTTTAAACCTAAATCTGTTGTAGAATATGAAGGTATTTTTTCATTGTAGGTATCCACTGAGCTTGAATAATAATTTAAGTTAGCAGTAGTTCTCAAACCATCTGCTATTTCATAATCAAGTCCTAATGTAACTTTTGTAGATGGAACTCCTGGTATTTTTTGCCCATCTTTAAAATTATAAGTTGTTGAAGTTAGTACATCATCTCCCACTTTTTTAATTTTAGCATTCACGTATGTAAACGACTCATTTACTCTCAATTTACCTAAATATTGCTCAGCAAATAGCTCTACACCTGTTCTTTCGGTAGCTTTTAAATTATGGAATGTCCATCTTGCTGTACTTGGTCCTCCCAATACTCCGTGATCCATATTCAAGTATATTTCGTTATTTGTTTGTGTATGAAACGCTGTGGCACTTACAAACGAATTCCACAACATATCTTTAAATCCTACTTCATATGTATTAAATTTTTCTGTTTTTAAATTATTTAAAGTATAATTTCTAGCTCCTGGTGCATAATCAACAAATTCTGTTGCAGCTGGTGATCTAAATCCTCTTTCATATTTCGCATAAACATTTCCTGTATCAGAATATTTGTAATTAAGTCCCAATTCATAAGCACTATTGCTGTCTTTTCTCGAACCGTGCATTTCTCTTGATGGAATATTCACAAAGCCTCTTCCACCAGGTATCGGCATTCTCGTAGACGGAACTTCCCTATTTGTTTTATATTCCGCTCTTTCGTATCTATATCCTGCTGTTCCCTCTAAATTGCCAACAATTTTATGCCGTCCTATCAAATAAAACGAATTCGTCTCTTTCGCTAAATCAACATTCATAATTGGTGTTCCAAATATAGTTTGCTCTCTACTTCCTTTATGGTCGATGTAGTTATATCCAAAAATTATATTCCCATTTTCAAGTCCATAATTTACCTTAAAATTGATTCCTTTTTTATTATCTTCAAATTTTGTTTTAGGCATTCCATACATAATTTTATTTGTATCCTGTTTATATCCTGTCAATGATAATTTCAAGTTATCGGTAACTTTCCCTTCGTATCCCAAGCTATACTCTTTTCTATCAATATCAAGATCACTCAAAGTCCCAGACTGTCTTCTGTCACTCAAAAGTTGCGATTTTGTTAAATCTGACGCCAATGTTTCTTCTGAATTGTATCTCGCCGCCTTAAATTTCAAACTGTGATTATCTGTTATATTATATTTCAAGCTCCCATTCAAATATTCATACGCTTCTTTAGAACCTCTTCTATATCCTTTTCCATTAACATTTTCATACCCCAAATCAATGATAAATTTATTACCATAATTTATTCCAGCATCAAATCCTAATTTATTTGTTCCATAAGAGCTATTTTGATAGTAAACTTTGCCTGAAGCTCCTTCTTTTGTTCTATCTTTCGTAATAATATTTACAACTCCACCTCGAGTTCCACTCCCGTACAGAACTGTTCCTCCGCCATTTATTATCTCTACTCTTTCCACATCATTAACTGATATTGTATTTAAAGGAATATAAGCATGGGAAGTATCAATCGTATCCATAGCAATATCTCCATCAATCAAGATTTTTACTGAAGAAACTGCTTTAGAAATGTTTGCACTCGTTCCTAATCCAAATCTCCCTTGACCTCTCATATCCACCGCTGAACCGAATCCAGTTTGTGTTATATTAACTCCTGGTGCCTGTTTTAATATATCTTCTACAGTATTATACCCTTTTTCTTGAATATCCTCCGATGTAATAATCGTAACATTTTTTATTTGATTGTCAATATTATCATTAAATCCTGTCGCTGTTACGACTGTTTCTTCAAGTTTTCCCTCGTATTTTCCTTCTGCATACAAAGAAAGACTAGCTAAAATTAAACTTAAAATTGCAATTTTTTTTAACATAAATTTCATTCCCGCATGACAATTATATATATCTGTCACGCTCTCCTTTTCTTAAAATTAATATTTATTATTTATCATTTTTTTGTATATTAAGACTAACATTTTTTACATTCTCATTACGTAATTTCGACATTATTTCTACAATATATCCATATTCAAGATGCTCATCAGCCGTCAATGTCATATTTTCAAGCATCTCTTTTGGCAATCTCAAAATCTCATTATGAATATTCTCTCCCGAAATTTCTTTAACATTGTTTCCTAACTTCAAAAAATATTTTTTCTCTCTATTAACTATTATTTCTGCCTTCGTCTCCTCTTTTTTATCAAATTTAGCATCCGATTTAGGAATAGAAAGCTGAAATTGTGAATATTTATTAAATGTCGTGGCAATCATAAAAAATATTAATAACATAAATATGACATCAATAAGATTAAGCATTGATATTTCCGCATTCTGCCTATTCCTTCTATTAGAAAATTTCATTTTTTATTCCCTTCAATACTTTATAATTCTATTTTTTTACTCTTCCCATAATATGCAAAGCCGCTCTCTCCATTTCCAACGCTGTCGCATCTATTCTTCTATTAAAGTAATTGTAAAAGATTAAAGTAGGTATCGCCACAATTAGACCAAACGCCGTAGTGTACAGAGCCTCTGATATTCCTGCTGCAACTGTTTTAGAACTTTCCACACTTGCAGATAATGCCGAAAATGATGTTATCATTCCAGTAACTGTTCCAAGAAGCCCCAACTGAGGTGCTGTATTTACTACTGCCCCAAGAAGCCACATCCCTTTTTCCAGTTTTCCTGTTTGTGCCAAAACAGCTTCTCTTATTATTTCCTCAAGATATTCCTTCTCTGATTCCTCAATTTTATTTAAATCCAAATCTATATTTTCCATTGTTTTTGTAATAATTCTAGAAACTGAATCTCTTTTTGAGTTTGTAATCTTAATAACTTCCTCTTTACTCTTTGTTTGCAATGCCTTATACAGCTCTTTTCTATACTCTTTTGTAAAATCTTTTTCCATTGTAAAAAAAATCCATAATTTTTCCAAAATTACTGCGACTCCGCAAATTGAAGCCGCCAGTATTCCCCACATAAATATTCCACCTGAAATAAAATAGTGTAGCAACATTAATTTTTCCTTTCCATAAAACTATTTTTTAGATTCATGCCTTTTAATTTCATCTGAGATTTTATCTATTAACTCATCTAGAGGGAATCCACCACGCATCGCAATCATATCAAGCGTTGCAACTTTAGACATTATCATATATTGAATTGGATCAAGAAGTTTTTTGTATGTAGGCGACAATGTTGGCATAAATTCTCTTATATAAGGATATTTATCTATTATTTCTCCGATTATTGTATTTTCTGTTAATCCATAAGGATTTTTATCTTCTTCAGAATTTTTTTGATTTTCCTGATTAATTTCAGATTTTTTAGGTTTTTCCCAAGTTACAAGCGTTCTCTTTCCTTCAAGGCTTCTTATTCTTGTAACATCTTGCATCATCTCAAGGACTCCCTTAAATATACCATTTTCATCTCTCACAGCTACATAATAGATATAAATAAATCTCCCATTCATTTCAAGCCAGAAATCCACCTCATCTTGCTCATTATTTCTAAATGCGTCAATTATTTCCAAAACCGAAGCAACACTTTCTCTCGGATGACAGTTTTTAACATCTCTCCCTATAACTCCCGCACTTCTAGGAAAAATTCTATGTTTCGTATCAGTATAAAACTTAACAATCTCATTCTCATCCACAAAAGATAAATCCACTGGCATATGTTGGAAAATCAAGTTTATTTGCTCCAAAGTAAGTTTTCCTTGTTTAACATCTAACACGTCAGATTTTTCTCCACCTGCATTCATATTATATTTTGAAAGAAGTCCAGCTAAATCACTCATAAAATTACCTGTTTGAGACGCATTTACATTCACATTCTCATTTTTCTCAACTTTTTCTTCTTTTTTCTCAGGCAAAAATCCTTTAGGCTTGTCAATCAAGAAATATCCTATCTCATCATCCCCATTTCTCATATTTCTAAATTCTTCCTCAGTAATCATTTTAAGTGAAGTCGGAAATAAAACCTCTTCTTCCTTGTGCATTATATCCAACGTCAATTCCAAAGCAATTTCCTGTTTTGCATAAAATTCTTCCATTTTATCTTCCATTAAAAGCTTTCTAGCCTCACTTATATTATCCCTGACTGCATTATCAAAAGTCCACATTATCCTAGACGGTCTGTCAAATCCTTTACTTTCAAGTATTGAAAATAATTGATGCTGTTTTCTAGCCAAATGTGTCAAATTAAATGTATAAAGTTTATCGTAAAACTCCAGCCATCTATTTTTTATAAATTTTTTATTCAGTTCTTCCTTCATTTCAGCAATTAATTTTCTAGCCGCCTCATTTTCCCTCAAATAGGTTTTTATTGGATGTCCTTCAGGCAGCGAAGGTTTCTCTCTTTCAATAATTTCATCAAACAAATCAAGCACATCATTCATTTTATCATGAACAGTCTCATCATCAAATCCCAAATCTTTTATTTTCTGTTCAGAATAAGCAAACTCAGCAGGAGTTATCTTTTTATCCTTAAAAGTTTCCTTTATCCGCCTTTTTGTCGTCTCAACATCCGCCGTTCCCTCTATATAATCTTTCTTAATTTCAGTCATTTTTTCAATCAGATCAAAATTTATATTCAAATGATCCTTCATATCCGCTTTTTCCATAAAAAACACCACCTCATACTTTATTTTTTTAATCAAAGTTCAAAATCTTTTTGCAAATTATTTTATTCAAAAAATATTTTATATTCAAATATTTATTTTATTATATCATATTTTTATCTTTAAAATATGTAACTTATGATACATTTTCAAAAAAAAATCGAAATTTAACTAAAAATTTAACTTATTTTAAAAAATAATGTTTTCATTCTTTTTATTTTTCCAATAAAAAAGCAAGAAAGCTATTCTCAACACGAGAATATTTTCCTGCCTCTATATTTTATTTTTTACTTAACTTCTATCAAGCTTCTATTTTTCAAATTTTTCAAAATATTTATTCAAAAAATTATAATCCAATAAATTTAGAAAATTCTTCCATTGTTTTATCAAGTTTAGCTTTGACATTTTCGCTAGAATCTGCATTTACGCTGAAATAGAATTTGATTTTTGGTTCTGTTCCAGATGGTCTTGCTGTAATGAATGTATTGTCTTCAAGCACGAATTGTAATACATTTTCTTTTGGCAATTTAATTTCTTTTTCCTCACCAGTTTCCAAGTTATGTTCTTTGTGTGAGAAGAAATCTCTTTTAATTTTAATTTTCTTACCAAGCAATTCATCTTTAACATTTTCTCTCAAGTTAGACATTAATGCTGCCATTTGTTCAATTCCATCTTTACCTTTTAACATTACTGATTTAATTCCTTCTAAATAATATCCAAATTTTTCATATAATTTTTGTAATTCTTTGTAAATAGAAGTTCCTTTTGAGTGGTAATAAGTTGCCATTTCAGAGATAACCATTGAAGTTACTAACGCATCTTTATCTCTTGCATGAGTTCCAATCAAATATCCGTAGCTTTCTTCAAATCCAAATAAATATGATCCTTCCAATTCTTTGTGTTCAAATTGTCTAATTTTTTGTCCAATGTATTTAAATCCAGTCAATGTTTTCATAACTCCAACATTTTTGGCAGGTGCAACAACATCAATCATAGGTGTTGAAACAACTGTTGTAATAACTTGTGCATCAGCTGGAATATCTTTTTTGTAATTCAATAAATACTGTAATAACAACAATCCTACTTGGTTTCCATTTGGATAGTACCATTCATTTTTGTCATCTCTTATCGCAATACCAATTCTATCAGCATCTGGGTCATTTGCCAAAATTAATTGTGCTCCAATTTCGTTTCCTAATTTTGTTCCCAATTTGAACGCTGCCACTTCTTCAGGGTTTGCATAAACTACAGTTGGGAAGTTTCCATCTGGCTCAATTTGTTCTTTTACAACTTCAAAATTGTATCCAAATTCAGATAAAATTCTCTTCATTGGTCTTCCACCAGTTCCATGAAGCGGAGTATAAACAATCTTGAAATCTTCTTTTCCTGGAATATCTGTATGTATAGTTTGTTTTTTAATTGCTGCTATATAGTCATCATCAATTTTATGATCAAGCTGAATGATTAATCCTTTTTCTCTTCCTTCTTCTTCAGAAATAACTTTTATTTCTTCCAATGTAGAAATTTTATTTACTTCTTCAACAATCGCTGGTGCATGCGGATCAACAACTTGTGCTCCATCATCCCAATAAACTTTATATCCATTGTATTCAGCTGGATTATGAGAAGCCGTAACAACGATTCCTGACATACATCCTTTATATCTTACACCAAATGACAATTCAGGAGTTGAACGTAAACTTTCATAAATATATGCTTTAATTCCATTTGCAGCCATTACTCTTGCAGTATTTAATGCATATTCTCTCGAACCTATTCTACAGTCGTGAGCAATTATAATTCCTTTTTCTTTTGCAGCTTTTTCATCAAAACTTAGCATATAGTTTGCAAGTCCTTGAGTTACTTTTCTAATTACATATTTATTCATTCTATTAGTTCCAATTCCACGAACTCCTCTAATTCCACCAGTTCCGAAACTCAAATCTTTGAAAAATCTATCTTCTATTTCTTTTTTATTCCCTGCAATGCTTTTCAATTCTTCCCTGTCTTTTTCATCAATGGCATCTGAATTTAGCCAATATTCGTATTTTTTCATAAAATCCATAATATTTTCCTCCTAAAATTTTATTTTGCAAACTTTTATTAAATAACTTTATCTATTCACTTTAATTTTACCACATTTTACGAAATTTCCAAATTTTTTTCGTTGACTATTTAAAAAAAATATGGTAACATAAATTTGTGTACTTGTAGCTCAACTGGATAGAGCGTCTGACTTCGGATCAGAAGGCTTGGGGTTCGATTCCTCACAGGTACGCCATTTTTTTATTCAAAAGTTTTGGAAAAACTTAACAACAATTTTTTATTTTATCATAAATTACAATATTAAATGTAACATTTTTTAAATTGCCTAAAATTTAATTTCATATAAAAATTTTTCAAATGATGTTGTGTAGTTCAAACATTTTCTAGGTCTTGAATTTATTAGCATTAAAGTTCTTATCAAGTCTTCTGTTTCTACTTTTGATATATCTGTCTTCTTTGGGTAAAATTCTCTCAGAAAACCATTGCTATTTTCGTTGCTGCCTCTCTGCCACGAGCAATAAAGATTTGCAAAATGGAATCTAGCTCCCAATGTCTAAAAACTTCTTTTGTCTTAATTTCTTTTGTTCTCACATCAATTGACTTTTCAACATAAACTTCTCCTCTTGTTTCTTTTGGTTCCCACTTTTTTTCTTTTCCTTTTATAATATAAAAATTAAAACTCTCATTTTACTTTAATGTTTTGATAATATCATATTTTTGAAAACAAAAAATAAAAATGTATGATAGAAAAATAAAAGGAGATGATTATTTATGAAAAAGATAAATGTAAAAAGAGCGATTTTAGAGAATGGAACTTTAAGAAAAGAAGTGAAATTTGGATTTTCATGGGGAGCATTTTTTCTAGGATTTATATATCCGTTAATTAAAGAGGATTATATGGTGGCTGGAATTTCTTTTGTCGTGATTAGTATAGCAAGTATGATATTTTTCCCATTGATATTTGTTCTATCAATGGTATTCGGTTTTCTATACAATAAAATGTATGTTAAAAAGCTGATTAAACAAGGATGGCATCCGTTTACAGAAGAAGATGCACAAATTCTAAGAATGAATGGAATTCTTTTTGATGACAAAAATAATTCCTCTGAAAATAATAGGGAAGGAATGGCAAAAGAAATTGAGTATTACGATATGCAGCCTTCAGAAAAAACTGAAGTTATTGAATTTAAGAAAAATGACAGTGTTAATGATTTTTGTGATACGAGTAATAACAGTATGGATAATATGAATACTGATAATTTTCATAATGGTAATCCAAATGTTCCAAAAATGAATTATAAAAACCGTACAATTCAGAAATTTGTAGCAAGATCAATTGGTGGAGGATTTGTTTCGCTTGTTTTAGGAGTTTTTACAGCAAATAGTATTTTAATTCTTTTAGGAGCAGGACTGACAGGCGGAGGAGCATTTTTAGCAGTAAAAAATAAGGATAAGATAAGATGGAAATAAAAAAATATTTAATTAAATCTGAAAATTACAGAAATTTAATAAAAATTTTTTTTCTTTTTTCTCTGTTTTTAACGGTATTTATAAGGTATAATAGAAATGAATTGTTTACAGAAAATGATGAAAAGTATGAAAAAATAGTAGAAATAGAACAATTAAAACTATTTTGTGAAAAGAATCAGTGTATCCTGATGAAAATGGAAGAGAGTGAAAGATGATGAGATTATTAGTTGTGGAGGATGAAAAGAAATTAAATGAACTTATTACAAAAAAGCTGGAAAAGGAGTATTACGGAGTTGACAGCTGCTTTGACGGAGAGGAAGCAGTCAGATACGTTGAAGGAACAGAATATGATGTAATAATTTTGGATATTATGCTTCCAAAACTTAATGGATTTGGAGTGATAAAAAAAATAAGAGCAAAGAAAAATAAAGTTCCAATACTGCTTCTAACAGCAAGAGACAATATAGATGATAAAGTGAAAGGGTTAGATTACGGTGCAGACGACTATCTTGTGAAACCTTTTATCTTTGAAGAACTTATGGCTCGTATCCGTGTACTTTTAAGACGTAATTCTGGAAATGCCGATAATATAGTTACAATAGCTAATCTTAAGGTTGACCTTGATGCTAAAACAGTTTTTAGGGATGATATACTTATAAAACTCTCAGCTAGGGAATATTCTGTTTTGGAATACTTGATACGGAATAAAGGAAAAATTTTACCAAGAGAAAGAATAGAAGACCATATATGGAATTATGAATACGCAGGCGGAACCAACGTTATAGATGTTTACATCAGATATTTGAGAAAAAAGATAGACGACAGCTATACTCCGAAACTCATTCATACAGTTCGTGGATTGGGCTATGTCCTGAGGGTTGATAATGAAAATAAATAAACTTTCCATAAAATCCAAAATAGCTTTCTGGTATATTGGCCTTATGATAAGCCTCGCAATCATATTTCTTACAACAATAATTTATATCAGTGAAAATCTTGTACGGGCAAACGCTTATAAAAATTTGAAAAGCTCTGTAATCTCAGCATTTGATGAAATTGAAGTTTATGATGGTGAACTTACAATTGACAATGATTTTATTATTTTTAACAATAATGTCCATTTGTCGGTCTATGACGATGAAACAGGATTTATTTACGGGGATATTCCGCTGGATTTTAAATATGATGAAACTTTTTCCGATAAAAACGATGTGAGAATTATAAAACATAAAAATAAAAAATGGTATATCTTTGACAGTAAAAAGAATTTTTCAGGTTATGGTATTATTCATATTCGTGGAATTGCTCCTGCAACAGAAGTGGAAAATGTTATTGAAACAATTGTTTTCATTTCTCTGATTGTATTACCATTTTTCTTGTTATTTTCAGCAATAAGCGGATATTTCATAACAAAGAAAGCATTTAAACCGATAGAAAAAATAAGGGAAGCTGCGGAGAAAATCAATGAGGGAAACGATTTGACCCAAAGAATTAATATTGGAGAAGGAAATGATGAAATTTACACTTTGGCAAATACATTTGATACAATGTTTAACAGGCTGCAAAACTCCTTCGAAAGAGAAGCGCAGTTTACATCGGATGTTTCACATGAATTGCGGACACCTGTAGCAATTATTATTTCTGAATGTGAATACGGGCTTGAAAATCTAACTTCAATAGAAAATGCAAAAGATACAATTTCTTCTGTACTGGATGAAACTAAAAAAATGTCAAAATTAATCTCGCAACTTTTAACTTTATCAAGAATGGACAGAGGTAATCAGAAACTTAATTTTGATAAAATAAATATTAGCGAGATGGCGCATCTTATTGCTGACAGTCAACAACATAATGCAGATACTAAAAATATAAAAATCCATTCTGAAGCAGAGGAAAACATTTTTATTGTTGGCGATGAGACGATGATTATGAGAGTCTTTGTAAATTTAATTTCAAATGCAATTAACTATGGTCATGAAAACGGTAATATCTGGATAAAGTTATCACAGGATAAAGATTTTGCAATATGTAAAATTATCGATGACGGAATTGGTATTGAAAAAGAAAATATACCTAAAATATGGGGACGATTTTATCAGGTGGACAGTTCCAGAACAACAGAAAACTTAGGGCTTGGTTTATCAATGGTAAAATGGATCATAGAGGCACATAAAGGAGAGATTGCTGTAGAGAGTGAAATTGGAAAAGGAAGTTCGTTTATATTTAAGTTAAAGAAGGAGAGAAAATGAAAAATAATTTTTTAAAAAAACTACTTATAGTATTTTTTATCACAATGGCAGGAGTTTTTGCAAACGGAAATTCAGCTAAAAAGACCAAAACCGTAAGAGTTTTAAATGTCGATGTAAAAATTTCGATTGAACAGGCAAAGCAGCTTGCATTGAATCATTCAAAAGTGTCAAAAAATATGGCAAAAATGACTAAAATTCGTCTGGATAAAGAAAATAGAAAATTTATTTATGAAATAGAATTCTATACAGAACGGAAAAAATACAAATATAACATTGATGCAAACACAGGAAAAGTTCTGAGTTACAGTGAAAAAGAACGGTCATCAGCTTCAACAGTAATCAGAGATGACGGAAAAATTATTAATACAAATGGCAGTGATACAGAAATAAGAAAAACACCAAAATATATTGGAATGGAAAAAGCAAAAGAAATAGCAGTTGCACGGATTACTGGTGCGAAAAAAATCAACGTTACAAATATTCAGATGGATAGTGAAAAAGGAAGAAAGATTTATGAAGGAAAAATTGTATATAAAAATACAGAGTATAAGTTCGACATTGATGCTATAACAGGTGAAGTAATAACTTGGGAAGTAAATGAAAATTAGTAAAGTAAAATATCCTCTAAAGTTTAGTATACTGAAGAGGGTATTTTTTTGTTAAAAATTATGCTTTGTAAAGTTTTTCATAATTAAATCTATTTTTAAGCTGTTTAAGAGTATAATCAAATATGAATAAAGGTGGAATAAATACAATAATTAATGTTATTATCGGCATATTTTGAAGATAAAATATCTTTTCAATTGTAATTATAAAAGGCTTATACAGAAATATTGAAATAAGATTGAATGTCGAATGCAGTAAAATTGTCCACCAGATTGGACTGGGTCTTAGTCGTACATTTCCGAAAAAGATACCTGATATTGTTGTGTATATAATCTTAATTGGATTCAGGTGAAGTATTCCAAAAATTACAGCCTGAATTAAATTAGCATATTTTGTTTTTTTCTTTAAAAAATGAAGTATTAGTCCTCTCAATAAAAGCTCTTCCCCAACAGGATAAAATACTAAAAACTTAAGTAATTCATTAATTGCAAAAGACTGCTTTGAATAATCGGCAAGAACTATCTTTTTAGACAATAAAGAACTTAAAACGGCAAGTAAAATTATTACAGATGTAATAACTATTGCTGAATAACAGGCTGTATTTAATATTAGTAACCCCAATTCTTTTATTTTAGATTTTTCAATATTTTTTTCCATTTTGATTGTTCCCCTTTCCTAAATTTTTCTTGTAAAATATATTATCATTAAGATATTAAAATAAAATGAGAGATATTTTACTTCTATTTCTATTTATTTTATTTTGTAGTAAAGTAACTTTTAGCCATTTTTAAAGATTTTATTTGAGAAAAATCTTTTTCTGTTATATAATGTACTTAAATAACTTTAAAATTAAATTTTTACTTTATGTTGCATATATGGAAGGAAAGAAAATGAAAAAAATTATTATTATACTGACACTTATATTTTTTAATTTAAGTTTTTCTGCAGAACAGATTGAAAAAATTATGTGCTATATTCCTAAAGAGCTAAAAATAAACAGTAAAGCAAGATTAATTTACGAAGATACGGAAAAATATAAAGACGAGGAAGTACCGGCTGACGTAGCAAATCCTGAAATTGTTAAAACATTAAAAGAAAAAAGGCTTGTTGTATTTCAAATGAGGTGTAAATATGATGGCGATATGTACCGTTACATAACAGCTTCAGACTATGCAGTCGAATATCTTACAAAACAGACGATAAATAAAGAAGAAGGAGATTATTATTTACTGGAACTTCCGACAAATAAGGCACTCGCTTTTCAGGATATGTTATTTATTGGAGATTTTATAGATAATTCAATCAGCACAAATGATGAGCTTTTCCAAATTCTTTATATGATAAATGTTCAGTTTCTGGAAATAAGACAGCAGGAACTGGAGGAAGAAGGATTGAAAGTAGTCTATTAATTTTTATTTTTGCAGGGATTGTTCATTTTCGTAAATCCCTGTATTTAATTTTCTCATTTTTTTTGTATAATCTTATTAAACATTTTTTTATTGCATTTCACATTCAGAAAATTACAAATCTTGTTATTCAAAAAATAAAAATAATTTTTTCCTCTAATATTCCTTTAATCTAAAAAGCATATTGTTAAAGTGAAATAAGATTTTTAAATTCTATATAAAAAAACATGATGGGAGGATTTTAGATATGGAAATGAATAGTAGAAATAGGTACTTCAAGAAAGAAATAACATTGAGCAAAGAAGAAGAGATAAAGATAGTGAAAATTGGATTTTCTTGGATAACTTTCTTTTTCGGTTTTCTTGTTCCGTTTTATAGGAAAGATTGGAAGACCGGCTGGATACTTTTGGCAATAACGGCTATATCTCATATGATGTTGCCTATACTAATGTTTCTGATATTGGTGGTATTTAGTTTTTTATATAATAAGATTTATATTAATATGCTTTTGAAAAGTGGCTGGAGATTTGCGACAAAAGATGACGAGATACTTTGGGAAAATAAAAAGGAAATGGCAGAAAAGGTTGATAATATGGTTTTGACGCTAAAAGAAATGGAAGCGAAAATTGATAAAAAGATAGAGGAACATGGCTTCGTTAAAAAATTTGCATGGGGAGGAATATACGCTCTGGCTATTGGAATTTTAATAAAAAATACTCCTCTTTTGGCTGTGGGATTAGGTTTTTTTGTAATAAGTTTTATTAAAAGAGGGAAAATGTAAAAAATCAGATTTTAGGAGGTAAGAACTATGAAATTAAATTTAAAAAAATTATTTGCTATAGCAATTATTGGAGCAGGAGTATTTGTATCACAACAGTCACATGCATTTATGGGATATGATTATTATATGGATCCTACAAATTTGCCAAGCGATACGTTACGGGAAAATCTTTTGCAGCAAACTTTTGATAATCATAACAAAGTTTTTAATAATAGCAATAAAACAAACGGCAATATGTCATTACTGCCTTCAATTATATTTCTTGCAGCCTGGTTTTATATCTATGGAAAGAAAAAAGTGAAGTAGAAACTTTCATTTTATTTTAATTAGAATTACATATCACAAAATTAAAAAATAACTTTAAGCAAGGAGTAAAAATTATGAAAGTAAACTTGAAAAAACTATTTATTGCAACAATTATCGGAGCAGGAGTATTTGTATCAAAGCCTGCAAAAGCATTTTATTATGATACGTCAGACAATGTTAACTATACAAACAATCTGATAAACAGTACAAGAAATTATATACTTGGTAGTGAAGTAATAGGGCACACTGGAAAAGGGAATTATACTATGTCATTACTACCATCAATTATATTTCTTGCAGCCTGGTTTTATATCTATGGAAAGAAAAAAGAAAAGTAAAAACTCTCATTTTATTTTAATCTATATTACATATCATAAAATTGAAAAATAACTGATTAATTAGTGTTTGAATAAGGAGAAAAAATGAAAAAAATATTTTTTGGAATCCTGTATTTTATTCATCTGCTTTGTTTTAATATTCTAGTACTATTTTTTCTGGCTGTATTAGAAGTATCAGTTTTAAGTAATTTGAAAATGATAGGAGGTATATACTCGGAAAATCTTATATTAATTTTGCTTAATATATTTTTATCATATTTTTATGCAAAAGTAGGAATAGGAAAAAAGGCTTTGATAATTTTAACAATAATTGGTGTAATATTAAAAATACTAATATCTTTAATATCGTATAAATATTTAGTTTCATCAGCAGGAGATGAAGAATTTTTACCAACTTATTATGCTTATTTTGCCATAGGTTTATTGGATGTAATATTTCTTGTGGGGCTTGGTGTAAATTTATTGATAGGAAGGAGAAAACAGTATGATAAAAATTAAAAAATTGACAGGATTTATAATTTTTCTACTTTTTGGAATAATATTTATTTCCTGCGGAAAACCTTCAAAAAAAGACATAATAGACAAGGGATATATATTAGAAGTAGGTGTATCCAATGAGATTGACAGGGAATTTGCTGGAAAAATGGAGCATTCTCCCACTTATACTATTTTCAAAGCGACTGAATATAAGGACAGTAATATTATGGTGCAGAATCTCAAAAATGGAACAGTTAAAGCAATCCTTTCGCCTATGCTGTCATTAGGAAATTCTGATTACGGCTATTATCCTGTCTATGTGGATAACAAAAATTATGAAACTGTATATCTCATATACAGAAAGGATATTCCCGATTTTTTGAAAAACAGCTTTGAAAAAGGGGACGGCTTTATGTTAAATAATATGGAAAAATATTCTGAGGAAAAATATAAAGACAGATTTTCATTTTTTAGTAATATTGAAGATTTTGAGAAAAAAATAATGGCTAATGAATGGACTCTTGTAAATATTGCAGGACTTGAACTTAAAAATAGTAAAATTTCAATAAAACTTGATAAAGAAAATGTTGTCATAACAGGAAAAAACGGAAAAAAATATTCGGGAAAATATTTCTTAAAAAATCACAGGATTTCTTTTGAAATAGAAAATTTGAATAACCTTCTGAAAAAAGGGAGTGAACTGAGCGACAGTGATAAAGATTTTTTATACGATTTAAGTAATGCCGATGTAATAACGCTTATGGATAATGAGCAAACTCTTTATATTGGAGTTCCTGAGAGTAATCTTATATTTAAAAAATATCAAAAAATAGATAGAAAGTAAAAAGCTCTAATGTTCTTTTAATCTAAAAAATATACAGTATAATCAAATAATAGAAATCATAAGAAATAAAATTTTTAGGAGGAATAATTATGAAAATAAATTTGAAAAAACTATTTGTTATAGCAGTTATTGGGACAGGTTTATTTATATCACAGCCTGCACAGGCATTTTATTATGATATGTCAGACAGTTTTAACTATACAAACAATGTGATAAATAGTACAAGAAATTATTTACTTGGTAGTGAAGTAATAAGCCACATTAAAAAAGGAGATTATTCTTCAAAGAAAAAATCAAATTCTAAAAAAACAACTACAAAAACAACGGGAAGTTCAACAACTTCAACTACAGCCCCAAAACCAGCAAAAAAAGCCAAAATAACTTTTAAATCGGACGGAAATACAAGAGGGCTTGATTATTTTGTTAATAACTATCCGTCAAAACAGAGAGGAGAAGCGAGAACATACCTGAAACAGATGCAGGATTCTTTCCCGCAGGTAGCACGTTCAGTAGGAATACCTACAAATGACCTGTCTTCAGGACTGGCAGCTGCAATAGCAGGAGCATATATGGCATATAACAATGTAAGTCTGAATGATAATTATATGAAACCTATGCAAAATCAGTTAAAAACAGCGCTTCAAGGTGTAGATGCCTTTGATAAAATGAGTGACAGTGATAAAAAATATATATATGACCAAATGGTAATAATAGGAATGACTTTAACCATAAATCAGTACCAAAATCAGCAAAACCCAAATGCAAAAGTTACCGCTCAGTTAAGAAATGCAGGTAAACAGGTGCTTGAGGGACTTCTTGGAGTAAATGCAAGTGAAGTAAGAATAACGGCATCAGGGCTTTCTTTTTAAAATAAATAATTACAAAAATAAGAAGTTTTATTATAGTATATAATGATAATAAAAAACAAAAAAAATATGAAAATATATAATTCAATTCGGGAGAAATAATTATGAAAATAAATTTGAAAAAACTATTTGTTACAGCAGTTATTGGAGTGGGAGCATTTGTATCGCAGCCTGCACAGGCATTTGCAGGATATGATTTTGATTATATTGGATTTCAAATAGAACAAGATACCCTAAAAAGAACATTTGATTATTACAATCAAGTTACTGGTACCAACGATATTCTTGAAAAGAGTTCAAACTCTAAGAGTACAGGAAGTAGTAAAAGTAAATCGTCTTCATCCCAAACATCGTCTAAACCAAAACCGGCAAAAAAAGCCAAAATAACTTTTAAATCGGATGGAAGTACAAGAGGACTTGATTATCTTGTCAATAACTATCCGTCAAAACAGAGAGCGGAAGCAAAAATTTATCTAAAAAAAATGTATGATTCATTCCCTCAAGTAGCACGTTCTGTAGGAATACCTGCAAATGACCTGTCTTCAGGAATGGTTGCTATATTAGCTGGAGCATACATGGCTTATAATAATGTTAGCTTAAATGACAGTTATATGAAACCTATGGCAAAACAGTTTAAGGAAGCATTGGAAAGTGTATCGGAATTTGATAAAATGAGTAACAGCGATAAAAAGTATATTTATGACCAAATGGTAATAATAGGAATGACTTTAGCTGTAAATCAGTCCCAAAATCAGCAAAATCCGAATGCAAAAGTTACCGCTCAATTAAGAAGAGCAGGTAAACAGGTGCTTGAGGGACTTCTTGGAGTAAGTGCAAGCAAAGTGAAAATAACATCATCAGGGCTTATTTATTAAAATAAATAATTACAAAAATAAGAAATTTTATCATAGTATATAGTGGTAATGTAAAAAAATAGAAAACAAAAAATATGAAAATATATAAGTTAATTCGGGAGGAGAAATTATGAAAGTTAAGCAAATAAAAAAAATATTTTTAACAATAACAGTAGCATTAAGTTTTGGAATTTCAAATCAGGCTCACGCTTTTTTTATTGATTATAATGCACAATGGATGGCTAATCAAGGGCTTAAAAATGCAAGAGAACAGGAAAAAAGGAATAGAGAAAGATATGAGGAAATGTATGGAAAAGACGAATATAATAATTTAATGTCAAAAAAAACATCATCGAATAAAAAAAATACATCTTCATCGACAAGTGCTAAGACAGTTACTTCTACAAAAAAAGCTAAAATAACATTTAAACCTGATGGAAATACAAAAGGATTAGATGATTTAGTTCTTCAATATCCTTCAAATAAAAGAGCCCAAGTGAAACCTATATTGAAAAAATTACAGGATTCATTCCCGCAAGTAGCACGTTCTGTAGGAATACCTACAAATGATTTATCAACAGGAATGGCAGCTGTTGTAGCAGGAGCATATATGGCTTATAACAATGTCAGTTTGAATGACAGTTATATGAAACCTATTGCAAATCAGTTTAAAGAAGCTATGCAAAGTGTTTCTGAATTTGATAAAATGAGCGACAGTCAAAAAAAATATATTTATGATCAAATGGTAATAATAGGGATGACTTTGGCTGTAAGTCAGTCCGAAAATCAGCAAAGTCCAAATGCAAAAACTACGGCTCAATTAAGACAGGCTGGTAAAAAGGTGCTTGAGGGACTTCTTGGAGTAAGTGCAAGCAAAGTGAGAATAACGGCATCAGGACTTTCTTATTAAAATAATAGAATAGGAGTGAAAATGAATAAAAAAGATATATTTTCTAAAGGGATAAATTCTTTTACACTGCATATTCTGGCAATGACATTTATGGTGGCAGATCATCTGTGGAATATATTTTTTCCTAATCAGATATGGTTAAATATGCTTGGAAGACTTGCTTTTCCTATTTTTGCCTTTATGCTCGTGGAAGGATTTTTTAGGACTAAAAACAGAAAAAAATATTTAATACGTATTTTTATTTTTGCGACTATTTCGGAAATTCCGTTCAATCTTTTTGCAAGTCTGGCATTAAGAGGAGAAATAATGGTATTTTATCCATACAACAATGTATTATGGACTTTCGGAATTGCTCTATGCGGAATGAATTTGCTGGAAAAAGTAGAAAAATCAGAAAATCTGAATAAAATAATAAAATTTTTTGCAAAAGCTGTTATAAGTATTATCACTGCTATAATTGCACATTTTGCAAGAAGTGATTATTTGGAATATGGAATTATAACTATTTTGATATTTTATTTTTTCAGGGAAAAAAATTATAGGAATATAATATTTCAGGCTTTATTAATGGTGTTTCTAAACATATTTATTATGCCTGGACTTGAATTACCGTTTAACTTTTTTGGAAATGAGATATTTATAAAAACACAGATATTTACGATATTCTCACTGCCGATAATATGGCTTTATAATGGGAAACAAGGTATTCATAACAAATTTACAAAATATATGTTTTATTTCTTTTATCCATTACACCTTTTACTAATAGTGGCGATTTATGTTTCTTTTATGATATATCTGATTTCTTTGATAGGTAAGAATTATGGAAATTAAGTCAAGCCAATATTTACAAAGCAAAAGTTTAAGAAGAACTGTTAATAAAATAAAAACATAAAAAATTCTATATCCATTGGGGAAGTGATAAAATTGAAAAAAATTTTAATAATAGCTATGATAGTTTTTGTTGTTTTTAGCTGCAATAAGAAACAGGAACAAAATAAAACAAAAAAAAGTAATAATATTGATATAAGCCAGAGTGATAAAAACAAAACTGAAGAAAATAAAAAAAATTCAGAAAAAGATAGCACTAAAATAGAAAAGCAGAAGGAACTTTCATCAGAAGAAGCTATAAAAAAAGCGGAAGAGGAATTTTTAAAGGACAGCAAAAATCTTGAGAAATACCGTAATTATGTAACTGTGGCATTTTATCAAAACCGTGAATTTAAAAGAACAAAGGAAATTACAGAAATATTTTTAAAAAATGCTCCTGATTATTCTTATGGTTACAGAGTGATGGCAGATATTCTCTTTTATGAAAAAAAATATAAAGAAAGTGCTGAATATTATGAAAAAGCAATAAGTATTTTAAAACATGGTAAACAGAGCTATGCGGAATACAAGGATATTAAAGTATTAAATAATGTACTTTCAGAGATAATTGAAAAAGATCTGATACAAGCTTACAGATTATCAGGAGATAATGAAAAAGCAGTAGAAACTTTTATAATTAATCAAAAATTTCTAAAAGAAAACTATAATCCCCTTTTGTATAACATAGCTTTAGAAAATGCCAAAAAGAATAATGAAATGTTAAAATCTACTAATAGTAAAAAATATGAGGAAAACAAGAAAAAATTATCTAATTTAAATTAACAGTAAAATAAAAAAATTACAGGAGGAAAAGTTATGAAAGCAAAATTTATGAAAAAAATATTTCTTTTAAGTATTTTAGCACTGGGACTTGGAATTTCAGGACAAGCTCATGCTGATTACAGCGATGCATTTAAAAATGGGATTATGCAGGAACTTCTGAATATAACTTCGTCTTCACAAGGTAATTCCTATGGAAAATCATCGCTCACTTTCACACAGGACGGAAGTACTGATGGACTGGAAACATTAGTTGCAAGTTATCCGAAAAGTCAACATAAAGAAGTAAGGGCATCATTAAAACAGCTGTATGAGGCTTTTCCACAGGTAGCACGTTCTGTAGGAATACCGACAAATGATTTGTCTTCAGCAGTAGCGGCTGTAATAGCAGGAGCATACATGGCATATAACAATATAAGTCTTAATGACGACTATGTGAAACCTATGGCAAATCAGTTCAAAGCTCATCTTGAAAATAGCAGATTCTTTGATGGAATGAGCAATAGAGAGAAAAAAAGCATGTATGACCAGATGGTTATGGTAGGAATGACTTTGGCTGTGGGACAGTCATTAAATCAGAGTAATCCAAACTCACAGACTACAGCTCAATTAAGGGAGGCAGGAAAACAAATACTTGAAGCTATTTTAAAAGTGGATGCTGACAGAGTCCGTATAACAGCCCAAGGAATATCTTATTAATACGGAGGGGACTGAAATGAATTCAATTATTGTATTAGTGTATCTTTCAGTTGCTGTTATATTAATCGTTTTTGGTGTGAAACAAATAAAAAACAGAAAAAATCTTCGTAAAATTAATCAAAAACAGGAAGATGAAATTAAAGAAAAAATAAAACATGGAATTTTAACCGCTGATACGGTTTACCGTAAAAAGATAGAAACAGGAAGAGTATTTTATGAAGTGCCGGAGAATCTTAAAAAAGTTGTTGTTCTAAATATTATTTGTTTTGCCATAATGCTAATATTAATATTTCTGGGAATAAAAATTGGAATATTGCTTTTAATAGTCTGTGCTGTAATAAGTATGATATATGGATATAAATATTATTATTCAAAAGAAAAAACAAAAAATACACTTGAAATAATAAATGAAGACTTTTACTTAAATGGAAAATTGTTGGATATTAAGGGCTACAACTGGGGTACTGAATTACTTCCCCTATTTGGAACTAAAATAATATACTCTAAATCCCATATTTATCTTCTTGATGGCAAAAAAGAAATCTGTTTTATACCTGAAAGACAGTTAAAAAGATCTCAAATAGATATAATAATGGAAGATGACAGAATTTCTAAAATTATAGATGATATTATTGATGTAATCCAGAAACGACAGATTCCAAAAGTAAAATTCAAACTTTTTAAAATGAAAAAAATGCAGAGCATACTTCTTTTTTTACTTTTTATATCAATTGTGACACTTGTTTCTTTGTATAAAAGTAAAGCATATATGTATTTATTTTAAAATAACTGATGGAATTTTGAATAGTTAAATATAAACAGAGGTAAAAAAATGAAAATTAAAAAAGTAAATCTGGTTGTAATGGCAGGAATGATTTTAATAAGTATGGGATGTGAATCAAAGGGTAAAACTTCTCAAGGTGCCATTTCAGGAAAATATAACATGAAAACGCTGACTACAAAAGGGCAGACTCTAAAGGTAGCAGGGCAAAAATGCTTTGAAGATTCATATTTTGAAATAAAAGGAAATATCGCCTATATAAGCCTTAACAATGTAGTTAATGGGAACTGTATAACAAAGGCAGGAACTTATGACATGCAAAGTAAGGGCAACGGGAGATACATTCTTGTGGGAAACGGCAAGGAATCAGATGAAATTATTGTAAAAAATGGAAAAGTGCAGTATAATCAGGATACAGGAATTTCAATGACATTTTCCAAAGATGTGGCATCTACTCTAGAAAATATGAAAAAATAGTTTATTTTTTGATTAAAAAGTTAAAAAAAATAGCATTTTTAGTGTAATCAGGAAAATTTATTATTAGAAAAATCAGGAGGAATCATGAAAAGATTTATATCATTTATTTTACTGGCAATTATGTTTATAACAAGCTGCGGAATTAGCCGAAGTGCTGAAGAGAATGATGATAAAAAGGCTGTAATAGCGGCTTTTGAAGATTATATCAATGCAGCAAAAAATGAAGATACAAAAAAAGTTAATGAATATCATTTAATATGGATGAATGTCTGGTGTACTTCACAAGAAAGCTATAAATATCTTACATATAAAATAAATAAAATTGAACTAACGAAGCAGAAAAATGGAAACGGAAGGGACATAAAACTGGCTTATGTAAATGTGTCACTAAAATATCCCGATTTAAACTATATAATGTCTAAATTTTATAAAAATAAAGATTTTAATTCGTTAGTTAAAGGAAAAAGCAGCCTAACACAGATGGAAATAATAGAACAGGAAATATCTTCCTTTTTAAAAAGTGAATTAAAGAAGAATGACATAAAATATATCGAAAAAGAGATGACTGTAAAATTTGAATATAATATTCCAATCGGAAGATGGGTAATTCCCGAAGACTGCAATAAGGAATTTATAAATATTCTTTCACTTGATAATTATAAAATAAAGGGGATGGATAAAACAATAGGAGAAATAGCAAGAAGTCCTATAACAACAAAGGAAGAAAAAGAGCTTTTAATTAGTGAAAAAGAGGAAAAAATAAAAAATAAAACAGCAAAAATTGATGATTATAAACTGCTTCTAATACTTTACTCACCGGTAAAAAATCCTGATAACATCAATTTTAAAAGAATATCGCAAAAATTAATAGAAAATCTCCCTGATTATCCGGAAGGATACCGTATTATGACAAATTTTATTTATCATAATTATCCTGATAATTATTCAGAAATATTAAATTATGCACAAAAAGGAATTGAAGCATATAAAAATGTCGATACAAAAAAATATCCGGAATTTGTTTATGAAAATAGCAGAAATCATCCAATGAATGAACTGTTTACAATTATGATAGATGTTTATCTGAAAAAAGGTGAAAAGGAAAAAGCGCTGGATGTATTCAATAAAAATAAAAAAATTATAAAATACTGGATGCCTCCTGCAAATTATGTACAGCTTATAAAAAAATTGGGTGTACAATGGTAATAAATATAGAGTTTTAAAGGGAAAGAGGAGATTACAAATGAAAAAAGTCCTGTTTATATTTTTAACAATATTGATGTTTTTATCGTGTGCCATGAAGAGTGACAATCAGAAAAATAATGAAAATCCTGAAAATGGAATTTCTGAAAATAAAAACTGTTCTGTGCAGCAGGTACCAGAAAATAACAGTTTTCAGAAAAGTGATATTATACAGGACACAAATAACGGTAGATTTGGAAATGAAACAGTAGGATTTATAAATTATCCAAAGGGAAACTGGAATGAAATCCAGAATAATACAGATTCTACAAGTGCTGGAATAAAAAATGATGAGAATGAAATGATTATTCTGGATAAAGTACCGTCTGAAGAAGGAGTAAATGCAGGAAAAGCGGCAACACAAATGATATCAGAGCTAGTAAATCAGGGTCAAAAAAAAGAAAACCTGAAACTTTATCAAAACAGTATAAATGGCCATCAGGCTTATCTGATATTTTCTGAAACAGTGAATAATAATCTTCAGGCTTCAATGATATTTATAGATGCTGAAAATGAAGTATATTATGTAGCAGTAATTGCAAAGCCAAACAACATTACGAAATTACTGGAAATAGTAACATCATCATGGAACATCAGATAAATATAAAAACTGAAAAATTAAAAGAAATGGAAGTAAAGAAATATATATAGATTTTTATGAATGATTAAAGATTATAATAATAGGAGTTGATTTGTTATGAAAAAAATTATTTTTGCATTTTTAATATTAGCAAGTGCTTACAATTTTGCAGCACAAGGAACTTTACGAACAGTAGAAAAATGTCGTGTGACTTCAAGAGGTATAACAAAAGATGGTAAAAGATTCGCAAACTGTGTTAGCCTTCAGTCAGGAAAAACATTTAATTTTACAGGACTTGTTGACCAGACTTATTACAAATTCTCAAAAGGAACAATATTTAAAGTATATTTTTACGGAAAGGGAAATAGAAATCTAACTTTGGAAACTTTTGACTATATTCGTTAATTTATAAAGAAAATTTTTAAATTTCTGCCTTTTTTATCTCCTTTGTTATTGGTATTTACCTGAGCTTTTTTAGCACAATATTCACCTTTAACTCTTTTAATTTCCCGATAAATATAGCAGCTCTATCTTTTTTAAGAATTTTAGCAATTCTTGTTATTTTGTAATTTTCTTTTAGCGAAACCTCTAGTTGATTTCTTTCATTTATGGTAAAATGCTTACGACTCATGATAAATTTCCTTTCGTTAATGTTTTTGTAGTTACTAACATTTTAACACGAAATTATCATGAGTTTTATTTTATTTTAAATCTGTTACATTTTATTATACAATCTATCTTAAACAAAAATATTTTATAAAAAAAACATAATTTTCAAATCTTAGATTTTCTGTTCGATCTGTCAATTATGTTTTTCTTTTAATTTTCAAAGTTACTATCTTCTTTTACAAGATTTTTCGATATTATTTGCTCCTCTGTAAATAACGTCTTTTCCGCCTTTAAAGAACTCAATATCTCCACCTTTAGATACATATCTTGCTCCACTACCTGAAACTGCTACATTTAAGTTATAAACTTTTCCAGCTTTTGTTACTACTTTTGCAGTTTTTGTTGTTGGGTAAGAAACTGTTATTTTTTCAGTACCGCAAGTGTATGATTCTGAAGGCACTTTTTTTGTAGCAGTTTTTTTGGCAGACGATTTTTTATTAACTACCTTTTTAGCAACAGTTTTTTTAGCAGACGATTTTTTCCCAGCTTTAGCTGTTGCAGCAAAACTCATTCCTCCAATTAAAGTCATTACAGATAATACTAACATAGATTTTTTTAATAATTTCATCTTAATCATCTCTTCTCCTCATAATTTATTTCAATAAGAGTATACTACAAAGAACTATAATTTCAATTATAAAAAACTAATAAATTCAATATAAAACACATAGAATTACTTGTTTTTTATTTCCAATTTCTATAATTTTCTAAATTTATATTTTTTTCATTATCAAAATTCTATTACTGCCTCCAACAATCTCTTAGAATAATCTTTTTTTATATTTTTCAAATTTCGTATATCATTAATTTTTTCTTCAATTTTTCCATCTTTAAAAAATATTACACTATCACAAATATAAGTTATCGTCAATAAATCGTGAGTTATAAATATATACGATAAATTATACTCTTTCTTCAATTTTTGCAATAAATCTAAAATTTCAACTTGTGTAGAAACATCAAGAGAACTAACAGCTTCATCCAACAAAATAAACTTCGGTTTTGTTACAATTGCCCGTGCTATACAAACTCTCTGAAGCTGTCCGCCACTCAATTCATTTGGAAACCTTTCTAAAAATTCCTCCGAAAGTCCCACAATTTTTATCAATTTTTTCACTTCGTCATCAATCTTTTTTTTATCAATTTTACTTTTATTCACTTGAAAACTAATTATTAACGGTTCAGCAATAATCTGAGCAACTGAAAATCTAGGATTTACCGATGAAACATAATTTTGAAAAACAATGCTAATATCATTTTTCACATTCCTATTTTCTTTTTGGTGAATATTTTTCCCCTCAAATTCGACTATGCCAGAATCTGCCTTCTCAATCCCAGTAATTATCCTTCCAAGCGTACTTTTTCCACTCCCGCTTTCTCCAATAATTCCAAGACATTTCCCTTGCTCCAACGAAAGTGAAACATCATTCAATACAGTTTTCACAAATTTTTTCAGAAACTTTTTCTGTGTATAACTTTTTGTAATATTCGAAGCTTTCAGTAAAATATTATTTTTATTTTTTATTTCTTTATTCATAAATTTTATTCTCACCTTCATTTAATGTCCAATCAGCCACTTCCTTAAATTTTTTCATCAAGGTCCTTCGAGTTTCAATCAAAAAATTTGTATGTTCGTGATTGTGATTATTTATTATCTCAGCTGTCGTTCCACTTTCGACAATTTTTCCATTTTGCATAACAATTAATTTATCCGCCAAATATGACAAAATTCCCAAATCATGTGTTACAAAAAGAATTGACACAGCTATTTCATTTTTCAATATTTTAAATTCTTCAATAATATCTTTTTGATTGAGAGAATCTATCGCTGTTGTCGGCTCATCGGCTATTATCAACTTTGGTTTCAATGCAATTGCTATCGCTATCATTACTCTTTGCAACATTCCACCACTTAACTCATGCGGATATTTTTTTAAAACAGCATCAATTTCCTTCATTCTCATTTTTTCTAATGATTCCTTCGCCAAATCCAGTGCTTCTTTAGATGAAATATCCAAATGTTCCAAAAAAGTTTCAACCATTTGATTTTGAATTGTAAATAATGGATCAAACGAGGTCATTGGATTTTGCAAAATCATACAAATTTGTTTTCCACGAATATTTTTCATTTCTTTTTCTGTACAATCAATTAAATTTTTTCCATTAAAAATAATTTCTCCATTTACCCTGAAATTATCATTTAAAATATTCAAAATCGACTTACATGTAACACTTTTTCCACTTCCACTTTCCCCAAGAATCCCAACACAGCTATTTTTTCCTATAGAAAAGCTAATATTTTTTATAATTTCTTTGTTATTTTTTTTCAGAATTACTTCCAAATTTTTTACTTCTAATATGTCCATTTTGCCAAAACTCCTTTATTGATTATCCTTAAAACTATCTCCTAATAAATTAAAAGCTGCAACTGTTATTACGATAGCAAGTCCTGGAACTAGCATTTGTTCTGGTCTTGTACTAATTACATTTTTGGCCTCACTAAGCATTGCACCCCATTCGGGAACTGGCGGTTGTACTCCCAATCCTAAAAAAGATAAGGTCGATATACTCAAAATCATCCAACCCATATCCAGTGTAATTAATACGATTAATTCTGGCATTATAAATGGAATAATGTGCTTTTTAAAAATATATGATGTTTTGGCTCCAATTGCTCTTGAAAAAAGAATGAAATTTTTATTATTTTGACGGATTACATTTCCACGTATCATTCTTGCATACCACATCCATTTCACAACAATATTCGCAATAATCACATTTTTTATTCCTATTCCCAAGGCCCCAATTATAGCTAAAATCATTACTTGACTTGGAAACGACATCATTACATCGCAAAATCTCATAAGAATTTCGTCTATAATTCCTCGAAAATATCCTGAAATAAGCCCCACAATTAGTCCAATCAAAATTGTTGGAACCATTGTTGCAACTGATAAAAACAAAGTCGATCTTACTCCATAAATTAATCTTGTAAAGGTATCTCTTCCCAAATAGTCTGTCCCTAAAAGATGTTTTAGCGACGGACTTTTAAATTTTTGAGTAAGACTTCCTTCAAGCGGATTATAACTCGAAATAACTGGTGCAAAAATACCTAAAAGTACAATTATTGCAAGTATAATCAAACACGCCAACGCCACCCTGTCTTTTAATATTTTTTTCATTTTATACCTCTTTCTCCACCATTCTTGGGTCAATATAGCAACTTGCAATATCTACAATTAAATTGCACACAATAAACAAAACTCCCATAATTAGCACATAAGCCTGTATTATTGGATAATCCCTTCCAAATACCGCTTGTACACAAAGTCGTCCAATTCCCGGCAACACAAAAATATTCTCAATTATAAATGTTCCTGCAACTAATTTTACAACGCTCATTCCAAGCGCATTTAATGACGAATGAATGGAATTTTTTAATGCATGTCTAAAAATTATTGACTTTTTTGAAAGTCCTCTAACTTTCGCATAATAGATATGATCCTGCTCCAATGTTTCAATCATATTTGCACGAATTAATCGAACATATATCGAAATGTAATTCATACTAAGTGCAAACGCAGGTAAAATATACCCTGAAACCGAATTAACTCCACTAATTGGGAATATGTTAAGTTTTAACGCAAAAATTGATAAAAGTATTAGCGATAGCCAGTAATCTGGAATTGCAGTTCCTAAAAATACGATTACTCTCGTCATTTTATCAAAAAAGCTATTTTTCTTAATAGCACAAAATATTCCAATCGGAATACTCATCCCAAATATCATAACAAGCGAAACTCCCGCCAATTTTAACGTTACAGGCAAACTTCTAGCAATTTCATCAGTAACCTTCCTATTTGTATTTACATATGAAATCCCAAAATCAAAATGCAGACTCTTCCAAAGCCAGTCAAAATACCGCAAGAAAAATGGTCTATTTAACCCAAGCAATTCACGCATCTTATGAATATCAGCCTCTGTCGGAGTGATGTCATTCACACGCAAAGCCACTTCAGCTGGATCTGATGGAATCAAATTTATCAAGCAAAATGTAATAAATGTAATTCCAATAATTAAAGGAATTGATATTAAGATTCGTTTTATTATATATTTTTTCATCTAATAAATTTTCCTTTCTAAATTTCTTAAAAATTCTCTTTAAAAAATTTTACTTTAAACAAACTTGTTCGATAACCAAAACTTTTTAATTTTTTGAAATTACCGAACAATATTAATATTAATTTTTATATTCAAACTTGTCAAATATATATTTAGATATAAATTTATTTTATTCTATTTTATTTTAAATTCATTGAGTAATAAGGAACTTCGTATAATGATGTTCCGAATTTAACATTTTTTACTCTATCATTGAAAATTGCTCTATTTGTCTCGTAAGTTACTGGAATGTAAACGGCTTCATCTTGTAAAGTTGTTAACACATATTTGAATAATTCCGCTCTCTCAGACTCACTTGTAGTTTTCAATCCTTTTAAAATTGATTCATCAATTTTCGATTTTTCTGGCAATCCTTGCTGTGCTGCAAAATCTCCATAAACAGGTTTTCTCATACCACCAAGGAATGATTGCGGATCATACGGAATTCCCCAAGATATATTAAATACTATACCAAAATCACCTTTTTTCATTCTATCTCTATATGATTGCTCTTCTTCCCCAACTGTTTTCAATTCCACTCCAATTTTAGCCAACTGCTGTCCAAAATACTCAGAAATTGCTTTTTCACTAACACTATCAGCATTATAATTCAATGTAATTACCAATGGTTTTCCATCTTTTTGTCTTTTACCGTCAGCACCTTGAACCCAGCCAGCAGCATCCAACAATTTTTTTGCTTCATCTAATGAATAATCGTAAACTGGCACGTCAATATTCGCATACGGAACTGTTTTCGCAAGAATTGAATCAGCTGGAGTTTCTGTACCTTCAAAAATTCCTTCTGAAATTTCTTTCTTATTTAAAACATGTTGCAACGCTTTTCTCACATTTTTATCTTTCAATGCACCCTTTGTAGTATTCACAAGCATCATTCTAGTCGCAACTGGCTCAGACATTATAGCTGAAAATCCTTTTTTATCTTTAAATTTCTTAAACGATTCACTATCAATCATATCACGCCCGAACACAATATCAATATCCCCTTTTTCAAGTGCCAATGCCCTTGTCTGTTCTTCAGGAATAACTTTTACACGAATTGTCTTAATTGCTGGTTTTTTTCCCCAATATTTCTCATTTACTTCAAAAATTGCTTCTTCATCAGTTTTATTTGATTTTAAAACATATGGTCCAGTTCCAATATACTTGTCAACTCCATTTTTTGTACTTTTACCATTTTTCATAGCTTTTGGCGAAATAAATCTAAATGGACGAATCGAACCAAGCTCAATCAACATTGGATAATAAGGCTCTTTTAATTTAATTTTAAATGTATAATCATCTGGTGTTTCAAATCCATTAAATAAACGCACACTTTCAAGCCACCCATGTCTATCTTTATTTTCCATAATTGCATCAAAATTCGCTTTTACAGCCTTTGCATCAAACTTTTCCCCATCTGAAAACACAACATTTTTTCTAAGATGAAATGTATACTCCTTCCCATCTTTTGAAATTTCCCATTTTTCAGCCAACTGCGGAGCGATACTCCCATCTTTATTAATCGAAACAAGTCCCTCATACAAAATATTCTGTGCATAAAGCTCACCTGCATAGTTATGCGGATTCAAATCTCTAATATCACGAAAATTAGCGGCTACAATTTCGTCTTTACTAGCATTTTTTCTAACATTTCCTCCACACGACATCACAAACATCAAAATTCCAATCATCATCACAAGAAATTTGAAACTCCTGTTTTTCTTCATTCTACTTTTTCTCATCTTTTTCATCAAAAATTCCTCCTACAAAATAATTTCTTCTAAAATTAATCCTCAAATTTATAATTTAATATAAAATTGACATAAATCCTATTGGATTTAATAGCAAAAAACTCCTATTTGATTACTTTTAGAGATCTTACTAATTTAGTGAACTACTCCCGCTTTTAGAAGCGGGAGCTTCTTGGGAAGTATCTGCTTTTGTTAGCCAAATATATTTACCAAGCTCTTCGGGCAGTTCCTGACCTGTTTTTTTATTTCCTAATATTTCAACATTTCTTTTCCAACATCTCTTATATTCAATGCCGCATTGTAATCTCTATCAATTTCAATCCCACAGCACTCACATTTATAACTTCTTTCCGATAATTTCAGTTCCTCTTTAACATTTCCACATTTACTGCAAGTTTTCGATGACGGAAACCATTTATCTATCTTCAAAAATTGTTTCCCTAAAAACATCAGTTTATACTCAAGCATTCTCAAAAACATTCTCCATCCATTATCTCCTACACTTTTTCCAAAATTTAATGTCTGGCTCATCCCTTTTATATTCAAATCCTCGACAATCACAGCATTATGTTCTTTGGACAATTTTTTCGATAATTTATGCAAAAAATCTCTTCGACAATTTTTAATATACTCATGTAATTTTGATATTTTCGCTTTTTGTCTATACCAATTTTTAGAAAATTTTACTTTTCTTGATAATGATTTCTGTGATTTTTTTAATTTTTTCTCCAGCATCCTAAAATATCTTGGATAATCAGCCCTTTGGTTTTCAGAACTGACAAATAATTCAGGCATTGAAAAATCAAGTCCAATCACTTTATCATTACTTGGCATTTTTTGAATTTCTTTTTCAAATTCCGTCAAAACAGAAACATAATAATTTCCATTACTGTTTGTCAATGTTACCGACTTTATTCTATAATCCTTTGGTATTTCTCTATGATATTTCAATTTTACTTTTTTCAATTTTGGCAAAACCAAATATTCGTTTTCCTCAATTCGTATCGAATTATTTACACAATTTGTTGTGTAACTTTTAATATTATTCTTTTTAGATTTGAACTTTGGAAACTTCGCTCTCTTCTGAAAAAAATTTGTAAACGATCGTTTTACATTCAATTGAGCATTTGAAAGTGCCAGACTGTCAACTTCTTTCAAAAATTGGTTTTCACTTTTCAAACTGGCAGGTGTAATTATTTTATTTTTCCCCGTTTCTTCATAAAATTTATTTGCAGCATACAAGATCGTATTGTAAACAAAACGAACACATCCAAAAGTCTTGTTTATCAATAATTCCTGCTCCTTATTTGGATAAATTCTGTATCTGAATGCTAAATTATATTTCATAAAATTACACCTCCTTTTAATTTTGAATATTATTTTTAATGACTTCTCTTAAATATTTTACACAAAAATTGTATCATAGGTGTATCCTTTTTTCAATTTTTTTACAAAAAAAGCAATTCATCTCCCACTTGTAGAAAGCCTACGACTTCTTGATATCTTTTTGTTAAAAATTTTTACATATGTTTAATTTTATCACAAATTATTTTGATAGTCAAATTATTTTGCTTTATTTTTTATTTTCTTAAAATATTCCGCAGCCGCCCTCTCAAATTTATTGTTGCCAAATTCATAAAATTTTATTTTTTCATTCATATAGACTTGATCAATATAGTGATTTTCATAGTTGTGAGGATATTTATAATCTTTTTTACCAACTTTTGTAAGATGAGTTGGCACATCTTGAATTTTTTCATTTTCAATATGGCTAAGTGCTAAATTTATCGCATTGTAAGCCGAATTACTCTTTGGAGAAATCGCCAAATAAATTGCAACTTCTGAGAGAATTATTCTTGCTTCTGGCATTCCAATTTCCTTTACTGCATTAAGCCCTGCCACAGCAATTGGTAACGCCTGTGGATTTGCAAGTCCAATATCTTCAGAAGCCAAAATTACAAGCCTTCTAGCGATATACAAAATATCTTCACCACCAGAGAGCATTTTTGCCATCCAGTAAACAGCTGCATCAGGATCACTTCCACGAATACTTTTTATCATTGCAGAAACCGTGTTATACTTGTCTTCCGTCTTGTGATAAGATTTTTTCGTATTCAGCACTTCCTTCACTTCATCAAGCGTAAAATCCACCCCAACATTCGCAATTAATTCCAAAATATTTATAGCCTGTCTTGCATCCCCTTCAATAATCTCTGAAATATACTTCAAAATCTCATCTGAAATTCCAATTTTCTCTTTTTCATTAATATTTTTTAATATTTCAAGTAAATCTTTTTCACTCAATTTTTTAAATTCAAATGCCATACATCGTGACAACAACGCATTATTCAAGTTATAATAAGGATTTTCAATCGTCGCACCAATCAAAATAATATTCCCATTTTCCAAGTCCTGCAAAAGCGAATCCTGCTGCAACTTATTAAATCTATGAATCTCATCTAAAAACAAAAGTGTCTGCTGTCCGTTCGTCTGAAATCTGTTGTGTGCCTTATCAGAAATCTCCTTTATATCAGTCACAGATGCCTTTATCGCATTCAAATATTCATAATGATAATTCATTTTTTCAACAATAATTTCCGCAAGAGTCGTTTTCCCCGTTCCCGGTGCTCCCCAAAAAATCGCATTCATAAAATTTCCATGCTCAATAATCTTCCTCAAAATTCCATTCTCTCCAACCAATTTTTCCTGACCATAAAAATCATCCAAACTTTTCGGACGGTATCTAAATGCAAGTGGCTTTTTATTTTCATATGCTTTGTCAAATAAATTCATTTTTTTACTCCCTTTTACTTTTCAAATTACAATAATTAATACGATATTTTTATTCTAAATTTATTGTATTTCACTATACAATCTATTTTGTAATAATCAAATAATTTACTTTTTTTATAATTCATATTATAATATATTCACTTAGTTAAAACAATAAAATTATTTATAAATAAAAAGGAGGGGTAATGAAGATGAAAAATCGCAAAAAAAAGAAATTACCAATTGGAATATCTGATTTTAAAGAAATTATCGAAAATAACTACTACTATTTCGATAAAACAAAATTTATAGAAAACATTTTAGAAGATGGCTCAAAAGTTAAATTATTTACTCGTCCGAGAAGATTTGGAAAAACTTTAAATATTTCGATGTTAAAGTACTTTTTTGACATTAAAAATAAAAACGAAAACAAAAAATTATTTGAAAATTTAGAAATTTCTAAAAGTGAATATTTTGAAAAACAGGGGAATTTCTTTGTAATCTCTATTTCTTTTAAAAATTATGATGCAGAAAACTGGGAAAGTGGATTTAACACAATTAAAAACGAAATAAAATTGCTGTATAACGAATTTTATTTGATAAGAGATAATTTAAATCAAAGTGACTTGGCAGATTTTGACGCTATTTGGCTGAAAAAAGATAATGCTGACTGGATTAATTCCTTGTTTAATTTGACTAGATATTTGTACGAACTTTCTGGAAAAAAAGTTGTTGTTTTGATAGATGAATATGACCAGCCAGTAATTGATTCCTATATAAAAGGAAATTATGAGAAATGTATTGCGTTTTTTAAAGCATTTTATGGAAAAGTTTTGAAAGATAATAATTATTTGGAAATGGGAATTTTAACTGGAATATTACGGGTTGCAAAGGAAAATGTCTTTTCGGGATTGAATAATTTGGAAGTTCACACAATTTTAGATGATGAATTTACAGAATACTTTGGAATTATGGAAAATGAAGTTGAAAAATCTCTTGAAGATTTTGACTTAAAATATGAATTAAATGATGTTCAAAAATGGTACAATGGGTATTTATTTGGCGAAAAAAAAGTGTATAATCCTTGGTCGATTATTAATTTTTTAAATCGTGGAAATTTAAAATCTTACTGGGTAAATACAAGCGGAAATGGATTAATCAAATTATATCTCCAAAAATTAAAAAATGATATTTTTGATGATTTTTCAAAATTATTAAATAAAGAAAGTATTCTTAAAAGAATAAACAACAATATGACTTTTGAAAATTTGAAAACTAATTTTGGAAAAAATATTTGGAATCTATTTTTTCATAGTGGATATTTGACTTTGGCTGATAAGTATGATGTGATGAAAAAAAATGCTAGTATTAAAATTCCAAACAAAGAAATTCTAGAAATGTTTTCAGAAATGTTTATCGAAATTTATTTCAAAGATTCTGAAACCTTTCTAGATATGACTGATGCACTTACAACTGGAAACATTGAAAAATTTAAATTTGAATTGAATAAAATCTTATTAGAAAATATTGGTATTTTTGATGTAATCGGAATTTATAAAGAGCAGTTTTATCATGGATTAATGTTAGGACTAATCTTAATGTTAAAAAACGAATATGAAATTTCATCAAATAATTTTTCAGGAAAAGGTCGATATGATTTACTTTTGAAACCTAAAAATATTTTTGAAAGAAAAGAAGGAATTATCATTGAATTAAAAGCAATAAATATAGATAATTTGAAATTAAATTCAGAAAAGATTCACGAAAAATTGTTAAGTGAATGTGAAGTTGCACTAAATCAAATTGAAGAAAAAGAGTATACTTCGATTTTGAAAAATGCTGGAATTGACAATATTTTAAAAATTGGAATTGCGTTTTTTGGAAAAGAATTTGAAATAAAATTTGAGAGAGAATAATTTATGAAAAATTTTTTGTAATTTGAAGTTAATTTTTTTAAATCAATTGTACACTCGAACCTATTTAAAATAAAACTATTAAAATTGTATAAATTTGGATTTTAAGTAAGTAGCCATAACTTTTGAGTTTAGTTTTAAAGTAGTTTTACTATAAATGAAAATTAAGGAGTAAACGCAATGAAAAAAAACATCTATTTTTATGAAACAAACACTCCAATTGGAAAAATTGGAATTGCTACGACGGAAAATGACTCTCATATCACAGATTTAATTTGGGAATCAGATTTTGAAGATTTTAAAAAACATAATGATTTTAAAATTTGTGAAACTGAACTGATTAAACAAGCGAAAAAACAACTTTTTGAATATTTTGAAAGAAAACGAAAAAATTTTGATTTGCCATTTTTGAAAGAAGGAACACCATTTCAAATTTCTGTTTGGAGTGCTCTTGAAAAAATTCCTTATGGCGAAACTCGTTCTTACAAAGACATCGCAATCGCAATCAATAATCCAAAAGCTGTCCGTGCAGTTGGAATGGCGAATAATCGAAATAAAATTTCAATTTTTATTCCATGTCATCGTGTGATTGGTGCCGATGGGAAATTGGTTGGTTATGGCGGGGGACTTCATATAAAGCAGTTTTTGTTAGAATTGGAAGGAGTTCAAATAAAATAATTTGATAAATAAAAATCTAAATAATAAAAAAGGAGAATTTGATGAAAAAAATAATTTTGATAAAATTTTTGATTTTAAGTATTTTAACTTTTTCTTTTACAAGAGAAGAAAAAATACAAAATAGTTTGCAAAAATTGGGAATTAATCAAGAAATTATTAACGAAACGGTAAAAGCTGATTATGATGCGAGAGACATTGTGGCTTTTCAAACTGATGAAGTTGTCATTGGGAAAATATTACAACGATTTTCAGATATTTTGAAAAAGGATGAAAGAAATTATGTTGCTGCTGAGAATATTATTACAATCTATGAATCAAAAATTGGAAAAGATTATAAAAATTACTTGGATTTATTTGTAAAATACACACCTTATGACTTTGAGAAAACTTTTGCTAAAATGGTTTATGAGCGAAGTTATGGAAGTCAAAAAAAATATGACGAATATTATTCTCAGTTAAAAGAAAAATATAAAAATACGCCGATTTTGGAAATGATAAAAATTTATACAACAAAAGACAAAATACAAAGGCAAGCACAAATAAAAAAAGTGTTAAATTTATTAAAAGATGAAAATGTGAAAAAAGAGCTGGGCCTGTCTGATGAGGACATTCATTCAATGAATTTGACCTACACGCTTGTAGAAGCAAGAAAATATTATAATACTGGAAAAATTGAAAAAGCAGTTTTGGAATATATAAAAAACATTGGAAACAGTAATGTTCCTGATAACATCAGAAAATATAATGAACGAAAAGAAACTTTGCTATTTCTAAATATTTTGATGATAAACGAAGAAATCAAAAATCCTGCTCTAAAAAAGGAAAATTTAAAAAAATTAGAAAATACATTTATTGCCAAAAAAATAAAATTGGAAACTGCAAAAGATGAAGATTATTTGGAGAAATATTTGGAAGGAACTGAGTTTAAGAAAAATAGTAAGAATTTAGAAGAAATTTTTGAAAATAATAATATGATTTAAAAATATATAAACATTGCTGTTTTATGACAAAAAAAAGCTGTCTCAAAATTTTAATCATTTTTGAGACAGTTCCTTTATTTAAACAAATCTAATAAATTTATTTCTATTTATTTTAATATTTCACAATTAATTCTGTTATTCCAAATAAATATATAAATTTTCATTTTTCACTCATATAATATGAAATTCAAATATCTGAAACAATATTATACAAAAATTCCTAATTCTTTTAATGTTTTACCACATAGGCAATAGTATAAATTAAACCTATAACCATCAACACTGCAGCAACAAGCATAAAAAATCCACTTATTATTATTGAGCAAACATTCATAAAATTACGATTTTTTTGATTTTTTATACATAAAACAGATAACACGAAAGAACATAGAATACACAAGGCATTTACTGCACCAAACATATGCGCTATTACATAATTTACCTTAAATATTGACATAACTTGACTTAAAATAGGTACTACGCTCATAATTAATGCTATTCTGCTAGCCATTAAATGTTGTTTTTTATCTGCAAAAACATCATCACTTAATTTTTTTATTAGTTCCATTTTCATAATAATCTTCCTCTCATCTATTAATTTTTTTTTATATTTATTTTATACTTCCTTCCTTTCCTACACTCATATATTACCACATCAACCTTACGATAACATTCTCTCTACTTTACATTTACCTTACTTTTTTAAAAAATAAAAAACTGAAATTAATTTATATGCTATAATTAATTGATAAAATTTTAAATAGCAATAAAAGGAGATTTTGAAATGATTGAAAAATATTTGACAAATAAATGTATTTTAATTGTTGATGATGAGCAGGAAATTTTAGATATGACTATATCAATTTTAGCTGATTACGGGTATAAAAATATACAGACTGCAAAAAGTGTGAAAGAAACTATGAAATGCGTTGAAGAAAAACAGCCTGATTTAGCGATACTGGATGTTATGCTTCCAGATGGGAACGGTTTTGAATTACTGGAAAAGTTAAGAAAAGTTGGTGATTATCCAATATTATTTCTTACAGCACGTGGAGAAGATGAGGATAAATTCAAAGGCTTTGGATTGGGGGCGGACGACTATATTGTAAAGCCTTTTTTGCCAAAAGAGCTTTTATTTAGAATTACTGCTATTTTGCGGCGAACTTACAAAAAAGAAAGTCCAATTGTAAATTTAAATGGCTGTCAAATTGATTTTTCTTGTGGAGAAATTATAAAAGATAATAAAAATATACCGTTAACCGCAAAGGAATATGAATTATTACAGACTCTTTACCGAAATGCTGGACGTATTGTAACTATAGATACATTGTGTGAAGCTGTATGGGGCGAAAATGCCTATGTTTATACAAATTCACTGATGACACATATAAGACGTATTAGAGAAAAAATTGAAATTAACCCTTCCCATCCTGTGTCATTAATAACAATGAAAGGATTAGGCTACAAACTAATTGTGGAGGGAAAATAATATGAAAAGCATACTAAAACTAATACGTCGTTTTATAATAACCTTAATATTAAGTTTTGTCCTACTTCTATTCTTAAATATTTTTTTATACGGATTATGGATTCTTAAATATGTATCAAAAAATCCTCCCATGAACTATACTTTTAAAGTAGCAGATATGTTAAAATTTGAAAATGGTAAATACACTTTGCCTGACGAAATGACTGCTGACTTAAAAAAACAAAATATATGGGCAATCTTGATTGACAATGATTCAAAAAAAGTTATATGGCAAACAGACAATTTACCTGATGATATTCCAAAAGAATACTCAATATCTGATATTGCCATATTTTCACATGCCTATATAAAAAATTATCCTGTTTTCACTTCTAAAGTTGAAAATAATTTACTCGTGCTAGGCTATCCTAAAAATAGTTATTGGAAATACCCAGTAGCCAACTGGAAATACGGACTTGTCAAAAATATTCCAAAATTTTTACTTATACTTTTTTGTCTAAACATAATTTTTATATTTTTGATATACATTATTTCCAACTCTAAACTTTTAAGTTCTGTAAATCCAATAATAAAAGGCATACAAAATTTGCCTAAAGATACGCCTGTACATGTTAAAGAAAAAGGCGTTTTATCAGAACTTGCAAAAAGTATAAATAAAACTTCTGAAATTTTGCAAAATCAAAGGGAACAATTGCGAAATAAAGACACGGCACGAGCCAACTGGATTGCAGGAGTTTCTCACGATATTCGTACTCCACTATCAATGATAATGGGCTACACAAGCCAATTGAAAACATCTTTAAATTTATCAGATGAAACGGAAAAAAAGCTTTCTGTTATTTTGAAACAAAGTGAGCGTATAAAAAATTTAATAAATGATTTGAATCTTGCTTCAAAGTTAGAATATAATATGCAGCCTTTTGAGCAGAAAAAAGAAAATCTAATAGCAGTAGTTAGGCAAGTTGTCGTTGATTTTTTGAATATGGATATCGATGAAAAATTTCCGATAGAGTGGAAGACGAAAAATGAACTTGTATCTTGCTTTGCCAATATCGACAGTAATTTGATAAAACGAGCTTTGTCGAACTTAATTCAAAACAGTATTAATCACAACGAAAATGGATGTACAATTTATATATCAGTAAAAGAAGATGAAAAAAATTGCATAATTTGTGTTGAAGATAATGGAATAGGAGTTTCTGACAAAGAGCTGGAAAAACTCAATAATGCCCCACATTATATGGTTTGTGATAAAAATACGACAGAACAGCGGCACGGTTTGGGACTTCTTATCGTAAAGCAAATTATTGATGTCCATAATGGTAAAGTTATGATGAAACATAGTGAATATGGAGGATTTAAGGTTGTTTTGGAGATTCCTGAAATTTAAAGGAATTTTTTTACAATCTTGTAAATAATCAGATAAAACAGTATAATAAATATATTGTATGGTAAAACTTATTTAAAACTAAACTCAAAAGCTATGACTATTTTACTCAAACCTTAAATTTATATAATTTTAGCAGTTTAATTTAAAATAGGTTTGAGTATATTTCTTGATTTGAAGGGAGAAAAATGGAGAAAAAATATGTAATTTTTTTAAATGGTGAATATAAGTATTCGCAGGAATTTATGGATAAATTAGTTTCGGAAAATGCAGTTTGCTTTTGTGCAGATGGCGGGGCAAATTCTGCATTTAAATATGGGAAAATACCAGAAGTGATTATTGGGGATCTGGATTCGATTGAGAAAAAAGTTTTGGAATATTATAAAAGTAAAAATATTTTGATAAAAAAATTCCCAAAAGACAAGGATTTTACAGATTTTGAGCTGATTTTGAAAGAAATTAATAAAATTTCGAAAAATAAGAATTTTGTTGAGAAAATATTTGTTGTTGGTGGACTTGGGAAACGAATTGACATGACTTTAAGCAACCTATTCATAATGGAAAAGTATAAAAATCTTGTTTTTTTGCAGGAAAATGAAGAAATTTTTTATGCAGAAAAGTCTTTTATACTAAAAAACAAAAAGGAATATGAATTTTCAATCATTCCAATTACTGAAAAAGTTGAAAAATTAACCTTGAAGGGCTTTAAGTTTGAAACGGATAAAATTGATGTGAAAAGGGAAAGTTCCAGACTTGTGAGCAATGTTATTCTTGAAAATGAGGCTAGTGTGGAATTTAAAAATGGGAAACTGATAATTATTTTGAAAAATAATAATAAAAATCTTTTATACTAACACCCTCATTTAAAAAATTAAATCTAATTTTTAAGTATCCATCTTAAAGACTTTTGTACTTTTATTTATAAATATTATGATTAATAAATGCTTTTTCTTATTTCATTTATATGTTTTTTTAACGTAAGGGCATCAGACGCCATGCCCTTACAACCCCGCTTTACGCAAAACTTTCTTATAAAGAAAAAATAAAACTCGCTTCGTAAAAACTACGCTCAGACAGTTATTTTTCCTTTAACGAAATTTTGCTTATTTAATATTTTCCAAATGTAAAACCTAAAATTTAAATATAATAATTTTTATAATTTAATATAGAATGTCGTGATTTTTTTGGAATGAAAACGACTAAACACATAAATGTGTTTCTTTCGCTAGAACCTTCATAGCAAATAAATTTTGTAAAGTTGTTCTAATCTTCGTTTGCGAAAGTGAGCGTCAGCGAGTTTCGTTTTCGTAGTAATCAAGGTTTTATCCAAATAATAAATGTTTAGACTACTTTCCCAAATAAAATTTGTGAATATTTCAAAAAAATACTTAGACGAGTCAGGGTTAGTGCGTAGCACATTCGCCATTCTCTTTAATATATCATTATTTAAATATGTTAGAATAACTATTATTGCGAAATGAAGGGAAATGGCGATTGATTTCCCTTGCTTTATAAAAAGAGAAAACATAGAATTATGAAAAAACATTTATTAACAATAAGTAGTTTTTCATAACTCTAAATAAAATCCCTTATATGGATACTTAATAATTAACTTTAATTAAAAAATATTCTATAAGTACATAGATTATAAATAGTACAATCTTGTAAAAAAAGCTTTAATTAAATGAATTTTCTGATTTTTATTATTTAAATGGGAAGATGGTATAATAATAGATTTGTTTAGCAACTTATTTTTAAAACTAAAAGCTTATTAAAAAATAAATTTGTAAAAAGGATGTGTATAAATAATGAAAAAATTTAGGATAGAAAAGGAACATCAGAGGATGAAAATCTCGCAGTATTTGCGGGAAGTACAGAATTATTCGGGAAGAAGTTTGAGAAATGTGGAAGTTTTTTTGAATGGAAAGCAGGTAAGATTAACTAAGAAATTGCCGTCACACGGAAATTTGAGAGTTGTGGAGAAGAAAAAGGGGACGGACATTAAGCCTATTAAATTGCCACTTGATATTATTTTTGAAGATGAAGATATTTTGGTTGTGAATAAAGAGCCATTTTTATTGACACATCCGACACAGAAAAAAGCTGATTTTACACTTGCGAACGGAATCGTAAATCATTTTTTGGAAAAATATGGTGAAGTTCGAGTGCCACGATTTTACAACAGGCTCGATATGAATACATCTGGACTGATTATTATTGCCAAAAACAGTTTTGCACAGGCATTTTTACAAAATTTTTCGATTTTTGAGAAAAAATATTTGGCGATTGTGGATGGAATTATTGATGATGAGGAAATTTCTAGAATTAAAGATGAATTGGCAAAAGATGAGGAAAATCATAAAATTCAGGATTTTGAGAAAGAAAATTTGAAAGCTGAAGTTGAAAAAGTTAGAAAAGTTGGAAAAATTGAGAATGAAGAATTTGAGGAGAAGCAAAATTTTGAAAAAGATGAAAAAAATAAAATAATTATCGAAAGACGGATTTTTCGAGATGGTGATAATTTGGAGAGAATTATTGACGAGAAAGGTCAGTATGCGAAAACGGCTGTAAAAGTGTTGAAAACTTATCATGAAAAAAATGTGACGCTTGTGGAATGTGAGCTTTTTACAGGAAGAACGCACCAAATTCGTGTGCATTTGAAATCCATCGGACACACAATTATAGGAGACGAACTTTATGGAAATGGCTTAAATAAAGAACTTGGAATAAATAGACAATTTTTGCACGCCTACAAGGTAAAATTTACACATCCTGCAAGCAAAAAGGAAGTTGAACTGGAAATACCAATGTTTACAGATATGAAAGAGTTTTTAGAAAAATAGAAAAATTATATTTTTTACAAAAAACTATTTTTAAAATAAAAATAAAAAATTTATGATTTAAAAACAAAAAGAAAGGACAAAAAATGAAAAAATTTAATTTTTCGGTTGATTTGATAAATGATAATATTTTGAAGTCGCTTCTGATTTTTTCGATACCGATACTTGTGTCGAATATTTTTCAGCAGCTTTACAATATGGCGGATATTGCTATTGTGGGGCATACTTTGGGAGATAACTCGCTTGCGGCTATTGGGGCTTCGGCTGCTATTTTTGAACTAATCTTTGGATTTGCGTTAGGAATTGGAAATGGGCTTAGTATGGTTACAGCTAGAAATTATGGGGCGAATAATAAGAATCTTTTGAAAAAGTCTGTAGCTGGTTCAATTGTTATTGGAATTTGGATTACTGTGGGAGTAATGATTTTATCACGGTTTATTCTTATGCCACTGCTAAAAATTTTGCATACGCCTGAAAATATTATAAAAGAAGCATTTGAATATATAAACATAATAACAATGTTTATTGGCGTAACTTTTTCCTACAACCTGTCGTCAGGACTTTTACGTGCAATCGGAAATAGCTTTATGTCGCTCGTATTTTTGGTAATTGCCTCAATTTTAAATATTTTTCTTGATATTTATTTTATAACTTCCCTTAAAATGGGAATTGGAGGAGCTGCGGTTGCAACAGTTATTGCACAGGCAATTTCAGTTATCTTAAGTATTATCTACATTTACGTAAAAGAGCCAATTTTAATACCTAGAAAAAAACATTTCAGATTTGATAAAAAATTGTACAAGGAACTGCTTGGACAGGGACTTTCTATGGGATTTATGATTGCAATTGTACTTATGGGAACGCTTATTTTACAGTATGCGATAAATGGGTTTGGATACTTGATTATCGCTGGACATACTTCGGCAAGAAAACTTATGGGATTTTGCAACATTCCGCTAACTACAATAGCACTTGCACTTGCAACTTTCGTTTCCCAAAATAAAGGTGCAAACAAAGTAGACAGAATCCGAAAAGGCGTATTTTACGCTAATATGATGGACATAATTTTTGCAATTGGAATCACAATTTTTGTATATTTATTTTCCAAAAATATGATTCACCTAATGTCAGGCTCTGAATCTGAAATCGTACTCCGCAACGGCTCAACCTACCTAAAAATCGCCTCTCCATTTTTCACAATACTAGGAATCCTCTTTAACTTGCGATACGCTTTACAGGCTCTTGGAGAGAAATTAATCCCTCTTGTTTCAAGTATAATCGAATTTTTTGGAAAAATAATCTTCGTAATTTTTATCGTGCCAAAATTGGGTTATTTTGGAGTAATGATTTGCGAGCCGCTGATTTGGATTGTGATGGTGGGGCAACTGGGAATTGCGTTTTATGGGAATGGGGATATTAGAAAAATGAAATAAAAAAAGGCTGTCTTATAAGGAGAATAAAAATACAAAATCATAGATTTTATATATGATTATTTTTATAAAATTAATAAAAACAAACATCTTTAATTTCTAAGAATATATAATATATATGTTTTTGGGATTATTTCTAACTTATGAGACACCTCTCTAATTAATCAATAAAATCAGCCATTAACTCGTTTACAACTTCTTTAACAGATTTAATTTCCTTAATAAAACTTACTCCTAAACCAACCGAAATGTATCCATTTTCATCCCCATCAAGCATTCCGAGTTTCATATTTTTCCCTCCACCCTGTTTTAAGAACAGTTCTTCTCTTGTAGCACCGTTTTTATCCATTTCAACTAATTCTGCCGATAGTTTTGTAGGAATAGATCTGTAAAAGTGAGGCAATGTTCTAAAAATATGTAAATCTTCAGCATTTGTTTTTAGCATCAGTTCTTTTACATTCTGTGCTGTTCTTGCTTCTTCTGTAGCTAAAAATCTTGTTCCAAGAAATACTCCTTCAGCTCCAAGTGCAAATGCAGCTCTGACACCACGTATATCAGAAATTCCTCCAGCAGCCATAACAGGAATATTTTTTACAGAATCTACTATTAAAGGTACTATTGAAAAAGTTCCTATCTGCCCTCCTGGAAGCATTCCTCCTTCATCAAATCCTGTTGCAACAAATACATCTGCTCCTAATTTTTCTATAGTTCTAGCATTTTCAACAGTTGGTTCCCCTCTAAAGACTATTTTAATCCCAGCATTTTTTAATCTTTTAAATGTACTTTCAAAATCCATTCCTGCGACTCCGTTTACAAGTGCAACTGGAACTTTTTCTTCAATTATCATATCTAAAAGAGGATTTGTAAATTTCATATCTACATCTACTATTATTACAACACCAAAAGGTTTGTCAGTTAATTCTCTTGTTTTTCTAATTTCTTCCCTCATTCTTTCCATTGTTTCCTGTGGAGAAGGCGTCATTGTTGTTTGACCTGCACTAGGTCCTAAAATTCCTAGTCCACCGGCATTACTAACGGCTGCTACTAGTTTTGCATCTGTTAGCCATGCCATTGGTCCTTGTATTATCGGATATTTGATTCCTAGAATTTTTGTTATTCTGTTTTCTTTCATTATTATTCTCCTCTCAATTTTTATTGATTTTTTTGTTTTAAAATATTATAATACATTTACACTAAATATTGAAGTAGGCAATAAAAAATGACATAGTATTAAAAAATGTACTTTTGTGATATGAGGAGGTTTTATAATGAAAGATTTAAAAAAATACAAAATAAAGAATATTGAAAAGAATAATAGAATATGTGGAATAAATTATACTCAAAAAATTTTTGCAGGAAAATGGAAAATAACAATTATCTGGTTTTTAAAAAATGAAGCCAGAAGATATAGTGAAATCAAAAAGTTTTTATCGAATATTTCTCAAGGTTCACTTACTAAACAGTTAAGGGAACTTGAAGAAGACGGTATCGTGGGAAGAAAAGTTTATCCTGAAGTTCCTCCTAGAGTTGAATATTTTTTGACAGAGAAAGGAAAAAAATTGATTCCTGTCCTCGATACAATGGAAGAATTTGGTAACTTTTATGTTGAGGAATACATAAAAAATAAAAGTATATAGAATTATATTATAAATCTATGATTATACAGAAAACAAAATTAGTTGAATTTTTTTCAGATTTTAATGGATTTAGAGTGGTAATGAAAAACTTAAATTATGATTTTATAAAAAATTTAAATAATAGGGAATCTACAATTAAAGCTGAAATCAAAAAAAGAAAGATTTTAGAAGTGCAAATTCAAAAAATAATAGAGTTTTTTGAAACTAATGATGAACTTACACGATTGGAATTAGAAAAACTTTTGAATATAAAAGAAAGCTGTGCGAGAGATTTGTTAAGATATTTGGTGAAAAATGATATATTACAAAAAATAGGGGCAACTAGAAATATCAGATATATAAAAACCGTCGGAAAAATGATATAAACAAATTGCTTCAAATACTTAAAGATAGGGATTTTTGAGAAAATATTATTAAATTCGATTGGTAAAAAAACCGTCGGAAAAACCCAATCGTAAAACCGTCGGAAAAAAATTAAGCAACGAAAATCACTAAGAAATCGTTGCTTAAAAATTATTGATTATTTTTGTGTTTTTGATAATTTAATTTGTTATAAGACTGCAAAGTTTTTTGTTATCTGAAATACGATATAAATCCATTTTAGGTCTATTTTTTTTATCAAATGAATAAGATAATTTGTAATTTGAAAAAACTTGTGTTTTGTCACTCAAGTTTGTAAAATAGATAGAATTTTCATTTTCTTTTACTTCGTAATCTAATTGTGAAAGTTCAAGCGAAACTTTTCCTGTTTTTAATGCTGCGCGATTATCCAATATGCTAACTGAAATAGACGGCTTGCCATTTTCATTCAAGAATTTTATATAAGTAAGTCCCTTAAAAGTTCTGTCAACAGAATAAGGGCATCTCCAAACTTCAGAAGATATTTGGTCAATATTAGTGTCAGAAAAACTTAAACTGCAAATTAACAAAGAAAATAAAAATATAAATTTTTTCATAAAATCACTCCCATAATAATAATTTTTTTTATATTTTATAATATTTTTTTAGGAAAATCAACGATAAAAACTAATATTTAAAATTTCACATTATTTTTAGAACTAAACGCATTTTGAAAAAATCCATCGGATAAGTCAAATTCAAAAGTTTCACGGCTGATGTAACCGACAGTTTTGTCGCTTTCGTAAAGTTGAATGAGAAAATCTGCCATTTCTTCCGCTGTATGATAATTTGGATAAGATTTATCATAATTAAAATCAGTTTTACCAGTTGCGACATTTCCAAAGTTAGTTTTGGTTGCAGCGGGTGCTAGGACTTTTGCTTTTAATTGTGCGTTATTTTGCTTTAATTCTAGTGCGAGTCCCTCTGTGAAGGCGTTTACGTAAAATTTTGTAGCACAGTAGACAATTCCGTTCGGGACGATTGTGTAGCCTCCTGCTGAGGAGATATTGATTAATTGAGCTCCTTTTTTGTTGTGGTAATCTTGGACGTATAAGGAAGATAACAAAGTTAATGCTTCTACATTGAGATGAAGCATATCTAAAATTTTATTTAAAGGCTGCTCTCTTACATCGCCATACATTCCAAAACCTGCATTGTTTATTAAAGTTTCAATGTGATAATTGTTTAATTTTGAATATAGTTCAGGGATTTTACCGACATCAGTTAAGTCAAAATCTATTACAATAATGTCCAAATTAGGATTTTTCTTCAAAATTTCGCTTTTTAAGTCTTCTAGTAAATTCTTTCTTCGTGCAATTAGAACAAGATTTTTATTTCTTTCTGCAAATTTTAGAGCCACAGTCTTTCCTATTCCCGAACTTGCTCCTGTTATATTGGTTTTCATAGTTATTACCTTCATAAATTTGATAAATAAAGGATAGCAGTTAGAGTATAGTATAAGTCAAGAGTTTTTTGAAAGGAGAAAATAAAATGAAAAAGAATGAACAAAAAATAATGCAAATAAAGGAATTTTCAGAAAAAACAGGCTTAACTCCATATACAATAAGGTTTTATGAAAAAAAGGAGCTGTTTCGTGTAAAAAGAGATGAGAAAAATAGAAGAATATACGATGAAACTGATATTGAATGGATAAAAATGTTAAAAAGATTAAAAGACATGGGAATGAAATTGAGTGAAATTAAGAAATATTCTGATTTACGATATGAGGGGAACGAAACGATAAAAGAAAGAATGGAAATTTTGACAAACCATAAAAAATATGTAAACATAGAAATTGAAAAGTGGCAAAAATATTTACAAAATCTTGACGATAAACTTGAGATTTATGAGAGTTTTTTAAAAAGTATTTCTGAAAAATAAAAGGGTCATAAATATATAGAAATTAAGGAGAAAATATGCTTGCAGATACAAATATAACTTGGGGATTTGTCTTGTTATCCCCTTTTATAATTCCAATATTAATTTTATTAACTTTCTGGTTTTTTGTTTCAAAACGAAAGTTTAATTTTCTTATTGCATTTACAATTTTATCATTATTATTTGTTAGGTATCTTCGTTTTCCTTATGACACAGTTAACCGTAATAGTGAGATTAAAATATCACAAAATTTTTTGATAAAAAGAACTTTGAGTTCGGATTCAGAGCATGAAGTTTATAAACTTGTCGATAAGACAAAGCCTGAAGATTTGATTTTGTATTTAAATGGATTAGCTAAAATTAATAATACTTGGGTTGGTTATATAGAAGAAACAGATTCTTACGAAGGAAAATATGGTGTTAAACCAGAAACATATTTTTTCATTAACGACAATAAAATTGAATATAACTTAGATGAGAAAACTTTAGAAAAAAGATTAGGTTTAAAAGAAATAAAATTACAGGATGCTGAGTATTTTGTTGATAAATTTGGGAGTAAAAAAGAAATCTTATATCAATATCAATTAGATAAAACAGGAGATTTAGATGAAAATATTTCTTTAAATTTAGAATTAAGTAAAAAATTGGAAACAAAGTATAAAAAAAATAGAGCATTCTATTTGATGTTTTGGAGTGTAATGTTGCTTATGGAAATTATTTATCTGTTTATAAAAAATAGAAAAATTACAAAAAATAGATGAAATACATCAATGTTTACACCAGCACAGCGAAAAATATATATTTTCTCACATATTTTTTACACAATCAGAATGTTTTTTAGCGATAAAGTTAACGAAATATTAGATGAAATAAATTTAAAAGAAAATAAATATATTAAAAAAATATTTAAAAATAATAAAATTTTTCAAAATAGGTTGTAAATTTTTTCATAAAAAGTTAAAATACAGGATATATTACAAAATTTTGGAAAGGAGGCAGTATTTTATACTGTTAAAAAATTTATGAAAAAATTTGGTTTGACAACCAGAATTATGATTGGACTGGCACTTGGGGTTGTATTTGGGTTAATTTTGAGTCCTTTTTCACAAAATCCATTTGTGAAAGATGTTGTTATTGATTCGATTCTTGCGTTTTTTGGAGGAATGTTTATCAATCTTATGAAAGTTATGATTGTACCGCTTGTTTCTATTTCACTTGCGATGGGAGCAGCTTCCATTGGAGATGTAAAAAAACTTAGAAGAATTGGGACAAAAGTTTTAGGATTTTATTTTGCAACTACTGCGATTGCCGTAGCTATTGGACTATTTGTAGCAAAAATTACTAATGTTGGAAAAGGAATGATTCACGGAAATCTTCCAAAAGGAGAATATGAAATTGCTCAGCAGAGCAAACTTATTGACGTGTTGCTTGATATGATTCCAAAAAATATCGTAAATGCGATGTCAGAGGAAAAAATGCTTGCTATAATAATATTCTTCTTGCTTTTAGGAGTTGCAATTACAGCTTTGGGAGATAAAGTTAAAAATTTAAAGACTTTACTTGAAGAAGCAAATGAACTTGTATTAAAAATGGTAGAACTTATAATGCAAGTTGCTCCACTTGGAGTTTTTGCACTAATTTCAAAAGTAGTTGCTTCAACAGGAATAGATGTGCTTGTTAAATTAATAGGATTTGTTGTCGTGACATTAATAGCTTTTGTAATTCACACAGGAGTTTATCAAATAATGCTTGTAGGTATGGCAAAAATGAATCCAATTAAGTTTTTCAAAAACTTTTTAAACGTTGTTTCAGTAGCATTTTCTACATCGAGCAGTAATGCGACAATTCCAGTAAATATTGAAACACTATCAGAAAAATTCGGTGTTTCAGAAGAAATTAGCTCATTCACAATTCCATTGGGAGCGACAGTAAATATGGATGGAACTGCGATTATGCAAGGAGTTGCGGCAGTATTTATCGCAAACCTTTATAGTATCCATTTGGGACCAACACAATATATTGGGATTATTTTAACAGCGGTATTAGCTTCAGTCGGTACGGCAGGAGTTCCAGGAGCTGGAATGCTTATGTTGTCACTTGTGTTAAAACAAGCTGGATTGCCGCTTGAAGGAATTGGAGTTGTAATCGGTGTTGACAGAATTCTTGATATGTTTAGAACAGTTGTAAATATTACAGGAGACGCTGTCTGTACAATTGTTGTGGCAAAGAGTGAAAATGAAATTAGAGAAGTAAATGATAAAAATTTCTCTGATTAATCTGAAATGATCTTATAAAAAGTATTTATTCAAAAAATCAATAAAAAGAAAAAAGGCTGTCTTTTTCGACAACCTTCTTTTTTTATCCAAAATTATCAATTTTTACTTTTTTATTGTCAACACCTTTATCTTTTAATGCCACTCTCATTGATTTAATAAATTCTTTAGTTCCTACGATATAATAAACATAGTCATTCAGATCTCCAACATGAGCTTCAATAAAATCTCCATCAATTCTTTTTTGAACTCCTGTCAAAACTTTTATATATTCGTAATTATCGCCAAGTGGATAATTTTCCAATTCTTTGTCATAAGTTACAATATCAGGCGTACGATTGCTGTAAAATAATTTAATTTTTCCTTCATGTTTTTCATCCTTCAATTTTTTGAAAAATGGCAATACTGGCGCAATTCCAATTCCTGAAATTAAAAGAGCTATATTTTGATCTTTAGGAATTTCTACTGGAATAAAGTTTCCAAGTGGTCCAAAAAGTGAAACAGGATCTCCCGTTTTAATTTCTTTATACATCTTTTTAAAATCGCTTTCACTTTCACGAACTACGAATTTTAGTACATCTTCTTCAGGATGTGAAGCAATAGACAGTGGTCTCATCATATTGTCTTCAGTTTCAAAATATGGTTCTGGAAATTTAAAATTAACATATTGCCCCACTTCATATTTAAATCCTTCAGGTTTTGAAACAGTCAGCTCATAAGTTTTATTTGCAACTTTTTCTCTTTTCACGACTTTTGCCGCCCAATCTTTTTTTATACTCATTTTCTCTCCTTCTATAATATAGACAAGTTTTGTTGTCCATATTTTTTTAAATTATACTAAAATAAATATGATTACAAAATCATATTACTCTAAAATAATACCCTTAATTTGAGAAAAAATCAACCTTTTTTGTAATAAATGTTATTTTGTAAATAAAATATTTTTATATTTAAAACAATATTTTTATAAAATTTATAATTTTATTTTTAAAAAAAATTTTCTTACAAATATTTCATAAATTATTCCAAGTAAAATACTGATAATCACTGTAGTAAAAGATTTAAAAATCATTTCATCACTAAATTTCACAACAATTTTTAAAACTAATAAATGTACTAAAAATGCAAAATATGTTGAATTTGAGACAATTTTAACTGCTTCATTTCTATTTTTAAAATCAAGTTTTATAAAAAAAGTAAAAAATGAAACTGTCATAAAAAATGTTCCAAGTGAATTTTTATCAAAAAAGTCGCTGATTCTGTTTCCTGTTTTTAATAAAACATATTTTGTGGAAATTGCACTTATAAAAAATCCGATTAAATAAATTATAATTATTATAGAAAAAGGTACTTTTTTTATTTTATTTCTATCGACTTTTATGTAATAACCCAAAATATAGTAGCCTATAAATTCTGTTATTGGAAAATGTGAAAATGGAATTCTTGGAAGATCAAATTTTATGAAATGTGGATTTAAAATGCTACACAAAAACCATAAAACTAATATTATAAAAGTTTCCTTTTTAGCAAATTTCAGAACTTTTTGAAGCCAAGGTGTGATAAAGTAAAGACCCAAAATCATATAAATATACCAAAAATGTGGAGCTACAATTTCCTTTCCTTGCAATACTGGCATTATTTTTACTTTATTTACAAAAATATAAACTATATTGAAAAATATGAAAAGTGGAAATATCCCCCTAATTCTTTTTTTAAAAAAAACTGACATTTTTTCTGATTTATCTAGAAGCAAATACCCACTAATCATTATAAACAAATTAACCCCTATAGAAATTACGCCATATAACAAAATCCATATATTTACACCGTATTGAATATTTACTGTATGAAGCAATACAATAAAAATAAAAGCTAGAATTCTAATAATATCAATAGCCATAGTTCTCCTATCTAAATTTTTTTAATAAAAAATGACCGTTCCCAAAATAGTAAATTTTAGAAACAGCCATAAGTGAACTACTCCCGCTTTTAGAAGTGGGAGCTTCTTGGGAAGTATCTGCTTCTGTTAGCCAAATATATTTACCAAGCTCTTCGGGCAGTCCCTGCCCTGATGTACGAGATTATACCATATAATAATTATTATTTCAAGTTATGTTCTGCAATTCATCTCCCTCTTGTAGAAGAGGGAGACTTCTTGCTAGATATTGTTAAAATGAAAAAATTATATATAATAACAAACTTTATTTTTTATCTTTCATCTTATTTTTCAGAAATAGCTGCCACACCTGGTAATACTTTTCCTTCTAAGTATTCCAATGAAGCTCCACCACCTGTTGAAATATGAGAGAATTTGTCAGCAAATCCCAACTGAATTGCTGCTGCCGCAGAATCTCCTCCACCAATAATTGTTTTAGCACCTTTTAATTCAGCAATTGCTTTACATACACCAATTGTTCCTTTGGCAAAGTTAGACATTTCAAATACTCCCATCGGTCCATTCCATACTACTGTTTTAGCACCTTCTAATGCTTTTTTGAACAATTCTACTGATTTTTCACCTATATCTAATCCCATCCATCCATCTTCAATTTCGTCAACTGAAACTGTTTTGAATGGTACATCGTTGCTAAATTTTTGAGCTACAACAGCATCCACTGGTAGCAATAATTCAACACCTTTTGCTTTAGCTTTTTCGATTAATGATTTAGCTAAATCTACCTTGTCAGCTTCCAATAATGAAGAACCTGTGTTTTTTCCCAAAGCTTTTAAGAAAGTGAACATCATTCCACCACCGATAATTACTTTATCAGCTTTTTCTAACAAGTTATCAATAACTCCGATTTTATCAGAAACTTTTGCTCCACCTAAAATAGCTACTAATGGTCTTTCAGGATTATCAACAGCTCCTCCAATGAATTTAATTTCTTTTTCAATTAAGAATCCAACTGCTGATTCTTTGATGTTTGATGCAATTCCTACATTTGAAGCGTGAGCTCTGTGAGCAGTTCCGAATGCATCATTTACGAATAAATCTCCAAGCGATGCCCAGTATTTTCCTAATTCAGGATCATTTTTAGATTCTTTTTTACCATCCAAATCTTCAAATCTAGTGTTTTCAAACATTAAAATTTCTCCAGGTTTCAATTCTGCAACCGCTTTTTCCAATTCAGGCCCTCTTGTTACAGGCACAAATTTAACTGGTTTTCCTAATTTTTCCGCCAATACTTTAGCAACAGGTGCCAAAGTTTTTGAAACTTTATCTTCTTCAGTCTTAACTTTTCCTAGGTGAGAAAAAGCTATTACTGCTCCACCGTTGTCTAAAATATAATTTAATGTTGGCAATGCCGCAGTAATTCTATTATCATTTCCAACAACTCCGTCTTTTATAGGTACGTTAAAATCAACTCTTACTAATACTTTTTTCCCTTTTACGTCTAAATCTTTTAAAGTTTTCTTAGCCATCAGTGCCTCCTAAATTTATTATACTTATTATTTTATTTTCCACTAAAATTATATCACTCTTTAATCTAATTTTCAAGTTATTTATTGCACAAATTTATTCTCTCTTAAAAACGTTTTTTATTTGTTAAAAAAAATCATTTTTATTTTTTCTTTGTCAATTTGTGATATTTTTTTTAATTTTCGTGGTTTTTTTTCATACTCTAAAATTGCTTTATGAAACCAGGTTACGCCTATCCACTTTCCAAATTTATAGCCTGAATTTTCAAAAATTCCAACTTTTTTAAAGCCTAAACTTTCATGTAATTTATCACTTTTTTCATTTGGATAAGTTACGCAGCCATACACATTTACGACATTTTGCAATTTTAAAATTTCGATTAATATTTTATATAATTTTTTTCCTAATCCATTTCCTGTGTAATCTTTATCTATGTAAACAGAAAGCTCCGCATCCCACTGATATGCAGCTCTCATCCAAACTTTGTGAGCATAGGCATAACCTAGTATTTCATTTTTATATTCACAGACAATGTATGGATATTCAAGCAGAGTATTTTTTATTCTCTCTTTAAATTCCACAAATGTTGGTACGTCGTATTCAAAAGTTATAGTCGTATTTTCTATATAATATTTGTAAATTTCTAAAATTTTACTGGCATCTTCAGCTGTCGCAAATCGGAAATTTACTTTTTTTTCTTCCAATCTTCTCATTTATGCCCTTTTCTTAAAATTTTCCCTTCTTTTGGCTTTAATTTTAATTTTATCTTTCCGTTACTAGTAGAACGAAATGTATTTCCATTTATCAAATTTATAAATCTTTCGTCTAAGTAATCAGTTGAAAATTCAATTTCTTGTTCATAAAAGGAATTATTAATTATGACAATTATTGAATGCCTGTCATTGATTCTTTCATAAACAATGACATCTTTTTCATTGTCTGCCATTATTTCTTTAAATTTTCCATAGACTAAAACTTTATTTTCTTTTCTTATTCTTATTAATTTTTTGTACCATTGAAACAAATCTCTATCAACTTCTTGCGGATAAACTTCATTTTGATTGATATATGATGGATTTTTTTCATCATCATAAATAAATTCTTCCCATAACATAGGTTTTCTGCAATATGGATCAGTTGCTCCCCACATTCCAACTTCATCGCCGTAAAATAACATCGGTGCTCCAATATAAGTCATTTGGAAAATTGAAATTAATTTTAAAATGTCTTTCGGCTTAATTTCGCTATTTCTCCAGTCAATTGTTGTATTTGGATGATAATTTCCTGCAAGACACGGTTTTATGCTGTTATAACCTTTTTCCAACTGCTTTCCTTCTTCCAGATTTCTTCCAATTCCATCGTTCACTATTCTTGAATAAAGTCTATCCGTATCGTGAGAACCATTTAAATTTTGACTGGCTTGAAGTGCCTGATACGGATACCAAGAGCTCTTTTCCCGAAGTTCGTTAAAAAAACCCTGTGCCTTTAACTTATATCGATCTCCACCTTGGCTACTTTGGTTTACAAAAAAACCAATTACAGTTTTTAGCCACTCATAATTCATGACTGTGTCAAACTTATTTCCGTTATTTATATCAGCTGAAGCATTTCCCCATAATTCTGCTGTTATATATGAATCTTTTTTGCTTTCTTTTACAACTTTTCTCCATTCATTCCAAAATCCTTGATTTTCCAAACAATTTGGCACATCTAATCGCCATCCATCAATTCCGTCGTCCTGTCTCCAATCTTCACTTTCAACTCCATCTGGACCATACATCCATTTTCTCGTGATATTAAAAATGTAGTCCTTGTATTCCTGATTAAATGTATTAAATTCTGGAAGTGAATAAAATCCTGCCCAAGCGTTATAACCTACTTTTTTCTTATTCATTATAAGCGTTTCATAAGCTTGTTCATCAGTCATATCATCAGTTACTGGAACATGACCACTAAAATCAGTAAATTTATACCAATCTTTATATTTTGAACTTTCCCCTTGTGCCATTACAATATTAAATGACCAGTGTCTATCGCTACTATGGTTAAAAACTCCGTCAAATATAACTCTTATTCCATTTTTATGCAACTCTTTTATTAAATCAACCATTATCAAATCTGATTCTGTCCAAACCCAAGTCGCCGGATCTTCAGTTTCACCATAGCCGTTTTTACCTCTGTTTTCTCCTTTTAAATTTACTTGTAATAACTTCAGTTCACTATTATTTTTTACATTTGATCTAAGTACATCAACATAAGATTTATTCCCAAATTTATTTTCTTTGTTAATTCTCACACCGTATTCTTTTCCACTCGTCTTAATAGTTCCAAAATCTGGTGAAATATGTCTAAAATCATTTGCTCCATATTTGTGGTTTTGATATGAAAAAAATACTGGATTCAACCATATTGCGGTTACTCCTAATTCCAACAAATACGGTATCTTTTCTTTTATTCCCTGCAAATCACCACCATACATTCTAGCATATTTTAAGCTATAATCTATATTTTGCTCCCCGACTCTCTCCCAGCCAACTTTATCCTTAAAATCAGCTGTCCAACGGTTTCTGTCAAATTTTCCATATAAATTATTAACTTTTCCCCATCTATATTTTTCTATAAAGTTTTGTTCGTGAAGTTCATTTTTTATGAATACTTCTGGTCCAAATTCATTAAAAACAGGATCATTATAATGGTTTTTATTATAAAATCTATCAGGAAAAATATTATACCAAATAACTTCTTTAGCCCAGTCAGGAATACTAAAAATTTGAATGTCATCTGATTTTGTATCAATTACAATTTTAGGCGGCACTTTATAATCCAGAATTTTCCCGTTAAAATAAGCTTTTACGCCACCATCTTCCAAAATGAAGTAATAACGAATTTTATCAACTTTTTTACCAAAATCTATAATTCTCTCAAAATAATCAAATCCATTTGTCCTGTCACGAAATCTCTCAAGCTCATAAATCATTTCATAGTTGTCTTCTTCATGTAAGACTATGCTTATATAAACTCTTTCAACATCATTCATCTGCGTTCTAAGCTTAAATTCATATTCCCTATCAGAAATTTTATTAAAATACTGTAAACTTTTGTAGTTATGCGCAATCGCTTTTAAATTAACATTTTTGTCAATTGCTTCATACACAAATTTTCCAGTTCCCAAGTCTCCTTTGGCAAATAAATCTCCATTTTCTCCAATTATTAATTTTCTATTCACACCTTCAGGATACCATTTTCCATCAATTTCATATTTATATTCGTAACTTCCCTCAGGAATTGCTAAAATTACTTCATAATTTGTCTTGTCAAGCTGTCTTATTGGCTCGTCTTCCAATCTCCAACCGTCGTAATTTGTTGCAATTTTTATATTCTTAGCTTCACTCAATCCAAATTCAGCTATATTTAAATTCATCTTATAAAACTTCATCTTTTTTAAAATAAATTTCTTTTCTTCTGGTACAAATATAATTAAAATGTCGACACCTTTTTGAAAACCTGTTATTGGTTTAGAAGGGACACTTTTTTTGACAACAGCCTCAAAAGTTTCAGCAAATGGAGCTGTGTGACTATAAGTAACCCCATAGGTTTCGTCGTTTTCATCTTTTATTTCAAAAAAATAACTTCCCTTATCAACATTTTCCCATTTATAAATTAGAAGTTTATCTCCCTTTTCTCTGAAATCGGCTTTTTTATAAAACTTATTATCTTTGTATATATCTATTCTATAGCTCATTTATATTCTCCTTTATATTTCAAAAAACACTTTATATGCTTTATATGTCTCATACAAATCAGCTTTCGAAGAAATCTCAAATAGCGAATGCATAGATATAAGTGCAGGTCCTGCATCTATTGTTCTTATTCCATAATAAGCCAAGAATTTTGCAACAGTTCCTCCACCGCCTTCGTCTACTTTGCTAAACCCTCCAATCTGATATTCTATGGCATTTTTCTCGAAAACTTTCCTAACTTCTTGAATAAATTCCGCGTCAGCATCACTCGATCCGAACTTTCCTCCGCTACCGGTATATTTTGCAAAAGCTATTCCATAAGATAATCTCGCCACATTATCTAAATCGTGAACTGAAGAAAAAACTGGATTTATAGCCGCCGTCACATCTGATGACAATGCTTTTGAGTTCCACAATGTTTCTCTTAAAATTTGGTCATTATAATTTTTCTCTGTCATTGACAAAATTTTTCCTACAATATATTCTGGTAATGTCGATTTTAATCCCGTTGAGCCCTCACTTCCAATCTCTTCCTTATCAGTCAAATAAACCATAACTGTTTTTTTAGGATTTTTAACTTCATATAACGCTTTTAGCGAAGTATATGCACAAATTCTGTCATCTTGTCCATAACCACCTATCATAGTTTCATCTAGACCTACATCTCTTAATTTACCAGCTGGAACAATTTCTAACTCTGCTGTAAAAAAGTCATCTTCTTCTATTCCATATTTTTCCTTTAATTTGTTTAAAACCCATTGTTTCACTTTTTCATCAATATCTTTGTTCTTTACAGGCGTATTCCCGAAAAGCAGTTTTAATTCCTCACCCTTTATTACTTCTGCCGTTTCTCTTTCTCCTTGTACTTTATGAGCTAAATGTGGCAAAATATCAGGTACACAAAATACAGGTTCCTTTTCTTTTTCTCCAATTGATAAAGTTACTTTTTTACCATCTTTTAGATAAATTACTCCGTGTAATGCAAGCGGAGTTGAAGCCCATTGATATTTCTTTATTCCTCCATAATAATGTGTATTTAATAGTGCAAATTCTTCTACTTCCTTAATCGGATTCGGTTTCAAATCCAGTCTAGGTGAGTCCAAATGCGAAACGACCATATTAATTCCATTTTTTATATCTTCTTTTCCAATAATTATTGCAATAATATTTTTATCTCTATTGTTAAAATAAACTTTATCTCCTTCTTTTAAAGTTTCTTTTGCATTTATATCAATAAAACCATTTTCTTTAAGTTCTTTTTCCGTTACTACAACAAATTCTCTTTCCGTTTTTGCCAAATCCAAATATTTTTTATACCCTTCGGCAAACTCAAATACTTTTAATTTTTTTTCTTCGGAATAGTTTTTCCATAAATTCTCTTTTGTCACCGCTAACTCCTTTTATTCATTTCTCATAAATATATTTTATTATTTATCTTTAAATTACTTTCAATTAAATTTTTCGATAAACAATTTAATAATTAAACCAATTTTAAAATTAATATTACATCTATCCAAATATATTTTACATCTTTTTTATAAAAAATCAAGTTATTTTTAAAATAATTAAAAAAAAGTTATTTTTTAATTTTCTTTTACTAAAAAATAACCCTTTTTTACTACATTTATTTTTTAAAAAAATCTTTTATTTATTCCATTTCTTTTAACTTTGCTTCCAATTCTTTTCCCGCTTCTTCATATCCTGGCTTTCCAAGCAATGCAAACATATTTTTCTTGTAAGCTTCTACTCCTGGTTGATCAAATGGATTTACACCCAATATATATCCACTTACTCCACATGCTTTTTCAAAGAAATAAAAAGCGTATCCTAAATGATAAGGAGTTGATTCAGGAATATTTACCGCTAGATTAGGTACTCCACCATCAACGTGAGCCAAAATAACTCCGTCTCTCGCTTTTTTATTTACATAATCCAAAGTTTTCCCTGCCACAAAATTTAATCCATCCAAATTTTCTGCATCTTTTTCAATTTCAAATTCAACCGATGGTTTGTCAATTGAAACAACAGTTTCAATGAATACTCTCTGACCTTCTTGAATATATTGTCCTAAAGAGTGCAAATCAGTTGAAAAATCAGCTGATGATGGATAAAGTCCTTTTCCATCTTTTCCTTCAGATTCTCCAAATAATTGTTTCCACCATTCAGCGAAATAATGTAATCTTGGTTCATAATTGACCATCAATTCCACACTTTTACCTTTTCTAAGTAAAATATTTCTAACAGCTGCATATTGCAGAGCTTGGTTTTCTTCCAATTTTTTGCTAGAAAAATCTTTTACAGCATCAGCCGCTCCTCGCATCAACTCATCAATGTCTATTCCAGCCGCAGCGATTGGCAATAGTCCAACTGCTGTTAAAACAGAAAATCTTCCTCCAACATTATCCGGTACAACAAAAGTTTCGTATCCTTCACTTGTAGCTAATGTTTTTAATGCTCCTTTTGCTTTATCAGTAGTGGCAAAAATTCTTTCTTTTGCACCTTCTTTTCCGTATTTTTCTTCCAACAATTTTTTGAACACTCTAAAAGCGATTGCTGGTTCAGTTGTTGTTCCAGATTTTGAAATAATATTTACTGAAAAATCTCTGTCTCCAATTGCTTCAATTAGGTGTTTCAAATAAACTCCGCTCATATTTGTTCCAGCGAAATAAATTTCTGGGGTATTTCTTTTTTCTTTTGGTAAATTATTATAAAAACTGTGTGATAAAAATTCAATTGCAGCTTTTGCTCCCAAATAAGAACCACCAATTCCAATTACGACCAACACTTCTGAATTATTTTTAATTTTTTCGGCAGCCTTTTTTATTCTAGTAAATTCTTCTTTGTCATAGTCGCAAGGTAAAGTTGTCCAACCTAAAAAATCGTTCCCCGCTCCTTCCTTGTTTACTAAAACTTCATTTGCCAATTCTACAAATGGTTTTAGTTGAGTAATTTCTTTTTCATCAAAAAAATTTTTTGCAAATTTATAACTAAATTCTAATTTCATCTTTTTTTCTCCTCAAATCTATAAAATATTTTTTTACATTTTAAGTATATCAAAAAAATATATTTTTTTCAAATAAAAATACTACTAAAATTTTTACTTACAAAAAAGTATGTTATTCATATCAAATGAAATAAATGTTAAAATATCAATTAAGAGGCAGATAAAGAAAAAAAGGAGAAAAAATAAAGATGAAAGACTTAACAAAAGGAAACGAATTAAAAACTATAATTTATTTTTCTTTACCAATTTTAATAGGAAATTTATTTCAGCAGATTTATAATATTTCAGACACAATCATTGTGGGAAATTTTTTAGGAAAGGAAAGCCTTGCGGCTGTAGGCTCAAGTTATCAAATTAATGTACTTATAATAGCTGTTTCTATAGGTATTTCATTAGGGACAAGCATTCTAATTTCCCAATATTTTGGTGCAAAAGATATGGACAATTTGAAAATCACGGCAAATACAGGATTTATCTTTTCCATAATTTTATCTCTTATTGTTACAACACTAGGTTTTTTACTGTCAAACAATATTTTAATTTTAATTAATGTTCCACAAAAATTGTTACTGGAGGCAAATATCTATTTAAAAATAATTTTTATTGGAGTTGTCCCAACTTTTGGTTATAACTCCCTCACAAATACGCTAAAAGGCGTAGGTGATTCAAAAACGCCGACTTACATCTTAATTACCGCAGTGATTTTAAATATTATCCTAGATATATTTTTTGTAGCAGTACTAAACTCTGGAGTTGCAGGAGCAGCAATTGCAACAGTTATTTCACAGTTTATTTCCTTTTTTCTTTGCTTATTTTACATAAAATTTAAATATCCAAATTTAATTTTTCAAAAACATTATTTCAATTTAAATTTTAATATTTTAAAGGAAATACTGATTATTGGAATGCCAGCAATGTTACAGCAAGTTTTAATCAGCCTAGGATTTATTGTTATTCAAATTCTTGTAAATGGATTTGGAACAGACTGTATTGCAGCTTTTATTTCTGCTTCCCGAATTGACTCCTTTGCAGAATTGCCATCCATAAATTTAGGACAGGCGTTGATGACTTTTACAGCCCAAAACTATGGAGCCAAAAAAATGGATAGAATAATTAAAGGTGGAAAAGATAGCCTAATTTTAGGAATCACATTTTCCATCATAATCTCAATTATTATTTTTATTTTTCCAGCATTCTTTATTTCAATATTTAACCGAAATCCCGAAGTGATTTTTATAGGAAATCAATATTTACGTATAATTTCAGCATTTTACGTAATTTTCTGCACAATGCAAATACTAAATGGATTACTACTAGGCTACGGAAAATCCTTAGTTCCACTAATAGCCTCTATCACTTCATTTTGTATGTTTCAAGTGCCTCTAGCCATTTTACTTTCCAAAACATCGTTAGGCTATAACGGAATTTGGATTGCCGCACCGATAGGCTGGACAGGAGGACTGCTAATTCGAGTGTGGTATTTTATAAAAATTTCTAAAAAAATATAGAAAAATTAAAAGAATTATAGTAAAATCAAGATTATTTGGTATTTTTTAAAATTTCAAATAATTTCATCGAAAGGAAAATTTATATGGAAGAAAAAATTTACACTTGTCCGCTGGAATTAACTCAAAAAATATTATCAAAAAAATGGACAGTCATCATATTATGGCTTTTAAGACACGGAAAAGTCAGAACAAAAGATTTCAAAAATCAAATAAAAGGCAGTAACGAAAAAATGATTATCGAGCATCTAAACTATTTAATCGAAGAAAAACTCATCGAAAAAAGGGAATATGATGTTTATCCAAAAAAGACAGAATACGTTCTCACTGAAAAAGGAAAAGATTTGCTGCCTATTTTGGAACTTATGCAAAGTTATGGGAAGAAATATTATGTTAAATAAAAATTTTACATTTTCTAAAAAAATATGTTAAAATGACATTAGAAAATAAAATTTAAAGGAGTGATTATTTATGAAAAAGCTACTAACTTTTCTCTTACTAACTTTGTCAATCCAGCTATTTTCAGACAATTATAAAGTTATTCAAAAAAAAGGTGTCACTTTATCACAGCAAGAACTGGATAAGAATAATAAAGAAATCGAAATTGCAGCTAAAAGAGACTATAATTTAATTTTACAAGGAGCATCAATTGGAACAAAATCAATGCTTTCCCGAATGATGAATCAACAATTTCAAGCGTCTAAAAATAATAATCAGATACTTAAAAATTATCAAAAAAAGATAGAAAAATTTTCTAGTGATATGATTGATTATATGTTAAACAACAATAAAATTGAAGTTGAAAAAATAAGATATGTTAAAAATGATGTCGTGGAAGTTACATTAAATATAAAAATGCCAGATGTGGCAGGAAGCTACAAAAAAATATTTGAATTAATGACAAACGAAGATTTTATAAGCAAAAAAGAATTGAAGAATCTGTCAGAAGATGAAATTTTTGATAAAATAACAACAAAAATGTTTGAAACTGTGAAAAAAACTTTGGAACAAACACAAGAATATTCATCTTCAAAAGCTACAATTTATTTGGAAAAAGACAATGGAAAATGGGGAGTTGCTGAACTTGAAGAAAAATTAGAAAATTACAGACAAATGTATAAAATTTCAAAATAATTATATAAATTAAGTTTATAAAAGGGCTATCTTATAAAAAGATAACCCTTATTTTTTTATTACTCTTGTTCTTCTATGTAAATCTTATAAAATTACTATTTTTTAAATACACCAGTAACTTTATTTGCTAAGCCCTTAGCTCCTTCTACTGTCTTGTCTACTGCTTCCTCAGTGCCTTTTTTCACATCTTGAACAATTTTATTATTTGAAGCTTTTTCTGCTAAATCTTTTGCGCCTTCCACAGTTTTTTCAAAAACTTCTTCTGTTCCTTTTTTAATATTCTGAGCAACTTCGCTTCCTGCAACTTCCTTTGCTTTTTCAGCAGCCTTATCAGCTAAATTTTTTGCTCCATCTTCAGTTTTCTTTAAAGCGTCTTCCGCTCCTTTTTTCAAATCATCAAATTTCATAATTTTTTCCTCCATTTTCATTATTATTTATAATTATTAGATAATTATCTTATTCTACAGTTACTGATTTTGCCAAGTTTCTTGGTTTGTCCACATCATTTCCTTTTAATTTTGATAAATAGTATGCTAATAGCTGATGGATAACGATTGTTGGAAATCCTGCATAATCATCTTCTACATCTGGAATATAGAACACTTCATCCGCCACTTCTTCCACAACTGTGTTTCCTTCTTTTGCAATTGCGATAACGTAGGCTCCTCTTGACGTAACTTCCTTAATATTTGATACTGATTTTTCAAACAACCCAGACTGTGTAACGTTTACAACAACTGGTACTCCGTCTGTAATAAGTGCAATTGTACCATGTTTCAATTCCCCTGAAGCAAATGCCTCCGAATGAATATACGAAACTTCCTTGGATTTTAATGCACCTTCCACAGCGATTACATAGTCAAGCCCACGTCCAAGATAGAACATGCTTTCGCTATCTTTAATCTTATCTGCGGCATTTTTTATTTTTTCGTCATATTCCAGCATTTTCTGAATGCTTTGCTCCACATCATATAATTTCTTAATATCTTCAACTGCTTCATCTTTTGTAATTTTTCCAAATTTGTATGCAAAATCAATTGCCATCAAGTTTAAAATTACCATTTGAGTAGTGTATGCCTTTGTAGAAGCAACAGCGATTTCAGGTCCTGCCCAAGTATAAACTACGTGATCCGCTTCCCTTGCTATCGAAGAACCAACTACATTTGTAATTGCAACAATTCTCGCCCCATGTTTTTTTGCTTCTTTCATAGCCTCAAGTGTATCCAAAGTTTCTCCAGACTGGCTTAATACAATAACAAGCGTCTTCTCATCAATCACAGGATTTCTATATCTAAATTCTGACGCAATTTCAACATCCACACGGATTCTTGTTTTTTTCTCAATAATATGCTTTCCGGCAAGCCCAGCGTGATAAGCAGTTCCGCAAGCCACGATATAAATATCATTGATTCCGCTCAAATATTCCTTTGTAAGCCCCGCATCATCAAAATTAATGTTATAATTTTCATCAACTCTGCTGTTTAAAGTTTTTACAAGCACTTCTGGCTGCTCATGAATTTCTTTTTCCATAAAATATTCATAGCCACCTTTTGAAGCCGCTTCCAAATCCCACTCAACGTGTGTTACATCTCTTTTTATCTCATTTCCATCTACATCCATTATTTTGACAGAATCTTTTTTTATTTCTACAATTTCATTATTTTCAATCAAATATACATCTCTTGTATATTTTAAAATTGCTGGAATGTCAGAAGCGATAAAGTTTTCTCCTTTTCCAAGTCCCACAATCAATGGACTTTCTTTTCTTGCAGCAATAATTCTGTCAGGTTCTGAAATTGACATCATTCCTAGCGCATACGCACCTTTAATAATTTTTAGCAATTTTTTTACAGCTTCTAATAAATCACCTTCATAAAGGCTATCTAGCAAATGTGCCACAACTTCCGTATCAGTTTCTGACTTAAACTCATACCCTTTTGCGACTAAATCCTTTTTTAGTTCCAGATAATTTTCAATAATTCCATTGTGGACAACGACTAATGTCTTATCCTTGTTAAAATGAGGATGTGAATTTTCATCAGATGGTTTCCCGTGAGTTGCCCATCTTGTATGTCCTATTCCAATATTTCCTTCCAAAGGATTTTCCTTTAGAGCATTTTCCAAATTTTTTAGTCTTCCAACTTTTTTTACAATGTTAAATTCTGACTTTCCAGTATTTACAGCAATTCCAGCTGAATCATATCCTCTATATTCCAATTTCTCCAATCCATCAATTACAAAATCCTGAGCATTTTGTGAACCAATGTAACCTACTATTCCACACATAGCATTCTCCTTTACAAATATAAAATTCAAAAAGAATAATCACTATAATATTTTTGTTTTATAATTTCTTATAATTTTTGTATATTATTTAGGTTGTGATAACCTAAAGAGCATCCGCTGAAATTTCGATAACTCTTTTTCCTCGTCTCCTTTTAAAAAAGGACTAGCGCTATTTTAATTTTTATTCTTTTTGTCTAACAATTATATCAAATTTATTTTTATTTTTCAATATTTTAATTCTTTTTATGAAATATTAAAAAAAACTGCCTTTTTAGACAGTTTGTATAAATAACTATTTTAAATTTTTAAAAATGGCTGGGCTGAATGGATTCGAACCATTGCATGCTAGAGTCAAAGTCTAGTGCCTTACCGCTTGGCGACAGCCCAACAAATTATAATTTTTTTTACGACTTCACAAGTATACCAAAAAAAAATAATTTTGTCAACACTTTTTTTATTTTTATCCAAAAAATTTTTTATGGGTAATTTTAAAATAAAAAAATAGAGAGAATATCGAACTTCAATCTCAATATTCCCTATTTTTAAAACTTACTTTTACAAACTAAATATGCCACATAAAAAAGTCCTCTTCAGCTTTTTGAATAATTCTGGCAGGAATTCCAACAGCTACGGCGTTGTCGGGAATATCTTTTAAAACGACAGAATTTGCACCTATTTTTACATTGTTTCCAACTGTTATATTTCCCAAAATTTTTGCTCCCGCACCGACTGTCACATTATTTTTTAATGTAGGATGTCTTTTTCCTTTTTCAGTCGTCACTCCACCTAAAGTCACACCGTGATAAATTACACAATCATTACCAATTTCAGCAGTTTCTCCAACTACGATTCCCATTCCGTGGTCAAAGAAAATTCGTTTTCCTAAAGTTGCTCCTGGGTGAATTTCTATTCCAGTAAAAAATCTTGAAATTTGAGAAAAAAGTCTAGCCAAGAAAAAAAGTTTTTTCTTTTGAAAAAAATGCGCTATTTTGTGATTTATTACTGCATGTAGCGACGGATATAATAAAATTTCCAATTTATGTCTGGCTGCTGGATCTTTTTGAGCGATATTGTCAAATTCTTCTTTTAATTGCTTAAAAATGGCAAACTCCTCCTTCTTTTAGTTTTTTTAGCTTTCTATATATTTAATTTTATAAAATTTATAAAAAAATTTCAAGTAAATAATTTTATTACTACTTGAACTATTCTCATATTTTATATATTTTTTAAAATCAAGGAAGCAAAAATATGCTCCCTCTTTTCTTTTTTTTATTGTAAACTATTTCTAAATGCATCCACTGATAAATATTTTTCCCCACCGTCTGGAAGTATGGCTAGTACTTTTTTACCTTTTCCTAATTTTTTAGCAACTTTGTACGCTGCAGCTATTGCACTTCCCGAAGAAATCCCAACGAATAATCCGTTTTCCTTGGCAGCTCTTGTTGAAAATTCCACAGCTTCTTCATTTGTTGTTTTTATAATTTCATCGACTACGCTACTGTCATAGTTGGCAGGAACAAATCCAGCTCCAAGTCCTTGCTGCAGATGTTTTCCAGGTTGTTCTCCTGATAACACAGCTGATGAAGCAGGTTCTACAGCATATATTTTTGTTTCTGGTCTTTCTTCTCTCAATCTTTTTCCAACCCCAACAAGAGTTCCAGCTGTTCCAACTCCTGAAATATAAGCATCCAGTACAGGAAAATCATCTAAAATTTCTTTTGCTGTTGTTTCATAATGTTTTGCAGGGTTTGCAGGGTTTTTAAATTGTTGTGGCAAGAAATATCCATTTTCTTTTGCAAGTTCTTCAGCTTTTGCAATTGCACCCTTCATTCCTTTAGCACCTTCAGTTAAGATTAATTCAGCTCCGTAAGCAGATAAAATACTTCTTCTTTCAATACTCATTGAATCTGGCATAATAATTATAACTTTGTATCCTTTTGCTTTTCCTATCATTGCTAATGCAATTCCTGTATTTCCTGATGTTGGTTCTACAATTGTTCCACCTGGTTTTAATTCTCCAGATTTTTCCGCAGCTTCAATCATTCCAAGAGCTGCTCTATCTTTTACACTTCCTCCGATATTATATTTTTCCAATTTTACATAAATATCAGCAACATCATCACCTTTTAAAAAATTTAATTTTACAACTGGTGTATTTCCGATTAAATCAATAATATTTTCGTATATCATACGTTTTCCTCCATAATTTATTATATTTTTCAACTCTCATATTTGTATCTACAATTAGTATACCACTAAACATTTGTAAATGCAAGTAAAAAATAATTATTTAATTATATATTTTTTTTATAATTTAATATATTTTATTTATAATTTCATATCATCAATACTGTCCAAATATTCTTTTATCTTTGGCACAACTTCAGCTAATACGCCTTTTTCAAAAGGATTTTTTAAGTTTGCCGACTTCATCAACTCAAAAAATGGTTTACTTCCACCTAATTTACATAAATTTAAATATTCACTCCAAGCCTTTTCTCTATTTTCATTGGCTTTTATCCAAAACTGGAATGCACAAACTTGCGCTAAAGTGTAATCTATGTAGTAAAATGGCGATGAAAAGATGTGTCCTTGTCTAAACCAGAAAATTCCGTCTTTTAATTCTTCGACTTCTCCATAATCTCTTGTAGGAAGATATTTTTTTTCAATTTTAAGCCATTTTTCTCTTCTTTCCTGCGGCGAAACTTCTGGATTTTCGTAAACCCAGTGCTGAAATTCGTCCACAGTTACTCCGTATGGAATGAATAAAAGCGCTTCTGATAAATGAATAAATTTGTATTTTTCGGTATCTTCTTCAAAAAATAAATTCATCCACGGCCAAGTTAAAAATTCCATGCTCATCGAGTGAATTTCACAGGCTTCGTAAGTCGGCCACAAATATTCTGGAACTTCATAACCACGGCTTTGATAAACTTGAAAAGCGTGTCCGGCTTCGTGTGTCAAAACATCGACATCGTGCGAGGTCGCATTAAAGTTCGCAAAAATAAATGGCGATTTGTAATCTGGAATGTAGGTGCAGTATCCACCGCTCATCTTTCCTTTTTTTGAAAGCAAGTCAAGTAAATTATTTTCGGTCCTGAACCTCCCACGACTAAAGTCATGGGGTTCTAAAATCTTTAAAATTATTCAAAAATTTTCTAAGAAGTTTGATAGCTTTATACTACCCTTATTCTTTTAGGCGTGTCCAGCTCACCTCTATTGTATAGGACGCTTAAGTCCACAACTTTACTTTTTCTTAATATATTTAATGCTCCATTACAATCTGCATTTAATTGATAGCCTTTACTTGTTTGATATAGTCCTCTTTTTATCCTTTTTCCACTGAATATATATTCTTTTTGATTTTCTTTATCATATATTGGAATCTCATCTCCATCAAAGAAACTTGCTTTTGATGTATAACTCTCTTCTTGCAGCTTAAATTCTATTCCATATAGTTTACATAGATATATTAATTTATCTCTTAATTTTCCATATGGTATATTTACAAAGTTTTGATTATTTATACTTCCTATATTTGATTTTCTTTGAAAATCTTCATTATATCCTAAAATTATTTTTCCTATATCATTATTAAGACAATAATTTACAATTATTCTTGCTGCTTTTGAAAGATAATCTTCTATACGATTATTTCTCTTTCTAGCTATTCTTTTTTGTCTTAATGTTGTCCGCTTAATCTTTTGCTTATCTTTAATGCTTTGCAATTTTGCATTTATCTTATTATAGTATTGATTAATAGATTTTAATTTTCTACCATCTATTATGAATGATGCTCCATTATTAGTTACACAAGTGCAAAGATTGTCTATACCTAAATCAATTCCTAGTGCATTTTCTTTATTTAATTCCCTTTGAACTTCTTCTACCTCATAAGTATATTGAATTTCAAAGTACCTAGAATGTTGTTTAGGTATTATTCTAATTTCTTTTATCTTCTTGTCTTTTAATACTGGTGGTAGTTTTATTGCGATTTCCTTATGTGTCTTTCTAAATGAATTTGAATAAGGAACTATCAGCATATCATCTTTTAATCTAACAAAACCTATAACAAGAGTTGTAAAACCATCTTTATCAAGATATTTAGGTAATTTTATATCTTTAAAATTATATTGACCATTCTTAGCAAGTTTCAAAAGTCCAAAAAATGATTTGAAACTTCCGTCTACTTCCTTTAGAATTTGTTGAGCCATATTAGAATTTAATTTTTTATAGTTCTCGCTATTTTTAAGCATTTTATAGTTTTCGTTATAACTTAAATACTTTTTCTTATTAAAATAATACTGTCTAATATTATATATAGCTTCATTAGTTAAGTTCTTGGCTATATGAGATAAATATTTTAAATTCCTAAACTCTTTTTTACTAAGATGTTTTACTTGCTGTTTTAAAGTTAAATACATAGATATCACCTCCTTTTCATCAGAGATATTATACCATGTATTCTACATTTTATCTGTCAAAAAAGTAATATTTTTTATTTATTTTTAAATATTTTTAAAGTTTTTAAAACCCCACAACAGTGGGAAGTGTCGTTCACATAAGTGCGCTACTACTTATGCAGTTCTCATGGCATATATACTCCTTAATAAATTAAGGAGATTAGCCTTGAACCTCTTGTTATCTCTAACAAGCACAGACTATATCTTATCCATATCCTATTTCAAGGACTTAGGCGAAACCACTTCCAATACCAACCGCTTGTATTGTACTCCCCTCACGAGGGATAGTCGTTGAACTTTCCTTTTCAGGCTTAGCTGCTGATTGTCTATTATCATAATACTTAGGTTTTAACCTTATACCATCTAGTATGTTTTTTCTGTTTTCACTACCATCACACTTATACCATATTTTAACGAAGGTATTATGTTGTGGTTATACTAGCTTTAAGAGTTCCCAGCAGTTCAGTTTCTTTGTTGCACAGTTTTTCTTCTGTGTCTACATACAAGTTTCCCTATATGCTTACTAAAATTTTTGTGCAATTCATCTCACGACTAAAAGTCGCGAGTGTTCTTGCACTATTTAATAAATGTAAAAAATTCGTCAGTTTCTTTGGACAATTCTTTATACATTGTTTTTCCGTTATTTAAAATCCATTCAGGTGAACCATGCGGATCGGCATTTCCAGAATTGAATTTTATCGCTTCGTCGTAAAATCTCAATTTTTTTACACCCAATCTTTTTTCCTGTCTTTTTCTAAGTTCTGTATGAATTGGCACAATGTTTTCTAACACTTGTTTTCTGTATCCAGCGACCATTTTTGCGTCATATTCAAGCCGAGATAATCTTTTGTAGCCGAATTCCACATAATTTTTGTAACCCAATTTTTTTGCCATCTTATCTCTAACTTTTACAAGCGAGTCGTAAATATTGTCAAATTCTTCTTTATTTTCAGAGAAAAAATTAACAACTTTTTTAGCCGCTTCAATTCTCACATTTCTGTCTTTTGACTGAGTGTAAGGCACCATTTGTGATAAATTTAGCTCTTTTCCGTCAAACTCAATTTTTGCACTTGCGATAAGTTTTTCATATTTACTTGTAAGTCTATTTTCTTCCTGAAAATCTGGGATAACTTCGCTAGAAAATGTTTTTAGCGTATTTTCAGCCAGGTCAAACAAAAATTTTCCGTATTTTTGGATTAGCTCTTTTTTAAATTTAGAATTTACAAGCGCTTTATAAAAATCATTTGTAAAACCAAATAAAATTGGACTAATTTCGTCCATATACTCGTTTTCCTTATCGTAAAATTTGTCAGTTGTATCAATGCTATGTCTAATTGACACAAGTGTCTGCATCGTATCCACATAATTTCTAAGTTTTATAATTTTGTCAAAATATTCACATTGTTCTTCCACGTTTTTAGAATTTTCAAAATTTTTAATATTTTCAGAAAATTCATCTTTTATTTTTTCTACTTCTATATGTTCGTATTTGTAGTCATTAAAATTCATTTCTTTACTTCCTTTCACTTAATTTTTATACCCAAAGATTACCACAGTTATGGAAAAAAAGCAATTTTTTTATGTAAATAAATAGAGTAAAATATTTAGGAGTAAATAAAAACTTCTATTTTAGATTTCTTATTCAACCCATAAAATTATTAAAATAACATTTTTTTCTTTTTTATGCAGGAGTGCTATACAAAAGATGTCGTGATTTTTTTGGAGTAAAGACGACTGTCTGAATGAAGTGAGTTTCGGATTTACTTCAAAAAAATGCTTAGACGAGCGTGGGGATTATAAGGGGAAATGGCGGTCCTTTCCCTTATGTAAAAAATAAAAAACTATATTAAACAAAATAACATCTTGTAATCAAGAATAACTTAAAAAATTTGAAAGTAAAAATTTTGATTGATAAAAAACGACATCGAAAATCGTTTTTTAATAATAAATTAATATTATATAAATAAAATAAGCTGCTTATAACCAAAAAAAAAATGGTATATAATAACAGAAGTATATCCAAAAATTTGATATTAATTAAGAAAAGGTTAGAATAAAAAATTTAGGAACAGATTTTTAGTTATTTTAAAATGATGAAAACTCGGAGAAATCTCAGTTTTCTTACTTAGAAATTATTGGATATAAAAAAATTATAAAAAAGAAAGAAGGCTAAAAAATATGAAAAAATTTATTTTAATGTTAGTACTTATTTTTGAAACATTTGCTTTTTCAGAAATTACAACTAAAGAAGCAGAGAGCTTTTTCTCATCAGATACTAAAATTTATATTTCAAATCAAAAAGACTGGTTTTATGGTGAAGTACCAGGAACAGATGAGTCGTATTGGAAAAAATTCAACTATTTTATCAATGTAGTACCTGTTGGAAACAAATATAGAGTTTCATATACTCCGTTCGACAATGTAAAATCTTATGACAGAGAAAAATATCCAATATTAAATTATAGAATCGAGAAAAAATATTATGTAAACAGCCGAAAAAATCAAAATACACCAGTTACAGATTCTTATGAAATTACAATTGACTATGTGATTAGCGCAGGAACAGAAATTAGAAAAGGTAAAAAATATGAAAGAAATGACTTTCAAATACTTTCAGAAAATGAATTAAACGCTTTATTAAAATCAAAAAATGCAAAAAGACTTAATTCTAAAACTGAAAAAAATACAAGAATGTATTTAGATTGGCTACTTCACAATAATAATTAATTATTTTTAAAAAGAAACCTTTTGTTACAAACAATAATAAAAAAATTTTTAAACCAAGAAAAGAAAATTAAAATTTACAAAAAATAAACAATTTTATAAATTTTTAAAAAAATCAAAAAATTAATCAATTATTAAGAAAGGAAATAAAAAAATATGGATAGACAGAAAATCAGAATCATTCAATTTTCCACAAATGCAATTTTAACTTTTTTAACATATGTCAGTGGTATTTTAGGATACCTTCTTTTTATTCCACTTGCATTAACAGCTCTTGTAAGTTTTTTTATTCATAACTGGAGCTTCTTTTGGCAATTTTCAATTTTTGTGATTATTTTATTAGCAATTGCATTTTGTTCAGAAACATTAAATTTTAAACTGCCAGAAATGTTTGGAAAATTTTTTGATGAAGAGAAAGAAGATAAAAAAATATATCAGGAGTATGAAAATTGGTTTAATGAATGGTGTCAAAATGAATATGAAAAATATGAACGTGCAAGACAAAAACAGCAAAATCAAGGATATGGAGCTTACCATTCCGTAGAAGATATAATTGAAAAATTTGAAGAAAATCTTAAGATTCTTGGATTAAAAGCAAATTCACAACTTTCTCTTCAAAATATAAAAAAAGCACATAGAACAAAGGCAAAGGAACTTCATCCAGACAAAAATCCTGGAAAAGATACAACTGCCGATATGCAAAAAGTTAATGCGGCTAAAGAATATTTAGATGCCAATTTGGAATATTATTTATCTAAAAAATTTCAAAATTAAAAATAAAAATCTTAAAAGTTGAAATTTTTTATAAAATACATGATAATATTAAAAAATACATATTACTAGGAGGAAATACTATGAAATGTTTTTATCATCATGACAAAGATGCCCATGCCGTGTGTAAACACTGCAGTAAAGCAATTTGTTCGGATTGTTCAGTTAACATTGATGGAGAAATATATTGTCCAGATTGTTTTAGCACTGTTATTGAATATCAGAAAAAATATCTTACAAAACTTAAAATACGATATATAGTAGGAGGTGTATTAGCAGCAATTTTTTTCTTTGGACTAATAAAAGACAATCCTGGTGAAGCAATGATACTTGGGATAGGTTTGGGAACTTTCCCAATAGGACTTTTTGCAATGAAAAATTCGCCTAATCCGTATGTACCCATTACATATGAAGGTTTAGGAAAACTTTTATTAATAAAGTGGCTAATCGCCTTTGTATTTGGTCCAATTTTTGCTATAATTTCAATTTTTACTTATATGAAAACATCGCAAACTATTAAAAATAACGAGGCTTTACTTGAAAAAATAACTTGTCGTTAAATAGAAAATGCTCAAGAAATTTATAAAATATTTTTTATTATCGTGTATTTTATAAAAGTTTTAACTTTTGATATTTTATAAAAAAAATTATTAAACTAATAATGAAGGAGATTAATATGAAATCTAAAGAATACAATTACATAAAACTCTGCTATTTGGTAAAATATGTTTTTATTGCAATTTTTGTTATAAGAGCATTATTTTTAAAAATTTTTTACGGAAAAGAAATGAATGATTTAATACTAGGACTTATAATTTGGTCTGTCGTTATTTTCTATATTTTTAAAGGTCTATCTCTTGAAAATTCAATAATAATGAGAGAATTAAAAAGAAGAATGGAAAAATTGCCAATACCAAAAGAAAATAGTTTTAACTGGAATAAAAAAGGTGAAGTAGGTGTTTTTTTTACTGATCCAGAAAAAGGAACTTTTTGGTTTTGCAGTAACCAGACAAATTATGATTTATATGTTTATCCTATAATGGAATTCAATATATATGAAAATAATACTACAATTTTTTTTGAAAAAATAGCAGGAGATTGCGATTTAAAAAAATTTAAAATTCTAAAATTAAATACTGTATATTAAAAATTATAAAATATTATAAAGGGAAGTGAAAATAATGAAAAAAATTATAACTTTATTTATCATTTTAGCTATGTTTACTGTATCATGCGGGAAAAAAGTAAAAGTGGATGAATCAAAATGTCTTACGCCAGAAGGATTAAATGAAATGTTAAAAGAATATTACAGCCATGCAGGTGGTCCTCATGGAAATACTGATTCTTTTGATGAAAATTATGAAAGATTTCTTCAAATACACGCTACTATCGGTTGTGAAATTAATAAAGGAAATGTAAAAGAAAAATTTGAAGGTTTTGAAGAATCTAGAAGAGCATCAGGAAAAGAAAATTTGATATTAACTGATAAAGCAACGTATCCACTTGATATTTTAAAAACTTACAAACTTAATCTTACATATAAAACATTTGAAGAACAAAGAAAACATATAGATGAATATGCACAAATGCAAAAAGAATTAGAAAACTTAGATCCAAATAAATTGGAACAAGAAACAGTTAAAACATATAATGAAATTTCAAAACTTATTTCTAAAGAAAATCTAAAAAATTCTGATGTTTCATTAGTGGGTCCAAATGTAAATGTAGCACATATTTTACAAGGGGATTATGAATGGAATTACTAAAAAAAATAAAAAAGAAAGGAAAGAAGAAATATGAGCCATTTTATAGCAGTTATTAATGACTCTTCATTAATAATGAAATCTATATTTTTAGCAGCAATATTGCTACATATGTTTATTATATTTAAAGCAGCAAGACGAAAAGCTAATGAAGGAATAACAAAAGGAAAAGTCTGGATTACATACGCTGTAATTTACTGGTTAGCAGGATTTATTGGAGGTACAATTATAAGCCTTCTGGTAATACTTATTTTACAAGGTATTTTTGCCATTTTAAACTTTTTAAATTATGCTCATATAGATGAATCAACTATTTTTATGATTGGATACTCTTTACATGCAGTAGCTAGTGCAATTATTTTTGCTGTATTAAATAAACGATATCTAACTTCAGAAAAAAATATAGGCAGAGAAGAAGCTACAGATACAAAACAATACATACTTTTACTTTTAAAACTAATTGGCATAGGGATTTTAGCATTTTTCGGATTATTGTTTGCTATACCAATAATTTTATTTGCTGTAGCGGCTTACGTAGTATTCAAATTCCTAAGTATTACAGGCTTTGTAGCGGGGATGGCATCAAATAGAATTCAAGAAGTTCAAGATGATATTGATATGGCTGCTTATAAAAGACAACAATACGGAGTTCACAATGAAAACGAAAGAATTATTTCTTATTCAGAAGCACAACAAATTAAAGAAAGAATGGATAATAGAAATAAAAAATTTTGATTATAAAATATAATCGTGAGTAGTCCAAAAACATAGAGAAATGAAATATTTAAATAGTAAATTTTTTAAATCAGAAAATATATTTTATTAAATTAAAAGAAAATAATTTACAAAAACATAACTAAAAAAAGGAAGTGAAAATAATGAAAAAATTATTATTAGCCGGATTATTACTAGGAAGTTTTGCGTTTGGACAAACAATTGTGACAAAAAAAGGAAGTTACTGCACAGGAATTACATCTATTGGTGGAGATCATGGTTCTGGAGCGGGAGAATTTTTTAGATTTTATAAAGTTTGTAATATTAACGGAAAAGAATACAATGATGTAGCTCTTGGATACACTTGGGGAAGAAGCGATAATGTAGCTCCATATAAATTTTTTAATAAAAAGTTAAAGGCTAATCATAAAACATACTTTAATGCGGGTACAAAATTAAATTTTGAAAAAAACTATACTGTAGAAATGCGTGGAATAGGTTACTCAAAATCATCTGAGCTTGGCTTTGAAAATGTCGGATTTTTTGAGAAAACTGTAAAAAACTATTTTGGTTTTGAAGCGGCAGACTACAAAAAATTGCCATTTACTGATGAAATTAAATAATTTTGATAGAATTTTGAAAAGAAAATTTGGGATTGTCAAATAAAAATTATAAATATGAGCAGTCCACAAACTGCTAAAGAAAGGAAATATTTAAATATGAAAAAACTATCAATAGTAATTCTTATTTTGGCATTTATAGCATCTTGTTCAAACCAAAATAAGGATAATAATGCAAAAGATACTAGATATCAATCTGCTACTTATACAAAGCCGCAAAATCCACAAGGAGCTACGGTTGCATTAAATTCAACTGATTTTAGGGTCGACAACGATTTTATCTATTATAAAGGAGCAATTTTTACAGGAAAAATTACATTTGATCTTCCACAAAAAAGCGGATATTTCTTTGTAAGTAATGGAAAATTGCAAGGGGAAACTGAAATAAATTATAAATTGACTGGAACGAAGAAAGTGCAAGTTTATGAGCAAGGAAAACTTATGCAGCTTACTCAAACTGAAAATAATGTAACAACTGTTGTAGATTATTCTGATGATCCTGCTTCTATCGATAACCGAAAAATTGTAAAGGTTGCTACAAAATATGATAAAGACTCGTATTCAATGGATTTTGTAACTTTGGATGGAGAAATTCAAAAAAATGGAAAAACTTTGAAAAATTTGGAAGTAAAAGAAGAAGATTATCAAAAATATGTAAGTGGAGTAGTTGAAGAAAATGGCGGAATTTATAAAATTTACTATAACTTTGACAACTCAACTGGAGAAGTTTCTGAAACACAATATAAACTTGATTCCAAAAAACAAAAAAGCGAAATATTGTCTGGAGTTAGAAAATTAAGTGAAATTAATATGGTGCTTGAAAATGGAATGACTTTATTTAGAAGAATAATGTCAGCTACTGGAGAAAACACAAATCCTTCTACTCCAGCTCCAGAACAACCAGTACAGCAAAATACAGGAACTGCTGCTCCAAATACAACAGATGCAGCAAATTCAACTAATCCTAATCCAATTACTTCACCAGCACAGTCTAATCAAAATGACGATGATTTGGCGACATTGGACAGAGTTTACGACGAGGTTATGCACAAAAATAACAAAGACATACTAAAGACTTTTTCAAAACAAAAATTAGGATATATAAGAAATACGCTATTTGCAAAAAAGGGATATATATTCACAAAAAGTCGTGAATATGCTGATTATTTTTCTAAAAAAAGTTGGTACAACGGAAGATATAATACAGATGAAATTTTAAATCCAGAAGAGAAAAAATTTGTTCTTATAATAAAAGAATATGAAAAGTAATCCATATAAATTATTTTAAATTTATACTAAAAAATGTAAAGTTATTTTGTTTAAATTAAAAACAGGAGGAAAAATGGATAATAATAAAAATATAGAAAACAAAACAAATAACCAAAACACCAATAATTTGATAGAATTTGGAGAAATAAAATTATTATTTTGGTTAAGTGCCGTAATATTTGTAACATTAGCAATTGTTCTTATAAAAATAATTGGAATATTGGGACAACTTACAAGCGGATTTGGCGGAATGATTGGAGGAGCAGTTGATGGATTTAACTCAATGAAATTATTAATAACTCTTTTAGCTATTTTTGGAATTGCAAGTATAATAAATATAGTTGTAATCTTTAATATTCGTTCTAAAGCATTAAATTCTAATAATTTTCAAAAAATGAATATTCCAAATTATGCAAATCCTTTTAGACTAGCAATATCAGGTATTGTAATTCTTGTTATATTACTCCTATCTATGATAGGTTTGATGCCAGAATTTCTTTCAAAATTTGCTGTAATTATAGGTTTAGTCGCTTTAATCGCCTGCATTGTATTTTCTGCTCTTACATTATTAAAAAACTATCCTATTGTTTTTCAAAAAGATAATGGCGTTAATGTTAATAATAACGTAGCTCAAAATTTGGAAAATACAGATAATAAACAAAGTCAAATAATTAATAGCTCAAATGAAAATAATAATTCTGAAAACGTTTCACAACCAGGATTTTTAGATAATATTTTACAAAAAGATAATGAAAATAGTAAACTTTTTTTAAAAATAATATTTTGGTTGTCAACAATAGCTTCCGTAATACTTCTTTATGCTGGAATAAAAGGTTTGACTTTGTATTTTAATGCAAAAAAACTTGCCTCAGAAGCTGCTAATTCGAGTTCTTTAGACAATTTGTTTAACAGTGGGATGAATACACTGGGAGAAGGAATGGGATTTATCTCAACAGCAAAAACATTGCAAGGCATTTTGAATTTAATAGTAATCGCTGTAATTGTAGTTACTGTTTTAATTTATCTAAAAGCAAAAAAAGAAAATAAAATAGAAAAATTAAAGAATCTAAATTATTACTTTATCTTCGGATTTGGAATATCAGGACTTTTAGAAATATATGCGGTAAATAAAGTTATAAAAGCGTTCACTTCCTTGTCAGGTATATTTGGAGCAGCGACAGGTTCAGCACCAAATTTAGGTTTTACACAATTTGTTTTAATATTAACTTTGATAACTTCACTAGGTTCAGTAGTAACTAATTATTTTGTTATTTTTAAAGGAAAAAATGTAGAAATTGAAGATATAAAATCAGAATGGAATAACGGAGCTAAAAAAATAAATGCAATGGATCCTGAGAAAAAGAAAAAATATACAACTATTGGAATTGCTGTAATAGGAATTATTGCACTATACTACATCTGTGCAAATTTTATATTTTTGCAAAATTTTGACTTTAATAAATATTATACGGTTAGAATTGACGGAGATTCTGGAAGTGGGAAAATAACAAATTATCAAAATCCTGAATTTCCTCTAGAAACTGCAAATAGCAATACAGGAAAACCTAAAAAAGAGGAAGAGTTTGCAAAAGAAGGAGGAATTACATTTAATTTTTCAAAAACTGAAGGAATACAAAATGGGGATACAATAGATGTTGACATTTCTTATAATAAAGACGTAGCAAAAAAATTAAAAATTCGTCCTCAAAACAGCAAATTTAAAATAAAAGTCAGTGGACTTCTTGAATATGCTAAAAATGCTAATCAAGTAAAAGATTTGAAAAATTATATTACAAAACTTGCACAAAGAAAAATTGAATTGCAAAAAGATGAGAATTCTTCCGATAATCCTAATTTAGCAGGAATTTATTACAAACAGGATGAAAATGGAAATTTATCAGTTAAATATTTCATTCAAAACGTATTTGCTGGATTTTTTGGCAACACTGAATCTTTTGAACCAGTTGAAATTGGGAACATAGTTTTAGATAAAAACAATAATATTACTTCTTATGAAGAAATAAAATCTAACTCTTTTTCCACAGAAAAATATAATAATGCAGGAGAAGTTCAGGCTGCGATGAGTTCACAAGGGTATGCCTTGTTAAATTAAAATAAAAAAATTATAAAAAAAGAAAGAAGGAAAAATATATGAAAAAAATTATACTATTATTAACACTCGTAATATCTTTATTTGCCTTTTCAGCAAGTAAAGGGTCTAAAAAAACAAAAAGAAAAACAACATCAACTAGAACAAAATCTACAAAAAAAGATGCTATGAATATGAGAAGATTTAGTTTTCTTGATTTGGCAAAATATCCTGACCCCAATCGAAAACCACCTACTAATTACAAAAAAGTGAGGGAAGAATATTTTAAGAAACATCCTAACCTAAAACCATAAATAGTTTAAAAGAGTAATTTTATTACAAAATAGAATTGCTCTTTATTTAAATAAAAACTTCTATTTTAAGTTTCCCATTCAACCCACGAAATTACTAAAATAATTTATTTTTTTAAGTAGAAGTGCTCTTCGACATCTTGTAATCAAAATATGCCCCTAAAATTTTTACACTATCTCCAAAATAGAAAAAAATAGCGTATCAACCCAAAATGTGATATAATTTTTTTATCTAAAAAGAGGAGGAAAATATATGTTTTTACAAAGAGCGGACAGACTTGCTTTAGTCGATTTTAAAAATAGACATATAAATTATACTGAGCTTATAAATAATATTAAATATTTTTCAGAATATGTAATAAATTTAGAAAAAGACAGATTTGGACTTATAATTATGGAAAATCGTCCAGAGTGGATTTACGGATTTATGGCTATTTGGGATAAAAATTCGGCGGGAATTGCGCTTGATGCGAATAGCAACCCTCAAGAAATTTTGTACGTGTTAAATGACGCAAATCCTGATATTATTTTGTGTTCTGATGAGACTCAAAAAAATATAATTGATGCTGTCAATCAATATGAATTTAAGGATAAAATAAAAATAATTAATGTTGATAAAGTTAAAATCTCAGAAGAAAAGTTAAATTTTATAAAAAATTCAGATTTTGAGTTAAATAATCCGACTGGAAATGAAACTGCTGCTATGCTCTACACTTCTGGAACGACTGGAAATCCCAAGGGAGTTATGCTCTCATTTGATAACTTAAATTCTGAAATGGAAGGAATTTATGAAAAAGGAATTTTTGACTACCGTGACCAAATTTTGGCGCTGCTTCCATTTCACCACATTTTGCCACTTACAGCGACTGTGCTTTTGATGTTAAAATATCAGACTTCCATCGTTTTTGTGGAAAAAATTGCAAGTAAAGAGATTTTCGAAGCTCTTGAAAAAAATAGAGTTACAGCGCTAATTGGGGTTCCAAGAGTGTTTAAATTATTTTATGATGGAGTTATGGAGCAAATTAATGCAAAATTTTTAACAAGAACTATTTACAAAATTATGAAAAACTCAAATTCTATAAAATTAAAACGAAAAGTATTCGCAAAAGTTCACAAAAAATTTGGAGGACATTTGGATTTCATCGTCGTTGGTGGAGCAAAAATGGATCCTGAAATTTCAAGATTTTACGAAACTTTGGGAATTTATTCTCTGGAGGGTTACGGACTTACTGAAACTTCGCCAGTTATAGCAGTAAATTCTAAAAAAGAGAGAAAAATTGGAACTGTTGGGAAAAAACTTTTTAATGTCGAAGTAAAGATTGAAAATGAAGAGCTTATGGTAAAAGGACCAATTGTGATGAAAGGTTATTACAATAAACCGGAAAAAACAAAAGAAGTGATTACTGAAGATGGATGGTTTAAAACAGGAGATTTGGCAACAATTGACGACGAAGGATTTATTACAATTCGTGGAAGACGAAATACGATGATTGTTTTATCGAATGGTAAAAATATTGATCCTGAAACCCTAGAAGATAGAGTTCTAAAAAAAAGTGACGGACTTATAAAGGAAATCGGAATTTTTAATCATAAAAATAAACTTGCGGCAATAATTGTTCCAGATTTATTGGAATTTAGAAAAAGAAATATTACAAACACAAAAACTTACATAAAAAATATTGTGGAAGACTACAACTTAAAAGCTCATAACTATGAAAAAATACTGGATTACAAATTGTTTGAAAATGAATTGCCGAAAACAAGAGTTGGAAAAACAAGAAGATTTATGTTGCCTGACTTATACGAAAAAGGTGAAACGGATAAAAAAGAAAAAGTAATCGAGCCAGATAACGAAATTTACAGAATTTTAAAAGAATATGTCAAAAAGAATAAGGGAATTGCTCCACAGCCACAGGAAAATCTGGAACTTGAAATTGGAATGGATTCACTTGACATCGTCGAATTTTTTGCATATATTGAAAGTAACTTTGGAATTAGACTGGATGAAGATGAGTTTTCTAAAATGCCTAATTTGCTTTTGCTTTCTGAATATATCAACCAAAAAGCTACAAAAATTGAAGATAATGAAGTTGACTGGAAAAAGATAATTGATGAAACTAAACCGATTGTTGACAATAAAAATCGTTGGGTTACAAAAATTTTAAAACCACTTCAGCCAATAGTTGATTTGTATTTTAGGACAAAAAAAATAAATAAAAAAAATCTTACGGCAGAACCTCAAATTTTTGTCTCAAACCATCAAAGTTTTGTTGATCCAGTTGTATTAGGAACTCTGCTTCCACGAAAAATATTAAATAACACTTTATTTTTAGCAATTGACTGGTATTTTAAAAAAGGTTTTATGAAACTTCTTGTAAACCATGGAAATGTTATTTTAGTTGACATAAACAAAAATATAAGAAAAAGTGTGGAAGAGATTGTTGGACATTTAAAAAGTGGTAAAAGTGTGCTAATTTTCCCTGAAGGTGCAAGGACAAAAGATGGTAAAGTTGCCGAGTTTAAAAAAGTATTCGCAATCATAGCTAAAGAAATGGGTGTAGATATTCAGTGCCTTGGGATAAAAGGCGCATTTAACGCATATTCGAGATATATGAAATTTCCAAGACCGAAAAAAATTGAAGTTGCGGTACTAGAAAAATTTAAGCCAGCTGGCAGTTATGACGAAATTTGCAAGAAAGCACAAAATATTATAAAAAAATATGTGGAAAATTTAATAATAAATAATTAAAATTTTTATGAAAAATAAAAATACATAAAAATTAAATTTATAAAAAACAATTTTTTCTTAACATAAAAATAAAAAAAGATAAATTTTAGATATTTTCTAATTTTTATCTTTTTTAATTTTTTATTTTATAGTAAAACTGTTTTAAAACCGAACTCAAAAACTATGACTATTTTACTCAACTCCTAGATTTATATAATTTTTAATAATTTAATTTTAAATAGGTTTGAGTATATAATTTTACCAATAAATTTCTCTTCCATATTTTCCAAATGCTGATAAAATACGACCTTCATCATTTACTTTAATTTGATAAAACTCCACTCTCTTTTTAAAAGTTCTGTTCACTTCTTTTACCAATTCCCTAAAATCAAGTCTTTTTTCCGCTGTAAAATAAAAAATTAGCTTATTTTCATCAAAAGTATACTCGCCAATTACAAGATTCATTTCAGGAAGAAATCTTTTTACAATTTTTTTACATATAAAATAAGCCTCGTCTGCCTTTTTATCAAGCTCCGTAAGTTTATTTATTTCACTTTCATTCAATTTTCGCTTAACTTCACGCATTTTAAGTTCTTCTTTTTCCTCCAAAATCTTTTCCTGATTTAACACAGCGTCCAAAACAATCCCAATCTGCTCTCCCCGAATGGTATCAACCAAGACATAGTCTCCTTTTTTATAATTTTCCACTTCATTAATTATAAACGGATAAACTTTTTTAGTTTTCCTAAATTTTATATTTATTATTTTCACAATATTCCACCTTCTAAAAAGCTGAAATATCCCCGCTCACTAATTATCAAATGATCCAAAAGCTGTATTTCTATCTTGTCAAAAAGTTCTTTTATCTTTCTTGTCAAAAAAATATCTGAATCTGATGGCTTTAACGATCCAGATGGATGGTTATGGACAATAATTATTGATTTTGCATTATAATTTAATATCTTTTTTATCAATTCCCTGATATAAACTGTACTTCTATCCAAAGTCCCAAAAAATAACTCTTCTTCTTTCAGCAATTTATTTTGACTATTTAAAAATAAAACTTTAAAAACTTCAACATCCCTTTTTAAAAGAGAACAACTCAAATAATTTAATAATTTAGTATTACTGGATATTTCGATTCTTTTGTTATAAATTTTTTTATACAACCCATTTTCAATTATTTCAAATATCAATTTCAAAAAAACGACAGCTCTTTCTGTCACATTTTTATTTTTTTGCAATTCTTCGCCAGATTGCTTCAAAATAGAATACAAATCCCCATATTTCAAAAGCAATTCTTTAGCAATCCCCCTGCAATTTTTTCGCACAACTGTATAAGTCAAGAGTAATTCCAAAATTTCATAATCCTGAAGCCCTTTAGTTCCAACAGTCAAAAATTTTTCTCTCAACCGCTTGCGATGCCCTTTTTCTTTTTCTTCATCTTTTTTTAAAATTTCTTCCATTACAATCCCCTCAATTTTTTAACCCTTTTTTATTATATCGTATTTCCCTTTTTTTTTCAACAAATAAAAAAAAAGATGTTTTTATAAAACATCATACTTAAAATACAAATTATTGAATTTAATGGTGCCCAGACGCGGAATCGAACCACGGACACAGGGATTTTCAGTCCCTTGCTCTACCGACTGAGCTATCTGGGCATATGGCGGGTGAACTGGGATTCGAACCCAGACATCTTGCGATTTCGCCGGTTTTCAAGACCGGTCCCTTAGCCGTTCGGACATCCACCCATAACTTAAAAATTTATATTATAATTACTTCAAAAAAAATACCACATTTAATATGGTTTTTAAAAAAAATGGTACGGCCTAGGGGAGTCGAACCCCTGTTGCCAGGATGAAAACCTGAAGTCCTAACCACTAGACGAAGGCCGCATAAAATTCAAATGGTGGATCCAGCTGGACTTGAACCAGCGACCGCTCGGTTATGAGCCGAGTGCTCTAACCAGCTGAGCTATGGATCCATATGGCGTGCCTGAAGAGATTCGAACTCCTGACCCACGGCTTAGAAGGCCGTTGCTCTATCCAACTGAGCTACAGGCACATATGGTAAAAATGGTGAGCCATACTGGGATCGAACCAGTGACACCTTGATTAAAAGTCAAGTGCTCTACCGACTGAGCTAATGGCTCATACTTTGGAGCGGGAGACGAGGGTCGAACTCGCGACATTCAGCTTGGAAGGCTGACGCTCTACCAACTGAGCTACTCCCGCATAAATATGATTTGGTGCCTCGGGCCGGACTTGAACCGGCACGGAATAATATTCCACAGGATTTTAAGTCCTGTGCGTCTACCGATTTCGCCACCAAGGCATAATCTTTTTTCAAAATTCCTAACTACCTAGTTAGTATATCATATATTTTTTATCTTGTCAACACTTTTTTTAATTTTTTTTTGAAAGTACATTGTATAATTAAGTGTAACAAAAAAATGCATTAAAAAACATAGTAAAAATGATATACTAAAATATCTCGCCTAATTAGAAAAAATCATTTTTACTATGCAAGGTAATAATAACATAAATTTAAAAAAGTTACTGCAAATATTTAATTTTTTCTGAAAAAGACAGCTCCTTTCTAAATTTCTCTAAACTTTTATCTGTTTTTTATTTTTTTCTGAAAATTCATCCACTCGAACACATTTTCAAATGTCTTTCCTTTCAACTGAGCTTTCTTGTTTCCACCTTTCCCAGAATTGCTTGGCTCAAAACCAGAAGTTGACTCATCTTTAGAATTTTTTATTTTTTCTCGATTTTGCACACCTTCCACTTGATTATTTAAAAAATATATCCACGAAAAATGTCCTGAAAATCTAGAATTTGGCTCATCTGTCCCTATCACATTTTCATAGTACGAATACCACGCATTATCTGCTCCAGCCTTCAATAAATCTCTGTATGTTGGAAGCGAAAACTTTTGCGGCGTTACAATTCTATCATCTGCCGCTGCGATAAACCAAATTGGCGTTTTTTTCATTTTTTGAATTTTTTCCTTTGTTACCCATAATTTCTTTGTTTCTTTAAATTTTGAAACTGCACTATTTTCCCCGCCTGCAGAAACTTCAATATCATTTGTTTTATAAGTTCCGTCAGCATTTCTCTCATATTCATAATAAGCATACGCCTCACAAATTGGTACGGCCGCTGCAAAATAGTCTGGATAATTAATTATCATATTTACTGTCATATATCCGCCGTTTGAATCTCCAGCAAGATAAATTCTTTCTGTATCAACAGAAGGATTATGTTTCACATATTCTTTAATCGTATCCATCAAAATTTGCGTATATCGTGAAATTCCACTTCCATTTCCATTTGTCCCGTCACCTTCATCCATCCAGTAAGTAGGCGACTGCACAGCTAGCACAAATGCTCCCTTCGTATCAGTTCCACTCGTAGTAAAATATTTCTGAATTTCCTCTTTCGCAAGTGCCGAAGTTTCTGTTCCCAAAATATCAATATCAGGATCATCTCCACCTTCACCTTGTCCATGAAGCCAAATAACTAATGGTTTCTTCTCACCTTTTTTCAAATTTTCAGGCTCATATGCAGCCATTTCCAATTTCAAATTTTCCATCTTTTTAGTAATCGGATTTTTGTAATTTTCACTAAATGAACTTCTGTAATTAAATAATGCTGTATCATTTGAAACACGATTATTAATCACATCCTCCTTTTTATTAACTGAATAATTTTCCCCATCAACAGTAACTTTCCCGTCAATTTCTACAACATATTCTTTCGCCCATTCATTAAAAAATTTCTTAATATTATATGAAAACGGTGAGCCTTCGTATTTCAAAGTCTTCTGATTAAATACATTTTCCAATTCAAGCGTAACAATTCCAGTATCAAAGGCTTTTTTCCCCTTACCATCTGAAATATATACATTAGTTACCTTTCTCTCAACTCCATTAGTCTTGACCTTCCAATTATTTTTATCAAGCCCAGTAATTCGATAATCATCCATTTGCAAAATAATTTTACTCACTGTAGGCCCACTTTCAAAACCTTTTACAAAAATACTGATTTTCTTTACTCCATCATAATTCGGTAATTTCACGGACTTTTCACTTACCTTCCTAAAATTCCTTGTTTTTACATTGATCTTTTTAGCACTATTCCCGACTACTCCAATCGCTAAGAGAAAAAATATTGCAGTCATTAAGCTTTTTTTCATAATTTTCTCACTTTCTCTATTTTAATTTTTTACAATTGATATTTCTTAGCTTCCAAAACTCTATCCAAAATTACAATCGCCGTAGCCGCCTCCAATACTGGCACTGCTCTCGGCACTATTATTGGATCATGTCTTCCATGAACTTCCAAAATATCATTTTTCTTAGTTTCAAGATTCACAGTTTTTTGTGCTTTTTCAATTGAAGCCGTCGGTTTTATTGCCACTTTAAATGAAATTGGCATTCCAGTCGTTATTCCACCTATAATTCCACCATTATTATTTGTAAATGATTTTATTTCTCCATTTTCATCAAAATACATCTCATCATTAGCTTCATACCCTGTCATTTCTGTAATTCCAAAGCCTGCTCCAAATTCTATTCCCTTTGTAGCTGGTACTGAGAAAATCATTCTTGAAAGCTCGCTTTCCATTGATTCAAAATATGGATCTCCTATTCCCGCAGGAAGTCCTGTAACCATAAGTTCTACAATTCCACCAAGTGAATTTTTTTCTTCCCTAGTTTTTTCCACAACTTTTTCAATTTTTTCCACAATTTCCTCATTCAAGACAGGTAAAGTCATATTTCTGAGTTTATTAATATTTTTTTCTGTAATATCGCTTTCCACAAAGTCCCTGTCTTCAATATCCTTTACAGATTTGATATGTGCCGCAATTAAAATTCCCTGACTTTTCAAAATCTGTTTTGCAATCGCTCCAGCAAATACCAATGAAGCTGTTATTCTCCCAGAAAAATGCCCACTTCCACGAATATCGTTAAAACCGTTATATCTGTTAAATCCGCTCCAATCTGCATGTCTTGGCTTTCTTTTCAATTCGCTGTAATCCTTTGAACGCTGGTTTGAATTTCTGATAATCATTGCAAGTGGTGTTCCAGTTGTTTTTCCATCAAAAAAGCCGCTCAAAATTTCAAATTCATCCTTTTCCACTCTAGGCGTTGTCAATTTAGATCTTCCAGGTGCTCTTCTTCTCATTTCCTGTGAGAGAAATTCCAAATTCAGCTCCGTTCCTGCCGGAATTCCGTCAATATTTACTCCCAATGCATTTCCATGCGATTCTCCAAAAATCGAAATTTTATAATTTTTTCCAAAATTTGCTGCCATTTTTTTCCTTTCTATTTTCCCAAATTTTTATTTATCATCATTTTTTACAACAAAATCTTTTCCATTTACAAAAACTGCCTCACTATTGCTTATTGGAAGCAAATTTAATTTATTTTCATAAATTTTTATAGTTTCTTTTGTACTTTCAACAAATGGAAATTCATTATTATGTGGCAAAATGTAAAAATTCGTAATCCCCATTGCTTCATAATTATCTAAATCAGGAGCAATATCCTTATTATCCATTATCTGATTGTATTCTATATTTTTAGAAGTAATAATCGCTCCAGCCGATTCTCCTATATAAAGCATTCCATTTGAAATTTTGTCTTTAATAGTATCTAAAATTTTTTTACGTTTTAGTTCCTGCAATAGATAAAATGTATTTCCACCTGATACATACAAAATTTTTGTATCCTTCAATATATTTTCTATTTTTTGTTTTTCTGTTTTTGAAATATCTAAAATATTTATTGAAAATCCCAATTCCAAAAATGTCTGCTCAGCTTCGTCTACATATCCTTTATAATCTTCAGTATTTGAAGCAGTAGGAACAAACGTAATTTCTTTTTCTAGTATATCTTTTAAAAATTCTTTCACTAAATTTTTCGTTCCCGCTAAATATGATGTCAAAAATAATTTACTCATATAAATTCCCTTTCCTAACGGTTTTAACAATATTTAATTAAATTTCACATTCGCATATTCAATTAACTCTCTATTTCTATTTTAAAAAATTTTATTTTAAATTCTACCATTTTTAACTTATTTTTCTATTACAAATAAACTTTATCTTTCTAAAAAATCTTTTTAAAAGTCTTTCTCTATTTCTCCACCCATTTTCACAAAATCATCCCAGAAATGCGGATAAGATTTTCTAACGCTTTCAGCCTCTTCCAGAATTATTTCCTTTTTGCATCTTGTTGAAGCAATCGCAAGCGACATTGCAATTCTATGGTCATTCCAAGCACTTACTGTAACTCCACCAGTAAATCCTTGTACACCTTGAATAATCAAGCTATCTCCTTCCTCAGTCACATTCGCACCAAGTTTATTAAGCTCTGTTTTTATTGAAGTAATTCTATCCGACTCCTTAATTCTAAGTCTTTCTCCATTAATAATTCGAGTTTCTCCTTCGCTCAATGCAGCAAGCACAGTCAAAATCGGTGCAATATCAGGACATTGAGAAATATCAATCACAGTTCCTTTTGTTTTAGATGGCTTCACAATCACATAATCATCCAAAATCTCAAGATTTGCCCCCATTCTAGTAACAATCTCAATAATTTCCCTATCTCCTTGCAACGAATTTTTATTCACATGCAGACATTTCACTTCATTATCCTTGTTTGCAGAAATTATTCCAGCCACAATCCAGAACGCCACTTGTGAATAATCCCCCTCAACAGTATAATCAAAAGGCTTATAAATCTGATTTCCCTTTATATCAAAACTCTTATAGTTATTGTTCACAATCTCAATTCCAGCCAGTTTCAATATTTCCAATGTCAAATCAATATATCCCTTAGACTCCAAATTCTTATTAATAGTCAACTTTGAATCTCCGTCCAAGAGTGGTAAGGCATACAAAAGTCCAGTAATAAACTGTGAACTTATATTCCCGTCAATTTCATAATTTCCTGCCTTCAATTTTCCATTTACTGTAAGCGGCAATTTCCCATTCTCATTTTTATAAAAGATTCCCTGCTTATCAAAAATCCTATAATACGATTCAAGCGGTCTGTCCACCAGTTTTCCTTTTCCATCGAAAATCAGTTCATTTTCACTTGTAATCCCAATCGGTATCAAAAACCTGATTGTAGATCCCGACTCATTACATTGTACATATTTATCTTTCGGAACGACTTTCCCATCATTCCCGATAATCTCAAGAGCACTCTCAAATCTTTTAATTTTCGCTCCCCAGTTTTCCATAATATCTGTCGTTGTTGTAATGTCTACTGAAAACTTCAAATTATCAATCTTTGACTTCTTCCCGCCTTCAGCTAATGCAGCCGCAATTACCGCTCTGTGTGAATAACTTTTAGATGGCGGGATTTCTATTTTTCCGTTTAATATGCTTGGTTTTATTTTTATTTTCATAAATTTTTTCTCCTTTTTATTCATTCTACTTTAAAAATTTTATCCTACTTCACCATCACAATCCAACTCTCCATTAACATTTCCACTTAACATAATAGCATGTCCAAGAAAAAATATGTCATTGTCATAATAAAATGCTGTAAAATCTCCATCAGCGGTTACCCATAAACCTTGCAAATAAATACAATTTCTAAATACTCTTTCAGGAACTATTTCTCTCTTCAATTCTTCAATTTCTTCCTCTGATAATTCAATCTCTGAATTTTCATGAATATTCTCAATAAATTCTTCCAATTCTTCTTCATCGTCAACACAAAGCCAATCCATAACTCCGTCTTTCCCATAATCACTTACCAAATCTTTCATTTTTGTGTCCCATTCTTCTTGATTGAGATACATAATTTTAAATTGTTCAATTACCTTTTTAATTTCTTCTACTTTTTTCTCTTCACTCCAATCACTCTCAATTCCACCATCAAAACTCACACTTATTTTTCTCCCAAGCCACTCAACTTCAGTTTCAAAATTCTTTATTTCCCCAAAAACTTCATCTATAATTGCTTTACACACACTAATCCTCCATTTTATTATTTTTTTTATTTCATAAAATTAAAATTATCCTATAATATCTGCTTCACCGCTAAATTCCCCACTAATATTCCCCATTAAATCAATCCCATGCCCTGCAAAAAATACTTCATCATCATAATAGTACACCGTAAAATCTCCATCAGAAGTTATATGTACCCCTTCAAGATAAATCCCATTTTTAAAAACTTCTTTTGAAACTTTTTGTTCTTTTAACTCTTCCTTTTCTTTTTCCGTAAATTTAGAATTTGAATTTTTTTCAAGTATTTCTATCATTTCATCCACATCTTCCTCATCTACTGAAGAAAACCAATCTTCTGCTAACCAACGCAAATCTTCCACAATTCTATCCTTTATTCTCTCATCCCATTCTTTTTGATTGAGATACATAATTTTAAATTGTTCAATTGCCCCTTTAACTTCTTCTAATTTTTTCTCTTCACTCCAATCACGCTCAATTCCATAATGAAAATTCACACCTATTTTTCTCCCAAGCCACTCAACTTCAGTTTCAAAATTTTTTATTTCTCCAAAAACTTCATCTTTTATAGCATCACTCATATTAGTCCTCCATTTTATTCTTTTTTAATCCCAAATAAATTCATCAGACACTGTCTGACGAATTCCATTTTTTGAATAAACTATATAAAATCTAATTTCCCTCTTAATTCTCCTTACTCATTTGTTCCTTTTTCTCAGCTTTTATAAAAGCAACTACAGATACAATCGCAACTAAAATTATCCAAGCCCAATCTGTATATATTTCATTACTTATTTTAAAAACTTCCATCCATGAATAAGATAAACCTTCTGGAAATGGTAATTTTTGCTCTCTTTTCAAATAATAAGCTACCAAAATTACATCAATAAAATATACTGTAATAATAGAAAAAATTGTAATTACAGGAATTCCTTTTGTAATATCCCTCATTGGTAAAGTTTCATATTTTGGATTTAGCAAATTTTCATTTTTAGCATTTGCTCCAAATTTACTTTGACGTATAGGTTCAACAATATTTTTACTTTCTGTCTCTGTCTTTTTAATTTTTATTCCAAATATCCAGCCAAAAAAAACTATAAAAAATATAATTATAGAGATTATTTTATATCCTAAAAAAATCATCGAAAAACCCAAGCAAATCATAGCTGCAATAATAGAGCTTAACCCCGCAAATAAAATTCCGTTTAAATATCTCTTCATAAATAATCCCTTTCATCTAATTTTTATTCAGCTCTTTTATTAAAAAGACTAACAGATTTTCACAGAAAATCTCCATTTCATTTCCAAAAGCTAAAATAATATTATTGTTTAAATCCTTTACAAATATCACTCCATCTGCTACACCAATTATATATTCTTCCCAGTTATATATTTCATCATCAAATGTAATATTTTCTTTCGAAACTTTTATTTTCTTTAAATTATCAAAATTCTCAATTTGCTTCTTGTCTGAGAAAAGACTGAAACTTAATCTATGTGATTTTCTAAATGGAAACTCCTCACTTCCCCCATTTTCAATCTTTTCTAATGCACTTGGATAATTCTGTTTTACAAAGTCTTCCTGAAATAAATCAAAAGCATCTTTTCTATACCCGCCTGCATTGATTTTTTCCCACTTTCCTTCGTTAGATTTGAAAAAGATGGCTGTAAATGTATTTCCCACCATATATACTTCCTTTGAAAGAAAATATTGTAAATTTTTATAATAATTTTTTTCATTTTTTCCTACACTAAAACTATCATCATAAAAATAAATATTTGGATACTTCTTTTTATAATACGAAAACACAAAGAAATCTACTATACCTAATATAATTAATAAAACTACAAAAATCACAACAGTAGAAACATAAAAATTTCTGCTAATTTCAACAGCAAATAATAAAACTACTCCTATATTTAATATCAGCAAAGAAATTAAGAATTTTGCAGAATTAAAAATTATTTTTAACCAGTTCGCCTTTTCCACTTTTTTAAAATTTTCCTGTACCATATTTTATCACTCCCTCACTATTTTAAAGCCTAACCTTTTTAATTTCCCCTCATAATCACACATTTCTATTTTTACAATTTCAAACACTTACTCAAAAATCTCTTCCGCCCCAATCTTCATAATCTCAACTTCCCCAATTTCCTTCAAAATTACAAAATTAATTCCATCACTCGTACTTTTCTTATCTCTTTTCATAATCTTAGCAATCTCATCTTTTGGATACTCAATTTCAGTCGGCAAATTCAATGCCTTAAGCAATTTTGCAATTTTCACAGCTTCCCCTTCTTTAGTAAATCCTTTTTTCTCTCCAATTTTTGTAATATCCACCATCCCAGCAGAAATTGCCTCTCCGTGTGAATATTTTTCATAATTTGTAAACTGCTCAATCGCATGACCAATCGTATGCCCAAAATTCAATATCATTCTCAAGTTGCTTTCCTTCTCATCTTTTTCCACAACTTCCTTCTTTATCTCACAAGAACGATAAACAAGCTCATTCACATACTTCATCAAATGTTCACGCAATTTTTGTATATAATTTTCATCATCTTGCGAAACCCCAACTTTTTCCACAATTTCCACAAGTCTATCAAAAAATTTCTTGTCATAAATACATCCATATTTCACAATTTCCCCAAATCCGTCGTAAAAATATCTATCTGTTAATGTATTTAAAAAATAATTATCAATTAAAACAAGTTTCGGTTGATGAAATGCCCCAACAAGATTTTTCCCCTCAGGCAAATCAACTCCAACTTTTCCACCAACGCTGCTGTCAACTTGTGAAACAATTGTCGTAGGAATTTGAATAAAATTAACTCCTCTCAAAAATGAAGCCGCTGCAAATCCTGCAATATCGCCAACAACTCCACCACCAAAAGCCACGACTAAATCTTTTCTTTTTACACCAGCTTCTACCATCGCCGAATAAATTTGTGGCATAATTCCGATATGTTTGTTTTTTTCTCCAGCTTTTAGTACATAAACCATGTAATCAAATCCACTAAACATTTTTTCATAAATATTTTTGTAAATTTCGTTCACATTCGAGTCAGTTATGACAAATAATTTTTTCCCGCTATAAATTTCTTTTATATATTTTGGAAAATCTTTCGCATAATTTTCTCCAATTAAAATATCATAAGAATTTTTTCCCAAGCCAACATGTAATTTTTTCATAATTTTTTCTCCTAAATATTTATATTTTTATAATTCAAAAGTGAGGCTTTGACTACAAAACTCTTTTTTTGTGAAAGCACTCACTATTTTTTATCTTTTATATTTTTTTGTTTTTGTTTTTGATTTTTTTTTAAAAATTTTGTTTTATTTTTATTTTTTTTAGAAAAATTTAAAACTAAAAATCTTTTAGTCTATTTTTTCCCTTCTTCTTGTGGAAATTATAAACTGCTCTTTTAATGTTCCAATGTCATCATTTTTCAAAGCATTTTTTATTATATCCAGTTCATTTTCAAACTGCTGAATCATTTTTAACAAATTTTCCTTATTTCCCAAAAATAATTCTGACCACAAGTCTTCATTAATTTTGGCAATTCTTGTCAAATCTCTGAAGGAATCTCCGATAAATCTATTTGTATCATACTTTTGATTGTCGCTGTTTACAAGTGAAACCGCTATTGCGTGAGTAAGCTGACTTGTAAATGCAATTATTTCATCATGTTCTTTAGCGGTCAAAAAACTTACACTTTTGAATCCCATTTTTTTAATTATCTCACTCAACAAATCCAGATTTTCTTTTTTATTCTTTTTATCTTTTATAAGAATGTAATTCGCATTTTGAAAAACACGGCTATCCGCAAAATCAATTCCTCTCTTTTCACGCCCCGCCATCGGATGTCCAAAAATAAAATCAATTTTTTTTTCACTTTTTTCAATAAACGGATCTATCTCTTCGATTATTTTCCCTTTAATTCCAATAACATCAGTAATAATCGCACCGTCTTTAAAATTTTCAATATTATTTACAAAAAATGATTTCACAATATTCGGATAAAGCGTGACTACAACCAAATCCGATTTTTTCAAAGGATCTTTAGTCTTTACAAATCCTTCGGTTATAATTTTTTTCTCTTCAGCCTTTCTCAAAGTTCCTTCATCAATATCAATCCCATAAATTGTTTTTACCCCAATATTTTTTAAGCTTTGAGCAAATCCCCCGCCAATCACTCCAAGCCCAACAATCGTTACCGTCAAATCTTCTATTTTTTTCAAATTATTTTTCATCATAATTCTATCTCATTTCACAATTTAATCTTAAATTACAACAGCTGTACCACTGCAGGTAACCATAAGCATTCCATTATCAGCACCTAACACTTCATAATCCATTTTTACTCCAACAATGGCATTTGCTCCCATATCTTTTGCTCTTTCTTCCATTTCTTTCAGAGCTTCAGTCCTAGCTGCTAGCAATTCTTTCTCATATCCTCCAGATCTTCCACCAAAAAAATTTCTAATTCCTGCTCCTATATCCTTTAAAATGTTAATTCCTGTTATAACCTCACCAAAAACAATTCCTTTATATTCCAATATTTCTTTATCTTGAACTTTATTTGTAGTTGTTACAATCATATTTTTTTCTCCTTCATTAGCTAAATAATTTATTTTGCTTCAAAGCTCTTTCCCAACACATTTGCAATTTTTTCCACATCTTGCATCAAATCTTCGAATACATTAAATTTCAATGATTGAGGTCCATCTGACAATGCCTTGTCTGGTTCAGGATGCACTTCTACCATAAGTCCGTCTGCTCCAGCTGCAATTCCTGCCATTGCAAGCGGTTTTACCATCCAGTATTTTCCAGTCGCATGAGCTGAATCTACAATTATTGGTAAATGTGTCAATTTTTTAATCATTGGCACTGCATTTAAATCAAGTACATTTCTATAAGCTGTTTCGTAAGTTCTAATTCCTCTTTCACAAAGAACTACATTTTCATTTCCGCCAGCTAAAATATATTCTGCTGACATTAACCATTCTTCTATTGTCGCACTAAGTCCTCTTTTTAAAAGCACTGGAATATTTGTCTTTCCAACTTCTTTCAATAAATCAAAGTTCTGCATATTTCTTGCTCCAAGCTGAATCATATCAACGTGCGGACCAAATTCGTGAAGTTGAGAAATTGACATAATTTCACATATTATTGGAAGCCCTGTTTCCTCTTTTGCCTTTTCCATAAGTTTAACACCTTCCATACCAAGTCCTTGAAATGCATAAGGAGATGTTCTAGGTTTCACTACTCCTCCTCTTAAAATAGCTGCTCCTGCGGCTTTAACAGCTTTTGCAGTATCAATTATCTGTTTTTCATTTTCCACTGAGCAAGGCCCCGCCATCATCACAAGATTATTTCCACCAATTTCCACATCCCCTACTTTTACAATCGTATCTTCTGGATGAAATTTTCTACTTGCTCTTTTATACGGCTCTTGCACCCTTTGCACATCAATTACATATTCCAAAGATTGAATATGTTTAATATCAATAGAGCTAATATCTCCAACTAGTCCTAAAATTGAATATTCTGCCCCAATAATCGGCTTCACTTTAACATTATTTTCTTCTTCCAATCTTTTTATCAATCTTTCTAACACGCTTTTATCAATTTTCCCATCTACTTTTATAATCATAAATTTATTTCCCTTTCTTTTGCTTTCTTTTACTTTATTTTCTTTTCTTTTTTTATTTTCAGTTCTATCCTATTGTATTGTATTTTATTCTATTCTGTTCTATCAAATTTTCTAATTTTTTATAATTTATTGCTGACATACTTTTTTATAAAATTTCAAGTGTTTCAAAATTTTAAAAACAAAATCTATTTTTCAACAAAATTATTTTGCTTTAAAACTTTTTCCTAATACATTCGCAATTTTTTCCACATTTTCCATCAGATGTTTAAATACATCTTCTTTCAATGATTGTGGTCCATCTGACAACGCTTTATCTGGTTCTGGGTGAACTTCCACCATAAGTCCATCTGCTCCTGCCGCTACTCCTGCCATTCCAAGCGGTTCTACCATCCAGTATTTTCCTGTAGAGTGAGCTGAATCAACTATTATTGGTAAATGTGTCAATTTTTTAATCATTGGCACTGCATTTAAGTCAAGCACATTTCTATAAGCGGTTTCATAAGTTCTTATTCCTCTTTCACAAAGAACTACATTTTCATTTCCTCCTGCCAAAATATATTCAGCCGACATAAGCCATTCTTCTATTGTTGCACTAAGTCCTCTTTTCAAAAGTACTGGAATATTTGTTTTCCCAACTTCCTTTAATAAATCAAAGTTCTGCATATTTCTTGCTCCAAGCTGAATCATATCAACATGTGGACCAAATTCATGCAATTGTGAAATCGACATCACTTCACATATTATTGGAAGTCCTGTTTCCTCTTTTGCCTTTTTCATCAATTCAATTCCTTCCATTCCTAGACCTTGGAACGCATATGGCGATGTTCTTGGTTTTACTACTCCACCCCTTAACATTGTTGCTCCATATTTTTTCACTATTCTTGCCGCTGTCATAATTTGTTCTTCATTTTCAACCGAACAAGGTCCTGCCATCATCACAAGATTATTTCCACCAATTTCCACATTTCCTACTTTTACAATCGTATCTTCTGGGTGAAATTTTCTGCTCGCTCTTTTGTACGGCTCTTGCACTCTTTGCACATCAAGCACTCCTTCAATTGTCAAAACTCTGTTCACATCTATAACACTTGTATCTCCAACTAATCCAATTATTGTATATTCAGTTCCATAAGACAAATGTGGCTTTAAATTAAGCTCTTCCACTCTTTTCAATAATTTTTCCATATTTTCCTGTGAAATATTTTCATCTACTTTTATAATCATAATTTTTCCTCCATTTATTTTTTATTTTGTAATAAAAAAACTCTCTATAATAGGAGAGTTGAAAATCGCACTTATATTTTATTATATAAAAACTCAATAAAATAAATTTATAAAAAGAAACTCATTGACAGAATTTTTATTACTAAAAAATATTTAATTTATAAACTAAAATTTACAAATTACTAATTTTAAAAAATTTATTAAATTCAATACTACTAAATTATGCAAAAACGCATATTTTCCTACCAATAACTACATTTTATAATTTTCATTTTCACTTCCAAAATTTGCAAAAAAGTGCAAATTATACCTACTATCCTACATTTTTTTATTTTTATTTTTTACTTGTTCATTCTATCAAAAATATAATTAATTGTCAACTGCCAACCTAAAAAATTCTCAAATTTTTATTTCTTAAAATAAGTACTAGCTGCAAGGAGAAATCAAAAATTTTTTCTCCTTACAAAAAACAAATAAAAAAATTCATTTTAAAAACAATTCCTGCAATTTTAGCGCTTCTCCATCTTCCATATTTTTTCCTACATATTCAAAATCACTTGGCAACAAATTTTTCAGTCTATCAATGGCGTTTCCCATAGCATAACCTTTTCCAACCATCGTAAGCAGCTCAAAGTCATTTTCTCCATCGCCAAAAGCTATAGCTTCTTCCAATTTTACATTTTCCTTTTCCAGCAAAAATTTCGCTGCAAGTCCTTTATTAGCTCCTTTTGACATAATTTCCATACATGTATCTGTAACAAAAATCACATTTACACCTTTAGTCACCTTCAAAATCTCCTTTTCCAATTTTAAAATCTCTTCGTGGTCGCCAATATAAAAAATTTTTAAAATATCCAAATTTTTTAATTCTGTTTCTGGAACTTCCCTAAAATTCACTTTTACTTGATTAGTTATTCTGTCAAAGACATCTTGTGCTGTCCCTTTTGTTATAATCCATTCATTTCCAGAAAAGATATTGAGATGAGATTTTTTTGCAATATTTCTATAATCTAAATTAAGTATCGCATCAGAATCTTCTTTATTTAATCCTCTTTCATAAATCAACTTCCCATCTCCATCAAAAATTCTTGCACCATTTGCAGCAATCACAGGAATTTTTATGTCAAGCTGTTCTGTCACATAACCAATTTGCTCATAGCTTCTTCCAGAAGCAATATAAAATTTAATGCCTTTTTCCATTATTTTTTTTATTGTATCAATAGTGACAGGCGAGATATAATGCCCTTTGCCAATTAATGTTCCATCTAAATCACTAATAACTGCTTTATACATTTTTTGTCTCCTTTTGCGAATTTTTATAAAAATCTTTTTAACTTAATAAACTCATTTATAGCGTCTAAAATCTTACCGTATATGAAAAATTTTTCCTAATTTTTTTAATTTATTCAGTAAATTCAATTTTACAAGAATAATTTTGAAAATGCATCTATAAATTCTTCATCAGTAAATGGTTTTGGTAAAAATGATTTTGCTCCTGCTTCACGTCCCATTTTCTGATAATTCGGAAACATCACCATTGTGCTGCAAATCAATATTTTCGCATTCCTATCATAATTTGAAATTTCTTTTGTAGCCGCAAGTCCATGCATATTTGGCATATTAATATCCATTGTTACAACTGTTGGTTTTATTTTTTTATACATTCTCAAAGCTTCCAGTCCGTCATTTGCTTCGTATACCTCGTATCCCATTTCTTCCAATATATCTCTTATATCTTCTCTTATATAAGGTGTGTCATCGACAACCAATGCTAATTTTTTCATAACAGTTTCCTTTCTAAAAATAATTTTTTTTTACAATTTTCACTTCAAAAAACTACAAATCAAATATTTCTCGCACTTTTTTAGCCATTCTATCATTTTCATTACTTTCAATAATTTCTATATCAGAAAGTTTTTCCATTAGCCTATAAATAGAATTTTTCATTGCAAATCCAAGTCCCGTCCGCGTTATTAAATCATAATCATTGACTCCATCTCCAAAAGACACAGCATCTTTTAATGTAAGTCCATCTTTTTGCAGTAAAAAGTTAGCTGCGACAGCTTTATCACAAGTTTTTGAAAAAATTTCCAAACTTCTTTTATTTACAAAAACGATATTCGTTTCGTCATTGGTAACTTTTTTAACTTCTTTTTCCAATTCCAAAAGATTTTCATGATTACCCAAAAAAAATATTTTAGAAAAATTTTTAGTGCTAAAATCTTCAAAAGAAATCTGTTCTGGATACAATTTTCTCTCTGGCTTTTGCGCATAAAAATAAGCTCGTGCATCTTCAGTCACATACCAATTGCTGCCTGAATATCCATTTAAAATAATATCACTTCCAAATGATTTGTAATCCATCGCAAGTAATTTTTCGACATATTTTCTTGCAAGATTATTCACATAAATTTCAGCTCCAGATTCATCTAAAATTCTCGCTCCATTTGATGTAATTAATGGAATCTTTAGTCCAATTTCTTCCATAACTTCCTTTGCGCCAAGATAACTTCTTCCAGTTGCGATATAAAACTTTATGCCTTTTTTCAAGAGCAATTTAATAGTTTCTCTTGTGTATGGACTAACTTTGTGATTTTCATTCAAAAGTGTTCCATCCAAATCACTGACAATAGCTTTGTACATAAATACCTCCTTTGCTAATTTTAACACATTCTAAAATAAAATCAAAATTTTTATTTTTTTAATTTCCAAAAATTATTTTATAAAAAAAATAATTCCTTATCTATCTAAGTATAAAAAATATCAGGAAAATCTCTTGTTTTTTACAACAAATGGGGTATAATTATATTGAAAAGGTAACAAATAACATACAGAAAAGGAGAAAAATTTATGAAAGTAACAGATGTTCGTATTAGAATTGGAAAAAAGCCTGAAGATGCCAATGATAGATTAAAGGCACATGTTGACATTACTTTTGAAGATAGCTTTGTTATACACGGTCTAAAAATAATTGACGGTCAAAATGGATTATTTGTAGCAATGCCTTCTAGAAAAATGCCAAATGGAGAATTTAAAGATATAGTTCATCCTATAACTCCTGAATTACGTCAAGAAATAACAAAAGTTATACTTGATAAATTTGAAGAAGAAAGCAATAAAACTGAAAAATAATTTTTTTTTTACGAACTAGCACAATAATCCCCCCCTTTTTTAATACGGGATAAATTGTGCTTTTTTAATCTAATCGAATTCATTTTTTGCTTTTATTTTTGAAAGAAAATAAAGCAAAACTTCTAATAATACCATTCCAATTATTAAAACAATCCTATATATCCAAAATGGCTTTATAAATCCAAATATTCTAGGTTCAATATATTCTCGCAAGAACATTGCATTTATATCTTTAAATAAAAAATTATAAAATGCGGCATACAAAAATATTATAAGTAAAGTTACTATAGATTGAAAAAGCCCTTTTTTCGTAGGTTCTCCATCTAAATATTTTGCTCCAAATACAACTGTAAAAACAATCAAAGCGTGCATTATCATAAAAATATAGACATAGTAATTGTTAAAATAATTCGTGATTCCTGGTAGAATTAGCGCTAAAATAGGACCGAAAGATAGATAATAGACGACATTATACAAATATTTTGTCCTAAAAATTAGATAAAAAGCAGCAAAGATTGCCACAAAGTTGCAAAGATGAACAAGCATCACATTATAGATTGGCTCTTTTTGATAAATTACCCGATAGACAGAATCAACAACTTTAAAAAATAGCAAAAAATACCCCAAAAAAAGTGAATATTTTTTCAAATCAAGTCTTTTAAAAATTTTTGGAACAAAAAGCAGCAAAGTGCAGAATAATGCTGAAACAATAAATGTTTCTATATGAATTGGACTGAAATAACTAAAATTATACATAAATTTCCTTTCTCTATTTTTTTACAATTTTTTTAATTTTATCATAAATTTTAGTTTTTTTCTATTTTTTCTTTATCAAATTTATTAAATAAAATAAGTAAAAATACAATTCCCATTACAGCAATATTTGTAATAAAAGGCAAAAATTCACTCATTTTCAAAAGGTGTCCTGATAAAAGGGAGCCAATCGCATTTCCAAGCGAGCCAACAGCGGACGCCACTCCTAAAATTTTTCCTTGATTTTCTTTATATCTTTTAGCAATAATTGTATTTCCAAGTGATCTCACCATTTCGTAAGACATCGTATAAATTGCCATTATAACATACGGAATCACATCCAATTTCACTTCAAACAAAATTACTGCCATAAAAATTATTCCAATCAAAATCATAAATTTATAAATATTTTTTTCTTTAAATTTTGAAACCAATTTTTCCAGCAAAAATGCCGTTCCAAAAAAAGCGGTAAGTGAAGAAAACATCACAAAAGTTCCTATTGTATTTGAAGAAACTTTTTCATTAAACCGCAAAAAATAGTTAAGCGCATTGGCATATGAATAAATTCCTATTCCAGATAATAAAATTATAAGACAAAAATATCTTGAATAATTATCCAAATCTTTTATATATTTAAAAGTCGCAAATGGATTTAATTTTTTTGGATCAAGCTTTTCAGTTTTATCTTTTCTGCAAATTATTTCTTTCATAAGAAATAATATAATAATGGAAACGATACTTCCACATATAAACTGCAGTACAAAAGAATATCTTGGGTCAATATCAGCGACCATTCCTCCAATTTTCTGACCAATTGCGCCACCTATTACAGTAGCCGAACTGACTTTGGCAATATTTTTAGCTTTCTCGCCACTTTTCGACAGTTGACTCACATACCCAAAAGCAATCGCATAAGTCCCACCAGATGCGAATCCTGAAACAACTCTTGCGATAAATACCAAAGGCAATTGGGGAACAAATCCAAAAAATAACTGAGAAGTCCCATAGATAAACGGCATAAAGATAAATAACTTTTTCATTCCAATATGATCTGCAATAGCTCCCAAATATGGCGACGAAATAAACATAGCCACACTCATAAATGCCAAAAGTTCTCCTGACACACTTTTTTCCCATCCTCTCATTTCAATTAGCGCTGGAGTTCCAGGATGTCCAAAATTATAGACAATTACACACAAAAACATCATTATTATCATTTTATTGATATTTTTTTTCTTTTCTAATTCTTTATTTTCTTCCATTCATTCTCCTTAAATTTTTTTTAAAATAAAAAAACCAATAAAAACTATTTATTGATTTTCAATGTCTAATATTTTTTTTATTTAATAAATTATGGCGCACCTGACAGGAGTCGAACCCATAACCTTCTGATCCGTAGTCAGACGCTCTATCCAGTTGAGCTACAGATGCAAAAAAACCTTCTTATAAAAAAATGGCGGAGAAGGAGGGATTCGAACCCTCGATCCAAGTTTTAGCCCGGATACTCCCTTAGCAGGGAGCGCATTCTTACCATCTCTGCCACTTCTCCAAAATTATATTTAATGGCGGGTGAACTGGGATTCGAACCCAGACATCTTGCGATTTCGCCGGTTTTCAAGACCGGTCCCTTAGCCGTTCGGACATCCACCCACACGTTACATAAAGTATGTTATCATATTTTATATAATTTGTCAAATATTTTTTTATTTTTTTATAAAAAAACCAGAAGTTTCGTTCTGGTTTATTCTTATATGGCATGAAAACTACAAAAAATCTAAATTTTTATTAAAATAATCCTGGAATGCTTACACCACCTGTAACAACTTCCATTTCCTTTTCAGCCATTTCTTCAGCTTTATCTAAAATTTCGTTTACTGCATTTATAATTAAATCTGAAACTATTGTTGAATCATTTTCCTCAACAGCATCCTTTAAAACATCTAAAGAAATTGATAAATCAACTATTTTTTTTTGACCATTGGCTTTAACAGTGATTCCACCACCAGCTACAGAACTTTCTACAAATTTATCTTTTAATCCTTCTTGAATTTTTAACATTTCTTGTTGCATCACTTGAGCTTGTTTTATAATATCTTGTTGGCTTCCTCCTGATTTATTTCCTGCTCCTTTTATTTTTCTAACCATAATTAATATTTCCTCCTATGAAATTATATGATTTTTCATATTAAAATTTTTATAAAAAAAAATGGTGGAGAGAGAAGGATTCGAACCTTCGAAGGCTGAGCCGGCAGATTTACAGTCTGATCCCTTTGGCCACTCGGGAACCTCTCCACAACATTATTAATTTTTTATGGTGCCGCTTGTCGGACTCGAACCAACCACCTACTGATTACAAGTCAGTTGCTCTACCAGATGAGCTAAAGCGGCAATCAAATTTTATGGCGGAAGTGACGAGACTCGAACTCGCGACATCTTGCGTGACAGGCAAGCACTCTAACCAACTGAGCTACACCTCCATAAATGGTGGTCACAATTGGGCTCGAACCAATGACCCCCTGCTTGTAAGGCAGGTGCTCTCCCAACTGAGCTATGCGACCATAATTAATACTTGGTACGGTCTAGGGAGTCGAACCCCTGTTGCAGGATGAAAACCGGAGTCCTGACCACTAGACGAAGACCGCACATCGTATCTATAAAATCTTAATATCTCACAGACAAGAGAAATTATATCATATATACTTTTAGATGTCAACACTTTTTTTCATTTTTTTTATTTTTTCAAAACAATTTAAAATTTTCAAAAAAAAGTAAGTTATTAATAACTTACTTTACTGAAAATAATGCTTTTTGAATTTTAGGACTTAATGTTTTAATATTTTTTAATAATATTTTTTTAACTTGATCAACATTTTTTCCTTTCAATGTTTTCATAGCTTTTGTACAAACTTTTACTCTTATTTCACTTCCATTAATATTTAAAAGCATTGTTTGTAAATTTGGTTTCCATATTCTTTTTGTAGCTTTATGAGAGTGACTTACTCTATTTCCGTGGCTAACTTCTTTTCCAAAAACTTCACATCTTCTCATTGTTTTTCACCCTACTAAAATTAGTAGCTCCTTTCTTAATTTTGAATATAGCTTTCACTATTTATAACTTTTAATTAACTAATTTTTTTAGTTAAAATTCTTCACATATCGGTTTATATTTTATCATATTTCTCAAATTTTTACAAGTATTTTCACTATTTAGACAGAATAAATTTTTTTATTTCAAAAACTACTTATCATTTTTTTCAAAAAATTTCTTTAAATTTGGCGGAAAATAATTCGGTCCTTTTATAACTTTCCCATCTTCCCGATAAATCGGATCTCCATTTTCATCCAATTTGCTAAGGTTGCTTCTGTGGATTTCTTCAAAAACATCATCAATCACATTTTGCATTCCATGCTCAATAATTGTTCCACAAAGAATATAGAGCATATCTCCAAGTGCGTCTGCCACTTCTACAACATTCCCTTTTTTAGCCGCTTCCAAATATTCTCCATTTTCTTCAGCCATCAAGTCAAACCTCAATTTTTCCAATCCATCCTTTAATTTTCCAATCGGCTTTTTAGAATTTCCAAGTTTATAAATTCTGTGAAACTCTTCCACACATTCTATTTTTCTTTTCATCTATTTTTATTTTCCTTTCAAATTTATATTAAAATTATCGTGCTTATTATAAGCAAAATCAGTATTTTTACAATATCCGTATATAAAACTGCCGCCACATAAAATCTTATTTTCTCCAAAAATTCAGTTTCATTATTTTCTAAAACTTTTATTTTTATCATTTTTTTTATTTTTTTTGAATCAAAAATTATTAAAATTATCGCTAGAAATAACGATATTATTAGCAATATTACAGGTAAAATTCCAATATTTTTCTGAAATAAAACTTTTATTACGGAAGAAAAAATTGACAAATTTAAACCTGTCAAAAGTGAATAAATTACAAAACTTGATTTTATAATTTTTTTACTTTTGTTAATTATAATTTTATATAAAAAAAATGTCAAAAAAATTTCTAAAACAATTATTCCGATAAATAAAAACGATATTTTATCCAAAACTTGCTTCATTTTAAAAATATACATAATTTTATACATTTCAGCCTGTAAATTTAACATCTGCGACAACAAAACTGAAATCAATATGCCACAAAACACCCAAATTTTACTGTTTATAATTTCATCGTTAATGAATTTTTCCGTATCATTATTTAATTTGTTATCTTGCAAGATTTTCCTACTTTCCTAAAAAATTAAAATTGCTTTAAAATCAGAAAAACTCCGACTTTAAAGCATTTTTCACATAAATATTTTTAATATAATTTATTTTCTTCTTCCCAATATTCTTAAAATATACAAGAACAAATTTATAAAGTCTAAATATAAATTTAATGCTCCCATAATTTCGATTTTATTAAGAATTTCTGTATCTCCTTGCACAGCATGAGCAATTATATTATTTTTTATTCTATTTATGTCAACAGCGATAAAAATAACAAATATGATTATTCCAAGAATTGTCGTAAACCAGACTACACCGTCACTTTGTAAAAATATATTTACTATACTTGCCAAAATAATTGTAATAAGTCCTACAGTTGCAATGCTTCCAAATTTTGTCAAATCTTCATTTGTGACATAACCATAAATCCCCAAAATTAAAAATAATAGTGCAGTTACAGAAAATGCTGTAATTACAATATTTAAATCAGTTGCAAAAAGGACTGAAAAACTTATCCCCGTAAGTATCGAATACACAATAAACATCAATTTTAGAACTCTTGACGACACTTTGTAAATTAAAAACGTGAACGCTAAAACTGTTACCAGTTCCAATATTACTGATATTTTTACTAAAGCTGCAAATACCTCGTATGAAAATATCCCAACATAAGCTGCATTCATTACAAAAAAACCTGCGATTCCAGATAATACCAATCCAAAAACCATCCACAACACACTTCCACGAACCTTTGAAGCAACTAACCTGTTTAAATCTTCATAAGTTGCAAGTCGTGAATTTTTTTCTTCATTTTTGTATTCCTGTTCTAAAAAATCGTTATTTTCATCATAATAATTACTCATAAAAATCACCTCTATTTTTATTTATTTAGTAACTTTAATAATTTTTTACATAAAATTATTTTTTAAATGGAACTTTTGATTCTTCCAACAAAATATTAACAATTTCATCAACTGAAATATTTTTACTTTCTTGTGAACCAAATCTTCTAACATTCACTTCATTATTCGCAACTTCATTTTTACCAATAATCAACTGAACTGGTATTTTTTGATCTCCATTTGCTTCCCTAATTTTATATCCAATTTTTTCCGCTCTTGTGTCAAGTTCAACTCTAATTCCTGCATTTTGAAGTTTTTTAAATAATTCTTTTGCAAAAGGCACTTGTTCATCAGAAATTGTTAAAATTCTTGCTTGAACTGGCGCTAACCAAGTTGGGAAAGCTCCTGCATAATGTTCAATTAAAATTCCAAGGAATCTTTCTAAACTTCCGTACATTGCACGGTGAATCATTACTGGTTCATGTTTTTCTCCGTCTGCTCCGATATAGCTCATTTCAAATCTTTGTGGTAAGTTGAAATCTAATTGGATTGTTCCACATTGCCAAATTCTTCCAATTGAATCTTTCATCTTAAAGTCAATTTTTGGACCGTAAAATGCTCCATCTCCAGGATTTAACTTGTAATCAATCCCTTTGTGTTCCAAGGCTGATTTTAAATTAGCTTCTGCCATTTCCCAAATTTCGTCTGAACCAATTGCTTTATCAGGTTTTGTTGACAATTCAATGTGATATTCAAATCCGAATAAAGTATAGAATTTATCGTATAAATCAATAATTTCAATAATTTGTTCCTCAATTTGCTCTTTCGTACAGAAAACATGGGCATCATCCTGTGTGAATGCTCTAACTCTCATAAGTCCATGCAAAGCTCCACTAAATTCGTGTCTGTGAACAAGTCCCATTTCTCCATATTTTAATGGTAAATCTTTGTATGAATGCAAGTTATTTTTATATGCTATTATTGAACCTGGGCAATTCATTGGTTTTATTGCATAAATTTTTTCATCAATTGTCGATGTATACATATTTTCTCTGTAATTAAACCAATGTCCAGAAATTTCCCAAAGTTCTCTATCCAGCATAATTGGAGTTTTTATTTCCTGATAACCTCTTTTTTTATGTTCAACTCTCCAAATTTCTTGAAGTTTATTAAAAAGTTCCACACCTTTTGGCATAAAAAACGGAAAACCAGGTCCGTGTTCATCTACAAAAAATAAGTCAAGCTGCTTTCCTAACTTTCTATGATCTCTTCTTTCAGCTTCTTCCATCATTGTCAAATAGTCATCCAGCTCTTTTTTAGTCGCAAAAGCTACTCCATAAATTCTTTGAAGCATTTTATTATTTGAATCTCCACGCCAGTAAGCTCCAGCAGTTGACATTAATTTAAATGCTTTTAGATATCCAGTTGACGGAACATGTGTTCCACGGCATAAATCCACAAATTCTCCTTGTTTATAAATACTGACTTTATCAACTCCCAAGTCATCAATTATTTCAACTTTATAAGTTTCACCTTTTTTAGCAAAGAACTTTTTAGCTTCTTCGGCACTCATTTCACTTCTTTCAAAAGGATAATTTTCTTTTACTATTTTTTTCATTTCATTTTCAATTTTTTTCAAATCTTCTTCAGTAAAAGGTCTTTCAGGATCAAAGTCATAGAAAAATCCATTTTCCACAACAGGCCCTATTGTAACTTTTGTATTTGGAAATAATCTTTGCACAGCTTGAGCCATTATGTGAGCCGCACTGTGTCTAATTATTTCTATTCCTTCTTCGCTAGTATTTGTTATTAGCTGTATATTTCCTGATTTTTCAATTATGTACGAAGGATCTACTTGGGTTCCATCAATCATAGCTCCTACAGTTGCTTTACCTAAACTAGAACCAATCGTTTTTGCAAATTCCACTACTGTCATTGGTTTTTCTAGCTGTCTTTTGCTACCATCAGGTAATATCATTTCTATCATTATTTCATCCGCTCCTTCATTCTTTATTTTTTTTGTTATTGTTCATTATAATACAATTGAGAAATTTTTTCAACTTAAAATTTATCCCAAAATATATCTTTTGAATAAAAAACTCAACATTATTCCCAAAACAGTACCCCAAAATACTTCTCGTGGAGTATGTCCCAAAAGTTCCTTGAATTTCTCATTTATTATTTCTATTCCTTCTCGATGTTCTATCGCTTCTATTAATGTATTTAATGCTTTTGCATGTTTTCCAGCTTGACGTCTGACACCTGTCGCATCGTACAGGACAATTCCAGCAAATACCATTGAAATAGCAAATTCTATGGAAGCAGCGCCTTTTATAAAAAACACGCCAGTTGCGAGAGAAACAACCGTTGAAGCATGAGAACTCGGCATTCCACCTGTTTGAATTAACCTTCCCCACTGCGGTTTTCTTCCCTTAAATACAGGAAAAAAAACTTTGTAAAATTGCGCTGAAAGGCAAGATATTGCCGCAACATCCAAAAGTCTATTTCCAAATAATATTCCTGCACTCATCTTCTTTTCCTTTTCTTATTTCTTTTCTTCACTTTACTTCTATTTTTTCTTTTTTCAATTTTTTTATTTTTTATTTTTTTTCTTTTTAAATTCATTAAATTCAGTTGTAATTACTGCATCTTTTGTATTTTTAGGTTTAAAAAATATAAGAATATTTCCAATTTTATCCACAAAAATTGATTTTGTATCTTTTGCAATTTCATCAGCTAATTCTCTATCAAATCCTACTGATGAATTTTGCAAGATTTTTACTTTTATTAATTCTCTTTTTTTTACAACTTCAGCAATACTTTTTAAAACATTTTCATCTATTCCTTCTTTTCCAATTCTTACGACAGGCTCAAGATTGTGTGCCAGCTTTCTCAAAAAAGCTCTTTCTCTACTTGAAAGTTGCTGTACCATTTTGTATTATCTCCTTTCTCAATTATCCATAATTATTGGTAAAATTATTGGATCTCTGTCAGTTTCTTTTGACAAGAAATCTCCGACTTTTATTCTAATTCTCTGTTTTATTTTTCCAATTTCTTTAACTTTTTCACTCTGTAAAACGGAAAGTTCTTTTTTTACCAATTCCTTTGTTTTAGAAAGTAAGCTTTCTGCATCTTTATTGTAAACAAATCCCCTTGTAACAAGTTCTATATTTTCATTAAAAGTTCCATTTTTGTATTTTAAAATCGAAATAATTACTATTCCATCATCAGCTAAGTTTTGTCTATCTTTTAAGACTGCATTTCCAATATCACCAATTCCAAATCCATCAATGAATGTCGCTCCACTTGGTACTTTTCCAACTTGTCTAAACTCTCTTTTGGAAAGTTCAAATTTTGCTCCATTTTCACCCAACAGTATATTTTTTTCTTCAACTCCCACAGCAACCGCCAACTCTTTATGTTTTTTAATCATCGCATATTCTCCGTGAACTGGTAAGAAAAATTTTGGTTTTACAAGATTTATCATAAGTTTTTGTTCTTCTTGACAACCATGTCCCGAAACATGAATTCCAATTCCTTTTTCAAACACGACATTGGCCTCCCGCTTCATCAATTGATTGATATTTTTGGTTGCAGCCTTTTCATTTCCTGGAATAGGTGTTGCTGAAATTACAACTGTATCCCCTTGTCTTAACGTTATATATTTATGAGTTCCATTTGCGATTCTTGAAAGCGCTGCAAGTGGCTCTCCCTGAGTTCCAGTACATAAAATTAACACTTTATCTGCTGGATGTGTTTCCACTCTTTCAATATCTATCATTATGTCTTTTGGAAGTTTTAAATATCCCAGATTTGAACAAATTTCAAATATTTTAATCATACTTCTTCCATCAATTGCAATTTTTCTTCCATGAGAATAGGCAATATTTACAATTTGCTGTAATCTGTGAACATGAGATGCAAATGCCGCAAGTATTATTCTTCCTTTGGCTTTTGAAAATTCATCCTTCAAACTTTCTCCAACAGTTCTCTCAGATGGTGTAAATCCAGGAATTTGTGCATTTGTGCTGTCTGACAAAAGTAAATCCACACCTTCTTCTCCTAGTTGCGCCAGCCTTCCAAAATCAAATCCTTCTCCATCTACTGGCGTCAAATCCACTTTAAAATCTCCCGAGTGTAAAATTGTCGCAGCTGGAGTTTTTATGCAAATGGCGTAACAATCGGCGATACTGTGTGTAACACTTATAAATTCTACCGTAAAATATTTTGAAATTTTTAAAATATTTCTTCCAGTTATAACTTTTTCTTTTGGAAGTTTTGCATCTTTTTTTTCAAATTTCGCTTTAGCAAGTGCCAAAGTCAATTTTCCACCATACATTGGTATATTTTCTGTCCCCAATTTTTGATAAAAGTATGGTACCGCTCCAATGTGGTCTTCATGTCCGTGTGTCAGAAGCAAACCTTTTATCTTATTTCTATTCGATTCTAAATACGCAAAATCAGGTATTATAACGTCAATTCCCAAATGTTCATCTTCTGGGAATGTAAGTCCAGCATCCACTACAATTATCTCATCTTTATATTGAAATGCTGTCATATTTTTCCCGACTTCTTCCAATCCGCCTAATGGGATTACATACATTTTTTCATCTTTTGCATCATCTCTCAAATTTCTCTTGTCAACATGTCTATTTCTATTATTTGCAAGCGGAACATATCTAGTTTCGTTTTTTTCATCTAAATGTCTTCTGTTTGTATTTTTCCTTCTAAATCTTTTTAAATTAGATTTTATTTTATTCGTGTCTTCTTTTTTGGAAAAATGTCTTTTTATTGTTGAGTTTGAATTTCCTACTTCTCTTTTTTCTCTATCTGACATTTAGTAAACACCTCCTCACTTTATTTTTTTATTTTAAATATTTTTAGCTTTTTTTACTTTCAGTTTTATTTTTATTGTTTTTACCATTTTTGTCATCTTGTGGCTTATCCTTATCTTTTGATTTTATTTTTAAAACATATTTTTCTCTATATTTATTTATAAAGACTCTAGCCATTTCTCCAGAGGCGACTCCACCATATCCTCCACCTTCTACAACCGAAACAAATACAATTTGTGGTTTATCTGATGGAAAATATCCAGCTATCCACGAGTGATTATCTCCAAATCCAGAATTTTGTGCCGTACCTGTTTTAGCTGAAACAGGATAACCGTCTATTCTAAGTATTTTCGCTGTTCCACCTGAACCCATTACTGGCAGTCTCAATGCATTTTGCAACAATTTTATTGTCTTTGGACTCACATTTAACTTTCTTGAGAATTTTGGCTGATTCACTTCAACTTTTCCGTTATAAGTTACAAATCTGTCTACAACAGTTGGTTTTAACTGCACACCGTTATTTGCAATTGTCTGATAAACTGAAGCAATTTGTATTGGTGTAACAAGTACATAACCTTGCCCAATTGACATATTGATTAAATCTCCTGGAAGCCATTTTTGGTCTTGTTTTTTCTTAAATCTTTTCTTTTTCCACTCAGGGCTTGGTAATGTTCCTATAGATTCTCCAGGTATGTCAATTCCTGTTTTTTGACCAATTCCATATTCTTTAGCATATTTGTCAATATTTTTTATTCCAGCTTTTTGAGAAAATACATAATAGTATGTATTTACCGATTCTTCAATAGATTTAGCAAAATTAGTCACACCATGCCCACCTTTATGTGCATCTCTAAATATTGAACCTCCAAATCTATATTGTCCTGTAGAATTTACCGTTGCGTACGGAGAAATTCCTGATTCCAATATACCTGTACCAGTTACCGCTTTAAATGTCGACCCTGGTGGATAAAGTCCTGCAATTCCTTTATTTACAAGTGGTTTTGATTTGGAATTGACCAAAGCATTCCATTGATCTCCAGGAATTCTTGAACTCATCAAATTCAAACTTATTTCAGGATTACTCACAAAAGTGATAATTTTTCCAGTTTTTGCTTCCATTGCGATAAATGCACCGCTTTTACCACTAAATGCTTCAGTCATAGCTTTTTGCAAATCGAAGTCAATTGATAAATAAATATTTTTTCCAGTAACGCTTTCGTTTGTTGATACTTGTCTTATAATATTTCCTTTTGCATCAACCTCAATACTCTCTTTTCCATCTTGACCCTTCATTTCTTTGTCATAAGAACGCTCAACACCTTTTTTCCCAATTAAATCACTATTTTGATAACCTTTATCCTTTAATTCGTTGTATTCTTTTTCATTTATCGGTTTTACATAACCTATGATGTGAGAAGCTATTGTATCTTCAGGATAGAATCGTTTATTATATTCAACTATGTCGATTCTATCGTTATCCAATTTTTCAATAGCTTTTAGTGCGACAGTTTTATCCAAATCCTCGATGACCAAAATTTTTTTATCTGTCCCAAGTCTTTGTTCCTTAAAAAATTTGTCAATTATGTCATCCAAGCTCGTTCCAGTTACTTCATTGATTTTTTTTATATCAAGCATTGTTTCTTCCAAATCTTTGGCTTTTTTCTTTTTCTCAGTTGAAAGTCTTTCATGAATTTGCTCAGGATTCATATTTTTCATTTCTTTTAATATTTTTACATCATTTGTATCAAGTGTCTTTGTCCCAATGTGAACCAATTGGTAACCAGTCATATTTTTTGCAAGTAAATGCCCTTCCCTGTCATAAATTTCACCACGGTTAGCTTTTATTATATTCGTTCTAATTCTATTTTGCAACGCTCTTTCTTCGTATTTAGAAGCTTCTAAAATTTGTAAAGTAAATAATTTTGAAATTAGTATTAAAAATCCTATTCCCACAAGTGTAATAAAAGCAATAAACCTCGGATTTTTTTCTTCCTTGTCTAATTCTCTCATTTTCTTTCCTTCTTTGCCTTGTCTTTATTTTTTCATTTATTTTAAAATATTTTATTCGTCAATTTTTTCATTTTCTTTATTTTCTCCATTTACACCGTCATAAAACTCATCCAATTTGTAATAGTCTCTAGCATCTTTACTAAATATGCTAATAATCATATCCCCAGCATCAATCAAAACCCAGTTGGCTTCTTCTAGTCCTTCCACGCTTTTTATTGTTTCTAAATTTTTTTTCACATCAGTCGCAATAGCCTCAATATTTCTACTAGAACTTCCAGTACAAAGTATCGAATAATCAAAAAATGGTGATTTTCCACGCATATCATACACTTTGATATCCTGTGCCTTCTTATCCTCCATAATGTCAATTATTTGTTGAATTTCTGCACCAAATTCATTTTTTACTTCACTCATTTTTTCTTTTTCCTTTCTTTAATTTAATTTTATTTTGTTTTTTATTATTTTTAGTTTTTTAATTTTTTATTTTAATTTTAAATTTGAAATAATTCCCGCAACTACGATTGAAGCTGTTTCAGCTCGTAAAATTCTAGCTCCAAGACTCACTTCAAAAGCATTTTTTTCTTTTAAAAAATTCACTTCTTCTTTGGTAATTCCACCTTCTGGTCCAATTACACACAAAATATTTTTATCCTTTTTATCAATTAATTCAAAAATCGGCTTTGAATTTTCACTATTTTCATAAGCAAATATTATTTTGTCATATCTTTCGTAGTCAATTTCATAAATTTTTTTATTTCTGAAATTTTTGGAAATTTTACTCCTCTACATTGTTTTAGCGCTTCTCTGACAACTGTTTCCCACTTTTCTTTTTTTTCATTAATTTTTACAACAACTCTTTTCGTCTTTAACGGAATTATTTTGTTTACACCAATTTCTGTCAATTTTTGTATCACTAAATTCATCTTGTCATTTTTTAAAATTCCTATCGCCATATCGACATTTACATCAAGTGAATAATTATCTTTTATTTTTTTTATTATTTCCAAAATAACTTCCCTTTTAGAAATACTCAAAATTTTTGTCAAATATTCAAATTCTCCGTCAATAGCTCTCACTTCGTCATTTATTTGAAGCCTATAAACATTTTGAATGTGCCCACAGTCCAATTTATTGTCAATAATAATTTTATTCTCACTAATGTTTTTCTTTTCCGCTATCACTGTCAACAACAGCTTTTCACCTCATTTTTATTTTTCTATTATTTTTTTTATTCCCAGATGTCTGTAACCAGCTTCAGTTACAACTCTTCCACGGGGTGTCCGCTTTATAAATCCTATTTTAATCAGATATGGCTCATAAACTTCTTCAATTGTACGCTTATCTTCACCCAGCAAAAGCGACAATGTTTCTATCCCAACAGGTCCTCCATTATAGACATCAATTATTGAACTTAAAATTTTTCTATCGAGTTCATCAAGTCCCGTTTCATCGACTCCCAAAAGTTTTAAAATCCCATTTACACTCTTTTTGTCAAGTATTCCGTTTCCTTCGACAAGTGCATAGTCTCTTGCCCTTTTCAAAAGTCTATTTGCAATTCTAGGCGTACCACGGCTTCTCTTGGAAATTTCACTTATTCCGTCCTCGTCATATGAAATACTCAAAATATCGGCTCCTCTGCGAACAATTTCTTCCAATTCTTCCAATTTATAAAATTCCATTTTATGCGTTACTCCAAATCTGTCTCGAAGTGGTGTACTTAACTGCCCGGCTTTAGTTGTCGCACCAATCAATGTAAATTTTGGCAGTTCAATTCTAATACTTCTAGCTGACGGTCCTTTTCCAATTAAAATGTCAATTTCATTATCTTCCATCGCAGGGTACAAAATTTCTTCAACTGAAGTGTTTAATCTGTGGATTTCATCAATAAATAAAATGTCATTTTCTTCAAGTGAAGTCAGAATTGCTGCCAAATCCCCTGATTTTTCCAAAACTGGTCCAGTTGTAATCTTTAAATTCACTCCCATTTCAGTTGCAATTACTCCCGCAAGTGTTGTTTTTCCAAGTCCTGGAGGTCCATATAACAAAATGTGATCCACGGTTTCATTTCGCATTTTTGCCGCTTTTATAAAAATATTCATTTTTTTTTTCAAATCTTCTTGACCAATATATTCTCTAAAAGTTTTTGGCCTAAGTGACTTCTGAATATTGTCCTCTCCCAATTCATCGGGTGCCAATACTCTTTCTTTTTCCATCTTTTCTCCCTCTTTCAAAACTTATATCGCTTTTAGCACCAACATCAATAAAAATTGGAACACTGCGATAATTCCCCCAAGAACTCCACCTATTATTTCAATATGCTTTAGTTCATTTTTTGAAATTCTTAAAATAATTTCTTCTATTTCCTGTAAAGAAAAATTTTCCATTTTATCTAATATTATCTCACGAAAATTTATTTTCTCTTTTGCTATTTTTATAATTTCTTCAACAATTTCTTCTTTATTTTCCAAAATACTCTTTTTAAAATAAGATTTTATTTTTTGAATTACACTATCGTTTATAATCATTTTTAGTAGCGGATTTTTATCCAGAATATTCTTTTGCAACTTTTCTCCAATAACTTTATCTAATAATCTATCAATAACTCCATCAGAAATATCCATTTCTTCAATTTTTTCCGCAATATCGTCCACCGAAATTAACTCTTTTTCCACTACATCAGCTATATTTAAAGATATTTCCGCTCTTCTTTTGGGAATTAGCCCCTGTATTTTAAAAAAGAGAAAATTCATCTCCTTATATGGTCTAAAAAGTAATTTTATAGCTAAATAATTAGTAAACCAACCTATAAGTGTTCCAACAAGCACCATAAGACAAAACTGTAATATCAAATTTCTCAATTTTTTCCTCCAAAAACTTATTTTTTGAAATAGTTTATATTTAATGGTATCACATTTCTTATTTAATATCAAGAATTATTAATTCTTAGGCAAAATAAAATATGTTTGAAAAGAAAAAATTTTTACTTATTTAATCAAGGGGAAAAAATCCCCTTTTTTTGTTTTTACTACAATACTATTTTTCTTCCATATTCTTTACATTTTTCAATTTTTTCATTATCATCAGCTGCCAAGTGATTTATAAATCCTTCTCCTACGATTGAGAAATTTTCGCTAGTTAGCTGTTCTACCCAACTTTCCATAAAAACTCCTGTTCCCCAATCGTAAGAGCCAAAAAGTCCAACTGTTTTATTAAAAATTTTATCTTTATTGGATTCAATAAATTCAACTATTTCTGGCGCTATTTCTTCCGCTCCTGCAGCAGGTGAACCAAACGCTAAAAAATCAGCATTTACTGATTTTTCGTCAGCTTCTTCCACATTTATCACTTTCACATCTGCTCCCGCATCTTTTGCACCTTGTGCAATATATTTTGCCATTTCTTCAGTATTTCCTGTCGCTGAATAGTAAATTATATTTAAACTTGCCATTTTTCCCCACCTAACTTTCTCTTGTAAGTCTATAAGTATCTCTCGCTATCATTATTTCTTCCGCCGTTTCAATTTTATAAACTTTTACTTTAGAATTTTCTTTAGTAATTTCTACATTTCCCGGTAACCATTTACTTGATTTTTCTTCATCTAAATCAATTCCTAAATATGTCAAATCCCTACAAATATCTCTTCTCGCATAAAAAGCATTTTCTCCAATTCCACCTGTAAATGCTATTGCATCAAGTCCATTCATTGCAGCGGCATAAGCTCCAATATAAGATTTTATTTTGTAACAAAACATTTCATATGCCAATTTTGCTTTTTCATTTCCTTCTTCAACTCCAGCTGCCAAGTCCCTAAAATCCGAGCTAGGTCCAAAAATTCCTTTAATTCCAGACTGTTTATTCATTCTTGTATTCATTTCTTTTGGAGTTAAACCTCTTTTTTCCATTATATAAACAACTGCCGATGGATCCACATCTCCGGTTCTGGTTCCCATCATAACTCCAGCAAGTGGAGTTAGACCCATTGAAGTGTCAACAACTTTTCCGTTTTTCACAGCTGTTATACTAGCTCCATTTCCAAGGTGACAAACTATTATTTTGGAATCTTTTTTTCCAAACATTTGAGCTGCAATTTCGCTCACATATCTGTGCGAAGTCCCATGTGCACCGTATTTTCTAACTTTTAACTCTTCATAGTCTTCATACGGAAAAGCGTACATATATGCTTTTGGCTCCATTGTCTGATGAAACGAAGTGTCAAATACCACGACATTTTTTTTATCTGGAAGTAGTTCCATCATAACTCTCACACCCATTGCCGCAGCTGGATTGTGAAGTGGCGCAAGTTCTCCAAGTTCTTCAACTAATGAAATAACTTTTTCATCAACTAAAGCCGAATCTTTAAAATAAGCTCCTCCTTGCACAACTCTGTGTCCTATCGCATCAATTTCATCAACACTTTTAATAACTCCCATGCTATCGTCCTGAAGAAGTTTTAATACAGCGTCAATTGCCATTTTATGATCGTCCATAGGTTCTGGCTGTTCAGTTATTTTTATATCTTTTATCAAATTTTTGTAACTGATCATCGGATTTGCAATTCCTATCCTCTCGCACAGTCCTTTCGCAATTGATTTTTCATTTGTCATATCAATTAATTCAAACTTTAACGACGAGCTTCCACTATTTATAACTAATATTTTCATTTATTTATTCCCTCCAAAAATTTTTATTTATCCTTATCCTTATTCTTAATTATTATTATTCATCAGATTCAACAGCTGTAATTGCCACAACTTCAACTATATCTTCCACGCTACAACCTCTTGACAAATCGTGAACAGGTCTTGCAAGTCCTTGAATTAACGGTCCTAACGCTTTCGCACCTGAAAATCTCTGAGTCAATTTGTAACCGATATTTCCTGCATTTAAATCAGGGAAAACTAATACATTTGCATTTCCTGCCACTTTTGAGTTTGGTGCCTTAAGTTTTGCCACTTCTGGAACGATTGCCGCATCCAGTTGCATTTCTCCATCAAATTCAAAGTCCACATCTCTCATTTTTAAAATTTCAATCGCTTCTCTAACTTTTCTAACTGATTCTCCGTCAGCACTTCCTTTTGTTGAATAAGACAAAAATGCCACCTTAGGCTCTTTTATCCCAGCTGTAACTTTGGCTTTTTCAACCGCTGAAATCGCTATATCTGCAAGTTGTAACGCCGTTGGATTGGGAATAACTGCCGCATCTGTAAAAATAAGTGTTCCATTTGCTCCAAAGTCCGAGTCAGTTACCATAACAAACGAACTTGAAATTGTTTTTAGCCCTTCTTTTGGTCCAATTACTAAAATTGACGCTCTTAGTACATGAGCTGTCGGAGAAATCGAACCTGCGACCATTCCGTCAACTCTTCCTTGTTTCACAAGCATTGCCGCAAAAAATCTAGGATCTGACAACATTGTAGCTTTTGCCGCTTCAAAAGTCATACCTTTTTTTTCTCTTCTCTTTCTCAAAATTTCTGACATTTGGTCAATAGTCGCACAGTTATTTGGATCATAAAAAATCGCTCCATCCAAATTTACTCCCAATTTTTCAGCTTCTTTTTTTATTTTTTCCTCATTTCCCACAAGCGCAATTTTTGCAAGACCTTCACTCATAACTTTTTCAGCTGCTTTTAGCACCCTTGGATCTTCCGTTTCTGGTAATATAATTGTTTTTTGCAATATTTTTGCTTTAGCCTTCAAACTTTCTAATAAATTTTTAGACATTTTTTCAACTCCATTTCTTTTTTTATTTTTTATTTTTATTTTCACACATTTTTTAAAGCTAATCAGAAAAAATCGCTTCTACAAACTCTTTAGAATCAAATTTTCTAAGATCTTCAATTCCTTCCCCAACTCCAATAAATTTAATTGGCTTTTTTAGTTCATTAGTTATCGGAAAAATAATTCCACCTTTTGCAGTTCCGTCAAACTTAGTCAAAATAATACCTGTTAAATCCACAATTTCGTTAAAGATTTTAGCTTGCTCAAGTCCATTTTGCCCAGTCGTACTGTCAATTACAAGAAGTGTTTCAAATTTATCATTTCCCGATTGTTCTTTTATAATTTTATTAATTTTTTCCAGCTCTTTCATTAAATCTCTTTTATTATGAAGTCTTCCCGCTGTATCCAGTATCGCCACATCAAAATTTCGATTTTTAGCGGTTTTTACCGTATCAAATATGACAGCCGCAGGATCACTTCCGTGAGATTGTTTCACAACTTCAACGCCAGTTCTTTTCCCCCATTCCTCAATCTGTTCAATTGCAGCCGCTCTAAATGTATCTCCAGCTCCAATTATAACCTTTTTTCCTTCATCCTTTAACTTTTTCGCAATTTTCCCAATCGAAGTCGTCTTTCCAACTCCATTTACTCCGACTACCAAAATAATATTAAGTTTTCCATCTTGAATATCAAGTTTCGTATTTTCTTCGGTGTTGTAAACTAGTTTATCTTTTAGCAATTCTTTCAATTCTTCATAGACATCCTGCGACGCTTTCAATCTCTTTTTGGCAACTTGTTTTTCCAAATCTGCCACAATTTCCATCGTCATATCCATTCCAATATCAGATTGAATAAGCAGTTCTTCCAACTCTTCATAAAGTTCATCGTCAATTGTTTTTCCCAAAAACATCTCTTTCAATTTTGAGAAAAATCCTTTTTTAGGTGTGGCAAGTCTATCTTTTAGCGGTTTTAACTTCGGTTTTTTCTTAGTTTTTTCAATTTTTTCTTCTTTTTCTTCTTTATTTTCGTTTTCTTCTGATTTTTTTTCATTTTTTAATTTTTTATTTTTTTCAGAAATTTCATTGCCTTTTTTTATTTTTTCTTCTTTATTTTCTTTATTTTCTTTGTTTTCTATATTTTTTTTAATTTTTTCATTTTTTTCAGTTTCTTTAGTTTCTTCAATCTCTTCTTCTTTTTTCTTCTTTTTTCCAAATTTAAAAAAATTTTTTAACGCCATTATTTCTTATCCCTTTCCGCCTGTGATTTTTCCAAATAATTCGGTCTTAAATTAAAAATATCAGTTTTTTTATCTTCGAGTTTTCCTGCGAGCATCATTTGAACAAAAGTTGCCACATCAATTTTCAAATTTTTTTCTTCAAATAAATGGACACTTTGCCTCAAATTTTCTTTTATCTTTTCTTTATAATTAAAAACTGCATCTCCAATCATATAAATTTCATTATTTTTATTTTCTTCTCTATCTTCTTTATCTTGTTTACTTTCTTTATTTTTATCTTCTTTTTCATTTTTTTTATTATTAATTTCCAAGATTACATCATCCAATTTAGCAACTTTATAATCTTCTACTAATTCAAGTTTATTTTCAAAAATTTTATAAGTCGCAAAATAAACTTTTTCCTTTCTCGAATCTATCAAAGCATAAATTTTTTTATTAAAAAAATTATCGCAAGTCGCACAAATATTAAAAAATGCCTGATAACCTAGCGCATCAAGTTCATTCACTTCATAAAATGTAACATCTTCTCTTCCAAAAAAAATTCCTTTTACAACCGAAATAGCTATTCTCACACCTGTAAAAGAGCCAGGTCCAATCGACACAACCACATTTTTTATATCAGTTAATTTTTTTCCAGTCCACTTTAAAAGGCAGTCAATTTGCTCCAAAATTGTTGTAGAATGTGATTTCGCAACTTCAATATGAATTTTCCCCAAAACTTTCTCATTTTCATAAAGCGCAAGACCAGCCAATTTAGTGGTCGTAGTTATTGCAAAAGTTATCATAATCTCCCTTTCTTTATTTATTTTTTTATTTCTCCTATCTTTTTGTTTTTTCTTCTATTTCTTTTTTCTAATTTTTCTTTTTTCATTCTCCCAATTTTTCTAAATAATCTATTTTTTCTCCATTTTCAAATTTATAGACGGAAATTTTTCTCATATTTTCAGAGTGGTGATTAATTTCAATAAAAATCGTATCTTGCGGCATTTCAGATAAAATTTTATCTGCCCATTCTACAATTATGACGCTCTCTTCATCTCCGATAAAATCTTCAAATCCAATTTCATAAATCTCTTCAGTATTGCTAATTCTATATACATCAAAGTGGCTAATTTTTTTCCTTCCACTCTCATATTCAATGACATAAGTAAATGTCGGACTTTTTACATTCTCTGTAACTCCAAAATATTCACAAATTTTTTTCGTAAAAGTCGTCTTCCCCGCTCCCAAATCTCCAATTAGTCCAACACATCCGCCATTTTCCAACTTTTTTGCTAAACTTCGTGCCAAATTATTTATTTCATCAAAATTCATTATTTTCATATTTTAATCTCACTTTTTATAAACTTCAATTATTTTATTAATTATATCCGTCGTAGAAACATTATCCACAAAAGATAAAATTTTAACTTCTCCGCCATTTTTTTCCACAGTCTTTGTTTCCGGCAAATCTTCCTTTCTGTAATCTCCACCCTTCACATGAATGTTAGGTTTTAGAATATCCAGAAGTTTTTCCGGCGTCTTCTCATCAAAAATAACCGCAAAATCCACAAATTTTGTCCCCAAAAGCACGAACGCTCTATTTTTTTCGTCGTTAATCGGTCTTTTGTCGCCTTTATTGACTTTGACGGAAGAGTTGCTGTTGATACCCACAACCAGAACATCTCCTAAATTCCTAGCTTCTTCCAAATAAGTCAGATGACCTATGTGCAAAATATCAAACACTCCATTTGTAAAAACTACTCTTTTCCCCTCTCTTTTCAGTTCGATTATTTTTTCTCTCATTTTTTCTACAGTTAATAAATTTTCTCTAAAATTATTCTTCAATTTTTTCTCCTGAACAATACATAATTATAATAAATTATATCACATTTTTTACAAAAAAAGAAAATATTTAATCATTTTTTCTCATATTTTTTATTATACAAAAAAATATTCGCCTTCTTTTAAAAATAATTTTAAAAAATTATAAAATTTGAGAACTACTAAAAAATAGTTCCCAAATTATTAATTATTATTGGTTAATGAATTTAACATTTTTGAAGTCTACATTTTGGAAGAATAATTCAACTCTTCTGTTATTGTATCTTCCTTGTTGTGTATCGTTAGTATCCATTGGGTTAGTTTCACCTTGTCCAGTGATTGTTCCATAAGAAATTGAATTTTTAAGTCCATATTCTCTTAACAATCTTGCTACGTTTTGTGCTCTTGCAACTGATAATTTTTGGTTGTAAGCATTTGAACCAGTTGAATCTGTATGTCCAACGAAATCAATTGTTCCACCATCAGCAAATTGATTAATTACGTCTGCAATTTTTCTCAAGTCGTTTTGTTCATTTTCGTTTGGTACTCTTCCATCAACTTTAAATCCTCTGATTACACATTTTTTATCATCAACTGAGCAGCTAAATGGTAATACAGCATTTCCTCTAGTATCAATTGTATTATCAGGTGTAGGAACTGGAGTTGGTACAGGTACTTCTACTGTTTGAGTTATAACTTTAGGTGATCTGTCATTTTTCAATTGACCAATTCTATAACCTACTCTTACTCCAACTGAATCTAAATGATCTCTATATTTAGTTACACCAACATTTGGAGTTTTATCTGTTACTTTAAAGCTAGATCTTTCATATAAAGCTTCCAATGAAACTGGTCCAAATTCAGTACCAATTCCTGCTGCAGTATATAGACCACCTTTAATGTCTAATCCTGCCTGCTTTCTTGCTTCTCTTGATTCTTTAGCGAAGTTATATCCTGCTCTACCTAATACATATAAAGCATCGTTTCCTCCATTAGTTGTAATTAAGTTAAATTTACCTAAAGCATAAACTGGTACATCTCTACCAAGTTTTTTAGCAGTTGAATAAGTACCATTCCATTGTTCTTTTTTAGGTTTTAATTTTCCTGAGTTATTAGAGAATTTGTATTCTCCTCCTAATCCCCATTCAAATTCACCTTGGTTGTCTACGATGTATTCAACACCCGCAGTTGCACCATTTTTTACTTTAAAATCAGAATGTTTCCAATAATCTGCTCCTGATTTATATTTTCTGTAGAAATCATATCCACCTTTTACTTGGAATTCAGACGCTACAGCATTCAAAGCTAATAAAGCTGTTCCCAAAATAACTAATTTTTTCATTTTAATTCCTCCTGAATTTTCTATTTAATTTTACTTCTGCACTGCCTTGATTATGCTTAAATAGGTACACAATAAGACACTTTCATTCAAATTATATATTTTCTAAAAAACCAAAAATTAATTAATTTTTTAAAAAAATTTTCCAATAATTTGAATTTTTTAATCTAACTTTACTTAAGTAAGTATACACTATTTTAGCAAAAAAATCAAGTTTTTTTTGTTAATTTTATATCGGGTTATATTTAATTTAACCATCGTTTTATGGTTAGATATTAGCACTTTTTTTTTAAAAAGTCAATACTAAAAATTTTATTTTTCTATTATTTAACTGTGAAAACTATTCGAGATTCCAATATTGACTAGTAATTCAGCAATTAAACAATTCAAAATTTCTTAAAAATTTTATATATTTATCATTTTATCAATCGATTTTTCTAATTTTTTAAGCGTAGAAACTCTGTTATTTTTAATTGTTTCATCATCTGTGTTAATTATTACATTATCGAAATAGTTATTTATTACATTTGCGTTATTCAATAAAACTTGAATATAATTTGCGAACTCTTTATTTTCAAGCAGCTCCAATTTATTTCCTAAGTTAAATATAGCTTTTTCCTCGTTTTTTTCAAATAAATTTTCTGAAATTTTGATTTCATCTTTATTATCCTTAACTATATTTTTTACCCTTTTTAATAAGTTAATCAATGTTTCAAAATTTTCTGTTTTTGACAATTCCAATAATACTGACAATCTGTCATTTAATTTTACGATATTGTTTTCAAGGTTAATTTCATATGAAATCAAATCTTTGCTGTATTTTTCGCCTAAAACATTTGATAATCTTTGTTTAAACAATTCTACCACATTTTTCACAACATTTTTATCCAACACTTTTTTGTCAGCCGCAAAAATTTCGTAAGCCTTTTCAACTAATTTTTCGTAATTTAATTCTAATTTAGAATCCAATGCCACTTGAACGATTCCTTGAACCGCTCTTCTCAACGCATAAGGATCTTTTGAACTTGTTGGTTTTAAACCTACCGAATAACAACCTACTACAGTATCGATTTTATCAGCAATTCCAGCTAATGCTCCTTCAATAGTTGTTGGTAAAATATCGTTTTGGTATCTTGGCAAGTAATGTTCAAAAATTCCAAGTGCCACTTCTTTATCTTCACCTTGTTTTTCAGCATAAACTGATCCCATAAATCCTTGCAATTTTGTAAATTCTTTTTCTGCAATTACGTTTGAAACCAAGTCTGCTTTTGAAAGTTCCACTGTTCTTAAGATATTTTTCTTTTTCGCTCCATATCCCAATTCATCTGCCAAATATTCAGCGATTTTTTTACTTCTTTGTATTTTTTCGTAAATTGTTCCCATATCTTTTTGGAACGTAACTTCTTTCAATTTTTCCACATTATCGGCAAATTTACCTTTTAAATCTTCATCAAAGAAGAATTTCGCATCAGCAAGTCTTGGCTCAATAACTTTTTCATTACCTTTTTTCACAACTTCTGAATATTCAGGTGCATTTCTGATTACAATAAATTTATTTGTCAATCTTCCATTTGCATCTTTCACTGGAAAATATCTTTGATGTGTTTCCATAGTTATCGTGATAATATCTTCTGGAAGGTCCAAATAATCAGCATTAAACTCACCTTTTATCGCAAAAGGATATTCCACCAAATTCACAACTTCTTCCAATAAATAATTATTAATAATCGCAACATCACCATCATTTTCACAATTTTCTTTTATACTTTTCAAAATTTCCGCTTTTCTTTCAGCTTTTCTAGCAATTACACTATTTTTTCTCAATTTTGAAACATATTCGTCGGGATTTGAAATTTCCACATCTTGCGGTGCAAAATATCTCATCCCACGAGTTTTCTTTCCACCTTTTAATCCTTCAAACTCAAAAGGCAATACTTCTGTTCCAAGCAAAGTCACAAACCATTTTATCGGTCTTGCAAATCTAAATGTTCTGTCTGACCATTTCATTGATTTTTCAAACTCGATTTTTTTAATAACATTTGACAATATTTCTGGCAACACTTCTTTTGTAGGTTTTCCAGCAATAAATTTTTCAATTGAAATATATTTTCCTTTTTCATTTTCGATAATTTTTACATCATCAGGTGTCGCTCCTTGTGATTTTATAAATCCTTCTCCAGCTTTTGTCAATGCTCCATCTTTATAAGCGATTTCCACTGAAGGTCCAACACTTTTTTTATCCAAATCCGCTTGTTTTTCAGCAATATCTTTAACAATAATCGCCACTCTTCTCGGCGTACTAAAAGATTCTATTCCTGAAAATGCAATTCTTTCTTCTTTTAACTCTTTTTCCGCAATTTTTTTCAAATTACTTTCAGCCTCGTCTACATATCTCGAAGGCAATTCTTCTAATCCTATTTCAAAAAGAAAATTCAATTTTTTCACTCCTTTCGGTATTTTCACTCTTCTTTTTATTTTTTTATTTCCTATAAATTTTCGCCACAAAAAGAAGCAAAAAAGACTTTATTTTTTATTTTAATTTCTCATATTTTCTTACAAATTTTTCCTCAAATTCCTCTTTTGAGTAGGTGTGTACATTTTTGAAGCAATAACCTTTGAATTTTTCAAGTCCAAAACAAATGATTTCATCTTTACCAAAAGTATTTTCTCCAACTGATAAACTACTTCCCTGATTTATAAAATAATTTCCAATCTCTGAAATGGAATTCTTTTCATTTGGTGAATTTTTTTCTTCATTGTAGACTAAAATATAATTTGTAATTTCTTTTAAAGTATTTAAAGATTTTTTCTCAATATCTCCTAAAACAAACATACTATTAAGAATCTTTAACTCTATATCCTTTAATTTTTTTATATCAATTCTATTAGACTTATCAAGTAATTTCCCATTTTTAAATTCAATAAAAGTATATCTTCTATCGCTATGTAAAAATAAAACATCATTTGTTTTCAGCTGAATGCTCAAATTATTATTTCTAGTGTACTTATCTCCTCCAACACTATCAAAATTAATTACTTTAATTTGACTTTCTGTCATATATTCTTCATTGTTATCATCTTTTGAAGTTTGCTTTAATGTAGAAGTATTATATATTTTCAAATTAATTTTTTTACTCATCTAAATCACTGCTATATCTAATATTTTCTAAATCCTGAATTGGTCTTGCTAATTTTCTATAAATTTCTCTTGTATTTCCTGTTACATCTTTTATAATACTGCTATTTCCTTCATTTTCAGCCACATAATATTTACATTTATCATCAATTTTATGTTGTTCCGAAAAAACTTCAATTGCATTTAAAAAATACGGACTATGTGTTGTCAATAAAATATGCATTCCAAACTCTCTTTGCAATAAAACTATCAATTCAGCAAATTTTAGTTGCCATTCTGGATGTAAATGAATTTCTGGCTCATCAAGAATTATTGTTCCATTTTCTTCCAACGTTCCATTTTGCAATAACATTTTTATAATTGCAAAAGTTTTAAGCCCTGTAGATAAATTTTTTAAGTCAATATCTTCACCATTTTTTCTGTAAACAAATTTAAAATTTTTATTTTCCAAAATCTCTCCACTCAAAACACTGTTTAATTTTTGGTAAATATTATTCAATTTTTTCTTCACTTTTATTTCAGAAATAACACTATTTTCGTTTTCTGAAAAAACATTGGTTGCTAAATGTGTCTGGTGATTTTTATCCTCGAAATCATAACTATCCAAAATAAATGGATTATCAATATACATTGTTTCTTTATTTATTAAAAAATAATTTTGAACATCTGAAATTTCATTATTTTCAATTTTTAAATCTATTTCTTTATCTTTTATTTTAAGACTTATTTCTCCAATATTCATTTTTTCTCTAGAAAAAATGGCATTAATTTGATTATGAAATTCTTTATTCATAATTCGTGAAACAATAACTTTTATGATTTCTTTGTCTGAAATTTTTAAAGTTTCATTTATTTCTTGAACAAAATTTGAAATATTTTCAATTTTTAGATCTTTTTTATAATTATTAATTATAATTTTTATCTCATCTTCTGAATAATTTTTATTATTTTTTAAAAGTTCAATAGCAATTTTTGCTTCAGTTCTATCAAAAATTCCAAAAAAGTCTTTAAAATTATCAGCAATTTTATTATAACCATTTGCTTTCATAAGTTTATCTACAATTTTTTCCAATTCAGAAACTTTTTCATTATAAACTTTCTCATCAATTTCATAAAATCCATTAAAAACACTCCACAAAACTTTTCCAACTGTACTTTTCCCAGTATCATTTTCACCAGTGATAACCGTTATTCCATCAATTACAACTTCAGCATTTTTTAATTTCCCGATATTGTTTATTGTTAGTTTCATCGCACACTCCTTCCTTCTCAAAATCTTTTGAAAAGCCCCCTTTTATATTTCTTATTTTTTCAACAATGGATATCCCAATTCTTTTCTTGCTGCTACAAATTGTTCGGCACACTTCTTAGCCAAATCTCTTACTCTTAAGATATAAGACATTCTTTCTGTTGTACTGATTGCACCTCTTGCATCAAGATTGTTAAATGTGTGTGAACATTTTAATACATAGTCGTAAGCTGGTAATACCAAGTTGTGATTCAAGCAATTTAATGCTTCTTTTTCATACATATCGAATAATTGGAAGTGCATTGGCACATCGGCTACTTCAAAGCTGTATTTCGACATTTCGTACTCGAATTGGAATCTTCTTTCTCCATATTTTACACCTTTTGTCCACTCTAAATCTTTTACATCATCTTTATTTTGCAAATAAAGTGCAATTCTTTCAAGTCCGTAAGTTAATTCTGATGGAACGATTTCAACTTCTAATCCTCCAACTTGTTGGAAATAAGTAAATTGAGTTACTTCCATTCCGTCTAACCATACTTCCCATCCAAGCCCCCAAGCTCCTAATGTAGGACTTTCCCAGTTATCTTCCACAAATCTTATGTCGTGTTCCTTAGGATTAATTCCTAATGCCACTAAGCTTTCTAAGTAAAGTTCCTGAATATTTTCTGGCGATGGTTTCATAATTACCTGAAACTGATGATGCTGATACACTCTGTTGGGATTTTCACCGTATCTTCCATCTTTTGGACGACGTGATGGCTCAACATAGGCAACATTCCAAGGCTCAGGACCTAATGACATTAAAAAAGTGTCTGGATTAAATGTTCCTGCACCTGTTTCAATATCATACGGATTTGATATTATACACCCTTTTTCTCCCCAAAATTTTTGAAGAGTTAATATAATTTCCTGAAAAGTCATTTATCTCTATCCTTTCTCTTGATTTCTTTTTTTTAAAAGTTTTCTCAAATATATTATTCTTAAAATTAATATTAAAATAGCGAAGTATTTGATTACTTCATAACCTATTATACCAATTCCCTTATCTGAAAATGGTATAAAATAATCATCAATTATTTTATAAAATGTTGATTTTTCTTTTTTTTCTCCATATTTTCTTATAATTTTTTCTGGATTTTTCAGATTAAGATTTTTTACTTTCAGTTTTTCTTTTGCCTGTTCTTCTGTCAAATGAAACAGCTGATTTTGCGAATTTATTATAAAATAACCTGAATTCTTATTGTATTCTATTTTTTCTTTTCCAATTTTTTCTTCATCTAAAAATTTAGATATTGCTTCATCAAAATCATAAATATAGCCAATCCAGTTATCTTTTATTTTATTTAATTTTTTTAAATATCCCTTATTTCCTAAAGAAAAACTTACTTCAGGAACAGCCGCATTATAATCGGTTGCAAGTAAACAATTTCCTATTTTCAATTCTGTATTTTCTTTAATTGGAAACCAGATATAGAAAAAATTAATAGTAAAAACCAATATAAATCCGCAAATAATTAGTTCTGCCAATACCTTATTTTTAGAAAAATAAATAATAGTCAAAAATACAACAAATATTAATGCTACAAGAAAAATAAGAGAAAATCCATAAACAGCAGCAAAAATCACGCTATTTACCTCTTTTTATTTTATATTTTCTCACTAAATAATCAATCGCAATAATATAAATACCAATATGAACATACATATCTGCAATGTTGAACACAAAATTCCAGATTCCACGAAAATCTATCATATCTATGACAAAATTTCTGGCAATTCTGTCAATCATATTTCCCAATGCTCCAGCTGCTATAATTGAAATTCCGACTTTTGTCCATTTTGAATAATTCTTAAAATTTTTGTATTCGCTAAAAATTATGAAAATAATTAGAAGTACGCTAAATATCGTAACCACATTTATTTTACCCTGTGCCAGTCCAAAAATCATACCGTGATTTTCAACATAAGTAATATGAAAAAAATTTTTTATAATTGGGATTGAAAAACCCGCTTGACCTTCTGCAACTCGATAAATTATATATTTTGTAACTTGGTCAAATAAAGTCAATCCCAATATTATCATTATATAATTCATAAATTAATTTTTACCTTTCAATTCGTCAAGAACTTTTGCACATCTTGGACATACATCCGAATGATTGTGGTCATGTCCAATTTCTTCACCATATTTCCAACATCTTTCGCATTTTTCTCCAGACGCTTTTTCCACAGCAATGCCTATTCCACTAATTTCACTTTCTTCCAAACTATCATTTACAAATTTAACTTGAGATACGATAAATAAGTCAGAAACTTCATCTTCTGTATAATCTTTTAAGAATGAATAATCATCATTTGTGATATTTAAAAGAATTCTTGCATCAAGCGAGTGCCCAATTAATCCTTCTTGTCTCAAGCTTTCAATTTTTTTGTTCACTTCTTTTCTTAAATGAGCAATTTTTTCCCATTTTTTCGCTAGTTCTTCATTTTTGTAAGCTGGATTTGGTTCAATCCAAGATGATAAATGTACACTTTCTTCATCTTTCAATGATGCAGGAATTCTTTCCCAAATTTCTTCAGCTGTAAATGACAACACTGGCGAAATAATTCTTACCAACACTTTTAACACTTCTGTCAACACAGTTTGAGCACTTCTTCTTGTAAGTGATTTTGGCGCTTCGCAGTAAAGTCTATCTTTTACTATGTCAAGATAAAACGATGACATTTCAATTGAGCAGAAATATGTAATTTCTTGGAATAAATTATAAAATTCATATTTATCGTAGTATTCAGTTGTTTTTTCTTTCAATTCTTCCAATTTGTGCATTGCCCATTTATCAATTTCAAACATATCGTTGTAGTCGACTTTTTCAGTTTTGTAATCAAAATCATTCAAGTTACCCATCAAAAATCTTGCTGTATTTCTAATTCTTCTATACGCATCTGACATTTGCTGCAAAATATTTTCAGAAATTCTCACATCTTCTCTGTAATCTACTGATGATACCCAAAGTCTTAAAATATCTGCTCCGTACTTTTCAATAATATCTTTTGGAACAATTGTATTTCCAAGCGATTTAGACATTTTTCTGCCTTGTCCGTCCATTACGAATCCGTGAGTTAAAACTCTTTTGTATGGTGCATCTTTTGTACTTGCAATTGAAGTTAAAAGCGATGATTGGAACCAACCTCTGTGCTGATCGCTTCCTTCCAAGTATAAATCAGCTGGTCTTGGCAAGTTTCTTGGTGCTAAAACTCCTCTGTGGGAAACTCCAGAATCAAACCAAACGTCCATGATACTTCTTTCTTTTCTAATTTCTACATCTTTCAAGTTTAATTTTTCCAATAATTCTTCACCGATGATTTCTTTAGCTTCATATTTCCACCAAATATCAGTTCCTTCTTTTTTCACTAATTCGATAACTCTGTCCATGATTTTAGAATCGTAAATCACTTCATTTGTTTCTTTGTTGTAGAATAATGGAATTGGTACTCCCCAAACTCTTTGTCTTGAAATTGTCCAGTCTGGTCTTGTTTCAATCATCGCGTTAATTCTATTTTTACCCCATTCTGGCACGAATTCTACTTTTTTCAACACATCTAACGCATTTTGTCTGATGTCACTTTCATCCACGCTAATGAACCATTGTTCAGTCGCTCTGAAAATAACTGGTTTTTTACTTCTCCAATCGTGCGGGTACGAGTGAACGAAAGTTGTGTGATACAACATATGTCCGCTTTCAGTCAAGTCTTCAACAATCGCCTTACTTGCTTTTGCATAGAACATTCCTTCATATTTTCCCGCTTCTTTAGTCATATGCCCTTTATCATCTACTGGCGACAAAATTCCAATGTTATATTTCAATGAATAATTGTAGTCATCTGCCCCGTGCCCAGGCGCTGTATGAACTGCTCCTGTACCTGCATCTACTGTTACATAATCAGCATTCATTACCAATCCTTTTCTATCTAAGAACGGATGCTTGTAATGAGTGTATTCCAAATCTGTCCCTTTAAATTCTTTTAATAATTCATACGACAAGTCCAATGTTTTGAATACATCTTCAGCTAATTTTTTTGCAACAATCAAATTTCCTTTTTCAGTTTTATACAACCCGTAATCAAATTCAGGATGCAAAAATACTCCCAAATTTGCTGGCAATGTCCAAGGTGTTGTTGTCCAAATTAAAATACTTGCTTTATCCACACCTAATTTATCAGCCAAATCTTTTTCCCCTTCAAATTTCACATAAATTGAATGAGAAGTTACATCTTTATATTCAATTTCTGCTTCTGCAAGTGCAGTTTCAGTAGTCGGTGACCAGTACACCGGTTTTAGCCCTTTATAAATATAGCCATTCTCATAAATTTCTTTAAATACTTTTAATTGTTCTGCTTCAAATTCAGGTTTTAGTGTAACATAAGGATTATCCCAATTTCCTAAAATTCCAAGTCTTACAAACTCTTTCTTTTGTTTTTCTACCCATTTCAAGGCATACTTTTTACATTCCTGTCTAATTTGAAGTGGAGTCATTGCTTTTGCTTTTTCTCCCAATTCTTCCATGATTTTCCACTCGATTGGAAGTCCGTGAGTATCCCAGCCAGGAATATACGGTGCATCATACCCTCTTAATCTTTTATATTTCAAAATTATATCTTTTAACACTTTATTCATTGCATGTCCAATGTGAATGTTTCCGTTTGCATACGGTGGTCCATCATGCAAAATAAAGAATGGATGACCTTCTCTTAATGACTTTTCATAAATATTTGATTTTGTCCAATCTCTTAAAGTCAATGGCTCTTTTTGTGCCAAATTAGCTTTCATTTTAAAACTTGTTTTTGGTAAATTCAGTGTTTTTGCATAATCTACCTTCTCAATATTTTGATTTTCTGACATTATTTCCTCCTATATTTTTCTAAAAACTAACTCTTTTTTTATGTTTTTTATTATATCATAATTCTTTACATTTTTAAATAACTCTAGCTTAAATATCCTTAAATATACAAATAAGGAGATACCAAAATTTTTCTAACTTCAGTATTCTCCTTTTCATTAACCATTGCATTTACTTTTTTTAAACTTCATAATTTCTAGTTTCAAATTTTTAATGAAGCATTCCTGCTCCAATGAATGTTAAAATACCTAAAACAGCTGCATAAGCTATTGAATATTTAACAGTGAATTTAAGCATATCTCCTTCTTTACCCATTAATCCAACTGTTGAAGCGGCAATTGCAATATTTTGCGGAGAAATCATTTTTCCTCCTGTCGCTCCACCTGTACCAGCAGCGATATACAATGCTTTCAATGCTTCGTTTGATCCTGCTATATTTACTTGAACTCCACCGAATAACAAGTTAGATGCCAAGTCACTTCCTGTTACGAATGTACCGATAGTTCCTAAGAATGGCGAAATTACTGGGAAGAATTTACCTGTTGCAGCAAATCCTTTTGCTATACTTTCAATCATACCACTATGTTTCATTACTACTGATAATGCCACAATTCCCATAATTACCACAACTGAAGGTAATTTACTTAAAATTGTTTCTTTTAATGTTTCAGCCATAACTTTTGGTTTTACACCTTGAATGAATCCTGCTATAACAGTTGCAACAAATAATGGTGCAGCTGGTGCTAAAATCCATTTGAATATTACACTTGGATCTCCTTTATCCTTAAACCATGTAGCTTCATGCCCCAAAGCAAAATTGAAATGTGTAGTCGTTGGTTCTAAAGCTTTATGAACAGCTTCTACAACTGGACTTGTTCCAATAATTAAGATTATCATTAAAATATACGGAACCCAAGCCATAAATGCATCTTTTCCAGTAATAGCTTGACCTTTATTAGATTTTGCACTTTCATCTTCTTTAATAAAGATTTTAGTAGCAACTATCATTAAGATCATTGCAAATAAACTTGATAAAATTGTTGGCAATTCTGCACCCATTGCTTTTGCGATAAATGGTTGTGTTAAATAACCAATAATTGAAGCAATAACTACAGGTAAAATTCCTCTTCCAAATGCTGCATTTTTTCCACCATCAATTTCTTTATTAGCCATTATTACCAAGATAAATGGTATAATACATGTCAAAACTAACAACAATAATGATGTATAAAATGCTGTTTCCCCAGCATTCAATTTAAAGTTTGAAATCATTGTTGTAACTGGCAGTCCAACTGTTCCAAACGCTGTTGGTGTTGAGTTTGCAATAAGACAAATTAAAGCTGCACTTAGCGGAGTAAATCCTAATGAAACCATGATTGCTGCTGGAATTGCAACTGCTGTCCCATATCCTGCAATACCTTCTATAAATCCACCAAATCCCCAAGCTAATATCAATGCTTGAGCTCTTTTATCTGTTGAGATGCTTCCTAACATTGATTTGATTGTTTCAATTTTACCAGTTTTTACTGATAAATCGTAAGCAAATAGTGCTGCAAATACTACAAAACCGATAGGCATCCATGCTGTCGCAAATCCTTCAATAATTGAAGCAAAAACCCCTTGAATCGGCATTCTCCATCCTGGCATAACAAAATTTAAAATAATTGCCACTACTAAACTGGCATACGCACTAAACATTGCTGATTTTTTTAAAAATGTCAGCAATATCAAAAATACAACTATTGGCACTAATCCAACTAAAAATTCCATTCCTGAACCTTCCTTCTTTCTCTATATTTTTTTAAAAAAGTTTTAAAAAGAAAAATTTCTTTAAAAAATTAAAATATTAAAAATATTTTATTTTTTTAAATTGATTTGGTTTTTTAAAAATTCTTTAAATTTTTTAGGTCATATTTTATTACAAAAATTAAAAATTTTATGATTTAAAATAGCATTTTATAACTTTTTAACAACCCAAATTTTCTTACTGTTATATATTACCAAATTTTTCAGAAAAGTACAAATATTTTTTTAAAAATTTTTTATTTTTTTCAATATTTGCACTTTTTTTAATTCTTTTTAAATTAGTTTATAATCCTTTTCTCGTAAGACCCACTCTTCCACGCTCTTTATCCAGTGACAATATCTTAACTTTAATAATCTGTCCCACAGAAAGTTCCTTTGTAGCATCCAAAACAAACTTCTCAGCTATTTCCGAAATATGAAGCAGTGCATCACCTTTTAATCCAATATCCACAAAAGCTCCAAATTTTGCCACATTTCTCACAGTTCCTTCTAAAACCATTCCCTCTTGCAAATCATCCATATTTAAAATATCCGATCTCAAAAGAGGCTTTTCAAATTCATCACGTGGATCTCTTCTATCCTTTAAAAGAGCCTCATATACATCTTTTGCCGTTTCATTCCCAAATTCATTTTCAGATATAATTTTTTTCAAATCAACATTTTTCAATTTTTGTCTAACTTCTTTCAAATTATCCTTCAAATCACTAGCTTTACATCCAGCCTCTTTTAAAATAGTTTCGGCAACGTGATACGACTCAGGGTGAATAATCGTATTATCCAGAGGATTTTCACTATCAGGCACAACAACAAATCCAGCCATCTGCTCAAAAGCCTTCGCTCCCAAGCCTTTTACCTTCTTAAGTTCTTTTCTGTCCTTAAAATCTCCATTTTCATGTCTATAATCCACAAGATTTTTAGCTACATTTTTCTTAATTCCAGAAACAAAACTAAGTAATGCCCACGAAGCTGTATTAATATTGACTCCAACATTATTTACAACATGTTCAATTGTCTGTTCCAAAGTTTCATTCAATTTTTTTTGATTCACATCGTGCTGATACATTCCGACTCCAATTGATTTTGGATCAATCTTCACAAGCTCAGCCATCGGATCCTGAATTCTTCTAGCAATTGAAATTGCTCCTCTAGCCGTCACATCCAAATCTGGAAATTCCTCAATTGCAATTTTTGAAGCTGAATAAACTGAAGCTCCTGCCTCGCTTACAATCAAATATGACACAGGTTTTGATGCTTCCTTTATAACATCTGCCACAAAACTTTCAGTTTCACGAGAAGCAGTTCCATTCCCAATTGCAATGATATCAACATCGTATTTTTTAATGTAGTCCAAGATTTTTTTCTTTGCGGTTGCAAGCTGCTTTGAATTGTGCATCTCTTCAACCAGAAAAAGTACATCGTTTGTTTCATAAAAACCATCTTTGTTGATAATTACCAATTTACAACCTGTTCTGTAACCGGGATCAAGACCCATCAATGTTTTTTTACTCAAAGGCGGCTGCAAAAGCAGTTTTTCTAAATTTTCAGAAAAAATATTAATCGCTTCTTCCTCAGATTTTTCAGTATAAATATTTCTCACTTCGTTTTTTATCGACGGATAAGCCAGTCTATCCAGCGAATCTTTTATAACTTCGCTCAAAAATTCAACTAAATTTTTATTTTCAAAAGTATTCAAAATAAAGTCCATTATAAATTTTTCAGTTTTTTCGTCAATTTCAATGTCAACTTTTAATATTTTTTCTTTTTCACCACGATTTATTGCCAAAATTCTATTAGAAGCCGCTTTTTTAATAAGCTCCGAATATTCATAGTAATCTTGATAAACCCCTTTTTCATCGTTTTCTTTGTTTTTTTCCACAACTTTTGAAGTCAAAATTCCAAATTCTGAAATTTTATTTCTCAAAAATTCCCTTATTTTCACATCTTCCGAAATATTTTGTGCAATAATCAAATGCACACCATTAATCGCATCTTCAACCGATACAACTTCTTCACTCAAATATTTTTCTGCCTCTTTTTGTAACTCTTCAAAAGTAGTTGTTGAAAGCAACGCAAATTCTGTCAAAGGCTCTAATCCTTGCTCTTTTGCAATATCTGCCTTTGTTTTTTTCTTTTTCTTGTAAGGCAAATAAAGGTCTTCCACTTCCTGAAGTTTTGTTGCACAAGTTATGCTGTTTTTAAGCTTGTCAGTCAATTTTCCCTGCTCTTCTATAAGCCTTAAGACTTCCTCTTTTCTTTTTTCTAGATTTCTGTAATAAGTAACTTTCTCAATTACATCTCTAATTTGCTCCTCGTCCAAATTTCCAGTAACTTCTTTTCTATAACGAGCAATAAACGGCACAGTCGCCCCTTCGTCAAAAAGTTTTATTGTATTTTCCACTTGTGACTCATTAAAATTTAGCTCACTTGCCACATTTTTTAAAATATCCATTTAGCCTCCCTGATATTTTTATTTTTTATTATCAATTTATCCCATTATCTTAAAAAATCTTTTTGAATTTTTTTTAAATTTCTATCTATATCTTTTCTTTTCAAAGTTTCCCTTTTATCGTGAAGTTTTTTCCCTTTTGCAAGTGCAATTTCCACTTTTACAAGTCTTTGCTTTGTGTAAACTGAAAGTGGCACAATTGTGTATCCTTGCTCTTTGATTTTGGCTTCCCATTTATTGATTTCTCTTCGGCTCAAAAGTAATTTTCTCACTCTTGATTCTGGTACATTATTAATATTTCCAAATTCGTAAGGTGTTATGTGCATATTCATTATAAAAACTTCATTTCTTATAATTCTTACAAAACTCTCTTTTATACTTATCTTACCAGCTTTTACAGATTTTACTTCTGTTCCCACAAGCTCGATTCCAGCCTCCAATTTTTCTTCTATAAAATAGTCATGATACGCTTTTTTATTTTTTGCTAAAACCATATTTTCCCCCTTTTATTCATTCACCACTCCAAGCGAAAATAATTTTATTAAATCTTTATTTTCATTGGCGCTAAGTCGCCATTTTTCATCATTTTTTACATAATTTATCGTCAATTTTTCTTTTAAAAAACTTACTTTATTTTCTTTAAATTTTTGAGAAAAAAAACTTTTTGTAAAATTTCTCATTTCTTTTTTTCCCTGATCAATCGTCAATTTTTTATTTTCAATCTCTTGCCCTTTACTGGCCAATTGAACTAAGTATTCTTGCATAACACTTGAAATATCTGGATAATTTACTTCTATTGCCATCTTAGCTCTATTGCCATTTACTTCAACTTTTTTTATTTTATATTTTATTCTTTTAAATCCTTCTTCAACAATTGAAAATTCCTCTTCACTAAGTTCAGAACTCATTTTTTTTACTTTATTGTAGTCACCTGTTCTCATAATTCCCATAGTGGCGTCAAAATCTTTTCTGATTTTTTGCTCCTCTTTATTTCCACAACTTATGACCAAAAAGAAACAAAAACTTATTAAAATTAATAACTTTCTTTTCATATAAAATTCTCCATCTCATAAATTTACATTAATTTAGGAAAATGCATAATCCTTTTTAAGTATTTAAGTATTTAATAATTTTTTTTATCTAAAATCTAAAAATCAAATAAATTTTCTAGTTTTCTAAATTTATTTCGCTTTTTTCTTCTTCAAACGGAATAACTTCAATTTCCATCTTTTCATAACTTGCACTCACAACACTCACTTTTAGCGTGTTTCCCATCGTAAAGCTCTCATTTGTCCTTTTATTTATAATTTTAAAATTTTCTTCATCATAAATGAAATTATCCCGTGAACTTGTAATATTATAGACAACTTCTATATGATTTTCAAGTTCCATAAATATTTTATTTTTATTCATTCTGCTAAGTCTAGCTATAAACGTTTCACCAATTTTATCTTGCATATATTCAATTAATTTAATTTTTACACTATCTTCTTCCAATTTATCGGCAATTCGCTCAGTTTTGGAAATATTACTTGCTATCACTTCAAAATCGGATAAATATTTCGTTTTCTCTCGCTCATTTATAAATCTTTCAATCGAACGCCCAAGCATCCTGTGGACAACTAAATCTGAATATCGCCTAATTGGCGAAGTAAAGTGCAAATAATATTTAGAAGCCAAACCAAAATGACCAAGATTTTTATTCGCATATCTTGCCCGCTGCATAGCCCGTAAAATTAACTTGTGAATCAAATATCCTTCTGGCAGTCCCGTTGTTTTATTTATAATATTTTGAAATTTTCCAGGATGAATTTCATCCATATTTTTTAGTGAATACCCAAATTTTATAAGCGTTTCATTTAACGCTTGAATTTTAGCCTTGTCTGGATCTTCGTGAACCCTGTAAATCGCTGGAGTTTCTTCCCAAAATAATTTTTCTGCCACAGTTTCATTTGCAATTACCATAAAATCTTCAATTAACTTTTCAGCTTCCCCACGAGAACGAAGCTTAATGTCTTTCACAAGTTTATTTTCATCCAGCACAACTTTTATTTCTGGCAGTTCAAAATCAATGCTTCCTCTTCTCTTTTTATTCGCACGAATTATTTTAGAAAGTTCCAACATATTTTTTAGCATTTCCGAAATTTTTTCATATCTTTCAAAAACCTTTTTATTTTCAAAAAATATTTCTTTTTTTTCTTCAGACAAATTCTCATTCTTTTCGTTTTTTCCGTTTTTTTCACTCTTTTTATCTCTTTGATAATCAAAAATTTTATTCACATCGTCGTAAGTCATTCGATATTTGGACCTTATAACTGATTTATAAAAATTATTTTTTACAACTTTTCCTTTAAAATCAATTTCCATCTCAACCGAGAAAGTCAGTTTATCTTCATTCGGATTAAGCGAACAAAGGTTGTTTGACAATTTTCTTGGAAGCATTGGAATTACTCTGTCCACAAGATAAATCGAATTTCCCCGCTTTAGTGCTTCACTGTCAAGTGCAGTATTTTCGCCAACATAATGAGAAACATCGGCAATACTTACAATAAGTTTGTATCTATCTTCTTTTTTTTCAACATACACGGCATCATCCAAATCTTTTGCATCCGCTCCGTCAATCGTAATGATGTCAAGATTTCGCAAATCTTTTCTATTTGAAAGTTCATTTGTAAAATCTTCATCAATTTTATCTAGTTCTTTTAAAACTTCATTAGAAAACTTTTCTTCAATTCCCTCATTTAAAAGCAACGACGAAATCAAAACTTCTGTATCTTGCGGATTTCCCAAGACACTCACAATTTCTCCTTCTGGTTTTCGTGTATCGTCTCCCCAAAAATCAATTTTTACAGCAACCAAATCCCCAGTTTTTGCACCTTTTATAAATTTTTTCGGAATGTAAATGTCGCTTGGAGAATTTTTTGGACGAACAAAGCCAAAGCTCAAATTATGCTCAAAAATCCCAACTATAATCTCTCTGTTTCTCTTAATTACATTTACAACTTCGCCCTCTCTTTTTTTAGAACTGCTGCTTTCTTTCAGAATTCGTACCAAAACTGTGTCGCCATCCATTGCCGTGTTCAAATATGCGCCAGGAATAAACACGCTGTGTTCTCCTAAAATATCCAAAAATCCAAAATTCCCATTTCCAATCGAAATTTCTCCTCGCAAAAATCCTTCTTTTTCAGGCAAAGTGTACTTTCCATTTCTCTTTAAAAAGATTTCTCCCTTTTCTTCCCAATGATTTAATAACATCTTATAAATTTTTCTTTTTTTGGGACTCCACTCCAAGAGCTGCAAAATTTCTTGAAAATTAAACTCATATTCCGCCAATACTTTTTTTAAATATTTCAGTTCTTTTTCTTCCCTTTCCTCAAATTTTTTTATTTTTTCATTTTCACTCTCATTTTTTTTCAAAACTTTTTTTCCAAAAAATTTATTGTCTTTTCTTTCTTTTTTCTCACTTTTATTTTTCTTTTCTTTTTTACTTTCGTTTTTATTTTCTTTAAATTTCTCTACTTCTTTTTTGTTTTTTTTAGATTTTTTCTCTCTCATCTCCATCACCTTTTACTTTTTTAAAAAAATTGTCCCAAAAAATTAATGAAACAAAAAAATCATTAATTATTTTAGGACAATTATTTTCTACCCGATATTTGTTTCCCCATCTATCTGAATTACAACGCTTTGAATATTTGAAAAATTTTTCAAGATTGTATTCGACACTGCTTGGGAAAAACCATTAAATAATTCAGGATTTTTTTTCAAATTTAAAAACTCTCCGTTTAATTTTACAACTGTTGTGTTGACATTATTTATTCTTAAATTGTAAGCACTTCTAAATTTCATATTTTCATTAATAAAATCTGAATTTTTTATAATTTCATTAATAAAATCTCCTTCAACTAAATTTAGCTGTTTAGGAATTGTCACTTCTTTTTCATTTATAGTTTTAGTATTTTTATCATATACAAAGATAGTAATTGTCTGATAATTTTCTGCATTATTTTGAATTCTCTCTTCTTCCGAACCTTTATCCACAGTCACTTCTATCATATCTTCGTGATCTTTGTCATAGAAACTCGTAGCTACAACTCCACCAGTTGCTAAAACAAGCAATATCACCCAGCCATTTTTTCTAAAAAAACCTTTTTTTTTCTTAATTTCTTCTGCCATAATTTTCTCCAAATATTCGTAAACCTAATTATCTAAAATATTGTCTAATTCCATTAGCAATAGCTTGTGCTGCTCTTTCTTGACCTTCAGGTGTTAAATACTGTGATAAGTCACCGTAGTTATTCATAAATCCTAATTCCACCAAAATTGAAGGCGAATTACTTCCCCGAAGCACTGCAAAATTTGCTCCAAAAACTCCTCTTCTTCTAAGTCCAATAGTGTTTATAAGATTATCTAACACAGTTGTTGCAATAGCTTGACTTTTTTTCTGATTTGTTCTATAAAATATATCTTTTACGACTAAATCTGAAAATGGCGTATCTCCATAGCTTGAATCCACTCTATTTTCAATCTGTGCAACTCTTGCAGCATAACTTCCTTCATCTTTTTTACTAAAGTAAAATACTTCTGTTCCATTTGCCGATGAGCTTGAACCTGAATTTAAGTGAATACTTATAAAGAAATCTGCATTTGCATCATTTCCAATTTTAGCTCTTGTATCTAATGGTACAAAGAAATCTGAATCTCTTGTCATTATAACATTATAATCCCGTCTTAAATTGTTAGCCAATCTTGTTGCTACTTGTAATGCTATATCTTTTTCATTATATCCATTTCCTCTTGCACCTGAATCATGTCCACCATGTCCTGGATCTACAACAATAGTATATTTTTTATTTCCTGAAGTGGAATATCTTGGACCTGTTGGTTTTTGTTGTGGCGGTGTGTAAGTATTTGTGTTATTATTTGGTCTTGAATAACCACTTGCTTGCGGTCTTGAGCTTATACTTGTACTTGTTGTACTTGTATTTGGTCTAGTTGTTACCGTTGTCTGTGTCATAGAGTTAGCATCTCCACTATTAAATGTCACTTCAATTTCTTTGTTTCTTGTAACTATTTGATATTTTGCCGATGGTTTCAAATAAAACATCAACGAAGTTGAAGAATCATTTTCATAAACTTGAATTTTACTTATATACTGATCATTTACAGAAGTACTTTGCGGAATTTTTGCCGCTTTTGTATTTAAAAAACTTAAAATTAAAACATTGTCATTTCCAACTTTAGTCACAGTTGTCCCTGGCATCATTTTTTTATTCTCTTTAAAGATTCCTTTAAATGTCCCATTTCTATAATTTATACTTTCCAAATTTTCTGCAAATATGACAGAACCTACTAAAAATAATAAAAATATCAATATTTTTTTCATTTTTCAAAACCTATCCTTTCTAAAAAATTATTTTTTTTCTACGCTTGAAATAGATGTTTTCAAAACTGTAATTTTTGCATTTTTATCAACTTTAATCTCCAAAGTTTCACTCAAAACATTTGTAATTGTCCCTAAAATTCCTCCAGATGTAACTACTTTATCCCCAACTTTAAAATTGTCAATCATCTCTTTTTGTTGCTGTTTTCTTTTTTTATTTGCAAGATATGCAGGTAAAAATATAGTTACCATTAAAATTACGTAAAATATTATCACAGTTGCATTTTTCATTTTCACTTTCTCCTTAATCTAAAATTATTTTTAATTATACCACAAATTTCTATATGTTTCAATTTTATATTTTTTCTTAAAAAAAATATTATTATATTTTTAAAATAAAAAAGGTGTTGTGGAGACACCTTTTCTACTTTTTGGAGAGAAAATCAATTCGTGAAAATTGATTTTATCTTAGTTATATATGAATATAGCTAAAATCATAATTATACTTGTGAACTTTTTTCACAAAATTTCACTAAAATTCCTTTTTAATTTGTTCAACCCAAGCATCAATTCTTTCATCTGTCAAATCAGACTGATTTACTTCATCCAATGCAAGTCCTAAAAATTTGTCGCCTTCCACTGCTCTTGATTCGTTGAACTCATATCCTTCTGTTGAAGTATTTCCAATTACAGTTGCTCCTGTTTTTGAAATTTCTTCATTTATAATAGCCATTCCGTCCATAAATGTATCAGAGAAAGTCCCCTGATCTCCACTTCCGAAATATGCCACTTTTTTTCCAGCTAAATTTAAGTTAGCTAAGTCGTCTAATACTGCTTGCCAGTCATCTTGCAAATCTCCGAATCCCCAAGTTGATGTTCCTAAAAGTAATACATCATAGTTTTCAAGCTCATCAACATTTCCATCAATGTTAAAAACTTCTGCTCCATCAATTTTTTCAGCAATTCTATTTGCTATATCTTCAGTAACTCCAGTTGTTGATCCATAAAAAATACCTACTTTTGCCATTTTCTAACCTCCATTTGATTTAGTTTATATTCTATATCTAGTCTTTTATTTTAAATTCGTATGACTAAATATATCATATTTTATTTTGATTGTCAAATTTTTTTTAAAATTAACAATTTTTATTTTTATTATATCAAAATAATCAAATTTAGACAACTATTTTATTTTTTTCTATTTCTAAGATTAAAGTAAAGATTTTAATAAATTATAATTCCTGCAATCGCCGCAATTACTGTCAGCAATATCGGACTCATTTTCCATTTTAACACAAGTGCCACAGATATAACGAATATCACAACACTTTTCCAGTCACTGAACCTCCCACGACTAAAGTCGCAGGGTTCTAAAATCTTTAAAAATATTTAAAAATTTTCTAAGAAGTTTGATAGCCTTACACTACCCTTATTCTTTTAGGTGTGTTCAGTTCACCTCTATTGTATAGGACGCTTAAGTCCACAACTTTACTTTTTCTTAGAATATTTAATGCTCCGTTACAATCTGCATTTATGAGTTTACTTGTGCTTGTTTGATATAGTCCTCTTTTTATTCTTTTTCCACTGAATACATATTCTTGTAGATTTTCTTTATCATATATTGGAATTTCATCTCCATCAAAGAAACTTGCTTTTGATGTATAACTCTCTTCTTGCAGCTTAAATTCTATTCCATATAGTTTACATAGATATATTAATTTATCTCTTAATTTTCCATATGGTATATTTACAAAATTTTGATTATTTATGCTTCCTATATTTGAAAGATAATCTTCTATACGATTATTTCTCCTTCTAGCTATTCTCTTTTGCCTTAATGTTGTCCGCTTAATCTTTTGCTTATCTTTTATGCTTTGCAATTTTGCATTTGTCTTGTTATAGTATTGATTTATTGATTTTAATTTTCTACCATCTATTATGAATGAAGCTCCAGTATTTGTAACACAAGTACAAAGATTATCTATACCTAAATCAATTCCTAGTGCATTTTCTTTATTTAATTCCCTTTGAACTTCTTCTACCTCATAAATGTATTGAATTTCAAAGTACCTAGAATGTTGTTTTGGCATTATTCTAATCTCTTTTATCTTCTTGCCTTTTAATACTGGTGGCAGCTTAATTTTAACTTCCTGATGAGTTTTCTTAAACGAATTTGAATAAGGAACTATCAGCATATCATCTTTTAATCTTACAAAACCTATAACAAGAGTTGTAAAACCATCTTTATCAAGATATTTAGGTAATTTTATATCTTTAAAATTATATTGACCATTCTTAGCAAGTTTCAAAAGTCCAAAAAATGATTTGAAACTTCCGTCTACTTCCTTTAGAATTTGTTGAGCCATATTAGAATTTAACTTCTTATAGTTTTCACTATTTTTAAGCATTTTATAGTTTTCGTTATAGCTTAAATACTTTTTCTTATTAAAATAATACTGTCTAATATTATATATAGCTTCATTAGTTAAGTTCTTGGCTACATGAGATAAATATTTTAAATTTCTAAACTCCTTTTTGCTAAGATGTTTTACCTGTTGTTTTAAAGTTAAATACATAGATATCACCTCCTTTTCATCAGAGATATTATACCACGTATTCTACATTTTATCTGTCAAAAAAGTAATATTTTTTATTTATTTTTAAATATTTTTAAAGTTTTTAAAACCCCACAACAGCGGGAAGCGTCGTTCACACAAGTGCGCTACTACTTATGCAGTTCTCTTATGAACTTCTTGTTATCTCTGACAAGCACAGACTATATCTTATCCATATCCTATTTCAAGGACTTAGGCGAAACCACTTCCAATACCAATCGCTTGTATTGTACTCCCCTCACGAGGGATAGTCGTTGAACTTTCCTTTTCAGGCTTAGCTGCTGATTGTCTATTATCATGATGTTTAGGATTTAACCTTGCACCATCTAGTATATTTTTTCTGCTTTCGCCACCTTCACACTTATACCATATTTTAACGAAGGTATTATGTTGTGGTTATACCAGCTTTAAGAGTTCCCAGCAGTTCAGTTTCTTTGTTGCACGGTTTTGCTCCGTGTCTACATACAAGTTTCCCTATATGCTTACTAAAATTTTCGTGCAATTCATTTCACGACTAAAAGTCGCGAGTGTTCTTGCACTATTTAATAAAATTATTTTTATCAATCAATAGTATTGCAGCTGCTAGAATCAATCCTACAACAACAATTTTAAGACCAGCAAACGCATTATCCATATATTTATTATCTTGAAATTTTAAATAAAATTTACTGAAAAAAGTCATTACAATAACTGATGGAAGAATTAATCCTATCGTTGCAATTGTTCCAGCTAAAACTCCATTCCAAATTCCTGCTTTGTTCCCAACTAAATATCCGACATAAGTTGCTGAATTTAACGAAATAGGACCTGGAGTTACTTGAGAAATTGCCACAATATCTGTAAATTGCTGTATATTTAACCATTTATGAAAATCTACGACATCAGCCTGAATAAGTGGTAAAATCGCATATCCACCACCAAGAGTGAATGCACCAATTTTAAAGAAAATCCAGAATAATTCTAAATAAACTTCCATTTTGTCTTACTTCCTTTCTAATCTAAAATGATTTATTTTTTATTTTATCACAAACATTATAGTATTGCAAATACCATATTTCGTTCTGATGAACCACTCCCACTTGTAGAAAGCCTACGACTTCTTGCTATCTTTTTGTTAAAATATAAATTTTCTCTCATTTAAACTTAGCCAAAAACATAAAAATGCTTTCTATCTTAAAATTGATTGAGATTTTTTTTTGTGTTATAATATCTTAAAAGACTTCATTTTAAAAAATTTTCTTGAATTGTGATTTGACAGAAACTTTTTAAATAAAAAAAATTTATATATAATATAATCTGAAAGGAATCTTAAAAGATGAAAAATTATGATGTAATTGTAGTTGGTGCTGGACACGCTGGTGTGGAAGCCGCTTTAGCTTCTGCCAGAATGGGTCTAAATACTGCAATTTTTACAATAACTTTAGATAATATCGGCGTTATGTCGTGCAATCCTTCTATTGGCGGACCTGCAAAAAGCCATTTGGCAAAAGAAGTTGACGCACTTGGTGGAGAAATGGGACGAAATATGGACAAGAGCTTTATTCAAATGAGAATTTTAAACACAAAAAAAGGTCCAGCCGTGAGATCTCTTCGTTCCCAAGCTGACAGAAAAATTTACGCATTAGAAATGAAAAAAACTGTCGAAAAACAAGAAAATCTTGATACAATTCAGGATATTGTGACAGAACTTGTGACAGAAAATGGCGAAATCAGAGGAATTAAGACAAAAACTGGAATGGAATTTTGCGCAAAAGCTGTTGTACTTGCAACAGGAACTTTTCTTCGCGGACTTTTATACATCGGAGAAAAAAGAGTTAAAGGTGGAAGAATGGGAGAACTCTCAGCTGATGACCTGACTTCGTCGCTAAAAAATTTAGGATTTAAAATGGGAAGATTTAAGACAGGAACGCCGCCCAGACTTGACATCCGAACTCTTGACTTAGAAAAATTAGAAAAACAGCCTGGAGAAACTGAAGTTCCACTAAAATTTTCAATGAGGACTTCCAATGAAGAAGCTCAGAGCCGACCACAGTTATCATGCTTTTTGACTAGAACAAATTTGACAACACATAAAATTATAACAGAAAACCTTCATAGAGCGCCAATGTATAACGGAAGTATCAGCAGCACAGGACCTCGTTATTGTCCATCAATCGAAGATAAAGTCGTAAAATTTAGCGACAAGGACAGCCATCATTTATTCTTAGAGCCGGAAGGATTTCACACAACAGAAGTTTACATAAGTGGACTTTCCACAAGCTATCCAGCTGAATTGCAGCAAAAAATTGTAAACTCAATTGAAGGTCTTGAAAATGCTCATATTATGCGGTATGGTTACGCTGTTGAATACGACATTGTAAATCCAAGCGAACTTGACTATTCGCTTGAAACAAAAAGAATAAAAGGTCTGTTTTTGGCAGGTCAATTAAACGGTACAAGCGGTTACGAAGAAGCTGCAGCTCAGGGAATTATTGCGGGAATAAATGCAGCTCTTAAAGTAAAAGGTAAAGAACCTCTAATTTTAGACAGAGAAAGTTCTTATATTGGTACAATGATTGATGACTTAATCAATAAAGAATTATTTGAGCCTTACAGAATGTTTACCGCAAGATCGGAATATAGACTTATTTTAAGAGAAGATAATGCAGATATTAGACTTTCTGAAAAAGGTTACAAAGTTGGACTGCTTCCGAAAAAATATTACGACAAAGTTTTGAAAAAAATAGAGAATGTCAAAAATACTATTACAAAATTAGAAGAAACAAAACTTGGAACTAGCAACAAAAAATTGGTGGAAATTCTTGAAAAATATGGAGAATCGCTAAAAAGCGGAACAACTTTAAAAGAAATTTTGCGTCGACCAAAAGTTACTTATGAAGATATAAAATACATTGCGCAAGATATTGAAAACCCTCCAAAATTGGATTTTGATGCCGAAACTGAATATCAAATCGAAGTGCAAGTGAAATATGAAGGATATATCGCAAGAGCGCTAAGTGTCATGGAGCGTGAAAAAAAACTTGATACAAAATTAATTCCAAAAGATTTTGACTATGATGCGATGAAAGGGATAACACGAGAAGCTAAACAGAGATTGAAGGAAAAAAGACCATACAATGTGGGACAAGCGGCAAGAGTTGCAGGTGTAACTCCAGCTGATATTTCGGTACTTATAATGTATTTGGATGGAATTTTGAAATAAAAATTTGAATAAAAAAAGAAAATAAACAAATAAATATAATAATGAATAATTTAAAAAAAAAGAAAAGAGAAAAAGAAATTTATGGAAAATATAAAAGACTATTTTGAAAATTTACTTTTAAAAGCAGAAATTTCACTTGAAAAAGAAAAGTTAGAAAAAATGTTGGATTTTTTGGAACTACTTTATGAAAAAAATAAAGTGATAAATTTAACTGCGATTCGTGAAAAAAATGGAATGCTGGAAAAACATTTTATTGACTCGCTTTTGCTTACAAAAGTTATAAAAGATGAGGAAAAATCCTTTATTGATGTCGGTACAGGTGCAGGATTTCCAGGACTTGTCCTTGCGATTTTTTATCCTGAAAAAGAGTTTTTGCTAGTTGATTCCGTGAGAAAAAAAATCAATTTCATCAATGAAGTCATTGAAAAGTTAAATTTAAAAAATGTTCAGACAAGTTTTAAACGAGCTGAAGAATTGATAAAAGGAAAAAGGGAAACTTTTGACTGCGCACTTTGCAGAGGAGTTGCAAATTTAAGAATTATTTTAGAATATATGATACCTTTTATCAAAGTAAACGGAAGATTTTTGCCACAAAAACTAAATTTAAATGAACTTGACGAAAGTAAAAATGCACTTTCAAAGTTAAACTCAAAAATCGAAAATATTCACAAGTTCAATCTTCCTGACAGTTGTGATGAGAGAATCATTTTAGAAATCAAAAAAACAAAAAAAACTGACGAAAAATATCCAAGAAAGACGGGAATTCCATCAAAAAAACCACTATAAAATAAAAAAAATTTTAAGTATCTTTATTTCTGCAAAATAAATCAAAAATTTAGAATGTAATTTTTTCGTAATCATAATAAAACATTGCTATTTTAATGGATTTATATACAACTTCAAAAAAATTATGAATATTCTTCAAACATTTTTAAAATTTAAACTAACTGTATCAATAAAAAACTATCTCGAAAAAATTCTGAGATAGTCTTTTTATTATTTTAATTATCTTCTTTTTCTTCTAGGCTCTCTTTTTACATACACTTTTTTTGATTTTCTAGCTCTTCTTGCTCTTCTTATTGCCAATCTACTCTTTATAGTTGAAATGATTCTACTAGGTTCCCTTTTCACATAAACTTTTCTCGCTGAAAAAGAAACTGCTGAAAAACTTAATACTCCCAAAACTAATAACGATTTTTTTATGATATTTTTCATTTTATCATCTCCAATCAAAATTTTTCACATTATAGCACTTTTTTATCTAAAAATCAAAATTTTTCTGTTTTTTATAAAAATTTTTTCACAATTTTTTATAATAATTTGAGCTCATTTTTTAATATTTTTCAAAATATTTTTTATTTCTATCGAAATTCCGATGCTTAGTATCCTTATCAGAAATTGTAAGCTCACTGGAATCAATCCCAAATTCCTCAAATTTCCAGTCAATTCCAATAGTTTTGTCATTCCACATGATTCCACTATCATATTCTGGCGAATACAAATCCGTACACTTGTACATGAATTCCGTACCATCTTCCAACGTCAAAAATCCATGCGCAAACCCTTCTGGCACATAAAACATAGTCTTATTAGCTTCTGTCAACAAAACTCCATACCATTTACCAAATGTTTTACTATTTTTTCTCAAATCCACAGCCACATCATACACTTTCCCTTTTGCCACTCTGACAAGTTTCCCTTGAGTATGTTTTGTCTGAAAATGTAATCCTCTAAGCACGCCTTTTTTGGATTTTGAATGATTGTCCTGAACGAATTCCATCGTAAGCCCCAGTTCTTTAAATGACTTTTTATTATATGTTTCTAAAAAAAATCCTCTTTCATCTCCAAACACCTTTGGCTGAATTATTACTAAACCTTTTATCGGTGTTTCAACTACTTTGAAATTATTCATAATTTCCTCCTTCATAACTTTTTTCATAACTTTCTATTTATTTCCATACATTTCATCATAATATTTCTGATAATCACCTGAAGCTACTTCATTTACCCAATCTTGATTTTCCAAATACCATTTGACAGTTTTTCTGATTCCTGTTTCAAAATCAGTTTCAGGATACCATCCCAATTCTCTCGCAATTTTTGAAGGATCAATCGCATATCTCATATCATGTCCCAATCTGTCTTGAACATAAGTTATCAAATCATAATTTACATTTGCCAAGTCAGTTTTCAACACTTTTTTATATTCGTCATTCGCAGTAATTTCATCCTTCAAAATATCAATTACCAATTTTACAATATTAATATTTTGCTCTTCATTAAATCCACCAATATTGTAAATTTCTCCCAATCTTCCGTTTCTCACAACCAAGTCAATTCCTTTACAGTGATCCTCAACATAAAGCCAATCTCTTACATTGTCACCTTTCCCATAAACAGGCAATTTCTTCCTTTCAAGTACATTTTTTATCATCAAAGGAATCAATTTTTCTGGAAAATGGTACGGACCATAATTATTCGAACATCTTGTAATATTTATCGGCATTTTATAAGTTTCTCCATACGCAATTACAATATGGTCGGCTCCTGTTTTTGATGCAGAATAAGGACTTCTTGGGTCAACTGGCGTTTTTTCTGTAAAAAATTTATCCCCATAAGTTTTTAAATTTGTTCGATTTTTTAAAACTTTTTTCACTTCTTTATCTTCAATTGCCAAATCAATCGCTATTTCATAATCCTTCGTCAAACTTCCATAAACCTCATCAGTAGACACTTGCAAATATTTCACACCATCTTTGTAAATTGGATATCCATTTTCATCTTTAGAAATTGTCCAAGCCTTTTTAGCATTTTCCAACAAATTTTGAGTTCCCAAAATATTAGTTTAAAATTTGTGGGTTTTCAATCGATCTATCAACATGCGATTCCGCCGCAAAATTCACCACAAAATCAACATCATTTTCAGAAAAAACTCTCTCAATTTTTTTCCTATCCCTAATATCAACTTTTTTAAATTCCACTCTTGCATCTTTAATTTCCTCTTTAATAGTCCCCAAATTTCCTGCATAAGTCAATACATCAACAACTATAACTTTTATATCTTCTTTCCCCTCATACTTTTTCAAAATATATTTCAAAAAATTTGCCCCAATAAATCCCGCTGCACCTGTTACTAAATATGTTTTCATCTATTTTCCTCCTAATAACTCATATTTATAATTATATCACCTTGAATTCAAAGATCAAAATTTATATCTCCTCTTTTAAATACTAAAAATAGCATAAATATTAAATTAAAAATTTTATAATCTAATACTTATGCTTGAAATGTTTTAATACTCTAAATTTAAAACTTCTTATTATTTAATTTTCTTTAAAATATCTTTCTCTAGTTTCATCATTTTTAATTTTTCGCTCTTTATCAAAAAACCATCCCCATTTGTTAAAATACTTAATAGCTGATTTTACATGAAACATCATCATTTTTCTCGATTTATACGAAGCCTTCCCATGCTCATGAAATATCTCGACTTCTGGATAATAAACAACTTTATATTTCTGTCCAATTCTTCGGCACAAATCGTAATCTTCCATATACATAAAATATCTCTCATCAAATCCACCGATTTCCTTTAATGCCGAAACTCTTAAAAAAATAAAACACCCAGAAAGTATCGGAACTTCCATTATTTTCTCAAAATTTGCCCATCTCATTTCATAATCATAATCCATTTTATAAACAATATTTTTAAATGGTAAAAACCTTCTAAATACAAGATTCAAAGGTTTTGGAAACAATCTGCAAGTATAGCTGAAATTCCCTTCTAAATCCCTAATTTTAGGACCAATTTGCCCAATTTCACTATGTCTTTTCATGTACTCAAAAATTTTCTCAACTATATTTTCCTCAAAAAAAATATCCGCATTAATAATCAAATGAAATTCAGATATTTCAGAACTGTTAATCAATTTATCAATAACCACATTATGCCCAGCCCCAAAACCTTTATTTGAATTATTAAAAATATATTCTATTCGGTTATCATCTATTTCCTTAAAAAAACTTTTCAAATCATCTTTTTCAGAATTATCTGAAATCCATAATTTAAAATTTAATTTAATTTTTTGAAAACATTTAATTATTTTCTTCAAATCATTTTTTGGAGTATTGTATGTTACAATACATGCTGTAAAATCATACATAATCTCTCCTTTTCTAAAAAGTCAACTTAAAAGTATTATACCATTTTTTTTAATAATTTTAAATAAAAAATTACTTTTTTTATATTTAAAGAAAATATTTTAAAAAACTTGAATTTTAAAATAAAATTTTATATAATAAAAGTGAAAGTTTAAAATGAATGGAGATGTTTTTTATGATAAAAAAATTAATTGAAATTGAAGGAATGCATTGTGAACACTGCCAAAAGAAAGTAGAAGATACATTGTGTTCAATTCCAGAAGTTGAAGAAGTGTCAGTAAATTTAGACAAAAAAAATGCAAAAATAACTTTAAATGAAGAAGTGGATGACATTCTAATCGCTGATTTAATAAATAATGCTGGTCATTACAAAGTCAAAAATATAACTGAAATTGCTGAATAAAAACAAATTTTAAAATAAAATTTACCAATTCTAGGGAACTAAGAGTTGGTATTTTTTTATTCAATAAAAAATGGCGTCCCCGGCTGGGCTCGAACCAGCGGCCCTCTGATTAACAGTCAGATGCTCTAACCAGCTGAGCTACGGAGACGCAGAAAAAGAAAAGTTTGGCGACTGCCCATTTTCCCTGGCGCATGCCAAGTATCGTAGGCGCAAGCAGACTTAACTGCCGGGTTCGGGATGTCACCGGGTGTATCCCTGCCGCAATGGTCACCAAACAAGAATGGATGTAAAGGGCAATGGGAAATAAATAGCAGGCGAGCAAAAGATTAAAAAAGCCCAAGTAATATTAGTACTGGTCAACTGAACGCATTGCTGCGCTTACATCCCCAGCCTATCGACCACATGTTCTCTGTGGATACTGCGAGCACTCATCTCAAAGCCGGCTTCTCGCTTAGATGCTTTCAGCGATTATCCTTACCAGACGTGACTACTCAGCCGTGCCACTGGCGTGACAGCTGATACATCAGAGGTCTGTCCAACCCGGTCCTCTCGTACTAAGGTCAGATCTTTTCAGTGCTCAAGCGCCTGCAGTGGATAGGGACCGAACTGTCTCACGACGTTCTGAACCCAGCTCGCGTGCCTCTTTAATGGGCGAACAGCCCAACCCTTGGGACCTTCTCCAGCCCCAGGATGAGACGAGCCGACATCGAGGTGCCAAACACTTCCGTCGATATGGACTCTTGGGAAGTATCAGCCTGTTATCCCCGGGGTAGCTTTTATCCGTTGAGCGACTACTTCCATGAGGGACCGCCGGATCACTAACTCCTACTTTCGTACCTGCTCGACCCGTCGGTCTTGCAGTCAAGCTCCCTTATGCGTTTGCACTCGAAGGCTGATTTCCATCCAGCCCGAGGGAACCTTTGAACGCCTCCGTTACTCTTTTGGAGGCGACCGCCCCAGTCAAACTGCCCGCCTAGCACTGTCTCCGCGAGCGGATTAGAATTCCGGCAGCATATGGTTGGTATTCCAACAGCGACTCGGAAGAGGCTGGCGCCTCAACTTCGCAGTCTCCCAACTATCCTATACACACGTTGCCAGAACCCAATGCCAGGCTGCAGTGAAGCTCCACGGGGTCTTTCCGTCCTACTGCAGGTAGCCGGTATCTTCACCGGCATTACAACTTCACCAGGTCTCCAGCCAAGACAGCTCTCAAATCATTTCACCATTCGTGCAGGTCGGAACTTACCCGACAAGGAATTTCGCTACCTTAGGACCGTTATAGTTACCGCCGTTCACCGGGGCTTCAAATCGGAGCTCTCACTCCTCCTCTTAACCTTCCGGCACTGGGCAGGTGTCAGCCCATATACGTCGCCTTCCAGCTTAGCATAGACCTGTGTTTTTGGTAAACAGTTGCTTGAGACTCTTCACTGCGTATGTTTCCCCTTGAGGCGCTTCTCCCCTCAGGTATGTCAGGCACCCCTTCTCCCGAAGTTACGGGGCTATTTTGCAGAGTTCCTTAGCTAGAGTTATCCTGTCACTTTAAGTTTCTCACTCTGTCCACCTGTGTCGGTTTAGGGTACGGGCGCTGTCCAGTCTCGCTAGAAGTTTTTCTTGGCAGTGTAGGATCTGTGACTTGTGCAGGAGCACTTGCCCATAGGGTCTCACCTTTAGGCACGCGGATTTGCCTGCGTGCCCAGGCTACGCCTTTAGAAAGGCTATTCCGTCAGCCTTCTCACATACCTTGCTGCGTCACTCCGTCACTCAGGCGACTGACAGCGGTACAGGAATATTAACCTGTTTCCCATTCGCAATCACATCTCTGCTTACGCTTAGGTCCCGACTTCCCCGGGGCGGACAAACCTTCCCCCGGAAACCTTGGACTTCCGGCCGGAGGGATTCTCGCCCTCCTTCTCGCTACTCATTCCTGCATTCTCGCTTCTGATGTCTCCAGCAGGCCTTCCGGCCAGCCTTCGCAGACCTACAGAACGCTCTCCTACCAAGCGGCATGGCCGCTTCCACAGCTTCGGTTTATGTCTTGAGCCCCGTTACATCTTCGGCGCAGATACTCTCGACCAGTGAGCTATTACGCACTCTTTCAAGGCATGGCTGCTTCTAAGCCAACCTCCTGGTTGTCTGTGAATATCCACCTCCTTTCCCACTTAGACATAATTTGGGACCTTAGCTGGTGGTCTGGGCTGTTCCCCTCTCGTCCGCGGACCTTGTCATCCACGGACTCACTCCGAATCAGTAATAAATGGTATTCGCAGTTTGCTTGATTTCGGTAAGCAGTACGCCCCCTAGATCATACAGTGCTCTACCCCCAGTTATCTAAGATTCAGGCTGCACCTAAATGCATTTCGGAGAGAACGGGCTATTTCCTAGTTCGATTGGCTTTTCACCCCTAGACCTATCTCATCTCCCAACTTTTCAACGGCGGTGAGTTCCCTCCACTGAGTCTTACCTCAGCTTCAGCCTGGACAAATAGATCACTAGGTTTCGCGTCTATGACCAGCGACTTAGCCGCCCTGTTAAGACTCGGTTTCCCTTCGGCTTCATTAATTAGCCTTGCCACTGATCATAACTCGCAGGATGATTAACCAAAATCCACGCAGTCACCCCGAAGGGCTCCTACCGTTTGTAAGCACACGGTTTCAAATTCTATTTCACTCCCTTGCACAGGGTTCTTTTCACCTTTCCCTCACGGTACTCTTCACTATCGGTCAATAACAGTATTTAGCCTTGCGTGATATGGTCCACGCTGATTCACGCCAAGTTCCTCGTGCTTGACGCTACTCGGGAGTTTCAAGTCATGGCTCAGCATTTACGTGTACAGGACTGTCACCTTCTACGGTTCAGCTTTCCAGCTGATTCTACTTGCTGCACTTAGACATTATGGCGTCAGTCGTATGAAATCCCACAACCCCGCGCCGGCAACGCTGCCAGCTTGGCACCGGCACGGTTTAGGCTTCTCCCCGTTCGCTCGCCGCTACTCAGGGAATCGTTTTTACTTTCTTTTCCTCCTGCTACTTAGATGTTTCAGTTCGCAGGCTTACCACTCTCGTGCATGCTCTTCAAGCATGCGGGTTGCCCCATTCGGAGATTCAGGCGTCATTGATTATGTGCATCTCCTGACTTATCGCAGCTTATCGCGTCCTTCTTCGGCTGTTATTGCCTGCATCCTCCGTGTGCTCTTAATTAGCTTTTTTATCAAACAGAATAATCTATTTTGTTGTAATCTTTTACCTACTATTCATTTCCCATTGTCCTTAAAAGGAAAAACTTCAAAGAAGAAGCGCAGGAAAACATGCTCCTTAGAAAGGAGGTGATCCATCCGCACCTTCCGGTACGGATACCTTGTTACGACTTCACCCCAATCACTGTCCACACCTTAGATGCCTTCTTCCGAAAGGTTAGACCGGCAGCTTCAGGTGCAGACAACTCTCGTGGTGTGACGGGCGGTGTGTACAAGACCCGAGAACGTATTCACCGCGGCATTGCTGATCCGCGATTACTAGCGATTCCAACTTCATGAAGCCGAGTTGCAGGCTTCAATCCGAACTTGGACTGGCTTTAGAGGTTGGCTTGGCATTGCTGCGTCGCATCTCTCTGTACCAGCCATTGTAGCACGTGTGTAGCCCAGATCATAAGGGGCATGATGACTTGACGTCATCCCCACCTTCCTCCTGCTCTTCGCAGGCAGTCTCGCTAGAGTCCCCAACCTGATGATGGCAACTAGCGATAGGGGTTGCGCTCGTTGCGGGACTTAACCCAACATCTCACGACACGAGCTGTCGACAGCCATGCACCACCTGTCACTCGGCTCCCGAGGGCACAGCGGCGTCTCCGCCGCCTTCCGAGGATGTCAAGATCTGGTAAGGTTCCTCGCGTTGCGTCGAATTAAACCACATGCTCCACCGCTTGTGCGGGTCCCCGTCAATTCCTTTGAGTTTCAGCCTTGCGGTAGTACTCAGGCGGATTACTTATCGCATTAGCTTCGGCACGGACACTCTTCATGCCCACACCAGTAATCATCGTTTACAGCTAGGACTACCAGGGTATCTAATCCTGTTCGCTCCCCTAGCTTTCGCACTTCAGCGTCAGTTGCCGTCCAGTGAACTATCTTCATCATCGGCATTCCTGCACATATCTACGAATTTCACCTCTACTCGTGCAGTTCCGTCCACCTCTCCAGCACTCAAGCCGGGTAGTTTCAAGGCAGGCTGCTGGTTGAGCCAGCAGTTTTCACCCCGGACTTACCGCCTAGATGCCCTTTATGCCCAATAATTCCGGATAACGCTCGCGACATACGTATTACCGCGGCTGCTGGCACGTATTTAGCCGTCGCTTCTTCTGCAGGTACAGTCACTTCCTTCCTCCCTGCTGAAAGCACTTTACGATCCGAAAACCTTCTTCGTGCACACAGAATTGCTGGATCAGGGTTGCCCCCATTGTCCAATATTCCCCACTGCTGCCTCCCGTAGGAGTAAGGGTATCTCAGTCCCCTTGTGGTAGTCCACCCTCTCAGGTAGCTACCTATCATCGCCTTGGTAAGCCGTCACCTTACCAACCAGCTAATAGGACGCAAAGCTCTCGGACGGCATCCTTTTCATGGTAAGCCATGCGGTAAGCCCACAGTATCCGGTCTTGCCAGCCGTTTCCAGCTGTTATCCCGGTCCATCCGGCAAGTTCTTTACGCGTTACTCACCCGTCCGCCATGGTTGCCACGGCGCAAGCGCCGCTTCCCCATCGACTTGCATGTGTTAAGCATTCTGTCAGCGTTCATCCTGAGCAGGATCAAACTCTTCATTCAACATTATATTTCACCTTATTGTTCCTTGACGAGTATATTTCTAAGCCTTGACTTCTATTTTCTTATCTATCACTCTGCTTTTTCTTCTTCTCTTTCCATTGTCCTTCCGCCGACCTTTTCCCAATCGACGGAATATATTATATCAAAAAAAATTTCCGTTGTCAACTCTTTTTTTGAATTTTTTTACTTTTTTTAATTTCTTATTTTGAAAACTTCTTTTCTGGTTTTTTTAGATTTTTTTTATTTATTTTGCTGAATTTTTTTTATTATTTTTAAAAGTAATTCTCTTGGAAATATTTTACTTGCTAAAATTGAGAATTTATTTAAATATCCTGGAACTATAATTTTTTTCCCTTTTTTAAAATCTCTAAAAGCTATTTTTGCAACTTTTTTAGCAGACATAACCTTTATTTTATCTCTCCAATTTTTTATTTCTGACATTTTTTCAAATTCTGTAATTGTTGGTCCCGGGCAAAGTGCAGAAACTTTTATACCTGTATCTTTTAATTCATATCTGATTCCTTCGCTAAAAGATAGCACAAAACTTTTACTTGCATAATAGGTTGCCATTAAAACCTGGTTGAAATGCTGCTGTTGAGGCAACGTTTAAAATTGCACCTTTTTTATGTGTTTTCATTTTATTCAAAAATATTTTTGTGAGTTTAACAATTGCTATCATATTTAAATTTAGCATTTTTTCTATCTTTTTCATCTCTTCTTTCGATAATTCCAAAAAATTTCCGTAAACTCCCATTCCTGCATTATTTATTAAAATATCTATTTTTATATTTTCCTTTTTCAACAAAAGAAATAAGTCTTCTGGTGATTTGCTTTTAGAAAGGTCTATTTCTATAACTTTTACTTGAATTTTGGGATTACTTTTTTTTATTTCACTTTTTAATTGCTTTAATCTTTCAATTCTTCTAGCTACTAAAACCAAATCGTAATTATTTTTCGCATAAACTTTTGCCAACTCGCATCCGATTCCACTACTTGCACCCGTTATTAAAACTGTTTCCATATATTTTTCCTCGACTGATTTAAAATTTTTTAAAAATAAATAACCTTAAAAATAAATTTCAAGGTTATTTAAGGTTATTCTTTATTTTTTAAAATAAAATATCTAAATTATCCGTTTCTAAAATCAAATTCTTTTCTATTTTATTTTTCATATCCTCATAAAAATTTATGAAACACTTTTCAAAATTATTTAAATTATTTTTTTCGTTTAATTCTCTTAACTTATTTTTGCATTCTATCCCCAAATTATTGTTTTTCAAAATATCTTTTACGCCATCATTTATCAAAAGTACTTCGTTTATCGAAATTCTTCCGCTATGTCCGTTATTACAACCGCCACATCCAATACCACCGCATTTTTGACATTTTTTTTGCACCAATCTCTGACCAACCACGCCTATTAAAGAATCTAAAATTAAATATTTGGGAATCCCCATGTCCACTAATCTCACAATTGTTGAAACAGCGTCATTTGTATGAATTGTTGAAATAACTAAATGTCCAGTTAACGCAGCTCTCACTGCAATTTCTGCTGTTACCTCATCCCGAATTTCTGAGATGACTATGACATCTGGGTCATTTCTTAAAGTTGCCTTTAGAATTTCTGAAAAAGTTACACCTATTTCGTTGTTTATTTGAACTTGCACTATTCCATTTATTTTAATTTCTACAGGATCTTCCACAGTTATTATTTTTCTCTTCCCATCATTGATTTTATTTATCATTGATTGAAGTGTAGTCGATTTTCCAGAACCAGTCGGACCACTCACTAAAACAAGTCCGTGTTTTCTTTTCAAAATTTTTTTTAAAAGTTTTATACTTTCTGGAAGAAATCCCAAAGTTTCCAATTTCACATTATCTAAATAATTTTCTAAAATTCTAAGGACAATACTCTCTCCATAAAAGGTTGGCATATACGCCGCTCTTATATCATATCTCTTGTCTTTTAGTGAAATTGAAAAACTGCCATCTTGCGGCTTTCTCTTTTCCGCAACATTCATCTGTGACAATATTTTTATTCTGGAAATTATTTCCACAATATTCTTTTCCAACAAATTTTTGTTTATATTTTTGTATAAATTTGAGCTTTCTATAAGATAGCCGTCTTTTCGGTATTTTATTTCCATTCCCTCAACATTGTCATATTTTATGTGAATATCACTTGCATTTTCAAAAATTCCTATCTTTAAAATTTCGTTCACATATGAAATTACACTTTTTGAAATAATATTATTTTTATTTTCCATTAAAGTTCCCCCAAACCCTTTTATTAATATATTTCTTTTTTTATTTTTTTATTTCTTCTTAACTGCTTTTCCGTTTTTAACTTCTTCCAAAACAGTTTCAGTCTGTTTTTTCAGTGTCTTAAATAATCCTTTTTTTATTAAATTGTACCATTTTAACGTTGCAACTTGTGTGTCAATTCCTTTTATTGTTTCATTTAACTGCAACTTAAAAAAATCTATTTCCTCATAAGAAAATTTTACATCTTTTGTCTTTTCTTTTTTATTTTCTTTTGTAATTTTTACTTCTTTTTCCAAATAATTAAAAAAACTAAAAAGATTCGGCAGCTGTCTTTCATATTGTGCCATCGCCTTTTTCATTTCTTCAATCATTTTTGCGACATAACCTCTCGACATTTTTGAAAAAGTTACTGTCACTCTTCTTTTCCCTTTTCCAATTTTTTGAACTAATTGCTGCATTTTAAATTGTGCTTTTTGATTAATCAAATCCATGTTGCTCACAGAATTAGGATTCATCACTTTTGCCATATTCTCTCCTTTTATTTTATTAAAATTCTAATTTAAAACTTTAATTAACAGTCAAAATTTTTTTCTATTTCTTCAAATAAAATATTTCCTTGCCTAAGCAAAGTCAATTTCCCATCTTCATATTTTACAATTGTCGACGGCTTTCCTGTCAAATTTTCATTTTTTTCATCAAAAACTACCGCATCTGATTTTCTTTGTATTTTTAAATCTAAATCTGAAATTCGAGAAACCGCATTTTTCCCAGAAATATTTGCACTTGTTGTAAGTAAAATTCCTCCAGATTTTTCAATTAATTCCAAAGCCAGTTTATTTTTAGGAATTCTTATGCCAATAGTTTCCATTTGTGCATCAAATTTATGTGTAAAATTTTTATTTGCACGAAAAATAACCGTCAGTTCTCCTGGCCAATATTTTTCCAATATTCTATCTATTTTTAACATATTTTCACAAGACTCCTGCACCAAATCTTTTAATATTTTTTTGTCACTTATTAGTGCAATTATTTTTTTACTAAAATCTCTTTTTTTAATTTTATAAATTTTTGCAACAGGTTCTTTTTGCGGAAGCGCACCGATTCCATAGACTGTGTCCGTTGGAAATACGACAACACCTCCACTTTTTATAACTTTTATAATATTTTCCTGTATTATACTTTTTTTATTTTTTTTCATTTTTTCCATAGTCTATTTTTTTTCCACAGATTCCACTGGCATTTCGAATAAATCACTGATTGCTTTACTTGTTGCTATTCTTTTTATTGTTTCTGCAAACATTTTACTTGTTGTAAGTATTCTTAACTTTTTAAATTTCTTATCTTCAGGAAGTTCGATACTATCTGTTATTACAACTTCTGTAAATGCTGAATCTTTCAATCTTTCAACTGCAGGTCCTGAAAATACCGCATGAGTCGCACACCCATAAACTTCTGTCGCTCCTTTATCTATCAAGGCTTGAGCCGCATTACAAATTGTTCCAGCCGTATCAATCATATCATCAATTAAAATCGCTTTTTTACCTTTTACATCTCCAATTATGTTCATAACTTCTGAGACATTTGCTTTTGCTCTTCTTTTGTCAATTATTGCAAGCGGCGTGTGCAGCCAGTTTGCAAGACCTCTCGCCCTTTTCACTCCTCCCACATCAGGTGAAACTACAACTGTATCCTCTGGACTAAATCCGTATTTTATAAAATGTTTTGCCAAAATTGGAAGCGCTTCCATATGGTCAACTGGAATGTCAAAAAATCCTTGAATTTGTCTTGCATGTAAATCCATTGTGATAACTCTTGTCGCTCCTGCAACTGTAAGTAGATTTGCCACTAATTTTGATGTAATTGGCTCTCTTGGACTTGCTTTTCTATCTTGTCTAGCATATCCATAATAAGGCATAACTGCTATAATTTCTCTAGCTGAAGCTCTTTTTAGCGCATCAATAAATATCAGAAGTTCCATCAAGCTTTCATTTACTGGTTTAGAAGTCGACTGTACAATGAACACTTTACAACCTCTCACACTTTCATCTGATTTTACAAAGGTTTCTCCATCTGCAAATTTTACAATTTGAACTGAAGATAACTTCATATCCAAATAATTTGCTATTTTTTCAGCCAGTTTTTTACTCGAAGAACCTGCAAATATTCTCATTTTTTCTTTATCTTTTGCTGATAATGACATCATTTTTTTCCTTCTTTCTCTCGCTATAAAATTATTTTTTTTCTTTATTTACTTGTCTTGCTCTTCCAAATGCCAACATTTTATTTGGAATATCTTTTGTAATTACCGAACCTGCCGCTGTGAATACCTCATTTCCCATTGTAACAGGTGCTACAATTATCGAATTACTTCCAATAAATGAACCACTTCCAATAATTGTCTTATGTTTATTTTTTCCATCATAATTGCAAGTTATTGTTCCTGCGCCAATATTTGTATCTTCTCCGACTTGTGCATCTCCGATATAAGTTAAATGTCCAGATTTTACTCCTTTTTCAAGTGTCGCATTTTTAATTTCTACAAAATTTCCGACATGAACTGTTTCTTTTAAGTACGCTTTTGGTCTTAGATGTGCAAAAGGACCAATTGTTGCACTTTTTTCAACTACTGCGCTTTCGATAACTGAACTTTCTATTCTCACATTATCTCCAATTGAAGAGTTTTCAATTCTTGTATTTGACAAAATTTCACAATTTTTTCCAATTTTTGTATTTCCTTGAATTACAACGTTCGGATAAATTACAGTATCTTCACCTATTTGTACTTCCTGTTCGATATATGTTGTTTTTGGATCAATTAAAATTACTCCGTTATCCATCAACTCAATATTTTTTCTCATTTTTAAAATTTCATTTGCCTGTGCAAGTTGAACTTTTGAATTTACTCCTAAAATTTCACTTTCATCGTCTATTTGATAACTATCCACATTGTAGTTTTCACTTGTCAAGATTTTTATAGCATCTGTCAAATAATATTCACCTTTTGAATTATTATTATCAATTTTTTGTATTGCATAAATTAAACTTTCATATTTGAAAATATAGACTCCTGTATTTATTTCATCTATTAATTTTTCTTCATTTGTAGCTTCTTTTTCTTCCACAATATTCGTAATCTTTCCATTTTCTTTAATAATTCTTCCGTATCCAAATGGATTTTTCACTTTGCATGAAAGAACGATACAGTCCAATTTTTTTTCTTCAAACGCCTTTTTCAAATTTTTTAGTGTTTCTTCTTTTAACAGTGGTGTATCACCACAAGTTATTAAAATATCTTCCTTGTATTTTTCAATTTTATCTTTTGCTATTAAAATTGCATGACCTGTTCCAAGCTGTTCTTCTTGGGTTACATATTCTATATTTTTCATTTCTTCAAGCACAACTTCTTTTTTGTGTCCCAAAATAAAAATATTTTTTGTAATTCCTACATTTTCAATCACTTCAGTAACCAATTTTAACATTGGCTTCCCGTTTACTTTGTGTAAAACTTTCGGAATTGAAGATTTCATTCGTGTCCCTTTTCCAGCTGCCAAAATAACCGATAACATTTTTCCTCCTAAATTTCTAATATTATATAAATATTTCTCTTAATTCAATTATAACAATTTTTTTTATTTAATTCAAATTTTTTCAAAAAACTTCAAAAATATGCAAAAATATGTTATAATGCTTTAATTAGCTAGAAGTTTTAAAATATTTTTTATGCTCATTTTTGCAAAATTTGTTGTCATTTTCAATAATCTTACAATAATATAAAATAAATAAAAAATTAAGGAAAATATTTTATTATATAATGATTATTGTTTCAAATATTTTATTTTTAGCAAATAATCTTAACAAAAGGGATAAAAATGAAAAAAAGACTGGATTTATTGCTTGTGGAAAAAAAATTTTTTGAGACAAGAGAAAAAGCCAAAAGAGAAATTATGGCAGGAAATGTCATTGTCAATGAACAGGCTGTGACAAAAGCTGGAATGATGTTTAAAGATACCGACGAGTTAAATATAAGAATTAAAGACAAACTAAAATATGTCAGCCGTGGTGGATTAAAATTAGAAAAAGCCATAAAAATATGGAATTTGGACTTTAAGGACAAACTTGTTCTGGACATCGGGGCTTCAACTGGCGGATTTACCGACTGCTCCTTACAAAATGGTGCAAAACTTGTATTTAGCGTGGATGTTGGAAAGAATCAGCTGGACTGGAAATTAAGAAATAATGAAAAAGTTGTCTCAATGGAAGAGATGCACATAAAAGATTTGAAGGAAAGTGATTTAAAAGGCGAGAAAGTCGATTTTATTGTAATTGATGTGTCATTTATTTCGCTAACAAAAGTCATACCGTATTTTAAAAAATTTCTCAAAGAAGATGGAAAAATTATTATGCTTATAAAACCACAATTCGAAGTTGGAAGAGAGAAAATTGGAAAAAATGGTGTTGTGGAAAATGAAGAATATCACGACGAAGCAATAAAAAAAATAATTTCTTTCTCTAAAGAATGCGGGTATACATTGGTTGGAGTCGAAGATTCTCCAATAAAAGGGACAAAAGGAAATAAAGAATTTTTGATTTATTTAAAAAACTGTAAAAAAACTAACTAGTTTATAAATTTAATTTTTTATATTAAAAAATTTTAGGAGGAAAAATGAAAAAAAATAAAATATTGAAAGTAATTTTTGGAGTGGCACTTGTAAGTTTACCACTAGCTGCTGCCACTGCGATTAAAACTGGTCAGATAGACAGATCAAATGATGCAAGCATCGCAAAAGACCAGACAGAGCTAAATAGAATTGTAGATGTCATAAACATCGTCGAAAAAAGATTCGTCGGGAAAGAAGCTACACCTAGCAAAAAAGACCTTTACGAAGGTGCAGTTGCTGGAATTATCGGAAAATTAAACGATCCTTATTCTGAATATTTGTCATCTGATGACTTAAAAGATTTTTCTGAAGATATGGACGGAGAATATGTTGGGGTTGGAATGACTATCAGCAAGAAAAAAGGAGAAGCACTAGAAGTTTTGGATCCATTTATCGGAAGTCCAGCTGAAAAAGTTGGAATAAAACCAAAAGATAAAATTACAAAAGTTGACGGAAAAGATATTTTGCCACTGACTGCAAATGAAACAGTGAAATTACTAAAAGGAAAAGAAAATTCAAAAGTCGAAGTTGAAGTGACAAGAGCTGGAAAAAAAGAGCCATTTAAAGTTACTATGACAAGATCTAAAATCAAACTTGAAATGGTTGAGAGCAAAATGCTTGAAAATAAAATTGGTTATGTGAGTTTAATCAGATTTGGAAACAATGTCGGACACGAAGTTGAAAAAGCTATCAAAAATTTACAAAGTCAAGGAATGAAAGGTTTAATTTTTGACTTGAGATCTAATCCAGGTGGAAGTTTGACTGAAGCTCAAGATATTTCTTCACTTTTTGTAAAAGAAAACTTAATTGTATATCTAAAAGATAAAAATGGTTCTCAAAAGAATTACAACAGAACATTGAACTATTTAGGAGATTTTCCACTAATTGTACTTACAAATAAAAATAGTGCTTCTGCTTCAGAAATTGTTACAGGTGCATTAAAAGATTACAAACGAGCTACAATTATCGGAGATAAAACTTTTGGAAAAGGAATCGTACAGCAGGTTATACCGCTTCCAGCAACAAACGATGCAATTAAACTTACTATTGCTCAATATTTTACACCAAAAGGAAATTACATTCACGAAAAAGGAATTGAACCTGATATAAAAATTGAAATGGAAGAACTGCTTACATTAAAAGGATACACAAACGAAAGTGACCAAGCGAAAAAAAATCGTGAAAAAGAAATCGAAGAAATAATAAAAAAAGATAAAGGTGACGCTGAAGCTAAAAAAATAATTTCAGCTGGAGACGTTCAATTAAAAAGAGCAATTGAAGAAATGAATAAAAAAATTAAAAAATAGAGAAAAAACAAAATAAATATTTAAAAAGAAAAAAAGAAAAAAGGAAGTAAAAATTATGTTTTATGTTGTTGGTACACCAATTGGAAATTTAGAAGATTTGACTTTTCGAGCTAAAAAAGTGTTAGAAGAAGTCGATTACATCTTTGCTGAAGATACGAGAGTTACAAAAAGACTGCTTTCACATTATGAAATAGAAAAAACGGTGTACCAATATCATGAACATAACAAGTTACACCAAATTCAAAATGTGATAAATTTATTGAAAGGCAATAAAAATATCGCATTAGTTACTGATGCTGGAACTCCTTGCATTTCAGACCCTGGTTTTGAGTTAGTAAATGAAATTTTAAAAAATAACTTAAAAGTTGTGGGAATTCCAGGAGCTTCTTCAATTATAACGGGAGCAAGTATTTCGGGCCTTGATATGAGAAGAATGGCTTATGAAGGATTTTTACCGAAAAAAAAAGGGAGACAGACGCTTTTTAACAAATTAAAAGATGAAGAGCGGACAATTGTCATTTTAGAATCACCAAATAGGATTTTAAAGACATTAAAAGATGTTAGAGAATATTTAGGTGAAAGATATGTTGTCATAACGAGAGAGCTTACAAAAATTTATGAAGAAATTACCAGAGGAAATGTTTCACAAATTATTGAAAAATTAGAAAAAAAGCCAATAAAAGGTGAAATCGTCTTGTTTATTCGAGCGATTAACGATGACGGAATTTATTTTAAAAATAAAGAGAAATAAAAATTAAATACAAATTTTAAAATTTTTTTACATTTTACTTTTTCATATATGCTCAAATCTGCTTTTGAGTATATAATAAAATTATTTATTTTGCTTTAAATAATTTTATTATATAAATTTAAAAATTGGAGAAAAAAATGAATATAAACTGGTATCCAGGACATATGAAAAAAACGAAAGATTTGATAGTTGAAAATCTTAAATTGGTTGACATTGTAATAGAAATTTTGGACGCAAGAATTCCTATTGCCAGTAAAAATCCTGATATTTCAAAACTTGCTAAAAATAAAGAAAAGATTATTATTTTAAACAAAGTCGATTTGATTGATGCAAAAGAATTAAAAAAGTGGGAAAACTATTTTATTTCTAATGACCTTTCAGAATATTTTGTAGCTTTGAGCTGCGAAAAAGGGACAAATTTTGGCGAACTGAGAAAAATTATTAATAAAATTTATGAAGCTAAACTTGAAAAGATGAAAAAAAAGGGACTTAGAAAAACTGTCGTTCGAGCGATGATAGTTGGAATTCCAAATGTCGGAAAATCACGATTTATAAATAAATTTGTAAATAAAAACAAAGCTCGTGTCGGAAATACTCCAGGTTTTACTCGTGGAAAACAATGGATAAGAATTGACGAAAAATTGGAACTTTTGGATACGCCAGGAGTTTTGTGGCCAAAATTTGAAGACGAAAATGTGGCTTACAATCTTGCAATTACTGGTTCAATTAAAGATAATGTGCTTCCAATAGAGCAAGTTACATTAAAATTTTTGGAAAAACTAAAAAAATTAAATAAAATTGAAAATTTGATAAAGTCGTATAATTTGGAAAAATATTTTGAAAACAATAATATTTATGAGCTGGATAATCACAAGATTTTAAGTATTCTTGAAACTAGGCTTGGAATTTCAAAAGCTGATGAGCACGATTACAGCATTGTTTCTAAGCGACTTTTAAAGGATTATCGAATAGGAAAAATTGGAAAATTTTTCTTGGAGGATTTCTAAAATTCTATAAAAAAATAAAAGGAGTGAAATTTATGAGAGTAGGTATATTTACTGATACATACAGACCGCAAGTAAACGGTGTTGTGAGTTCGATTACAACGTTAGAAAAAGAACTTAGAAAAAAAGGACACAAAGTTTACATCATAACGACAACTGATCCTGATGCAAAAGCGATTGAACCCAATGTTTTAAGAATCCCAAGCATAGAGTTTAAACCTGCGCCACAATATAGATTAGGACTTGTCTATTCCGCAAAGATTATAAAAAAAATAAGTAAATTGGATCTTGATGTAATTCATTGCCAAACAGAATGGGGAGTTGGAACATTTGCAAGATTTGTTGCAACAAAACTTGAAATTCCATTAATTCACACTTATCACACCTTGTATGAATATTACGGACATTACATTTTTGGAAATCACTTAAAAAATCAACGAAAGAAAGTGGCAGCTGCGATAAGTAAATTTTACTGTGAAAGATGTAACGAATTAATTGTTCCAACAAGAAAAGTAGCTGTCATATTAAAATCTTATGGAATAAAAAAAGAGCCAAATATAATTCCAACTGGAATTTATGTCGATAAATTTTATCGTGAAAATTACACCGATGAAGACAGAGAATTTATAAGAGAAAGTTTTGGAGTCGAAAAAGATGACTTTTTGTGTGTCTATGTCGGAAGAGTGGCGCAGGAAAAAAGTATTGATGTGCTAATTGACATGTTTTCTAAAATTAGTGATCCAAAATGTAAATTTATGATTGTTGGAAAAAGCTATGGAGATACAGGCGATAAATTAAAAGAACAGGCCAAAAAACTTGGAATCTCAGACAGGGTTATCTTCGTGGGAGAAGTTCCGCATGAAAAAGTTGCAATTTATTACCAAATTGGAGAAGTTTTTTTAAATGCGAGTATTTCAGAAACGCAGGGACTTACATTTGTCGAAGCTATGGTAGCAAAAGTACCTGTCAATGCAAGATACGACTTAAATTTGGAAGATTTACTTGTGGAAAACGAAGCTGGGCTTGTTTACAGAAATGAAGAAGAATTTATTAAAAATATAAAAAAATTAAAAGAAGATACAGAATTTAGAAAAAAAATGATAGAAAAAGCTTTTACAGTTTCTATGGATTATACAGCCGAAAATTTTGGAAACCGTGTGGAAGCACTTTATAAAAAAACGATAGAGGAGTATGATAGTAGTGAAAGTTTTACTTTATTCAGAGGGGAAAAATTCATTCAGCAAATCAGGCGTTGGGCAAGCCCTAAATCATCAGATAGAAGCCCTTGGAGAAAATGATGTCGAAGTTACATTAAATAAAGAGGACAGCTATGATTTAGTTCACATAAATACAATTGGAATAAAGTCTTATGAGATGTTAAAAGAAGCAAAAAAATTAAAGAAGCCTGTTATTTTTCATACACATACAACTTATGAAGATTTTCGCGGAAGCATAAAAGGAAGTTATTTTCTGTCTCCAATAATAAAGTTTTGGGCAAAAAAATTATACAATGCTGCCGATTACTTAATTTCTCCATCAGAATATACCAAAAATTTGATAAAGTCTAAATATTTAGAAGAAGACAAAGAAATAAGAGTTATTTCAAATGGTGTAAATACAAAAAAATTTAAAAAAAGTGAAGAATTAAAGAAAAAATTTTTAGACGAATATAAAAATATTTACGACATAAAAAAACCGCTTATAATCACAGCAGGTCTACCTTTTGAGCGAAAAGGAATAAGAGATTTTGTAAAAATCGTAAATAAATGCAGCAATTATCAGTTTTTGTGGTTTGGCTCGTCAAGCGTAAAATCAATGCTTCCAAAGAGAATTCAAGATATAATTGAAAATCCGCCCAAAAATTTAATTTTTCCAGGATATGTAGAAAAAGATATTTTAATTGGTGCTTTTAGTGCAGCAAAAGTATTTTTATTCACAACTTATGAAGAAAATGAAGGAATTGTCGTACTTGAAACTTTTTCAGCAGAACTTCCATTAGTTGTAAGGGACATCCCCGTTTACAACGATTGGATTGAAGACGGCAAGAGCTGTTTTAAAGCTAAAGATAACGAAGAATTTTGTCAAAAAATAAAAAATATTGTGGAAAATAAAGTTGAAAATTTGGATGATATTGTAAAAAATGCATATAATATAGCTTGTGAAAGAGATTTAAAAATTATTGGAGCTAAATATAAGAAATATTATGAAGATATTTTAAATAATTTTAGATAAAAATTTATAAAAAAAAAGAAACTCTTAAATTTAAAGCAGTTTCTTTTTTATTGACTATTTATTTTTTTCAAAAATTTTCATTTCTTCACCAATGAAATAATTTATCATATTCCTATAAATCAATTCCACAACATCTGGACTGCAATCATAAATTTTAGCCTTTTCCCCTGACCTTTTTTATTATTTTCTCAACTCTATCAGCTGCTTTTACATCTGTTTTTGACTTTTTAAAATAAGCAGCCTGTTTTACATAATCTGAACGCTGTGCAATTAATTTTATAATTTTATCATCTATGCTATCAATATTTTCTCTTACTTCTTCCAAATTATTACATTTCATAATATTATCCCCAAAATTTTAAAATTTAAAACGCCCAATTTCCTTTTCTAAATACAGGAATTCTTGTTCCGTCCTCTAAAATTCCGTCAATATCCATTTCAGCGTCACCAATCATAAAGTCAACATGTGAAATTGATTGATTGATATGAGCTTCTTTTAATTCTTCTTCTGTCATTTTTGTTCCATCTTTTATTGTAGTTGGATATGCTGCCCCCAATGCTAAGTGATTTGAAGCATTTTCATCAAATAAAGTCTGATAATAAAGAAGTCCTGAATTTGAAATAGGTGAATCATTTGGCACAAGAGCAACTTCTCCTATTCTTCTTGAACCTTCATCAGTGTCAAGCAACTGTTTCAAAATGTCGTAACCTTCTTCTGCTTCAAAATCTACAACTTTTCCATCTTTAAAAGTCAATTTGAAATTATCAATAATATTTCCTTGATACGAAAGTGGTTTTTTGTTAGAAACATAACCATCTACACGATCTCTATCTCCAGCTGTAAACACTTCCTCTGTCGGCATATTAGGTAAGAAATCATCCCCTTTCGCATTAACACTTCCAGCTGCCACCCAAATATGATTTTTAGGAAGTCCAACTGTCAAATCAGTTCCTTTTGAAGTATAATGAAGTGCCACGAAATTTTTGCTATTCAAAAATTCAGCTTTTTCATTCAAATTATTTCTATGTTCTTCCCAAGCCTTAACTGGATCAGCTTTATCAACTCTTACAGTTTTCAATATTGCATCAAGCAATTTTTCCTGTGCAATATCAGTATCTGTTTCATCTGGAAATACAAGTTTTGCCCAGTCTGCCGAAGGATAACTTGCAATTGTCCAAGAGTTTACATCTGTCATGATGCAAGTTCTGTAATACTTGTAGGCTTCCCCTGCATTTTTTGTCAATGCTCCTAATTTTTCAGCATCAATTCCTACGAATAAGTTTGGAGAGCTGCTTAAAATGTGTATAAATACAACATTATTGTCAAGATAGTCATTTCTTTCGTCAATTGCCCATTGCGGGATATGTGAATAAACTTCTTTTGACTGATATTCAGCATGCAGTCTTGATAATTTGTCATCAGTCAATTTTACGTGAACATCACTTGCCCCAACTTGATAAGCTAATTCTGTAACATTGTAAACCAACGGCAAAGCATCAGTTGTACAATTTACCCAGACTTTCTGTCCTTTCTGTACATTTGCCCCAATTTTTACAATTACTTCTGCATACTTATTTAATTTTTCTTCAAAGTTGTTCATTTTTATTTGTTCCTTTCAAATTAAAATTTTTAATCTTTATAATTAGGTTGATATCCAAATTCTAATGAGACCGTTCCATCTGTAAACTTGCTTTTATATTTTTTAGCAGGACTGTAGTATTCTCTTTTCAATTTTGGTGTTGTGGCAACATTTAATCCAAATGAAAATCTGTTTTTTTGAACTCCAATTCCCAAAGCAGCATATCCATTTAACGGCATAGCTTTTATTCTTCCGCTTCCACCATTTTTATCAGTCCATTTTACACTTCCGCCTGCAAGTGATGCACCAAACGAAAGTTTGGAATAGATTCCATTATCTGTTCCTGTTCCTATCATAAAATAAACTGGAATTGAAACTAAACTTCCTGAATTACTGTTTATATCTTTCCCTTTAACTTTTAAAGAATTGTATGTCAATCCCATTCCAAGCCCCATTACAACATCATCATCAACTCCACCTTTTCCTTCAAGCGAGATTTTAATTCCGCTTCCTGTAACACCTTTGACAGGAGCATTTTTATCATTATTGTTTTTTTGCTTACCATAAATAGGGCTTATGATAATTTCATTTCTTTCTCCATATGCCATAGTGAATGGTGTTAGCAACATAAACATTAAAAATAATTTTTTCATTTTAAATTCTCCTTATTGTATAAATATTTAGTTTTTGAAAATTCCTAATTTTATAATTTTTTTATTATTCGTATTTAAGAGCATATCCAAAATCTAGCGATATTGCAGCACCGCTTAACATAATGTTATCTCTATAATGTTTAGTAGGGCTGGAATAAGTTCTTTTTGCTTTTGTTGATGTGCTGGCACTTACTCCAATTGAAAATCTGTCTTTTCTGACACCAACACCAAAAGCAGCATATCCAGTTAGCGGTCTAGCCTTTATTTTTCCAGAACCTCCATTATTGTCAGTCCATTTTACACTTCCGTTTCTAACTGCAAAACCAGCTGAAAGTTTTGTGTATATTCCATTATCTGTTCCTGTTCCAAATATCAAATAAAGTGGGATTGAAACTAAATTTCCAGAATCGCTCTTTACGCCATTTCCTTTAACTTTCAAAGAATTATATGAAACTCCCGCTCCTGCCCCTATTACGGCATTACTTCCATCACCAAATGAAGATATGGTTTCTGTCAAAATCTTGACTCCACTTCCAAGTGCATATTTTCCAACTTTGGAACCATTTTCCTTCTTTTGATTGACATAAGTTGGACTGACAATAATTTCATTTCTTTCTCCATATGCTATTGTAACTGGTGCTAATAACATAAATGCTAAAAATAATTTTTTCATAAAAAATCCTCCTAAAAAATTTTTATTTATGTTTTATAATGATTATTAATCTTTAAATCCATTTGGATTTTTCTTTTGCCAATTCCAAGAATCACGGCACATATCTTCAATTGTATATTTTGCTTCCCAATTCAATAATTTTTTAGCTTTTGAAGCATCTGCATAACAAACTGCAATATCTCCAGCTCTTCTTCCGTCAATTACATAAGGAATTTCTTTTCCAACAGCTTTTTCAAAATTGCTTAAAATTTCAAGAACGCTGTAACCTTTTTCACTTCCTAAATTTATCGCATCAAAACCAAGATTTTCATTATTGAATAAATAATTTAATGCTGCTGAATGTCCTGCCGCTAAATCATTTACATGAATGAAATCTCTTATGCAAGTTCCATCTGGAGTGTCGTAATCATTTCCAAAAATATGTAATTTTTCCAATTTTCCTACTGCAACTTGAGTTATGTAAGGTGAAAGATTGTTTGGAATTCCGTTTGGATCTTCTCCAATTCTTCCACTTTCATGAGCACCTAATGGATTAAAATATCTAAGAGCAATGATATTCCAAGTATTGTCAGATTTTGCCAAATCCATTAAAATATGTTCAATTATTACTTTTGTACGCCCATAAGGATTTGTAACTTCTCCCATCGGATCAGTTTCTACAAAAGGAACCTTTTCAGAAACACCGTAAACAGTAGCTGACGAACTAAATACGATATTTTTCACATTAAATTCTTTCATTACTTCAAGCAAAGTAATCATTCCAAATAAATTATTTTCATAATACATAAGCGGTTTTTCTACAGATTCTCCAACAGCTTTAAATCCAGCAAAATTAATAACAGCATCAATTTTATTTTCACTAAAAATTTTTCTTAAACCTTCTTTATTTTTTATATCTAACTCATAAAAATTTATTTTTTCTCCAGAAAGTTCTTCTAAAATTGTAATAACTTTTTTGCTAGAATTACTAAAGTCATCTACAATAATAGGATTAAAACCTTTTTTTATCAAATCTAAAACTGTGTGTGAACCGATATATCCTGCTCCACCAGGAACTAAAATAGTTTTCATATCTTCCCTTCTTTCTTAAAAATAAATATCGCAAATCAAACTACAATATTTTTTTCATATTTAATATCTTATATTTTAATTATTTTAAAAATTTACTAAAACATTTTTTTACTAATAAATAATTTTCTAACTCTTTAATTTTATCATGTTTAATATTATCATAACTAAAATTTTTTTTCAAGCAAATAAAATTAAAAACAAATAGAATTCAGTAAAAAGAAATGAGAAAAATGTAGAATTGGTATTTTTTAAGACAAAAAAATGGCGTCCCCGGCTGGGCTCGAACCAGCGGCCCTCTGATTAACAGTCAGATGCTCTAACCAGCTGAGCTACGGAGACGCAGAAAAAGAAAAGTTTGGCGACTGCCTATTTTCCCTGGCGCATGCCAAGTATCGTAGGCGCAAGCAGACTTAACTGCCGGGTTCGGGATGTCACCGGGTGTATCCCTGCCGCAATGGTCACCAAACAAGAATGGATGTAAAGGGCAATGGGAAATAAATAGCAGGCGAGCAAAAGATTAAAAAAGCCCAAGTAATATTAGTACTGGTCAACTGAACGCATTGCTGCGCTTACATCCCCAGCCTATCGACCACATGTTCTCTGTGGATACTGCGAGCACTCATCTCAAAGCCGGCTTCTCGCTTAGATGCTTTCAGCGATTATCCTTACCAGACGTGACTACTCAGCCGTGCCACTGGCGTGACAGCTGATACATCAGAGGTCTGTCCAACCCGGTCCTCTCGTACTAAGGTCAGATCTTTTCAGTGCTCAAGCGCCTGCAGTGGATAGGGACCGAACTGTCTCACGACGTTCTGAACCCAGCTCGCGTGCCTCTTTAATGGGCGAACAGCCCAACCCTTGGGACCTTCTCCAGCCCAGGATGAGACGAGCCGACATCGAGGTGCCAAACACTTCCGTCGATATGGACTCTTGGGAAGTATCAGCCTGTTATCCCCGGGGTAGCTTTTATCCGTTGAGCGACTACCTTCCATGAGGGACCGCCGGATCACTAACTCCTACTTTCGTACCTGCTCGACCCGTCGGTCTTGCAGTCAAGCTCCCTTATGCGTTTGCACTCGAAGGCTGATTTCCATCCAGCCCGAGGGAACCTTTGAACGCCTCCGTTACTCTTTTGGAGGCGACCGCCCCAGTCAAACTGCCCGCCTAGCACTGTCTCCGCGAGCGGATTAGAATTCCGGCAGCATATGGTTGGTATTCCAACAGCGACTCGGAAGAGGCTGGCGCCTCAACTTCGCAGTCTCCCAACTATCCTATACACACGTTGCCAGAACCCAATGCCAGGCTGCAGTGAAGCTCCACGGGGTCTTTCCGTCCTACTGCAGGTAGCCGGTATCTTCACCGGCATTACAACTTCAAGGTCTCCAGCCAAGACAGCTCTCAAATCATTTCACCATTCGTGCAGGTCGGAACTTACCCGACAAGGAATTTCGCTACCTTAGGACCGTTATAGTTACCGCCGTTCACCGGGGCTTCAAATCGGAGCTCTCACTCCTCCTCTTAACCTTCCGGCACTGGGCAGGTGTCAGCCCATATACGTCGCCTTCCAGCTTAGCATAGACCTGTGTTTTTGGTAAACAGTTGCTTGAGACTCTTCACTGCGTTTCCCCTTGAGGCGCTTCTCCCCTCAGGTATGTCAGGCACCCCTTCTCCCGAAGTTACGGGGCTATTTTGCAGAGTTCCTTAGCTAGAGTTATCCTGTCACTTTAAGTTTCTCACTCTGTCCACCTGTGTCGGTTTAGGGTACGGGCGCTGTCCAGTCTCGCTAGAAGTTTTTCTTGGCAGTGTAGGATCTGTGACTTGTGCAGGAGCACTTGCCCATAGGGTCTCACCTTTAGGCACGCGGATTTGCCTGCGTGCCCAGGCTACGCCTTTAGAAAGGCTATTCCGTCAGCCTTCTCACATACCTTGCTGCGTCACTCCGTCACTCAGGCGACTGACAGCGGTACAGGAATATTAACCTGTTTCCCATTCGCAATCACATCTCTGCTTACGCTTAGGTCCCGACTTCCCGGGGCGGACAAACCTTCCCCGGAAACCTTGGACTTCCGTAGGAGGGATTCTCGCCCTCCTTCTCGCTACTCATTCCTGCATTCTCGCTTCTGATGTCTCCAGCAGGCCTTCCAGCCTTCGCAGACCTACAGAACGCTCTCCTACCAAGCGGCATGGTAGCTTCCACAGCTTCGGTTTATGTCTTGAGCCCCGTTACATCTTCGGCGCAGATACTCTCGACCAGTGAGCTATTACGCACTCTTTCAAGGCATGGCTGCTTCTAAGCCAACCTCCTGGTTGTCTGTGAATATCCACCTCCTTTCCCACTTAGACATAATTTGGGACCTTAGCTGGTGGTCTGGGCTGTTCCCCTCTCGTCCGCGGACCTTGTCATCCACGGACTCACTCCGAATCAGTAATAAATGGTATTCGCAGTTTGCTTGATTTCGGTAAGCAGTACGCCCCCTAGATCATACAGTGCTCTACCCCCAGTTATCTAAGATTCAGGCTGCACCTAAATGCATTTCGGAGAGAACGGGCTATTTCCTAGTTCGATTGGCTTTTCACCCCTAGACCTATCTCATCTCCCAACTTTTCAACGGCGGTGAGTTCGGCCTCCACTGAGTCTTACCTCAGCTTCAGCCTGGACCTAGATCACTAGGTTTCGCGTCTATGACCAGCGACTTAGCCGCCCTGTTAAGACTCGGTTTCCCTTCGGCTTCATTAATTAGCCTTGCCACTGATCATAACTCGCAGGATGATTAACCAAAATCCACGCAGTCACCCCGAAGGGCTCCTACCGTTTGTAAGCACACGGTTTCAAATTCTATTTCACTCCCTTGCACAGGGTTCTTTTCACCTTTCCCTCACGGTACTCTTCACTATCGGTCAATAACAGTATTTAGCCTTGCGTGATATGGTCCACGCTGATTCACGCCAAGTTCCTCGTGCTTGACGCTACTCGGGAGTTTCAAGTCATGGCTCAGCATTTACGTGTACAGGACTGTCACCTTCTACGGTTCAGCTTTCCAGCTGATTCTACTTGCTGCAGTACTTAGACATTATGGCGTCAGTCGTATGAAATCCCACAACCCCGCGCCGGCAACGCTGCCAGCTTGGCACCGGCACGGTTTAGGCTTCTCCCCGTTCGCTCGCCGCTACTCAGGGAATCGTTTTTACTTTCTTTTCCTCCTGCTACTTAGATGTTTCAGTTCGCAGGCTTACCACTCTCGTGCATGCTCTTCAAGCATGCGGGTTGCCCCATTCGGAGATTCAGGCGTCATTGATTATGTGCATCTCACTGACTTATCGCAGCTTATCGCGTCCTTCTTCGGCTGTTATTGCCGGCATCCTCCGTGTGCTCTTAATTAGCTTTTTTATTAAACAGAATAATCTATTTTGTTGTAATCTTTTACCTACTATTCATTTCCCATTGTCCTTAAAATTGGTGGAGATAAGCGGGTTCGAACCGCTGACCTCTGCCTTGCAAGGGCAGCGCTCTCCCAACTGAGCTATATCCCCAAAAAGTAATGGTGGGCATGGCTGGACTCGAACCAGCGACCCCTGCGTTATCAGCACAGTGCTCTAACCACCTGAGCTACACGCCCAAATCAAAAGAAGAAGCGCAGGAAAACATGCTCCTTAGAAAGGAGGTGATCCATCCGCACCTTCCGGTACGGATACCTTGTTACGACTTCACCCCAATCACTGTCCACACCTTAGATGCCTTCTTCCGAAAGGTTAGACCGGCAGCTTCAGGTGCAGACAACTCTCGTGGTGTGACGGGCGGTGTGTACAAGACCCGAGAACGTATTCACCGCGGCATTGCTGATCCGCGATTACTAGCGATTCCAACTTCATGAAGCCGAGTTGCAGGCTTCAATCCGAACTTGGACTGGCTTTAGAGGTTGGCTTGGCATTGCTGCGTCGCATCTCTCTGTACCAGCCATTGTAGCACGTGTGTAGCCCAGATCATAAGGGGCATGATGACTTGACGTCATCCCCACCTTCCTCCTGCTCTTCGCAGGCAGTCTCGCTAGAGTCCCCAACCTGATGATGGCAACTAGCGATAGGGGTTGCGCTCGTTGCGGGACTTAACCCAACATCTCACGACACGAGCTGTCGACAGCCATGCACCACCTGTCACTCGGCTCCCGAGGGCACAGCGGCGTCTCCGCCGCCTTCCGAGGATGTCAAGATCTGGTAAGGTTCCTCGCGTTGCGTCGAATTAAACCACATGCTCCACCGCTTGTGCGGGTCCCCGTCAATTCCTTTGAGTTTCAGCCTTGCGGCCGTACTCCCCAGGCGGATTACTTATCGCATTAGCTTCGGCACGGACACTCTTCATGCCCACACCCAGTAATCATCGTTTACAGCTAGGACTACCAGGGTATCTAATCCTGTTCGCTCCCCTAGCTTTCGCACTTCAGCGTCAGTTGCCGTCCAGTGAACTATCTTCATCATCGGCATTCCTGCACATATCTACGAATTTCACCTCTACTCGTGCAGTTCCGTCCACCTCTCCAGCACTCAAGCCGGGTAGTTTCCAAGGCAGGCTGCTGGTTGAGCCAGCAGTTTTCACCCCGGACTTACCCCTAGATGCCCTTTATGCCCAATAATTCCGGATAACGCTCGCGACATACGTATTACCGCGGCTGCTGGCACGTATTTAGCCGTCGCTTCTTCTGCAGGTACAGTCACTTCCTTCCTCCCTGCTGAAAGCACTTTACGATCCGAAAACCTTCTTCGTGCACACAGAATTGCTGGATCAGGGTTGCCCCCATTGTCCAATATTCCCCACTGCTGCCTCCCGTAGGAGTAAGGTAGTATCTCAGTCCCCTTGTGGTAGTCCACCCTCTCAGGTGGCTACCTATCATCGCCTTGGTAAGCCGTCACCTTACCAACCAGCTAATAGGACGCAAAGCTCTCGGACGGCATCCTTTTCATGGTAAGCCATGCGGTAAGCCCACAGTATCCGGTCTTGCCAGCCGTTTCCAGCTGTTATCCCGGTCCATCCGGCAAGTTCTTTACGCGTTACTCACCCGTCCGCCATGGTTGCCACGGCGCAAGCGCCGCTTCCCCATCGACTTGCATGTGTTAAGCATTCTGTCAGCGTTCATCCTGAGCCAGGATCAAACTCTTCATTCAACATTATATTTCACCTTATTGTTCCTTGACGATATATTTCTAAGCCTTGACTTCTATTTTCTCATCTATCACTCTGCTTTTCTTCTTCTCTTTCCATTGTCCTTCCGCCGACCTTTTCCCAATCGACGGAATATATTATATCAAAAAAATTTCCGTTGTCAACTCTTTTTTTGATTTTTTTACTTTTTTGTTCCTTGCTTTTTCAACGTTTTCTTTCCAGGTTTTTTCTACTTTGGAATTTTTTTACTACATCTTTTAGTTTTATAATTTAAGTATAATTTAATTTTTTTATTTTCTCTAAATTTGAAGTTGAGATACGATATATTTTTAATCCATAACTTTTTAACTTATAATAAGCGGAATGAGAATTGTATGATGTATCAAAAATTATTATATCTGAATTTTTTAATTTATCTGAATTTCTAAAAACTTCTGTCGCATTTATAAATTCTATATCAAATTCTGTTTCTTCTGCGTATTTTTGAGCTTTTTTCATACTTTGTAAACTCCATTTTCCGCCGACGACTTTTATATTTTTATCTTTAAAATTTAAAGTTTGTTCTTCTGGAAGTTCTTTTATATTTATATTTTCAGTCACTTCCATCTTTTCGTCCTGCTCCATATTTTCAATTTTATTTTTTAACTTTTCGATTTCTTTTTGCTGTTTTAAAATTAGTTTTTCAAGTTTATTATCTCCTTGATTTTTCAAATTTTGTTTTAATTTTTTATTTTCTATTTCTAGTTTATCGTGTTCCAAAATAAAAAAAAGATTTTCTCCTTCAAGTTTTTCCAATTCAGCCATCAATTCTTCTACTTCTTTTTCCTGCTCACTCATTTTACTAAAATTTGCGTTAAAAATTTCAAACCCAATTTTAAATTTTTCTAGCATTTCAAAATATTCTTTTATTTTTTTATCAAAAAAAATAATATATTCTGTTGGAATAGAAAAACATTTTAATTTTTTATCAAATTCTAAATCGTATTTTTCTGATATTTTCTCTAAATTTCTTTTTTTATATTTTTGAATTTTATGTCTAAATAATTTTCAAATTCTTTTTGAAAATTTTTAGATTTAAAAATTTTTTTTAAAAACGGAGCTTTTTCAAAAATTTTACCACTTTCTTCACACAAATTTTGTCTCAAATTCAAATATTCTTTTTTAAAAAAATCTAAATATTCTTCCATATCATTTGTAGTCAGAATATAAAGTATCATTTGTTCAGGATTTATTCCACGCCCAAAAATTTTTCGTATTTTGATTTTCCTAAATTCTTCCAAATACTTTTTTTCCGACAAATTTAAATAATTCTTTTTAACATATTCGTTATTAAAATTTATCAATTTTTTTAAAATTTTTTTATTTCCTTTTTTTATTTCTGCAATAATTTCAATCTTTTTTTCAAAAAAACTTTTATTTGATTTTACATTATTAAAAAAAACTTCTTCAAATATGATACTACTAAAATTATCAATTAACAAATCTGCAAATATATTTTTATTTATCAAAAGCAAATTCTCTATCAATACCATTATATTTTTATTCACTTTATTCATTTTTCTTCTTTATTCCTTCTTTTTTAAAATCTTCTTATTCTAAATTTTCTTAATTATGAATTTTCTTAAATTATACATTTTTTAAAATATAACATACTGTATTTATCATTAGAAAAGTCTAATACAAATATTATTTTATAAATTTTTTTACAAATCTTGTCATTCGTAAAACTTCCAGGTATAATAAAATAAAGAGGTGATTTTATGAAAAATGAAAAAGAAAAAGTTATCGAATGGATAAAAAAATATTTTGAAGAAAATGGAAAAAACTGTAAGGCAGTTGTAGGAATTTCAGGAGGAACAGATTCTTCAGTCGTGACAGCACTTTGTGTAGCGGCTTTAGGAAAGGAAAATGTGATAGGAGTTCTTATGCCAAAAGGTATGCAGCATGATATTGATTATTCCAAAAAATTAGTTGAGTTTTTGAAAATAAAGCATTATGAAATAAATGTTGAAAAGCCTGTGAATGACTTAAAAGAATTAATTTCGCAGCAAACGGGAGTAAATCCTGATGAATTTGATGCCTACAAGACTAATCAGCCTGCCAGAATACGGATGGCTGTGCTTTATGGGATTTCTGCCATTGTTGGCGGGAGAGTGGCTAATACTTGTAATTTGTCGGAAGATTTTGTGGGTTATTCAACAAAATTTGGAGATGCTGCGGGGGATTTTTCTCCAATTTCTGATTTTACAAAAACCGAAGTGCGAAAACTTGGAGCTGAACTGGGACTTCCTGAAATGTTTTTGAAAAAAGTGCCTGAAGATGGGATGAGCGGAAAATCTGATGAAGAAAAACTGGGATTTAGCTATGAAGTTTTGGATGAATATATTAGAACAGGTGATATTTCAGATTTAAAAGTAAAAGAAAAAATAGATTATTTGCATAAAATTAATTTGCATAAAATACTACCTATGCCAAAATATAAAAAGGGAGATGAATAAAATGAAATTAAAACCTATTATAACATCTTTACTAGATACGGATTTTTATAAATTTAATATGAATCAGGTAATCTTTCACAAACATACGGATTTAGTCGGAGAATATCACTTTAAATGTCGAACTCCAGGAATTTCCTTTACGCAAGAAATGTTGGAAGAAATAAATGAGCAAATTGATTATTTATGCAGCTTACGTTTTAAAGACGAAGAATTAAATTATTTACGTTCAATAAGATTTATAAAATCAGATTACGTCGAGTTTTTAAGACTGTGGCATCCAATTAGAGATTATGTAACTATGGTACTTGAAAATGGAAAACTTAGAGTAATTGTTAAAGGTCCGCTTTTTAGTGCTATGCAATTTGAAATTTACTTGCTTGAAATTATTAACGAAGTGTATTTTAGAATGAAATTTAATTATGATGAATTGCTTATTTCTGCAAAAGAAAAATTGGAGAAAAAAATTTTGGATTTTAAAAATAAAAAATATAATTTTAAATTTGCTGAATTTGGCTGCAGAAGAAGACTTTCAAGAGAATGGCAGGAAGAAGTAGTAAAAAAATTATCCTGCGAAACTCAAAATATGGTCGGAACTTCCAATGTATTTTTGGCAATGAAATACAACTTAGTGCCAATTGGAACTTATGCACACGAATATGTCCAAATGTATCAGGGAATCGACTCAATTCCGCTATCTTACACAAATCATTACGCATTAAAAGACTGGTATGACGAATACAAGGGAGATAACGGCACAGCACTTACCGACACGATAACAACAGACTTATTTTTAAGGGATTTTGACAGAAGCATGGTAAATAACTATACAGGAGTACGGCATGACTCGGGAGATCCATATATTTGGGCTGAAAAAATATTGAATCACTACGAAAAATATGGAATAGATCCAAAGGCAAAGACACTTTTGTTCAGTGATTCACTAAATTTTGATGAAGCTGAAAAGATTTATCAGACTTTTAAAGATAAAGTAAAAATTTCTTTTGGAATTGGAACATTTGTGACTAATGACACAAAAGAAAAACCATTAAATATTGTAATCAAACTTCAATACGTAAATGCTAGACCAGTTGCTAAATTAAGTGATGTGGAAGGGAAAGTTATGTGTGATGATGAAAAATATTTAAAATATTTGAAGGCATCGGTAAAATTTAGGCTGGAGCGGGAAAAAGAATATTAAAAAAGTTTAAATCTGTAAATAAGCGGTTATATCAGCAAAAGGTCATAAACCCTTGTAAAAATATTAAAAAAAATATTGAAATTTTATATTTAATTTATAAAAAAAAAACGGAGAAACTTTAATGAAAAAATATAAGACAGGCTTGGTTCTGGGAAGATTTCAAACATTTCACAATGGACATGAATATATTATAAATAAAGCTCTTGAGATATGTGACAAAGTTTTGGTATTCATTGGTTCTAGCGATAAATTTGGAACAATAGAAAATCCTTTTTCCTATGAATTAAGGAAAAAATTGATAAAAAAAATTTATGAAAATGAAATTGTGGAAAATAAATTAGTAATTTCCCCACTCGCTGACTTGGGAGCTGGAAATGTTACAAAATGGGGGGATTATTTGTTTTGTGAAGCAGAAAAAATTTTGGGAAAAGTCGATTGTATTGTTTATGGCAAAGAATCTAAATGTAAGAGCTGGTTTAGTGAAAAAATAAAAAAATCTGTAAATTTTATTGTAATTTCCAGAGATGATATAAAAATAAATGCTTCCACATTGAGAAATTATATGAAAGAAAATGATTTTGAAAGATGGAGGAAGTTTGTAAATGAAAAAAATTGGGGTGAGTTTGAAAAAATGAGGGAAATTTTGATTAAAATTTAAAGATAATTTTAAATTTTATTTTTTATAAGGCTGTTTCGTACTTTTTTTATGAGACAGCTTTTCAAATTTTTAATTCTGAACTACTTTCTACTTTTATAACATATAATTTTTAAAGACCTAAATTTGTTCCTGTTAATTTAAGAAAAAAATCAAACATTATTAAAATTTTATCAGAAAAATATTCATTTACAAAATATGCTATCATTATTATTATTACAACTCCATATTTTTCAATAAAATCATAAACTTTTTTTATTTTTCCAGAAGAAAAAAAATAGACAATTCTTCCGCCATCTAAAGGAGTTATTGGTATTAAGTTAAAAATTCCTAACAACAAATTTATTAAATAAATATAAATCAATATTTTTACAATATTATTATCAATTCCAAGTCCATTTCTAATAATTCGAAGTACAATTAACGAAACTGCTGCTAAAATAAAATTTACCATAACTCCAGCTATGCAGACACAAAAAATCCCTTTTTTTCGAGGAGTCAACTTGCAAAAGTTTACAGGCACAGGTTTTGCCCATCCAATTAAAAACTTAAATCCACATAAAAATATTATAAAAGGAACAATCATTCCAAATAAATCAATATGCTTTAGGGGATTCAAAGTTATTCTTCCCATATTTTTTGCCGTGTCATCTCCAAAACGATATGCAACATATCCATGTGCAATTTCGTGAAAAGTCATTGAAAACATATAAACAACAAAAATAATCGCCATATCTATCGATAATTCAAATTTTTCAAGAAATTTAAAAGCAAAAAAAATAGTTACTAATAAAAATATTCCCAACCTAAATTTAAAATTTTCATTCCAAAAAATCACAATCTTATCAAATAACTTACTTTTGACTCCCATAGAAACACTCCAAAAAATAAAAAAAATGGCGTCCCCGGCTGGGCTCGAACCAGCGGCCCTCTGATTAACAGTCAGATGCTCTAACCAGCTGAGCTACGGAGACGCAGAAAAAGAAAAGTTTGGCGACTGCCTATTTTCCCTGGCGCATGCCAAGTATCGTAGGCGCAAGCAGACTTAACTGCCGGGTTCGGGATGTCACCGGGTGTATCCCTGCCGCAATGGTCACCAAACAAGAATGGATGTAAAGGGCAATGGGAAATAAATAGCAGGCGAGCAAAAGATTAAAAAGCCCAAGTAATATTAGTACTGGTCAACTGAACGCATTGCTGCGCTTACATCCCCAGCCTATCGACCACATGTTCTCTGTGGATACTGCGAGCACTCATCTCAAAGCCGGCTTCTCGCTTAGATGCTTTCAGCGATTATCCTTACCAGACGTGACTACTCAGCCGTGCCACTGGCGTGACAGCTGATACATCAGAGGTCTGTCCAACCCGGTCCTCTCGTACTAAGGTCAGATCTTTTCAGTGCTCAAGCGCCTGCAGTGGATAGGGACCGAACTGTCTCACGACGTTCTGAACCCAGCTCGCGTGCCTCTTTAATGGGCGAACAGCCCAACCCTTGGGACCTTCTCCAGCCCCAGGATGAGACGAGCCGACATCGAGGTGCCAAACACTTCCGTCGATATGGACTCTTGGGAAGTATCAGCCTGTTATCCCCGGGGTAGCTTTTATCCGTTGAGCGACGGCCCTTCCATGAGGGACCGCCGGATCACTAACTCCTACTTTCGTACCTGCTCGACCCGTCGGTCTTGCAGTCAAGCTCCCTTATGCGTTTGCACTCGAAGGCTGATTTCCATCCAGCCCGAGGGAACCTTTGAACGCCTCCGTTACTCTTTTGGAGGCGACCGCCCCAGTCAAACTGCCCGCCTAGCACTGTCTCCGCGAGCGGATTAGAATTCCGGCAGCATATGGTTGGTATTCCAACAGCGACTCGGAAGAGGCTGGCGCCTCAACTTCGCAGTCTCCCAACTATCCTATACACACGTTGCCAGAACCCAATGCCAGGCTGCAGTGAAGCTCCACGGGGTCTTTCCGTCCTACTGCAGGTAGCCGGTATCTTCACCGGCATTACAACTTCAGGTCTCCAGCCAAGACAGCTCTCAAATCATTTCACCATTCGTGCAGGTCGGAACTTACCCGACAAGGAATTTCGCTACCTTAGGACCGTTATAGTTACGCCGTTCACCGGGGCTTCAAATCGGAGCTCTCACTCCTCCTCTTAACCTTCCGGCACTGGGCAGGTGTCAGCCCATATACGTCGCCTTCCAGCTTAGCATAGACCTGTGTTTTTGGTAAACAGTTGCTTGAGACTCTTCACTGCGCTGTTTCCCCTTGAGGCGCTTCTCCCCTCAGGTATGTCAGGCACCCCTTCTCCCGAAGTTACGGGGCTATTTTGCAGAGTTCCTTAGCTAGAGTTATCCTGTCACTTTAAGTTTCTCACTCTGTCCACCTGTGTCGGTTTAGGGTACGGGCGCTGTCCAGTCTCGCTAGAAGTTTTTCTTGGCAGTGTAGGATCTGTGACTTGTGCAGGAGCACTTGCCCATAGGGTCTCACCTTTAGGCACGCGGATTTGCCTGCGTGCCCAGGCTACGCCTTTAGAAAGGCTATTCCGTCAGCCTTCTCACATACCTTGCTGCGTCACTCCGTCACTCAGGCGACTGACAGCGGTACAGGAATATTAACCTGTTTCCCATTCGCAATCACATCTCTGCTTACGCTTAGGTCCCGACTTCCCGGGGCGGACAAACCTTCCCCGGAAACCTTGGACTTCCTAGGAGGGATTCTCGCCCTCCTTCTCGCTACTCATTCCTGCATTCTCGCTTCTGATGTCTCCAGCAGGCCTTCCAGCCTTCGCAGACCTACAGAACGCTCTCCTACCAAGCGGCATGGCTTCCACAGCTTCGGTTTATGTCTTGAGCCCCGTTACATCTTCGGCGCAGATACTCTCGACCAGTGAGCTATTACGCACTCTTTCAAGGCATGGCTGCTTCTAAGCCAACCTCCTGGTTGTCTGTGAATATCCACCTCCTTTCCCACTTAGACATAATTTGGGACCTTAGCTGGTGGTCTGGGCTGTTCCCCTCTCGTCCGCGGACCTTGTCATCCACGGACTCACTCCGAATCAGTAATAAATGGTATTCGCAGTTTGCTTGATTTCGGTAAGCAGTACGCCCCCTAGATCATACAGTGCTCTACCCCCAGTTATCTAAGATTCAGGCTGCACCTAAATGCATTTCGGAGAGAACGGGCTATTTCCTAGTTCGATTGGCTTTTCACCCCTAGACCTATCTCATCTCCCAACTTTTCAACGGCGGTGAGTTCTACCTCCACTGAGTCTTACCTCAGCTTCAGCCTGGACAATATAGATCACTAGGTTTCGCGTCTATGACCAGCGACTTAGCCGCCCTGTTAAGACTCGGTTTCCCTTCGGCTTCATTAATTAGCCTTGCCACTGATCATAACTCGCAGGATGATTAACCAAAATCCACGCAGTCACCCCGAAGGGCTCCTACCGTTTGTAAGCACACGGTTTCAAATTCTATTTCACTCCCTTGCACAGGGTTCTTTTCACCTTTCCCTCACGGTACTCTTCACTATCGGTCAATAACAGTATTTAGCCTTGCGTGATATGGTCCACGCTGATTCACGCCAAGTTCCTCGTGCTTGACGCTACTCGGGAGTTTCAAGTCATGGCTCAGCATTTACGTGTACAGGACTGTCACCTTCTACGGTTCAGCTTTCCAGCTGATTCTACTTGCTGCCACCACTTAGACATTATGGCGTCAGTCGTATGAAATCCCACAACCCCGCGCCGGCAACGCTGCCAGCTTGGCACCGGCACGGTTTAGGCTTCTCCCCGTTCGCTCGCCGCTACTCAGGGAATCGTTTTTACTTTCTTTTCCTCCTGCTACTTAGATGTTTCAGTTCGCAGGCTTACCACTCTCGTGCATGCTCTTCAAGCATGCGGGTTGCCCCATTCGGAGATTCAGGCGTCATTGATTATGTGCATCTCTGACTTATCGCAGCTTATCGCGTCCTTCTTCGGCTGTTATTGCCCAGCATCCTCCGTGTGCTCTTAATTAGCTTTTTTATTAAACAGAATAATCTATTTTGTTGTAATCTTTTACCTACTATTCATTTCCCATTGTCCTTAAAATTGGTGGAGATAAGCGGGTTCGAACCGCTGACCTCTGCCTTGCAAGGGCAGCGCTCTCCCAACTGAGCTATATCCCCAAAAAGTAATGGTGGGCATGGCTGGACTCGAACCAGCGACCCCTGCGTTATCAGCACAGTGCTCTAACCACCTGAGCTACACGCCCAAATCAAAAGAAGAAGCGCAGGAAAACATGCTCCTTAGAAAGGAGGTGATCCATCCGCACCTTCCGGTACGGATACCTTGTTACGACTTCACCCCAATCACTGTCCACACCTTAGATGCCTTCTTCCGAAAGGTTAGACCGGCAGCTTCAGGTGCAGACAACTCTCGTGGTGTGACGGGCGGTGTGTACAAGACCCGAGAACGTATTCACCGCGGCATTGCTGATCCGCGATTACTAGCGATTCCAACTTCATGAAGCCGAGTTGCAGGCTTCAATCCGAACTTGGACTGGCTTTAGAGGTTGGCTTGGCATTGCTGCGTCGCATCTCTCTGTACCAGCCATTGTAGCACGTGTGTAGCCCAGATCATAAGGGGCATGATGACTTGACGTCATCCCCACCTTCCTCCTGCTCTTCGCAGGCAGTCTCGCTAGAGTCCCCAACTTAATGATGGCAACTAGCGATAGGGGTTGCGCTCGTTGCGGGACTTAACCCAACATCTCACGACACGAGCTGTCGACAGCCATGCACCACCTGTCACTCGGCTCCCGAGGGCACAGCGGCGTCTCCGCCGCCTTCCGAGGATGTCAAGATCTGGTAAGGTTCCTCGCGTTGCGTCGAATTAAACCACATGCTCCACCGCTTGTGCGGGTCCCCGTCAATTCCTTTGAGTTTCAGCCTTGCGGCCGTACTCCCCAGGCGGATTACTTATCGCATTAGCTTCGGCACGGACACTCTTCATGCCCACACCAGTAATCATCGTTTACAGCTAGGACTACCAGGGTATCTAATCCTGTTCGCTCCCCTAGCTTTCGCACTTCAGCGTCAGTTGCCGTCCAGTGAACTATCTTCATCATCGGCATTCCTGCACATATCTACGAATTTCACCTCTACTCGTGCAGTTCCGTCCACCTCTCCAGCACTCCAGCCGGGTAGTTTCAAGGCAGGCTGCTGGTTGAGCCAGCAGTTTTCACCCCGGACTTATCCGCCTAGATGCCCTTTATGCCCAATAATTCCGGATAACGCTCGCGACATACGTATTACCGCGGCTGCTGGCACGTATTTAGCCGTCGCTTCTTCTGCAGGTACAGTCACTTCCTTCCTCCCTGCTGAAAGCACTTTACGATCCGAAAACCTTCTTCGTGCACACAGAATTGCTGGATCAGGGTTGCCCCCATTGTCCAATATTCCCCACTGCTGCCTCCCGTAGGAGTAGTATCTCAGTCCCCTTGTGGCCGTCCACCCTCTCAGGCCGGCTACCTATCATCGCCTTGGTAAGCCGTCACCTTACCAACCAGCTAATAGGACGCAAAGCTCTCGGACGGCATCCCTTTTCATGGGACAGCCATGCGGTAAGCCCATAGTATCCGGTCTTGCCAGCCGTTTCCAGCTGTTATCCCGGTCCATCCGGCAAGTTCTTTACGCGTTACTCACCCGTCCGCCATGGTTGCCACGGCGCAAGCGCCGCTTCCCCATCGACTTGCATGTGTTAAGCATTCTGTCAGCGTTCATCCTGAGCCAGGATCAAACTCTTCATTCAACATTATATTTCACCTTTTGTCTTTGACGATATATTGCTAAGCCTTGACTTATATCTTTTTATCTATCACTCTGCTTTTTCTTCTTCTCTTTCCATTGTCCTTCCGCCGACCTTTTCCCAATCGACGGAATATATTATATCAAAAAAAATTTCCGTTGTCAACTCTTTTTTTGAATTTTTTTGCTTTTTTACTTTTTTGTTTTCTCATTCTTTCGATCTTACTTTTAATTTCTAATAATTTCTTTTTCTTTTGTAATTCTCTTTCTTTTCTTCTTTTATTTCTTTTTATAAGTCTGATACTTGCTTCTCTTTCTGAAATTAAATTTTGATATTCTTTGATCAAATCTTCTAATATAAGAATTTTTCCCATTAAATAATCTTTTCTTTTTACTGATGTCATAGATGTTTTTAAATTTTCTATACTCAATAAATATATTGGTATTTTTGAGAGATTTTTTATATCATTTATTCTGCTCGAAGTGGAAACTATTACTATTTGTCCATATCTTTTTTCAGTTTTGTTTATGCTCTTTTTAAATTCACTCAATTTACAGACTTCCATTATCTCTAAAAATCCTGCCATTTTTTGTATTTCATAAAAAATTTTTGAAACTTTACTTTCTTCTACATCCATTAAAACTAAAGTTTTTGTTCTTTTTAATTCATCAGGAAACACATATATTTTTTTTATTTTTTTATCTATAAATTCTTGATTATTGTGGTTTTGTCTCTTTTCTTCAATTTTATAGAGTTCTATTTTAGTTTCTGTTAAATTTTCTTTTAACAAATTCTCTTTGATTTTATTATTTATGTTTTCAACTTCAGATTTTTCTTTTTTTAAGTTTTTATTCACTTTTTTGTAAAGCTCTTTTATTATTTTGGGATAAAATTTTATATTTTCTTTTTTCAAAATTTTTTCGATCATTTCAAAATATTCTTCTTGCATTTGTTCTTCAAAAAAAATTTCTTTTTTTGCTTCGGATTTTTGAATTTTTAAATTTATCAAAAATTTAGTCAATATTTCATATTTTTCTTTTGTAGAATTTATAATGGTTTTCTCATCCAAATATGAAAATATTGTTTTTTTTATGTATGTAATATTTTTTATGCCCAACGTCAATTCCAAATTTTCAAGATAGAAATTTTCTGAATAAATATTATTCTTTTCTCTTCCTAATCTCTTGGACAAAATTTCTCTTAAAAATTGTTCTCTGATTTTATTTATTTTATATCCTTTACTCTTAAATAATTCTTTTGTATTTTCAAAATTTTTATATTCCGAATACTTTATTTTATATTTAAATAATACTTTTTGAACATCCCTTTTTACTTTATTTTTTTCATCTTCTTTTAAATTCATTTTTTTTATAATTCTGTAAATACTTAATTTTTTGTTACTGAAAAGCAGAAATAGTTCGATTAGTTCTCTTCTATATGTTATTTTTAATTTTTTGTCTTTACTCTCTAATTTAAAAATTTTTGTTGTGTAATTCCCAAAATAATAAATATAATCTTTATTACTGTAAATACTTTCTTCACCAATACTTTTTAAAATTTCATTGAATTTTATAAGCATATATTTTAACCGATTAAAACCGTATCTTTCTTCAATGTCCTTCCGATTTATAATTTTAAAATTTATTATTTCTCTCAAAAGATCTTTTTCTTCCAAGTCCAATTTCATTATTTTGACCCCATATTTATAATGTTAAAATTATTTTTTATGATAACAATTATAAATTTAATTTTTTAGGTACTTTTATATTTTTCAGACTTGTGATTAATACTAATAAAATTAAAGATTTTATATTAAATTAAAATTAAAATTTTTGATATAGGGATTTTTTTTAATTAATTTAAATGTATTTTTATCACATTTTTTTCTAATTAATTAAATATAATAAAAAAAAGAGAAATTAACTCTTTCTCTTTTAAAAAATATCTATTTATAACTTTTTATTTATTTGGCTCGGGAAAATGGATTCGAACCACTACTTTCTGGGTCAGAGCCAGACGTCCTACCATTAGACTATTCCCGAATAAAATTACAGATATATAATAACACTTATTTAAGATTTTTTCAAGAATTTTTTTTAATTTTTGTATTTTTATAAATATCTTGACAAAAGTATAATTCTATAATAGAATAAAAGCATATAAAATAAGAAAAAAGATTTACTTAATTGTAATTAAAAATGGAGGACAGTCTAATGAAGAATAAAATGAAATTAGTTATAGTTGCAGCGGCAATTTGTGCATTCGCTATATCATGTGGAAATAGCGGAAAAGGTGGAAAAGTCTTATTTGAATCGGATGACAAAAAGATAAAAGTGTATGAAAACGAAGTAAACCTTGAGCTAGAAAAATCCTTATTTTCTAGTGGAGTTTCACAAAAAGATTTAACGCCAGATCAAATAACTCAAATGAAAAAAAATATTATTCAAAATATTGCTTTAAACAGAGCGTTAGTTTTAAAAGCGAAAGAACAAAAACTGGATAAAGATAAAAAATATACAGAAAGTGAAGATATTTTAAAAGAACAATCTCTAGCTTCTCTTGCGATAGTAAATGACTTGAATGAAAAAGTAAAGGTGTCTGATTCCGACGCAAAAGCAGCTTATGATGCGAATGTTGCAAAATTTCAAAGAGCTGAAGATACTGTAAAGTTACAGCTTATCGTGTTTAGAGCAAGTGATAAGGCAAAAGCTGATGCAGCTTTGAAAGAAGTTATGGCAAATCCAGCAGACTTTACTTCTTTTGTTCAAAAATATAACGGTAATTCAGGCACTGGAACTGGGGAAACTCAAGAAATACCAATGTCACAATTGGCAAAGAGCTTTGAACCAATCAGTAAAGCTGTGCAATCTGTTTCAAATGGCCAAGTTGTAAATAGTGTAATTCCTGTTGGAACAAATGAATTATATATTGTAAAAGTATTACAAAAAAACCCTAAGGGACAAATTCCTTTTGAAACAGTTAAAGAAGATATAAAAACTCAAATCAGAACGCAAAAAAGGCAAATGGAACAACAAACTTTTATGAAATCGGTAGCGGACGAATTTAAGCTAACTAATATAGCTGATAAAATAAAAGATGTCAAATAATTAATATTAACTAAATAATAATAAAAAATAGGAGCTGTTTGAAATAGAAAGATTTTCTATTTTTGACAGCTTATTTAATAAGGAGAAATTTATGAGATTTTTAAAATTTATACTCGTTTTATTTTTACTAGTTCTATTTTTTTTGCTTGGTGGAGTAATTTTTTCAAATAATATTATTTCGTATATGACTAAGACAAAAAATTCAGAATTTCAAAATGTGAAATTTTCTTTTAAAAATAAAGAGATGACTTTTGACAATTTTGTAGTAAATGGAAAAAATTTGGGAAAAGGTAGAGCTACTGTCATCCCAACTCGAAGTGGTCTATTTAAAATGATTCCTTCTGTGAAATTGGCAAATCTTAAATTGGAAGAAGTTAATTTGGAGAAAATATATAGCGAAAAAGATAAAAAAATTGACAATTTTGTTGAAAAACTGGAAGTGCCGGCAAATTCTAACAAAGAAACTAAGTCAACGGACGAGTTTGTTAGCCAGACAACACTGAATACTCAAGTTTTAGCAAATAACATTGACGATTTTATTTATAATAAAATAAGAGAAAATATAATAAAAACAAATGTTCTAAAAAATGACTACAACACTTCTCAAGATTTGAAAACTAAAGCTCAAAAGATTTTGGATTTGAACAGTGAACTTGACCCGCTTGTAAAATCAATTAATGAACAGAAGGAAGATGCGGAAAAAACTGTTTCAAAAATTGAAGATGAAAGAAATCTTATGCTAGAAAATGTTTCAAATGAACTTGAAAAACTGGAAAAAGAAATTTCTTTAAATGATGTCAATAAAATGAATAATAATAATATTCAAAATATGAATTTATATATTTTTATGGACAAAGGAAAAGTAATTAGCGATACATTAAATAGATCTTTTAAAATTGTAAATTTAGTAAAAGAAATTGAAAAATTAAAACTTTCTATTAGCAATATCAAAATAAATAATGGGGAAGTTGTGATAAACGATTTAAAAAATCCACAAAATTTAAATGGATATATTTCTCAAAATAATTTAAAAGCGTTGATAAATAAAAAAGATGGAAATTATCAAATTTCTTCCCATGAAAATGATTTGCTGATAAAAACATTGTATTCGGATAAAAAAATAGATCTTGTAATTGAATATTTAAAAAATAATTTGATTTCTGGGAAAGCAATAAAATTGATTTCTGAAGTTGTATCAGAAAACAATAGTTTTAAAAACTTGAATAACACGGTTTTAACAGATGAAGAAAAACAACTTTTAATGCAAAAAATGGAAAGTTTAAAAACTAATGACTATAACCAATTGATGACAAAATATGCGGAACAGACAAAAACGATTGAAAGCCTTATTGAAAATGTGAATGTTAAAATTAGTAAACTTGATACACTAAAAAAAGATTTGTTGTCACTCGATAAAGTTGTAACATTGGAACCACAAAATAATGAGCAAAATAAAAATAATAGTTTACCAAATTCAAAAAATATTAATAACCAAGCAAACGAAAATAATCAAACAGACAAAAAAAATAATTTAAATTCGCAAATTCAAAATTAAATTATATAAATAAAAATAGGAAAATTTTTTTATTTCCTATTTTTTTTATTTTATAACATTTTTATTTTCTTTTTTTTATTATCTCATTGATTCCCAAAATTGCTGAAATTACATAGCCTAAAAAACCAAGCGCTGGAATTCCATTTATTTTTGGCGGAACATTTGACAATACCAATATCGACGAAGCGATGAGCAATGCCGCAATAATTATTGCAGTCACAAGCCTATCCAGTGTCTTTTGCAGTTCTTTAAATCCGATGACTTCGTGTTTATGCTTTAATTCACCGTTTAAAAGTTTTTGAGATATACTTTTTAAATCTTCAGGAAGTGAGAGCCAACTTTCAGATATTTGAGAAAATCTTTGGCTGCCTTTTTCAAAAACATAAATTGGATTCAATCTTTTTTTTGAAATTTCATCGGCATAAGGTTTCATAACTTCTGTTATACTAAGAGATGGATCCAGATATCTTCCTATCCCTTCAATTTGTCCAATCCCTTTTGCCAAAAGATAAATATCTTCAGGAAGTGTGATTTGATTTTTTCCTAAAATAATTCTTATTTTTTCAAAAATATTTCCCAAGCTAATTTCATTTAACGAATTTCCATCGACCATATACACAATCTCTGTCAATTCCCGCTCAAGACTTTTTTCATCGGGAACATTGTAAATAACCGAAAGCTCTCTAATTTTTTCTATCGCCTTTTTTATATTCTTTTGTACAAAATATAGCAAAAGACTTTCCAAAAGTTCCTTATCTTGCGGATAAAGGCTTCCCATCGCTCCAAAGTCAATAAATACAATTTTTCCATCTTCCATCATCAAAATATTTCCAGGATGCGGGTCAGCATGAAAAAATCCATATTTTAAAACTTGTTTAATATACAAATCTAATCCTGCTCTTGCTATTTCCTGAGGCAAAAATCCATATTTTTCAATTTTTTCCTTGTCTGTAATTTTAAATCCATCAATAAATTCCATACAGAGAATGTTGTCGTTTGAAAGTTCTCTAAAAGTTATTGGCACATGAATTCTTTCATCATTTTTAAAATTATTTGCAAAGCGCTCCATATTGTTTAATTCATTTCTGAACGAGAGCTCTTTTGTGATAGAATTTGCAAAAGTATTTATTATGTATGATAAATTCATCTTTTTTATTTCTTCATTTGTTTTTTCAAGATATGCCGCTAAATCTTTCATCACAAGCAAATCTGCTGCTACAATTTCTTTTATATTTTCCCTTCTAACTTTTAGAACAATTTTGCTTCCATCTTTTAATTTTCCTTTAAAAACTTGTGCCATCGAAGCAGAGGCTATTGGATTTTCTTCAATTTCTTCAAAATGCTGAAACGGATCAATATTTAATTCTTTTTTTATTTTTTCATAAATATCTATTTTTTCCGGCTCAACTTTATCCTGAAGTTTTTGGAATTCCACGATTAATTCTTCTGAGAAAATGTCCGTTCTATTGCTGCACATCTGACCTAATTTGACATAAGTCGGTCCTAATTCTTCCATCGCCATTCTAATTCTTTCAGGAAACGAAGTTGCCTTTATATTCTCAATCCTCTTGCTTTTTTGTTTAATTCTATTCGGAATAAATTTTTCAATTCCGCTGCGGTCAAAAAGTTCTTCAAATCCATATTTAAAGAGAACTTCTGATAATTTTGCCATTCTTTTAAATTTTTGTACCATTTTTTCCTCTTTCTTTTTTTATTTTTGATTTTTTTATTTTTTCTTCTTTACTCTTTATTCTTTATTTTTTATTCTTGATTCTCCATTTTTTTTTACTTTTTTTTATTCTTTATGTCTACTTTCATTATATCAGTAAATTTCTATTTTTTCTACTAAATTAGAAAATAAAAGATTAGAAAATAAAAAAAATAGCGATAAAATTTAAACTCTTAAATTTTCACTATTTTTCAAAAAATATTTAAAAATATTTTATTTTTTGTTAATCTCTCCAGTTTCCAAAATTTCAAGATTATTTCCTTCAGGAAAATCAGCTTTGCTTAAATTAATAATTTTTTTAGTGGCTGAATTTCTTGTGTCCAACATCACTTTGGAAATTCCGCTTTCCTGTTTTATAGATATAATTTTTCCATTGATAAAATTTCCGTTTTTATCAATATTTATTTTAAAAATTGGAGCAATTCCATTTATTCCAGATAAACTTATATTTCCAAAAGTAGCAAAATTTCCAGCGCTATATGAAATAAATTTATTTTTATAAAGTTCTATCGCACGAGTTATGTGCGGACCTTGTCCAAAAACGATATCAGCACCTGAATCTACAGCATTTCTAGCAAATTTAAACACATTTCCTCGATTTTCGCCGTGAAAAATCTCATTATTTCGAGTTATATGCTCATGTTCCCTTCCTTCAGCTCCACCGTGAAAAAATACAACTACAATATCAGACTTCTCTTTTACAGATTTTATAAGATTTGAAGCATATTCATAATCATTTATATCAACAGTTTTAGAATTTGGCGCAAATGATACAAATCCATATTTTATGCCATCTTTTTCTAATATTGAATATTCCGCTTTTTCTTTGATTCCTGAATATTTAATTCCCAATGAATTAAGATTTTCCATTGTCTGCAAAATTCCAACTTCGCCAAAATCGTTGCTGTGATTATTTGCCAAGCTCAAATAGTCAAAACCAGCGTTTTTTAAATACTTGCCATATTTTGAAGGCATTCTAAAGACATAACAAACTGATGGATTCTCACATTTTTTTGGATCTCCTCCCTTGTCAAACAATGTTCCTTCCAAATTTCCAGCCGTTATATCGGCATTTTGTAAAATACTTTCAACATTTTTTAAAATATTCGTATTTGGCAGCAAATCTTCGTTTGGATAATTACTTCCCAGCATGATGTCTCCGACACCAATAATTGAAATTTCTTTTTTATCTTTAATTTTTTCGTTATTTCCATTTTTTGAATCTTTTTTTTCAAATTTGCTGCAACTAAAACTGAAAATTAAAAATAAAATTAATAAAAAATATTCTTTTATATTTTTCAATTTTCCTCCAAATTTTTAATAATTTTTTGTGCTTTTAATTTAAAATTATATCACAATTTTTTAGATTTGTAACAAAAAAAAGTAAAATTTAAATAAAAATTTTTATTGATTTTTTTAACTTTAATATTTTATTTATTGAAAATTTACTTTGGTTTTTTTTTAATAAAAAGTTAAAATTTATAATAAATATTTACTAATAATAGAAAAAATGATATACTGATACTAACTTAACTCTTTTAAAAATATATTTAAAAAGTTTATTAATTATATTTTCGGAAAGGAAAATTATGTTACTCAGTATAAAAAATATTTCAAAAAGATATAAAAATGGGATAGACGCTTTGAATGATGTCTCTTTAGATGTGGAAAAAGGAGAGTTTATTTCAATAATTGGACCATCTGGTTCTGGAAAATCAACCTTACTTAGAAGCATCAACAAAATGATTGATGTCACTTCTGGTTCCATTTATTTTGAAAATCACGATATTACAAATATGAAAAAAAAAGAAATTAAAAATATCCGCAGAGAAATGGGAATGATTTTTCAAAATTATAATTTGGTGGAACGGCTTACGGCTATTGAAAATGTACTTCATGGTCAGCTCGGCTACAAATCCACATTTTCTTCCATTTTTGGAATTTACACAAAAAAAGAAAAAAAAGAAGCCTTTAATTTATTAGAAAAAGTTAATATGACTAAATATGCTTATCAAAAGTGTAGCGAATTATCTGGTGGGCAGAAACAGAGAATTGGAATTGCCAGAGCAATTATGCAAAATCCGAAACTGCTTTTATGCGACGAGCCAATCGCTTCTCTTGATCCAAAATCTTCAGAAAATATAATGGACTATTTGAAAAAAATTGTTACAGAAATGAAAATTACTTGTATAATAAATCTTCACCAAGTCGACATTGCAAAAAAATATTCAACTCGGATTATTGCACTTAACAAGGGAAAAAAAGTTTTTGACGGCAAAGTTGAAAATTTAACGGATAAAATAATTGAAGATGTTTATAAAAACGAAGAGAATGAGTAGGAGGATTTTATGGAGTTAAATCAAAAAGATATTTTCAAAAAACGGCTTTACTCAAAAATCACATTTTTTGTAATGCTTGTAGGACTTTACATAATTTCGGCTGTTTTGGCTGGTTTTAAAAATGGAACTGCTTTTTTCTCAATCCCGTCTGGAATAATTTGGCTATTTCAAAAGTTTATTCCAACCAAAAATTCTGTTCAATATTTTCCAGTAATCTTTGATTCTGCCATAAAAACTATTTTGCTTTCCATAAGTTCTACAATGGTTTCAGCGGCATTTGCATTATTTTTGTCAATTATTGGCTCAAATACCACAGGAATCAATATTGTAACAAAAATTATATCCAAAGTTATAGCTTCATTTTTTAGAAACATGCCAGTTGTTGCCTGGTCTTTAATCCTGCTTTTTTCTTTTAAACAAAGTGAGTTTACTGGATTTTTATCGCTATTTTTTATAACTTTCGGCTATTTAACAAGAGCTTTTTCAGAAACGATAGATGAAGTTGCAACCGATAACATCGAAGCGTTAAAATCAACTGGAGCGTCCTATCTGCAAATTATTTTTTGCGGAGTTTTTCCAACCGTTTTTCCGCAATTTCTTTCATGGCTTCTATATTTTATCGAAAATAGCATAAGAGAAGCGACATTAATCGGAATTTTGACAGGAACAGGAATTGGATTTACATTTAACTTATATTACAGAAGTTTTAGATACGACGCTGCAGGATTGGTAATTTTAATTGTTACAATAATTGTAATAAGTATTGAATTGCTTTCTAACAAACTGCGAAGTGAAATGATGTAAAGAAAAAAAAATAAAAATAAAAAAAGAGAAAAAGAAAAGTAAAGAAAGAAAGAGAGAAAGAGAGTTTCTTTGTTTGTGTAAGAAAGAAAAAAAGGAAGTGACTTTAATTTGAATGACAATTATAAAAATATAAAAATAAGAAAAATTACAAAACAAAAGATATATTTATACGTAACTTTTACAATTTTATTTCTTTTGACAATTTATACATTTGCAACGATGGACTTTGGCGGAGTAAATATAAAAATTGCAACAAAAAGTTTGCTTAAAGACTTAAAACTGATGTTTTTTGCGCCAAGATTATCTGAAAGATATACTTTTTTAGAAGTTTTAAATAATCTAGTAATCACAATTGCATTGGCTGTACTTTCAACAATAATCGGTTCAATAATTGCACTTTTTTTAGCATTTTTTTCTGCAAAAAATTTGGCAAGTGAAAAAAGTTCAAAAATTATAAAAGTGATTATGTCATTTATTCGTGCGATTCCAACTATTTTGTGGGTTATGGTTTTTTCAGTTGTGGCAAATATCGGAGTGGAAGCCGCTGTAATTGGAATGACTTTTCACAGCGTGGCTTATCTTGTAAAAGCATATTCGGAAAGTTTTGAAGAAATTGACAGCGGGATTATAGAAGCATTAAAATCAACTGGAGCATCCTTTTGGCAAATTATATTTTGCGCAATTTTCCCAAGCACGATTACTTCTATTTTATCTTGGACTTTTATCCGTTTTGAAATAAATTTTACAAATGCCGTTTTAGTTGGAGCTGCTGCTGGAGCTGGTGGAATTGGTTATGATATGTTTATGGCGGGAACGATGTACTTTGACATTCAAGAAATTGGAGTTTTTGTCTATTTAATTTTTTCAGTTGCAATCATATTAGAATTTATTTCTTATTTTTTGAAAAAAAATTATTTAAAAAAATAAATAAAAAAAGTGCTAAAAATGTTAAACATTCAAAAGCACTTTATTTTTTATCTATGTTTTTTTGATATAAAACCTTTCATTTTTTTAACCGCTAGATAAGAATCAATTTGAAGTAGTAATTCTACCGCTGTTCCGACTAAGATTAATAAACTTGTTCCCCCAAGCATAACAGGAAGATTTAGTACATATCCAAACCATATATTTGGCATAATTCCCAATACTGATAAAAACAGGGCACTTCCAAATGTTACTCTCGTTGCAACTTTTTCTAGATAATCTGCCGTTTCAGCTCCAGCTCTTATACTTGGAATTGTTCCTCCACTTTGTTTCAAATCTTCGGCAACTTTTTCTGGATCAAAAGCTATTGTAAGTGTATAAAAAAATGAAAAAACTGTAATTAATACTGCGAACAATAATAAATATAATGCTCCTTTTGGCTCAAACTGAGCGGTCAATATATTTTTTATTCTTCCACTTTTCATCATTCCCACTAAAAATGGTGGTGCTGCCATTAATACTGAAGCAAAAATGATCGGCATTACTCCAGACATATTTATTTTTAACGGTAAATAAGTTCTTTTTCCAACTGAACTTGTTCCTCCACCAAAACCAAGACTTCCTTTTCCTGCATATTGAATCGGAATTCTTCTTTCAGCTAACTGAACATACACCATAAGAGCAATAAATACAACAAAAGCCACAAATGACAATGTCTGTAAAACTGCTCCCATTCCTGATTTTAGCGAAATCATCATCTGATTTACAACATTTGGCAATCCTGCAACAATATTTAAGAAAATTAGCATTGAAGTCCCGTTTCCAATTCCTCTTATGGAAATTCTTTCAGAAATCCACATAAGAAACGAAGTTCCACCTGTAATTAAAACTACTGTACTAATTACAAACTTAGCTCCCGGCTCCAATACTAAACCTTGGTTTTGTAGCATAATTGCTATTCCAAATGATTGAATAAATGTCAATACAATAGTTACATATCTAGTCCATTGAGTTATCTTATCTCTCTCTTTTCCACCTTCTTTTTGCATTTCATCAATTTTAGGAAAAATTACTCCTAGTAATTGAAACACAATCGAAGCGTTAATGTATGGAACTATTCCTAATGCAAAAATAGACGCTCTTTCCACCGCTCCACCAGAAAATAAATTTAAAAATTGAGCAATTGCATTGTTACTTTGAAAATTTTTAAAAGCTTCTTGATTTATTCCAGGAACTGCAATATGAATTCCCACTCTTGCGACAAGTATCATAAGCAGCGTAAATGTAACTCTTTTTTCCAGTTCAGGAATGTTAAATATAGCTTTTAATCTACTTGTTACTGCTTCAGCTAGAGTCAATTTCATCACTCCTTTAATATATGAAGAAAAAGCAAGATATTAAAATCTTACTTAACTTCTTCTTCTTTTTTGTTATTTCCTGCTTTAGCTGAATATGATCTAATTTCTAATAACTCTACACTTCCACCAGCTTTTTCAATTAATTCCTTAGCTGTTTTTGAAATTCTGTGAGCTTTTACTGTTAATTTTTTATCAACTTCTGTATTCCCAATAACTTTTAATAAACTTGTATATTCTCTTTCTTTTACATATGAATCAATATTTTCTTTTAAATAAGCTTTTACAGCTTTTCTTCCTTTAATATTTCTCAATGTTTCATCTGAATATTTAGTTATAAATCTTGGGTTTTTAACTACTCCATTTTCAACTAATGTTTCTAAACTAACTACATCTCCGTCATTAAATTTTTTAACAACATCGTTTAATGTAATCACGACAAAATCTTTTTTAAATGGGTGATTAGAAAATCCTCTTTTAGGGATTCTTCTAACTATTGGCATCTGTCCACCTTCAAATATAGGTGATACATATGAACCTGATCTTTGTTTTTGTCCGTTATGTCCTTTACCAGCTGTTTTCCCCCAACCAGTACCATGTCCTCTTCCGATTCTTCTTCTTTCTCTTTTAGAACCTTCGGCAGGTCTTAATTCATTAAGATTCATTTATTTTTAAACCTCCTCTACTTTAAGTAAATAAGAAACTAATTTTATTTTTCCTTCTATATCAGCAGTTTTGTTATGAACTGCGCTTTGACTGATTTTTCTTAATCCAAGTGATTTAACAGTCGCAACATGATTAGGCTTTCTTCCATTAATTCCTTTAACAAGTGTTACTTTTATTTTAGACATTAATTTTACCTCCTAACCTATATTATCCTAAAATTTCTTCAACTGATTTTCCTCTAAGTCTAGCTACTTCTTCAATTGTTCTTAACTGTCTTAATCCTTCTAATGTTGCTCTTGCAACGTTATCTTTGTTTTTTGAACCTCTAATTTTTGTAAGTACGTCTGTTACTCCTGCTAATTCTAATAATTCTCTTGCTGCAGAACCTGCGATAACTCCAGTCCCTTTAGAAGCTGGTTTCAATAATACAGATGTCGCATTAAATTTACCAATTTGTTCATGTGGCAAAGTTCCACCTTTTAATGATACTGTTACTAAATTTTTCTTAGCACTTGCAATTGCTTTTTTTATTGCATCAGGTACACCATTTGCTTTTCCAAGTCCGATACCTACTCTACCTTTTTCATCACCAACTGCTGCTAATACTGAAAATGATATTCTTCTTCCACCTTTAACAGTTTTTGATACTCTGCTTATTCTTAACAATTTTTCTCTAAATTCATTGTCTTTATTATCTCTTGAATCTCTATTATCTCTCTCTCTTGCCAAAGTTATTTTCCTCCTTTTCTCCTAGAATTGTAATCCTGCTTCTCTTGCAGCATCTGCCAATGCTTTAACCCTTCCTGTGTAAATATATCCCGCTCTATCAAATACAACAGTTGTTATTCCTTTATCCAACGCTTTTTTAGCAATTGATTCTCCGACTTTTTTTGCTGCTTCAATGTTAGAACCATTTTCAATTTTTGCATTTTTTTCAATTGTTGATGCAGAAACTAAAGTATTTCCAGTCACATCATCAATTATTTGAACAAAAATATTTTTTAAACTTCTGTACACAGAAAGTCTAGGTCTTTGTGCAGTTCCTGCGATTTTTTTTCTAATACTTTTATGTTTTTTTTGTCTTAATTTATTTCTATCAAGCTTTTTAATCACTAAAATCTACCTCCTATCTTTCTATCCTTTTTTACCTTCTTTTCTTCTAATTACTTCATCAGCATATTTAACCCCTTTTCCTTTGTAAGGTTCTGGTGGTCTTTTTGCTCTGATATTTGCAGCAACTTGTCCGACAAGTTGTTTATCAATTCCTTCTACTGAAATCTTAGTATTTCCTTCCACTTTGAAAGTAATTCCTTCCACAGCTTCGATTTCAACTGGATGAGAATATCCCAACGATAAAGTTAACCCTTTTCCATTAGCTTGTACTCTGTATCCAACCCCTACTAATTCCAATCCTTTAGAAAATCCTTCACTTACTCCAACAATCATATTGTTCAAGTTTGCTCTTGTAGTTCCGTGAAGTGCTCTAATATTTGGCAAATTACTTGATCTTTCAAATGTAATTTCATTACCATCTATATTTACTTTTATTTCACTGCTAAGTTCTCTTTCAAGTTGTCCTTTAGGTCCTTTTACAGTGAATTTATTACCATCTTGTTTAACTTCTACACCAGCTGGTATAGTTATAGGTTTGTTACCTATTCTTGACATTGTTTATCCTCCTATATTTATAAAATGCGTAAATTACCACACGTAGCAAAGTACTTCTCCACCAACATTATGCTTTCTGCATTCTTTGTCTATAATAACACCTTTTGGCGTTGAGACAATGGCAATTCCTAACCCACCTAATACTTTAGGTAAATTTTCAACAGATGCGTATACTCTTCTTCCTGGTTTAGATATTCTTTTTAAACCTTTGATTACAGCTTCTCCGTCTATATATTTTAAAGATACAACTATATTTTTTATAGCTCCTTCTTCCTTTATTTCATATCCTGTTATGTATCCTTCATTTTTTAATATGCTGACCATACTTTCCTTAATTTTAGAGAATGGAACTGCCACTTGTGAATGTTTAGCCATTTGACCATTTCTAACTCTAGTAAGCATATCAGCAATAGGATCTGTTAAATACATTAATTTTCCTCCTCTCAATCTTTTGAAAATTTTTAATTCTAAATATTTTTAGCAATTTTATATAATAAATCGCTTAGTGATAAGACTACCAACTTGATTTTTTAACTCCAGGAATAACTCCTTCTCCCGCTAATTGTCTAAACATAACTCTTGATATTCCAAATTCTCGCATATATCCTCTTGGTCTACCGTTAATTTTACATCTATTTCTAACTCTTGTAGGCGAAGCATTTCTAGGCAATTTTGATAATTCTAAAACTGCCTCTCTATCACCTTTTTTAGCTCTTGCTTTTAATTCAGCTCTTTTAGCTGCATATTTTTCGACTATTCTTTCTCTTTTTAAGTTTCTTTCAACCATCGCTTTTTTAGCCATTGATCAAATTACACCTCCTTCAAAATACAAACTATTTTGCAAATGGCATTCCAAATGCTTTTAATAACGCTCTTCCTTCTTCATCTGTTCTAGCAGTAGATACGATTGTAATTCCCATTCCGAAAATTTTATCCACTTTATCAATTTCAATTTCTGGGAACACAATTTGTTCTCTAAGTCCCATTGTATAATTTCCTCTTCCATCAAATCCTTTAGGGGAAACTCCTTCAAAATCCCTAACTCTTGGTAAAGTAACACTAATTAATCTATCTAAAAATTCGTACATTTTTTCTTTTCTCAATGTTACTTTTACACCGATTTTTTGTCCTTCTCTCAATTTGAATCCAGCTTCTGATTTTTTAGCAGTTCTTGCAACAGGCTGTTGTCCTGTAATCAGTTTTAATTCATTTAACGCTGTATCTATTAATTTAGGATTGTTTACTGCTTCACCAATCCCCATATTTACGATAATTTTGTCAATTTTTGGCACTTGCATGATGTTTTTTAAATTTAATTCTTTCATTAAAGAAGAGATAATTTCTTCTTTATATAATTTTTGTAATCTTGGTATATATTTTTCAGACATCTATTCATCCTCCTCTCTAAAATATTATATTTCGTTACCAGATACTACTGATACTCTCACTTTTTTCCCATCTCTAAATTCTTTTCTAGTTCTAGTCGGTTTTTTTGCGCTTTCGTCCCAAATCATAACTTTAGAAGCAAAAATCGGCATTTCTCTTTCGACAACTTCTCCTTGTGGGTTCATCGCATTAGGTTTAACATGTCTTTTTTGAATATTAACACCCTCAACAATAATTTTTCCAGTTTTAGGAAATACTTTTAATATTTTTCCAATTTTTCCTTTATCTCCAGTTTGAGCGCTTTTTTCATTTCTAGGCAAATCTTTAGATCTTCCACTAATTACAATAACTGTATCTCCAGTTTTAACATGTAATTTTTTAGGTACTGATTTTACTCTTGGTTTAGCCACTTTCAAACTCTCCTTCCTATTAATTTATCTTCTATAAAAAAACTTATTTAATTATAATACTTCTGGTGCCAATGAAACAATCTTCATAAAGTTTTTACCTCTTAATTCTCTCGCAACAGGTCCGAAAATTCTCGTTCCTCTAACTTCTAACGCAGTGTTTAAAATAACAGCAGCATTATCATCAAATTTTATATAAGAACCATCTGCTCTTTTTAATTCTTTTCTTGTTCTAACGATTACAGCTTTTACAACTTCCCCTTTTTTCACATTTCCATTAGGGATAGCTTCTTTAACTGACGCTACTACAATATCACCAATTTTACCGAATCTTCTTCTTGAACCACCTAATACTCTGATAACCATAATTTTTCTAGCTCCAGTATTATCAGCAACATTAAGTATTGTTTGTTGTTGAACCATTTAAAATTTCCTCCTCTCAAAAATTAAAAATATGTCTAAATTTGAATTTTACTATTAATCTAAAACTATTTAGCTTTTTCTAAAATAGTAACAACTCTCCATCTTTTGTCTTTACTTAATGGTCTAGTTTCCATAATTTGAACTCTATCCCCTACACCACATTCATTTTTTTCATCATGTGCTTTATATTTTTTAGAAGTTTTTACTCTTTTTTTATAAATTTTGTGTAATCTCATTGTCTCTTCCAAAACGACTACTGTCTTATCCATTTTATCAGAAACAACAATTCCTTCTCTTACTTTTCTTTCGTTTCTCTTACCTTCCACTTAGGATCCTCCTATTTAACAGTTTTTTCAGTCACAACAGTTTTTAATCTTGCTATTGTTCTTTTAACATCTTTTATTTTAGCAGTGTTTTGTAATTGTCCAAGAGTTTTTTGAAATTTTAAATTAAATAATTCTTGTTTCAATTCATTTACTTTAGTTTCCAATTCTTCTAATGATAATTCTCTAATTTCTTTGATTGTCATTACTTATCACCACCTACTTCTTCTTTTCTCACAAATTTAACTTTTATAGGTAGTTTATGTCCAGCTTTTCTTAATGCTTCTTTGGCTTTTTCTTCCGATACTCCGCCAACTTCAAACATTACTTTATCTCTTTTTACTACTGCTACCCAACCTTCTGCATTACCTTTACCTTTACCCATTCTTGTTCCTTCAGGTCTTTTAGTATAAGGTTTATCAGGAAATATTCTAATCCAAATTTTACCTTCTCTTTTAAATGTTCTGTTGATTGTAATTCTACAAGCTTCTATTTGTCTTGAAGTAATCCAACCAAATTCTTTCGCTGCAAGTCCAAATTCCCCAAAACTGACTTTGTTTCCTTTAGTTGCAACACCACCTATTTTCCCTCTGAACTGTTTTCTATATTTTGTTCTTTTAGGTATTAACATATTATTTTTCTCCTCCTTCCTTCGTAGTAGAAAGAACTTCACCATTGAAAATCCATACTTTCAATCCTAATGCTCCATATGTAGTATGCGCTGTCGCTGTTGCATAATCAACATCTGCTCTTAAAGTATGTAATGGTACTCTTCCTGAAAGTGTCCATTCACTTCTCGCAATTTCGGCACCATTTAATCTTCCAGATACCATAACTTTAATTCCTTTAATTCCAGCTTTTTCAGCTCTTTGAATAGCTTGTTGAACCGCTCTTTTGTAAGCAACCCTTTTTTCAATTGCTGTCGCAATGCTTTCAGCCACTAACTGTGCATCTTTATTTGGGTTTTTAATTTCTTGAACTTTGATCTGTACTTTTTTACCAGTCAACTTTTCTAATTTTATTTTTAAAGTTTCAATTTCTTGACCTTTTCTACCAATTAAAATTCCCGCTTTCCCAGTTTCAACGATAACCCCTACTTCAGTAGGCGATGTTCTCTCTATTTGAATAGAAGAAATTCCCGCATGGTAATAATTTTTTTTGATATATTCTTTTATTTTTAAATCTTCATGAAAGTTATTTAAATATTCTTTTCCTTCAGCGAACCATTTTGAATCCCAAGTTCTTGTGATTCCCAATCTCATCCCCCTAGGATCTACTTTTTGTCCCACAGACTTACCTCCTTTATTTGTCTAAAATTATCCTTCTTGTCTTTCATCAACTTCAACTGTTATATGAGCAGTTGGTTTTCTTATAACATCTGCTCTTCCCATTGCTCTTGGGCTGATTCTTTTTAATACAGGTCCTTTGTCAATTAAGATTTTTGAAACAAATAATTTATCAGGATCCATATTATTGTTATGTTCAGCATTTGCAATTGCTGATCTTAAAGTTTTTTCTATATATTTTGCCGCTTTTTTATTTGTAAATTTTAATATATTTAATGCTTGCAGTGCATTTTTCCCTCTTACTATATCAGCAACTAATCTTGCTTTTTGAGGACTTAATCTTTGGTATTTTAATTTAGCTACTACTGCCATTTAAAGGCCTCCTTTCGTTAATTTACTTATTTTTTAGCTTTTTTTGCATCTTTTCCGTGTCCATAGAAAGTTCTAGTTGGTGCAAATTCACCTAACTTATGTCCTACCATTTCCTCAGTTACATATACAGGTATATGTTTTTTACCATTGTACACAGCAAATGTGTGTCCGATAAATTGAGGGAATATAGTTGATCTTCTTGACCATGTTTTAATAACTTGTTTTTTTTCTCCTAATGCTTCAACTTTTTCTAATAAATATGCATCAACAAAAGGTCCTTTTTTTAATGAACGAGCCATTCTTTCCTCCTTTATCAAATTTTCTAAACTCATAAAAATGACGCTTACACACCATAAAATAATATTTTAGATGCGTTAAGCAACATTTTCATCTAATATCATTATAATACTATTTTTTTCTTCTTCTAACAATAAATTTATCACTAGGTTTTTTACCTCTAGTTTTCTTCCCAAGAGTTGGTTTACCCCAAGGTGTAACTGGCGATTTTCTACCTATTGGAGATCTTCCTTCTCCTCCTCCATGTGGGTGATCTACAGGGTTCATTACTGACCCTCTAACATGAGGTTTTCTTCCTAAGTGTCTATTTCTTCCGGCTTTACCTAATGATACCAATGAATGTTCAGAATTCCCTACTGTTCCAATTGTTGCCATACATTCTTTGTGAATTAATCTTAATTCTCCTGATGGTAATTCTACGTGGCAGTAAGTTCCTTCTTTTGCAACAAGTCTTGCAGCTGTTCCTGCAGATCTTGCCAACTGTCCACCTTTACCAGGCATAAGTTCTACATTGTGAATTACAGTCCCAACTGGTAAATTTTTCAATTTCAAAGCATTTCCCGGTTTGATATCAACATTTTCTCCAGCTATTACTGTATCACCTTTTTTCAATCCGTTTGGAGCTAAGATATATCTTTTTTCTCCATCAACATAGTGTAACAATGCAATGTTTGCAGTTCTGTTTGGATCATATTCAAGAGTCGCAACTTTTGCAGGCACTCCAATTTTATTTCTTTTCCAGTCGATTACTCTATATAATCTTTTATGTCCTTTATGTCTGTTTCTTCCTGTTCTATGTCCGTAGTTGTCAATTCCATATGAAGAATTTAATGGCTCAACTAAAGATTTTTCAGGTCTTACTTTATCTAATTCATTATTAACTAATATCGACATATGCCTTGTCCCACTAGTTATTGGTTTTAACTTTTTAATTGGCATAACTTTTTTTACCTCTTTTCTTTTATAATTTCTCTAAATTTTTTAAATATTGTATGTATTATAACATTTTTTTAAAATAATTTCCACAAAAAAATTATAAAATTTTTATTTATTTAAAATTTTATTTTTTAAAAATTATTTTAAATCTTTTTATCCTTCGTAAGCTGAGATAGTTTCTCCATCTTTTAATTTAACAATTGCTTTTTTAATAGCTGGAGTTTTATACATAGACATTCTAAATCTTTCAGATTTTGGTTTAATGTTCAATGTATTTACACCTTTAACTTTTACATTAAATAATTTTTCTACAGCTTCTTTTATTTGGATTTTGTTTGCTCTTTTATCTACGATAAAAACATATTCATTGTTTTCTAATAAAGTTCTTGCTTTTTCTGTATTAATTACAGGTTTTTTGATTATATCAGTAATATGCATTACGCTAACACCTCCTCGATAGTTGCTAGTGCTTCTTTTGTAAGAACTACTTTATCTTGTTTAATTAACCAGTAAATATTTAATTCTCTCGTACTAATTGTAGTAACTTTTTCAATATTTCTAGTAGATAGTTCTACAGAATAATCTCTATCAAAGTTGTCTGAATCAAAACTTACTACGAATAATTGCTTCAATCCATCAAAATTTAAAGCTTTTGCAAAGTTTATAAATGTTTTAGTTTTTGGTGTTTCTAATGTGAAATCATCCAATACAATTACATTTCCTTCGTTAATTTTTGTAGCTAATGCAGATTTTAAAGCTAATTTTCTAACTTTCTTATTAACTTTTTTAGCATAACTTCTTGGTTTTGGTCCGTGAGTAACTCCTCCACCTACCATGTGTGGTGCTCTTGTTGACCCTTGTCTAGCTCTTCCTGTTCCTTTTTGTCTGAAGGGTTTTCTTCCTCCACCTCTTACTTCTGCTCTAGTTTTTGTTGATGCAGTTCCTTGTCTAGCTTCCGCTAATTCTGCAACTAAAACTTCGTGCATTACATTTTTATTTGGTTCAATTCCAAAAATTTCGTTGTTTACTTCTACAGTTCCTGCTTGTGAACCGTTTAATTTGTATATGTTTAAAACTGGCATTTTATCCTCCTCTCTTTCCTACTTAATTAATATTTTTTTACTGCTTTTTTTATTATTAAAAATCCGTTTTTAGGTCCTGGAACCGCACCTTTTACTAATAAAAGGTTATTTTCTACATCAAATTTAACAACCTGCAAGTTTTGAACTGTAACTTTTTCAGCTCCTAATCTTCCAGCCATTTTTTTACCTTTAGGTACATTACTGTTTGAAGCGGCACCCCCGGCATTTGATCCTCCAAGTCTGTGGTTTCTTGAAACCCCGTGTGAAGCTCTGTTTCCACCAAAGTTATGTCTTTTCATAACTCCAGCAGTTCCTTTACCTTTTGAAGTTCCTGTAATATCAATAAATTCAATTCCTTCTAAAACATCTAATTTAATTTCTTGTCCCAATGAAAATTCTTGTGGATTTTCAACTTTAAATTCTCTTAAGAATCTTTTTGGAGTAATTCCAGCTTTTTTGAAAACTCCTAATTCTGGTTTAGTTGTATTTTTTTCTTTTTTATCTCCATATGCTAAGGTTATAGCGTTATATCCTTCTTTTTCAACTGTCTTGATTTGTGTTACAAAGTTTGTTCCAGCTTCAATTACTGTAACTGGGATTAATTGTTCATTTTCAAAAATTTGAGTCATTCCGACTTTTTTTCCTAATATCATTTTTTACTTTTCCTCCTTAATATATTGGTTGAGTTTACCCCAACTTGTACTAAGCTTACGATTGCTTAATTTCAACTCCCACACCTGATGGTAAGTTCAATGATGCCAACGCATTTACGATTTGTTGATTAGAGTTTTTAATTTCTACAAATCTTCTATGAATTCTCATTTCAAATTGTTCTCTTGAATCTTTGTTCACATGAACAGATCTTAAAACTGTATATTTTTTGATTTTTGTAGGCAACGGAAGTGGTCCTGCTAATTGTGAACCATTCTTTTTAGCTACTTCTGCAATTTTTTTAGCAGATTGGTCTAACAATTTATGATCGTAAGATTGAAGATATATTCTTAATTTATCCAATTTTTTTCCTCCTATTTTTATAAAACACTTTTCAAAGTTACAAAATCTTTTTTTATTATTGGATTCCAAAGGAATAAGAAAATATTTCTCCCAGTCCTTTGAAATTTTATTTTAGTGAACTACTCCCACTTTTAGAAGCAGGAGCTTCTTGGGAAGTATCTGCTTTTGTTAGCCAAATATATTTACCAAGCTCTTCGGGTAGTTCCTACCCTGATATATTTAGTGTAATACATTTTGCTATAAATATCAATCAAAAATGCAATTCATCTCCCACTTATAGAAGTTGGAGACTTCTTGCTATCTTTTTGTTAAATTAATCAATTATTTAGTAATAGTTGCAACAACTCCTGAAGCTACTGTTCTTCCACCTTCTCTTATCGCAAATCTTAATCCTTCTTCCATTGCAATCGGGTGAATCAATTCCACTGTCATTTCAATGTTATCTCCAGGCATTACCATTTCTACACCTTCTGGCAAGTTTACTTCTCCTGTAATGTCAGTTGTTCTGAAATAGAATTGTGGTTTGTATCCTGTGAAGAATGGAGTATGTCTTCCTCCTTCATCTTTTGTAAGTACGTATACTTCTGACTTGAATCCTGTATGTGGAGTGATTGTTCCTGGTTTTGCAAGTACTTGCCCTCTTTCCACTTCTTCCTTCTTAGTTCCTCTTAACAATGCTCCTATATTATCTCCAGCTTGTCCTGAATCCAATAATTTTCTGAACATTTCTACTCCTGTTACTGTTGTTTTTGAAGTTGGCTTGATTCCTACGATTTCTACTTCTTCCCCAACTTTTACTACTCCTCTTTCTACTCTTCCTGTTACTACTGTTCCTCTTCCTGTAATTGTGAATACATCTTCAATTGGCATAAGGAATGGCTGGTCAATTGGTCTTTCTGGTGTCGGAATATATGTATCTACTGCATCCATTAATTCCATTATTTTTTCTACCCATTTTGCTTCCCCATTTAATGCTCCTAATGCTGATCCAGCTATTATTGGTACATCATCTCCTGGGAATCCGTATTCGTTTAATAATTCTCTTACTTCCATTTCTACCAATTCTAGCAATTCTTCGTCGTCTACCATATCAACTTTGTTTAAGAATACTACAATATAAGGTACTCCAACCTGTCTTGCCAATAGAATATGTTCTCTTGTTTGAGGCATTGGTCCATCAGCTGCTGATACTACTAGGATTGCTCCATCCATCTGAGCTGCTCCTGTAATCATATTTTTTACATAATCCGCATGTCCTGGACAGTCTACGTGTGCGTAGTGTCTTTTTGCTGTTTCATACTCAATATGAGCTGTGTTAATTGTGATTCCTCTTTCTCTTTCTTCAGGAGCTTGGTCGATATTTTCAAAATCAACTTTTTCTGCAAGCCCTTTATCAGACAACACTTTTGAAATTGCTGCTGTCAAAGTAGTTTTTCCATGGTCTACGTGACCAATTGTTCCTATGTTTACGTGTGGTTTACTTCTCTCGAATTTAGCTTTTGCCATCTTTCTCTTTTTCCTCCATATTTTTTTAGATTTCTTTTAATTTTTTTCTTTTATTTATTTTGTTTTGTTTTACTTTACTTTCCTTGTCTTTCATCAATAACTTGTTGTGCAATATTTTTAGGCACTTCTACATATTTTTCAAATTCCATTGAATATGAAGCTCTTCCTTGAGTTTTTGATCTTAAGTCAGTTGCATATCCAAACATTTGAGCTAATGGTACTTGTGCATCAATAATTTTTGCATTATTTCTGTCAGTCATTCCTGAAACTTGTCCACGTCTTGCATTTAAATCTCCGATTACATCTCCCATATATTCTTCTGGTGTTGTAACTTCCACTTTAAAAATTGGTTCTAATAATACTGGATTTGCAGCTCTTAGAGCTTTTTTGATTGCCATTGATCCAGCAATTTTGAAAGCCATTTCTGATGAATCGACTTCGTGGTAAGATCCATCGTACAATGTAACTTTTACGTCTTGAACTGGGTATCCTGCAACTACTCCTGCTTCTAGTGCTTCCTGAATACCTTTGTCTACAGCTGGAATATATTCTCTTGGAATAGCTCCTCCTGTAATCTGGTTAATAAATTCATAACCTTTATCTGGATTTGCTTCAACTTTCATCTTAACATGTCCATATTGTCCACGTCCTCCTGATTGTTTAGCATATTTTTCTTCAACATCTGCTGCACCATTGATTGTTTCTCTGTATGCAACTTGTGGTTTACCTACATTTGCTTCAACTTTAAATTCTCTCTTCATTCTGTCTACAATGATTTCCAAATGTAATTCTCCCATTCCTGAAATCAATGTTTGACCAGTTTCCTGATTAGTTGTAACTTTAAATGTTGGATCTTCTTCAGCAAGTTTTGAAAGTGCTGTTCCCATTTTTTCTTGGTCAGCTTTTGTTTTTGGTTCAACAGCTATTTGAATAACTGTATCAGGGAATTCCATTTTTTCTAGAATAATTGGAGCATTTTCATCACACAATGTATCTCCAGTTGTAGTATCTTTCAATCCAACTGCAGCTGCAATATCTCCAGAATAAACTATATCAAGTTCCTCTCTCTTATTAGCATGCATCTGAAGTAATCTTCCCATTCTTTCTTTTTTACCTTTAGTTGAGTTTAATACATAAGAACCTTTTTCTAAAACCCCTGAATAAACTCTGAAGAATGATAATCTTCCAACAAATGGATCTGTAATGATTTTGAATGCCAATGCTGAGAATGGAGCGTCATCGCTAATTTCTCTTTCCATTGGTTCTTCAGTTTTAGGATCTGTTCCTTTTACTTTTCCTTTGTTGATGTCAACTGGTGATGGCATATAAGCAACGATTGCGTCAAGTAATGGTTGAATTCCTTTGTTTTTAAATGCTGTTCCACATAATACAGGTACAACTGTTCCTGCAATTGTAGCAGTTCTTAATGCTTTTTTGATTTCTTCTTCTGTAATTTCTTCTCCACCGAAGTACTTTTCCATTAATTCATCATCAGTTTCAACTACAGATTCGATCATATGTTCTCTTGCTTCTTCAGCTTTTTCAGCTAATTCTGCTCTGATTTCAGTAATGTCGTAATCTGCACCCATAGTTTCATCTTTAAACAAATATTCTTTCATTGTTACCAAGTCAATGATTCCTTCAAAATCATCTTCAGCTCCAATTGGTAATTGAATAGGTACACCATTTCCACCTAATTTTTCTTTAATATCATTTACACACATATCAAAATCTGCACCGACTCTGTCCATTTTGTTTAAAAATGCCATTCTTGGCACATTATACTTATCCGCTTGTCTCCAAACAGTTTCTGATTGTGGTTGCACTCCATCAACTGCAGAGAACACAGCAACTGAGCCATCTAATACTCTCAATGATCTTTCTACTTCTACAGTAAAGTCAACGTGTCCTGGTGTATCTATGATATTGATTCTGTGTTTATTCCAAAATGCAGTTGTTGCTGCTGATGTGATCGTAATTCCTCTTTCTTGTTCTTGTTCCATATAATCCATTGTAGCGGCTCCTTCGTGAACCTCTCCAATTTTATGGTTAACTCCTGTATAGAATAAAATTCTTTCAGTAGTAGTTGTTTTTCCGGCATCAATATGAGCCATGATACCAATATTTCTGGTATCTTTCAAAGCAACTTTTCTTGCCATTTAAGTTTTCCTCCTTAATTTATTAACAGTCTTTTGACCAAACAAAAAATTTTTTCACAAAAACTTTTAAAAACTCTCTTAAATCTGCTATATCAAGAGATTTTTTATATGAAAATTACCATTTATAATGTGCGAACGCTCTATTTGCTTCTGCCATTTTATAAGTATCTTCTTTTTTCTTAATTGATCCACCTTCGTTGTTAGCGGCTGCAATTAATTCTTTCTTTAGTTTAGCTACCATTCCATACTCTTTTCTTTCTCTTGTGTATCTAACTAACCATCTGATTGCTAAAGTTTGTTGTCTTTCTTTTCTAACTTCAACTGGTACTTGGTAAGTAGCTCCTCCGATTCTTCTTGATCTAACTTCCAATTGAGGTCTAACATTTTCCATTGCTCTTCTGAATACTTCGATTCCCTCTTCGTTAGTTTCTTCCTTAATTTCATTTAATGCTGTATAAAAAATACTTTCTGCTAATGATTTTTTCCCGTCTTTCATTAATCCATTTATGAATTTAGTTACTACTTTATCATTGTATTGCGAATCAGGCAAAACATCTCTTTTTTCCGCTCTTCTTCTTCTTGACACTATTTGTCCTCCTTACTTTTTCAAAAAATTTAATTATTTAGCTGCTGCCGGTTTTTTTGCACCGTATCTTGATCTACCTTGTTTTCTGTTTACAACTCCTGCTGTATCCAATGCTCCTCTGATTATTTTATATCTAACCCCTGGCAAATCTTTTGTTCTTCCTCCTCTTAAAAGAACGATACTGTGTTCTTGTAAGTTGTGTCCGATTCCTGGAATATAAGCAGTTACTTCAATTCCATTTACTAATTTAACCCTTGCTACTTTTCTTAACGCTGAGTTTGGTTTTTTAGGTGTAGTTGTATATACTCTTACACAAACCCCTCTTTTTTGTGGATTACCTTTTAATGCAGGTGATTTTTTCTTTTTTCAGTTGTACTTCTACCAAATCTTACTAATTGATTAATAGTAGGCATCTTTTTCCTCCTCTCAAATTTCTTTAATTTATATATATTCTGTCGTTATTTTCAAAACTAAAACTTTTTTCAAATAAAGCTCATTTCTTCAGTTTATGTCCAAAAAACATAGGTGTACATTTATTTTAAATGTAGCAACTTACTTCTAAATTCACTCTATAAAAATATTAAAAATATTTTTAATGATTTAGTTTATGAGTTATAACGGAAAGCTCTTCCTAATATTTAATATCAGGCACACCGGAGGCTCAATCCTGAAGACATGTCACAATTTTATTTTGTAACATTTCACAAAAGACATTTTATACTAAAAAAGTCCTTTTGTCAAGGGTAAACAATAGTTTTTTTAGCTTAGCTCTTTAAAGTTTATTGTAAAAAAATAATTTAAAATTATTTTTTTAAGTTTCAAATAAAGTTATATCTTTATTTTTCTCTAAAATATTTTTCTATTCCGTTTACAATTCCTGTCACCATTTTATCTTGATATTCTTGCGTCGCCATTTTTCTATCTTCTGCAGGATTTGACATAAATCCTAATTCTATTAATGTAGTTGGAACTTTTGACCAGTTTGTCCCTGTTAAGTCATCTCTGTATGAAATTCCTCTGTTTTTAGCACCTGTCGCTTTTACATATTCAGATAAAATATCTCTTGACAATTTTTCACTCGGACGCTGTACGTTTTTTGTGTATGGATTTTTTGCTGAAGCAGTCAATACTGATACTCCGTTTGTACTCGAATTATTTATTCCATCAGCATGTATTCTGATGTAGGCTTCACATCCCATGCTGTTTGCTTTTTCCGCTCTTTCTTTGTTACTTATATTCACGTCATGTGTTTCTCTTATCATATAAACAGGGTATCCCTTTGCTTTTAGCGCATCTCTTAATTTTAATCCAACTTCAAGCGTCAATTCATATTCATTTTTTTTAGTTGCAACTCCTCTTGTTCCAGATGAAACCTTTACTTTTCTAACTTTCGAACCTGGCGCTACAGGTTCAAGTCCCGAGTTTCCTTTTAATTGATGTCCCGGATCAATACAAACTAAACTTTTATTAGCCTCTGCCGCATTTAATGGCGCTGTCGCCAAAAGTCCCATCATCACTAAATACAATATTCCTTTTATTCCTTTAAACATTTCTATTTCCTCCAAAATTTTTTAAAAAATACAGTCAAACAAGTTTTACTAAAATCTTTGCTTGACTGTCTTTTTTTAATAATGATTTTTTAAATCTTAATTATTTTCCCTGTAATAATTCCATTCATCAACTTTCGTACCATCTTTAAATTGGCATTTCCCTGTTTCATTTCCATTTTTATCTTTTACATTGATAGATTTTCCACCGTGCTTTTCGCAGAAAACTGAAGCTGGATTTGGAGTTCCAATTATTTTTTCAGGTTCTTTATTTTCATCTTTATTATTTTCTCTGTAATATTCCCATTCTTCTACTGCTGTTCCATCTTTTAGTTGGCAAACTCCATATTCTCCACCTTTACCTTTTACAATAATTGATTTTCCACCATTTTTAGTGCAATAAACAGAAGCTGGATTTGCCATTCCTACTGCAGGCTCTCTATCTTTTTTTGTATTTCTTTTAACTGCATTACTTTTTGTTGCAGCAACTCCCGTCATAGAAATGGCAATCATTGCTACACTTACTAACACTTTTAAATTTCTCATTTTTTCTCCTTTTAATTATAATTTTCAGATTAATTTTTTAGCACAGCACTTTGCTTTACTTTAATATTATTTTCTAATTATAATAAGGCAAGAACTAGAAACTTTATTTTTCAAAAAAATTATTTATTCCAAGTTAGAACGAATCTGGTGATGAAACTACATTTAAATCTTTGTCTATTTCAAAAATTAAAGGTTTTCCAGTTGTTAAATTCAATTTCAAAATATCTTCATCTGAAATATTTAACAAATATTTTATTAAAGCTCTCAAGCTGTTTCCGTGAGCTGCTACAATAACATTTTTTCCTTCTTGCAAACTTTTTGAAATATCTGAATGCCAGTAAGGTAACACTCTTGCGATTGTATCCTTCAAGCTTTCTCCAAGTGGTGCTTCTTCATCAGTTAAATCTGCGTATCTTCTGTCTGATTTTGGATAATATTCACTTGATTTGTCAATTGCAGGTGGTGCAACATCAAAACTTCTTCTCCAGATAAGCACTTGTTCATCTCCATATTTTTTAGCAGTTTCAGCTTTGTTCAATCCTTGTAATGCACCGTAATGACGTTCATTAAGTCTCCAAGATTTGTAAACTGGAAGATACAATTCATCCAATTCTTCTAAAACATAATTTAAAGTTTTGATGGCTCTTTTTAAATATGATGTATAAGCAACATCGAAAACTAATCCCATTTCTTTTAATGCTTTTCCTCCAGCTTTTGCTTCTTCAACTCCTTTTGAACTCAAATCTACATCTTTCCAACCTGTAAATTTGTTTTCCAAGTTCCATTGGCTTTCACCATGTCTGATTAATACTAATTTCATAAATCCTCCTTTAATTTTTATCTAAATTATAAAAAACAATATTTAACAAAACTTAGATTTGATGGATAAACTATTTTTCATTTCAATTATATCAAATTTTTTCAATTTATTCAAATAATATCGAAAAATTTTTTATAAAAAGCAAATAATTTATTTTTTATTTTTACCTTCATCTTCATTACTTTCGTTTTCACTATAATTCAAGTGAATTCTCAATGCTTCAAGCGAAATCTGTATTTCCAAAAGCGAAAATAGCAGTGAAATTACAAGTAACACAAGACTTATCGCAAAACTTATTTTTCCAATAAAATCTATCTGAAAAAATAAAAATAACATTGAAACAGCACACATAAGCAGACTTGAAACTCCAAAATACTGCATTTTTTTTATATAATTAAGTCTTTTTCTCAGATTTTTCACTTGATAAAACTCATGCTCTACTTCTCCACTCGAATCCATCCGCCTAACAATTGATGTAAGCGCCAAAAATCTATTTGTGTACGCAAGCAATAGAAGAGATACAGTGGGAAATAGCACTGCTGGTGTAGTTATTTCCAAAGTCATATATTTCACCATCCTTTGAAATCCATTTTTTTAAATGAAATAAAAACGCAAGGACTTTTTAAATTTGTCCTCGCTTAAAAATACAGTTACACTATTTTGTTTTAACTTCCACAGCTGCTTCTGAAATAGTTGTATTTGTAGATAATTCTTTTTCAGCAATCAAATCTTCAAGATGTTCTTTTGTAGTCATTAATTCTTCAAGATTCATATTGTCATAAGCCGCTTGGGAAGATGTTTTTATATTTATTCCCTGTTTTCTTAAAAAACTGTCAACTTTACTTTGATTTTTTTTATACAAGTAATAACCTGCCGCAACTGTTCCCACTCCAATTGCCGCTCCTACTAAATGTTCTTTTTTTACACTTCCAAATTTTATCATATTTTTACCTCCAAATTTTATTTATTATTTTTAATTTTTTTATTTTAAAGCTATATATTTGTCATCTGACTCATTTCCCGTTTTGTTATTAAAAAATATGTGGTCTATTAAGTCGCTCAAATTTTCGATAGAATTATCATCTTTTACATCCACGACATAATGAAATTTGCCGTTATCTGCTTTTAATCGATAAATTCTCACTTCCTTATTTGAAAAATTGTTTAATACAAGATGCCGTCCAAAAGTTGTAAACCACATAAGCGCTATAGCTACAACTGATCTATTTGCCATATAGGATTTAAGCAAGTACAAGGCGGGTAATATTTCTATATCAAAAAATCCTTTTCGCTGTGTTTCCATATAGGCGTGTTCTATAATTGCTGCCGTTGTCAGTCCTGCCGCAAAGTTATTTATATCCAGCTGCAGTTTTTCAATTTTACTTTTTCCCAGTCCATATAAAAAGGAAAGAAGTATTGCCGCTCCAGAATACACAGACAACGAATCTATTGATTTTTCTTCAAAATCTTCCACCAACTTTACTGAAGTCATTTCGTGCTCGACTGATAGCGCTGTTGCAGTTCGATAAATTACTTCATCAATTAAAATTTCCTCTGGCTCAAAAGTTACAAGCAATGTCTCTATAGTCCGATTATATCGCAAGGCTATATTTTTTGTCCCGATTTTTATTGTCTCAAAAAATTTTTTGGTATCAATTATTCTGTGTGAAACTTTAAATCTGACACGATTTGGCAATTTATGCAGTACCGTCAAAGTTAATTTTTTCATATAAATTCCTCCAAAATTAGATAACACTTATCTAACATCATATTTCAACAGTCTCAATGAATTTCCAACTACTAGAATTGTTATTGAATTATGTAAAACTGAACTGTATATCGCTGGTAACAGTCCTGTTGCCCCCAATACAAGCGCAAAACTGTTTATTCCAATTGCCATCGCAAAATTTTGCTTTATTATTTTTACAGTATTTTTAGCTAAACCAATTACAGCTGGTATCAGCAACGGATCATCAGAAGTTATTGTAACATCAGCAGCTTCCATTGCAACATCTGTTCTAGTGCTTCCAAGTGCTATTCCCACATTTGCATAAGAAAGAGCGGGAGCATCGTTTATTCCATCTCCAATCATAATAACTTTGGATCCAATTGAACGGAATTTTAAAATATCCTTTGCCTTATCTTCTGGCAACAATTCTGATTCATATCTGTCCATCGACATACTATTTGCAATAGTTTCAGCCTGTTGTCTCAAGTCTCCTGTAAGCAGTACAATATCATCTATTCCCTGATTTCTCAAACGGTTCATAGCTTTTTTGATATTTTCCCTTGGCGGATCAGAAACTCCGATTACACCAATTAAATTCCCATTTTTTGCCACATAAATAACAATTTCACCATGATTTTGCATTCCTTTTACCACATCAGTTGATATTTCTACTGAAATATTGTTTTCTTCCATATATCTTCTGCTTCCCACGCGAATAATATCCTTATTTACATAAGTTTCAATTCCTCTTGCCACTTTAATTACATCTTCTTTATGTTGTGGTATTTTTAACCCTCTATTTCTGACTTCATTTAAAATTGCACTTGCCAAAGGATGTGTAGAAGTTTCTTCAGCCGCTGCTGCTAATGCAATCATTCTATCATCTCTCATATTTTTAGCAAAAGTTTTTACTGTTTGAACTTTAGGTTTTCCTTCTGTAATTGTTCCAGTTTTATCAAATATTACCGTATCAGCCTTTGAAAGTTCTTCCAAGTAGTTACTTCCCTTAATCAGAATTCCGTTTTTAGCGGCTGTATTAATTGAAGCAGAAAAAGCTGTTGCTGTCGACAATCTTATTCCGCATGAATAGTCAATTACAAGCATACTCAACGCCTTTTGTAAATTTCTAGTCGAAATGTAAACTATTCCAGCAAGAAGAAAATTTAATGGAATTAACTGTGCAGAAAACGTATCAGCGTATGATTGAATGTCCGCTTTGTTAAATGAAGCATCTTCCACCAATTTTATAATTCTTGAAGCAGTTCTATCATCTCCAACTTTTTCTGCTCTTACAGTGATATTCCCACTTTTTAGAAGTGTTCCAGCAAAAACTTCCTGTCCAATTTCTTTTTTAGCAGGCATATATTCTCCAGTAATGGCTGATTGATCAATTATCGCACTCCCTTTTTCGATTGTTCCATCGACACTTATTTTTTCTCCAGTCTGAACGAGAATCAAATCTCCTTTTTTAATTTGTTCAATTGGAACTTTTTTCGCTACCTGGTCTTCATCTCCAGACGCTTTCCAAACATAACTTTCCCCGACACTTAACATATCTTTAATCACACCACGAGTCTTTTTCATCGTATAAACCGTCAAAAGCTCTGCAATTTTTTCCAAAATCATAATTGTCAAAGCTGTTCTTTCGCTTCCCAAAGCAATACTGCTGACAATCGCTGTGGAACTCAATGTATCTGCATTAGGCCGTTTGTTTTTGATCAATGAGAAAATTCCATTTTTTAAGATAGGCAGTGCCAAAGAAATTGTTGAAATAGTTTTATAGTTAAACAATCTTTTTATTCCTGTCAATTTTGTTTTCGGACTCGGTAATAGCAGCAATAATATTGCAGCACCTATACTTTTTAAAATTTCTTTGGGCGATTCTTCCTGCAATCGTCTTTCTATCGCATATTTACTAGATATTTTCTTTTTCTCATTTTTATAAATATCCACTAAATATACATTTAATGTCTTTTGAAGTAAAGATACCAGATTTTCTCCAGTTAGCGAAAAATTATCGAAATAAATAAGTACAGAACCTGTAACAGTTGAGATTTCAACGCTCTTAATATAATGAATCTGCATTAACCGCTTCGTCATTTCTTCTTTATGAGTGCCAAGATATTTTAATGCCCTTGACCGTATTCTGATTCTTCCACGAATCTCATGTAAAATTTCACAATTCAGCAAATAATTTCTACCAACCATAAAATTTTCCTTTCTTTAAATTAAGTTAAAACTTAAAGTTTTTTTATTAAATTATAAAAGACTTCCAAATTATCTTCTATTTCCTGCAAAGATTTGTTTTCATATAGTTCAGAATGCTCAATTATCGTTTTCCAAATTTTATTTATCCATTCCAGTATTTCTTTTTCTGAAATTAAATTTATATTGTAATAAATCAAAATTTTATTTGTTATGTATGAATATTCAACACTTTTTATACCCTTTTTTGACAAAATAATTTTTTTAACTTCTTCATCATATTTTTTTAATTCTTCTGGAATTTTTGATAAATTTGGAACAAAAAGTCTAAGTCTTCCAGGAATACTGTGTACTACCTTTATCTGATTAAACATCAGATACGTTGCCTTAAAAAAATTTTCTAACATCATCTTCCCCTTCAATTTTTTCTTTTATTTTCTTTTTTCTTCTGATAAAAGTCTGAAAGCCCACCACAATAATGTAGCGCCTGTGGGTAATACTGGAACTTTTCTCAATTTTCTAATTCCATAAAAAACAAAGATTCCAGAAATTAATGTCTTCAAATCCAAATAACCTTTACTTTTGTTATAAATAGTCATATCCATCGCTTCAAATACCTGCTTTAGCATTACTTTCACTTTTCCAGATTTGCTTTTCAAGGCTTCTTCATCCAAATGAAGTAATTTTAACACTATTAGATACAAAAAAGAATTCTCAAGCACTTTTTCATCAAAATAAATTAGGATACTTCCAATTACAGAATTTACTTTTACTTCATTTATTCCCGATAATTGTTTCATATTATTTAAAAACTCTTGCTCTAATTCCACATTTTCCTTTAGTACATCCGTTTGAAGCCTTAAACGTCCAGTTTGATAATGTTCCACCTGAATAACGCCATAAAAACTTTGTAACATAATCAACTCCTTAAATATTTTTCTAATTTATTATATAACTTTTTATTTTAAATTACAAGGTCATTTTTCTAAACTGACAAGGTAAGAATTTTAGAGTCAGATTTTTAGTTTCAATATTTTTTATCTATTTCTGATTACAAGATGTTATTTTACTTAATATATTTTTTTATATTTTTTTACATAAAGGGAGAAAATCTTCATTTTCCTTTATAATCTTCACATTCGCCTAAGCATTTTGTTCCCGTCTTTTAAATCCATATTAAATTTTTTTAAAAAATACTCTTGTTTTTTTTTGAAATCAGGCTATTATATTATTAGCAGAATAAATTTTAAAATTTTTATACAGTAAATAAATGAATATTCAAAACTATAGGAGGTTTTCATTATGATTTCTTTTATTTTAGCAATAGTTGCTCTTATTTTGGGTTACGCATTTTACAGTAAATTTGTAGAAAAAGTTTTTGGAATAGAACCTGATAGAACACCACCCTCAATTGAATATTACGACGGTGTCGATTATGTGCAAATTAGCACTCCAAAAGCATTTTTGATTCAATTCTTAAATATTGCTGGAACAGGACCGATATTTGGAGCTATTGCAGGTGCTTTGTGGGGACCAGCCGCATTTTTATGGATTGTTTTTGGATGTATATTTGGAGGAGCAGTTCACGATTTCTTGATTGGTATGCTTTCGCTTAGGGATAAGGGAAGCAGTATTGGAGAACTTGTCGGACAAAATTTAGGTGTTGTCATGCAGCAGATTATGAGAGTTTTCTCAATTATTTTACTTATTTTAGTTGGAGTGGTATTTATCAAATCACCTGCTGATATTCTTCACAATTTAATTCCAGGTGTAAGTGCCATGACTTTTACAATTATTATAATTGCTTACTATATTTTAGCGACAATTCTCCCACTTGATAAAATCATTGCCAAAATTTACCCAATCTTTGGTTTTGCATTGTTATTTATGGCGATTGGTATTGGGACAATGTTAATTTACGGGCAATTTAAAGGTGCTTTTGCAATTCCTGAAATTACTGAAATTTTTAAAGGAAATCCGCATCCTAAAGGAACTTCAATGTTTCCCTACTTATTTATTTCAATAGCCTGCGGTGCAGTAAGCGGTTTCCATGCTACTCAATCCCCAATGGTTGCACGTTGCCTAAAAAATGAAACTGAAGGAAGAAAAGTTTTTTATGGTGCTATGATTTCAGAAGGTGTAGTTGCATTAGTATGGGCTGCCGCTGCGATGACAGTTTTTGGTGGAATTAAGGAACTTGCCGCTGCCGGAACTCCTGCAGTTGTTGTAAATAAAGCATCTGTTCAATTGCTCGGTGTATTTGGAGCATTTCTAGCTGTACTAGGTGTTGTTGCTTGTCCTATTACTTCGGGAGATACTGCCTTTAGAGGTTCAAGATTAATTATTGCTGATATTTTCAAAATTAAACAGGCTCCAATAAAAAACAGATTTTTAATTGCAATACCTTTATTTGTCGTTGGTATTTATTTAACAACTATTGACTTTAACGTTATTTGGAGATATTTTGCATGGGCAAACCAAACTTTGGCGGCAGTTTCATTATGGACTGCAACAGTATGGCTTGTTAAAAAAGGAAAACCATTCTTATTCGCATTAATTCCTTCAATGTTTATGACAATGGTTGTTACAACTTATATCATAATCGCTCCAGAAGGATTTGTAAGATTTTTCAAAAATGTGCCTGTTCATACTATTGAATTTTACGGTACTTTAATCGCAAGTGTAGTTACAATTATCTGCACAGCATTGTTATTTAACTACAAGCGTCATTTACACGGAAAATCTCATCACGCTGGACATTTAAACGTTGCAAATAAATAGGCTAAACAAAAAATACAGTCAAACAAGGTTTTATTCAAAAATCTTTGCTTGACTGTTTTATTATATTCTCTATTATTTCAAGGGATTCCAGCTTCTTTCAACGCTTTTTTGCATTTCATTCACATTTTGAGGCGAACCTTCAACACTTAGTGAACTACTCCCGCTTTTAGAAGCGGGAGCTTCTTGGGAAGTATCTGCTTTTGTTAGCCAAATATATTTACCAAGCTCTTCGGGTAGTTCCTACCCTGTCTTTTTTTATTTTCCTAATATTTCAACATCAATTTTCCAATATCTCTTATATTCAATGCCGCATTGTAATCTCTGTCAATTTCAATTCCACAGCACTCACATTTATAACTTCTTTCTGATAATTTCAGTTCCTCTTTAACATTTCCACATTTACTACAAGTTTTCGACGATGGAAACCACTTATCTATCTTCAAAAATTGCTTTCCTAAAAACATCAGTTTATACTCAACCATCCTCAAAAACATTCCCCATCCATTATCTCCTACACTTTTCCCAAAATTTAATGCCTGACTCATCCCTTTTATATTCAAATCCTCAACAACCACAGCATTATACGCTTCAGACAATTTTTTTGATAATTTATGCAGAAAATCTCTTCGACAATTCTTGATATACTCATGTAATTTTGATATTTTCATTTTTTGTTTATACCAATTTTTAGAAAATTTCACTTTTCTTGATAATGATTTCTGTAATTTTTTCAATTCTTCTTCCAACATCCTAAAATATCTTGGATAATCAGCTTTTTGGTTTTCAGAACTGACAAATAATTCAGACATTGAAAAATCAAGCCCAATTACTTTATCGCTACTTGGTATTTTTTGAATTTCTTTTTCAAATTCTGTCAAGATGGAAACATAGTAATTTCCATTACTGTTTGTCAATGTTACCGACTTTATTCTATAATTCTTTGGTATTTCTCTATGATATTTTAATTTTATTCTTTTCAATTTTGGCAAGACCAAATATTTATTCTCCTCAATTCGTATCGAATTGTTCACACAATTTGTTGTATAACTTTTAACATTATTCTTTTTAGATTTGAACCTTGGAAACTTTGCTCTCTTCTGAAAAAAATTCATAAACGATCGTCTTACATTTAATTGAGCATTTGAAAGTGCCAAACTGTCTACTTCTTTTAGAAATTGATTTTCACTTTTCAAACTGGCAGGTGTAATTATTTTATTTTTTCCAGTTTCTTCATAAAATTTATTCGCAGTGTACAAAATCGTATTATAAACAAAACGAACACATCCAAAAGTCTTATTTATCAATAATTCCTGCTCCTTATTTGGATAAATTCTGTATTTGAATGCTAAATTATATTTCATAAATTACACCTCCTTTTGATTTTGAATATATTTTTTAATTATCTCTAATGGTGCACCTCCAACACTTACAACTAAGTAACTTCTACTCCAAAAATATTCTTTCCACAATCTTCTCCTTATTTCAGGAAATTCTTTTTTTATCAACCTGCTGGAAGCACTTTTGTAAGTATTTACAAATTTAGAAAGTTCAGTATTAGGCATAGCATTAATCAAAATATGAATATGATCAACATCATGTTCCCATTCTTTAAGAACAATGTTATACTTCGGACATATTTTTTCAAAAATCTCTTTCAATCTATTAGAAATTTCATCATTAATGACTTCTCTTCGATATTTTATACAAAAAATCATATGATAATTTATATCAAATACTGAATGATAATTGCTATTATATGACATTATTATTACCTACTTCTATATTATTTCACTGAATAAATTATATCATAAATATATCCTTTTTTCAATTTTTTTTACAAAAAAAAGCAATTCATCTCCCGCTTGTAGAAGCCGGAGAACTTCTTGCTATCTTTTGTTAAAAAATATAGTAATTTTAGTTTAAAACATAATCAGAAAGTTTCTTTTTACATATTTTTATTCTCATTTTTAAGTGGATTGACTACAATTCCCACTTTATTATTCATAAATTAATACTCTGAACATTTTATAATCAGTCGCAATATAAAAATTATAATTCCAAATATTATCCAGAAATTTGATTTTTTTCTTTCGTAAGTTTCTTCCTTTATATTTCTGCCTTTAGAATTTTTTTCTATAAAATATATCAAATCGTTATCGTATTCAATTTCATAATTTTTTTCTGAAATTTTATCGCCCGTATATTCTCCCATTTCTTCCAGAAAATCCTGTGCATCTCTTATTGCTTCTCTCCCAAGTTCAATCAATCCTGTTTCATTTAATACTTTAAATGCCCAGTCCTTTGACTTATTCCTGTCTTCCTGTCTATCATTGTAATATATCATATCACTAATTGCAGGAGCATATTTCATATTAGCAGCTTTTTCATATAGCTTGTATGCTTCCTCTTCACTTTTTCCAAATTCCTTACTGCATTCATAAAGTATCCCCAGTTCATAAATAGATTTTACATCTCCCATTTCCTGCCCAATTTTATACCATTTTTCAGCTTCTTTCTCATTTTCTTCAATCGTATCAAAATATTTCCCCAGTTCATAAGCTGCCTCTTCCACTCCTAAAGAATAAGCCTTTTCATACATATCTTTGGCTTTTTCTCCATTGCCTGCAACATAATATGATTTTGCAAGCGACAAATATCCTCTTTCATTATATTGTGCCGCTTCAAGAAACAGTTTTTGAGCATTTCCCTTATCTCTCTTTTCCAAAAGTTCATTTCCCTGATTAATCAGTTCCACGTATTTTCTGTCTTTTTCATTTCCAAGCATAAATTCAATATTCTTGATTATTTTAGAATTCAATCCCATAATTTTCTTTTCATTTAACAATTTTTCCTGCCATTCTATTATTTTTTCTCTTTTATTCTGCTTAAAGTAAATTCTTACAAGATTGTATATTAATTCAGCGTTTTTTGTATCAGCAATTTTTAAATAAATACTTTCTGCTTCTTCATAATCCTTCTTTTCTTCAGCAATTTTTCCTAGCCTAATTATTGAATTAATTTCGCCATTTTCCGCACCTGCCACATACCAGCCTTTTGCAATTTCATAATTTCCCGATTCTTCTTCAATCAGCCCTATGTAATACATAGCCTCCTTTATTCCTGAATTGTATGCCAAATTTAATGCGTTTACAGCACTTTGGTTATCTTTCTCGCAATAATAGTAATACTTTCCAAGCTCGTAATTTGCTCTTTGGCTAAATTTCAAGGATTCAGCTATTCTATCTCTTGCTTCTCCAAAAAATCCTGACATTATAAATATATTCGCTGTTCTAATATTTTTTTGATATTCCTCGCTTTCCTTTTTGTCATATTCTATAAAATCTTTTCCATAATCTTCTGTAACAATATCATCCAATGAAACTATCTTCACGCCAAATGTATCTACATTCGATGTCTTTCCATTTTGTTTAGGCACACTTTCCGAAGAAATCCTATTTTCATTATAAGCACTTTCGCTAAAACTCGCTCTTTCTTCAGCTTCATATTTTTCAATTTCACGAACTTTTCTTTTTCTTTTTTCCCTTTCCTGCATTTCTCTCGAAAAGTCATCAAATTCATCCATTTTTTTGCGATTTCTAAAATTCATTATTATCAAAATTACAATTCCAATAACTACGATTAATACCGATATTAATATTTCCATATTTTATCTTCTACTCCTGCCATCTCAACTTATTATTTCTCTTTTCTCTTGCACTCGCTGTTATATTTACGATTTTATCCATTATCTTAAACATTATCAATTCAGAAGCTATTTTTATCATTCAATGTAAATATATCCAATATAACGCTCATTATTTTTTATTATTTTCTTCCAAAATCTTTTATTTTCAAAAAAACAAAAACTATGACAGCACAAAAAATAAAAAATACCTCAAGATTACCAGCATTATTATTGCTGTCAATACAATTCTGCCTTTCCTTAGTGTCAACAATGCTTTCACAATCTCTTCGTCTTGAACTTCCTGAATGAGATCCGTGACTTCTCCAAAAAGATGACGAATTTTCTTGCTCATCATCACCAGACTTTTTAGATTTTCCATTTCCTTCTCCATCCGAATGACCGCTCGAATGTTCTCCGCTACTATGTTCTCCTCCGTGATGCCCACTATAATGATAACTTCCACTGCTTCCATGTGAATGACTATGCCCTCCACCGTGAGAATGTCCGCCACCACCTCTTCTTACTAATTTTTCCATTTTAATCTCCTTTTTTATTCGCTAATTTTTTCTAATTCATTTGAAACTTCCAATTCTTTCACATCATATTTCCCCATATTTTCATATTCATAAGACTGATTAATCCCATTCATAAACATATCTCTACTTTCCACATCTTTCGTCAAATTCTCCTTCAAAAGCATCTTTAGTTCCAAATCATTAATCACACTTCTTTTCATTGCCGATAAATAATTATTTTTACTGATATTTTGCCAATTCACACACATTCCAAGACTTTTTATCAACATCTGATCCAGCCAAATCCTAGTCGTTCTTCCATTTCCCTCATAAAACGGATGCATTATATTCATCTCAACATATTTTTCAACTATTTCCTCAAAATTATTTTCAGGCATTTTAGAAACCGTCTTTAAATTATCTTCAAGATACATCGCACGACAAAATACAGTATCGCCTTTCCGAATATCATGTTTCCGTATTTTTCCTGCAGTTCCATAACATTCCTGAAACAAATACCTATTTATTTCCTTCAAGCCTTCAAAAGTTCCCACTTGAATATTTTTCAATATTCTATTATCAAATAATTCTCTTGCCCGTCTTTTGCTCAAAAATTCTTCTTCGTCTTAAGAAACTAGCCTTTTTAAAATTTTGTCACTTTCGTTTTCCCAAATGTATTTATTATTTACCATTTGCTTTTCCTGCTTTCATAAAATTATTTGCATTTTTGAAAAACCATTGAATTATATAATGCTTCAAATAAAGGAAGTTTTACTACCGCTGTTGCTCTTTCAGAAAAAATTATTTCATCTTCTCTTGTTTTTATTTCTAACATTCCTCCAAAATTTCTGGAAACTTTTATTGGCTGTAGTCTATTCCACGGATAAATTGCACCATCCACAACTAATCCTTCTTTTTTTATTATCAACTTATTATTTGGATTTTCAAAAACTTTACGAGCTTCATTTTGAAGTCTGTCAAGAGGCACAACTTTATCTCTCATAGCACGATAAACTCTATCTCTACGCTTTCCAAGAAAATCTCTTTTACGGTAATCAGCTTTTATGTCTTCTTCTGAACGTACACCAAAAACTTCTTCCCCGCCTGAATTTATAATTTCTTTGGAAACAGGGATTCTATCAAGCAGATGATTTTTTAGAAGGCTTTGTATAGTTTGTGATGGAAAAGCTATTTCAGATATTGTTCTCCAGTAATTCTTATTATTTCTATAAGCTAGGAAATCCCCTGAATATGTTGTTATTATAAAATATTCCAAAGATTTATAATCTATATCTTCATTTTCAACATTTGTAACAAAAGTATTTTCCTTCAATTCCACAGTTCTTATCCCATTAAACAATATCGTCATTAATATCGAAAAACAGAAAAATGCCGAAACTATCACACCAAGCATCGCCGCTTGAAAAAAAGGCGTCAAAATCCCAGAAATTCCACCAATAATAACCCATTTTAATAAATTTCTATACGTAACTGTACTAAATTTTATAAATACTTTCTGATTATCCGAAATATCCACACAGTTTACTATTTTTTCTTCTTTCCTCCCTAATTCTGATTGCTCTCTTATTCTTTCCGTTTCTACGTAGCTTTTTTCATCTTTCATAATTTTTATCCTCCTAAGTTTTTTGTATTTTTATTTAAACATTATTTTTTATTATTTTTAAATTTTTCCAAATGAATTTAAATCCTACTCCAAACTCTCCAATTCCTCACTCTTCAAATCCCATTCTTCCATCTTCTCCATCTCTTCTTCTTCCAGCCTATCCAGTTTTTCCTGCACTTCCATCAGTTTTTCCATATTGTTTTCTTTTCCAGCCTTTTCGCATTCTGCGTTCAAGTTTTCTCTCGTTTCCGTGATTTTTTCCATTTCCTTTTCCAGTTTTTCAATATCCCGCTTCAATTTTGCGACTTTTCTTGACTGTTCCTTCTGCTCCTGATATGAAAGTTTTTTCTCTTCCTTTGTTTCGAGGTCTGTTCCTTGAGAAGCTGATTTTGCTGTTTTTAGGCTTTCTTTGTAGTCTTCGTAATTTCCTTTGAATTTTGTAAGTCCGTTTTCGTCAAGGCAGTAAATTGTGTTGCAGACTGTGTCTAAAAAGTGTCTGTTGTGAGAAACAACAAGCATCGTTCCATCAAAATCTTCCAATGCGTCTTCTAAAACTTCAATTGAGTAAATATCCAGATGGTTTGTCGGCTCATCTAAAATTAGGAAATTCGCCCTTTGCATATACAATTTTAAGAATGAAACTCTAACTTTTTCTCCACCGCTCAATTTTTCTACTTTTTTTAAAACATCGTCGCCTGAAAACAAGAAAGCTCCCGCAAGTGTTCGCAAATATTCTTCCGTCAAATTCAGAGAATTATTAATTTCCTGTAAAATATTGTTTGCTGGAGTCAAATCCATGTGATTTTGGTCATAATAGCCGATTTTTACACGAGAACCAAACTCGACAGTTCCCGAATCCTGCTTCAATTTATTTACCAAAATTTTTAGCAAAGTCGATTTTCCAATCCCATTTTTTCCAATAATTCCAACTCTTTCCCCACGAAATAGCTGAAAACTCACATTATTCAACACTTTTTTGCCATCAAAACTTTTTGAAATTCCATTCACTTTTAAAACATTGTCCCCAGTAATCGTGTCTGTTTCAAATTTTAATTTCATTCTTTGCGGATTAAAAATAGGAGCGTCCATTCGCTCGATTCTATCTAGAATTTTTTGTCGCCCTTTTGCCTGTCTAGCCTTTATTCCAGCACGGAATCTGTCAATGTATTCTTCCATTTTCTTAATTTTTTCCTGCTCTTTTTCGTAACGCTTCATTTCCCCTTTCAAAATCATCTCTTTTTGAATAATAAATGCAGAAAAATTTCCATCATACTTATGCAATTTCTTATTCTCAATTTCAAAAATTTTGTTACAAACATTATCCAAAAAAATTCTATCGTGTGAAACAAGCAAAAACGCCTTCGCATACCGTTTCAAATAATCTTCCAGCCACTCAATTGAAACCAAGTCCAAATGGTTTGTCGGCTCATCTAAAATTAGTAAATCTGGCTCAGATAGCAGCAATTTTGCAAGTGAAACCCTAGTCTGTTCTCCACCACTCAAATCTTTCAGAACCAAATTGTAATATTCCTCAGTCAGCTCCAGCCCAGTCAAAATCTGCTTTATCTTATACTCAATATCATATCCGCCCTTCGCCTCATAAAGCGACGACAACTCCGCAGACTTATTAATCAATTTTTCCAGCTCATCATTTTCAGCCGTTCCCAAAAGCAAATTAACCTTCTGAAGTTCGTGCCAAATTTCCCTCTCTTCTGCAAAAACTGACATCATCTCTTCATAAATCGTATTTTTCTCATCTGAAAACTCATGATTTTGCGACAAATACCCAATTTTCATAGAAGGACTTTTCACAATATTCCCAATTTCATTCAAATTATCTTCTGCTCCGTCAATCCGCTCTCTATCAAGTAACATCCGAATAATTGTTGACTTCCCAGCTCCATTCATTCCAACAAGCCCAATCTTATCTCTCTCCTCAATCGTAAAATTAATATCTTTCAATATATATTCCCCAGCAAACTGCTTATACACCTTATTAAATTGCACTAAACTCATCAAATTCCCTTCCTTTTCTCTATTTTATCAAATTATTTTTTTATATCTTATATTTTAATTTTATTCGTTAAATTATATCATTTTTGATATTTGTTTACAATGTTTGGGAATTTCTCATTAAAGAAATTTTTCTTTTAAATTTGACAATAATATTAAACTTTGATATAATTTATATATGTACTTTTTAAAAAGGAGGTAATTTTATGAACAAAAAGAAAATTAACACGGTTGTTGGTTCAATTGGAGCATTTATTGGAGTTTTTGTGTTTATAACCTATATTCCTCAAATTATTGCTAATTTAGGAGGAGAAAAAGCTCAGCCTTGGCAACCTCTTACGGCTTCGATTTCTTGTCTAATTTGGGTTATTTACGGATGGACTAAAGAACCTAAAAAAGATTTTATTCTTATCGTTCCAAATTTAGCTGGAGTGATATTAGGATTTTTAACTTTTATTACAGCTTTATAAATTTTTATTTATAAAAAATGAAATTTACTATTAAATATTTTTATTATACTTTTATTTAAAAACAAAAAGAGGTTTTATGCCTCTTTTTTTATTTTATCAGAAATTTTTATTTATTTTTTCTAGTATATAAGCAAAAAATATGTTATTTCGAAAAGTTTTTCTAGTATAAGTTGAAAAACTTTTTAATTTAGGATATAATTTCTTGTATATATTAATATAGGTGGTGATAAAATGATAAAAAGAGAGCAATATTTAAAAGAAATTAAAAAATTTATGGATAAGCCGATAATAAAAGTTATTACTGGTATGCGTAGAAGTGGGAAATCTATGATTTTAAAATTAATATCTAAAGAACTTGAAGAAAAGGGAATTAATAAAGAGAATATTATTTTTATTAATTTTGAGTCTTTAATGTTCGCCGAATTTGCAAATTTTCAAAAATTATACAGCTATATTATTGAAAAATCAAAAAATTTAACTGGTAAAATTTATATTTTACTCGATGAGATTCAAGAAGTTGCTTCTTGGGAAAAAGTGATAAATTCATTGCTGGTTGACTTAGATTGCGATATTTATATCACTGGTTCAAATGCTAATTTATTGTCTTCGGAGCTGGCTACCTACATTGCAGGAAGATATGTTGAAATAAAGGTTTTTCCTTTATCTTTTAAAGAATTTATAGATTTTTCCAAAATTCAAAATCCAGAAAAAATTTACAGCAATGAAGAATATTTTGAAAAATATTTGCAATTTGGAGGTTTACCTGCCATCCACAATTTCAATCAAGATAAAACTTCAATTTATCAGTATTTGACTGATATTTATAATTCTGTCTTGCTAAAAGATGTTGTTGCAAGAAATAGTATAAGGGATATTGAACTTTTAGAACGAATAATTATATATATTTTTGACAATATTGGAAACATTTTTTCTGCCAAAAAAATTTCAGATTTTTTGAAAAACCAGGGTAGAAAATTAAGTGTTGAAACTGTTTATAATTATTTAAAAGCACTTGAAAATGCGTGTATTATTTCAAAAGTTCAAAGATACGACATAAAAGGAAAATCCATTTTAGAAACACAAGAAAAATTTTATCTTCTTGACTTAGGTTTAAAACATTCTCAATTAGGCTACAAAGCAAACGACATCGCTGGTCATCTTGAAAACATCATCTATTTAGAATTATTAAGAAGAAAATACAATGTAAATATCGGAAAATTAAAAACAAAAGAAATTGATTTCATCGCACAAAAAGAAGATAAAAAATTATATATTCAAGTAACTTATCTTTTAGCCTCAGAAAATACCATTGAGAGAGAATTTTCTCCATTAAAAAACATTGAAGACAACTATCCAAAATATGTTCTTTCTATGGATAATTTAGATGAATATAATATAAATGGAATTCAACGGAAAAAGATTATAGATTTTTTGATGGATTTATGATTTTGGAATTATAGTAAAAATTTTTATTTTAAAATATTTTATTTTACTGACTTTTATAATACAATGACATCATGAATATAAAAAATTTTATCCAAAAATTTTCATAATAAATAGATAAAAATAAAAGAGAACCAATCAAATCAGTTCTCTTTTTTCTATAACAAACAAAGCCATAGTTTTACCCTACTACTCTCAAAACTCTACAATTTCTCACAAATAAAAACGAAATATCTTTAATCAATATTTCTGATTTAGAAATAAAAATTCCACTTATTTTACTTATTTCTTTTAAAATCAATTTATCATCTTCAAGTTTTTCAATTATTCCGTATTTTTCATAATATGACTGTTCATATTCAAAATCTATCAATATCTTATTTTCATAACATCTTTTCAAAATTTCTTTTATCTCCATATTTGAAATATCAGAAAAAATATCATTTGGAGAAACGCTTTCTGTTTCTATTTTATAAACTTTTTCTGTAATTTCCCAAATATCAGTTGTTCTCACTATCACAAAATTTGAATCTTCCCAAAACAAATTATTTTCATAAATCAATGAATAATCTTCATCTTGAAAAAAAATATCTCCTTGAATATCATCTTCAGCTACTATAATTTTATTTCTCTTAACTTTTTCACCTTTAATAATTATGTCTTTAATAATATTTTCTCCTATCTCAATTCTCTTCGCTTCACTTTTTCTAATAACTTCTTCAGAATTTCCTTCCTCGTCACACCACTGAAAATGTAAAAATTCTTTTGTTTCTTTCAATAAATATCCTTCTTTTTGGTAATCATCTTCAAAAAATATTTTCAATTTTATTTTATTCTTTTTAAGATATCTAAATAATTCTTTAAAAAATTTATTTTTTTCAAGTTCAACAATTCTTCTATTCTCAGAATTTCTTTCTTTTATTTTTTCTTTCATTGACGCTAAATATTCTGTATTTTTTGCAATTCTTTTTAAGTCATCTATTTTTATAAGTCTAAATCCGCCATTTTTCCCATATTTACTAATTGAAGTAAAAATAGCAAATTGTCCATTAATTCCAACAAAATTTCCAACAGCAAATCGTCCTTTAGATGAACGAAAATATTCAAGCAACTCATCTTTTCCAATTTTTTCTAAAAATTTTTTCATAAAATTTCCTCCCGTGAACTACTCCCGCTTTTAGAAGCGGGAGCTTCTTGGGAATTATCTGCTTTTGCTAGCCAAATATATTTACCAAGCTCTTCGGACAGTCCCTGCCCTGACTATGAATAGTATACCATATAAGAGCTGTTATTTCAAGCTATATTCTGCAATTCATCTCCCACTTATAGAAGAAGGAGACTTCTTGCTAAATATTGTTAAAAAGAATAATTTTTTACTAAAAATCATCTTCCCATAACATTAAGTTTCAATTCCCCCAACAATTTTTTATCACAAAAAACAGTCGAAATCAAAAGTTTTTCGTAAATAAATTCTTTTCTCCCAGCAAAATTATTTTTCTCCAAAGTAACATCCAAAAAATTCAAAAATCTTTTTTCAATTCCCAAAGCAAAAGCGTAAATATATATTTGCTGAAAATTTTCGATTAATTCATTTTCACTTGAAAAAGTGGGAACTTCCAATTTTTCAAAATTTAAAATGTATTTTCTGAATGATTCAATTTCATTCATAGCCAAAAGTCCATTTTCAGTATACCGCACGATTAACTTTTTGTAAATGAAAAATAGAATTACAAATGTCAATGGAATTAAAATCTGAACCTCCCACGACTAAAGTCGCAGGGTTCTAAAATCTTTAAAAATATTTAAAAATTTTCTAAGAAGTTTGATAGCTTTACACTACCCTTATTCTTTTAGGTGTGTTCAGCTCACCTCTATTGTATAGGACGCTTAAGTCCACAACTTTACTTTTTCTTAAAATATTTAATGCTCCATTACAATCTGCATTTATGAGTTTTCCTGTGCTTGTTTGATATAGTCCTCTTTTTATCCTTTTTCCACTGAATATATATTCTTTTTGATTTTCTTTATCATATATTGGAATTTCATCTCCATCAAAGAAACTTGCTTTTGATGTATAACTCTCTTCTTGTAGCTTAAATTCTATTCCATATAGTTTACATAGATATATTAATTTATCTCTTAATTTTCCATATGGTATGTTTACAAAGTTTTGATTATTTATATTTCCTATATTTGAATTTCTTTGAAAATTTTCATTATATCCTAGAACTATTTTTCCTATATCATTATTAAGACAATAATTTATAATTATTCTTGCTGTTTTTGAAAGATAATCTTCTATACGATTATTTCTCTTTCTAGCTATTCTCTTTTGCCTCAATGTTATATGCTCTATCTTTTGCTTATCTTTTATGCTTTGTAATTTTGCATTTATCTTATTATAGTATTGATTAATAGATTTTAATTTTCTGCCGTCTATTATGAATGATGCTCCATTATTACTAACACAAGTACAAAGATTATCTATACCTAAATCAATTCCTAGTGCATTGTTTTCATTTAATTCCCTTTGAACTTCTTTTACCTCATAAGTATACTGAATTTCAAAGTACCTAGAATGTTGTTTTGGTATTATTCTAATCTCTTTTATCTTCTTGCCTTTCAATACTGGTGGCAGCTTAATTTTAACTTCCTGATGAGTTTTCTTAAACGAATTTGAATAAGGAACTATCAGAATATCGTCTTTTAATCTAACAAAACCTATAACAAGAGTTGTAAATCCATCTTTAGCAAGATATTTAGGTAATTTTATATCTTTAAAATTATATTGACCATTCTTAGCAAGTTTTAAAAGTCCAAAAAATGATTTAAAACTTCCGTCTACTTCTTTTAGAATTTGTTGAGCCATATTAGAATTTAACTTCTTATAGTTCTCACTATTTTTAAGCATTTTATAGTTTTCATTATAACTTAAATACTTTTTGTTTTTAAAATAATACTGTCTAATATTATATATAGCTTCATTAGTTAAGTTCTTGGCTATATGAGATAAATATTTTAAATTCCTAAACTCCTTTTTGCTAAGATGTTTTACCTGTTGTTTTAAAGTTAAATACATAGATATCACCTCCTTTTCATCAGAGATATTATACCATGCATTCTACATTTTATCTGTCAAAAAAGTAGTATTTTTTATTTATTTTTAAATATTTTTAAAGTTTTTAAAACCCCACAACAGTGGGAAGTGTTGTTCACATAAGTACGCTACTACTTATGCAGTTCTCTTATGAACTTCTTGTTATCTCTAACAAGCACAGACTATATCTTATCCATAGTGTATCTCAACACCTTAGGCGAAACCACTTCCAATACCAACCGCTTGTATTGTACTCTCCTCACGAGGGATAGTCGTTGAACTTTCCTTTTCAGGCTTAGCTGCTGATTGTCTATTATCATAATGTTTAGGATTTAACCTTGCATCATCTAGTATATTTTTTCTGCTTTCGCTACCTTCACACTTATACCATTTTCTCACTTAAGTATTATGTTGTGGTTATACTAGCTTTAAGAGTTCCCAGCAATTCAGTTTCTTTGTTGCACGGTTTTGCTCCGTGTCTACATACAAGTTTCCCTATATGCTTACTAAAATTTTCGTGCAATTCATCTCACGACTAAAGTCGCGAGTGTTCTTGCACTATTTAATAAAATCTTAGTCCAAATATGAATGCAATATTTGGTAACATAAAACTATACAATGAAAATAAAAATGCCAATGCAATAAAAATTTTTGCTATTTTCGGGATATACTTAGAAAATATCGGTAAAAATAATATTCTTAGCCAAAGACTTTCCAAGAAAAAAACAATTATTGCAGCTAAAACTATAAGTCCAAAATTCCCTTCTCCACTTCCAAATTTTACATCTTTACTTGTCATTATAATTGAAGCTAAAATAACTCCAAAATAAAAAATATAAAATCCTGAATTTTTCTTGTAAATTATAAATTCTTCCAATTTTTCAGGCGACCAAAATGAACCTAAAAACTTTTTCTTCGTCCTTTTATAAATCTCAAACATTTTTTCAAAAAAAGGATCTAAAGATTTTTGATTATATGACCTACTCGAAGAACCGTTACTCGAATTATCCGACGAAGAATCCGAAGAACCCTTTAAAATTACATTTATCAAAAAAGCTACTAAAAAAATTATTAGCACTTGCAAGACTTCTCTAAAAATCTCTTTTCTTCTATCAATATTTTTTTCATCCATTTTCGGCAATTTCTCTCTATTCCAAAAACCTTGATAATCAGTTAAAATCCCATTTTCAGAATCCGACAAGCTATCTAAAACCCATCTCTCTTCTGCAAAAAGCTCATCTTGTCTATAATAATTACTTTTGGATTTTTCCAAATTTTTTTTATACAAAATATCTGATTGAAAATCCATATTTTCAAAAAGCTTTTCTCTTTTTGCAGTTATAAAATTTTTCTCAACCAAAGAAAATATCCCAATATGAAAATTTTTCTCCGTCCTAGAATTATTCAAAATTCCTACTCCCATTGCAGAAATACTTTTCGGAACTTTCAATTTTGGAATGACATCTTTTTTGAAAAAATTTTTGCCCCAAAATTTTACTGTCCAAATACAATAAATCAGTAAAATTATAATTGCAATTATATAGAAAATTGCTATTTCTCTCATAAAAACCTCCAAGTAATAACCGTAAAATTATCAAATAATATTTATTATATTGTTTTTTAAAACGATAGAATAAAGATTCTAAAAATAACTCTTTTTAACTCTTCAAAAAAATAAAAATGCACTAATCTAAACTGTTTTTATTAATAAAAAATATTAGTTTAAATTAGTACATAGTCATAATTATAATTTTTATATTTTATTTCACTTTTTTCATTGTTATTGTAGCGCCTGTTTCTGTTGACAAAATCATAGTGTTGTTATCAACTAATCTTGTATATTTTACATCTTTTAATATATTTATAAATTCTTCTTCTATTGCCATTGCATCATTTGGACCTAACATTGCTGTAAGCATTAATTCAGAAACGATACGAATGTTATTATTTTTTATTTCATAATTTCCAGAATATGAATTTACTCCAGAGTTTCCACTAATTCTTCCTCCATCAAAATTTACTGTAATTCCTTTACCTTTTAAGTTTACTTTTTTCCCAGAAATATTTGTAACTTTCCATTGAGTCGATGAAATTGCTTTTTCAATATTACCTTTTGACGAATTGTTAGAATTATTGTAAGTTACATTTTTAAAAGTTAGAGTTTCACCTTTCTCTGTTTCTAAAACTAGAGTATTTTTATTGTATCTAACTTTTTCCACATTTTGTAAAATTTTCATAAATTTACTTTCCAACTTCATCATTTTTCTAGAACCTGCCATTTCAGTTATACCTGCATCAGACATAAGAATACCACCGTTCTGGCTTAAAGCATAAGTTCCAAAAAAATTATTAACTCCTGAAGTCCCGTTAAAACCATCTTCCGTAAAATTAATTTTAATTTTACTTACTCCATCAGTTATTGCAGTTCTAAATTTACTTTCTTTGATACTAGTCAACTGCCACGAAGTGCCTCTCAAATAATCTGTATCTGTATTTACTGTACTTTGTTCCAAATTACCCTGAGTTTTCTGTGTTACTGCTGAAAAAGTTGTGTAGTTAAACGCAAAAATTACAGCCAAAATCAACAAAATTTTCCTTTTCATAATAAAAACCTTCTTTCTAAAATTTTTAAAATAAAAATATTTTGATTAACTTTACTCAATATGAATTGAATTACTGTTACCTTCATTCAATATAAGCGTACCACATTAAGAGTGAAATGTCAACATTGAATTAACATTTGAACGAAATAAATTTAAAAAATAATTAATATGAAAAATATGTAGTTCAAATTTTAAACTTTTTTATTTTTTTAGGTTATTTATTTCCACCCAAAAATTTACCAATCATTCCAGTTAAATCATCCATCACATTCCCATCTTTATTTGAATCCAAAAAATTTGTAATCATACCCATAATTCCACTCGCTCCTTCCAAATTTGATGAAAGTTTTGAAGTTAAATCACTAATTCCTTGCGCATCTAGATTATTTTCCTTTTTTTGCTGCCCCAATACTCCTAAAACTAGTGGTGCTAAAGTTTCTAGAATTTTTATACTGCCTTGTGTATCTAAACCGCTTGATTGGGAAACAGCATTTGCCACATTCTGTGTATTTCCACCAAATAAATGGTTCAAAATTCCTGCTCCATCTTTTAAATCAGGATTTTGCAAATAGCCCCCAAGATTATTCAATACTGCTCCATCGTGCTGTTCCAACGCTTTATTCAATCCCTGTGCTTTTTCACTATTATTTGCATTTTTATTAACTGCCGCTAAAATTGCAGGTAGAGCTGCTGCTACTCCATTTCTCACTTCTTTGCTGTTCCCGCCAACTTGCTGAGCTAATTTCTCTAAATCCTGTCCTTGTAAAAGTCCCAATAATGCTTCTAAATTCATTTTCCCTCCTAATTGATTTTGTTTTTTGCTACTTTTGTCTGGAATGATTTTTCGTCGATGGTGATGTTTTGAAAATCTTTCTGTGCGTTTTGTGTATCAGCTTCTTTTGCATAAAATATAAATTCTCCCGTTGCACTGTTTATTTGTAATCCGTAAGTTATCCCATTTGTATATGTAAGTGAACTGGAAAATTCGTTATCTTTTAATTTTGATAAAATTTCTGCGTAAATAGCTCTTGCTTCAGAATCTTTTAATTTACTGTCAGACACCTGAATTAAATTTGCCACCAAATTTTCAATTACTCCCAAATTTGCACTGTCCACTTTATTTACTTTTAAAAATATTCCTGTTACATTTATTCCGCTATAATCTAATGCATAAATTGAATTTTCTTTAGAATTTATTTTAGCATAATAATAATTTCTGTTTTCAAAAATTAATTTTTCAAATTTATTAATTCCTATTCTATTTTTTTCAGATTTTTCAGAAAATATTTTAAGTACCGCTTCAATCGAATTATTTGAAAAAATATTCTCTTTTTTGATAATATTTTCTATATTTTCTCTTTCTTTATTTTTTTTATCACTTTCATCTTTCCCACTTTTTGCACAGCCAGCTAGAAACAGCCCCGATAAAATGATGACTTCAAAAATTTTTTTCATTTCTAAAACTCCAAAATCTTGATTAAATCATACCTTTCAAAATTAAAATTTAATCAATTAAATTATTTAAAAAAACTACTTTTTTACATTATACAACAAAAAAAATTTTTTTTCTATACTTTTTTTGACTATAAAATATTATTTTTTTTAATAATTTTTTTATAAAAAAATTATATAAATAAATTTTCAAATAAAAAAATCCGTATTGACTATAAAAATAACAAGTGTTATAATATGTTAATTTAAATACTTGATACTTAGGAGGTTTTTATGAAAAAAAACATTTTGAAACTTTTGACTTTGGTAATGACACTATTTTTTATGATAAGCTGTTCCAAAAAGAATGACACGATAAAAATTGTCTTTTTGCCAAACGAAGCAAATGAATCATTAAAAAAATCAAGAGATGAATTTGCCAACATAATCCAAAAAGCTACAGGAAAAAAAGTAGAAATTATAACAACTACTGACTACAATATCACAGTCGAGAATATTGTATCTGGGCAAGCACAAATTACTTATATCGGTGCCGAAGCCTATTTAAAAGCAAGAGAACGTTCAAAAGATATTGAAGCTGTGCTTACAAATGCTGGAGAAAGCGGAACTCTAAAAGATTCACTATATTACAGCTTTATCGCTGTTCGTAGTGAAGATGCCGCTAAATATAAAACTGGAAATAACTTTGACTTAAAAAAGCTTAAAGGAAAAACAATCGGATTTGTTACAAACAGCTCAACTTCAGGATTTAAAATTCCTGGAAAGATTATAGCTGATGAATTTGGAATAAAAAATACAGATGAATTGATTGAACCAAATAAAGTGTTTTCAAAAGTTGTTTTTGGTGCTTCTCACCCTGGAACACAAGCGTTATTATTTAAAGGAGATGTTGATGTGGCGACATTTGCCATTCCAAAATCATTTACAACTTATGAATTAACTTCTGGAACTGACTTTAGATCTGGTGCTACTTACACGGTTAAGAAAGGAGCTGTTGCACCATTTGGACAATATGCCGGAAAAAGTTTCACTGTAATCCGTTCAATTCCTGTCTACAACGGGCCTATTGTGTTTAACACAAAAACTTTGTCAAAGGAAGATCAGGAAAAAATCAAAAAGGCTTTGATGTCTAAAGAAGTTACAGACAATCCATATATTTTCAGTCCAAAAGAAACAACAAAAAATTCAAAAATTAGAGGATTATTTTTAAGAGAAAATCCAAATATTGGATTTATCGAAACAAATACCGCATGGTATGAAAGTATGAAAGGTATCAAATAAAATGAGATTAGACAAATTTTTAAAAGTGACAAGAATTATTAAAAGAAGAACCGTTGCAAAAGAATTGGCTGACAACGGCAATATCACTGTAAATGGAGAGCAAAAAAAATCTTCTTATGAAGTGAAAAAAAATGATATTTTTGAAATAAAATATTTTAGCAAAAATATAAAAGTAAAAGTTTTAGATTTGCCACCAGAAAGCTTAAAAAAAGAACTTATAGACAATTATATACAAATTATTTAACAATATCTAGCAAGAAGTCTCCCTCTTCTACAAGAGGGAGATGAATTGCAGAACATAACTTGAAATAATAATTATTATATGGTATAATACTCGTACATCAGGGCAGGGACTGCCCGAAGAGCTTGGTAAATATATTTGGCTAACAGAAGCAGATACTTCCCAAGAAGCTCCCGCTTCTAAAAGCGGGAGTAGTTCACTAATCACAAATAGCCGAAATAAAATCGGCTATTTTTTATAAAATGTTTTTTTCCCTTCGGAAAATATTAAAAATCCACCTATCAAACCTAATATACTTCCAATTATGGTATTTTCAAAACGACTGAAAATAAATAAAAAATGATTATTTAATGTAAGGCTTCCAGCTTCTGACAGTAAAATTGTAAGTGGTGTTATAAAAATTACAGCTATTCCATAATTTCTCGGCACTAAATATTCCACAATAAACTGCAAAACAACTATTGAAACACATATATAAAATATATCATTTTGGGAAACGATAAGTATTAAATAACAAAATCCAACTCCCAAAATTGTTCCACACATTCTTTGAATACTTCGTTTAAACACATGAATTTTAGATGTCCCTTGCATGATTGCAATACAAGCTACACAAATCCAATAAGGATTTTTGATTTTTAACAAAAATCCTATTGCAAGAGAAAAACTCATAAAAATTCCAACTATAAGACTTTCAATTTTTTTATTTTTTTCATCTCCCAAATTAATTTTCTTTTCAAGTTTTACTAAATTTAATTTTTTATTTTTTATTTTGTTTTGAAAAAACAAGCTATAAACAAAAGCTATGACACAAGTAGAAAGTGTTCCAAATGTTAAATAACCGACATTTTCCGCTATTTTTGAAATTGGTAAGTGTGGAAGGGAACTTGCAGTTGCACAAACCATAATAAAGAAAAAACTTCTAGGTGGCTTTAACTCAAAATGTAAAACTACATAATGTATGATAAAAGAAACAAATCCCAAAATAAAAACGATTATAATTTTATTAAAACTAAAGATAAGTCCTGTCGAATATGAAAATATAAATCCAAATGAACACCCCAAAAGAGCAGACATTTTTTCTTTTAAGCTCCCAAAAAGTGGAAAATAAACAACTATAATTCCCGCTAACGCTGAAATCATCGCATTTCTAAAATTATTTGTAAAATATCCGGTAAATATCGGAATTGCCATACATAAGCTACAAAGTATTGGTAAATCCATTGTTGCATCGATTCTTCTTATTTTAAAAAAATCTTTAATGTACTTTTTCATAATACCTCCTTTATTTTAAAATTTTTATCAAAAAATGAATTTAACAAAGAAAAAAAGAAAAATCGACTAAAATTAGCCGATTTAACTTTTTAACTTTTGTTTCAACTTGACCTTTAAAAAATTTTAAAAGCAATTAATTATTTAGAAATTTTACTTGCAAAATATCCTAATGTTCTGATTAATTGAGAAGTGTAAGACATTTCATTGTCATACCAAGATACTGTTTTAACTAATTGAACATCTCCATTTTGAACAATTTTAGTTTGAGTTGCATCAAATAATGATCCAAAGTGGATTCCAACGATGTCAGAAGATACTAATGGTTCTTCAGTGTATCCGAATGATTCAGTAGATGCTTCTTTCATAGCTGCATTTACTTCGTCAACAGTTACTTTTTTGTTTAAGATAGATACTAATTCAGTTAATGAACCAGTTGGAACAGGTACTCTTTGAGCAGCTCCATCTAATTTTCCATTTAATTCAGGTACTACTAATCCAATTGCTTTTGCAGCTCCTGTTGAGTTAGGTACGATATTTACCGCAGCAGCTCTTGCTCTTCTTAAATCACCTTTTCTGTGTGGTGCATCTAATGTATTTTGGTCTCCTGTGTAAGCGTGGATAGTTGTCATTGTTCCAGTTACGATTCCAAATTTATCATTTAATGCTTTAGCCATTGGTGCTAAACAGTTAGTTGTACAAGAAGCTCCTGAAATAACTGTTTCTGAACCATCCAAGATTTCATGGTTTACGTTGTAAACTACAGTTTTAACATCGTTTCCACCAGGTGCAGTAATAACTACTTTTTTAGCTCCTGCTTTTACGTGTTTTTCAGCTTTTTCTTTAGTTGCAAAGAAACCTGTTGCTTCTAATACTACGTCTACTCCTAATTTACCCCAAGGTAATTTTTCAGGATCAGCTTCTGCGAAAACTTTAATTTCATTTCCATTTACTACGAAAGCTCCTTCTTCAACTTCGATAGTTCCGTTGAATCTTCCTTGAGATGAATCGTATTTGAATAAGTGAGCTAACATTTTAGAATCTGTTAAGTCATTAATTGCTACAACTTCAAATTTATCTGTTTGTTCAGACATTAATCTTAATGCTAATCTCCCGATTCTTCCAAATCCATTAATTGCTACTTTAACTGCCATTTTAATAATACCTCCTAAAAATTTTATATATTAAAAGTTTAATATATTTATTACACTTTGAGTATAACACATTTTTAATAAATTTTCAATATCAAAAGTTATTTTTTATTCTTGAAAAAATGGTGGTAAGACAAAATCAGACATACTGTCGTCATCGTCTTCATCTTCATCGTCAAAATCTTTTTTTTGATTCTCATCCTTTTCTGAAAAAATATCTGATTTTTGCTGTTTTTCTTCCTCTGATGATAATGGTTTAATTTCTTCTTTCTTTATTTCTGGAGCAAATCTCACAGTTTTTGAATTATTATTTTCTTGTATATTTGAATGAAGATTATCTTGAAAATCTGTTGCTACAATTGACACACTGATTGTTCCTTCTAATTCTTCATCCAAAATATATCCCCAAATTAAGTTAGGTTCACTTCCAGCTTTTGCTGTTACTGTATTTGCAACTTCATTTACCTCATTTAGTGAAACATCTGGTCCACCTGTAATGTTTATCAATATTTTTCTTGCCCCTTCTATTGATTTTTCCAATAATGGACTGTTCAATGCTTGAGCTGTAGCACTTTTTGCTTTTTCATCTCCATTTGCTTCCCCAAAACCAAGCATAGCAATACCTGAATTTTGCATAATAGATCTAATATCTGCAAAGTCAAGATTTATAGTTCCTTGCTTCATAATTAAGTCAGAAATTCCTTTTATACCTATTTTTAATATCCCATTTGCTTCCTTAAAAGCATTTAACAAAGTGATATTCATTCCTGGAATTTCAAATAATTTATCATTTGGTATAGCAATTAACGTGTCGACATTTTCTTTTAAATTTTTAATCCTTAAACGCGTTATTTTTTTAATAGGTCCTTCAAAACTAAAAGGTTTTGTTACAACTGCGACTGTTAAAATTCCCATTGACTTTGCCACTTCAGCTATAATTGGAGAAGCTCCTGTTCCTGTTCCTCCGCCCATTCCTGCTGTAATGAATAACATGTCTGTACCTTCCAGCACTTCTTTTATCTTATCTTCAGAATCTCTTGCTGCACTTCTACCTTTTTCAGGATCCGCTCCTGCTCCTGTTCCTCTTCCTAAAAGAACTTTTGATGTTGCCTTTGATCTATCTAAATCTTGCTGGTCCGTATTTATAGCTATAAATTCTACAGTTGTTATGTTACTTTCAATCATATCGTTTATTGCGTTACCACCAGCACCACCTACTCCTACTACTTTTAATTTTACAGTACTATTTAAATTTTCCATTATTTACTTGCTACTTAAAAATCTTATTTTAATTTTAAAAATAGCATCTCCTTTCTTTAAATTCTTTTAAGATTATTTTTTATAAATAATTTTATATCTTAATTCTATATAAGTCAACGGTCCTTCTTTTCTTATTATTTGGTCATACGCTTTATATGCGTCATTGTATTTCTCTTCAGTTACATCAGTATCTGTTTTAAATACCACACCATTCACAAGTAATATTTCATAACATTTGGGTGTTTTCCTTATTTCTGAAATCATAGAATAAAGATCTTTGTTTTTTATTCTGGAAACTATAGTTTTAATTCCTTCAAAACTCGCTTCATCTGTATAATCTATAATTGGCATGCTCTTTGGCAAATCTTCTATTTTATCTCCATAAATATTTAATTCATTATCCGCTAAAAATAAATTTTCCCCTTTTCTTACATATGCATAAGGCTGTCTCTCTTCAATGTTAAATAATATTTTGCTCGGAAACTGTTTTGTAATTGAAACTTTTTTTACTCTTACATCATTTCTTAAAAAATCTTCAATTTCTTTAGTATTCAAATAAACAATATTTTTCCCTTTCATTTTTTCAACTTGTTCCGTTACATCTCTCTTCAAAAGTTTTGTATTTCCAGTTACAACAACTTCTTGAACTTTGAAATAGTCAGAATCAATAAATCTTTTGCAAAAAAATATAATTCCTAACAGTAAAAATAATATAACCAATATTTTAATTATGTTTTTCATTCTTAACTTTAACTCCACTTTTTTAATATTATTATACACTATTTTTCAATTTTATTCAATTTTTTTGCCAAAAAAATTAAATTGTTTAATTTTATTTTAGGATAATAATTTCTGTATTTAATTCTATATTAAATTTTTCAAAAACTACTTCTTTTACATGCTCAATTACGGAAATTACATCGTTAAAAGTGGCATTTCCAACATTTGTGACAAAGTTCGGATGTTTCTCAGAGATTCTTGCGCCTCCCACTTGATAACCCTTTAACCCAGCATCTGAAATTAATCTTGCAGCAAATTTTCCTTTAGGATTTTTAAATGTACTTCCCAAGTTTGGCAAGTCCAGCGGATGTTTTACTTTTCTTTGCTCTCTTTTGTCTTCTGAAGCAGCATGATCAAAACCAAATTTGAATTTAAATAGTGCTGATATAACAATCCATCTATTTTCTTTTATTTCAGTAGTTCTGTATTTAAAATGCAAGTCTTTTGTTTTTATTTTTTCTATTTTACCATCATTTTTACAAACTTCTACTTCCTCAATGCAGTCAAAAATCTCAGTTCCGTAAGCTCCACCGTTCATATTGACAAGACCTCCGACAGATCCAGGAATTCCTGTAATATTTTCAAGTCCAGTATAGTTATTTTCTTCCATAAATTTAATTAAATCATCCAAATCCAATCCAGACTCCACTCTAACCAAATCAAAATTTTTATTTTTCTCTTCAACAGAAATTTTTTGCAATTTTTTTAGTGAAACAAAACTTATATCCAGATTTCCGTCGTATATTAAAGTATTTGTTCCATTTCCTAGAATAAAAATGTTTTTTCTTGTATCTATTATTTCTTTTAATTCATTTTTTTCTTCCACAAAAATTAATTCTTTGGCTATTCCACCAACTTTCATATTGGAATATTCTTTCATTTGTGCATTTTTCATAACTTCCATAAAACTTCCTTTCGCTTTTTCTCAAAAGTATTTTATAATTTTTCTAAATCTTGCGCTATTTCATGAGCTAGCTTTGAAACGCTTCCCGCACCCATAAATACATAAGTGTTTCCGCTGTCTTTTCCGCTTTTCAAAAGATTTTCAATCTCTTCTTTTGTCTGAACTCTCACATTTCCACCAATTTTTTCGGCCAGCATTTCTGAACTTACGCCGTAAACATTGTCTTCACTTGCCGCATAAATTGGAAGCAGTATCAAGTCGTCAGCGTGTTTTAGAGCCTCCACAAAATCATCAAAGAAAAATTTTGTCCGGCTGTATCTGTGTGGTTCAAAGATTACTATAACTTTTCCTTTTTCTGTCTTATGTGCCGCTTTTATTGTAACTCTCACTTCTGTTGGATGATGCGCATAGTCGTCTATTATTCTTATACCATTATCATAAATCACTTGGTATCTTCTGTTTGCCCCTTTAAATTTTAAAATTCTTTCTTTTACTTTTTTCATATTACACCCAAATTCATGTGCAAAATAAATTACAGGAAGTGAATTTGAAACATTATGTTCTCCTGGAATACTCAAATTAAATGTTCCAAGATTCTCTCCTTTTTTCACAACTTCAAAACTTGTAATTCCATCTTCTACTCTTATATTTTTAGCGTAAATATCGGCTGTTTCATCTTTTATGCTGTACCAGACGATATTTTTATTTGTAAGTTTCAAATTTACTTTCTCAACTGTATCTTTACATAAAATTGCAATTCTCTCAGTGCTGTCAATAAATTTTTCAAACGATTTTTTTATATTTTCAAATGTTCCGTGATGGTCAAGATGGTCTGGTTCTACATTTGTAACAACCGAATATTTTGGTTTTATGTATAAAAATGAGTTATCGCTCTCATCGGCTTCCGCTATAAAATATTCCGAATTTCCAATTTTACTGTTACTTTGAATTTCTGGTATAAATCCACCAACTACAATAAATGGTTCTTTTTCTAAAAGCGCCACGCTTAACATTGAGCTTGTAGTTGTCTTTCCATGAGTTCCAGCAACTGCAATTCCATCAAAACGGTTCATTATTTCAGCCAGCAATTCCCCTCTTTTTATTTTTTTTATGTTGTTTTCAACGATATATTTATATTCAGGATTTGTTTCTCTTATCGCTGTTGAATATACAAATAAATCAATTCCTTTATCTTTCACATTTTCTTCAACTTGTCCAATATAAACTTTTATTCCCAAATCTTCCATATCCTTTGTCACAGGTTTTCTAACCAAATCTGAACCCGCTACATTAAATCCGTCAGCTGCAAGTATTCTTGCAAGTCCGCTCATTCCAACTCCATTTATTCCACTAAAATATATATTATTTACTTTTGTCAACATTTTATTTCCTCCATTTTTTATAGTCCCATTTCTTTTATTATTAATTCTGACGCATTTCCTTTTTTCAAATTTTTTATATTTCCACTCATAAATTCCAAAGTTGTCTTTTGTTTTACAAGTGACAACGCTTCGTCAATAGCTTCTTCCACAGTTTCATTCGTAAAAATTTTAGCTGCGTTTTCAAATTCCAAGACATCTGCATTTTCTTTTTGCCCAACAAAATCATAGGGTATCAGAATTGACGGTTTTTCCAACTCAATCAATTCTGAAATTGTCGAAGCACCAGCCCGGCAAATGACTAAATCACACGCTGCCATTAACTGCGGTACATTTTCAAAATAAGGTTTTACGACAGCTTTTCCAAAATCTCTCATTCTGTAAGTTGCTTCCTCAAAATTATCTTTTCCAGTTGCCCAAAATAATTTTAACTTTGTGTCAGCCATTATCTTTTTCCATTTTTTGGAAACTGCTTCATTTATATTTTTTGCTCCAAGACTCCCACCAATGATAAGTATTCCATGCTCATCGTCAGCTATTCCCAATTTTTTTCTTTCCTCAAATTTATCCTTTGTATAAAACTCTTCTCTTAAAGGATTTCCCGTCACGATAAATTTGGATTTTTGATTTTCTTTTACGCTATCTATTGTATTTTTAAATGCGACAAATACTTTTTTGGCACCTTTGTAAAACCATCTGTTAGCTTGTCCCATCGTGTGATTTTGCTCCTGCAAGTAATATGGAATCTTTAAAACATTTGCAGCTACTAAAACTGGAATTGTAATATAATTTCCAAATCCAATTATCTTTTGCGGCTTTTCTTTTTTTAATAACTTTATTGTGCTAAAAATCGCTTTTAACATCTTAATTCCAGATTTCACTGAATTTAACGGCAACACATCAAGTCCAATAAATCTAAAATTTTCACGAGGGACTATTTCTTTTTCCATTCTATACTTTGTCCCTATGAATAAAATATCTATATTTTTTTTTCTCATTTCTTTTGCTATAGCGAGAGCTGGATAAATATGCCCACCTGTACCACCGGTGGTAAATACTACTTTTTCCATTTTCTTTCCTTTCATTTTCAAAAATTTTTTTACATCATATATTCCACTTCATTAATTTCGTCCAATTCATCGCCCATCTCCTGCTTATAGAGCGCCCTTATGACATTGTAAACTATTCCTAATGCAAACATGCTGACAAATATGGAACTTCCGCCATAACTCATAAGTGGCAACGAGATTCCAGTTGAAGGAAGCATATTAGTTGCAACAGTTATATTCCCCAATATCTGTGTTGCAAACATCACAAAAATTCCGATAAGCAAATATTTTGCAAACATATCTTTAATTTTAAAGGCGACCATCAAAATTATAGCAAGTAAAAATACATAGACTAAAATTAAAAACAAAACCCCTATAAATCCATTTTCTTCAGCAAATCCAGAAAGTATGTAGTCCGTGTGAATCTCAGGAAGAAATTTATATTTTTGAAATCCATTTCCATAACCTCTTCCTGTTAATTTCCCACTTCCTATCGCTATTAATGACTGCTGTACCTGAAAAGGAATTACTTGAGTATTTTTGTGACCTTCTATTCTATCAACTCTATATTTATCTCTCATTAATAAAATATTTCCGAGAATCACTAAAAATAAGGATATTATCGAAAAAATTGGTAAATTAATGCCCGAAATAAATAACATTAAAATTCCAATAGCTGCAACTTGAATCATACTCGTATATGATTTTTCTGCAAAAATAAGAAACGAATAAACCCCTGTTACTCCTAAAATTATAAGTGCCGAAATCCAAGGTTTTGTAGCTATCATATTTTTCTTTTTTAACCGCTCAACTAACACAGAAACAACTATAATTATTATTAACTTGGAAAATTCTGACGGCTGTATTCTAAATCCCAGCAAATCAATCCAACGAACCGCTCCCTTTGACTTGCTTCCAAAAAGCAATACCGCTATAAGCCCTATTATTCCTATTATATAAAGAGCTGAAAAAATCTTAATTTCCTTATATCTCTTGTAGTTCATCATAGCCGCAAAAGAAAAGCAAGCCAAACCGCCGATCATCCAAAGCATCTGTTTATATAAATAATAAAAATCTGACTGACCTTTTGGTACAATTGGATAACTGACACTCGCCATCGTCAAAAGGCTCACCGCCAAAAGAAATAAAATAACTATTATAAATGCTGTCCCTAAAAATTTTTTATTTTTAAACAATTTATTTTCTCCTATTTTTTATTTTCCTAAAATTTTTACAGTCAATTCTTTAAAAACTTTTCCCCTGTGCTCAAAACTTTTGAATTGGCAAAAACTTGAAGTTGCTGGAGAAAAAAGTACAGTCTGATTTTTTTCAAAATCTAAATTTTCTTTTAAATCCAAAAGTACATTTTCAACAGTTTTCAAATTTTTGTAGTTTTTGTAATTGACTTTTTCCATATCATCTATCAAAATTTGTGCATTATCCCCAATTAAATAAACAAAGTCCACCTTTTTACTAACTTCTTTTATAAGTGGCATATTATCAATTTTTTTATCATCTCCACCTAAAATCATCACAATTTTGTTATCAAAAGAATCTATCGCTTTTAAAGTAGATTCCACATTTGTCCCTTTTGAATCGTTGATAAAAGCTGTATTCCCTTTTGTAAAAAAATTCTCAAGTCTGTGTTCAAGCGGTGCTGTAGATTTCAAAAACTCAGAGATTTTTTCATTTGAAACATTCAAGATTTTTGCAGCCAAAATTAGAAACAGCATATTTTCCAAATTATGTTTTCCTTTTAGTGACATTTCACCAACATTCATCAAAAGTTCAGAATTTTTTTCGACATATTCATCGGAAATATTATTTTCATCAACTTTTTTAGTCAAATCCCTCATAATGCGAATATTATTTTTATATATAAACGCTGTCCCCTTTGTCTCTTTGCTTAAATAAACTTTTTCTGCTCTTATTTTATCTTTTAAATTTTCTCTTTTTTCACAAAGTTCAAAAAATTCTGCATCGTCCAAATTTATAATTGCGAAATCATCAGCTGTCTGTTTCGTAAAAATATCAAATTTTGTCGAATAATAATCTTCCAATGTGGCATATCTTGTCAAATGATCTGGCGTTAAATTTATAATTCCAGCAATATGTGAGTGAATTTGTGGATTATTTTCCAGCTGATAGCTGCTTAACTCCAAAACTACATAATCTAGTGGTGTTTCATCTGCCACAAGTTTCGCAAATGAAAAGCCGGCGTTCCCAGCAAGTTTTGCTCTAAATCCAGCAAAATTCAAAAGTTCTGCCATTTTTGTACAAGTTGTTGTCTTTCCATTTGTCCCCGTAAATGAAATTATTTTTATATTTTTGTTAACATATTTATACGCCAAATCAATTTCTGAAATTATTTTTATATCTTTTTCTTTTGCAACCTTTAAAAGTTGTGCTTTCCAAGGTATTCCTGGACTTTTTACAACAAACTCTATATCTTCTTCATTTAAAATTTTTATTCCTTCTTCTGAGCTCAAAGCCACTTTATCATCCACTAAATACACTTTGTAACCTTTTTTCTCAAGTAATTCTTTCGCTCCGTGACCACTTAGTCCCGCTCCAAAAACTATCGCTTTATCCATATGATTATTCCTCTCTTTTTCATATATACTTATTTTATTTTTATAACAAAATTTTATTAAAAAAATTAAATAAAAATACAATTTTTTTATTTTTTTGCAAAGGATGAAAAAATCATCCTTCGCTTTTTTATTTTAAATTATTTTTATCTCATTTTCAAAATTAAAAATGTAATTAGACAAGTCATAATTGAAACTATCCAAAATCTTATCGTAACTTTCGTTTCAGGAAGTCCCAATAATTCAAAGTGATGATGAATTGGCGCCATTTTAAACACTCTTTTTCCAAAAGTTTTGTAGTGCCAAACTTGAATCATAACGGACAACGCTTCCACAATAAATATAAATCCTGCAATTGGAAGCAGCAATTCCTGCTTTAAGAAAATAACTACTATTCCTAATATCCCTCCAAGAGTAAGTGAACCAGTATCTCCCATAAACACTTGCGCTGGATAAAAATTAAACCACAAAAATCCAGTTAGAGCTCCGACAATCGAAGCGAGATACACACAAATCTCTGCAGACTCTCTGACATAATTCAAATTTAAATATTTTGCATATTCATAATGCCCTGTTAAATATGTAATTATAAATAATGTTATACTTACAACAATTATAGGTCCACTCACTAATCCATCAAGTCCATCTGTCAAATTTTGCATTTGATGAACCTATTATGACAAAACCCATAAATACGAAAAATAAAATCGGCGTTATGTACAAATATGAATTTTTAATTATTGGATTTACTATTGAAAAATCAATTGTTTTATTAATCATTCCAAACTTATAAATAAACCAAAAAGTTATTGCAGTTATAATAAGTTGTCCCACAATTTTCTTTTTTCCTGAAAGTCCATTTTTATGTCGCGTCAATTTCAAGTAATCATCATAAAACCCAATTGTTGTAAATAGTATTGTTATAAAAAACAAAAATATTATAAATTTATTTTCATAATTTCCAGCAATTAATGTCGCAAAAAGTATAGCTCCTATTATTAAAATTCCACCCATCGTAGGTGTCCCAGATTTATCAAAATGAGATTTTGGTCCTTCCTCTCTCGCTGTATCCCCATACTTTTTCTTTTTCAGCCAAGCGATAAACGGCTTTCCAAACATAAGCATAAACAAAAATGCCACGGCAAATGCCACAGAAGATCTAACTATAATAGATTTAAAAATTCTCAGTGTTCCAAAATTGTTTATGAATAACTTTTGCAATAAATATAACATTATTTTTTTAGAATTTTAAAAATTCTATCTCCTTTCTATTCTTCTATAATTTCTTCCAGTTTTATTCCTCTCGAAGCCTTCAATAAAACAACTTTCTTTCCTTCAATTCCCTTTATTTTTTCCTTTATTTCAGTTTTTTTCTCAAAATAAATAACTTCTTTATTTTGTAAACTTTCTTTTTCAATCCTGTCAAAAAGACTTTTAATTCGCTCACCAAACAAATAAATCGAGTCAAATTTCACATTTTTTAAGACATCATAAATATCTGCATGATATTTAAGCTCATTTTCTCCTAATTCCAACATATCGCCTAAAACTATAATTTTTTTTATGTTTCTTTCGTTATAAATTTTTGAGAATGTTTCAAGTGATTTTTCTATAGAACTAGGACTTGCATTATAAGCATCATTTATATAAGTTAAATCCCCTTTTTCAATTATTTGAAATCTCATATCAGTCAAACTTATATTTTTTATGGCATCTTCAATCACTTTATCTTCAATTCCAAACTGTTTTACAACCGCTATTGCCATTGTCAAATTTAAAACATTATGCTCTCCCAAAACATTTGTTTCATAATTTCTCGTTACATTTTTTTTACAGATTTTTCCAAAATATTTCAATATAAATCTCGTTTTATTTTTATCAAATTCAATATCTCCATAATAAAAATTTTCCGAATCTTCTAAAAAGTCGTTTTTTTGTAGATTTAGCGCTTTTACGACTTTTATTTTTTCGGATTTTATATTTTTTAGATATTTGTCATCTCCGTTTATAATTAATGCATCTCTTATATACGGCAAAATTTCCGTTTTAGCACGAAAAACATTTTCTTTTGTTTTTAAAAATTCAAGATGTGATTCTCCGATATTTGTTATGACGTTTATATCGGGATTTGCAATTTGTCCAAGTAAGTCAATTTCCCCAAAATCACTCATTCCCATTTCCAAAATAATAAATTTATCATCCGTCTCGCTCCGAAGTAAAGTAAAAGGCAATCCAATATGATTATTGTAATTTCCCAGCGTCTTTTTCCCTTTATACTTTTGAGACAAAATATGATAAATCATGTCTTTAACCGTAGTTTTCCCGTTGCTTCCTGTAATTCCTATCACTTTTATATTAAGGCTGTCACACCACTTTTTTGCAAACTTCTGTAAAAATTTTACGCTGTCATGCACAAAAAAAGCCTTTTTTTCAAAGCCCCCATCTATTTCTATATCCGAATTATCATAAACTACAAAAGCACCTTTATTAAGCGCTTCATTTACAAAATTATTTCCACCTCTTATCGCAACAAATAAATCTTTATCTTTAATTTTTTTCGAGTTCATTTCGACATTGTCAAAATCAATTATTTCCCTGTCAAACTCTATATTCTCTTCCTTTAAAAGAGCAGCAAAGACATCACTTTTTTTCATAATTCGTTCTCCATATTTTAACTTAGTATTTCTCTGTAGGATTATATCACTAGATAACCATTTTTTCAATATATTTTTAAAATTAATTTTAATTTAATAGAGTTTTTAGTTTTTAATCACTAGCTTCATAAAAATTTTCTAAAATTAACAAAATTTCCCTGCCATATTCCTTTGTCTTTTTTTCTCCCATACCTTTTATTTTTGAAAGTTCCAAAGAATTTTTAGGTCTAGCCTTCACTATTTCCACAAGAAGTCTATTAGAAGCAATTATGTAAGGTGGATAACCTAAATCATCCGATTGTTCCCGCCTCCACTCCCTTAAAACTCTATAAAGCTCCAATTCCTTTTTAGTTTGAAGTTCTGCTTCAGGCAAACTCTTCTTTTCCAAATTTTGATTTTTCCTAAACTCACCGTTTTTCTGAAAAGAAACATTTTCACTTTCTTTTTTTTTTATTTTTTCATATTCAACAAAAACTGTCCAGTAATATCTTCCATCTATTTCCACCAATTCTGGCTTATACTTTTTTATTTCAGAATCTTTTAGTGCAAACAAAAATTCCCGTTCCAGCCTATCTTGGTCAAACTCTTCCATATCCTCGTCAAACGGCAATGTTATAATTTTAAACATAACCTTTTTCCCCCTTTTATTTAACTTTTTTGACTTTATTGTCTCAAGATACCGTCAAAATCTTTTTTAACTTTATTCACAATTTTATTTGAAATTTCCACAATTTCCTTTTCTTCAAGAGTTTTATTCTTATCTCTCAAAATTACACTAATTGCCACACTCTTCATGCCAGGTAAAACTCCCACACCACGATAAATATCAAATAATTCCACTTTTTCAATCTTTTTATCAACTTTTTCAATTGCTTTCAAAATATCCCCAACCAGCACATCTTCTTTTACAACAAAAGCAAAATCTCTTGGTACTGCTGGAAATTTAACAAGCGGTTCATAAACAGTTTTTCTTCCAATATATTTTTTAATCAAGTCAATACTAAATTCTGCAACTAAGACAGCTTTTTTATTCAAGTCAAAATTTTCTAACACATCTGGATGAATTTCCCCGAAACTTCCGATTAATTCCCGTCCGACAAATACATCTGCCGATCTTCCTGGATGAAGTTCAGTCGCAGCGCTTCTTTTTATTTGATAATTTTTAAATCCTAATTTTGTAAAAATTTCCTGCACAATTCCTTTTAAGTCATAAAAATCGTAAGGTACAGGTTTTGCATTCCACAAAGTCTTATCATTTTCCCCAGCGAGAATAAATGCCAGTTTAGTTTCTTCACTAGCAAGTTCTTCCCCTTTTTCAAAAGTTCTGCTCACTTCAAAAAATCTTATGTTTGATACATTTTTATTCATATTATCTTTTGCATTTTTCAAAAGGCTATAAATTAATGTTGGTCTCAATGTTGCAAAATCTTCTGTAATCGGTCTTGGCAAGTCTATCAAATTTTCTTTTGGAACTTTTGTAAATTTAATTTTATCAATCGCATCTCTTGGCACAAAGCTGTAATTTATCACTTCTTTTAACCCCGCTTGAGAAGCGATAACCTTTACTTTATCATAAAGCTTAGTTGTATCCATAGTCGCTTTTGGATTAATGTCAAGTCTTGGCAAAATATTTTCGATATTGTCAAAACCGTACATTCTAATAACTTCTTCAAAGTAATCCTGCTCATTTTCCAAATCATCTCTGTAGGTTGGTGCAGTTAGTGTAAGGCTATCTCCATTATCTTTAACCTCCACTTCAAGTTTTGTAAGTATTCGAATAACTTCTTCTTTTGGAATAACTTTCCCAACAAATCTGTGAAGCTTTTCAAAACTAAGTGTCGCAACTCTTCTAGCATAAGGTTCTGGATAAATATCAACTGCTCCAGCTAAAATTTCTCCACCAGCAACTTCTTGAATCAAATTTGCAAGTCTATTAATCACATTTATAGCGTTACTTCTATCAACTCTTCTCTCAAATCTATACGAAGAATCACTGATAAGTGCAAGTCTTCTAGATGTTCTTCTAATGTTTATTGGATTAAAATGAGCTACTTCCAAAAGTATATTTTTTGTATTTTCAGTAATTTGTGAATTTTGACCACCCATCACTCCACCAAGTGCCACCACTTTTTCTGCGTCAGAAATAACAATGTCATCTGTCGCAAGGTCTCTTTCCTCTTCATCTAAAGTTACCAGTTTCTCATTTTCTCGTGCACTTCTAACCGAAATTTTTCCTGCAGCAATTTTATCAAAATCAAAAGCGTGATTTGGCTGATTCATTTCCATCATGACAAAATTTGAAGCATCCACAATATTATTTATACTTCTAATCCCAATTGACTCAACTTTTTCTTTAAGCCAAGCTGGACTTTCTTTCACAGTCACATTTCTTATAATTCTAGCCACATATCTTTTCGATAAATCGCTATTTTCAATTTCCACCTTTATATTATCTTCAGTTTTTTCACCAGTTTCACCGTTTATTTCTGTACTTGGATAATTAACTTCTTTGTTGTAATAAGCCCCAAGTTCTCTTGCAATGCCTATGTGAGAAAGACAATCTGGTCTATTTGGCGTGATTTCCAGCTCAAACACAACATCGTTTACTCCAAGATATTCTTTTAACGGCATTCCAATAGGTGCATCTTCTGGCAAAATCATAATTCCGCTAGAATCGCTTCCAAGCCCAAGCTCTTCTTCCGAGCAAAGCATTCCGCTTGATTCCACACCTCTAATTTTTCCTTTTTTTATGACAAAATCTTCAGCCAGTCTTGCTCCAATCTGTGCCAGTGCAACTTTGTCCCCAGCTTTGTGATTAGGCGCTCCACACACAATCTGCAAAACTTCTTTTCCGTTGTCAACTTTGCAAATTGTAAGATGATCAGAATCAGGGTGCATCTCTTTTTCAACGATTTTTGCTGTCACAACTTTTTCAAGATTTTCCCCTTTTACATCTATTTTTTCCACTTCCTGCCCAATCATAGTTAAGGCATTTTCTAGTTCACTTATTTCAATTCCATCTAAATCTATATATTGCTTTAACCAGTTTAACGAAATCAGCATTCTTTTCTTCTCCTTATTTTTTAAATTTTTCTATCTATTTTTTACTTTAAAACTCCCATTAGATTCTCAAAAATTCTAAAATTGATCCAAAAATCTTTCATCATTTTCAAAAAACGCTCTCAAATCATCAATTCCATATTTTAGCATTGTAATTCTCTCAAGCCCCAATCCAAATGCAAACCCTTGATATTTTTTTGCGTCAATTCCAGCATTTTCCAAAACTTTTGAGTTCACCATTCCGCTTCCAAGTATTTCAAGCCATCCTGTACCTTTACATACACGGCAACCTTTTCCTTTACAAACTCCACATTCCACATCCATTTCAGCAGACGGCTCTGTAAATGGGAAAAAGTGTGGACGAAATCTCACATTTCTATCTTTTCCAAATATTTTTTTCACTATGTTTTCCAAAACTGCTTTAAAGTTAGCAAACGACACATCTTCTCCCACCATAAGCCCTTCAACTTGGTGAAACATCGGAGTATGCGACACATCATAATCAGGACGGTACACTTTTCCAACAGAAATCATTCTAAATGGTGGAACTTTATCTTTCATGTAACGAATTTGCATTCCCGAAGTCTGAGTTCTTAAAACAACGTCATCTTTTATATAAAAAGTGTCGGTAAGCTCCCTCGATGGATGTGTTTTAGGAATATTCAAGTCGTCAAAATTATATTTGACATACTCAACTTCTGGTCCGTCAACAATGTCAAATCCCATTTCAGATACAATATCTTTAATTTCCATGACAGTTTTTGTAATTGGATGAAGTGAACCGATATTGGCTGCTCTTCCCGGCAAAGTTATATCAATAGTTTCATTTTTAAGTCTTTCCTGTTTTGCAATTTCCTTCAAATTGACAGTTGTTTCGTTAAATTTATCTTGCAGCACTTTTTTTATTTCATTAGTAGTTTTTCCAAATTCAGCTCTTTTTTCAGCGGCAATATTTGCCATTTCTTTCATAATTGCCGTAAATTCCCCTTTTTTACCCAATATTTTCACTTTCAGATCATTAACTTCTTCAAGATTTTCTATTTCGTTAAGTTTTTTTAGAACATCTTCTCGAAGCTGTGCCAATTTTTCCAACATTTATCTATTTCCTCCTAATTTTTGTTCTATTTTTTAATTTAAAGCTTATTTTTTAATTATACTACTATTTTAAATATTATGCAAGATTCCAAAAATATTGGGACAGAGTAAAATATTTGACAGTTTCAAAAAAAAATGATAGAATACAATTGTCATACTAGCCGGGGAGATAGCGGTGCCCTGTATCTACAATCCGCTTTAGTAGAGGTGATGCCAAATTTGAGGGGAGTTTTAGTGTCAACGCCTTATTTTAAAGATGTTGAGAAGATGGTCCCATATTGTAGGAAGCTTACGAACCGTGTCAGGTCGGGAACGAAGCAGCACTAAGTTAGTTTTTCTAGGTTTATGGGGTAGCTGTTTTTGAGTCTTTATCTTAAGAAACGGATGGTAAAATTTCTTCGATTGTTTGGCGTATGACGCTCTTTTTGAAAATAAAATTATGAAATCTACTAAAGAATAGCAATTGCTATTCTATTTTTTATACTTTTAATTTAAACAATTTTGGAGGAAAAATGAAAGTTGAACACTGGGATAAAAAGTCAAATATAACAAAAGAATTACAAAAATTCCGAGCACTAGATATAAATTTTTCAATAGATTTAGACAATGACGAACTTTTTTTCATTTATAATGAAGAAAAGTTGTGTGGATATGCGACAATAAATTTGGAAAAAAACGCAAAACTGAAAAAGATTTTTGTAATTCCAAAATATAGAAATAATGGCTATGGAACATTTTTGCTAAAATATATAATCAATTGGATAACTAAAGAAAAATGTGATTCATTGACTGTGACAAATCACAAAAAGATGAACAATTTTTTGGAAAAGCAAAAATTTTTGCGAACAGAAGACGGATATATTTTAGATAAACTTCTGGAAATTCAAAAACAGAAAAAAAATATGGTTTTTGTAGCAAAAGTGGCAATAATTATCAATATTATTCTAGCTTTCTTAAAAATATTTTCTGGAAAAATTTTTAACAGTATGTCGCTTTTAGCGGATGGATTAAACTCGTTTTCAGATTTGATTACAAATATTTTGGTAATTATCGGCTTGAAAGTTGGAAGCAATCCTGAAGACAAAGAACACCCTTTTGGACACGGAAAAATAGAATCTGTCTTCAGCATCATAATTGGAACATTTATTATGCTTTCTGCAGTTCAGCTGATTCGAGAAAATATAGAAAAGGTTTTTTCAAAAAATGGAGAAAATGTAAAATTAAGCAATATTCTTATCACAATTTCGATAATTTCTATTTTAATAAAAGTTTTTCAGTTAATTTTTATGAAAAATAAGACAAAAAGTTATCGGGGCGCTTTGATAAATTCACTGCTTCAAGATTACAAAAACGATATTATAATCTCAATCTCAGTATTAATAGGACTTTTATGCTCCGAAATTAATCCTGTTTTTGACACAATTATTGGACTTATCGTTGCGATTTACATTTTAAAGAGCGGATACGAATTAATAAGAGATAATTCTTTAATCTTGATGGATTCCCAAAATGAAGAACTGCTTTCCAAAATAAGAGATGAAATTTTAGAATTTGAAGAAATCGAAAATGCACACGACTTTAAAATGACAACTTCTGGAAAAGATATTCATATTTTCTTGGATGCAAGAATGAAAAAAGACAAGACAATAGAAGAAGCTCACGAAATTATAAATACAATTTCAAAAAAAATAAAATATCAGCACCCTAATATAAAATCACTATTTGTGCATATAGAACCAATGTACGAAGACGACTAAAAATTTTTTTAAAAATAAAATATTTATATTGAAAAATTAAAAAAAATATGTTAATATAGTTTTGAAAAAAGTATTTAAAAAATATTTAAATAAACATTTGGGAATGTTTTGGTTTCGACAGGATAAAAAACTTATTACTAGCAAGTAAGCGGGAGCTTTAAAATCCAACTAAAATATAATCGGAAACGATAATTACGCATTAGCTGCCTAAGATAGCGGCTCATCACTTTTGGAAATGCCGTTTTTCCACTAGATGATGTTACTTTTTACGGCTTACTCAAATGTATGATTATGTCACTTGAGGAAATTTTATAATCTCGCTTTTAGACTTTTGTTTGTTTAATATCTAAAAGTTAAAAAGATAAATAAACTAAACTTGTAGAGGGTAGTAAAGACTTTTTATTTTGGACACGGGTTCGATTCCCGTCATTTCCACCAAAACAAAAATAAAATCTTTATAAATAAATTAATCATTTTCATATTTAAATAAGTCTTTTTAGACTTATTTTTTTATAAATCTTTATTTGCAAAAAAATTTTTTTAAATATTCTTGATTTTGACATTTATTTTTGATATAATTATATGAAACCTGCTCTATTTGGAAGTAGGGCTAAAAAAGCCAAAGGAAAGGAGAAAATCAATGAGAAATTACGAAATTATGTTTATTTTATCTACACAATTGACTGAAGAAGAAAAAAATGCTGGAGTTGAATTTGTAGAAAACACTTTAAAAGCTGCTGGAGCAGTTGAAGTAAAAACAGAAGTTTGGGGAGACAGAAAATTAGCTTATCCTATTAAGAAAAAAGAAAATGGATATTATGTATTAACTACATTCCAAACAGATGGAACAAGATTCACAGAAATTGAATCAAAATTAAACATCAATGAATCAATTTTAAAATATATGATTGTCAAAAATGACTAATAAATAGTAAAAACAAGGGGGACAAGTAATATGAATAATGTTATATTGATGGGAAGATTGACAAGAGATCCAGAATTAAATCGAAGTTCAGGTGGAAAGGCATTTGTTAGGTTTAACATAGCAATAAATCGAATTGGAGAAGGAACTGACTTTATAAATTGTGTTGCTTGGGAAAAAACTGCAAAAACTATTTCTGACTATTTTAAAAAAGGTCAAAGAATTTTAGTACAAGGAAGTATTAGAACAGGAAGTTATGAAAAAAATGGTCAAACTATTTATACAACAGATGTCCTAGTAAACCGATTTGAATTTATCGAAAGTTCTGGAAACAGTGCAAACAATGGAAATTATGACGACGAATATCAAAGTTCTTATAAAAGTAAGAAATCAAAAAAGTCTTTTAAAAAACAAAAGGAAATTTTTGAAGATGATGATTCAGATGTTGATGAAGACATATATTATGACAAAAATTCCAATAACTTTGCTGATGAAGACGATGATGATGACGAAGATGAAGATCAGTTTCCATTTTAAAAAATAATTTAAAGTAAAAAAATTAGGAGGTGTGATCGAATGAGAGCAAAACCAGCTACTGAATTTAAAAGAAGAAAAAGAAGACCAAAAGTAAAATTTAAAGTGGAAGATATTAATTATAAAAATGTTGAATTATTAAAAAACTTTATGAATGATAAAGGTAAAATTTCTCCTGCGAGAGTTACAGGATTAGAAGCTAAAGTTCAAAGAAAAATAGCAAAAGCAATCAAAAGAGCTAGACAAATCGCTTTAATGCCTTACACAAGAATTGAAAAATAATAAGACATTTAAAAACTGCCTAATAATATAATTTATTTTTAGGTGGTTTTTTTATTTTTATTGACAAATATTATTAAAATGATACAATATATCAGTAAAATAAAAAAAGGGAGAATTTATTTGTATGAAAAAAGGCATTGTAATTGCAAGTTTTGGAACAACACACGAAGATGCGCTAAAAAGGACAATTGATGTTATTGAAAATAAAATGGGACAAAAATATGGATTTGAAAATTGCAAGAGAGCTTTTACTTCCAACAAAGTTAGGGAAAAACTCAAAATAAAAAGAAATTTGATTATTTTTAATCAAAGTGAAGCGTTGCAAGATCTTAAAAATTATGGATTTGAAAAAATTTTCACAATGTCGCTACATATTTTAAATGGAATTGAATACAAAAAATTAAGCGATAAATTTGGAAAAATTTCAGAACCTTTGTTATTTAATGAACTTGATTTCAAAAAAATTGTTGAAAATAAAGAATTTAATGACGCAAAAAGAAATGATGCCATTGTCTTTGTAGGACATGGCTCAGAAGATGCTTCTGATGAAAGTTATGAAAAGTTGCAAAATTATTATAAAAAATTTGGGAAAGAAAATATTTTTATTGGAACTATCGAAGGAAAAATAACAATTGAGCATATTTTGAAAAAATTAAAAAACACAAATTTTAAAAAGATTTTGCTAAAACCTTTTTTAATTGTAGCTGGAGATCATGCTAAAAGCGACATTATGTCAGATGACGAAAATTCCTGGAAGACAATTTTAGAAAAAAATGGTTACAAAGTTGAAACAGAACTTATCGGAATGGGAGAATATCCGTTTATTCAAAAAATGTTTTTTGAAAAATTTGAAAAAATATATGAATAATAAATAATAATTTTGATTTTATAAATATGGAAATTTAAGATTATAGTAAAAAATAAAATATTTAATAAGTTAGTAAAATTTAGTAAATAAAGAAATAATAATAATAAAAATAAATAAAATAAGAAAAAAAGAAAGAAAGAAAGGAAAAAATTAAAAATTATGAAATTAGCTGAAGATTTTAGTAAATTTATACAGACTTCGCTTTTGACAGCGCCACTTTTAAATAAAGCGCTTGGAGTTTTTTTTATTTCAATGCTGCCAATTATTGAGCTGCGTGGAGCAATACCTGTGGGAGCGGCTTTAGGACTTCCATGGTATCTAAATATGGCTGTCAGCGTCATTGGAAACCTACTTCCAGTTCCATTCATTTTGTGGTTTTCAGTCAAAGTTTTTGACTTTTTGAAAAAACACAATATTTGTACTGGGATTATAAAAAAAATAGAAGATAGAGCAATGAAAAGAAGCGAAAGTCTTGCAACAGGAGAATTTATAGGACTTATGCTATTTGTTGCCATTCCATTTCCAGGAACGGGAGCTTGGACAGGTGCATTAATCGCGGCACTTCTTCAATTTGATAGGAAAAAATCATTTTGGTATATAACTTTAGGTGTATTAATTGCAGCAATTATTATGATTTTAGTTTCGTACGGAGCTTTGACGATTTTTAAACATTAAATTTAAAGTTTAATAAAAAAAAATAATAATAATAATAATAAAATTAAAAACTCCAATTTAGGAGTTTTTTTGTTAAAAAAATTTTATCTTAGAATTTTTTCCACCTTTTTTCCCGTGCAAAATGACCAAATCCCGATTTTTATATTTATTAATTTCTATTTCCAAAATGTTCATTTTATTTGCATAAACATATGAAAAAACTTCATTAAGCCTATCATTTGGAACTATGACAAAAAATTCGCCATAATTTTTCAGCAGCCTTTTTATTTCAAAAAAAAGTTCTTCCAAAGTTAAAAAAATTTCAAATTTACTAATTTTTTCCGATTCTTTTTTTGGAAGTTTTCCGCTGTTAATTTTTTTGTACGGTGGATTTGAAAAAATTACATCAAATTGCCCCGTTATCTCTTTTATATTCTTATTTATTGGAATTATTTTGTTTTCTAAAAAATTATTTTTTATATTTTTTCCCAAAATTTCAAATATCTCTTTTTGAATTTCGACGGCAAAAATTTTTGAAACCTTTGAAATTTCTGAAATTAAAATTGAAATTATTCCTTGTCCTGCGCCAATTTCCAAAAACTCACCAGATTTTTTGTTATATTTTTTTATAAATTTTGAAAGCAAAATTGCATCTTCTGTTATTTTTAAACCTTCGTTCAAAATCGTTATTTTTTTATTTACGCTCTCCAAATTTTCTACATATTTCACAACTTTTCTCCCCTTTTGATAACTTCCAAAAATTCTTTTTTCAAAACTTCAATTACAACAAAATTTTCTTCGTTTACATTTTTTTTATTTTCCCCCAAAATTTCCAAACTTTCCACTTTTTTTATTTTTATTTTTTCAGCCAAATTTTTTATTTCTTTTTCACAATTTTCCACAAAATACAATCTATAGCCACTTTTTACTTCCAAAATCCTCTTTATTTTATTTTTTTGAGCAAATAACTTAAATTTTATACTCATAATAAACTTTTTCAAACTTTCTGGAATTTTTCCAAATCTGTCTTTTATTTCAAAAACTAAATCTTTTAGCTCCTCATTTGATGAAAGCGTGGCAAAACGGCGATAAATATTTAGCTTTTCTTCATCCTGAATATAATTTTCTGGAATAAATCCTTGGTCAAATAAAATAATTTCCACGTTTTCAACTTTTTCGCTAAATTCCCCTTTTTGACGCTGAATTTCTTCATTTAACATCTTTATGTACAAATCATAGCCAAAAGTTTCAATTGTTCCATGCTGCTTGTCCCCCAAAATTTCTCCAGCGCCACGAATTTTTAAATCTTCGACAGAAATTTGAAAACCGCCAGACTTTATTCCTTCCACTTTAAAGAGGCTATCTTCTTTTTGTTTTCCCAATTTTGTTGTGTTTCTTGTCTTTAACAAATAGCAGTAGCCCTGTCTATTACTTCGTCCTACACGACCCTTTAGCTGATAAACTTGAGCCAATCCAAGTCCTGTAAAATTTTCTATTAAAATTGTGTTTACGTTCGGAATGTCAATTCCATTTTCAATAATCGTGGAAGCTACCAAAATATCAAAATCTCCATTTTCAAAGCGAATAAGTTTATCTTTAATTTCCTGTGGCGGAAGCTGTCCGTGAATAAATTCTATTTTTACAAAATCTGGAATGATTTCTTTTAGTTCCTGCACTTTATTTTTCATGTTTTTTACATCGTTATAGATATAAAAAACTTGACCATCTCGAGACAATTCTTTTAAAATTGCCATTTTTACTTTATTTTCGTCCCACTCCAAAATTTCCGTTATTATTGGAAGCCTATTAACTGGCGGCGTGTCAATGATTGAAATATCCCGTATTCCCAATAGCGACAAATTTAGCGTTCTTGGAATTGGAGTTGCAGTCAATGTCAAAACATCCAGTTTGTCCTTTTTCTCTTTTAATTTTTCTTTCGCTTTTACTCCAAACTTCTGCTCTTCGTCAATGATTAAAAGTCCCAAATTATTAAAGACAACGTCATCGCTCAAAAGCCTGTGAGTTCCAATAACCAGGTCCACAGTTCCATTTTTTAAATTTTTTAAAATTTCATCTGATTTACTTTTTGTAAGTCTTGACAAATTTTCTATGATAATCGGATAATTTTCAAATCGCTTTTTAAACCTTTCAAAGTGCTGCTGAGCCAAAATTGTAGTAGGAGCTACCAAAATCACTTGCTTTCCATTGTCAATCGCTTTAAATGCCGAACGCATAGCAACTTCAGTTTTGCCGTAACCGACATCGCCGCAGACGAGCCTATCCATAATTTTTGGACTTTCCATATCACTTTTTACATCGTCAATCGCTTTTTTCTGGTCAGGTGTCACTTCAAATGGAAAACTTTCTTCAAATTCCTCTTGCCAAACCGTATCTTTTTGATAAATAAATCCAGTTTGTCTTTTTCTTCTAGCTTGAATTTTTATAAGTTCAGCTGCAAATTTTTGAATGTCCTCTTCCAATTTTTTTCGTTTTCTTTTGAATCCAGAAGTTCCCAGACGAAATAATTTGGGCTCCAAATCATTAGAAATATATTTTTCAAGCCTGTCCAGCTTTTCAACAGGAATGTATAAAATGTCTTCATCGGCATATTTTACTTTTAAATAGTCCTTGTCATCAATAGTCTGAATTCCTTTGTAGATTCCAACTCCATACTGGATGTGAATTACATAGTCGTCTACTAGAATTTGATTTAGCTTTTTATATTTTATAGATTTTTTTATTTTTCTGGAATTTTCATAGATATAGCCATCAAGCTCCCTGTCCGTCAAAATAAAACTTTTATTTTTTTCACTAAAAAATCCTTCAAATAACTCAAAATTTGAAACAAAAAAATTATTTTGATTTTTTTTCAAAATGTGATTGTATTCGGAAAGTTTTTTTTCGTAATTTTTTGTTTGAATAAAAATTTTATTTTGATTTGCCAATTTTTCCAGCTTCTCTTTATCTTTAAAAGTTTCCAGCTGTTCTTTACTAAAATTTTTTGTGGAAATAAAAAAACTTTTTTTCTTCAAATTTTCATATCTCTTTCGATACAAATTCTCTTTTTTGCGATTTAACAAAATATATTCTTCCATTTTATAGTCAATTAATTCTTTATTTTCGATAGCAATTAAAACTTCGTCATTATTTATTTCTGAAATCATTTCGACTAGCTCATATTCGCTTCCACTCAAAATATTTCCAAAAATTTTTATCTCCTTAATTTTTTCAATCGAAATCTGGCTGTCAACTTCAAAAAATCTAATACTTTCTAATTCATCGCCAAAAAACTCAAGTCTAACAGGATTTTCCAAATCTGGTGGAAAAATATCGACAATGTCCCCACGTTGGCTAAACTGCCCCTTCTTTTCAACTAAATAAGAACTTTCGTATCCATTTTCCAAAAAAAATTTTTTTATTTTTTCAAATTTATATTCGCTTCCAATTTTAAATTCCAAAAAATTTACTTTTTCAAAAAAAATATCGAGTGAAATTTGTAAATTCATAAATAAAATAAATTTATCTTGATTTCTTAAAATATCCAGCATTTTTACATTGATTCCGACAATATCTTCTTTAGTTTGCGAAATATTTTCAAAAATATCAATATATTTTGTATCTTTATCTGAACTTTTAGAAAAAGTATTTTTCTCATTATAATAATTATCCAGCATTGAATAATAATTTTCTAAATTTTTATTGGAAGTTGAAATATAAATTATTTTTTTAGCTTTCGATTGCTGCAAAATCCACGGAATCTCCCCTCGATACACTTTATCTTTCTCATTTAATTTTGCAAAAAAACTTTTATCCATCTGTTTTAAAAAATTAAAAAATTCCATTTTCCACCCTCTCTTTTAAAATATAAAAAAAACACTCTGGCTTTTCAGCCAAAGTGAATAGGATTTATTTCCCTATTTTTAATCTTCATTATTTTGATTGTACAACTTCCAAACTCCAAATACTAAATAGATGTAAACTAAATATGGTATAAATCCATTGTTGTGTAAAAATGCGAACACAAAGACTAAAATCATAATTAATATTGCAAATCCAAGTCCTTGAATAATTTCCGCAATCGAAACAGTCTCATTTCCAAACACATTTGGTTTGTAAATAATGTTTATTCCTCTTGTGAAAATATTTAAAATTAAGATTGAGTAAATGATGGCTTCTGACTGAACACCCAAAAACCAAAAAGCAATTGTCGAAATTCCAAGCATAACCCCAAAAAATATTTTTCCAAAAGAATGCTCTGGACTTGTAAATTTATCCGTCATTACAAAAACTCCAAAGAATAAAAACTCTCCAAGTGAAGTTGACACCAAAATGCCATTATTCGCCGCCAAATTTAATCCTATAAAAATTGTTATAAAAAAGGCCACTGGAATATGCCAAGTTATTCTTTGCCGAAAGATCAAATAAATTGCTCCAATAACAATTGCTAAGACAGACAATGAACCTATCATTCCTCTACTTGTTATAAATAGCGACATTATCTTTGAAGAATTGTCAATTGGTATTGTAAGTGCCCCATCAAATCCCCAAACTGGAGATTCTGGAATCAGAAATTTTGAAAAAAATGTCACAACAAATAATTTTCCCAATACAACTGGATTAAATATTTTTTTATCAATATCTCCATAAACATTTTTTCCAAAAACAACAGCCATCGCTCCTGCAAAAAGCGCTACATAAAATGGTACAAATGGAGGTAAAATCAGTCCTGTTAAAACTCCTATAGCTGTGGAAGAAAATGTGTCCTTTCTTTCTGAGATATTCTGCTTTCTATATAATTTTAAGTAAATTAATTCTACGACTTCCGCTCCAATAGTAGAAGTTATTATAGTTATCAGTGGTTGTAAAGTATAAATAAAAGATGCTAAAAATATTGGAACTAGCGAAATAAAAATGTCAATGTTTGTCTTAAAGATATTTTCATTAATCTCTCTTTTTTTTCTTCTAAACATAATAAATTTTTTCACTACCTTTCTTGTTAAACTTTTAATAATTGTTTTTTTCTAACTTATTCTTGTGATGATGCACCTGAGCTTTGACTACTTCCGCCACTTTCACTTCCACTGGCAGAAGAGGATGAACTGTTGCTGCTTTCACTACTGGTAGAACTAGACGATTTTTTGCTGCCAGCTGAATTTCCCGATGAATGCTTTTTAAATTTTTTAGGCGCATAATTTCCATTTTCAACAGCAAATTTTTTCTTGCCTTTTTTATGATGCTTTTTACCATTTACATCCATTGCAAATTTTTCATTGACACTAGCTACCGACTGACCTTGAAGATTTTTTTCTTGACTTAATTTTTGTTGTTGCTGTTGTTGCAACTGCTGTTGCTCAAGTTGTTCCTGCTGCTGTTGCTGTTTAAGTTGTGCTTCCTTTGCAGCTATTTCTTGCGGAGTAGCAGGTTTTGGCGTACTTTGCTGTACTTTTTCAGGTGCCGGCTGAGCTGCTTTTACCACTTTTTTAGTATTTTTTTTCTTATTCATAATTCCAGAAAATGGATTAATATTTGTTTTTTGATTCAAATTTTTTGACTTTTTCGCAGTTAAACTTCCGAATGCAAGTAATCCGACAGAAATTAAAAATATGAAAATTCCTTTTATTTGTTTCATAGCTCTCTCCTAATTTTTATTATATTTTAGTCACTTGTAAAAGCTTAAATTTTTTTACTTTTACAATTACTTACTCAAATTATATTTATTTTTTATTATAACATATTTTTCCTAATAATTCCTTATTTTTTTTTAGAAAAATCAAAGTTTTTGTTATAAAGTGACCTATAAAGTCCATTTTTTTCCAGAAGCTCGGTGTGAGTTCCTATTTCTTTTATTTCTCCTTGCTGCAATACCACTATTTTATCACTATTTTCAATAGTTGTAAGTCTGTGAGCGATGACAAATGTAGTTTTATTTTCCATTAATTTTTCCAGCGCATCTTGAACCAATTTTTCCGATTCGTTATCCAAAGCTGAAGTTGCTTCATCTAAAATAAGAATTTGTGGATTTTCAAGAATTGCACGAGCAATTGCTATTCTCTGTTTCTGTCCTCCTGACAATTTTACTCCCCGTTCACCGATTTCAGTATTGTAGCCTTCTTCCAGATTTTCTATAAAATCATGTGCATTAGCTTTTTTTGCGGCTTCTTTTATTTCATCAAAAGTGGCATCTCTTTTTCCGTATTTTATATTTTGCAAAATTGTTCCAGAAAATAAAAATGTCTCCTGCGGAACTATTCCAATATTTTTTCTCAAAGACTTCACATCATAATCTTTTATATCCACTCCATCAATTTTTATCACTCCACTCGACACATCAAAAAATCTAGGAATCAAATTTACAAGGGTCGATTTTCCACCGCCAGAATTTCCTACAAAAGCCACTGTTTCACCTTTTTTTACAGTTAAATTTATATTTTTTAAAATTCTCTCCTCGCTATCTTTATATTTAAAATCCACATTTTCAAAAGTTATATTATCTGAAAAATATTGAAATAAAATCTTATTTTCGTTATCAATAATCTTAGGTTCTTCTTCCAAAATTTCAAAAACTCTCCCAACTGACGGAATATCCACGCTAATTTCGTTAAATCTAGTAATTGCACGACGAATTGGAGCATACATCGAACTTATGGCTCCCATTATAGCGACAAAATCTCCCGGCGTGAAATCATGTCCTCGTAAAACACGATAACCTCCTGCAAGTAACAGTCCCGCTATCATAATATAGTTTAATGCTTCTGAAACAGCACTTGAGCGAGCATTGTATTTCGCAGTTTGAATGGCAATTCTTTTCAACTTCGTATTTTTTATTCTAAAATCTCTGATTTCCTCCTGTTCCATAGCAAATGCCTTTATAACACGGATTCCAGAAAGTGACTCCTGCAATTTTGAATTTATTACTCCCATCGCTTCCTGCCTTTTTTTCCCAGAACGTTTTAATTTTTTTGAATATTTTTTTACAACCGTAATCAAAACAGGTGCAACAATTAAAATTCCCAAAGTCAACTTCCAGTCAATACTAAGTGCAAGCCCAAAACAAATCACAACTTTAAAAATTTCTGGAATCATATTAAATGTTTCTTTTATTACACTATTTATATTATTTGGGTCAGTTACGACCTTTGTCATGAGTTCTCCAATTTTGGCACTGGAAAAATATTCCATATCAAGTTTTTGTATCTTTATGTAAATATCATCGACGATATTTTTGTATATCGAAGCGGAAATTAATGCTGAAAATACAGTATTCCAGTAAACTAGCACAGCTCCTATTATTGCAAGCAAAATCATAGACCCTGCCGCATAAAGAATATCTTTTTCATTGCTCTCAATAATTCCCTTATCAAAAAGTCTTTTTATAAGAGCAAGTGGTGCCGAAGACACCGCTGATGAAATTATTGCCAGCAAAATATTTAAAAATATAGGAATCGAGTAACGCTTCATATATTTCCTTAATTTTTTTATTGAATTATAATTTTCTGATTCAATAACTTTCATTTTTATTTTCCTTTCTTTTAAATCTAAAAATTTAAAATTTTAAAATTTAAATAATTTTTTTATTTTTTTATATAATGGGGTTTCTCCATTATTTATCTCTTTTTTAAATTCAGACAAATTTTCAAAATCATCTCCACTTGTTCGATAAATCCAATCTTTTTTCAAATTCAACGAATTTGCTCCTTTTCTAGTCGTAACAAACACTTCCACGCCAAGTTTTTTCAAGTCTTCTCTTTTTCCTTTATAACGATGTCCCCAAGGATACGCCAAAACAAAAGGAGTTTTATGAAGATTTTTTTCAATAATCTTTTTATTTTCCAAAATTTCAAAATTTACTATTTCTGCAAATTTATTTTCATCAATTTTATAGAAAAACTCATCTTTTTTTTCAACAAATAGTTTATTCAAAAATTCTATTTTTTCCTTACGAGATTTTTTCCGAAATCCATCAGAATTTTCAATTTTTCTATACTTTTCAACAAAATTTTTCTTTGGACGAAATCCAGCGACTGACACTTGGCTAACCAGTTTAAAAACAGGAAGCCCATCTAATTTACCACTGTCATTTTTCACATTAAAATGTCCATCTTTTCCTTCATAAAATAAATTGTAGCTCTCTCTTTTAAAATACGGCGAAGTATCTTTTTCATAAAAATCCACAACTTTGATTCGCTTTATCGTCAAATCATGTGAATGTGTGTGCATCTGAAAATCAACTAAGCCACTTTCATACATTTCCTTTATATTTTCCCAGCTCAAATAATCCGCATTATTTCCGACATATCTCGTATTCAAAAAAATAGTCGCCTTTATATTATATTTTTTCAAAATTGGATAAGCTAGTGTATAATTATTTTTGTAGCCGTCGTCAAATGTGACAAGTATTGAATTTTCAGGCAATTTGTAATTCATCTTTTTTAACTCTTCCATTTTAAAAGAAGTCTTATCTTTAATAAGTTTCATCTGCTCTTCAAACTCATCTACAAATATCCCTTCTTTTCCAGGTTTGTCATCAATGCTATGATACATAAGGCAAATTGCAAATTTTTTTCTAGTTTTGTTGTAAATAATAAATATTAGAAATAGCAAAATAACAATTGCTACTAAAATTACAGCCATTGCTTTTTTCACCTCACTTTATTTTCCCAGTCATTTTTAAAAATTTAGCTCTCACTTTTTTTATAAATCTGTCAATTTTAAAACTTAAAACTGTGTTTTTTTTATTTTTACTAAAATGCACATGTCTTTTGTCTCCAATATGTTTCACGCAAGGTTCTTTAAAAAATACAGTACAAAATCCCTTCTCTTTATAAAAATCTGATAAAACTTCTTCATATCGCTGATTTTCAAGCTTTTCGTGAAGTCCAAACAAATCCATGTCTTTTTTTCGCCGAAGCCCAGGATTATAAGTAAAAATCTCACCTTTTACCTTGTAAAATCTCTCACCCGACTTTGACACATAATCGTCTTTTTCACTAAAAAAATAATCGTTGTTGTAATCTTCCTTCGCTCTCATTCCGACAATCAAAATTGAGCTGTCTTCCTCAAGAAGAGCCATTGACTTTTCAATAAATCCCTTTTTAAAAAACTTCCAGTCATCTTCACAATGAAAGATATATTTTGTGTCAACTTCTTTATAAGCTTTGTCAATCGATTTTAATTGCCCTAATCTTGTAGAATTTACAATAAGTTTAAAATTTTGATTTTTATAATTTGAAATCAATTTTTCCAATTTCTTTCCTTCGGTACTATCTTCCGTAATTATTATTTCTTTTATCGGATAAGTATTGTACTCAAAAAAACTGTCCAATGTTTCTCTTAACAAATCAAATCTTCCAGCACTTGTAATGACAAGTGTAACTTCTTTTTTCATCGTTTTTTCTCTTTTCTATAATAATTTAATCATATTGATTCAGCCCTTTTTCAGCTATCATCTTTTTATTTTTTATCGCATCACTTAACAATTTGTCATTTTCTTTTAAGTGACTTCTATCATTTTCCTTATGAAAAATATGATAAGTTAGCGCACTAAACTTCAATTTCTTTTTTTTAATTCCATTATTAAAAAGCCTTAGCGCAAGTTCGCTATCTTCTCTGCCCCAGCCCTCAATTTTTTCCTCAAATCCATTTACAAGCTCTAAATCCTTCTTAAAAAAAGACATATTGCAACTTCTAATCCCCTTTAAATTTTTATCTTTTTTTGTCAAAATTTTAGATAAAATCGAATTTCTTATCATATTAAGTTTATTTTTAAAATTTTTGTCAAACAAATTTTTCCACAAATTTAATTTTTCGCCATTTATAATTTTTTGCGATTTATCTTTTGATATTATAACACGAGAACCTTGAATAAAAAAGCCATTTTCTTTTTTTTCAATATGGTCTTGCACAAAATGTCTCTCCAATATCAAATCCCCGTCAATTATTATGACATAATTTCCAGTTGCCTTAGCAATCGCTCTATTTCTCGACATTCCCGCTCTAAATCCCTTATCTTCCTGCCAGGAATGAATAATTTTTACAAAAGGATTACTAATTTGAAAATCTCGCACCAAATTAACTGTTTCCTCCCTTGAGCCATCATCTGCCACAATAATTTCATGCGGTAAGACAGTTTGAGCCAAAACGCTTTCTAAACACAGTTTTAATGCATCTGGCCAATTATAAGTCGTAATCACAAGAGAAGTGTCTTTTCCCAAAGTGTTGTAATAAGCTTCGCGCAATTTAGTATATTTTGTCATCGTATAAATCGAGCTATACTTTGCTAGCAAATATCCTTCATAGCCGTCCAAAAATCCCAATTGCAAAATATACATTTTCACAAATCTAAACAACATTTTTGAATAAATTTTTATAAAACTTGGATTTTTTTTATTTTTTATATATTCTTTCGCACTTTGTGAAGTATACCGATTCAACTTTTCCAAAAATTCTTCGATACTGTCGTAAGTGTAATGAATTATAAGCTCATTAATTTTTTCAATTTTTTCTTTTGTTTGATATTTCTCGTGAACTTCCCTGTTACTAATTTTAACTTTCCCATTTTTCCAAAGTCTAATTACATAGTCGTCCCAGCCACCAAACTTAATTTTACGCCCAAAAGCGATGTTTCTAAGTTTTATTTTATAAACTTCACTTGAAGGATTACTACTATTTATAATCATTTTTATTTTTTCTTTTAATTCAGGCGACACAACCTCATCTGCATCAAGAAGTAAAATCCACTCTCCACAGCACTTTTCCAAAACAGAATTTTTTGATACCATATCCTTTCCATTTTTCCACAAAAACTTTTGCCCCTTTAAACTTGGCTATTTCCACAGTTCTATCTCTACTCTCGCTATCGACAACAATTATTTCATCCGCAATCCCTTTAATCGCATCAATCGTCTTTCCAATCCTATTTTCCTCATTAAAAGTTATTATCCCAACCGATAATTTCATTTAGCTTTCTCCCATTTTTTAAAATTATTTTTCTTTAAAAATTACATAAAAGTTTTTCAAAATCAATATCATTTATATTTTTTTCTGGAAAATCAATCAAAATATTTCCCTCTTCTTTTATCCGCCATTTATTTTTATTAAGCTTTGGTCCATAAAAAGCCATCACTTTTCGATTTAATCCCTCTCCCAAATGAAGTATCGAAGTATCCAAGGAAACGACCAAGTCACTTCGATTAATTAGAGAAATACTATCCAAAATCGTCCTTGAATCTTCAAAAAAATATACATTCTCATCATTCACATTCTTTAGTGTTTCATAAATTTGCTCTCTGTCAGATGGTGAATCAAGTATCACAATTTTATCATTTGGATATTTTTTTCTCAATTTTTTTAATATCACAAGTGAATTTTTCAAATTTGTCTTTCTTCCACTCGAAGCCCCAAAAAAGTTTACTGAAATCACTCTTTCACTTTTATCACTTTGACAAATATTTTTTTCTCTAAAAAATTTGTCAACTTTTTTTTCTGACTCACTTGAAATCGGCACGTCATATTTAGTATTCGTAATTTTAATATTTACACAGTTAAGCATTTCCCGATAGATGTCTTTCATTTTCAAAGTCTTACTTTGTTTGACATTCTCGTTGTAAACTGAAAAATCATCTTTGTTGTACCCAATATTCACTTTAGCATTCATTTTATTTAGAAAATAAACTTGCTTATATTTTAGCCCTTCTGTAGAATCCAGTATCACATCATAATTATTTGGCTTTAATTTTTTTATCATCTCTTTCCACTCTCTAAGCTTTTTTCTGTTAAAGACATAATAATTATCAATATTTTTATTATATTTCAACAAATTTTCCAAAGAATTATCAGAAATTACATCCAGCTGTATATGCGGATATTTTTTCTTAATTTCTCTAAACATAAAAGAACTTATAATATAATCTCCTATTTTTCCATCTATTCGCATAAACAGCATTTTTTTTATTTTATCAGGTGTAAGATTCACTTTTTCTTTCTTTCTGTCAAACATTTTACTCAAAAAATCATTTTTCTTATCAATTAACACATCTCTATAAGGTTTGTAAAACTTCCAATTTATTTTTTTTATTTCTTTCATTTTCTTCTTTATTTTTTACCTTTCATTTTGTCCATAAATTTTACTTATTTCAAAATTTAGCCACTTTACTGCATCTTCCATGGGGAAATTATAAAGATCGTTTTGAGTTCCGACAATATTTGAAATCACTTGTAAATTATCGACACCTTTATTCGGTACAGGCGACCATCTGTAAAGGTTTGCTTCATTATTTGCATAAAAACTAAGCACTGGTTTTTTTAGCGCACAGGCAATGTGAACGCTTCCGCTATCAACTCCCACAACTATATCTGACGACGCCAAAAAGTTTACATATTCGTCTATTGAAAATGCTTTGGATAACGAAATATCAATATTACTTTTTAAAAGTGAAGTTAGTTTTTCAAAATACTTTTCACTTCCACTAGTTTTAGACATAATAAATTTTACATTTTCAAAATTTACATCATTCAAAAATTTTGCCAATTCTTCGATTTTAATACATCTGTCATTTCCCTGTGGAGCCAATAAAATTTTTACTTTTCTTCGCTTCAAATTCCAATTCTTAACCATTTTTGAAACTTCAAATCTATTTAACTCCAATTTTGGAATCTCTTTTTCAATATTAAAATATTTTGAAAGTTCCGAATACATCAGATAGTCAACAATATGAGATTTTTCTGGTGTCATAGTTACAAAATCATAAATTTTTACATTATTTCTGTTAAAATAATGTCCCTCTTTATCTTTTCCAAAACTTATTATTATTTTTGGTTTTAGTATCTTTGTCCAAATAAGTCTTTTTGTATTAATCTGATCTTTAAAATCCAAAAGCAAGTCCCACTTTTTCCGCTGCTTAATTATTTTTTTTCTATCGACAATTTCATCAACTACTTTTTCTTTTTGATTAACAAGTTCTATAAAATTTTTATTTCTCTCAGTCGAAACAATCCCAATTTTTGCACTCGGATACATTTTTTTCAGCTGCCTTGCGTGACTAAAAGAAATAAGCGTATCTCCCAGTGCATCTTTTGGACTTAAAAGTACCGTTTTTACATCTTTTAAACTTATATTCTTATACTTTTTTTTATTTCCAAGCAGTAAAATTGTCAATTTTATTTTAATTTTTTTTATTACATTCATTATTTTACTCCCGCTATCTTTTTATCCAAAGTAATTTACTTCAAATTTAATGATTTTACTCAAAAACTAGATTTTCCAACAGTTCTTTTAATTTATTTCTGTTACTTTCAATCGAAAAATCTTTTGCACGATTTAGCGCTTTTTCACAATAATATCTATACTTTTCTCTATTTTCAAGTTCCAAAATATCTAAAACAAATTTATCTTTGTCATTTAACGGAACAAGTTTTCCATATTCACTATTTTCTCCCAAAATGTCTTTCGGTCCAGTAGGACAGTCATAGGCGACAACAGGAATCCCAAATGTCATACTTTCGATTAAAACCGTAGGAAGTCCTTCATATTTCGCCGTATGCACAAATAATTTCGCATTTTTAAAGAATGGATATGGATTTTCCATCTGCCCCAGCAGAAAAATATCATTTTCCAATTTATATTCCTGTATTTTTTGACGAAGCAATTCATTTTTTATCCCACTTCCAATAAAATAAAGTTTTTCTTTTATCCCTTTTTTCTTCAACTTATAATAAATATCAATTAAATGCTCAGGCTGCTTTTGCTCCGAAAGTCGTGAAACTTGCAAAAAATAATCTTCCTTCAAATATTTTTCATATTTTTTTTCCACATCTTCCGCTCTTTTTTTTATAAATTCCAAGTCAATTGGATTGTAAATCATCACAACTTTTTCACTATTCATTTCAAGTTTTTCCAAAAACTCTTTTTGCATAACTTTTGTAATCGCTATAATTTTTGAATACTTTTTATATTGCCTTTTATATTTTTCAATTTTTTTACTCGTCAATTTTTCCCCAAAAGTAAGCGAAAAATGAACCCACGAAATCAAAGGTACATTTACAGAAAAATTTTCATATTTTAATAAATTTGAAGAATAATCTATTACAACATCATATTTTTCTTTTTTTATTTTTTCTTTTATCAATTTTGAATATTTATTTTTCGCCAAAAATCTATAAAACTCTTTTATAAGTTTATTTTTCCCATCATAAAAATCAAACAAAAATTCATAATTTACACCTTTAGGAATTTCATTTTCAAACAAATTATTTTCTTTATGATTCCAAGTTATGAGTAAATCTATATTGTGTCCCAAATCTCTTAAGTTTTTTAATACACTAATTAAAACTCGCTCTTCTCCTCCCATACTCAAATGACCGTGTAAAACCAATATTTTCATAATTTTCCTCTCGCTTTTTAAATTTCATATAAATTTTTAAAATATTCAAAAAAAGTATTTTCAACTTTCTTTTTACTGCTGTCTATTTTAAATGACAACTTGTGAATGCTCACAGAATCAGTTATTTTTTTTAATTTTTCTTTGGAATAAGTATCAAACCACACTTTAAAAAGTTCGTGAGGCAATGTGTCTGAAACAATTTTACACCTATCTTTCTTATAATATTTTTCAACTAATTCCGTATACAAAATCTGCATAAAAAAATAATTTGGAATCTTGTCATTATCTCGCCAAAAAACTAAGAGTAAATCAAGAAGTGTAGCCATTATTTTATTATTTTTATGAGAAAATATTATGCTGCTTAACATCTTTATTTTAGATTTTTTATTCCAAGAAAAATAAATCGAATCATAAAGTTCAAATTCTTTTTTATTTTTGAAATCACCATCTCTTTGAAAAAGAAAATAATCCATTTTAAAATATTCACTCGGCAAATAATCTGTGAGTAAAATTGTCGCATCAATCCAGACTCCACCGTAATACTTTAAGAGAGAAAATCTCAAAATATCCGTGAAATGAGCGTATCCCATTTTCTTTTCAGACAATTTTTTCATCACATAATCAGGAAATTCCAAATATTCGCCGATATTTTCCATATCCAGTCTAATCAAAGTGTAATTTTCTCTATATTTATTCATCGCTCTGTAACAAATTTTTACCACATTTGGCAAATTTTCATAATCCCAGCCTTGTCCCCAAAATTGCCAAATTATTTTTTCATCATTTAAAAACTTTTTTTTTGGAATAACTTTAGCTATTTCAATTTTATCTTTAAAATAATCGGCTAAAATTTTATCCCAGTCACTGACAATAGCCTTTTGATTAGAAAAATACACTTCTCTTTGTATTTTATCAAACAAAAAATTTGGCATAAGTTCTTTGTAAATATATTTAAACGGCTTTTTTTTTAGTTTTTCATTTAATTTATAAATTGTGGAAGCGGTGAATTTGTATTCTTTCATAATCTGTCCTTTCATTTTTTATTATTTTTCAAAATTTTCCATTTTTGATAAAGATAGCACATAAATACGATTAAAATGGTCAAAGTTAAAATCATGTGCTTATCATTTAAGTTATCATCAGTCATTCCTTGAATAAGCCAAGCAATAAGCGATACTTTCGTAGCCAGTTCAAATGCCAAAATTTTTGAGCTTAAATTTTTCTCACTTTTAGAAAATCGTGTCTTAAAAAATATTATTGCAACTTCAACAAATAAAAATATAAAAAATGCAAATCCTAAAATTCCATAATCCAATAAATACTGTAAATATGAATTATGTGAAGCCACATAGTGCTGTGGTCTAATATTTGGTCCACTCAAAAAGTATTGATTGACATAGTCCATAGTTCCTGTTTTTTTATAATGATCCAAATTAAACTCTTTTCGCTCAAGCGATTTCCACCCAAAAATCGGTTTTTTCTCAAATGCCGCTACTCCCGTTTCCCAAAAAATCACTCTAAGATTACTTGACGGATCCTTTTTATAATCCGCTATATATTTAAGTCTGCTTGAAATCGAAGTCGGAAGTAGAAAAAATCCACACGCACAAGCAATCACAAGTGCAACAACATATTTTTTATTTTTCTTAAAAACTAAATAAAAAATAGTTGGCAGAAGAGAAATATAAACCATTTTAGATCTGTTGACAACCACGATAAAAGTAACTAATAATGCCAAAATAATCAAAATTATTTTTATAATCCTGTTTTTTTTCTCATCACTATTTTTATAAAAAAGTATAAAAGAAAGCAAAAACAACAAAATTATACACATAATATTAGCAAAATCCTGAACTGTCAAAATAGCAGTTACTCTTGGATAATCAAACCCCACAGGATGCGCCCAAGCATTAAAATTTTTAATAAAATTAAGCATCGCAAACATTAACGTTATCGTTCCACCAATTAACAACGCTTTTATAAAATTAAATACCTTTTTATCTTCATCCAAAAAATAAATTAGTGGAAAAAAAGACAAATATTTAAAATTATAATTATCAAGCCTTGAATGTAAGCCTCCGTCCAGAAAAGCAATGACAAACGGCGTCAATGCCAATAAAAAAACTGCAACAGAAATTTTTTTCTCCTTAAAAACAAAAATATTTTCCCTATCTTTATCAAAACTTATCGAAATTAAAAATAATACCAAAAGCAGTGGAATTAACACATTATTTTCAAATTTCTCTGATAAAAATAATGACAATGCAAATAATAAACAAATTCCATATCCTATACTTTTTATTCTTTTCATATTTTTCTCCTATTTAATTTTTTCCCAATCTTTTTACAATTTCTCCATAAACTCTGTCCACACTAATCAAAGGAATCCCTTTATAATAATCCTTTTTATATTCATGCTGATGTTCAGGGATTTTCACAATATTATTTTCATAAAACTCATTATCCTCAATAACATTACTTTTTTCTTTCCAAGGAAAAAATCCAAGTGACCTTTTTCCTGGTCCAAAAATCCCGATTACAAAAGGTTTAGAAAATCCACTTGCAATATGGATGGGAGAACTATCATTTCCAGCAACCACATCCGCAAACGACAGCAGTGCCGAAAATTCCAATAAATTTATTTCTCCCCTCAAATCTATTACATTTTTTTTATTAAAGTTCAATGGCAATTTTTTTTCCGCTTTACTTCCAGTTATCACAACAAAATTCTTCTCATCTTCCGACAACTTTTCTATAACTTTCCCATATTTTTCAATCGCCCACATTTTCTCCGGCCTTTGACTTCCAGATGCAACGACAATCATTTTCATAAATTTTTCGTCAAAACCTCTTCCTTTCAAAATCTCTTTAATTTTTAATTTATTTTCTTCACTTGGATAAATTCTAATCGGAATCCTTTTCCCGCTGTATTCAACTAAATCCAGAAGTCTTTCAACTTCATGCTTTTTCATATCATAATGAACTTTTTTATCCAAAAGAAAAGAGCCTGTTGCCACATCAAATCCAACTATTTTGGGAATTTTAGCCATTTTTGCAAGCGCAATTGAACGGATAAATCTGTGCGGAATAACAGCATAATCATATTTTTTTTCCTTTAAAATTTTTAAAACTCTAAAAAATCCTTTTATTCCTTTATCTTTTCCTTTCTTGTCATAAAGAAGAATCTCATTTAAATTTGGATTATTGCTTATTATGCTTTTATTTGTCGGCAAAGTCAAATAATCAATTTCTGAATCTGGATACATTTCTTTCAATCTCTGTATTAATGGTGTTGACAAAACAATGTCGCCAATAAATGCAGTATGTATGATTAATATCTTCATATCATTTTCCTTTTTTTAATTTTTCTTTCTTAAAGATTATATCATAAAATGACACTTTTTTTCTTATTTTTTTCTATTATTTTTTAAGCAGAGGAGTATTTGAAATTTTTACTCTATTCTACTTTAAAAAAATAAAAAGAGGAAATACCCCTAAAGATAATCCCTTCTTTTCATTATTTTTTATATTTTTTAACAAATTCAATAAGTTCTGCTATCTCTTTTTTAGCTCTTTCTGATAAAACTTTTACATCATTGGTCATTTGTTTAGAACGAGCTGTAATAAAGTCCAAATATTCAGTATTCTTAGTTTTCAAATACATATCTTTAGCGTAATACATATCACGAAAATCATTCTTAGCCTGTTTTATAAGCAACTTTTGCCCAACCATAACAATTAGAGCCGCTGCTAACGCTATTATTGTTCCATAACCTTTTGTAAATGGATATAAAATCATTCCAATAATCATAAGTCCTGTAACTAAAATAGAACTATTTTTAATATATCCTTCCTTTGGCGGAACCTTTACAAATTTTTCCACTTTTGAAATCATTTTCTTAAACATAATTATGCCAAAATTCCTAACCAGAATCCGATTATTCCTATTGCAAAGAATCCAAAGATAATCCAAATAGCATTTACTTTTCTCTTCAATAAGTGCATACATCCAAATGTTAATAATAATGCTAATAATCCAGGTAATAATGAATCTAAAATACTTTGGACAGTAGTTACAACTTCTTTTCCTGTTGAATCAGTATATTTAGACAACACCAATGGAACATTTATTGAAGTCCATTTAGAAACCAAGGCTCCCATTACGAAAAGCCCTAATATAGAAGCACCTTGAGTTAATTTTTGAATTACTCCACCTTCCATATCCCCAACGATTTCAGTACCTTTTTCATAACCATATTTTAATCCATACCATCTAGTCAAAACTCTTGCGATATTTATTCCAATGAAGAAAATCAATGGACCTAATAAATTTCCTCCAGCAATAGCTAATGAAGCTCCAAGCGCCGCTAAAACTGGTCTTAATGTTCCCCAGAAAATCGGATCTCCAACTCCAGCAAGCGGTCCCATAAGTCCTACTTTAATACCACTTATAGTTGCGTCATCAATGTCTACTCCATTTGCTTTTTCCTGTTCCATCGCAGCTGTAACACCCATTATAGTTGAACCAATCCAAGGTTGAGTGTTAAAGAATTCCAAATGTCTTTTTAATGCAGCTGCTTGATCTTCTTTCTTAGAATAAAGTCTTTTTATTGCAGGAATCATTGTTACACAAAATCCCATTGACTGCATTCTTTCAAAGTTGAAAGAACCTAATAAAGTAGTGGATCTCCAATACATACTTTTCAAATCTTTATCAGTTAGTTTTTTTTCTACATTATTTTCTGCCATTTTTCTTACCTCCTATAGTCCTTCCAATTCATCGTCAGCTTCTTCTGCAATTCCGGCTCCACCGCCATCATTTCCACCACTTGGCAAAGCAATAGAAGCGTGATATTTAGGATTTAATTGAATGTACAAGATTGCAAGGCATAATCCCAAAATACCTAAACCAACTAAGTTAAATTCTGTAAATGCCGCTATTACAAATCCTAAGAAGAAGAATGGCATTAAAGCTTTTGCTTCCATCATATTTATAACCATCGCATACCCAACAACTACGATAAATCCTCCTGCAATTTGCAATCCTCTGGTAATTACTTCAGGAATTGCATGTAATGCTCCTTCTACAGCACTTGTTCCCGCAATCAGACCAACTAGAAGTGCTGGTATCGCAACTCTTAACGCTTGTAAAGCCAATCCTGCAAGGTGACACATCTCAATCCCTTTAAAATTAGCTTGTTCTGCAAAATCATCCGCTTTATGTTGAAAGAATACTGTTATTGTTCTAACGAAAATTGTAAGAACTTGTCCTGCCGCTGCAATCGGTACTGCAACTGCGATTCCTTCTCCAATTGACTGTTTACCTACTATTACTAATATCGCTGAAATTACACTTGCTAGTGCCGCATCTGGTGCCATTGCCGCTCCGACATTCATCCATCCAAGTGCTATCATTTCAAGTGAACCACCTAAAATGATTCCTGTTTTTAGATCTCCCAGTACAAGACCGACCAAAGTACACGCCACTAATGGACGGTGAGTCTGTCTTTCGTCAAGTACGCTTCCCATTCCTGTTATTGCTGCTACCAATACCAGTAAAATTAACTGAACAACATTCATTTTTTAGCCCTCCTAAATTTTGAGTTTTTATACTTTACAATGATTTTTAATTTTACTAAATAAATCAGGAAATTTTATATTTCCTGATATTTTTTACTAGTCAAATGAAATAGAATCTAGTTTAGAATTAATATCTTCTTTTGCAGAAGTTACTAATTGTCTCATATCAAGTTCTACTCCCATAGATCTTAATTTATTGAATGCTTCCAAGTCATCTTTATTAATCGCAACTGCTTTTGAAATTAATTTATCTCCTTCTTTAAAAGTCATTCCTCCAACATTGACTGTTTTAATGTCAACTCCACCTTCGATTAATCTAACAACATCAGCTGGACAAGTAACAAGCAGCATTACTTTTGTTTTAGCATATTTAGGGTTTTTATAAACTGCGATTGCTTTTTCAACAGGTATTACAAATGATTTTACTCCTTCAGGTGCCACTTGTAATAAAAGTGATTTTCTAATTTTATCTTCTGCCACATCATCATTTACCGCAAAAATTGCTTCAGGTTTAGTTGCTTTTACCCATGAAGTCGCAACTTGTCCGTGTATTAATCTTGAGTCTATTCTTGTTAAAACTAATTCCATAATTCTATTTCCCGCTACCGAAAACTCTGTAATTATTTTTTTTATTTTAATTTAGTTTGCAGTAACGCTCCCTTCTTTTTTATTTTTTATATTTTTTTACTTAATTTTTAAAATTTTGTTTTTTCGAGTGTGTAAAAATTTTTGTATAAATAGAACAGCAAAGTATTGAATTTACTAAATTCATCTATAAATTCACAAAAAATTATTGACACTCTTTATTTTCAGCTAAAAAATTTTCACATTTATTTTATATTTCAATTCATAAATGTTTAGTAAACTTTTATAAATCCAACTCATCCAAATCTTCATCTTCATCACTTGAACTGTCAACAAACAATTCACTGAAAATCTTAATTCCGTTAATTCCAGAATTTTTTGCAATTTGAACTAATTCTGCAACATCGTCTGTTTCTTCTCTAGCATCTAATACTTCTAGTAACATAGGCACATTGACCCCTGTTATTACATCAGTATTTTTTGTTTCAGCAACTACACGACATGCTGCATTATATGGACTTCCACCAAATAAATCCACCAAAAATAATGTTCCTTCACTGTTATATTTTGCAATAATGTCCTGATATTTTTTTATCAAATCTTCAGGTCCTTCTCCAGGCACAAAAGTGACAAAATCCAGCTGTTCACTTTCTCCTAAAACCATTTTTGTAAGATTAACAGTTTCCTGCGACATTTTTCCATGAGTTGCTACAATTAAATTAATCATAAAAACTCTCCTTTCACCCAAATAAAATTTCTTAAAAGAACTTGTTAATAAAATTATACCTCATTTTTTTTATATTGCAAATTTTTAGTAAAAAAAATTTTTATTTTAAAATTTTTTGTTCAAATCTTTTTCCGCCATAGTACATCACATATTTTTTATCTTGCAATGCGCCTGGATTTACAAAAATTATTCCATTTTTTTCTTCCAAAAATTCCTTGTGAGTATGTCCAAATATGCAGATATCCACATTTTCATAACGAGCTTTTTTTTCAAGTTCTTTAAGAGTTGTTTTTACATTGAAAAGATGTCCGTGAGTAAGTAAAACTTTTTTTCCAAATAAATCAAAAATTTTTGTTTCTCTCGTGTCGAAGTCATCGTAATCAGTATTTCCTTTTACAATTGCAAAAGGAATTTCCCTAAATACAAGTGACATATCAAATGCATCGGTGCTGTGATCTCCAGCAAATATGACAACTTCTGGTTCTTCCAGCTCCATCACTTGTTGAAAATAATCGAGTCTTTGGTGGCTGTCAGAGCAAATTAATGCTTTCATAATTTTGTTTCTCCTTTCTTTTTCAATTAAAATATTAATTTTTTGTTAAATAAAAAGAAATAACTATTCTAGATAAGAAAAATTGTTTATATCATGTTTTGTGTGTCATAATTATAATTAATCAAAATTTTAATTTAGTTAGTTTTTTATTATTCTTTTCTGTTTTTATGTTATTTTTTATAAAATTTTCTTTTATTTAAAATTTTTTATCAAAAATTCATAAAAAAAACTATATCCAAAATAAACATCTTTTTATTTAATCTTTTGGATATAGTTTAAAGTATTATACTATAAATATTGGTTTTTTTACATTTTCAAGAAGTCTGATTCCCAATTTTCCTGTAATTTTTTCCACCATAATAGTGTATCTTAAGTCCCCCATCAAAATGAAATCATGATTTTTAGTTTCCTGTAAAAGCGTTTTAAAAGTTTCGCCTTTTTTATAAATCAAATTATAATTTTCACCAAATCTTTGAGCAAGTCCATCTTCTTCCTTTTCAATTTCGCTATTTACCCTAAGAACATTTATTTTTTGTTCCCCAAACATGTATAAAAATGTGAATAACGTCTTATTCGCATTATAAGCGCCATCATCCAGTAAAAGTATATTTTCCATCTCAAATTCTTCCACATTTGGTAAAATAATCAAAGGCTTATAGTTACTTCTCAAAAGTTCTTTTAAAACTGGACTAACTTTTTCATTTTTTACCAAAACAAGTGCATCGTATTTTTTTAATTCTTCCAGCGCAACTTCATCAGTTTCCCCTTCTTTTGCATAAACTTTTTCAAAAGAGCTGTCCATCTGTTTTTTTATTTTTTGAAAAGTTTTTTCTTCCTGGTCCTTGTATTCTTTAACAAAATAATTCATTCCCACATTTACACCAATTCCTTCGACTGCTACAGGAAAAATTTCATATTTCAAAACATCTTTTACATAAATTACATCCATTTGCACATCATACTTTTCTTTAAATTTTTTTCCAAATTGTGTCAATGCCTTAATTTCATTTTCTGCTGTAATTAAAAATAAAATTTTTTTAGATAACATTTCAATCACTTCCCAATATCAATTTTTTATTTTTTTTCTAATTCAGATGTTTCTGTTATTTTTACTGTTGAAACTATCTTTTCACTATTTCTTACTTTCATTATTTTAACTCCTTGCGAAGAACGTCCAAATGTAGAAATACTGTCAACTTTCGTTCTAATAAGCGTACCTTCAGAAGTTATAAGCATTATTTCGTCATCACTGCCGACTATTTTAACATCTATTATAAGCCCTGTCTTTTCATTTAATTTAGCATTTATAATACCTTTTCCGCCTCTGGAAGTCAGTCTGTATTCTGATAATTTAGTCCGTTTTCCGTAACCTTCTTCAGTAATTGTCAAAATTTTAATTTTATCATCATCTATTTTTGAATTAATAATCGCCGCTCCCACAATTTTATCTTTATCCCTGAGAGTTATTCCTTTTACACCAGCAGCTCCAGTTCCCATGCTTCTTACATCTTTTTCAGAAAATCTTATTGCAATACCATTTCTAGTTGCCGAAAAAATTTCATCTTCTCCACTTCCACTTGTAAGTCCTACAAACATAACTTCATCTTCGTCATTTAATCTAATTGCCCGTTTTCCAGCTTTCATAATGTTGCTAAATAATGTCAATTCAGATTTTTTAACAACTCCATTTCGTGTTACAAAGAATAAGTTTTTATCCTTTTCAAATTCACGAACTTTTATTATTGTGCTCACTTTTTCGTCATTATCCAGATTTATAATATTTCCTATAAGTTTTCCACGAGCCTGTTTTCCCGTTTCAGGAATTTCATACACTTTTATACTGAACACTTTTCCTTTTGTTGTAAAAATAAGAAATGTGTCAAGATTTTTGGCGATATACATATCTTTTATCACATCGTCTTCCACAGTATTTGTGGCACTTACTCCAACGCCACCTCTTTTTTGTGAACGATATGTGTCGATTGCTATTCTCTTTACATAACCTTTTTCAGTAAGTGTCACAACCACTTCTTCATCTTTGATTAAATCTTCAATACTGATTTCAGCTCTCGCATCTCTTATTTCTGTTCTTCTCTTGTCACCAAAATCTTCTTTTAACTTAAGAGCTTCTTCCCTAATTATTTCAAATACTTTACTGTCATCTTCCAAAATTGCTGTTAATTCTGCAATCAGCTTCATAAGTTCATCATATTCTTCGTTAATTTTATCTCTTTCAAGCCCAGTTAGCCTTTGTAGTCTCATATCAAGAATTGATTTAGCCTGTACTTCTGAAAATGAAAAGGCATTTATCAAATCTATTTTTGCAATATTGGCATCTTTTGCAGCCCTAATAATTCTTATTACTTCTTCAATATGGTCCAGTGCAATTTTAAATCCTTCCAAGATATGAGCCCTATTTTTAGCTTTATTTAGCTCAAATTTAACTCTTCTTGTAATTACTTCAAATCTATGCTCCAAATATTTTTCCAAAATTTGTTTCAAATTTAAAATTTTTGGTGCATTGTCAACCAATGCCAGCATTATCACACCAAAAGTATTTTGCAGATCAGTAAATTTGTAAAGACTGTTCAGTACAAGCTCACTTTCTTCGCCTTTTTTAAGCTCAATTACGATTCTTATTCCGTCTCTGTCAGTTTCATCACGTAAATCCGAAATTCCTGATATTTTTTTCTGTTTTACTAAATCTGCAATTCTTTCGATAAGTCTTGCTTTATTCACCTGATACGGCAATTCTGTCACAATTATTGACTGTCTTCCAGTTTTTGATGTTTCCACATCCACACGTCCTGCCACTCGAAGTTTTCCACGCCCAGTTCTGTATGCATCATAAATTCCCTGTTTTCCATTAATTATTCCACCTGTTGGAAAATCTGGACCCTTTATGTACCCGATTAATTCATCAATCGAAATTTCTGGATTGTCAATTAATGCAACAATTCCATCAACGACTTCCCCTAGATTATGTGGAGGAATATTTGTAGCCATCCCCACCGCTATTCCGTTTGCTCCATTTAAAAGTAGATTTGGCAATTTTGCAGGAAGAACAACTGGTTCGTCCAAACTTTCATCAAAGTTTTTTCTATAATCAATCGTGTCTTTATTTATGTCAGCTAGCAATTCCTCCGTAATTTTGTCCATTCTAGCTTCAGTATATCTCATGGCAGCTGCTTCATCACCGTCAATTGAACCAAAGTTTCCGTGCCCTTCAATTAACTCATATCTCATGTTAAAATCTTGCGCCATTCTGACCATAGCCCCGTAAACTGAAGAATCTCCGTGCGGATGGTATTTCCCCAGTACATCTCCGACAATTCTTGCAGATTTCCTAAATGGTGTCTTATGGGTCATCCCCATTTCATTCATTGCAAAAAGTATTCTTCTATGAACAGGTTTTAGCCCATCTCTCACATCAGGCAAAGCACGGCTCACAATGACACTCATCGAATAATCAAGATATGCAGACCTTATTTCTTCTTCGATATAGACATTTTGCTCATTTGATAAGTCCGTCGTTTTAGAAATTCCTTCTAAAGTTACTTCTTTCTCATTGTTTTCTTTATTTTTTTCTACTTCATCTTTTTTTTCTTTGTCATCTCTGAAATCATCAGACATTTATTTACCTCATTTCTTTTTCTTTTTCAAAATTTTCTTGCAGTTTTAAATATCCAAATTCTTGACATAACTTGCATTTTCTTCAATAAATTTACGTCTTGGCTCAACTTTATCACCCATTAAAATATTAAACATTTTATCAGCATACGAAGCATCTTCCATTGAAACTTTCAAAAGTGTTCTTACTTCTGGATCCAAGGTAGTTTCCCATAATTGCTCAGGATTCATTTCTCCTAGCCCTTTATATCGCTGAATTGTATATTTTTTATTTTCACTCTCCAGTACTTTTGTAACTTTTTTTAGCTGTTCGTCTGAATATGCGTATCTGATTGCTTTTCCAGCCTGAATTTTGTATAAAGGAGGCTGCGCTATGTAAATATATCCTTCATTTATCAATTCTCTTAAATGTCTGTAAAAGAATGTCAGCATCAATGTTCTTATGTGAGCCCCATCGACATCGGCATCCGTCATTATTACAATTTTATGGTATCTCAATTTTTCAAGGTTCATATCATCGCCAAATCCAGCTCCAAATGCAGTTATCATATCACGTATTTCTGCATTTTCAAGCGTACGGTGCACACTTGCCTTTTCCACATTCAATATTTTTCCACGAAGCGGCAGGATTGCCTGAAATCTTCTATCTCTTCCCTGTTTTGCCGAACCTCCCGCTGAGTTTCCTTCGACTATGAATATTTCTGATTCAGCAGGATCTTTTGAAGAGCAGTCAGCTAGTTTTAAGTGAACCCACTTCCAGATTACTTTTTCTTAGTACAAGTTCTCTTGCCTTTTTAGCCGCTTCTCTTGCTTTTTTTGACATTGTCATTTTTTCTATTATTTTTTCAGCCGCTTTCGGATGGTCTTCCAAATAGAATTTTAAATTGCTTCCAACAATATTTGAAACAATTCCTGTCACTTCACTGTTTCCAAGCTTAGTCTTTGTCTGCCCCTCAAATTGCGGTTCGGGAATTTTTACGCTTATTATGCATACAAGTCCTTCTCTCACATCCGTTCCTTGAAATGTACCACTTTTTTCCTTTATCAAATTCATCTGTTTTGCTATGTCGTTAATTGTTCTAGTAAGCGCCGTTCTAAATCCACTGACATGAGTTCCACCCTCATGGGTATTTATATTATTTACAAATGAATAGACGATTTCTCTTTGAGCAGTTGTGTAATTCATCGCAATTTCCACTTCAACTATTTTTGCCCCAACTTTTTTCATATAAATATTTCCATTTTCGTCCACAGCTTCCACTTCTCTGGCAGGCTGAGTTTCAAACGAATCCGCCATATAAATAACATCATTTACAATTTTTTCATCGTCCGTTATTTCATTTAAGAAATCTTTTATTCCTCCCTCAAAATGAAATTCTTCTTCTCTTATATCGTCTTTTTTTCTCTCGTCAATTAATTTTATTTTAAGCCCTTTATTTAAATACGACAACTCTTTTAATCTTGACTCCAAAACAGAATAGTCATAAACCGTCGTCTCAAAAATTTCATCATCCGCCTTAAATCTAATAACTGTTCCATGAGCGTCAAGCGGAGCATCTCCAATCTTTTCTGGAGCAGAAGTCGGCACGCCTCTTTCAAACTTTTGTCTTACAATCTGTCCATCTCTTGTAACAGTTGCCTCCACCCATTCAGATAGAGCATTGACAACCGAAATTCCCACTCCGTGCAGTCCTCCTGACACTTTGTAGTTGTCATTGTCAAATTTCCCTCCGGCGTGAAGCACTGTCATAACCACTTCAAGCGTCGATTTTCCTGTTTTATGCATCGCAACTGGAATTCCACGCCCATTATCTGTTACTTCAATAATATTTCCCTCAAGTATTTTCACAGTAATTTTATCACAAACTCCTGCAAGTGCTTCGTCAACACTATTATCGACGATTTCCCACACCAAGTGATGCAGCCCTTTTGATGATGTTGAACCTATATACATTCCAGGTCTTTTCCTTACAGCTTCCAGTCCCTCCAACACCGTAATACTTTCAGCTCCGTAATTATTAGCCATTTTTTATAATCCCTCTCTTTATCTTCTCTTATATTCTTATAAAATAAATTTTTTAATTAAAATTTTTTATATAAAATTTAAAATTACTTATATATATTATACTACATTTTGGTTTTAATTTCCTTAGTGCACTTTTCCCAAACTTTTCTATTTGCATAATCTACATTTCATTTTGAGCTAAATTTTTAAATTACTTTTAAAATTTTATTTCTCTGTATTTTTCATTTTCCCACGCAAAAATTTCCAAACACATGGTCTAAAATATCTTCAGATGAAATTTCTCCCGTAATTTCTGAAAGGCTATCAAGCGCTTCTTTCAAATCAACCGAAATCAAATCCATAGGAAGCCCAGCATCTATTGTCTCAAAAATATTTTTTATTGCCTCTTTCGTCTTTTCAAGCGCCGTTTTATGTCTTATATTTGTAATTACAAGTTTTTCCGAAGAATCTTCAACCTTTTCAGAAATAATATAAGAATAAATCTTTTCTTCCATATCTTCAATTCCAATATTATCCTTTGCTGAAATTTCCACAACATTTTCCAAATCAAATTCTTTTAAATCAATTTTTTTTGCCAAATCAATTTTATTTAACAAAACTATCGCCTTTTTACCATTTTCTTTAATTTTTTCAATCACTTCTCTGTCTTCTTTTTCCAATTCTTTTGAAGCATCTAGCACAAGTAAAACTAAATCCGCTTTTTCTATAAACTCTTTTGATTTTGTAACCCCAATATTTTCCACAATGTCGTCAGTCTGTCTAATTCCAGCTGTATCCACAAGCACCAAAGGAATTCCTTTTATGTTTATAACTTCTTCAATTACATCTCTTGTCGTCCCTGCCACATGCGTCACAATCGCTCTCTCTTCCCTCAAAAGTGAATTTAGCAAAGTCGATTTTCCCACATTTGGTTTTCCAACAATGACTGTCTTTATCCCCTCTTTTATTTTTTTCCCTTTATCATACGACTCAATAAGTCTATTCGCTTCTTCATACACATTTTCAAGATTATCTCGTAAATCTTTTGGAAGCGGATCATCAATTCCTTCTTCAGGATAGTCAAGCACCACATTCACATGTGCTGTAATATCCAAAAGTGCCTTTTTAAAACTATTTACTTTATCCCGCAAATCTCCTCTTAGCTGATCCAATGATAAAGACACGCTTTTTTCAGTTTTTCCATGAATGATGTCCATTACCGCTTCAGCCTGAGATAAGTCAATTCTCCCGTTCATAAAAGCTCTTTTGGTAAATTCCCCTTTTTCTGCGTGTCTTGCTCCATTTTTCAAAACTAGCTCCAATATTTTTTGCGAAACAACCACTCCTCCATGACAATTTATTTCCACAATATCTTCACAGGTGTAAGTTTTTGGCGCTTTTAATCTTGCTACCATCACTTCGTCAATCATTTTTTTCCCATCTTTGATAAACCCATAATTTAATTTAGAAAAACCCAAATCACTGTTTGGGTTTTGTCTTTTAAATATTTTTTCTAAAATTTCAAATGATTTATCGCCAGATATTCTTATTATTGCAATTCCTCCTTCACCTTTTGGTGTTGAAATTGCAGCTATTGTGTCATCCCATAACATTTTTCTACCTCTTTTTAAATCATTTATTTATTTATTTTATTTTGTTATCAAATTTTTTTATAACTAAATATCTTTTTGGCTCTTCTCCAAAGCTTTCTGTTTTAAGTCCGTGCATAAATGAAACTTCTTCGTGAATTATTTTTCGTTCTCTTGCCGGCATTGGATTCAATTTTATGGCATTTCCTGTTGAAAGCACTATTTTCCCTTTTTTTCTAGCAAGTTCCCTAAGTGAAATTTCTCTCTTTTCCTTGTAATTATTTGAATCTACCATAATTTTTATATTTTTAAATTTTCTTAATACGCTTATCAGATATTCAAAATTATTTAGTGTGTTCCCTTTTTCTCCGATGATGTATCTCATATCTTTTCCATCCAGTAAAACTAAATATTTATCACTATTTTCCTTCTTTATAGCAATAATTTTTATATCTAGCTTTGTATTAACTATGAACTCTTTAAAAAAACCTCTAATTTTATCAACGGTCGCATCTGCTGTACTTTTTTTGATTTCATTTTTAAAATTGTTTTTTTTACTTGAATTTGGTTTTGAAATTATCTTCTTTTCTTCTACATCTTTTGAATTATTTTCTATATTTTCTTTTACTTGTTTTTTTTCTTTTTTAGAAAATTTATTTTCTAGATTTTCTAACTCAGATTTTTTTATAATTTCAACTTCATATTCCCCTTTTATGTTGACAAACAATATTTTTTTTGGATATTTTAATATCTTTACACGATAAGTTTCATCTTCTTGTAAAGTTAGAGAACGCTCTATCATCTCTTTAAGTTCTTCTTCATTTTGTGACTTTAGTATTATTTTCTCCATCATCACTTCTCCCTTTTAGAATAATATATTGTTGCAACAGTGCCAGTGCTCCAGAAACTAAGTAATATAAAGTTACTCCTGATGGCATTCTATAAAATATAAATAACATCATAATTGGCATCATGTACATCATTGTCTGCATCTGCTGATTATCTTGTCCAGGTGTTGCCATCATTTTTTGCTGAACAAATGTAATAACTACATTTAGTATTGGCAATAGGTTAAACGCAAATGTTCCTATCATAAATAATTTGTCAGGCTGTTTTAATGTGAACCACAAAAATTTTGCATCATTGGGTATTGCTTCACCCATAAATGCATAATATAATGCTACAAATATTGGTAATTGAATTAATAGTGGAAGACATCCTCCTAGTGGATTTACTCCAGCTTCACGATATAATTCTGCTGTTTTCTTTTGAAATTCTTGAGGATTATCTTTATATTTCTCTTTTAATTTATCCATTTCAGGTTGTATTTCACGCATTTTTTTCATTGATTTTTCCTGTTTTAGTGTTAGCGGGAATATAATTATTCTCATCAGTACTGTCACAATAATTATTGCTATTCCATAGTTCCCTACAATTTTGTAAATAGCATTTAGTACAAATACAACAAAGTTTACCAATGCTGGTATTTTGAACATAAACTTTCCTCCGTATTTTATTTTTATATTAAGTTTTTAATTATTTTAAAGGATCATAACCACCTTTATGAAAGGGATGACACTTTAGTATTCTTTTTATGCTTAAGTAAGTTCCTTTTATCGCTCCATATTTTGTAATTGCCTGTCTTGAATATTCTGAACAAGTTGGATAGAATCTACATCTTTTTCCAAATATAGGAGAAATAATCTTTTGATAAATTTTTATTAGAAATAATAAAATTTTTTTTATCATTTTATCACCTTGCTTAGGTCTTTTTCTATATCTTTATATTTTATATTTTTTAGATTATCTTTTAAAATTGATTTACCTACAAAAACATAGTCTGTATCTTTGTGAAATCTTTCTTTGTTTAGATTTACAAATTCTTTAAATAGTCTTCTGATTCTATTTCTATAGACAGAGTTTCCTGTTTTTTTACTTGCTACAAATCCAAATCTTTGTTCTTTTTTGAAATTTTTTTTTATAAAAATAATAGCATACTTGGTATGCACTTTTTTTGATTTGTTATATATTATTGAAAAATCTTTTGTTTTTTTTATTTTATTGATATACATACTTCTTCTTCTTTTTAATTCATTTTTTATTTAAAAAACAGGGGAAATATTCCCCTACAATTTAATTTTGTTTGTAAAACTTATAAATTATGCAGATAATTTATTTCTTCCTTTTGCTCTTCTTCTTTTTAATACATTTCTTCCACTTTTATTTTGCATTCTTTTTCTAAAACCGTGATCTTTTTTCTTTTTCTTTTATTTGGTTGATATGTTCTTTTTGTCATTTTTTTCTTTTTTCCTTTCTTTTTTCTTTTCTTTTCAACAATTTTTAGTATTTTATAAATATTATATACAAAATTTGAATAAAAGTCAAGTAAAATCCCTTTACCAACTTATTAACTTTTTAGTTTTTCATAGTTTCCCACAGTCTATTATTATAATATATTATATATTATTATATATATATTATTATTATACAATGTGGAAATGTGGGAATATTGATGAATAAAGGGTTTGCCAGAGAATAACATGTGGAAAACTTTTACTTAAATTGTGGAAAACTTTTTTCCACAAAGTTTCCCACATGTTTCCCACAATTTGATGTGGAAAACTAAAAAAATGTGGAAAAAATGTGGGAATCCAGTAAAATAGGCTATTCATTTTTATGTGGAAAACTTGTCAATTTTGAGCAAAAATAACAATAAACCAGGTAAATATAGTATCTAGTACCTGTGGAAAACTATGTGGAAAACTTTTTGCTAAATCTTGATTATTTATTTTATATATGTTATATTCATAATATAAAAATGTATCAAATTTGAAAAAAAGGGGAAAAAATAAAAAAATTGTGGAAAACTCTCTAGTTTTTTTATTTATTTAGCAAAAAAATAAAAAATCTAAAAAATGCGGAAAACCAAATGTGGAAAACTCTAAAATTTTTGTTTTATTAATGTGGAAAAGTAAAATTTTAATTTGGATAAAAATTAATAAAATCCTGAAAGAGAGTGACTTTTAAAGCTATTGATTCATTTGAAATAATTTAATTAAAAGGGAGATGAAATT